>NZ_AXAE01000005.1 GCF_000472705.1 Mesorhizobium erdmanii USDA 3471 | reverse complement strand
CGATGCGCTGGCACCGACTGCTTGTCTCATCAAAAAAATCGAGCCACTGCTTTGAGATATCGCAGCCGACATAGTTCTGCATTATCATGTCCCACGCCTCTTCCTGTGGTGCGGGGTCTGCTTGGAACAGCCCCGTGCAACTGTTCAGGTTGATGGTTCACCGGTGGGAAGGGACCGAGCCATGCCGCGGCCTGTCCTCAAAAAGACGACCAGGATCCTCTCGGTCTCCTTCCCACTTCAATCATAGCATGGGAACAACACACAGGATCCTCGGGTCTCCGCGACAGAGCTTCGCTCCCGCTCTGCCCGTGGATGACGAAGTTGGAAAGGCTTCGGCGAACCTTCCTTGCCAGCAACCCTAAGCCGCCGATTGCGGCAGGACGAACGGCACATTGCCGGCCGGCAGAACGCCGACCCTCATCCGGCAGTCGAACACTTTCTCGATCAGGTCGTCGCTCAGCACATCCGACGGAGACCCGGTCGCGGCCAACCGGCCGCGATGCATGACGAAGATGCGGTCGGCATACATGGCCGTCAGGTTGAGGTCGTGCAGGATGGCAACCACGCCGCCGCCCCTTCGGGCGAAGTCGCGGGCGATGTTCATGATGATCAGCTGGTGCTTGATGTCGAGGCTGGAAACCGGCTCGTCGAGGAACAGATAGCGCGGTTTGCCGTCGAGCACCGGTGCCCAGACCTGGCAAAGCACGCGCGCAAGCTGGACGCGCTGCTGCTCGCCGCCTGAAAGCTCCTGATAGAAACGCCCGGCGAAACCATCAAGGTCGACACGCGCCAGCGCCCGTTCCGGCAGCCGCACGTCCTCGCCGGGCAAGGCACCCGAGCGGCCGCCGACAAGGCCCAGCTTGACCACCTCGCGCACCGTGAACGGGAAGGACAGCGTCGTCGCCTGCGGCAGCACCGCGCGATGCACGGCAATCTCGACCGGTTTCATCGAAGACAATCTCCGGCCGTTGAGGGTGATGCGCCCGGCATGGACGATCTCACCCGACAAGGCCTTTAGGAACGTCGTCTTACCGGATCCGTTGGGGCCGACGATCGCCGCGACCTCGCCGGGTCGCGCATCGAAATCGACATCGCCGACGATGCGCATGCCTGCGATATCAACCGAAACGTCCCTTGCCTCGATCATCCCAGCCTCACAATCCCAATCTCACAGATCGACCACGCCGCGTTTGCGCAGCAATATCCACAGGAAGAACGGCGCCCCTGATATCGCGGTGACGATGCCGATCGGCAATTCGGCCGGCGCGACGATGGTGCGGGCGATCGCGTCGGCCAGCAGCAGCAGCGAAGCGCCGAGCAGGGCGGAGGCCGGCAGCAGATAGCGATTGTCCGGACCGATCAGCAGGCGCAGCAGATGAGGCACGACGATGCCGACAAAGCCGATGCCGCCGCTGACGGCGACGGACGCGCCAACGGCAGCCGAGACACCGATGATCGCCGTATATTTCAGCCGCTGCACCGGAATGCCGAGATGGCCGGCGGTCGCCTCGCCCAGCGCCAGCGCATTGAGGCCCCGCGCAAGGAACGGCATCGCCGCCAGCGCCAGGATGATGATCGGCCCGACGGAACCGATCTTTTGCCATGTTGCGCCGCCGAGCGATCCGAGTTGCCAGAAAGTCAGATCGCGCAACTGGCGATCGTCAGCCACGAAGATGAGGATGCCGGTCAGAGCCATGGCAAGTGCCGCCAGCGCGATGCCGGCGAGCAGCGTGGTGGCGACCGAGGTTTGCCCGCGTCGCGTGGCAACCTGATAGAGCACCAGCGTCGTGGCAAGGCCACCGGAGAAGGCGGCCAGCGGCAGCGCGAGCGTCCCGAGCAAGGCCGTCACCGGCGCCAGCGCAGTGGTGCCAAGCACGATGACGGCTACCGCGCCGAGGCTGGAGCCGGCGGAAACGCCGATGAGGCCGGGATCGGCCAGCGGATTGCGAAACAGCCCCTGCATGACCGCGCCCGAAACCGCGAGCGCAGCCCCCACCAGCATGCCGAGGACGATGCGCGGCAAGCGGATGTCATAGACGATCAGGCTGTCGCGGGCGCTCAGCGCCGCATCCCTTGGAATGCCGCCAAAAAGCCAGTCCCCGATAACGTTGACGGCTGACGCGTCCGACGCCCCCGACGTCAGGGACAAGAACACAGAAGCCGCCAGTCCCAGCCACAGCAGCAGGATGACGATGCGGGCGCGGCCAGAGCGGTCGCCTTCTAATGCATTCGCCATCGCCTTCATCGGCCGGCGATCGATTGATTGACCATGATATGCCTGCTCAGTCCGTGACCTGCGCGCCATAGAGCGAGACGGCGAGGTCGTGGATGGCTTCGGCCGTGCGCGGCCCGAAGCCGAGCAGATAGCCGCCATCGATACGGATCACCTTGCGCGCGGCCCCAGCCGGCGTCGAGGCAACGGTGGGATTGCCGAACAACTCGTCGTCCGACACCGGCGGCCCGGCATTGCTCATCATCAGGATGACGTCAGGCCTGGCGGTGATGATCGCCTCGTCGAACATCTGCTTGTAGCCGGAGAAGCCATCCACGGCATTGACCCCGCCCGCCAGCTTGACCATGCCGTCGGCCGCCGTGTCGCTGCCGGCGGCCAGTATCTTGCCGCCCTGTATCGACAGCACGAACAGGATGCGCTTGCGCTGCTTGATCGAGGCGGTCTGCCTTTCAGCTGATGCCAGCTTCGCATCGAGCTCCTTGGCCAGCACCTCGGCCTTGGCACCGACGCCGAGCGCCTTACCGACGATCCGGACCTTTTCGAGGATACCTTCGTGGCTGTAGTGCTCGGGCACTTCGATGAAGGGTATGCTCGTCTTCTTCAGCACGTCGACCGCTTCTTTGGGGCCGCTGCCATGCAGCGCCAGGATGCCGGTCGGATTGACCGACAGCACACCTTCCGGCGACAGCGCGCGCATATAGCCGACATCAGGCAGGTCGAGCGCCGCTTTCGGATAGCGGCTGGTGGAATCGCGCGCCACCAGATGTTTTTCCTCGCCAAGCGCATAGACGATTTCCGTAATCGAACCGCCTATGGCGGCGATCTTCGACGTATCGGGAAAGACCGAGACGCCCTCGGTGGCGCTGGCCGGCTGCAGCGCGGTGACAGCCAAGGCGAGGCCGATCATCGGGCCGGCGATGGTCCTGGAAAAACAGCCCATTGTCGTTCTCCTCAGGCCGCTGTCGGGTTTGGCATGCGCGGCAGGTTCTCGGCCAGGAACCGCCAGTCGTCGCGCTCGCTCTCGCCTTCGTGGCGCTTGCCGAAGAATTGGATGATCATCTCGCCATTGGCGGCGTAGACCTCGAGCGAGGTGACATGGCCGTCCTTGGTCGGCTTGCGCACTGCCCAGACCTCATGAATGTGGTCGGTTCGCAGATGCAGATGGAAGGTTTCGTCCAGCACGTTGATCCACGGCCCCATCGGCTTGATCGACTTGATCGGCCCGGAATGGATCTGGATGCAGCCGCGGTTTCCCACGAAGCACATGATCGGCATCTCTCCTTCGGCGGCATGGTGGAACATGGCGCGGACCGCATCATTGTCGAGCAGCCAGGCATAGTCCGTGCCGACCATGCGCACCGCCTGGCGGCGGCTGAGTTTGAGCGTTTTCAGCATGCCGAAGAACTGGTGCACGTCGGTCAGCCGGCTCCATCGGTCGCGCAGATCGTCAAGGTTGGCGGTCGTCGCCGTGGCCTCGCCCTCATCGTCGAAGGCTTGCCCGGAGATGGCGACCGTCGGCTCCTGGTTCGACGATTCCAGCGAGGTGACCAGCTTCTGGTAGGCATAGAGGCTGGAGGTCGGCCGCAGATGCACCTTGTGCACCGCCTCGCCGGCCGCATCGAAGAACTGCAGGCTGCGGCGGATCTCGTCGCCGTCGCGCTTCTCCACGGCAAAGCCGTGCGCCCAGAGCTTCGGGAAGATGCGCAGGTCGATGTTCTCGCCAAGCACCATGGCATTGTGGTTGCCGGTGACGACCTTGTCGTAGACACCGATCTTCTCGTGCACGGCGCTCTCGTTGCGGGTCAGCGCCATCACCTCGCCGACTGCTTCGAGCCCGGTCAAAAGGTCGTTGACGCGCGGTTCGATGCGGATGACGCCATCGCCGCAATGGGCAGCGACCAACTCGGCTTCTGCAATGCCGAGTTGGGCAGCCAGGTCACGCTCGCGCGTTTTCAGATTCTCCGACCGTGCCCGCCGGATTTCGTGTGGGGCGGGTTTTGCGCACTGGTCCATGTCTCGTCCCTACTGCCTTGCTTTACTTGTTGAGAATGAGCTTGCCCTGACGGGTGATCTTCAGCCGGTAGAGGGCACCGTGATGCTCGATGCCAATCTCGTGCTCGCCCTGGAAAAGTGTGTTGCTGGAGAGAGTTCGCACCGCCAGCGGGATCCGATCGAAGCGGGCGGAGGCATCGTCGGAACGGCGGACGCGGTAGCGAAAGTCGTTGGGATTGTGGGTGTTCATCTGGGTCGATCCCTTTCCTGTGCCGGGCATCTGGCTAGGCGTTGCGCATTGCCGATTCATTTCTTGACTCGAATAATCATGTTTACTAGTCAGTGCAATACAGGATTAAATGAGTCAACATTTAGCACGCCGGACACGATCACAAATGCCAGCGAGCCTCGGCCAGCCAGCACGAAACCTGGAAATTTTGGAGTTGGGGCATGAGGGTGGCGATTTGGGAATGGCGTGGCTGGTCGGCCGCGAACGGTACGGCGGCTTTGTTGGCAAGCGTGGCGGCGATCGCCTTGGTCGCGCCGTCGGCCCACGCCCAACAGGCAACGCAGCCGGCGGGCGAGCACACGGATCAGTCGAAAAAGGCTGACCAGGAAGTGGCCGCCCCTGCGGGCGCGACGCTGCTCGACAAGATTCTGGTGCTCAGCCGCACCGGAGAAACGGCGATCGAATCGCTGGCCTCGGCCAGCCATCTCGACCAGGAACAGCTCGACCGACGCATGGCGACAACGCCGAACGAGATGCTGCTGGGCGTGCCCGGTGTTGCCGCGCAGGCCGACGCCAGGCGCGTCAGCACCAGCATCAACATCCGCGGCCTGCAGGATTTCGGCCGCGTCGCGGTCATTGTCGACGGCGCGCGCCAAGATTTCCAGCGCTCCGACCACGGCACTCAGTCGACCTTCTATATCGACCCCGAACTCGTCAAATCCGTCGACGTGATCCGCGGTCCAGTCGCCAACACCTACGGTTCGGGCGCCATCGGCGGCGTCGTCTTCTTCGACACCAAGGACGCCGCCGACTTCCTCAAGCAGGAAGAGACCTGGGGCGCTTCGGTGACGGGACGCTACGAGAGCAACGGCAAGGGCTGGACCACCAGCGCAACCGGCGCCTACCGTTTCAACGAGAACTGGGACGCGCTCGGCAACATCGTCTACCGCAACTATGACAACTACAAGGATGGCGGCGGCGACACTGTCAACGGGACCGGCTTCGACGTGCTGAGCGGCATGCTTAAGACCAGCATCCGGCCGACCGAAAACAGCCAGTTGAAGCTTGGCTGGGTCGGTTCAAGCGATGGCTGGAGCGAGATCAGCGGCGGCGTGCCGACAAATGACGTCGACCTGAAATCGAACACCTTCACCGCCCGCTACAACATCACTGACGAAAACAAGAGCTGGCTCGACCTGCATATCAACGCCTCCTACAACAAGACCGACCTAGGTCTGACCAGTCTCATTCCGCAGAACCGCTTCGACCCGGTCACGGGCCTGCCGGTGGTGCTGCCGACAGGCTCGACCTCGACCTTCGATATCGGCACGACCAGCATCGACATCTGGAACACGTCGGGATTCGAGACGGCCGGCGTCGCGCATGAACTGACCTACGGCGGCGACTGGGTGGGCGATAACGTCGAGACCGGCGGCTCCGCCGGCGGCGATAGTTTCTACACCCCTTCCGGCAAGCGCAACGTGCCCGGCGCCTATGTCCAGGACAAGCTCACCTGGGACTGGCTCGAGGTCATAGCCGGGCTGCGCTACGACAATTACAGCCTCAGGGACAGCACCCATGCGACATCGGGAGACCGTCTGTCGCCGCGCATCACTGTCGGCGTCACGCCATTCGAAAGCGCCGGCCTTGATGGACTGCAACTTTACGGCACTTATGCCGAAGGCTACCGGTCACCGTCGCTGACGGAAACGCTGATCAGCGGCAACCATCCCGCGGGCGTCACCTTCCCGTTCCTGCCCAATCCAAATCTCCGCCCTGAAACCGGCAAGACGACGGAGTTCGGCGTCAACTACAAGCAGAACGATATCCTCGAATCCGGTGACGCGCTCCGCATCAAGGCGGCCTATTTCCACAACGATGTCGACGACTATATCGATGGCGTGACCTTGTCGCCTTTCGCCCCGGGCAGCGGCTGCCCGTTCGGACCTGGCATTCCGATCTGCTTCCAGTATCAGAATTTCGCCCAGGCCAAGATCGACGGGTTTGAACTCGAAGGCGTCTACGATGCCGGATGGGGTTATGCCGGGCTTTCGGCCTCGATAACCAATGGCCACACCATTTCCTACAAGGGTGTCGAAGCGGACTTGGCCACCCTTCCCTCCTCGCAGGTCACCGCGCAGCTCGGCCTGCGCTTCCTCGAGGACAAGCTGACTGTCGGCGGCGAGGTGCAGTACAACGGCAAGCCGAAGGGCAATCCGATCGCCGAGGACTACACGCTGGTCAATGCCTTCGCCAGCTACCAGGCGACCGACAACCTGAAGATTGATTTCCGCGCCGACAATCTGTTCGACGTCAAGTACGCCAACCCTCTCAACGTCACCACGGCCGGCCAGCCGGCGCAACCGGTCTTCGCGGCCTATGAGCCCGGCATAACGTTGAAGCTGGCGGCAACCATGCGCTTTGGAGGCTGACAGACCGTGACGAGCTTGACGACATCCCTTCGTCTGCTGACCTCGACGCTGGCGATGTCGCTTGCGACGGTTCCGGCGTGGGCTGAGCAGTCCGCGCCGGTCCTGACCCTCGAACTCAATGCCGCGCTGCCCTCCGACAAGGGCTGCCGGCTGACCTTCCTGGTCAACAACAATCTCGGCGCCGACCTCTCCAAGACGGCATTCGAGATCGCCCTGTTCAACGAGGCCGGTGTCGTTGACCGGCTGACCGTCCTCGACTTCAAGGACCTGCCGTCAGGCAAGACCAAGGTGACGCGCTTCGATCTCGCCGGCGCCGACTGCACCAAGGTCAGCCGCGTCTTGATCAACAGCGCGACGGAATGCGCCGGTACTGGCATCGAACCGAACGCCTGCATGCGCAAATTGAAGACAGATACCAAGACCGGCATCGCTTTCGGCGTCTGAAGCAGTGGGATTGCACCCGGCATTCGCGCAAGACATCGTGGCATGGCCGCTGGCCGGCTCCCGTGCGTTGCCGTTTGGACCAAGCGATCTTGATTTGACAATTCCGCACGCGTCGTCGCAGGTCTCGTCCCGCGACATGCGTGCAATCAGTCCTCTCCCCGAAGTCAGCGCAGTGCTGGCGATAGCGCCGGCCGAGCCGCTCGCGCAGGCACGGCCAGCAGCCTGGAACGGCAAATGGGCGGCGGCGATCGTCATCTCCTGCCTGCTCCATGCCGCCGTGGCGGCGGCCTTTCTGATCTCGCCGTCGGGGACATTCGTCTCCAGTGATGCCATGCAGTCGGAAGGCCGCGATCGGGCGGGCGCAAATGTCGTCGGCAGCGCGCTGGATCGAGACCCGGCGGCGATCGATGTTGCGCTTGTGCCGAACCCGCAACCGACCAAAACAATGCCAGAAAAGCCAGCCAGGCCGGCGTCGCCAACAGAACCTCCACAGCCCGTACAGGAAGCAACGAAGCAGCCCCCCAAACCTTTGCCGGAACCTGTCAAACAGCCAGCCGCCACGCCGGACATATTGGTGGCCGGCACCCCACGCCCGGATAACCAGAGCGTCGCTGCCAATACTGAAATGCCGCCACGGCCGACTGCGCAATCCGAAGACACCGACGCGCCAGCCGCAATCCCAGAACAACCGCCGATCCCCAGCGCGAGGCCGAGTCCAGCAGCTGCCCCGGCAACTGCAAGCGCACCATATGAGAAGCGCGGCACGGCGGATGGTCACGAAATCAACGCGGCAATCGCCAGCAAAGGCGGAAAACAAAAAGATGCCGGCAACGCTGCGGCATCCCGCTACAGTGGCGAGGTAGCCGGCAGGTTGGCTCGCGCCAATCGCCGCGTATCGAAATCCGCACAAACGACAGCCCGCAACAATGCCATGGTGGCATTTGTGGTGCTGGCCAACGGCAGCATCAGCAACTTGCAACTCGCCAAAAGTTCGGGCTCGCCGGAGCTCGATCAATTTGCCTTGGACCTTGTGCGAAAACAGGCGCCCTTCCCTCCAATCCCCCCGGAGACCGGCCTGTCAAGCTGGCGGTTCAAAGCACCAATCGGTCCGTTCTGAGCCTCTGCCGCGCCGTTCAAGCCATCAATCAATCGCCAAAGTACAAAACCGCTGAAAGGAACCGCATGTACATCGCCATGAACCGCTTCAAGGTGCAGAACGGCTCGGAGACCGATTTCGAGGCCGTCTGGAAGAATCGCGATTCCAGCCTTGCCGAGATGAAGGGTTTTCGGGAATTCCATCTGCTGCGCGGCCCGGTCAACGAGAACGAAGGCTACACGCTGTTTGCCTCGCACACGGTGTGGGCAAGCCAGGACGATTTCGTCGCCTGGACCAAGTCGGAAAACTTTCGCGCCGCGCACAGGAATGTCGGCACGACCAAGGTGCATTATCTCGGCCACCCGCAATTCGAGGGCTTCTCCGTCGTCGAGGGCGCTTAGAGCAATTCCAGGAAAGTGTGTAACGGTTTCCCGTCCGGAATTGCGTCAAAACAAAGAGTTAGAGCGGCTCGGCGCTTCATCAAACGCTGAACCGCTCTAGCTCGGCTCAGGCCGAGGCAAGCAGGCTGGCATTGCCGCCAGCGGCCGTGGTGTCGACGCAGACGGCCCGCTCATGCGCATAGGCGGCGGGGTAGAACACCTCGCTGACCAATGGCACGATAGGCCCGGTCCGGTCGGCAATCACCTTGCGCACGATGCGCGCCGCCTCCGGCGTGCCTGAAAACGCGACGACATCGACGCGCAGCGAACGCGCCTCCACCGGATCGGGCCGACCGTCTATGGCCGACAAAGGAAGGCCTTTGCCAGTCAATGCGGACAGTGCGGCCGGCGCGCCCGGGGCCACGGCCAGCACCGCATTGCCGGCGGCAAGCGCCTGGATCGTCTGGGCAAGCAACGTATCAGCATCCGGCCCCAGGCACAGCACGCGGCCGCGCGGCGACAGCGACAGCGTATTGGCCTCGCCGGTCGGTCCGGGCAGGTCGACCTGGCCGAAATCGATGCTGGCGGCAGCGCCGATCGCCGCGGCGCCCTTGCCGCGCAGATGCTTTCTCAGGATGGCGATGCGGTCCGGCCGCGTCGACCAGCCGCCAAGTGCCGGGTCGGGCAGATTGTCAGCCAGTTCGGTTGCCGTAACCTTGTGGCCTTCGCCAACGTCCGTACCCGCCTCCGGCCCCTTGCGGAAGCGACGCAGATAGTGCGGGCCGCCGGCCTTCGGCCCGGTGCCCGAGAGCCCCTCGCCGCCAAACGGCTGCGAACCGACGACGGCGCCGATCTGGTTGCGGTTGACGTAGATGTTGCCGGCATGGATGCCGTCGACGAAATGCTGAACCCGGCCTTCTATGCGGGTGTGCAAGCCGAAGGTCAGGCCATAGCCCTTGCGGTTGATGGCGGCGATGACCGCATCGATCCCGTCGGCGTCGAAGGTGGCGACATGCAGCACTGGCCCGAACACTTCGCGGTCCATCTCTTCGATGCCCTTGACCCTGAAGACATGCGGCGCGACGAAGCGACCATCCTTCGGCGCCTCCAGCTTGGCGATCAGCCGGCCCTCAAGGCCCTTCTTCGTGCAATAGTCGCTGATCGCACCTTGAGCTTCGTCATCGATGACCGGGCCGACATCGGTCGCAATCTGCCAGGGATCACCGATGTTGAGCGCCTCCATGGCGCCCTTCAGCATCTCCAGCATCTTCTTCTCGACGTCCTTCTGCACATAGAGCACGCGCAGCGCCGAGCAGCGCTGGCCCGCACTCTGGAAGGCCGAGGCCAGGATATCGCGCACCGCCTGTTCGGGCAGCGCGGTTGAATCGACGATCATGGCATTGAGACCGCCGGTTTCGGCGATCAGCATGGCGTCGGGCGCGGCGGTCTCGGCGAGCTGCTTCTCGATCAGCTTGGCGACCTCGGTCGAGCCGGTGAAGCAGACGCCGGCAATGCGCGGGTCGGCGGTCAGTGGCGCGCCGACCGAGGGCCCGTCGCCTGGCAGCAACTGGATGATGTCTTCCGGCACGCCGGCCTCGCGCAGCAGCTCGACGGCGCGGAAGGCGATCAGCGGCGTCTGCTCGGCCGGCTTGGCGATAACCGAATTGCCGGTGACGAGCGCCGCCGCGATCTGGCCGGTGAAGATGGCGAGCGGGAAATTCCACGGCGAGATGCAGACGATCGCGCCGCGCGCCTGCGTGCCGGCCTCGGCATTCGCGGCCTCGGCGGCGTAGTAGCGCAGGAAGTCGACGGCTTCGCGCACTTCCGCCACACCGTCGGCGAGCGATTTGCCGGCCTCGCGGGTAGCCAGCGCGAAGAACTCCACGGCATTGGCCTCATAGAGGTCGGCGGCGCGGTTGATGATGGCGGCGCGCTCGGCGACAGGCCGCCTGGCCCAGGCGGGTTGCGCTTCCGCTGCGATGCGCACGGCAATCGCGACCTGCTTGGCGGCCGCCTCGTGAACCGTGCCGACCACTTCGTCAGGCTTGGCCGGATTGACGATCGGGCGCTGCTTGCCGTAGCCGGCGGCACGCGTGATTGGCTTGGCATGCCAGCGATCCGGTCCGGCGAAGGCCGTGCGGGCCTTGTCGATCGCTGCCAGCGTCACCGTGTCGGTGATGTCGAATCCCTTCGAGTTACGGCGGCCGGCCCCAAAAATCCGCGAAGGCCGGGCGATTGCCGGATTGGCGGCCGGCCCTTGGTCGTCGACTGTCTCCAGCGGATCGCGCGCGATGTCTTCCGGCTCGACATCCTCGTCGGTCAGCTGATGCACGAAGGAGGAGTTGGCGCCGTTCTCCAGCAGCCGGCGGACCAGATAGGCCAGCAGGTCGGAATGCGCGCCGACCGGCGCATAGATGCGGCAGCGCGTGCCCTCGGACCGACGCACCGTCTCGTGCAGCGCCTCGCCCATACCATGCAGACGCTGGAACTCGAAGGAATTGCGGTCGCCTGCCATCGACAGAATGGCGGCGACGGTGTGGGCGTTGTGGGTGGCGAATTGCGGATAGATGCGGTCGGTCATGCCAAGCAGTTTCTTCGCGCAGGCGATGTAGGAAACGTCGGTGTTGGCCTTGCGGGTGAAGACCGGATAGCCTGACAGTCCGAGCGTCTGCGCCCGCTTGATCTCGGTGTCCCAATAGGCGCCCTTGACCAGCCTCACCATGATGGTGCGGTCGTATTTCCTCGCAAGCGCGTAGAGCCAGTCGATGACGAACGCGGCACGCGGCCCATAGGCCTGGACGACGATGCCAAAGCCGTTCCAGCCGGCGAGCTCCGGTTCGGCCAGCACCCGCTCGATGACATCGAGCGACAGATCGAGGCGGTCCGCCTCTTCGGCATCGATGTTGAGGCCCATGCGCGAATGGCGGGCGGCGAGTGCCAGCGACAGCAGTCGCTCGGCCATGACAGGCAGCATTTCTTCCTTCTGCGCCACCTCGTAGCGCGGATGCAGCGCCGAGAGCTTGACCGAGATGCCGTGGTTCTGCCTGATATCTGGGCCGTTGGAGCCGGAATCGAGCGAGGAAATGGCGTCGGCATAGGCCTTATGGTAGCGCAGCGCGTCGGCCTCGGTGCGGGCCGCCTCGCCCAGCATGTCGAAGGAGTAGAGATAGCCCTTCTGGATCATCGGTCGGCCGCGCTTGACGGCTTCGGCGATGGTGCGGCCGAGCACGAACTGCTCGCCCATCTCGCGCATGGCGGCGGCCACCGCCTTGCGGATGACCGGCTCGCCCAGTCGCCTTACCATCGAACGCAGCGTCCCTTCGATGCCGCCCTCGCCCTCGTCGAGCACCCGGCCGGTCAGCATCAGCGCCCAGGTCGAGGCATTGACGAAGATTGAGCTCGACCCGCCTGAATGCGCGGACCAGTCGTGCGGCGCGATCTTGTCGGCGATGAGATCGTCCATCGTCTCGGTGTCGGGCACGCGCAGCAGCGCCTCGGCCAGGCACATCAGCGCCACGCCCTCCTTGGTGGAGAGACCGTAGGCGGAGAGAAAAACCTCCATCAGCCGGGGATCGGACGAGCCGCGCACCGCCCGCACCAGATCGGCGGCTCGCGCCGAGATCGCATTGCGATCCCTCACAGAAAGCCCTGTCGCGTCGGCCAGCCGCTTCACGGCCTCGTCTTCGTCGGGCAAATAATTGGCGCGAATCTGCTGGCGGATGGTGTCGAGCGGCATGGCGGGTCCTGTGGAGCAAGCATCAGGGAACAGGCCGGCGGTCACCGGACCGAATGGCGCAAGCTAGCACAGCTCCAAAATTTCAGCCGGTCCGAAGAAATCGACATCACAACCCATTTGATCTATCATAGCAGCCCAAGGTGACCGAATGGACTGCAGTTTCCATGACAGAAGACCAATTGGACCGCATCGATCGGAACATCCTGTCGGCGCTCGCAAGCAGTGGCCGGCTTTCCATGTCGGAACTGGCGGCAAAGGTCGGCCTGTCGAAGACGCCGGTTCAGGCGCGCGTGAAGCGGCTGGAAAAGGATGGCTATATCAGGGGCTATCAGGCGATCATCGACCGTGAGCGCATGGGCGAAGGCCATGTCGCCTTCGTACAGGTGAAACTGTCCGACACCCGTTCCGCCGCTCTCGACGCCTTCAACCGCTCGGTGCAGGCGGTTCCGGAGATTGAGCAGTGCCACATGATGGCATCGAGCTTCGACTATCTGCTGAAGGTCCGCACCCGCGACATCGCCGCCTATCGCCGTGTGCTCGGCGAGCGCATCTCCGCCCTCCCCCACGTCGCCCAGACCTCGACCTTCGTGGCGATGGAGACGGTGAAGGATCGATGACCATGATCCCGAAAAGTGGACGCCGGTTTTCGGACGAGATCATGGTCAAACAAGAAAACAGAGCCTACTCCGCAAGCGTCTTCAAAAACGCCACCAGCGCCGCACGCTCCCGATCCGACAGTTCCAGCGGATGGATTTCTGACGTCCCCTCCACGCTTGGCGCTGCCTTGGCATAGTGCGCCACCACCTCGTCGAGCGACGAAAACTGTCCGGCATGCATGTAGGGCGGCCGCGTCGCCGCGGCGCGCAGCGATGGCGTCTTGTAGGCGCGCACCAGTTGCGGCGCATCCTTGACCATGAAGCGGAGTTCGCCGCAGGCGCTCGCGTCGCCGTCGCGATAGGCGCCGAAGCAGTTGAACTGATCAGCCTGAACTTGAGCCACGGCATCGACGCGTCCACGATCCGGCGGCAGACCCGCGACGGGCGGCACGCCGGTATTGTGAAAACTGTTGTCGGTGAAGCGCGGGCCGTTATGGCAGGTCACGCAGTTGGCCTTGCCGATGAACAGCTTCAGCCCGAGGATTTCTTCGCGCGTAAAGACTGCATCGCCCTTCGGCTCGGCGCCGGTGGCGAGATCCAGCGCAAAGCGGTCGAAACGCGTCTGCGAAGGCTCGATCGAGCGTTCGAAAGCCGCGATCGCCTTGCCGATATTGGCATAGACGCGGTTGATCGCGTCCCGCTGCGCATCGTTCATCGCGTTCCAGGCAGCCCTTTCGACATCGTTTCCGAGCGGGCTGGCATTCAACGGAATGCCGGAAAAGTCGGGCAGAGGCCCGAAAATGCGCTCATAGCGCTCGCCGAAGCGCGCCTTGATATAATGCGCGTAGGCGGCGCGGTTTCCCGCCTGCTCCAGCGGGTTTTCCAACGGCGTCAGCGCTTGCGCCCACAGGCTGTCGCGGCGACCGTCCCAGAAGAACCAGGGGTCGCGTGCCACGCCCGCCAGCGGCATGGTGCGCCGGTTGGTGCGGCCGACGCCCACCGCTTGCGGCAGGTCGTCCTGGAACTGCCGGTCGATCTTGTGGCAGGTCGAGCACGACACCGTGCCATCGCGGCTCATGCCGAGATCGAAGAACAGCGTCGAGCCTAGGGCCGCGGCGGCCGGCACATCGGCGAAGCGGTTGGTCGTGTCGGGCTTCAGCGACGGCAGCGTGTTCAATGCCAGGGAAGCGATGGTCTTCTTCTCGGCGTCGGAAAAATCGGGTTTGCCGCAGCCGCCAAGGATGACGGCGACACTTAGCGCCAGAAAGCAGAAAAGGCGCTTCATCGATCGCTCACAGCACGACGTTGAACAGCACCGTGTCGGAGCCGGCGCCGGAAGAGATGGCGAAACGAAATTGCCACCAACCGCTCATGGTGAATTTCACCCCTTCGATGCGGTAACGGCCCTCGCCCAGATAATCGGTCACCTGCGGGCTGGTTGGCAGCCCGTGATTGTGTTGCGGCATGCCGCCTGAGATGGCAATCGCGGCGCGCTCCACCGAAGCGCCGGTCTTTGTCTTCAGCGTCAGCAGCCAGGATTCCAGTTCGCCCTGCAGCACGACGCCGCGTTCCGGGACGAAGCTCGCCACATACAGCCCATTGTCGGTCTTCTTTGTTCGCGAGACATCCGGTCCGACGGTCTGCGCCGATTGCGGAGCGGTCAGATAGACGACCGCCAGAACCCCGACCAGCAGAGCAGCCAGACCCAGACCCGCCAAGAGATAACGCCATAACGATGCCAAACCAGTTCCTCTTCTGCAGACAACGTTCTGCCGGATGGATCGCATCCCGCCAGCCTGTGGGAAAACGCTGTGGCGCAAAAAAGCCTGCTTGCCAAGCATGGCGCTGCCGTCGGCAAAAAGCTACAGCACCGAAATCACTGGAGGATTGCAGATGGCGGGAAACGGCGTCGCATCGATCGGCGAATGCATGCTCGAACTGTCGGGTCAGACCGGCCCGAACTGGCGCATGGGTTTTGCCGGAGACACGTTCAACACGCTGTGGGCGCTGCACGCATTGAGCGGCGACCGGCCGGCGACCTATGTCTCGGCCTTCGGCGACGACCCCTTCTCGCACAACCAGATCGGCTTCTTCGCCGAAAACGGCATCGGCATCGGTTCCAGTCCGCTGATAGCGGGCGCGCGCCCCGGCCTCTATGCGATCACCTTGACCGGCGCCGAGCGCTCCTTCACCTACTGGCGCGGCGACGCCGCCGCCCGGCAGCTCGCCTCGGATCCCTCGGCATTGTCGAAAAACCTGGAAAATCAGGCACTTGTCTACTTTAGCGGAATCACTTTGGCAATTCTCGACGATGCCGCGCGCAAAACACTGCTGGCCGCCGTGGCCGAAGCGCGGGGGGCTGGCTCGCTGATCGCTTTCGACCCCAACTACCGGCCTCGGCTCTGGCGCAACGGCGAGGACGCCCAGGCAGCGATCGTCGAAGCGCTTGCCGTCACCGACATCGCGCTGCCGACCTTCCCCGATGAGCAGATCCTGTTTGGTGACAAGACACCGCGTGCGACAGCCAAGCGGCTTGGACAATGGGTCGGCGAGATTATCGTCAAGAACGGCGAACAGCCGGCTCTGATCTGCGAAAACGGGATGCAGCACGACATGCCGGCGATCCATGTGGCTGCCCCCGTCGACACCACCGGCGCCGGTGACTCCTTCAATGGCGGCTATCTCGCGGCGCGACTTGCCGGCCATGGCCCGCGCGAAGCGGCCCGCCGGGCCCATCGTGTCGCCGCCGCCGTGGTGCAGGTCCGTGGCGCACTGGCGCCATTCCAGACGCTACGGGCAGCGTTCGACGGCTGAGGTCTGTCAATCCTAGGGCAGGCGGAAACGGTATTCCGTCACATGATGGTAGATCGCGCCCGGCCATAGCGTGGCTTGCGGAAAATACGGCCGGTTCGGCGCATCGGGCCAAATCTGCGGCTCCAGGCAGAAGCCGGAATATGCCTTATAGTCCCGACCTTCCAGCCCCTTGCGCGGCGTCACATACTGGCCGGTGTAGAGTTGGACTCCGGGCTCCGTGGTCCAGACTTCCATTTCGACGCCCGAACTCGCCCCTTGCGTCCATGCTGCTTGCCGCAGCGGCCCGCGCGTCGAAGCAAGGCAGAAATTCTGGTCGTAGGGCAGTTGTTCACCCTCGGTCTCCATGCGCAGCGGCCGCGCCTGGCGGAAATCGAAGGGTGTGCCGTCGACTGGCTTGACCACACCGGTCGGGATCATGTCGCTGTCGACGGGCAGATAGGCGCCGGCATTCACCATCATCCTGTGGTCGAGAATGTCGGCGACGCCACCGTCATCGAGGTTGAAATAGGAGTGCTGGGTGAGATTGCACAGCGTCGGCTCCTCGCAAGTCGCCGTCAGCTCGACGCTGAGCGTGCCGGGGATCTTCAGCCGATAAGTGCAGGTAACGTCGAGCGCGCCCGGGAAGCCCATCGCGCCGTCGGGATCGTGCAGCGTCAGCGTGACGAAATCCCTGCCGTGCAGCGAAACCGTCCATGGCCGGTGCGAATAGCCTTGCGAGCCGCCATGCAGCGTATGTTTGTCGAGGAAATTCGGCTCGGTCTGATAGCGGTTACCGGCGATCGTGAAGCGGCCGTCGCGGATGCGGTTGGCATAGCGGCCGACCACCGCGCCGAAGAAGGCGTTGTCGGCCTCATAGGCCTCCAGAGTGTTATAGCCGAGCACCAGCGGCGCATCGTGCCCGGTCAGGCGTAAATCCTGGATGATGGCGCCCAGCCCGATGATGTTGGCGGTGAGACCGCCGCCCCTGATGGTGAAACGGCGCACCGGCTCGCCCGTCCGCGTCGTGCCGAAAACCTCACCGTCCTTCATTGCCATGCCCGTAAATGCCAGTTGATCCGGAAGGGTTCGGCCGATTCTCCGACGCAAGACAGGAAGGCCAGCGGCCTCCCTGTCTCAAGGACAGTGTATCAGAGGCCGAGGCCGCCGATGCACACATATTTGGTATCGAGATAATCCTCGATGCCCTGATGCCCGCCTTCCTTGCCCAGGCCCGATTCCTTGACGCCGCCGAACGGCGCTTCGGGCGTGGTGATGAGGCCTTCATTGACGCCGACCATGCCGTATTTCAGCCCTTCCATGATGCGGAACGCGCGGCCGAGATCGCCAGTATAAAAATAAGCGGCGAGGCCGAATTCGGTATCGTTGGCGAGCGCGATGGCTTCCTCTTCGGTCTCGAACTTGAACACCGGGGCGATCGGGCCAAAGATCTCTTCCTTCATGAAGCGCATCTTGGACGTCGCATTGGCAATGACGGTCGGCTGGAAGAATGAACCGCCGAGCGCATGGCGCTTGCCGCCGGCTACGACCTTGCCACCCTTCGACGTCGCGTCGGCGATGAACTCCTCGACCTTCTCGACAGCCTTCTCGTCGATCAGCGGTCCCTGCTGCACCCCTTCCTCGAGGCCGGAGCCAACCTTCAGCGCGTTGCTGGCGGCGACGAGCTTCTCGACAAACTTGTCGTAGACTCCTGCCTGAACGAGGAAGCGGTTGGTACAGACGCAGGTCTGGCCGGAATTGCGGTACTTGGCGGTGATGGCGCCGGTGACGGCGCGATCGATGTCGGCGTCGTCGAAGACGATGAACGGCGCATTGCCGCCGAGTTCCATCGACACCTTCTTGACCGTGACGGCCGACTTCTGGATCAGCATCTTGCCGATCTCGGTCGAGCCGGTGAAGGTGATCTTCGATATCAGCGGGTTGGCGCAGATTTCGTCGCCGATCTCGCTGGCCGAACCGGTCAGGATGTTGACGACACCCTTGGGGAAGCCGACTTCCTCGGCAAGCGCCCCCCAGGCAAGACCCGAATAGGGTGTTTGCGAGGCCGGCTTGACGACCGCGGTGCAGCCGGCGGCGAGTGCTGGGCCGAGCTTGCGGGCCAGCATCGAGGATGGGAAATTCCATGGCGTGATCGCGGCGATGACGCCGACCGGCTCCTTGGTCACCAGAATGCGGCGGTCCGCCCATGGCGACGGCACGACGTCGCCATAAGTGCGGCGGCCTTCTTCGGCGAACCAAAGGATGTAGGCCGCGGCCGAGCCGATCTCACCCTTCGATTCGAACAGCGACTTGCCCTGCTCGATGGTCAAGAGTTCGGCCAGCACGTCCTGATTGTCCATCATCGCGTCATGCAGCTTGCGCAAGAGCTTCGAGCGCTCGAGCGCGGTGGTCTTGCGCCAGGTCTTGAAAGCTTCGCTGGCCGCTTCGATGGCGCGGCGCGTCTCGGCCTTGCCCGATTTCGGCACCGTGCCGATCTTGAGGCCGGTGGCCGGGTTGTTGACGTCGACCGTCTGGCCGCTGTCGGCCTGAACCCATTCGCCGTTGATGAGATTGGCCTGCCGCATGAAATGGCTGGTTTTCTGAAGCATGGTCTATCCTCCGTTCGGCGCGCTGACGGGCCGGTCTGTGAATTCTTCGGTGAGCGTGTCCGATGACTTGAGGCCGGCACGCCGGAGCCACTGCTCTTTACCTAGGGCAAGCCCCGCAAGCAATTGCAAGATGGCATATAGGCTTTAGTCCAGCCGAGCGCGAGAAAAATTAACATGTAAATTAATATTTAGGCCAAATCTGCCCCAGGCCGGACCTACCCAAAGACATGGACCACCACCGTCAGCCAGAAGGCGGTGGTGATGGCGGCGCAGGCCGTGGCGATGGTCATCTGGTTCGATGCTAGCGCTTGGCCGGTGTTGAACTGCACGGCGATGAGATAGGAATTGATGCCGGATGGCAGCGCCGCCACCACGACCGCCACCTTGGCGGTCATCGGCGGCAGGCCGAGCAACCAGACGAAGGCGAGAACCAGCGCCGGCATCAGGAACAGCTTCAGCGCCGAAAGCGCCAGCGCCGGCCGCACATTCCCCGATATCCCGAAGCGGCGCAGGCTGAGCCCCATGGCAAATAGCGCCACCGGCCCTGCCGTCTCGGCAAGCGCATCGACCAGCCGCATGACGAGATCGGGCAGCGGCACGCCGCTGAGCCGCCATGCCAACCCCAGCAGAATGCCGATGATCAGCGGGTTGAGGAAAAGCCGCCGCAGGAAACTGCGCAGCACCCGAAGTGGATGCACGTGCTCGCCACCGCCGCGGCCGAACGTCTCGAACAGCACGATCGAGGCCATCATCATGATCGGCAGATGCACGGAGACGAGCAGCGACAGCACTTCGAAGCCGCTCGGGCCGAATACGCCCAGAATGAAGGGAGCGCCGAGCAACACGACATTGGAATAGGCCGACGAGACACCGCCGACGACACCGGCGCGTGCGTCGCGCCCGAAGACCCGCGTGGTGACGACATGGCCGGCGGCCCAGGTGATCGCCACCGCCGTGAAATACGCCCCCCACAGCGGCCAAGGCGCCACGCCGTGGAAGTCGGAGTTCACCATCGTCTGGAACAACAGCAGCGGCATCGCCACCGAAACCGCGAAGTCCGATATCCCCTCGCCACTCGCCGGCTTCAAATAACCCGTGAGTCCGGCGAGATAGCCGAGCCCGACAAGACTGAAGACAAACAGGACCGTTTCTGTGAGCGGAGACATCTTTCAGGGATAGGCGAGCCCAGATTGCAGTGCAATCGCCGAGCTCTTCAAACGCACTCGCGCAGTTGAACAGTCGCCTGAATTTGATCACGGTCACGTGACAGGGCTATAGAGCTTGGGATCATCAGCGCGGACAGAAGCGGCAAATGGATTTTGTCGAAGCTTCGAGACAGTATATTTTCAGACAGGCGTGGCTCGTGGCTCTCATCGCCGCGCTGTTTTGTCTTGCCGCAACGGCGCTTGCACTTGCCGAGACGAAAAGTCTCAAGGGCGTGGCGCTGATCATCGGCCAGTCAAATTACCTGCATATCGCCGCCCTGCCCAATCCGGCCAACGACGCGCGCGACATGGCCAAGATGCTGACAGACCTCGGCTTCGACGCCCGCAACGTCACCGATCGCGATGCCGCCAAGCTGAAGCGCGACCTCGAACGTTTCGTCGAGGATGCCGAGGGCGCCGACGTCGCCTTCATCTATTACTCCGGCCATGGCATCGAAGCCGGCGGCGAGAACTATCTGGTTCCCGTCGATGCCGATGTCTCGTCGCTCAAGGACGCGGGCCAGGCCCTGGTGCCGATGTCCTCCGTCATGGACGAGTTGAAGAAGACAGTTCCGGTGACGATCATGCTGCTCGATGCCTGCCGTACCAATCCGTTCCCGCCGGATGCCGTGGTGCGGCGCGCTCCGACCGCCTCGGCCGAACCGATCGGCGCCGGCGGCCTGGAACCTGTGCGTGGCGCCAAGGCACTTGGCAACACACCGGCGACCGACGCGAGCCTGGGCTCGGTGGTCGGCTTCGCCGCCGAACCGGGGCGCCCGGCACTGGATGGCGCGGCCGGTGAAAACAGCCCGTACGCCGCCGCGCTGCTGCGCCACCTAGCGGCCATGAAAGGCACGGAGTTCGGCTTGGTGATGCGCATGGTGACCGAAGAGGTCTATCTCGACACCAAGGCCAGGCAGCGCCCCTGGGTCAATGAAAGCTTGCGCCGGCTGCTTTATTTCGGCGTGGCACCGCCGGAGCCGACCGGCGACGACGGCTTGATCACCGGCGAGAGGCGGCAATTGCTGCTGACGATCTCCGACCTGCCTGATCCCCAGCGGGCGCAGGTGGAAATGGCCTCGCTGCAGGATGGCGTGCCGCTCGACGCGCTCTATGGCGTGCTGAGAGCCCTCGGCACGGACAAGATCCCCGAAGACCCGACCGACTTGCAAAAGGTGCTCGACGCCCAGGCCGAACGCCTGAAGAAGATGATGTCGGAGCGTGCGGCGCTGCGCACCGACGACCCCGAAATCAAGCGCCTCGTCGCATCCGCCGACAAGGCTATCGGCCAGGGCGCCATGGTGGCGGCGCGTAAATTCCTCGACGATGCGGTTGGCAGGGTCGAGCAGAACAGCGGTGCCGTTGACGAGACCGAGGAGTTGATCAGGCAGAAGCGCATCGCCGACGCCGCCATCTATGCCAAGCGCGCCGATGCCGCCGCACTGGTCTTCGACTATAAATCCGCGGCCAACGATTACGCCAAGGCATTCTCGCTGGTTGAGAAATGGGACGACAAGCTGCGCTGGAATTACAAGAACCAGGAAGCCGAGGCGCTCAACTCCCACGGCTACGCCACCGGTGATCTGGATGCGCTCCAGCACGCGATCGAAGCCTATCGCGTCATCCTGAATTTCATCCCCAATGGCGAGCAGAACCGGGATTGGGCCATCACCCGCAACAACATGGCGGTGGTGCTGCAGACTATCGGCGAGCGCGAGACCGAAACCGCGCATCTCGAAGAGGCAGCCCGGATTTTAAGCGATTCGCTCGTCGTCTTCGAACGCGAGAAGGACGACCGCAACTGGGCGGCAGCGCAGAACAACCTGGCCAACGTGCTCTTGAAGATCGGCGAACGAGAGAGCGACCCGAAACGGCTCAACGACGCGGTGGCTGCGATGCGTGCCACATTGGAAAAGCGCCCGCGCGACAAGCTGCCGCTCGACTGGGCCGCCTCGCAGAACAATCTTGGCCTGGCGCTCTATGCCCTTTCCCAGCGCGACCCAGCCGGCGAGCACCTGAAGGACGCGGAAGCCGCCTACCGGCTGGCGCTGGAGGAATACACGCGCGAGAAAGCGCCCGTGGAATGGGCGATGGTCGAGAACAATCTCGGCAACACGCTGGTCACGCTTGGCATCCAGCTCAACGACAAGGCCAAGATCAACGAGGCTGCCGACGCTTTCCGCGCCGCGCTGAAAGTGCGAACCCGCGAGACCTTCCCGGTCTCGTGGGCGACCAGCCGGCTCAACCTCGGCAACGCGCTGAGCGGCGTTGCGCGCTTTGACATGGGCACAAGCTCGCTTGAAGAGGCAGCCACGGCCTATGACGATGCGCTGACGGTGTTTACCCGGCAGCGTTTCCCGATGGATTGGGCGTCCGCGCAGAACAATCTTGGCTCGATCTATCAGACGCTTGGCCAGCGGACCCGTGACGCGGCCCAGCTGGAACAGTCGGCCGAGGCCTTCCAGGCAGCCCGGCAGGTCTATGTGAGGCGGAAATTCCCGCAGGATTGGGCGATGAGCTATTACAATCTCGGCAACACGCTGCAATTGCTTGGCGGCGTGACGGACAAGCCTGAGCGCTACAGCGAGGCAGTTAATGCCTACGGCAATGCGTTGCGCGAGTACAAGCGCGAGACGAATCCACGGCAATGGGCGCTGGCCCAGGCCGGTCTCGGGTCGACGCTGCACTGGCTTAGCATGAGCAATGCCGATCCGAAAACCTTACAAGCGTCGATCGCGGCGCGGCGGGCCGCCCTCGAAGTGCTAACCATGGAAACCGCGCCCATAGATTGGGCCAATGCCCAGAACGGCATCGGCATGAGCCTGCTCAACCTCGGCAACATCGAAAGGACAGGCAAATATCTCGACGAGGCCGAGGCGGCTTTCACGGCGACGCTGAAAGTGTTCACCAGGGAAAGCCAACCCATGCAGTGGGCCTTCGAACAGAACAATCTTGGCGACATCCACTGGAACCGCGCCAACTATGGCGGCGGCAAGGCCGAATATCTCAAGGCCATCGAATTCTTCGAGAACGCCAAGCAGGGCTTTACCGAAGCCGGCTTCACCATTCCCATCCCGCTTACCAACCAGAAGATCGATCTGGTGAAAAAGCAAATCGCCAAAAAGTGAGGCTGGGACTTCCGCAACGCCCGCTTGTCTTTGTGCCGGCGTTCCGATCCCTATATGCGAATGACCGGAACCCGATGTCGGGCTCCCGGAAGGACTGCGATGATCCGATTTGCCCTGGCCTTGCTTCTGCTCGTCGTTCCCGCCGCGGCCCATGCCACGGATGCCGGATGGGCGCTGCTGCGCGATGGCGGGCATGTCGTACTGCTGCGCCATGCCATGGTCACCGGCAACACCGATCCGGCCAATTTCGATATCGACAGCTGTGCCACCCAGATCAATCTCTCGGCGCGCGGCAAGCAGCAGGCGAGCAAGATCGGCGCCTTGTTCGCCGCTCGCGCCGCCCCCATCGAACGCGTCCTGTCCAGCCGCTACTGCCGCTGCCTCGACACCGCGCGCATCGCCTTCGAGGCCGAGCCGGAGCTATTTGCACCGCTCGACCTCCTGAAGGGCGACGATGCGCAGAAGGCAGCGCAAATCGCCGCCATCATGAAGGAAATCCGCGCCTATTCCGGCTCAGACAATCTGGTCATGGTTACCCATCTGGAAGATATCGTGGCGCTGACCGGCGTATCGCCGCGCGAGGGCGAGGCGGTGGTCGTCGAGCCACAAGGCGACAGCCTGCGCGTGCTCGGCCGCGTCACTTTCTGACCAACCTGGCACTGTTGCCGAAATGCCACCGCTGAAAGAAGCCGTAAATTCGCCGCGACAATGCCGCTTGCGACAACCCGTCGCAGGCTCTATAGCCGCGCTCCCGGTCACGAAAACCGAAACGAGCACAACGGTTGGAGCTTTCGCCTCCGCCCGTGCAGGCGGCTTTGTCGCCCTGTATACGGCGCCGCTTCGGGGGTTGGGATCGCGGATGTAGCTCAACTGGGAGAGCGCCGGATATAATCCGGAGGTTGTGGGTTCGAGTCCCGTCGTCTGCACCACGGATAGCTCAGTTGGGAGAGCATCAGACTCATAATCTGACTGTCGAAGGTTCGAGTCCTTCTCCATTGGCCTGATAAGCCAGCACCCTGCCACGGTGTTATCTGAAAACGGTCCGGGGACCGGAATGCAGAAGACCTGACGGACGGCACAAGCCCTCGGGCGACGGCCGGCTCGACAGGTCTGACGCCATCGGCTCGCGGCCAGGCACGCGGTGATGATCAAGGCGCAGTGTCGCCGGCAAGGGAGGCTTTGGCCTCCGGCGCCCGCTTCCCTGCGCCGCGATCCGCTCCCGAAGGCCCGCCGCGATTTGATGCCACCGGTCCCCGGATCATTCGTGCTGGGACCGAGAAGACGATTGGAAACGAGAAACGAAGGGAAGATCGACGCATGACGTGACGCCTCGCATGGGGCCATGCCCGACAGGAGTAAGACAATGACTATTCTCGATCAGGTTCTTGGACGCGAGCGCGTCCTCGTAAAGGAAAACGAACGTGCCCTCACCCTCTACAAGGGGGAGATCCAGGCTGTCCTGCTGCCGGGCGAGCATTGGCTCGCCAACCGGGGCGGAAGCTTGGAAGTGTCGCGGCACGATCTGAAGAACCCGGAATTCGTTTCGGCATACGAGAAGGCGTTGTTCGACAAGCTCCCGGATGTGGCCGCGCGTCATTTCACCGTCGTTCGCACCGGACGAACGGATGTCGCCGTCATCGAGCGTGACGGCAATCTGCATGCCGTGCTGGCCCCAGACCGCAAGCTTGTGCTGTGGACGCATGCCGGTCCGTGGAAGGTGGCGCTGGTCGACACGTCGGTCGATCTCGCCATCGACCCGGCGCTCATGCGCCGGCTTGGCCAGGCCCGCAAGACGGAACTGATGTCCGTCCACCCGGTCGTCGATGGTCAGGCCGGACTGCTGTTCGTCGACGGTGTGCTGGTGCGCACGCTCGCCGCCGGCGTGCATGCGTTCTGGAACGTCGGACGCATGGTGCAGGTGAAGGTCGTCGACCTCAAGCGCCAGTCGCTTGATGTCGCCGGGCAGGAAGTGCTGACCAAGGATCGGGTGACGATCCGCGTCAACATCGCAGCCGAATACCGGGTCGTCGACCCGGTCAAGGCGGTGAGCGCTGTGAAGGACTTCTCCGAAGCCCTCTACCGCGCCCTCCAGTACGCCTTCCGCAAGACGCTGGGCGCACTGACGCTCGACCAGATCCTTGAAAAGAAGGTGACGGTCGATGAGGAAGCCGCGGCCAAGGTCCGTGCCGACATGGCCGGGATCGGTGTCGAGGTCAGCGATATCGCGCTCAAGGATGTGATCCTGCCGGGCGAGATGCGCGAGATCCTCAACCAGGTGGTGTCGGCCGAAAAGCAGGCCGAGGCCAACGTCATCCGCCGCCGCGAGGAGACGAACGCCACGCGTTCGCTCCTCAACACGGCCAAGGTAATGGCGGAGAACCCGGTGATGCTGCGGTTGAAGGAGCTCGAGGCTCTGGAAACCATCGCCGGCAAGGTCGAGCGGCTGACCGTCCACAACGGAACGGGCGGACTGCTGAACGACCTGGTCAAGCTCCGCGACAGCTGATGCACGTCGCCCAAAAGCGGTTCCGGTTTTGGGACAACGATGAGCATCGAGAAAAAAGCCTGACGTGACGTAATAGGAAGGGCCGCCGGGTTGACCGGCGGCCCTTCTTGCGTTTCTTGGGGCGGCTTCCCATCTGCGCCCGGCTTATCAGGCCTTTTCCTGCCGGGAAAAACCGATTAGACAGCGCCCAAACAAGATGCGGACAGATTCCGCCCGCAAAGAAGGAAAAGCCCCTTGTCTACCACGAACTCCACCACGTTCGACAAAGTCGCCAAGATCATTGCCGACACCAGCGAGATCGACATCGACACGATTACACCCGAGAGCCACACGATCGACGATCTCGGCATCGACAGCCTCGATTTCCTCGACATCGTCTTCGCTATCGACAAGGAATTCGGCATCAAGGTGCCGCTGGAAAAGTGGACCCAGGAAGTCAATGACGGCAAGGCTTCGACCGACGATTACTTCGTCATGAAGAACCTCTGCGCCAAGATCGACGCGCTGGTCGCCGCCAAGACCGCCTGACGTCAGTTGAGCGCGCGACCTTGACGCGCTCTGCCGCCTGACCCACAAAGCCGCCCATGAGCAGCCCCCGCGACGTCGTCATCACTGGTATCGGCCTTGTCTCCTCGCTGGGAGAAGGCCCTGACGCCCACTGGCAGAAACTGGCGCAGCCGGGCCTGCAGCCGGTGCTCGAAGCGGCGCGCTTTGCGCCCTACACCGTCCATCCGCTGCCGGAAATCGACTGGAACCTGCAGATCGCCAAGCGCGGCGACCAGCGGCAGATGGAAACATGGCAGCGGCTCGGCACCTATGTAGCCGGGCTTGCGCTCGACGACGCCGGCATCAAGGGCAATGATGAGCTCTGCACGACCATGGACATGGTTGTCGCCGCCGGCGGCGGCGAGCGCGACGAGGCGGTCGATGCCGCCATTCTCGCCGCATCCGAGAGCCGTAACGACCGCGACGTGCTGCTCAATGAGAAGCTGACCACCGAGTTGCGGCCGACCCTGTTTTTGGCGCAGCTTTCCAATCTGCTCGCCGGCAACATCTCCATCGTCCACAAGGTGACGGGCTCGTCGCGCACCTTCATGGGCGAGGAAGGTGCCGGCGTCGCCGCCGTCGAAACGGCCGCCGCGCGCATCCGCTCCGGCCAGTCGACGCACATCCTGGTCGGCGGCGCCTTCCAGACCGAACATTCCGACATGCTGCTCGGTTACGAGCTTGCCGGCTATTTGCATCGCGGCCCCTGGAAACCTGTGTGGCAAAGACAGGGCGCTGAGGGCGGCGGCGTCGTTACTGGCTCCGGCGGTGCCTTCCTGGTGCTGGAGCAGCGCGAACACGCCATCAGTCGCGGGCGCAAGATTTATGCCGAGCTCGGCCCGGTCGTCTCAGGCCGCGCCAGGCGATCGCGCGGGGAACTCGACACCGAGATCGCCTCGCTGCTCAGCCAGGCGGCGCTGCCAGGCGGCAAGCTGCTGGCGCTTTCGGGCGCCTCGGGCGCGCACGCCGCAACCACCGCCGAGAAGGCTGTGCTCGATGCTAATCCGGCGATTGCCACACGCGGCTTCTCGACGCTGACCGGCCACATGAAGGAAGCACAGTTTCCTTTCGCGGTGGCGCTGGCGGCACTCGCCGTGGAACGCAAGGCCGCTTACCCTGTTTTCGATGCCGCAGCCGAGAAGCCGTTTGAAGGCATTCCCGCAAGTGTCCTTGCAACGGCGATCGGCTATCACCAATTCGAGGGCATGGCGCTGGTCAACGCCGCATAACGCGGCGCTCGCGATCCATGCTGCAACGATAAACGCTCGAGGGCTCCCGGATGGCCAATCTGAACGATCACATGGGCAGGCCAATCGTCGCCGTCACCGGCATCGGCGTGGTCACCTCGCTTGGCGTCGGCAAGACCGACAATTGGGCGGCGTTGACCTCCGGCACGTCGGGCATCCACCCGATCACCCGCTTTCCCATCGATCAACTGAACACCCGCATCTCCGGCATGGTCGATTTCCTGCCGTCGAGTTCGAAAGGTGCCAGCCCGCTTACCTATGAGCTGGCCGAGCTTGCCGGCCTCGAAGCGGTGACCGAAGCCGGCCTTGATTCCAGCGACTTCGGCGGACCGCTTTTCCTCGCATCGCCGCCGGTCGAACTCGACTGGGCCGAGCGCTTCTCGCTCTACAATTCTGACAAGGACAAGGATGACACCGCCGCCGAAAGACTGCTTCGGGTGGCGCGTAGCCTGAGAGAGCTGGATATCTTCGAGACCACCCAGTTCGGTTCGATCGCCGACCGCCTTGCCGACCGTCTTGGCACACGCGGTCTGCCGATCACCCTGTCGACGGCTTGCGCTTCAGGTGCCACCGCGATCCAGCTCGGTGTCGAGGCGATCCGACGCGGCGAATGCGACCGTGCGCTATCGATCGGCGCGGACGGTTCTGCCACCGCCGAGGCATTGATCCGCTTCTCACTGCTTTCGGCACTCTCCACGCACAACGACATTCCCGAAAAGGCATCGAAGCCTTTCTCCAGGGATCGCGACGGCTTCGTATTGGCCGAGGGATCCGGGGCGCTGGTGTTGGAATCGCTTGAGGCGGCATTGGCTCGCGGCGCGACCATTCTCGGCGTCCTCAGCGGTTGCGGCGAGAAGGCCGACGACTTCCATCGCACCCGCTCGAAGCCGGACGCTTCGCCCGCCATCGCCGCGGTTCGCGCCGCCCTCGCCGATGCCGGCCTGAGTGAAGAAGAGATCGACTATGTCAACGCCCACGGCACTTCGACCCCCGAGAACGACAAGATGGAACATCTGGCTCTGTCGACCGTATTTGGCGAGCGGATCGGCTCGATGCCGGTCTCGTCCAACAAGTCGATGATTGGTCACACGCTATCGGCGGCGGGCGCCGTCGAAGCGGCATTCTCGCTGATGACGATGCGCGAAGGCGTCATTCCGCCGACCATCAATTACGACAATCCCGACCCGGCGATCGTGCTCGACGTGGTGCCGAACAAGAAGCGCAATGCGCAGGTTCGCACCGTTCTGTCGAACTCCTTCGGTTTCGGCGGCCAGAACACTTGCCTTGTCATGGCGCGGGAACCGGTCTAAGCGACCTTTTTCAGCCAATGCATGTCGCCCAACAGTGACCTCGGTTTTGCGATAGCGACATGCATAAAACCAAGAACTAGAGCGCGAAGCGCTTTAGAACAGAACCGACAGGCCCAATGCGCGCATTGCAACTTATCGAGGACCGCCGTCTTGAAACGGTGGACCTGCCGCCCCCGCCGCCACCCGCACTCGGCGAAGTCACGCTGCGCATCAAGGCGGTGGCGCTGAACCACATCGACGTCTGGGGCTGGCGCGGCATGGCCTTCGCCAAGCGCAAGCTGCCGCTGGTCGTCGGCGCCGAGGCCTCCGGCGGGGTCGAGGCGGTCGGCCCCGGCGTTTCCAGCCTGCAGCCTGGACAATTGGTGTCGATCTACGGTGCCCGCACCTGCGGCCTTTGCCGGGCCTGCCGCGAAGGCCGCGACAATCTCTGCGAACATGTTTCCGGCGTCCATGGCTTCCATCTCGACGGCTTCGCGCAGGAAAAGATCAACCTGCCGGCGCGCTTGCTGGTCCCCGCCCCGCCCGGCGTGAGCGACATTGGCGCCGCGGTGGCGCCTGTCACCTTCGGCACCGTCGAGCACATGCTGTTCGACAATGCCAGGCTGCAGCCCGGCGAAACCATCCTCGTCCATGCCGGCGGCTCCGGCATCGGCTCGGCGGCGATCCAGTTGGCCAAGCGGATGGGCTGCACCATCATCACCACGGTCGGCTCCAACGACAAGATCGACAAGGCCAAGGCGCTTGGCGCCGACCATGTCATCAACTACCGGGACGACCGTTTCGAAGGCGTCGTGCGCAAGCTGACCAAGAAGAAGGGCGTCGACGTCGTCTTCGAACATGTCGGCGCCGACACCTTCGCCGGCTCGATGCTGTGCCTGAAGCGCGGCGGCCGGCTGGTGACCTGCGGCTCGACCTCGGGCGTGTCGACGCAGATCAACCTGATGCAGCTCTTCCAGCAGCAGCTGAAGCTGCTCGGCTCCTTCGGCTGCCGCATGGAGAACATGGCGAATGCCATGCAGAAGATGGCGGCGGGACAGGTAGCACCTGTCATCGACACCGAAGTCGGCTTCGACGACATCGGTGCCGCGCTGAAACGCATGGAAGGCCGCGACGTCTTCGGCAAGATCATCCTGCGCGTCGCCTAAGGCTTTGACCTCGGTGCTCAAGAAGTTTCGCCGCGATCTCAAATTTCGCTACGGCAGGCAGCTGCGCCAGCTGAACTACTGGCTGGTTGCCCGCGCGGCGATGATCATCATGTCGATGCTTCGCTTGCTGCCGGCCGACAGCGCGCTGAATTTCGCCGATCGGGTCGCGCGCCTCATTGGTCCCCGGGTCGGCCGCCACCAGGTCGCCGTCGACAATCTGCGCAAGGCCTATCCGGAAAAGAGCGAGGACGAAATCCAAGCCATCGCCTCCGATATGTGGGGCAACATGGCCCGCCTCGCCGCCGAATACATCTTCCTCGACGCCCTGTTCGACTATGACCCCGCAGCAGCCAAGCCCGGCCGCGTCGAGGTCAAGGGGATAGAGCATTTCGTCGAAATCGCCGCTGAAAAGCAGCCGCACATCGTCTTCACCGGCCACCTCGGCAATTTCGAGCTACTGCCGGTGGCGGCGGCAACCTTCGGCATGAACATCACCGCGCTGTTTCGCCCGCCCAACAACCCTTACCTCGCCGATTACATCCTCTCGACGCGCCGCTCGACCATGGGTTCGCTGCTGCCATCGATGGCGGGCGCCTCGTTCGCTCTTGCCGGCGTCCTTGAAAACGGCGGCAATATCGGCGTCCTGGTCGACCAGAAATTCTCCAACGGCGTGGATACGACCTTCTTCGGCCGCCCCTGCCAGAGCAACCGCGTGCTCGGCACTCTTGCACGCCACTATGACTGCGACGTCTATCCGGCGCGCTGCATCAGATTGCCGGGCAACCGCTTTAGGCTCGAGATCGAGGACAAGCTGGTCTTGCCGCGCACCGCCGATGGCAGCGTCGACGTCCCCGCCACCACCCAGATGCTGAACGACGTGGTCGAGCGCTGGGTGCGCGAGGATCCCGGCCAATGGATGTGGTTCCACAAAAGGTGGGAGATCAGCAACTGGCGGCGCAACCGGCGCCGACAGGCAAAGGAAGTCAGCTAAAGCGCGTCGCATGACTCCGTAACGAGGAGCCTTTGGAGCAATTCCAGGAAAAGCGTGCAACGGTTTTCCATCCGGAGTTGTATAAAAACAAAGAGTTAGAGCGGCTGGGCGATTCCATCAAACGCTAAACCGCTCTAAACGAAGTAAAGGAAAAAGCCGCGGAGGTCTCCCCGCGGCTTTTCTACTGCATGTACCTGGCTCTATATCTTCTGGGGGCCGTTCACCCCCCGAACGGCAGGATAATATTCGGCCGATAGGTATCCATCGTGGCGCCGTTGCGGTCTTCGTCCAGCAACGTGTCGGAACCGAAGCTCGCACGCACGCCAATCACATATTTGTGGATGTTCTCGCTTATGCCGCCGGCGGACAGATGATCCAGTTGATAGCGGCCAAACACCGAAAGCGGCGTCCCGGAAAACCGGTACATGGCCTGCAGCGCCCCGGTTACGGTATTGAGATGTTCGCCGCCGAGCGAGATCGTGGAATAGCCGAGTTCGCCATCGAAGCGAAGGTTGTCCTGAGCGAAATAGCGCACCACGCCACGACCGCCCCAGGTGTCCAGATGTTCGGACGAACCGCTGGCCCGCAACTGTCCATAGTCAACTTGGCCGTAGAGTGTCACATTGCCGAAATAGACTTGGGCTTCTGGGCCGACCGTAAAATTGTAGATGTGCTCCCCACTGAAATTGTCGCCGCCATACCCGGTAATCGTGGCGAATCCGCCAAGCGCGTATGAACTCGGATCGCGCCAGTAGCCGTGAACGGCGCCGCCATATCCGTAAAAATTCTGGCCTTGCACCCAAAGAGAATCGACGAACGCGTCCGTCTGGACGTTCCAGCGGGAGTCGATTGGGAAATTCACGCGACCCGTACCGCCTGCGGTCGTAGCGGACGCATGGTCACCCGGGACGGTCACATACAATCCGCCGAGGTAAGCCTCAACATAACCGGAAATATGCGGCGCGGCGACCTCCTGATCCATGACGATCGGAGCGACGGCGTCGGCCGCGAAAGCCGACGTGGCGGTTGCGGCAATCGCCACACCAAGAATAAATCGATACATCACGCCCCTCATGAGTTTCCCGATGGGTTGTCTATTACCACCACCGGCTGCTCATAGAAATATTAGCTGGACCGAAATAACGCAGCGGCAATTTTTTCCGTGCCAATGCGATATTCCTGCAACGATTGCGGCCGGAAACCGCCAGGAACGTGCCCAGCATCGTGTCGTTTCGGTCTTTGCCGCTTAATTGGTGACGACAATGCGGGTGTTGCCGAAGCCCACTTCCCGCACCATCGAATAGAAGGTTGCGGCATTGGCCGTGTGCAGCCGCACGCAGCCATGCGAGGCTGGACGGCCGAGTTGCCTGACAGCGCCGGTTCCGTGGATGGCATAGCCGCCATGGAAGAACACGGAATAAGGCATCGGCGACATATGATACTTTTTCGAATACCACATCCGGGCGGTCCGCTGCGGCCGGTAGGTGCCGCGTGGCGTGAAATAACCGGGCCGTGCGGTGGACACGGTCCACCGGTAAACCTGCAGGCCATATCTGACCGTCATCGTCTGCGACGACACGTCGATATTCGCTTCCAACATGGCCGCGTGGCTTGCGGCCGGCGCACCAAACAGCGCGGTCATCAGCATTGCTGCTGCGACTAGAAAAGACTTCTTCATGCGACCAAACCCCTTTGATTGCCCTTATCTGTCTGCCCTCACGATGTTTTTCATCTTTTTAACGGCAGGTGAACGGGATAACACACACTCCTTGATCAATTCGCCAATTCGAAGCAGCGAATTTGAACGATTTCCCGCGATAGTTGCCGCAGCGACACGTCGCACGGACCTGATCGCCGGCGGGCTTGCAATGCATCACCAATCGCTGCTCAACTCTGCCAATGAATGAAAGACTCCTGCGAGCAATCGATGACAGGCGCGACGATGTCGTTGCGCTGACCGCCGACCTGATCCGCTTTCCGACCATAAATCCGCCCGGCGAAGCCTACCGTCCATGCGCCGAATATCTTGGCGCGCGGCTGAGGAAGCGTGGTTTCGAAACCGAATTCATCCGCGCCGAAGGCACGCCGGGCGACACCGATCGCTACCCGCGCGTCAATATCGTGGCCCGTTTCGACGGCCGCTTGCCTGGGCCCTGCGTCCACTTCAATTCGCATATAGACGTGGTCGAGGCCGGCGACGGCTGGACCGTCGATCCCTTTGCCGGCATCATCAAGGACGGCAGGGTCTATGGACGTGGCGCCTGCGACATGAAGGGCGGCCTGGCTGCGTCGATCATCGCCGCCGAAGCGTTCATGGACGTCTATCCCGATTTTCCCGGGGCCATCGAAATATCCGGCACCGTTGACGAAGAGTCCGGCGGCTTCGGCGGCGTCGCCCATCTCGCCAGCCTGGGCTATTTCTCCAAGCCCAGGGTCGACCACGTCATCATCCCCGAGCCGTTGAACAAGGACCGCATCTGCCTTGGCCATCGCGGCGTCTGGTGGGCCGAGATCGAGACCAAGGGCGAGATCGCTCATGGTTCGATGCCGTTTCTCGGCGACAATGCGGTGCGCCATATGGGCGCCGTGCTCAGGGCCTTCGAGGACGAACTGTTCCCCGCGCTCGACCGCAAGATGACGCGCATGCCGGTCGTGCCCGAGGGTGCGAAACGTTCGACCATGAACATCAACTCCATCCATGGCGGCCAGACCGAGGATTTCCGGCCCGGCTTGCCCTCGCCCAACGTGCCCGATTCCTGCCGGCTGACCATCGACCGCCGCTTCCTGCTCGAGGAAGACCTTGCTACGGTGAAGGGCGAAGTGACCGGCATTCTCGAGCGGCTGAAGCGCGAGCGCAAAAAGTTCGATTACGAGATCCGCGACCTGATGGAAGTGCTGCCGTTGATGACTGAGCGCGACGCGCCGGTGGTCAAGGCGGTGGCGCAAGGCATTCACGCCATCTTCGACCGCGAACCGGACTATGTCATCTCGCCCGGCACCTACGACCAGAAGCACATAGCCCGCATCGGCCATCTCTACGACTGCATCGCCTACGGACCCGGCATTCTCGACCTCGCCCACCGGCCGGACGAATGGGTCGGGATTTCGGACATGGTGGAATCGGCCAAGGTGATGGCGATCGGCCTCAACGTGCTGCTGCGCGGCACGACCGGATGATCGGCCGACGACGCAAAAACATTTCTCCTGGCGCGGCGCGACAGCACGAAACGCAATTTACTCCCGCGCGAAATCACGCTTCTATCCCTGATGCATGTCGCCCAAAAGTGACCTCGGTTTTGGGAGAACGATATGCATAAAAACAAGGACCTGAAGCGCGTTGCACGGATCCGTTTCAACGCGACGCGCTTTAGGCTTGAGCATTTGAGCACATGGGGAGTTCAGCGATGAAATTTTGGAGAACCCTTCTGGCCGCTGCCGTTCTGGCGTTCGCAAGCGCCGCTTCGGCGTCTGCCGCCCGGACCGATCTCGTCATCGGCATTCCCCTCGAACCCCCGCATCTCGACCCGACGGCGGGAGCGGCCGCGGCAATCCGGGAGGTCACCTACGCCAATGTGTTCCAGGGCCTGACCCGGATCGGCCCCAATGGGGAGGTTCTGCCGGATCTCGCCGAGAGCTGGACGATTTCCGATGACGGCAAGGTCTACACTTTCAAGCTGCACACTGGCGTCAAATTCCACGACGGCACCGATTTCAGCGCCGAAGACGTAAAATTCTCGCTCGACCGTGCGCGCGCTGAAAATTCCATCAATGCGCAAAAACAGCTCTTTGCCGCCATCGACAAGGTCGAAGTAGTCGACCCTGCCACTGTCAAGGTTACGCTCGCCCACCCGCAGGGCTCGTTCCTCTACAATATGGGCTGGGGCGATGCGGTGATGGTGTCGCCGAAATCCGCCGACACCAACAAGGAGAAGCCCATTGGCACCGGCCCCTTCAAGTTCGACAGCTGGGCCAAGGGTTCGTCGATCACCCTGGTGAAAGCGGATCATTACTGGGGCGCTCCCGTCTTCCTCGAAAAGGTCGAGTTCCGCGTCGTTCCCGATGCCGCCGCCGCGGTGCCGGCGCTGCTTTCCGGCGACATACAGGCTTTCCCCTTCTTCGATCCCGACAGCGTCGCGCAGATCAAGGATGATCCGCGCTTCAAAGTGGTGGTCGGCGCGACCGAGGGCGAGACCATACTGTCCATCAACAACAAGAAGCCGCCCTTCGACAAATTGCAGGTAAGGCAGGCGATCTCCTACGCGCTCGACCGCAAGGCAATCATCGACGGCGCCTCGGCCGGGCTCGGCCTGCCGATCGGCTCGCATATGTCGCCGGCCAACAAATACTATGTCGACCTCACCGGCCGCTATCCGCACGACGTGGCCAAGGCCAAGGAACTGCTGAAGGAAGCGGGGCTGGAGAACGGCTTCAAGGCCACGTTGAAGCTGCCGCCGACCTCCTATGCGCGGCTCGGCGGCGAGATCATCGCCTCTCAGCTCCGCGACGTCGGCATCAACCTCGAGATCATTCCCGTCGAGTGGGCGCAGTGGCTGGACCAGGTGTTCACCAAGAAGGACTACGACCTGACCATCGTCTCCCATACCGAGCCGAACGACATCGATATCTACGCACGCAAGGACTACTACTTCAATTACGACAACCCCGCCTTCAACAAGGTCATCGCCGATCTCGAGCTGACGTCCGACGAGGCCAAGCGCAAGGAATTGTATGCGCAAGCGCAAAAGATCCTGGCCGACGATGCCGTGGTCGGCTTCCTCTACGAACTGCCCAAGGTCGGCGTCTGGGACGCCAAGCTGCAAGGGTTGTGGGAAAACGCGCCGATTCCCGCCAACGACCTGACCAAGGTGAAGTGGAGCGACTGAGGTGTTTCGTCATCCCAGGGCGAAGCAAGGAGCGAAGCGACGCGGCGCGACGGAGCTTTGCTCCTGCTTCGCCCGTGAATGACCACGCCGGCGTCGAGCTCCCATGACCGCCTACCTCCTCAAGCGCCTCGCCATCTCCGTGGTCACGCTAGCGCTGGCTTCCATGGTAGTCTTCGCCGTGCTGGAGATCCTGCCGGGCGACCCGGCGCGGCTGATGCTGGGCATGAACGCCAGCGCCGACCAGGTGGAACTCCTGCGCAACCAGATGGGTCTCAACGCGCCGCTGGTCTGGCGCTATCTGCACTGGGCCGGCGGTCTGCTCAACCTCGACCTCGGTCGCTCCTATACCTATTCGGTGCCGGTCATCGATCTCGTGCGCGAACGGTTGGCCGTCTCGCTGCCGCTCGCGTTGATCGCGCTTGCGCTCTCCACCATCATCGCCATACCGATCGGCCTGTTTTCAGCCAGCCGGCGCGGCCGGGCCGGTGACACAATTGCCATGGGCGCGGCACAGCTCGGCGTCGCCGTGCCCAATTTCTGGTTCGCGCTGATGCTCATTTATGTCTTCGCGGTCTGGCTGCGGCTGGTGCCCGCCGGCGGGTTTTCCGGCTGGGGAGCCGGCGTCTGGCAAGCCTTGAAATCTCTGCTTCTTCCTGCGGTGGCTCTTGCCTTACCACAAGCAGCTATCCTGGCGCGCGTCACGCGCTCGGCGCTGATCGAGGTGCTGAACGAGGACTATATCCGCACCGCCCGCGCCAAGGGCCTGCCCTACCGTACTGTCCTGTGGCGGCACGCGCTGCGTAACGCCATGATCCCGGTGCTGACCATTCTCGGCCTGCAATTCGCCTTCCTGCTCGCCGGCACCATCATCATCGAGAATGTCTTTTATCTCCCCGGCCTCGGCCGGCTGGTGTTCCAGGCGATCACCCAGCGCGACCTGATCGTCGTCGAAAGTGTCGTCATGCTGCTGGTCGCCGCCGTCATTGCCGTCAACCTCATCGTCGACCTTTCCTATGCGGTCGTCGATCCGCGCCTGAGAAGCCGGCAATGACCCTCCACATCGACATCCCCGAAGAGACATTCAGCTCCATCCTGGCCAAGGCATTCAGGAACACAGCTTTCGTCACCGGCTTCGTCATCACCTTGCTGATCCTGGCGATGGCGGTCGTGTCCTATATCTGGACGCCTTACGACGTGACGAAGCTGGTCATCGCCGACAAGACGCAAGGCCCTTCGCCGGCGCATTGGTTCGGCACCGACCATTTCGGCCGCGACATCCTGTCGATGATCATGGTCGGCGCCCGCAATTCGATCGCCGTGGCGCTGGTCGCGGTCGGTATCGGCATGAGCGTCGGTGTGCCGCTCGGCGCCTTTGCCGCGGCGCGCGGCGGCCTCGTCGACGAGGCGCTGATGCGCGTCAACGACCTCGTCTTCGCCTTCCCGGCACTGCTGTCGGCGATCATGATCACCGCGATCTTTGGACCGGGCGCCGTCAACGCCATCATCGCCATCGGCATCTTCAACATCCCGGTTTTCGCCCGCGTCGCGCGCGCCGGCGCGCTTGCGATCTGGCCGCGCGAATTCATCCTTGCCGCGCGCGCCGCGGGAAAAAGCAGCACGCAGATATCGATCGAACATGTGCTGCCCAACATCGCCACACTGCTCCTGGTGCAAGGCACCATCCAGTTCGCGCTGGGCATCCTGGCCGAGGCCGGGCTTTCCTATCTCGGCCTCGGGGCGCAGCCGCCAATGCCGAGCTGGGGCCGCATGCTGTTCGACGCCCAGACCCGCATGGTGGTGGCACCGTGGATGGCGATCTTTCCCGGCATGGCGATCGTCATCACCGTGCTCGGCCTGAACCTCTTGGGCGATGGCATCGCCGACATTCTCGACCCGAAATCGCGGCGGCAGCGATGAGCCTGCTCGACATCGAAAACCTGTCGCTGACCATCGGCAACACGCAGATCCTGAAAGACGTGGGGCTTTCCGTCGCGCCTGGCGAGGTGATGGGGCTGGTCGGCGAATCCGGCTCCGGCAAGTCGATGACCGCGCTGACGGTGATGCGGCTTTTGCCTTATGCCGCGCGCGCCACCGGGCGCGTCACATTCGACGGGATCGATATCCTCACTGCCACCGAGGGCCAGATGTGCGCCCTGCGCGGCGACGACATCGGCATGGTGTTCCAGGAGCCGATGACGGCGCTCAACCCGGTCAAGACCATCGGCGAACAGGTCGCCGAAGGTATTCGCTGGCACACCAGGGCCACGCGCGCGGCGGCTGAAGAGCGGGCGCGCCAAATGCTCGATCGGGTGGGCCTGCCCTCGGCAAAATTCCCGCTGTCGCGCTATCCGCATGAACTGTCCGGCGGCCAGCGCCAGCGCGTCGTCATTGCCATCGCCTGCGCGCTGAAGCCGAAGCTGCTGATCGCCGACGAACCGACGACCGCGCTCGACGTGGTGCTGCAGGCGCAGATCCTAGACCTCTTGCGCGACCTCGTCGCGGAGAACCGTATGGGCCTGCTTTTGATCTCGCACGACCTCGCCGTCGTGACCGAAATGGCCGACCGCATCACCATCCTGCGGCGCGGCGAGGTGATGGAGGCCGGCGACACGGTGCGCACGCTCTCCGAACAACTCCATCCCTACACGCGCCAGCTGGCGCAGGCCTCCATGCATGTGCCGGCGCGGCCCAGGTCGCATGGCGCGAACCCGGGCAACCCCTTGCTCCAGGTCGAAAGCGTGACCCGCGATTACCCCGGCCGCCGCACCTCGCTGTTCCGGCGCGCACCCGCCATCCGCGCCGTCGACGATGTTTCGCTGTCGATAACGCCGGGCCAGTCGGTGGCGCTGGTCGGCCGCTCCGGCTGCGGCAAGTCAACGCTTGCTCGCATGATCCTGGCGCTGGACAAGCCGAGTTCGGGCACGATCCGGTTTCGCGGCGAAACCGTCACCGGCAAGAGCGAAGCCGACTTGAAGCCCGCCCGGCGCGACATGCAGGTCGTCTTCCAGGATCCTTACGGCTCCTTCGATCCGCGTCAGAAGGTCGAAAAACTGGTCGCCGAACCCTTGCATGTGCTCGACAAGAAGCCGACGCGTGCCGAACTCCGCGAAATGGTGGCGCATGCGCTGCATGAGGTTGGCCTCGACCAGCGCGACATGGACAAATATCCGCACGAATTTTCCGGCGGCCAGCGCCAGCGCCTGTCTATCGCCCGCGCCATCATCACCCGACCCAAGCTGGTCGTCGCCGATGAGCCGGTCTCGGCGCTCGATGTCTCGATCCGCGCCCAGATCCTCGATCTGTTCGCCGAATTGAACCAGAAACTCGGCATCGCCTATCTCTTCATCACCCACGACCTGACCGTCGCCCGCGCCATCACGGACGAGGTGCTAATCATGCATGAAGGCAAGATCGTCGAGCGCGGCAAGACCAGCGAGGTGCTGGGTCACCCGCAATCCGAGGCCGCCAGGGCGCTGGTCATGGCGGCGCCGGACCTGCACAGGGCGATCGCGAAACGAATGCAGGAACAGGGGTGAGCAGCCGGTTCGCGAAGCGAATTCATCGTGCCAGTGGCACGATGAAAGGCAAGCGAACGCCGGGACGCTGCGAAGCAGCGGGGACCCGGCAGGGCCGCGAGCCCTATTCCGGCTTCACCACATCGACCGGGCTGATGTCGAGCAGGTCGAGCGTGCGGCGCAGCAGGCGCACCTCGCTCTCGGCCAGTTGCGAATCGGCCTTGGCGATCTCCGCCATATGCTGCGCCAATTGCCTGCGGCGTTCGACATCGAGATCGCGGAACAGCGCAATCGCCTGGGAGCCGTTGGTCTCGTAGCCGAACTCGTTGAGATATTCGATGACGCTGTCGATGCTGGTTTCCGCAATGCCGAAGGCATCCTTACAGATACGCCGGAAGGCGACCATCTCGCTCTCGCTGACCGTACCGTCGGCCAGGATCATGCGGAACAGCATCAGAAGCTCCGCCGATAGGACCGGATCGTCCGCGACCTTGCGCACACCCGGGTCGCCATCGAAGATGGAGCGTATCTGGTTCAGCAATGCGAATGCCATCACGGCTTCTTTCCTGGTTAGCGACACACGATAGAGATGCAAGCGCGATGCGCTTGGATAGACGTAGCGCGGAATCGGCCTTGCGCAAACAGGGCGGTCGTGGTCGAACGCCCTTATTCCGCCGACCAGCGCATCAGATGATCGATCTCACCGCCCAGACAATCGCCATGCTCGCCGTCGCCGCCTTTGCCGCGGGCTTTGTCGATTCGATTGCCGGCGGCGGCGGGCTGATCACCATCCCCGCGCTGCTGCTTGCCGGATTCTCACCGGTCGAGGCGCTTGGAACCAACAAGCTGCAAGGCATGTTCGGTTCCGGATCGGCGACAATCCACTATGCCTCCAAGGGCCACGTCGACCTGCGCCGGCAATTGCCGTCGGCGCTGCTGGCGGGCGCCGGGGGTGTCGTTGGCGCCTTGCTGGCCACCATCGTTCCAGCCGATCTGCTGCGTGCCCTGCTGCCGCTGGTGCTGATCGCCATCGCGCTCTATTTCGCACTCAAGCCCAACATGAACGACGTCGACCGCGCCGAGCGCCTTTCGCCTTTCCTGTTCGGGCTGACCCTGGTGCCCGCAATCGGCTTATATGATGGCCTGTTCGGTCCCGGCGCCGGTTCCTTCTACATGCTCGCCTTCGTCGCCCTTGCCGGCTACGGCGTGCTCAAGGCGACGGCCCACACCAAGCTGCTCAACTTGGCCTCCAACATCGGCGGCTTCATCGTCTTCGCCGCTGTCGGCGTCATCTCCTGGAAGATTGGCTTGATGATGGGCGTTGCTCAGTTCCTCGGCGCCCGCCTCGGTGCCAGCCTCGCCATGCGCGTCGGCGCCAGGCTGATCAAGCCGCTACTGGTGGTCGTCTGCGTGGCGCTGGCGGTGAAACTGCTGGCCGATCCGGCCAACCCGCTGCGTGTCATGATTGGTGTGTGATCACGCGCCTGTTACCATGACGCTGTCCGAATCATGTTGGAGGAGCCCAGACATGAATCTCAGCGCGCCTACTCAGATCGTTTTCATCATTTCCCTGGTTATCGCCATCATCGGCATTCTCGCCGCGCTTGGCGTTCTTGCATTTATCCCGCTCGCATCGGTGTGGATCGTTCTCATTGCTTACATCGTGCTCGCCGCCGGTTGCTTGATGCGCGGCGCCTGACTGATTTCCCATGAAGTGGGGACCGAGAGCGCCCGGCCAAAAGCCGGGCGCTTTTGATTCTGGTCCGCCACCTGCCGGCGCCTTCCCGATCCTGCGCTCGAGGGAACCGTCACCGACATTTGTGGCTACCGCGAACCGCTTCAGGCCATTCCGCAATGTCGAAATATGCCTCGCTGACCGTGCCGCTCGTCATCAGCTTCGCCGAGCCATTATCGCATCGAAGACGTCGATGCCGCCTGCGTCAGGGCAAAGAGGGTCGGTGCGACAATCACCGAGCCAGCCCGAAAATCGCGTCACAGTCCAGATGCATTTCCAGCCCCGCCGCGACCTCGTCCAGCGCCCGCTCGACCTCGGCGCGATAGTCGATGCCGCCACCCTTGACGCCAAGGCTTTCCAGGAACTTCCCGCGAAAACCGTCGGCACCGAACAGGCCATGCATATAGGTGCCGATCACCTTGCCATCGGCCGAGATCGCACCGTCCTCCACGCCATTGATGACCGCCGACGGTCGCATGGTATCCGGGCCGGTGGTGCGGCCGAGATGAATCTCGTAGCCTTCGAGCGGCAGATCGAACGGCACGGAGCGGGCGCTGACATTGCGCACCGTCTTCTCCGGCTCCATCACCGTTTCGATATCGAGCAGGCCAAGCCCTTCGGCCTCGGTGACGCTGCCTTCGATGCCATCGGGATCGCGCACGATGCGTCCGATGATCTGATAGCCGCCGCAGATGCCGACGACATGGCCGCCACGCTTGCGGTGCGCGAGAAGGTCGCGGTCCCAGCCATTCTCGCGGAATTTGAGGAGATCACCGATCGTCGACTTGGAGCCGGGAATGACCACCAGTCCGGCGTCCTCGGGCAACGGCTTGCCCGGGGGAACGAACACCACTTCGACCTGCGGTTCGGCCTTGAGAGGATCGAGATCGTCGAAATTGGCGATCCGGCCGAGCATCGGCACCGCCACCTTCAGCGCCCGCGCTTCACCGGATGCCAGCCGCTCCAGCACGACCGAATCCTCCGAGGGCAGCCGGGCCGCCGCCTTCAGCCACGGCACGACGCCAAAGCAGCGCCACCCGGTGAAGCCTTCGATTGCCTTCAAACCATCATCGAACAGCGAGACATCGCCGCGGAACTTGTTGATGAGGTAGCCGACGATCATGCGCCGATCCTCTTGCGGCAGAATCAGATGCGTGCCGGCAACCGAAGCGATGACGCCGCCGCGGTCGATATCGCCGACCAGCACCACCGGCACATTGGCGCGCGTCGCAAAGCCCATGTTGGCGATGTCGCGGCTGCGCAAATTGATCTCGGCCGGCGAGCCGGCACCCTCGACGATCACCAGATCGGCTCCCTCGCCGACCTTGCCCCAAGACTCCAGCACGGCGTCCATCAGTCGGGCCTTGAGCGCCTGGTAGTCGCGAGCCCGCGCCTCGCCGAACACCTTGCCCTGGACGATGACCTGCGCTCCGACTTCGGTCTGCGGTTTGAGTAGCACCGGGTTCATGTGCACCGACGGCGCCACGCCGCAAGCGATCGCCTGCAGCCATTGCGCGCGGCCAATCTCGCCGCCGCCATGGTTATTGTCGCCGGGAATGTCGGCGACGGCGGCATTGTTCGACATGTTCTGCGGCTTGAACGGCCTCACCTTGAGCCCCCGCTTTTTCGCGGCGCGGCAAAGGCCGGCGACCAAGACCGTCTTGCCGACATCCGACCCCGTGCCTTGCAGCATGATTGCCTTGGCCATCAGCTGCGGCCCTGCGTGGCGGTTCCGGTGATCGTGGATTTCTGCGCCAACGGCCCGCCGCGCCAGATATAGAGCGCCAGAAGCGGTTCGTTGCCGGTTCGCATGGCGTGGTTGACATTGGCGGCATGGTGGATGACCTCGCCGGCCTCCCGCTTGCGAAAACCGCCCTCGCCCATGCGCCATTCCGTACCGCCGGTCAGCGGAATGTAAATCTCCTCGGCGACGTGATGATGGTCCGGATAGACGATCCCGGGCCCCAGGATCAGCAGGCCGGCGGCAACCTCGTCATTGACGAAATGGCCGCGTGTGCCGAACACCTCCACCCAGCCGTAGTTTTCCATAAAGGCCTTGCCGAAGTCCCCCTCGGTGTAGGTCTGCCCCCAACGCAATGCGTTGCGCTGCTGCGCCAGCCTCTGAACCAGCGCCTTCGCGGCCGTCGGCGCCAACTCCGCCGCCCGATCGAGATGGCGCAGGCAGGCGAGCGAATGCGGCTCCAGCACGCGGCCCGGCATGTCCCAGCCGATCCGCGTCATCGCATCGCGCACCAGGGCGCTGTCCACGCCAGCGAGATAGGCGTGGAATTGCCCAAGCAGCTCATCGAATTTTGTCGTCACATCTCGCTCCGGGCATGCATTGATGCACAGCCGCTCCGCGGGGGATCGGGTTGCGCGGCGGCATCATTGGTCTAGATTGATGCGCGCGCAAAGCCAAAAACGACAGGCCAGCGGACCATCTGGCCAGCATTCAAGGGAGCACGCCATGGACGCCGCGGTCGATGCGAGCACCAGCCAGTTCGAACTCAACGAGGAACAGCGCGCCATCCAGGAGATGGCGCAGGCCTTCGCCGCCGATCGGGTAGCGCCGAGTGCGCTCGACTGGGACCGCAGGAAACACTTTCCCGCCGATGTGATCCGCGAGACCGGGCCGCTCGGCCTCGGCGGCATCTATGTCAGGGACGATGTCGGCGGCTCGGCGCTCGGCCGCCTCGACGCCGTGCTGATCTTCGAGGCGCTGTCGCACGCCGATCCGGGCTTTTCGTCGTTCATCTCGATCCACAACATGGTGGCCTCGATGATCGACCGCTTCGGCAATGACGAGCAGCGCCAGCGCTTCCTGCCGAAGCTGACCTCAATGGAATGGCTGGCGAGCTACTGCCTGACCGAGCCTGGCTCCGGTTCCGATGCCGCGGCGCTCAAGACGCGCGCGGTGAAGAGCGGCGGCGACTATGTGCTCAACGGCGCCAAGCAGTTCATCTCGGGCGCCGGCGACAGCGATGTCTACGCCGTCATGGTGCGCACGGGGGCCGACGGGCCGAAAGGCATTTCCACCATCGTCGTGCCCAAGGATGCGCCCGGTCTCTCCTTCGGCGCCAACGAACACAAGATGGGCTGGCACATGCAGTCGACCCGCCAGGTCATTTTCGAGGACTGCAAAGTGCCGGCGGAAAACCTCTTGTCGGGTGAAGGCGCCGGCTTCGGCATCGCCATGGCCGGGCTCGACGGCGGCCGGTTGAACATCGCCGCCTGTTCGCTGGGCGGCGCGCAATCGGCGCTCGACAAGGCACTGTCCTACACCGCCGAGCGCAAGGCTTTTGGCTCCAAGATCAACCAGTTCCAGGCCTTGCAGTTCCGGCTGGCCGACATGGAGACCGAGCTGCAGGCGTCGCGGATCTTTCTCTATGCGGCGGCCTCGAAGCTCGACCGGAAGGCGCCCGATGCCGGCAAATGGTCGGCGATGGCCAAGCGCTTCGTCACCGACACCTGCTTCAAGGTCGCCAACGATGCGCTGCAACTGCTCGGCGGCTACGGCTATCTGCACGATTACGGCATCGAAAAACTGGTGCGCGACCTGCGCGTCCACCAGATCCTCGAAGGCACCAACGAGATCATGCGCGTCATCATCGCGCGGGCCTTGATCGGCCGGTAACGCCAGCAAACTTCGGGAGTGAGACAATGACGACGATCGCCTTCATCGGCCTTGGCAATATGGGCAATCCAATGGCCTCGAACCTGGTCAAGGCGGGGCATTCGGTGAATGGTTTCGATTTGGTGCCGGAGAATCTCACCGTCGCCAAAGAACATGGCGTGACGATCATGGCGAATGCCTTGGCGGCGGTGAAGGACGCCGATGTCGTGATCACCATGCTGCCGGCCGGCAAGCACGTGCTGTCGGTCTATGAAGACATCGCTCCCAAGGCAAAGAAGGGTGCGCTGTTCATCGACTCCTCGACGATCGACGTCGAATCGGCGCGCAAGGCGCATGCCGTCGCCGCGAAGCATGGCCTCAAGTCGATCGATGCACCCGTCTCGGGGGGCACCGGCGGTGCCACGGCCGGCACATTGACCTTCATGGCCGGCGGCTCCGACGATGCCTTCGCCGCCGCCGAGCCGATCCTGAAGCCGATGGCCGGGCGCATCGTCCATTGCGGTGGCGACGGCGCCGGCCAGGCGGCGAAGATCTGCAACAACATGATCCTCGGCGTCTCGATGATCGGCGTTGCCGAAGCTTTCGTGCTGGCGGAGAAACTCGGCCTCTCGCATCAGGCGCTGTTCGACGTCGCCTCGACCTCGTCGGGCCAGTGCTGGTCCTTGACCACCTATTGCCCGGTGCCCGGCCCGGTGCCCACCTCCCCCGCCAACAGGGATTATAGGCCGGGCTTTGCCGCCGCGCTTATGCTGAAAGACCTGAAGTTGTCCCAGGAAGCAGCACTTGGCGCGGGCGCCGTGACCCCACTTGGCGCCGAGGCCGCACAAATCTACGCCCTGTTTAATGCCCAGGGGCATGGCGGCGTGGATTTCTCCGGCATAATTAATTTTCTCAGGGATAACCCCGCGTAACCAGCGGATTTGATGGGCTTTTCCGGGCCAAGCTGACAGAAAACCCGCAAATTTAGATTTGCTTAATCTCTCGATAACTCCGCGGTAACGATGTCCCTATAAAACGGATGGCGAGGCGGACATATCGCATCCGCCCGGCGCTCCGGATAAGGTCTCGCGTACCGGAGCCCGTAAGTTTCGACAAGTGCCATAAGTTTCGCAAATTGTTTGCGTAGCGAAGCGCCATGCGTATCTGGCAAAAGCCGCGTTCCCGATGGAGCGCGGTTTTTGCGTTTCTGCAGCGCTCGATCCAGGCTGGTGTCTATATTCCGATCGCCGCGTTCGGGATTGGCACGTGATCTTCGTTGGTCAGCACGATTGGTGCATCCACCCCATCCACTCTGACAACGAGCAAACGCAGGCTCCAGACGCCGGCAGTGCGCACGGCATTGGAGAAGACGGTGCCCTTCCCCTTGGCGCCATGGACCGGGATGCTGAACTGAGCGGCGCCGCTACCGTTGGCATTGATGTTGATGCTGCCGCCGACCCAGAAATTATCGGCCAAATCGTCACCAATGGCGGCTTTCACCCGGGTGTCGGCGCGCACGGCGTCCATGGTCATGTGGTAGGCATCACTGCCTTTGAGCATGAACGGGACGCTGCCGACGGTTGCAGCGCACCCCCCGATACTGACCACCCAGACGGCAAGCCCGGCGATCGCCCAGTTGCGCTGCGTCTTGCGGAACTGCTCAGCGTCGCGCCAGGCACGGTTCTGCCACGCCCAGCGGCTGCCGCGTGCGCCGAGCACGAAGATCATGACGAGGTTGACGACCGGGATCAGCGCCAGCAACGCGATGAAGGTGCTGTTGCCGATGCCCCAGATCCAGTTGAGAAAGAAGGCGCCCCAGTTCCATCGATCGAGTTCGGCCGGGATTTCGGCCGGCTGGTTGAGCGGTTGTCCGGCCATGATGCCCCCACGGTGCCTATACCGGATGACTTTAGCGCATCATCTCGACAAGGCGCAAAATCAAAGTTCCGCGGGGCCTTTTTGGCCCTTTGAAGAAAGCCGGTGAAAATTCGCCTTCACGGCTTTGCTGGCCGGCTTCAGCGCAGCGCCGATCGACCGTTCCGCCGCGATGCCGTTGAACAGCGACGGCGTGCGGCCGGAAAGGACCTCCGGCCAGAAACGCGATGCCGATTGCATGAATGACATTTGCGCGGCGAGCGCTCCTTCAGCCATCGCAACGGCCTTCTCGCTGATCGCCCTTGCCGTCTCGGTGCTCCACGGTTCGCCGCTCCTGGCATCCCTGGCCATCAAGGGCAGGCGCATCATCGCGACCATGGGCGCCAGCATAAGGTCCGCGCCAATGCTGGCCGATTCGCGCACGCGTCGGCTCTTGCCGGTCTTTCTCATGAACACACCCTTGTCGCAGCCGGAGGGCTGCCGCCACACAAAACTACGCGCGGAGGGATTGGTTCCCGACCGTCACAGCATGTTTCCCGACGCCGGGCGTTCCCTTGCAGAAACGCCCGGTCAAGGCACGCGCTCAGCGCTTGCGCAAATCCGCTTGCGCCAGATCCAGCGCCTTGCCGATGCGCTCGCAGGCCATGTCGATCGTGTCGCGGGTCCAGATCAGCGGCGGCGACAGGATCATCGTGTCGCCGGTGGCGCGCAGCATCATGCCGCTGGCGATGGCATGATCGCGCACCGTCACCGCCGCACTTCCCGACGGCAGGAAGCGTTCCTTGGTCGCCTTGTCCTTGACGATCTCGATGGCGCCCATCAGGCCGATCGAGCGCACCTCGCCGACAAGGTCATGCCCGGCGATGCGCTCCTGCAGGGCCTTGGCGAAATAAGGCCCGGTGTCGTTCCTGACACGGTCGACCAGGCCTTCCTGCTCGATGATCTCCAGGTTCTTCAACGCCACGGCGCAGGCCACGGGGTGCCCGGAATAGGTGTACCCATGGTTGAACTCGCCGCCCTTGTCGACCAGCGTCGAGGTAATGCGGTCGCCGACCAGCAGTGCCGAGAGCGGCTGATAGCCCGAGGTCAGCGCCTTGGCCGTGGTGATGGTATCGGGCTCGATGCCGAAGGTCTGCGCCGCGAACCATTCGCCGGTGCGACCGTAGCCGGTGATGACTTCGTCCAGCATCAGCAGCACATCGTATTTGCGGCAGATGCGCTGGACCTCGGGCCAATAGCTCGCCGGCGGGATCTTGACGCCGCCAGCGCCCATCACCGGCTCGCCGATGAAGGCCGCGACCTTGTCGGCGCCGGCCTCGAGGATGGCGTCCTCGACCGATTTGGCCGCGCGCAGGCCGAAATCATGATCGCTTTCGCCCGGCAACGCCAGTTCGTAGGCATAAGGCATCATCACATGGACGATGTTGGGCACGGCGCCGTTGAGCTGCTTGTGCATGGCATCCATGCCGCCGAGCGAAGTGCCGGCGATGGTCGAGCCGTGATAGGCCATCTTGCGCGAGATGACGCGGTTCTTCTCCGGCTTGCCCTCGATCACCCAGTAGTGGCGGACAAGACGCAAGGCGGTGTCGTTGGCCTCCGAGCCGGAGGAACCATAAAATACCTGGTTGACGTTCTTCGGCGCGATCTCGGCCAGCTTCTTGGACAACAGCACCGGTGTCGGCGTCGAGCATTTGAAGAAGGAATTGTAGTAGGGCAGCTCCTTCATCTGCGCATAGGCGGCCTCGGCCAGTTCGTCGCGGCCATAACCGATGTTGACGCACCACAGGCCGGCCATGCCGTCGAGCAGCTCGGCCCCTTCGGAATCGTAGATAAACGGGCCATTGGCGTGGGTGATGATGCGCGAACCCGCCTCGCGCAATTCCTTGTGGTCTGTGAAGGGATGAAGATGATGCGCGGCGTCGATCTGCTGAAGCTGCTTCAGCGAATAATTCTGATAGGTCATGTCTGGATCTCTCTTCTGGATTCAGTCCGGCAGGCGCCGGGGCGAATGCATCAGAGGCTGACAGGCGGCGAATAACCGATGCGGGCGCACAGCCGCAAAAGCTCCGCGCGCAGCGTGCGCGGTGACGGTGTCACCGCGACCCCGAACGTGCAGACGAAGGTCATAGCAGGAGCCATGGAGCGCACCTTAGAGCAAAGGCTGGCCGAGGTGAACCACCCTTTGCCTGGCCATGACGGAATACGTCCAATGCATGTCCCCTGAAAGTGATCCCGGCTCTAGGGGATCGACACGCACAAAGAACAATGGCGTAAAGCGCGTCGCGACGCGCTTTACGCCTCAGTGCTGAGAGCCCGTTGAAGGAAGACATATTTCATCGCCGTCTGCGCCGCCTGCGGCCGGCGGTCCCCGCGCCCGCCATGCCCGCCTTCCGTCTCCTCGAAGAACAGTGTCCTGGCATGCCCGGCCTGCTGCAGACGGGCCGCCATCTTGCGGGCATGGCCGGGATGCACGCGGTCATCGGCGGTCGAGGTGGTCAGCAGCACCGGCGGATAGGCCGCGTTGGCCTGCACGTGCTGGTAAGGCGAATAGGCCGACAGCCATTTGACGTCTTCCGGCTTCGACGGATCGCCATATTCGGCCATCCATGACGCGCCGGGCGGCAATTCGGTGTAGCGCAACATGTCGAGCAGCGGCACCTCGATGATGACGGCACCGAACAGTTCCGGATGCTGCGTCAAGGACACGCCGGTCAGCAGGCCGCCATTCGAGCCACCCTGGATGCCGAGCGATCGAGCTGTCGCGATGCCACGCCTGACGACGTCCTCGGCCACCGCGGCGAAATCGTCAAAACCGTTCTGCCGGTTGCCTTTCAGTGCCGCCTGATGCCAGGCCGGTCCAAACTCCCCGCCACCGCGGATGCAGGCCTGCACATAGGCATTGCCCTTCTCCAGCCACAACCTGCCGCGCACACCCGCATAACCGGGCAAGAGCGGCACTTCGAACCCGCCATAGCCATAGAGCAGAGTCGGCACCGGCCCCTTCTGGTCGCGCCGCCTGACGACGAAATACGGGATCATCGTGCCGTCCTTCGAGCGCGCCTCGAACTGCTCCGAGATCAGCGGGGAGGCATCGAAGCGCGCCGGCTGCGACTTCACCGTCTCCAGCGTCTCGCCATCGTCATCCGACCAGATGATCGAGCTCGGCGTCAGGAAATCCGTGAAGGAGAAGGAAACGCTTGAGCCGAAATGCTCGGCATGGCTGATGCCGACGGTGCCGTTCTCAGGCAGCGCGACCGGCTTCTTGGACCAGGCACCATCCCCGCGCTCGCAGACGACGACCTTGCCGCGCACATTGTCCATCAGGCTGATGAACAGCCGGTCCTGTGTACGGGCAATGCCGGCGATCGATACGCGATAGGCTGGCGCCAACAGGGTCTCGATGGCGCCGAAACTGCCGGTTTCGATCCAATGCGCGAAATCGAGCGAGTAAAGCCCGTCCGGCTGGCACACAGTGCCGTCCGGCGCCGTCCATGGGGTGCGCACCCCGAACAACAGCTGGTCCTTGAAAAGCGAAGTGTCGGTGGCGTCGTCGGGCAGCGGAACGCGTCTGTTCTCGCCGGACGGGAGATGCAGGAAGCTGTGCGATGTGAAGAAATCGAGTGCCCGCGCCAGAAACACGTGCCGCTTCTCGCCGTCGAACTCGACGCCGGCTCCAGCGGCGAGATCTTCGGTCTTTGCCTCGAAGATCGGCGTTGCGTCTTCGAGCTTCGTGCCGCGCTTCCAAAGCTTGATCACGCGTGGATAGCCGGACTCGGTCTTGTCGGCCTCCTCGAACGCCGCCGAGACGATGACCGTGTCCTTGTCCAGCCAGCTAAAACCCGACTTCGAGGCCGGTGCGTGAAATCCACCCTCGATGAACGATCTGGTTTCGATGTCGAACTCGCGCATCTCGCTGGCGTCGCCGCCGTCCGGCGACATTGACAGCAGGCAGCGGCTGAAATCCGGATAAAGCCGGCTGGCGCCGCTGAACACCCACTTGATCCCCTCTTTCGCCGCAAGCTGGTCGAAGTCGATGATCGTTTCCCAGACAGGCTTCTCGGTCTTGTAGGAGGCGACCGTCGTGCGGCGCCACAGGCCGAGCGCATTGGTCTTGTCCTGCCAGAAATTGTAGACATGCCCGGCGATTGCGGCACCGACGGCGATGTTGTCCTCGGCCGTCATCAGGTCGAGCGCCGTCTGGAAAGACGCCTGATAGGACGGATCGCCCTGCAATTCGCCGACAGTGATCTCGTTTTGGCCATGCACCCAGTCGAGCGACTGCTTGCTGGTCCTGTCCTCCAGCCAGAGGAAGGGGTCCGCGGTGCCGGCTTCCGGCCTGGTGATGGGCTTGGTCATGGAATCTCCGATGGGCAATGCTTCGGCATGCTACATCGACATGCCGTGTCCGATATTCAATAGCTGCGGCGCCTAGGCCAAGGATTCGGTTTTCCGTCGACCAGCAACACTCGCGACCGCCAGGACGAGGCACAGCAGGCCAAGCGTGATCGGCAGGCCTTCTGCACCCAGTATGTCCATGACGCTGCCGGCCAGCGGCGGCACGGCTATGCCGCCGACACCCCACATCAGGGAAAAGGCTGCGTTGCCGGCGACCAGGGTCGAGCCGGTGAAGCGCTCGCCAAGCTCGATGATCGACATCGTGTAGATGCCGTAGGAGACCGCGCCCCAGACGAAGATCATCGGCCAGACCAGCGGCGTTTCGATGAGAAACGGCAGCAGCGCGCATCCGAGCACGGTCAAGGAAACACAGGCAAACCGAACGAGGGGCGCGGTCAGCCTCTCCGCTAGCAGCCCAAGCGGCACCTGCATGGCGATATTGCCGGCGATCATCATCGACAGCAGCGCCGACATGCGGACTTCAGCGATGCCGTGATGGTTGCCATAGACCGGCAGCAAGGCCAGCGCCCCCTGTTCGAAACCCGCGGCCACGATGACCGCGAACAGAAGCAGCCACGCCATCGGCACGAAGCCCAGGACGGAAACCTGATGACCGGCCTCATCCACCTTCGGCAGGCGCGGCAGCACCGACGCCAGGCAGATGCCGCACAGTACGAAGGCACAGATGCCGACGAGGAAGGGCGGCCACCCCTGCGTGCCGACGGCAAGCAGGCAAAGCGGCCCGGTCGCGAAGCCGGCCGAGATGATCGTCGAATAGACCCCCATGATGCGGCCGCGCATGGCCGGCGGCGCCAATGCGATGACCCAGATTTCGCTCAAAACATAGAGCGGGTTGGTCACCACGCCGATCAGCAAGCGCAGCGGGAACCAGAGATAGACATTCTGCGTCCAGCCGATCAGCGCCAGCACGACAGCCGAAAGCGCAGCACAGGTAAGCGCCGTGCGCCCCGCCCCGAACCGCCGCGCCAGCCCGGGGATCAGCGGCGACGAGATGATGAAGCCGATCGGTGTCATCGCCGCCGACAGGCCGATCATCGCCGGCGAGACGCCCTGGCGCTGCAGGATGAAGCTCAACAGCGGATAGGACAGCCCCTGCGCGATGGCGAACACCGAGACGGTCGCGATCACGCCGGTGATCGCGGCCCACTGCATTCCCGTTTCACGGGTGCCCGGGTCGATCGAGGTCATGCCTGCACGCTCCGGCGGATCGATGAACGATACAGCGCGAAGATCACCAGCAAGGCATCGAGGCCGGCGATCACAACAGGCAGTCCCAGCGGACCGATGCCTTGCATCAGCAGCCCGGCACCCGGCGGGCCGACAACGCCGCCGACGCCCCACAGCAAGGCGAAGGCCGCGTTGCCGGTGACGAGCAGCGTGCCCTTGAAGCGGCTGCCGAGTTCGACCAGGGCCATCGTATAGACGCCGTAGCCGACCGCGCCCATCACCAGCAGCACACCCCAGATCAAGGGCGTGGTGATCAGCAGCGGCAGCAGCGCCGCGCAGATTGCCGTCGCTACCGCGCAGGCAAGGATCATCGGACGGCCGCCGAACCGTTCAGCGAGCAGGCCGAGCGGGATCTGCAGCAGGATGTTGCCCAGGGACAGCGCCATTACCAGCGCGGCGAGCACGGCTTCGGGCAGGCCATAGCCGGCGCCGAAGACCGGAACCAGCGCATAGGTGCTTTGCTGAACGGCGGCCGAGACCAGCACGGCCAGCAGCAGCGCCGGCGCCAGCCGGGCGAAACCGACAAAGCTGCCGGCGGGCTGCCCGTCATCCTCGAACCCGGTGAGTTTCGAAGACACAAGGCGCAGAATGACCGCGCAAAGCATGAAGCCGCCGATGCCCACGCCAAAGGGCGCCCATCCCGATGTGCCGACAAAGGTCAAGGTGAAGGGGCCGGCGGCATATCCGGCGCCCATCAGCGTGTTGAACACGCCCATCACCCGGCCGCGCCGCGAAGGTGGCGCCAGCGACAACGCCCAAACCTCGCCGAGGATATAGAGCGGGTTGATGACGACGCCGATGATGAAGCGGATGATGTACCAGGCCACCCAGTTCTGCAGATAGCCGATCGCCAGGAAGCACAGCGCGCCGATCAGCGAACAGCCGACCGCCAGGTTGCGCGCACCGATCAGCCGGACAGCCGCCGGCACGAACGATGCGGACAGGATGAGCCCGAGCGGCATCATCGCCGCCGACAGGCCGATCAGCCCGGGCGACATGCCTTGCTTTTGCATAAGAAGCGTGAACAGCGGCGAACTGAGCCCTTGCGCGGCGCCGAACATGGCAAGTGCGGCGGTGACGCCGGCGAGCGCTGCCCACTGCGTTCCCGCTTCGCCTTCGCTCGAGCCGGTTGCCACCATGCCATCATTCCATCTGGGGTGCCGGCAGACCTCCCGGCCGGCAACGGCCACTGCTACTGGTTCAATCCGGGGAAAGAAAGGGCCGGCAAGGGAAATCCACTTGCGCCAAACGGCCGGCGATCAGGCGAATGCCGCCCGCCGTGCAACTGCCGTTCGGGCATGTCGCTTCCCTCGCCCTAGTGGTCGCCGCCTCCGCAATGACCAGACTGCCGCCGGTCCATTATGCCGCCCGCTATTCGTACCGCATGAGGACCATCATGACCGCCGCCCTACAATCCTTGGAATCGGCCCAGGCACCCGACCGTGCCCGCCGTGGCGGCCGCGCCGGCAAGCGCGCCGGCGGCTCGGCCGCCTTCGAGCAGCCGGCTTTCCGCCAGTTGAGAAACCCGCTGACGCCGACCAAGCTGGTGTCGGACGACGAGCTGGAATCGATCCACCTTGCCTCGCTGCGCGTGCTGAGGGAAATCGGCGTCGACGTGCTGCATGACGAGGCACGGCGTATCATGAAGGCGCATGGCGCCGACGTCCGCGAAGGCTCCGAACGCGTGCGCTTCGACAGCGACATGATCCTCGAGCTCGTCTCGCATTGCCCGTCGGAATTCACGCTGCATGCCCGCAACCCCGCGCACAATCTGCGGTTCGGCGGCAACAACGTCATCCTGTCGATGATGGCTTCGGCGCCCAACTGCTCGGATATCGATCGCGGCCGCAGGCCAGGCAACCAGGCCGACTACCGCAATTTCCTGCGCCTGGCGCAGATGCACAACATCCTGAACTGCACGGGCGGCTATCCGGTCGAGCCGACGGACATCCATCCCTCGGTCCGCCACCTCGAATGCATCCGCGACCTCGCCATGCTGACCGACAAGGTGTTCCACATCTATTCGCTCGGCAAGGAGCGCAATGTCGACGGCATCGAGATCACCCGCATCGCACGCGGCATCAGCCACGAGCAGATGCTGGAAGAACCGTCCGTCTTCACCATCATCAACACCAACTCGCCGCTCAAGCTCGACGTGCCGATGATGGAAGGCATCATCCAGATGTCGAGCAAGGGCCAGGTCGTTGTCGTCACGCCCTTCACCCTGTCGGGGGCCATGGCGCCGGTGACCATCGCCGGCGCGCTGGTGCAGCAGAATGCCGAGGCGCTTTCCGGCATCGCCTTTGCCCAGATGGTGCGCAAGGGCGCTCCCGTGGGCTATGGCGGCTTCACCTCCAATGTTGACATGAAGTCCGGTTCACCGGCCTTCGGCACGCCCGAATACATGAAGGCGCAGCTTGTCGGCGGCCAGCTTGCCCGCCGCTACAACATCCCTTACCGCACCTCCAACACCTGCGCCGCCAACACCGTCGACGCACAGGCGGCCTATGAAAGCGTCTTTTCGCTGTGGGGCGCGATCCAGGGCGGTGGCAACATGATGATGCACGGTGCCGGTTGGCTGGAAGGCGGGCTGCGCTGCTCCTACGAAAAAACCATTCTCGACATCGATCTCTTGCAGATGGTGGCCGAATTCCTGACCCCGCTCGACCTGTCCGAGGAAGCGCTCGGCTTCGACGCCATCCAGTCGGTCGGCCCGGGCGGCCATTTCTTCGGCACCCAGCATACGCAGGACCGCTACAAGACCGCGTTCTACTCGCCGATCCTTTCCGACTGGCGTAATTACGAGACCTGGGCCGAAGCCGGCTCGCCGACGGCGCTGGAAAAAGCCAACAAGGTCTGGAAGGAGCGGCTGGCATCGTATGACGAGCCCTACATGGATCCGGCGATCCGCGAGGAGCTCAACGCTTTCGTCCAGAAGCGCACGGCCGAAGGCGGCGCGCCGACCGATTTTTGATCGGCATGCCGCGCTGCAGCGCGCGGTCGGTCGACACATCTGATTCAATCTACGCAAAAACGGACCTATCTTCATGAAATCCCACGTAAAAGCGGTTGTCATAGGCGGCGGCGTCGTCGGCTGCTCGGTTCTCTACCACCTGGCCAAGGCCGGCTGGACCGACATCATGCTGATCGAGCGCTCGGAGCTGACCTCCGGGTCGTCCTGGCACGCGGCGGGCGGCTTCCATACGCTGAATGGCGACCCCAACGTCGCCAAGCTGCAGGCCTACACCGTGCAGCTTTACAAGGAGATCGAGGAGATCTCGGGCCAGTCCTGCTCGCTGCACCTGACCGGCGGCGTTATGATGGCCGACACGCCCGAGCGCATGGACTTCCTGCGCCTTGCCCACGCCAAGGGCCGCTATCTCGGCATGGACACCGAGCTGATCACCCCGTCCGAAGCCAAGGCGATGTTCCCGCTGATGGACGAGACCAACTTCGTCGGCGCCATGTGGGACCCAGTCGAAGGCCATCTCGACCCCTCGGGCACGACCATCGCCTACTCCAAGGCCGCCAAAAAGCTCGGCGCCGAGATCGTGCTGCGCAACCGCGTCGTCGACCTGACGCAGCAGCCTGACGGTACCTGGAACGTCGTCACCGAACAGGGCACGGTCCATGCCGAGCATGTCGTCAATTGCGGCGGCCTGTGGGCGCGCGAGATCGGCCGCATGGTCGGCGTCGAATTGCCGGTGCTGGCGATGGAGCACATGTACCTCTTGACCGAGCCGATGCCGGAGGTCGAGGAGTTCAACAAGTCGACCGGCCGCGAAATGATCGGCGTGCTCGACTTCAAGGGCGAGATCTACACCCGCCAGGAGCGCAACGGCATCCTGCTCGGCACCTACGAAAAGGCCTGCAAGCCATGGTCGCCGGTCAACACGCCATGGGATTTCGGCCATGAATTGCTGCCGCCTGATCTCGACCGCATCGCGCCGTCGCTGGAAATCGGCTTCAAGCATTTCCCCGGCATCGAAAAGGCCGGCATCAAGCAGATCATCAACGGTCCCTTCACCTTCGCGCTCGACGGTAACCCGCTGGTCGGCCCGGTGCAGGGCCTGACCAATTTCTGGTGCGCCTGCGCCGTCATGGCCGGCTTCAGCCAGGGCGGCGGCGTCGGCCTCGCACTGTCGAACTGGATGGTGCATGGCGATCCCGGCTTCGACGTCTGGGGCATGGATGTCGCCCGCTTCGGCGAATGGGCCGGCCTACGCTACACCAACGCCAAGGTGCGCGAAAACTATTCGCGTCGTTTCTCCATCCGCTTCCCCAATGAGGAACTGCCGGCGGCACGCCCGGCGCAGACGACGCCGCTCTACGACACCATGCTGGCCAACAACGCCGTCATGGGCGACTCGTGGGGTCTCGAAACGCCGCTGTGGTTCGCGCCGAAGGGCAAGGAACCGAAGGACATCGTCTCCTTCCACCGCTCCAACGATTTCGGGCCGATCGGCGAGGAAGTGCGGGCCACGCGCGAGCGCGTCGGCGTCACCGAAATCGCCAACTTCGCCAAATACGAAGTGTCGGGACCGGGCGCGGAAGAGTTCCTCAACCGGCTGATGACCAACCGCATGCCGAAGACCGGCCGCATCGTGCTGACGCCGATGATCAACGAATTCGGCAAGCTGATCGGCGACTTCACCATCGCCAAGGCCGGCGAAGACCGCTTCATGATCTGGGGTTCTTCCGCCGCGCAGAAATACCACATGCGCTGGTTCGAAAAGCACCTGCCGAAGGACGGCTCGGTGGGTATCCATCGCTTCGACCAGACGCTGGTCGGCCTGTCGATCGCCGGACCTAAATCACGCGATCTCTTGCAGAAGCTGGTCGATGTCGATATCTCGACCAAGGCCTTCCGCTTCATGGATTTCCGCGAGATGGCGGTCGGCGGCGCGCCGTGCCTGGTCAACCGCATCACCTATACCGGCGATCTTGGCTACGAGATCTGGATGGCGCCAGCCTATGAGCGCCTTGTCTATAAGGCGATCAAGGACGCCGGCGAGGAATTCGGCCTGGTCGATTTCGGCATGCGAGCCCTGCTATCGATGCGCCTCGAAAAGAACTTCCCGACCTGGTTCCGCGAGCTCAGGCCGATCTACGGGCCGTTCGAAGGTTCGATGGACCGCTTCATCAAGCTCGAGAAGAACGACTTCATCGGCCGCGAGGCCGCCGCCAAGGAACAGGCTGAAGGGCCAAAACTGCGCCGTGTCTCCTTCATCGTCGACGCCGCCGACGCCGACGTCATGGGCGACGAGCCGATCTGGGCCAAGGTCAGCAAGGATTATGGTACGGTGGAAAAACCGCATGGCTACGGTGCACCGCGCTTCGACACAGCCGGCAAGGAAATACGTGGCTCCAAGGCTGCCGAAGGCGCATCCGCCGTGCGCGGCATCGTCGATGGCGAATGGCGCGTCGTCGGCTGGGTCACCTCGGGCGGTTATGCCCACTACGTCCAGAAGTCGATGGCGCAGGGCTATGTTCCGGCAGCCCTTGCCGAGGATGAAAGCGCCGGCCTGTTCGAGATCGAAATCCTCGGACATCGCCGCCCGGCCCGCATCAATGTCGAGGCGCCTTTCGACCCGAGCGGCGAGAAGATGCGGACCTGAGGCTCGGTCATGGACAGCGCGGCGCCAAAGGGAAGCTTCGGCCGCCACCGCAAGATCATGCCGTTCGAGCCAGGCTCGATCGAGGCCCTGCGTGACGCCTCCCGCCAGAAGGCGGCGTCACTCAACCAGCATGTGCTGGGCTATGGCGCCAAGGCTGAAGCGGAATGGGCGGCGGCAGGCATTGCCGCCCCCGATCTTCCGGCGATGCGCAAATACCGGCTGGAGCGCATCCGCGCCGAGCTGAAGCGCCGCGGCTATGCCGGCGCCCTGCTCTACGACCCCGTCAACATCCGCTACGCCACCGATTCGACCAACATGCAGCTGTGGGTGGCGCACAATCCGACGCGGCATTGTTTCGTCGCCGCCGACGGGCCGGTGGTGCTGTTCGACTATTTTTCCTGCGAGCATCTGTCCGACCACTCCGGGGTCGTCGACGAGGTACGCCCGGCGGTGTCGTGGATGTATCTCTATGGCGGCGAATTGACCGAGCAGAAAGTCCGCCGCTGGGCCACAAGCATCGCCGATCTGGTGAGAGAGCATGGCGGCGGCAACAGCCGCATCGCTGTCGACCACCTCAATCCCGAAGGCGTCGAGGAACTCGCGCGCCTGGGCATCTCCATCGGCAATGGCGAAGCGGTGATGGAAAATGCGCGGCTGATCAAATCGCCGGATGAGATCCTCGCCATGCGCAGGGCAATCGTCGCCTGCGAAGCGGCGATGGGTGAGATGGAACAGGCGCTGAAGCCGGGCATCTCCGAGAACGAGCTGTGGGCGGAACTGCATCGCGGCAATATCGCGCGCGGCGGCGAATGGATCGAGACCCGGCTGCTGGCGTCGGGACCGCGCACCAATCCGTGGTTCCAGGAGTGCTCATCGCGAAAAATCGAGGCCGGCGATCTCGTCGCCTTCGACACCGACCTGATCGGCCCTTACGGCTTCTGCGCCGACCTGTCGCGCACCTGGCTGTGCGGCGATACCGAGCCGACCAATGAACAGCGCGATCTGTTCCGTATCGCCGCCGACCAGATCGAACACAACACCGACTTGATGCGGCCCGGCATTTCGTTCCGCGACCTGGTCGAGCGCTCGGCGGTGCCGCCAGGAGACTGCTTCCCGACCCGTTATGGCGTGCTTTATCACGGAGTCGGCCTGGCCGACGAATACCCGACCTTGCCGCATGCCAGCGACTGGACTTCAGACACACCCGACGGCGTGCTCGAACCAGGCATGGTCCTGTGCGTGGAAAGCTATATCGGCAGGCTCGGTGGGCGCGAAGGCGTCAAGATCGAGGAGCAGATCCTGATCACCGAGACCGGCAACGAGCAGCTTTCAACCTACCCTTTGGATGCGAGGCTGCTGGGCTAGGCCGGCAAGGGCTTCGCGCATGGCTTGAACTGTCTTTTCCGGCGTCGTCCTGGCCGTGATGAACGGCAGGCCCTTGCGCCGTGCCGTCCAGCCGACGATGACCACTTTCCGAGCCGCTGGTTCGAAACGCTGCGCCAGTGCCCAGCTTTCACAGTCGATAGCCGCGACATCCGCCCTGCCCTCGGCCACGGTGACGATGGAGCCGCGATGGCCGCCACTTTCGCCGCGCGTTGAAAAGATATCGAGGGTTTCGCCGGCCGCTTTCAGGTCGCGTGTCAGCGCGATGATGCCCGACATGGAATCCAGGCTGTTGAACGTGAAGCGCTTGCCACGGATGCGATCAAGCGGAAGCACGGCCTTGCCATCGGCTGGCGACCGAACCTCGTCACCCTCGCCTGCCCGCATCACCAGCGCGCTGGAATAGAGTTCGCCTTGCCCGCCTTCATAGGCGTCGTAGCTTGGCTGGCCGATCACCTGGACATGCTGCGACAGGCCAAGTTCCATGGGCCCCCAGCAGGTCTGCGCGAACAGCAAAGCCGGATGCAGCCAGAGCTTGTGGAAGTCCAGTTCGTCAGGTGGCAAGGTCGCGGGATCGGGTGCGATCAGGTTTCCGGCGGCGTCATGGATGCCGCCAGGCACGGCAGGCAGGTCACCATTGCGGCGAACGATGGCTTCAGGCGCATCCACGCCCCTCTGCCGGAGGGCATCGCGCAGCAGCGCCCACTGCGCGTCGATAGCGTCGCGAACTTCGGGCCAGTCATACATCGGCAACGCCGCAATCAATTCGCTCATGCCGATATCAAATCATCATGTCTGGAGAAAGGATCGCAAAAACGCGCCGTCCAATCAGAATTGGCCGACTCGGGGACCCTGGGTTGCCCGGACTTATTCCTTGGGCGGCTCGGCGGGCACCGGCGCGGTGCCGAGCCCATTGATGCTGTGCGCCCGGATACGCGGCTTGAAAGCCCGGCCGTGCTCGGGTGCGCGCCGCAGCACCGGGTGCACGATCGGCTCCTTCGCCTTGAAGGCGTAGGCCTTGATCAGCGCGAAATAGTTTGGATAGACATAGCCATTGTTCATCCGCAGCCATTCGTCGCGGCTCTCGCGAAACAGCTTGGGCAGTCTGTACCAGGCCGCCGTCGGGGCTTTGTGATGGACAAAGTGCAGATTGTTGTTGAGGAACAGGAGCGACAGCGGCGAGCGCTCGATGATCACCGTACGGCCTTCCGGGTGCTCGGACCACTGATGCTCGGCGAAGGTGCGGATCGCGATCAGCGATTGGCCGAGCCACACCGGCACCAGAATGTAGAGCCACAGCGGAATGCCGAAGCCGAACTGCACGATCGGCGCCACAATGGCGAGGCCGATCGCATGCAGCAGCCAGGCTTTTCGGATCGCCTTGTCGCCGGCCATCATCTCCTTGGCATCGTCGATAAAGAAGCCGATGCAGGACAGCCAGGGGCCGAGGAAGAAACGGCCGGCCATGGTGTTGTTGATCTTGAGCAGGAATTTCATCGTCGGCGGCAACTCGTCATGCTGCCAGAGCGCCTGATAGTAGCTCTCGGGATCGTCGAGCGGATCGGTCAGCCGCTCGTCGGCATGGTGGCGCAAATGCAGCGTCTTGAAGCGCCGGAACGGCCACACCAGGCCGATCGGCAGGAAGACGAAGGCCTCGTTGACCAGCGTGCTGCGCGTCGGATGACCATGTAGCACTTCATGCATGATCGACGACTGCAGTGCCAGGACAAAGCCGAGGAGAAAGAGCGCCACGATGGGATAGGAAGGCCAGAGCAGGAAACCGATGGCAAGCCAAGTTCCGTAACAGAAGAAAGCGAGAGCCGTGGTCGGCCACTCGATGGCCGGTGTGCTGCGTCGCTTGATGCTCTTGCCTGTCATGCTATCGACCACTGCCCCTCAGTCGCCGGAACCCCCAATGGTTCCTGACAGTATAGTGTCAGGAGAAGCGATTCCACTCAACGCGACAAAGTATACAAAATGTTGCGATTGCGCATTTTTAACCGCACATGTTACACATTGTAAACAGTCTTAGGGATTCATTTACGCCTAAGACGCCACGCTGGACCAGTTCGGCGCAAATTTTTCCTCAGGATTCGCGGAGCATGGCGATGGACAAACGGGACCTGTCAGCAATCTTTCGGGAGCGCCTGAAGCTGCTCCTGACACGCTCCGACCTCAACCAGTCGGCATTCGCGTCAGCTGTCGGCATCGATCGTTCGGCACTGTCGCAGCTGATGTCGGGTGCATCGACACGCCTGCCGCGCGCCGAGACGCTGCTCAACATGGCAGCCGAATTCAAGGTGTCGCTCGACTGGCTGCTCGGCCTCAGCCAGGACGAAGGCGTTACCGGCGAAATCCGCGAAAGCCTGGAGATCGAGGAAGCGCCCGACGGTTTCGACCGCACCCTGCTCGCCAAGTGGTTCGCCGAGGCCGCGGGCACCAAGATCCGCTATGTGCCGGCCGGCATTCCCGACCTCCTGCGAACCCGCGCGCTGGTCGATTACGAGGCCAACATCACCAACAGGAGCCGCCTGGCCCAGGCCAGCGAAACCCAGTACCGCATCGAATACAACCGGCGCCCGGAAACCGACATGGAAGTCTGCATGCCGCGCCACACGCTGGAGATTTTTGCGCGTGGCCTCGGCGTCTGGGACCGCTTTTCGGAGGCAGACCGCCGCCAGCAACTCGCCCATATGGCGACACTGCTCGACGATCTCTACCCCACCTTTCGCCTGTTCCTCTATGACGGCCGCATGCGCTATTCGATCCCGCTGACCATCTTCGGCCCCTACCGTGCCGCCATCTATGTCGGCGACATGTATGTGGTGCTGAACGCCACGCAGCCGGTGCAGGCGCTGACCCGGCATTTCGACAATCTGATCCGTGCCGCCGACGTCAATCCGCACGAGGCCGCCGCCTTCGCGCGCAATCTGGCCGGCATGTCGTTTCCGTCGGGCTCTGCCTGATCGATGGCCATCGCCGTATCGACCGGGTCGTCGCCCGCAAATCATTGACTAGACATAAAGACTTCTTTATATCCTTATTCGAATTCGAAACACGAAAGCCAATATGATGACGACGACCAATCCGATCGATGCCCTGCTGGCTGAAAAGGGCGTGCTTCTGGCCGATGGCGCCACCGGCACCAATCTGTTCGCGATGGGCCTGGAGGCCGGCGAGGCGCCGGAACTGCTGAACGAGACAGCCCCCGACACCATCACCAGCCTGCACCAGAACTTCGTCGATGCCGGCGCCGACATCATCCTGACCAACTCCTTTGGCGGCACCCGTCATCGGCTGAAACTCCACCATGCGCAGGACCGTGTGCACGCGCTGAACAAGCGCGCCGCCGAGATTGCGCGGGCCGTCGCCGACAAGGCCGGGCGCAAGGTGATCGTCGCCGGCTCCGTCGGCCCGACCGGCGAATTGCTGGTGCCGCTCGGCGCCATGACCTATGACGAGGCGGTCGACGCTTTTGCCGAGCAGATCGAGGGCCTCAAGGAAGGCGGAGCCGAAGTCGCCTGGATCGAGACCATGTCGGCGCCCGACGAGATCCGTGCCGCCGCCGAAGCAGCCATACGCGTTGGCCTGCCCTACACCTATACCGGCTCCTTCGACACCGCCGGCCGCACCATGATGGGCCTGCTGCCGAAAGACATCCACGGCGTCGTCGACGGCTTGGCGCAAGCCCCGCTCGGCGTTGGCGCCAATTGCGGCGTCGGCGCCTCCGACATTCTGGCATCGCTGCTCGACATGACCGAGGCGAAGCCGCAGGCGACGGTCATCGTCAAGGGTAATTGCGGCATCCCGGAATTCCGCGGCACCGAAATCCATTATTCCGGCACGCCGGAACTGATGGCCGATTATGTGCGTCTGGCCGTCGATGCCGGCGCCAAGATCGTCGGCGGCTGCTGCGGCACCTCGTTTCAGCACCTTGCCGCCATGCGCAAAGCGCTCGATGCCCACACCAAGGCGGATCGTCCGACAGTTGCGGCAATCGTCGAGCGCATCGGTCCGATGCGCAACAAGGTGGCGACGGAAAACACGGCCGAGACAAGCGAAGCCCGCCGCGAACGGCGCCGGGGCCGGGGCTAGAGCTTTTTGATTATTCGCTGTTGTCGGCGTAGCTCGACTGCGCCGACTTGAAATCGACCACGTTGTCGCCGCGCATCGTCATCAGCGCGCCTGATGAAGCCGGATCGGTGATGTGTTCCAGCATGGCGCGGAAGCGGTCGTTGGTCAGCGCCGACATGGCGGTCTTGCGCGCCTGGGCGACGTCATCGCCGATGCGTCTGGTTTCTGCTGACGGGGCTGATGAAACCGCCGAAGTGTCGCGTGCCGGCGATGGCGAGTTGGCGATAGTCGTGATCTGCAATTCCGGCTCCCTCAAGCCTTTAGACATGACCGATGTAGCAACAGGGAGTTGCGATCCGGTACCGGAAATGCCGCGCAATTTAACGATCCCCGCAGATCGCCACAAACCGGCGATCCCACCATCGTCGGGGCAGCTAAATCAACGGCGGAAAAAGCTTCCGCAGGAAGCCATCGAACCAGGCCGCTTGCGCCGCATCATGCAGACTCAAGAGGCGATCCTGCTCCTCGCGAGTTTGTGCGCCCGGCTTGTCGTAATTCGCTGTCGGGCGGTTCTGCACACGCTGAAATCCGGTTGGGGTTACTTCCGCATGGAACTGCAGGCCGTAGACCTTTTCGCCAATCCGAAAAGCCTGATTGGGAAACAGGGCGCTCGAGGCAAGGTGCTGGGCGCCTTCCGGCAGTTCGAACCCATGCCAGTGTGACTGTGTCACATGGATCGGCGCAGGCAGGAAATCTTCCGCGCCCTCAGCCGGGTAAAGTGGATAACAGCCAAACTCATGCACACCGCTTGCCGGCGGACCGACATGCGCGCCGTGAAGCCAAGCAATCTGCTGCGCGCCCTGGCAGATGCCGAGCAAGGGGATGCCGGCATTCATGCAGAAGTCGATAAACCGGTATTCGTCCAGCAAGAACGGATGCAGCGACGTGTCATATACATTGTACATGCCGCCATAAATCACGCCGCCTGCGACGGTATCGTCAGCGTCGAGCGCCTCTCCGGCAAAGGCGCGGCGCAAGACTGGCTCATAGCCGTTCTGCTGGAGGTAGGCGAACACACGGTCGTCTGCGGGCTCGTCGCTGTGCCGCACAAGGACAATGCGTTTCTTCATAGCTTCGCCTTTCATCTCGCCAGAATGGGTGGTGCAAGGCAGCCGCGCAACGAAAAAAGGCCGGCAAGGGAATGAACCCCTCGCCGGCCTGCCTCACCCGCCCGTAGGCCGGCTCCCGTGTCAGAACGACCCCCGTCTGAAAGGAACCGGCAGTATTGCCACTACCGGTTACCGCCCAGCGCCGAGGCAAGACGCACAAGCGAAAGGAACTCGGACCTGTACCCAAACGGGTCGGCTCCTCGGGCGGCGGTGGCAATCTCCATGATCTTGTCGTAACCGAACTTCGCGGTGGCATCCTCGTCGCGCAGCTTCTGGCCGAAGGCGGCGACGGCGACGGAGAAACGCTGGTCGGTGCTGGCCTGGTCGAAGGACGTCACCTCGTTGGCCGAGGTCACCGGCGTGGTGATCAGCTTCGAGACGTCCTCGTTCGGCAGCTTGTAGCGGATCTTGACGAAGGCATACTCGTCCGCATTGGCGACGCCGCCATTGTTGACCGTGGCCTGGCCGTAGCGCAGCGGGTCGATCTGCTCGCCGCCGCTGCCCTTCGGCGTGATCTCGTAGATCGCGGTGACCGAATGGCCCGAACCGATGTCGCCGGCGTCGACGCGGTCATTGTTGAAATCCTCGCGGTTGAGCGCCCGGGTCTCGTAGCCGATCAGCCGATACTCCGAGACCTTGTTCGGGTTGAATTCGACCTGGATCTTCACATCCTTGGCAATCGGGAACAGCGTCGAGGAGGCATCCTCCACCAACACCTTTTCGGCCTCGGCCAGCGTGTCGATATAGGCAGCGGTGCCGTTGCCGTTCTGGGCAATAGTCTGCATCATCTGGTCGTTCAGATTGTCGTGGCCGAAGCCGAACACGGACAGGAAGACGCCCGACTTGCGCTCCTGCTCGATGAGGCGCTTCAAATCATCGTCGTCGCTCTGGCCGACATTGAAGTCGCCGTCGGTGGCCAGCATCACCCTGTTGACGCCGTCCTTGACGAAGGATTTTTGCGCCAGCCTATAGGCTTCCTTGATGCCCGCCTCGCCGGCCGTGCTGCCGCCGGGTGTCAGATTGTCGATAGCATTGAGAATCTTGTCCTTTTCGGAGGCCTTGGTCGGCTCCAGGACCGTGCCCGCTTCGCCGGCATAAGTGACGATGGAAATGGTGTCGTCGGCCTTCAGCTTGCCGACCAGCAGCCGGAATGCCGACTTGAGCAGCGGCAGCTTGTCGGGCTCGTCCATCGAGCCCGAGACGTCGATCAGGAACACCAGATTGGCCTTCGGCTGCTCGGTCGGCTTGATGTCGAAGCCCTTGATGGCGACATGCATCAGCTTGGTGTGCTCGTTCCACGGCGTCGGCATGACGCTGACGGTCGAGTTGAACGGCGTCGAGGCCGAGTCCGGTCCCTTCCAGTCGTAGGGGAAGTAGTTGATCATCTCCTCGACACGCACCGTGTCGGCCTGCGGCACGGAGCCTTCCTTCAGCGAACGGCGCACGAAGGAATAGGAGGCGGTGTCGACATCGATCGAGAAAGTCGAGACCGGATCTTCGAGCGCCGCATGCACCGGATTGGTCTTGAAATCCTGGACGCGGTTGCGGTTCTCCTCCTGCGGCGCCATCTGATCCGCCGGTGCCATGGTCGGCCGCGGCGCCATCAGTTTGGACTCGGCGGCGGGCATGCGGGCGACCCGCGACGTGCTGGGTGCGGCGGTGCCATCGAGTGCGAACTCACCCGTCGGCGCCGGCGGTGCCGGTTCGGCCACTATGCCGCGCCCGAGCGCATCCTGCTGAGCGGAGCCACCGGCGATCGTTGATTCGGACTTCGGCGGCGCGGTCGGCGCGACCAGAACTTCCGTAGCGTCGCGGCTCTCGACATCCGCGTCGGCCTTCTTGTCCTTGGCCGGCTCGGCGGGAGCCTGCTTCACATCGGTCTCCGCCCCGGTCGGCTTCAGCGTCGCCGGCTTGTCGGCCAGCGTCTCCGTGATCTTTTCGTCGCCACCGAATTTGGGCGGCTGTTCCCTCAGCAGATGGAAGGTGGCGTATCCGGCGATCGGCAGGGCGATGAGCCCGGCAAGGGCCGGCGTGGCAATGAGTTTCTTTTGCATGATCTCGCTCCAGAGCTGTTGTGCTCGCTCTGTGAGACGAAGGCCGCCGACCGATCCTTGGGTGGCGGCGGAAATATTTTCCTGATCATACGCGCGCAGGGCGGCCTCGAAGGCCCGCGCCTTCGCACTCTCGCCCGGTGCCGGCACTGCCGCGTCGCGCAGTTTGCTGAGTTCGTTGTCGTCGACCATGGTCACACTTCCCCGGCCGAGCGCATCAGCGTCTTCAGCCGTTTCTTCGCTTCATGGATGTGCCAGGAAACCGTCGTCTCCGAGATCGTCATAGCCTCGGCGGCGGCCGCGTGGCTCAAGCCTTCGCCATAGACCAGCAGCACGGCGTCGCGCTGCTTGTCCGGCAATTGCCGCACCGCGGCCCACAGCGCCTCTGCCGGATCCTCGCTCTCGGCCGGGGCCTCGCCCGAAATCAGCGCATGGACGCCATAGGCCGCGGTCTTGACCGTCTCGCGCGCGGTCTTGCGCATCGTGTCGCGCGCCGCGTTCATCGTCACGGAATAGAGCCATGTCGTGAAAGCGCCGCCACCGCGATAGTCGCGGATCGCCTTGCCGAGCCGGACGCAGACTTCCTGGGCAATGTCTTCGGCATCCGCTTTCTTGCCGCACCAGCGATAGGCGGCGCGATAGACGAAGTCGTAGTGGCGCTCCAGCAATGTGCCGAAGGCCCCCCTGTCTCCGCCCTTCGCCCGCCCGATCAGTTCGGCGTCGGAGGCTTCGCTCTCATCCAGCATCATTGCCATCATTTGCCTGTTGGACGAAGGCTAATGGCTGATCCTTGGGGTGATGCAAAGATTTTTTTGGCGAGCACTCCTGTCCTTCTCTCCGTTCATGGGGAGAAGGTGCCCCGAAGCGGCGGATGAGGGGCAGCGCGACTTTCGAAAGCCTGCTCTACTTCACTACCAAGCTGGACTTACTCACGGCACAATCGCTTATCCTAGTGTCTCCGCAAACAGCGCAATCAGCCTTTGCCAATGCCGCTCGGCGCCGGCTTCGTTGTACACGCCATGGTCCGGCACGCACCAGCCATGCGCCATGCCGACATAATTCTCCAGCACATGGTCGACTTCGGCATTGCGCAGCGCCTCCTCCAGCCGGGTCGACTGCTCCGGCGGGAAACTCCTGTCGACGCCGGCCATGCCGACATAGACCCGGGCCTTGATGGACGCCGACTTGCGGTGTGGGCTGTCGGCGGCATCGCTGGCCAGATTGCCGCCATGGAAGCTGGCGGCGGCCCTGATCCTGTCCGGGTAGCTCGCGGCGGCGTTCAGCGCCCGCGCGCCACCCATGCAATAGCCCACGGTGCCGATCGGACCCGTAACGCCTTCGCCGGCCAGCGCATCGAGAAAGGCGGCGCTGTCGCTGATGGTCATCTCCTGCGTCGTGCCGGTGACCAGCGCCATCAGCGCCACTTTCGTCTCTTCTACCGTAAAAGCCGTCCTGGCATCGAACGGCCCGTAAGGCGCGTTGCGATGGAACAGGTCCGGCACCAGCACCGCATAGCCCTCGCCCGCCAACCGCTCGGCCATGCCATCGAGCGCCGGGCGCGGACCGAACGCGTCCTGGTAGAGAATGACACCGGCCTTCGCCGGAGAAGCCTTGGCCGAACGGAACAGGCCCGCCTTCGCCACGCCGTCACGGGTCTTGATCTGAAGGTCCTGCTTCGTCATTGCCTGCTCCGTTGATCAGATGCGCGATACATATCCGCGCGAGCCGCCACGGCAAGGCGTTCCATGAGCCTGTCGGTCAAGATTTCGTGCGGGATCGCGTGACGCGTTGCAGATTTCGCAGGCTGCGACGTGGAAGGCTTGGATCAGCCTTCCCCCTCGATGCGAATGGTCCTTGCGCCGACATGCAGGGCTCGTCCGGCGCCGAACCCCATGACCGCGACGCCAAGCCCAAGCGCGACGAACAGGTAGGCCGATTCAGAGAAACTGCCTGTCCAGCCGCGGATCAGCCCCACCAGCAGCGGGCCGGTTGCCGCAAGCACATAGCCAACACCTTGTGCCATACCCGAAAGATGCGCAGCGACATGCGAATCCGGCGACCGCAGCACGATCAGGGTCATGGCGGCGGCGATCAGGCCGCCCTGCCCGATGCCTTGCAAGATCGCCCAGAAAAGCACGGTCGAGGTCGGCGCGAACAGAATGCCGAGGAGCGCAACCACCGCAATGACGACGAGCGCAACGTTGATGCCGCGCTGGTCCTTGAGCCGTACGGCGATGGAGGGGACGGCAAGGCAGGTGATGACTTGCGCCATCACCGAGAGCGAGGCGACGGCACCGGCGCTGGCCGCGTCGAAGCCACGCTCGCGCAGGATCGGCGCCAGCCAGCCGAAGATGCAATAGGCAAGCGCCGACTGCAGCCCCATGAACAGCGTCACCTGCCAGGCCAGGCGATCGCGCCACAGGCCGACGACGCGAAAACCGCGATGGCTGACTTGCCGCCGGCTGCCCAGCGCCTGCGGGATCCAGATCAGCAGCACCAGCAATGTCGGCACCGCCCACGCCGCAAGAGCGCCTGACCACGAACCCGTGACAAGATGCTCGATCGGCAGGGTGAGACCGGCGGCAGCGGCCGAACCGGCGCAGAGCGCCATGGTGTAAAGGCCGGTCATGACGGCGGCCCGGTCGGCGAAATCACGCTTGACCAGGCCGGGCAAAAGCACGTTGCCGATGGCAATGGCGCCGCCGGCGAGGAAAGTGGCGACAAACAGCAGTGGCACCGAGCCGAACCAGCGCAGGCCGGTTCCCAGCGCCAGCAGCACAAGCGCACCGAGCAGAGTGCGCTCCGCCCCGTAGCGCTGGGCGAGCCTGGGCGCAAAGGGGGCGAACAGGCCGAGACACAGCACCGGAAGCGTGGTCAGCAGGCTGGCGCCGGTCGTCGAAAGACCGGTCGCCTGCATCACCTCGGGCAACAGCACCGACAGGCTGGAAAACAGCGGCCGCAGATTGAAGGCGATCAGCACCAGGCTTGCACCAAGCACGATGCGCGCGGCACGGCTGCGTGGCTCGGGTGGCTGCGGCTGCGGCAGGCTATCGGCTTCGGCATCGATGAGCTCCAGTCCCTCGACGGCCCTGGATTGAACCGTCGGGGCGGGCTGACGAAACGTCTGGTTCATTGGCAAAGCAGTCTTTCAAGTTGGGCAAGCACCGGCGCCATGAAAGCGCGAACGGCGGCAACCGCGCGGTCGGGATCGCTTGCGGCGATCGCGTCGACGATTGCCGCGTGCGCCTGCTGGTCCGGCTCGGGCAGTTCGCCGTCGATGGTGGCATGGATGGTTTCGGTGATGGCGGCGGTGAAGAAGTCGTAGAGCTCCATCATCGCCCTGTTGCCGGAAGCCGCGACGACCGATTTGTGGAAAGCGAGGTCGCGCCGGATGAAGGCTTCGCTGCCGCCATCGGCGACCGTGCCGCGCTCAGCCAGAAGCCGGCGCATCTGGTCGAGATCGGCGGGCGTGCGGCGCAAGGCGGCCAACCGTGCGGCCTCCAGGTCCAATGCCGCCCGCGCCTCCCATTGATCGCGCAAACCGGTGCGTTTGACCCGGTCGAGAGCTGCGGAAGAATCGACAGTCGAGCGCACATAGGTGCCCGAGCCCTGGCGCGTATCCAGCAATCCCTGGGAGACGAGCACCCGCACCGCCTCACGCACCGTGCCGCGGCTGACCGACAGAAGATCGCTGAGAGCCGCCTCATTGGGGATGCGCTCGCCGATACCCCAGCGGCCGCCGATGATCTCGGCCCGCAGGCTGCCGGTGGCGCTGTCGGTGAGATTGGTTCTGCTGGCAGGTTGCATAGGCCTATTCATCAAGTCATCTGATGACTTGATGAATAGGCCTACTTTTGGCACCCGTCAAGGTGCTCATCGGAAACGGACACACACCGTGCAATGGCGTCGATCACCTGGCGGCCCGTGCAAAGCTCGCCATGTGAAAAGCCTGGATTTCAGGCGGATAGCGGTATTGCGTGCCATAGGGGCAGGCGTTGCGGTCGAGGCAGCCGCCGCTCCGGCACGCCTCGCCATTGGCTCCCCGCACGTGCGCCAGGCAGGCCTGGTAGGCGAAGCCTTCCCCGGAATAGGCTTCGACCGGACAGGATTTCAGGCAAGGTTTTTCGACGCAGGTATCGCAGGGATGGAGCGCCTCGCCATGCTCCGGAACCGCGATCTCGTCCTCGAACAGCAGCGCGCCGCGATAGGCATGCCAAAGCCCGTATCGCGGATGCATGAGAATACCGATCGGCGACGGTTTTAGCCCCTCTGCCCGAACAGCCCATTGCTGGAATGGCCAATAGGGCTTGTCCGAGGGTGAAACCGGCCGCGCGCCGAATGCTTCGGCCACATTGCCGATGACCTGTCGAGACCACGTATCCAACGGATTGGCGATTGTCTGTGGTTGCTGCACTCGCCAATGCATAAAATGCGGCCAAGGTGCAGCGCCCGCCTGCCCCACCAGCAGCACCGACCTTGCCGCCGCGCCATCGGGAGCATTCTCGCCATCAGGGAAAACAAAACCGCCGCGCAAGATAAGGCCATCGGCGGCAAGCGCGGCCGTGATCTCCTCGATCATGCCGCGCGCAAGAGTCATCCCTTCTTGTCCGGATCGGAGAAGGCGCTCCGCCAGACTTCCTTGTGGATGATGTTGGCGACTTTAGCCCCGCCTGACTCGGGCTCCTTTCAAGTGAAGGCGTCGGGCATCGACCCCTTCTTCTGGGCGATGAAGTCCTTCAGGGCCTCGTCGATCGACGGATCGAGATGCGGCGCCTCATAGCTTTCCAGCCAGCGGCGGGCGAGATCGTTGGCGCGCTGCGGCGCGGTCTTCTCGCCTTCGGCCAGCCACTGCTCGTAGGAATTGTTGTCGGCGATGTTGGAGCGGTAGAAGGCGGTCTGGAAATTGGCCTGGGTGTGGTCGCAGCCGAGATAGTGGCTGCCCGGGCCGACCTGGCGGATGGCGTCCATCGCCTGGCCGTTTTCCGACAGGTCGACGCCCTCGGAGAATTTCTGCTGCATGCCGAGTTGGTCGATATCCATCATGAATTTTTCATAGCAGGAGGCCAGCCCACCCTCCAGCCAGCCGGCCGAGTGGAGAACAAAATTGGTGCCGGCCAGGATGGTCGAGTTCAGCGTGTTGGCACTTTCATAGGCCGCCTGCGCATCCGGAACCTTCGACGCGCACAGCGATCCGCCGGTGCGGAACGGCAGGCCGAGCCGGCGGGCGAGTTGGGCAGCGCCATAGGACACCAGCGACGGTTCCGGCGTGCCGAAGGTCGGCGCGCCCGACTGCATGGAGATCGACGAAGCAAAAGTGCCGAACAGCACCGGCGCGCCGGGACGGATGAGCTGCGTGAACGATGCGCCGGCCAGCACTTCGGCCAGGACCTGCGTCAGCGTGCCGGCGACCGTCACCGGGCTCATCGCGCCGGCGAGGATGAATGGTGTGACGATGCAGGCCTGATTGTGGCGCGAATAGACCTTCAGCGCACCAAGCATGGTCTCGTCGAACACCATCGGCGAGTTGGCGTTGATCAGGCTGGTCAGCACCGTGTTGTTTTCGACGAAATCGTCGCCGAAGACGAGCTTGGCCATGGCGACGGTGTCCTCGGCGCGTTCAGGCGCGGTCACCGAGCCCATGAACGGCTTGTCCGAATATTTTATGTGCGAATAGATCATGTCGAGATGGCGCTTGTTGACCGGCACGTCGACAGGCTCGCACACCGTGCCGCCCGAATGGTGGATCGAAGGCGCCATATAGGCGAGCTTCACGAAATTCCGGAAATCCTCGATCGTCGCATAACGCCTGACGCCGTCGAGATCGCGCACGAAGGGCGGGCCATAGACCGGCGCGAAAACCGTGGCGTTGCCGCCGATCTGCACCGAGCGCTCGGAATTGCGGGCATGCTGGGTATAGACGGACGGCGCCGTCTTCAGCAGCGAACGGCAAAGACCCTTCGGGAAATGCACGCGCTCGCCCTTGACATCGGCGCCGGCCTCTTTCCACAGCTGCAGCGCTTCGGCGTCATCGCGGAAGATGATGCCGATCTCTTCGAGCACCGTATCGGTGTTCTTCTCGATCAGCGCCAGGCCTTCCTCGTCGAGCACCTCATAGATGTTGATCTTGCGCTTGATATAGGTGAGCTGCGTGCCCGGTCCGCCGCCGGAACGCGCCGCGCGCCTGGCCGCCGCTCCGCCGCTGGCACCGCGCCCACGCCGCGCGTTTGACGCTTCCTGGTCGACTGCCGCGTGTTCGCTCATGATCGCTCTTCCCTGAATATGGCCGGCCTGAATCCGGCCGGTCCGTAACCGTTGCGGCCGCATGGCGCGGCTTTCGCCCGGATCGTAGCCATGCACCCTATTCGAAACGGCCCGTCCGCGCCAACGCCTGTCGCAAAATCGACAAGAAAACCAATAGATTTTCCAGTCGCTTTCCTTTTGCGGGAAGTCGCAAATCAGCTATGGATAGCCGCCCGTTGCGGGTTAGGTATGAACGCCAATATTTTGTGCCTTGCGACACAGTCGCGATGCCGTGAGGAGCTGGATTAAAATGTCCGACGACGAGATCATCCTTTCTGAACTTTCCGACGACGAGTTGGTGCAGCAGATGCACGACGACCTTTATGACGGGTTGAAGGAAGAGATCGAGGAAGGCACCAACATCCTGCTCGAGCGCGGCTGGGTCCCTTACAAGGTGCTGACCGAAGCGCTGGTCGAAGGCATGCGCATCGTCGGCGAGGACTTTCGCGACGGCATTCTTTTCGTTCCCGAAGTGCTGCTCTCGGCCAACGCCATGAAAGCCGGCATGCACATCCTGCGGCCGCTGCTCGCCGCCACCGGCGCGCCCAAGCAGGGCAAGATGGTGATCGGCACCGTCAAGGGCGACATCCACGACATCGGCAAGAACCTGGTCGGCATGATGATGGAGGGCGCTGGCTTCGACGTCATCGACCTCGGCATCAATAACGCGGTCGAGAAATATCTCGATGCCATCGAGCAGCATCAGCCCGACATCATCGGCATGTCGGCGCTGCTCACCACGACCATGCCGTACATGAAGGTCGTCATCGACACGATGAAGGAAAAGGGCATTCGCGACGACTATGTCGTGCTCGTCGGCGGCGCGCCGCTCAACGAGGAATTCGGCAAGGCCGTCGGCGCCGATGCCTATTGCCGCGACGCCGCGGTGGCGGTCGAGACCGCCAAGGACTTCATGAAGCGCAAGCATAACGTGCGCGCGTCGGCCTGATCCAAGGCATCAGGTTGGACAGACAGAAAAAGCCGCGCCTTGCAGCGCGGCTTTTTTGTTACCAGATGAGGATATGATTGCCGGCAACGAAAGCCGTTTCAGCTCAGATCATGGCCAAGGTTCAAAAAACACAAGCGAATGAAGCGGACAGGCTGCTGGTCATCGCCTGCGGGATGATTGCGCGCGAGGTATTGGCCGTCAAGGAACAGCTCGGGCTGGATCACCTTGACCTGACCTGTTTGCCGGCGGAGTTTCATTTCTATCCCGACCGCATCGCGCCCGCCATGGACAAGGCGATCGGGAAGGCCAAGGCAGAAGGCTATGAGCACATCTTCGTCGGCTATGCCGATTGCGGCACTGGTGGCCTGCTCGACCGCGTCATCGAGAAACACGGCGTCGAGCGCATGGCCGGCCCGCACTGCTTCGCCTTCTATCAAGGCATGGACGCCTATGCGAAGGTCGCCGACGACGACATGATGTCCTTCTACATGACGGATTTTCTCTGCCGCCAGTTCGATGCCTTCTTCATGAAGCCGCTCGGTCTCGACAAGCACCCGGAACTGATCAAGGACTATTTCGGCAACTACGAGAAGCTGATCTACCTCGCCCAGACCGACGATCCCGAGCTGGACAAGGTCGCGGAAAAGGCCGCAGCCCTGCTTGGCCTCGCCTATGAGCGGCGTTCGACCGGCTATGGCGACCTGACGCCCGAGCTGGCGCGGGTCGCCGCCAACGCGTGAAAACGGCTAGGAAGCTCCTTCTTCCGCCCGTAACTGCGCCAGCACATCGATAAAACTCGTCTTGCAGACGAAGCCCAGCCTGTCCCTTGCCCGCGACGCGTCATAGACCCGGTCGATGGAGGAAAACATCGTCCAGCCCTTGCGCGCGTAGAGCGCCGCGAAGTCCGGGAAATAGCGCCCGACAACCGATGGCGCATCCCTGATCAGCGCGTCGCAGTCGTCGGGCTGGAACGGTGTCGGCGCACAGACGATGAAAACATCGAAGCCGAGCTGCGGCGCCTGTTCCAACGCAAGGACATGAGCCTCGGCCGCATCCTCCACGGTCAGCCGCCGGAACAGCAATTCGTTGGCCTTGGTATTGGCATCCGATTGTTCGATCGCATGCGCCATGTCGTCGGCTTCGGGAAAGAAGCGGGCCGTGCGCAGGACGACCACCGGCAGGCCGTGCTGAAGATGATAGAGGCGGCAGAGGTGTTCGGCCGAGAACTTGGTGACGCCATAGATGTTGCGCGGTTCGGGCGACATCGCTTCGGTCAGCCAGGCCGCCTTGCGGGCGCCGCCCTTGAAGCCGTCGCGTATCGCCTGCGAAATCATCAACGAGGTCGTCGAGGTGAAGACGAAGCGCTGCACGCCGCTCGCCACCGCCGCGTCGAGCAGGTTCAGCGTGCCCTGCACATTTGTGGCGACGAAATCGCTGTTGGCGCGGCTCTCTATATTGGGCTTGTGCAGCGCGCCGCTGTGAATGATGGCTTCGATACGATTATCGCCCACCGCCCGCATGACCAGAGCCCGATCGGCGATCGAGCCGATCACCTGGGTTTCAACAGATGGAACCGGGTCCAGGCCGGTCACCTCATGGCCAAGCGCGCGCAGGCGCGGCGCCAGCGCGCTGCCCAGCCAACCCGATGATCCCGTGAGCAAGATTCGCGTGCGTCACACCATGATTTTTGACTGTGACGCTGTTAAGCACGGATGACAGGCGCGAGCGACCCGATAAAATCAGGCATCGGTCGGCAGCCGCGCCGTTCCGGACATTAACTGCCATTTTTATCGACCGCCATTTTCAGACTTATAGACTCAGGAGTTCCAGATGATCCTTCGTCCCCTTTTCGCCGCCATCGGCCTGCTCTGCTGCACCTTGCCCGCCCTTGCCGACGGCCAGGTGCAGAAGCTGATCACGCCTGCCGACAAGGCCCGCCTCGACAAATACGGCGAGACGCGCAAGGCGGCGCTCGCCGAGGCGAAGGCGGGCAACCCGGCCGAGGTCAAACAACTCGATGCCTTGCTGGCCAAGCCGCTGGCGTCGTTCTCCGACAAGGACCTGACCGGCAACTGGAAGTGCCGCACCATCAAGGCCGGCGGGTTGAGCCCGCTCGCCATCTATGGCTGGTTCAAGTGCAAGGTGACCGACGATGGCTCCGGCTGGCGGCTGGCGAAAATCACCGGCTCGCAGCGAACCCAGGGCCGCTTCTTCGACGATGGCGAGAAGCGCGCGATCTATCTCGGCTCCGGCTCCGTCAACGACGACCGGGCAAAACCCTATGGCAGCGGTCCACAGACCGATCAGGTCGGCTATGCCTTCCGCACCGGCGCCAGCGAATGGCGCATCGAGCTTCCCGCCCCGTATTACGAATCGAAGCTCGATATCATCGAGTTCAAGCGTTGACGGAGTCCCTTGCCCCAACCGAAGGTTCCCGGCACACCAAGGATTAACCCGCCTGCCCTAAGGTCCGCCGTCTAAGCCGGTCCCTTGGAGCATGGCAAGATCAATGGCAGCGTCGGAATCCAATCCGAAACCGATCGTGGTCGTCACCGGCGGCGGCCAACATGTATGGGCCATGATCAACGCCATCGCCGATCGCGTCGGCCCTGTTAGCGTCGTCCTCGAAACCCCTGAATCCAAGAAGCAATTGCTGCTTGGCCGGGCCCGTCGCCAGGGCTGGGTCTCGGCTATCGGCCAGCTTGGCACGATGGTGCTGAGCCGGTTGGGCAAACGGTTCCTGATCGCTCACGCGGCGCGTTTGATCGCCGAGGAGAAGCTCGAGGTCGAGCCGCGGCCCGGCCAGGAAATCATCCAGGTGGCCTCGGCCAACGGGCCGGCGTGCTTGCAGGCGATCCAGAAGATCCAGCCTGGTGTCGTGCTGCTCAACGGGTGCCGGCTGATCTCGAAGGACATGCTGAGCCAGATGCCTTGCCCGGTGCTCAACTATCATGCCGGCATCACACCGAAATATCGCGGCATGAATGGCGGCTATTGGGCGCTGACGTCTGGCGACCCGCAGAATTTCGGTACGACCGTCCATCTGGTCGACGCTGGCGTCGACACTGGCGGTGTCCTGAAACAGGCGCGCGGCAAATCGAAAAAGGGCGACACCATTTCCAGCCACGCGCTGCGCCAGACGGCGTTCTCGCGCGACATCTGCGTCGAGGCCATCCGCGATGCGCTTGCCGGGAACCTCACGACGATCGATCCCGGCCTGCCTTCCAAGCAGTGGTACCACCCGACCATCTGGTTCTATGTCTGGACAGGAATCCGAACCGGCATCTGGTAGCGCGTCCTCCGTCCGCGGCAGTATTTCCAGGTTGGCAGGCCCTTCGCCGGCACATGTCGAAATCGAATAAACAGGCCTTTCATTTTACGACATTGAAATGCGTCGCTTTTGAATGCGCGCGCGTCGTCCCATAACAAGCGGGTCCATTGCGCTTGCGGCAATGCTCTGAGATCGAGGAGCGAGAATTCATGGCCGATCTTATCGTCGTCTACTGGCGCGACATCCCTGCCCAGGTCATCGTCAAGAAGGGTCGGCAGAATGCCAAGCGCGAGCTGCCACTGCGCTTCACCGAGGCCATCGACATGTGCGCCATGCGCACCGGCGCCGGCGGCACCGACGACTATCTGGCCGAATGGCGCAAGGCGGACCCGGTTCCTGTCAGCGACGATCTCGAAGCCGAAGTCGAAAAGGCTTTTCAGGACCTCGACACGAAATATGACCGTGAGCGGCTCGTTGCTCTGGTCAAGGCGGGCGGCAAAGAAAATGTCTGAGCAACAGCCGGCGGTTACCCAGGCCACCCTGGTCAAGAAGGCAGCGCCGAAATCCGACTACAAACCGGCCGACGTGTCGCCGCAACGGCGCGTGCAACGCTCCTTTGCGGTCAGGTTGTGGTCGATCCGGCATTCGCGCCTGCTCGAATGGTTCTACAGCAAGTTCGCCGATGCCTTCCTGCTTTTGCATCCGCTCTGGAAAGGCCTCGGCTACGGCCGCGTCGAGGCCCCGATCAAGTTCGTCGAAAAACGCGTCAAGGGTTTCATGTTCGACTGCCGCATGTGCGGCCAGTGCATCCTGTCGTCGACCGGCATGTCATGCCCGATGAATTGCCCCAAGCAGTTGCGCAACGGCCCCTGCGGCGGCGTTCGCGCCAACGGCAATTGCGAAGTCGAGCCGAATATGCCCTGCGTCTGGGTCAAGGCCTGGGAAGGCTCGCAGAACATGGTCAACTCCGACAAGATCCTGACGGTACAGAAGCCGGTCGATCAATCGTTGCGTGAGACGTCCGCCTGGCTGCGGGTGACCGCGCAGGCGGCGGCAGCGCGCGAAGCCGCGGCCGCGCCAAAGACCGGAGCCGCCGCATGACCCCCCGTCAGCGCGACGAGAACCCGGCCGGCATTGATCTGCCGCTCGACCCCCTGCCCGGCCACTCCTCGCGCGGCCGCCTGGAACGCGTGTTGCGTCGCGGCGAGTTCGCGGTGACCACGGAGCTCAATCCGCCCGACAGCGCCGACCCGGAAGACGTCTACAACAGGGCTAAGATTTTCGATGGCTGGGTCGACGCCATCAACGCCGTCGATGCCTCCGGCGCCAATTGCCACATGTCCTCGGTCGGCATCTGCGCGCTGCTGACCCGCATGGGCTATGCCCCGATCATGCAAATTGCTTGCCGCGACAAGAACCGCATCGCCATCCAGGGCGACGTGCTGGGCGGCGCGGCGATGGGTGTCGCCAACATGCTGTGCCTGACCGGCGACGGCGTGCAGGCCGGCGACCAGCCCGGTGCCAAGCCAGTGTTCGACCTCGATTCCATGTCGCTGCTCGAAACCGTCCGCATCATGCGCGATAACGGCAAGTTCCTGTCCGGCCGCAAGCTGACGACGCCGCCGCAGGTCTTCCTGGGCGCTGCCGTCAATCCGTTCGCGCCGCCTTTCGACTTCCGCCCGATCCATCTTGGCAAGAAGATCGCCGCCGGCGCGCAGTTCGTGCAGACGCAGTATTGTTTCGACGTGCCGATGTTCAAGACCTTCATGCAGAAGGCGCGGGACCTGGGGCATACGGAGAAGGTCTTCGTCCTGTGCGGCGTCGGCCCGCTCGCCTCGGCAAAGACCGCCAAGTGGATCCGCTCCAACGTGCCGGGCATTCACATCCCGGACGCCGTCATCAAGCGGCTGGAGGGCGCGCAGGACCAGAAGAAGGAAGGCAAGCAGCTCTGCACCGACATCATCAACGAGGTGAAGGAAATCCCCGGTGTCTCGGGCATCCATGTGATGGCCTACCGCCAGGAAGAATATGTCGCCGAGATTGTCGATGAATCGGGCGTGCTCAAGGGCCGCCAGCCCTGGAAGCGCGAAATCCGTCGCGACGACCAGATGGTTGCCGACCGGCTCGACCACATCCTGCACGACGAAATTACCGAAACCCAGGTGGACATGGTGAAGACCGCGCATTGATCCGCGCGGAGAGCGACCATTCGCTTGATCGACAAGAGATAACGATATAAAGAACTCTTTATATCACGACGGAGAGATTTCATGACCCGGACCATCGTCGCCTCGGCGACACGAGAAATCATTATCGGCTTCGACCAGCCCTTCTGCGTGATTGGCGAGCGCATCAACCCGACCGGCCGCAAGAAGCTTGCCGCCGAAATGGTGGTTGGCAATTTCGAAACCGTCATCAAGGACGCGCTGGAACAGGCCGCTTGCGGTGCCACCATGCTCGACGTCAATGCCGGTGTCACCTCGGTCAACCCCAACGAAACCGAGCCTGGCCTCTTGGTGCAGACGCTGGAGATCGTCCAGGGTCTCGTCGACCTGCCGCTGTCGATCGACTCGTCCGTCACCGCCGCGATCGAGGCGGCGCTCAAGGTCGCCAAGGGCCGCCCGCTGGTCAACTCCGTCACTGGCGAGGAAGAAAAGCTCGAGGCCATCCTGCCGCTGGTCAAGAAATACAACGTGCCGGTCGTCGCCATCTCCAACGACGAGACCGGCATTTCGATGGATCCGGACGTACGCTTCGCCGTCGCCAAGAAGATCGTCGAGCGCTGCGCCGATTTCGGCATTCCCGCGCATGACGTCGTCGTCGACCCGCTGGTCATGCCGATCGGCGCGCTGGGCGATGCCGGCCGCCAGGTGTTCGCGCTGCTGCGCCGCCTGCGCGAGGAGCTCAAGGTCAACACCACCTGCGGCCTTTCCAACATCTCGTTCGGCCTGCCGCACCGCCACGGCATCAACGCCGCCTTCATCCCGATGGTGATCGGCGCCGGCATGACCTCGGCGATCATGAACCCGGTGCGGCCGCAGGAAATGGAAGCCGTGCGCGGCGCCAACGTGCTGAACGGCACCGACGAGAACTGCACCAACTGGATCCGTACCTACAAGGACTACAAGCCGGCCGAGGGCGGCCATGCGGTTGCAGCCGCGACGCAGGTCAACGCGCCTGGCGATGGCGCTGCTGCTGGCGGCCGCCGCCGTGGCGGCCGTGAAGCCCGCATGGGCCGGGGATAAGCGCGCAATCGTGACCAAAACCGCAAACCAGGCTGGACCGATCGCATCATCGATGCGGTCGGACGGCTCTGCCTTGCGCTCAGGCCATGCCCAATACGACGTCGAACAGCGCCATTCCTGCCCACGATCCGAATATGCCGGTCACGCCGCCTATGATGAAATCATCGTCGTAGGCAGGCCAGAACCCGTGCAGCACCAGTACCGCGACGATCGCGCCGAGAATTCCGGTCGCCAGATATTGCGGATTGCGCAGCCATGGGCCCTTGAGCAACCGCACCATGGCAAAAGCGGTGAATATGCCGGACAGCAGGAGATCGGACATGATTGGCCTCTGGACCATCAGACACTCCGCCCAAGACTGAAACGATCCGTTAAACGGTATCGACAATTCGTATCGAGACACGTGAACGCATGAACTCGCCTGCCAACATCACCGATCCACTCGTGCTGTTCATGCCGTCGGGCAAGCGCGGGCGGTTTCCTGTCGGCACGCCGGTGCTCGATGCCGCGCGCCAGCTCGGCGTCTATGTCGAGAGCGTCTGCGGCGGCCGCGCCACGTGCGGGCGCTGCCAGATCGAAGTGCAGGAAGGCAATTTCGCCAAGCACAAGATCGTCTCCTCCAACGACCACATTTCGCCCAAGGGCCCCAAGGAAGAGCGCTACGAGCGCGTGCGCGGATTGCCTGAACGGCGCCGCCTCTCCTGCTCGGCGCAGATCCTCGGCGATCTCGTCATCGACGTGCCGCAGGATACCGTCATCAATGCGCAGACCATCCGCAAGGATGCCGACACCAGGGTGATCGCCCGCGATACGGCTATCCGCATGTGCTACGTCGAAATCGAAGAACCCGACATGCACAAGCCGCTGGGCGACCTCGATCGGCTCAAGATCGCGCTGATGAAGGATTGGGGCTTCAAGAACCTCGAATTCGATTTTTACCTGCTACCGCAGGTGCAGGGCATATTGCGCAAGGGCAACTGGGCTGCCACCGCCGCCATCCACAAGGATGCCGACAGCGACATCGCGCGGGTCATCGCGCTGTGGCCTGGCCTCAAGAACGAGGCCTATGGGCTGGCCTGCGATATCGGCTCGACCACCATCGCCATGCATCTGGTGTCACTGCTGTCGGGCCGCGTCGCTGCTTCCTCGGGCACCTCGAACCCGCAGATCCGCTTCGGCGAGGATCTGATGAGCCGCGTCTCCTATGTGATGATGAACCCGGACGGCCGCGAGGGCATGACGGTCGCCGTGCGCGAGGCGATCTCCAGCCTTGTCGACAAGGTGTGCGCGGAAGGCAATGTCCAGCGCAACGACATCCTGGATTCCGTCTTCGTCGGCAATCCGATCATGCACCATCTGTTCCTCGGCATCGACCCGACCGAACTCGGCGGTGCCCCCTTCGCGCTCGCCGTCTCGGGCGCGGTGCGCATCAAGGCCTCCGACATCGGGCTCAAGCTCAACCAGGGCGCTCGCCTCTATATGCTGCCCTGCATCGCCGGCCATGTCGGCGCCGACGCGGCGGCGGTCACGCTGTCGGAAGGCCCGCATCGCCAGGACGAGATGATGCTGATCGTCGACGTCGGCACCAACGCCGAGATCGTGCTTGGCAATCGTGCGCGGGTTGTTGCCGCCTCCTCGCCAACCGGCCCGGCCTTTGAAGGCGCCGAAATCTCCGGCGGCCAGCGCGCGGCGCCGGGCGCCATCGAGCGCGTGCGCATCGATCCTGACACGCTGGAGCCGAAATACCGCGTCATCGGCTCGGAACTCTGGTCCGACGAGCCTGGTTTCCTCGACAGCGTGCAGGCGACCGGCGTCACCGGCATCTGCGGCTCCGGCATCATCGAGATCGTGGCCGAGATGTATCTTGCCGGCATCATTTCCGAAGATGGCGTCGTCGACGGATCGCTCGCCGCGCGTTCGCCGCGTGTCGTCGCCAACGGCCGCACCTTCTCCTATGTACTGAAGGAAGGTGAACCCAAGATCACCATTACCCAGACCGACGTGCGCGCCATCCAGCTGGCCAAGGCAGCGCTTTATGCCGGCACCAAGCTTTTGATGGAAAAGCAGAACACCGAGCATGTCGACCGCATCCATTTTGCTGGCGCTTTCGGCTCGTTCATCGATCCGAAATACGCCATGGTGCTGGGCCTGATCCCCGACTGCGACCTCGACAAGGTTTCGGCCGTCGGCAACGCCGCCGGCGCCGGCGCGCGCATGGCACTCTTGAACCGCGGCTATCGCCGCGAGATCGAGGAGACGGTGAGCCAGATCGAGAAGATCGAGACCGCGCTGGAACCGAAATTCCAGGAGCATTTCGTCTACGCCATGGCGCTGCCCAACAAAGTGGATCCGTTCCCGAAACTGTCGGCAGCGGTGAAACTGCCGCCACGCAAGACGGTCAGCGAAGACGGTGTCGCCGGCGACGCCGCCCCGCGCCGGCGCTCGCGCGAAGGCCACGCGGCAAGGCGCGGCCGCGAGTAAACGCGACTTTCAGCGGCCGCTTCAAACCTCAAACTCATTTGCATGCAAATGTTTCCGGATCACCCGATCCGGAAACCGAAACGGCGTTTTCGTGAAATCCGGCCGATACATGCGTGATGCATTTACCCCGGCATAGAATGGCGCTCCAGGGATAATCCCGGCTCGCCGTTGTTCAAGGGAGATGAAAAATGCCGATGTTCGAAAATCTTGGCCGCTTCGGTGCGACCATCAGGAAGACCCATGCCAGGAACAAGGCGATCCGCGCGCTGAACAGCCTTCCGGCGCATGTCCAGAAGGACATCGGCTGGCCGGCCTCGCCGTCCAGTGATCCGCAGGCCGCGCTCATGTCGCTGCTTCTGGGCACGGGGCGCTGATGACCTTCGCCGACAAATGCAAATTGCTCGGCAGACGCCGGGGATCTCGGACATCCCCGGCGGCAACCGGCAACCGGCTGTGCGCCGCACTTTTGCCGCGCCGCTGAACGCGGTGGCGTTGGAACAAACCGCCTTGTGGCACTGCGTAAATCTTGACATCTTCGGCCGAGGTACGATCTTCGCAAGAGAGGGGGAATTCTCTTAGTCGGCTGCCGCCGAAGTTCGTGTATCCGTATGCCAAGTTTGAAAAGCCACGTCGTGTCCTTCGTGCTCAGGTACAGCCGCAAAAAGGCCTTTTCCAGCCCGGAAAACCTGCAGCGCTGGATCGCGGCCGCGCGCAAGACCGAGGATCACCATCCGCCGGCCTCGCTGCGGCAGCGTTTCGACATCGAGACGCGCGCCGTCGACGGCTTCCCCGTCTACGAAATTGCCCCGAGGGCTGGCGAGCAGAAGCGGATCCTCTACCTGCATGGCGGCGCCTATGTGTTTGAGATTACGCCCTATCACTGGCACCTGATCGCCGACATGGCCGACCGGCTGGGCTACGGCATCACCGTGCCGATCTATCCCATCGCGCCCGAGCACGATTTCCACGCCATGTTCGGCATGGTCGGCGATGTCTATCGCCAGATGCTCGACGAGACGGAGGCGCAAGACATCATCTTCATGGGCGATTCCGCCGGTGGCAACATGGCCGTGGTGCTGACCATGATGGTGGCCGAAGAAGGCTTGTCCCTGCCGTCGCGCCATGTGCTGATCTCACCCGGCCTCGATATGTCGCTTTCCAACCCAAAGCTGTTCGAGGCAGAGCGGAACGACCCCTGGCTCGGGATCCCGGGCGGCCTCGAGGCGATCCGGATGTACAGTGCAGGCATCGACCGCAGCGACTGGCACATCAGCCCCGTCTATGGCGATCTCTCGGTGCTGCCGAAAACGCTGATACTGACCGGCTCGCGCGATCTTCTGACCCCGGACAATCTGATCTTCGCCGAAAAGGCGCGTGCCGCCGGCGTCGAGGTCGATGTCATCCACGAGCAGGGCATGTTCCACGTCTGGCCGCTGATCGACATGCCGGAATCGCGGCGCGCACGTCAGCACATCGCGGCGTTTCTCAATGAGAGCCCCTCGCCGGTCAGGCAAGACAGAAGCACAAGGTTCGAAGCGCCCTCCGCCGTGGCGGCGGAGTAGCGCTCCTGCTTTCTATCCGCCGGCGGATCAGAACTTGCCGGTTTCCCTGAAAACTTCGAAGGTCGCGCGGATATGGTCGGCCACGGCTTTGACCGGCGCGCTGGCGTCCGGCGCCACCACCATGGCCAGATTGTAGGTGCCGATATCGGGCATGCCATCCTTCGGGCAGAGCTCGACCATGTCGTTGCCGAGGAACGATCGTGGCAGTGGTGCGACCGCGAGGTCGGCCATGATGGCGGCGCGCTGGCCAGCCGTGTGCGCGCTCATATAGGCGACGCGGTAATTGCGGCCCTCGCGTCCCAGCGCATCGAGCGCGCCGGCCCGCCAGGCGCAACCTTCCTCCCACAGCGACACCGGCAGCGGCTCGCGCAGATGCGCGCAACCGCCCTTGGCGCCGGCCCAGACGATAGGCTCGGTCAAAAGCACCTCTGCGCCGAGCGCGCTGGTCTTGTAGGAATTGGTCAGAAGCGTGATGTCGAGCGCCCGGTCGTCCATGCGGCGGCGCAGATTGCTGCTCTGGTCGATGGTGACGTCGACGGCGATCGCGGGGTGCGACTGCGCGAAGCGCTTCAGCACATGCGGCAGCACGCGCTCGCCATAATCATCCGGTGAACCGAGCCGCACAACACCGACAATCTCGGGAATGATGAACTTCGACACCACCTCGCGGTTGATCGACAGCAGGCGCCGGGCATAGCCGAGCAGCATCTCGCCATCCGTGGTCAGCGACACGGAACGGGCGTCGCGCGCGAACACCGAGCGGCCCAGGATGTCCTCCAGCTTCTTGATCTGCATGGAGACCGCGGACGGCGTGCGGAAGACGGCATTGGCGGCGGTGGTGAAGCTGCCGGTCTCGGCAATCGCCACGAAAGTGCGCAAAACGTCAAGATCGAGCAGCGGCAGCGGATGATTCAGCGGGGCGTTCATGGGGAACCAGCCTTCAATTTTTCTGATACAAAACATCATTCCATTTCGTTTGATTGAACACCGGATAAGGAGGATAGTCAACTCCATCGGTTGAGGTTGCGCCCACAAGCAGCCACGAAACGACCACGTCGCAGACCTGCAATCGACTTGAAATGGGGTTGAAACACGCTGCGTGTAGAGTCCCGAACATCAAAGGCCGGAATGTTTCTGGCCCGCCACCAAAGGAGAATGAAATGTCTATCCTGTCGTCCCTCGGTCGCATCGCGACTGAATTCAGCGCAGCCCGCGCCCGCTACCAGACCGAGCGCGCCATCCGCTCCCTGCCTATCGAACTGCAGAAGGATATCGGCTGGCCTGAGGCTTCCGACACCAAGAGCGGCATTCGCAACGGCGTTGGATCCTGGGCTGGAGCAAAGTAAACCGTGTGTACCAAATGCTGAAGGCCTGCCGCGCGCACCCAGCCCGGCAGGCCTTCTTGATTTTATCCCTCAAGCACTCTGCACTTTATTTGCATTCAAATGAATTTTGGAGCCATGTCACCAACGCATGGCGCATATGAGCAAGCCGCATAGCGGCTCCGAAGTCGATTTAATGCCTTGTAAATAATCATAAATTTCGAGCAGCTTGCTCAAATTTGTCGCATTTGGTGTCGCATTTCATATCAAGCGCTTCGCTTTTGCGATTTAGTTTCTGCTCACACAAGCCTATATGAGCAGCAGCAAACGAGCTGCCCCACTCCATCAAGCGAAGGCGACCCGTCTGAGCAACCGATTGGAGATGATCATGAAGCTTTTTGCCCGCCTCTTTGCCCGCCGCGAAATGAACCTGACCACCGCTCTCGAGCGTCAGCGTCTTGCCAACACCATGCCCGGCCAGACCGGCGCGATGGCTGCGGCGCGCCTTGGCTTCGTCGCCTGACCATTTTTCCAGGCAGCGTCTCCCTGCCGCTGCTTTAAAACTGTAACGCCGCCCGGCTCCAGCCAAGGCGGCGTTTTTGTTTTGCCTTCGCGTATTTTGCAGGTTCCCGATGCATTGGCGCACAGCAATTGCCCATTTGCGACCCATGTCGCAAATTTTGTCTCGCCAAGGCAGCGTAGCCGATTGACAGGCAAGGTTTTTCCTGATGTCGCTATGCTATTCGCGACATCCTGTTCGCGCCATGGCCAGATGAGGTTCCCGTGAACGCCGTCAAGCATCCGATCAAGCGATCGTTTGTGTTCTTCCTTGTCCCCGATTTCACCATGATTGCTTTTGCGACCGCGCTCGACCCGCTGCGCTCCGCCAACCGCATGCTCGGCTACGAAGCCTATCGTTGGCGCCTCGCCAGCATCGACGGCAAGCCGGTGCGCGCCTCGAACGGCGTCGAATGCGCGGTCAATACCTCGCTGGAGGAAGAGCGCAAGAAGATGGCCGGGCCCGAGCGGCCGAACATGGCCATCGTCTGCAGCGGCATCGATGTCGAGCGCTACCAGAACAAGTCGGCCTTCGCCTGGCTGCGAGAGGAATATAATCGCGGCGTCGCCGTCGGCGGCCTGTGCACCGGCGCGCACATCCTTGCCGCAGCCGGCCTCTTGTCCAACAAGCGCTGCGCCATCCATTGGGAAAACCTGCCGGGCTTTTCCGAGGCGTTTCCGAAGGCCAACGTCTTTGCCGACCTCTTCGAGATCGACCAAAACATCTACACCTGCGCCGGCGGCACCGCCGCGCTCGACATGATGCTGAAGCTGATCGGCGACGATTTCGACGAAAGCCTCGTCAACCGGGTCTGCGAGCAGGTGCTGACCGACCGCGTGCGCAGCCCGACCGACCGCCAGCGCCTGCCGCTGCGTGCCCGCCTTGGTGTGCAGAACTCGAAGGTGCTGACCATCATCGAACTGATGGAAGGCAATCTCTCCGAGCCCCTGTCGCTGATCGAGATCGCCGACCATGTCGACCTGTCGCGCCGCCAGATCGAGCGGCTGTTCCGCACCGAGATGGGCCGCTCCCCTGCCCGCTACTATCTGGAGATCCGGCTCGATCGTGCCCGGCACCTCTTGATCCAGTCGTCGATGCCGGTGGTCGAGGTGGCGGTCGCCTGCGGCTTCGTCTCGGCCTCGCATTTCTCCAAATGCTACCGCGAGCTCTATGCCCGCTCGCCGCAGCAGGAACGCGTCGACCGCAAGCAGCTGCTGGCAGCTTGATCCGAACGCACCTGGATCACGCCTCGGCCGGCTGCGCCCCCGCCGTTCGCATCGCCTCGACGCGGATGTCCTCGGTCAGCCGCGCCTTCAGCGCCGAGAATTCCGGACTGGTCTTCAGCGTGTAGTGGCGCGGATGCGGCAGGTCGACGGCGACATCCGATTTGATGCGGCCAGGCCGCGCGGTCATCACGATAACGCGTGAGGCCATGAAGATCGCCTCCTCGATATCGTGGGTGACGAACAGCACCGTCTTCTTGCGCCGCTCCCAGATGCCGAGCAACAGTTCCTGCATCAGCCCGCGCGTCTGGTTGTCGAGCGCGCCGAACGGTTCGTCCAGCAGCAGTATCTCCGGATCGTTGGCCAGCGCGCGGGCAATCGCCGTACGCTGCTGCATGCCGCCGGACAGCTGCTTTGGCCAGTGGTTCTCGAACCCTTTCAGCCCGACGAGGTCGACATAGGACGCGACAAGCCCGTCCCGCTCCTTTTGCGCCATGCCGCGTTCGCGCAGGCCAAAGGCGATGTTTTCCGCGACCGTCAGCCAGGGAAACAGCGTATAGGACTGAAAAACCATGCCGCGGTCCGGTCCCGGCCGGGTCACCGCCTTGCCGTCGAGCAGCACGCGGCCCTCGCTCGGCGCTTCGAGACCGGCGACGATCCTCAACAGCGTCGACTTTCCGCAACCGGACGGCCCCAGAATGGTGATGAAATCATTGGCGGCCACCGCCAGGTCGACCGGCATCAGCGCCTTGACCGGCTGCCCGCCGCGCATGCCGGCAAAGGTGCGCGAAACGCCGTCGATGAGAAGCTTGCTCACGCCAGGCTCCATGGAAAGAGCCAGCGGTTGAAGGCCTTGAAGGCGAAATCGGACAACAGCCCGATCAGGCCGATGACGATGATGCCGAAGATGATCTGTCCGGTCGCCAGCCGCGACTGGCTGTTGATGATCATGTAGCCGATGCCCGACGACGAGCCGATCAGTTCGGCGACGATGACATAGGTCCACGCCCAGCCGAGCACCAGCCGCAGCGTCTCGGCGATCTCGGGCGCATTGGCCGGCATGATCACTCGGCGGACAATGCCGTTGTTGGTCGAGCCCAGCGTATAGGCGGCCTCGACCAGATCGCGTCGCGTCGACCCGACCTTCACGGCGATAATCAGCATGATCTGGAACACCGAGCCGACGAAGATGACCAGCAGCTTTTCCAGCTCGCCAATGCCGGCCCACAGGATGAGCAGCGGAATGAAGGCCGAGGCCGGCAGATAGCGGGCAAAGGAGACGAAGGGTTCCAGGAACGCCTCCACCGGCTTCCAGGCGCCCATGGCGATGCCGATCGGCACCGCGACCACCGACGCCAGCACAAAGCCGCCGAAGACCCGCCAGATCGTGATCAATATATCGAGCCAGAAACGGTCCTCGACCAACAGCCTCCAGCCGTCCCTCAGCATCGACAGCGGGTCGGCGAGGAAGATGCGATTGACGTGGCCGCCAAGCGTGATCCAGGCCCAGAAGGCAATAAACAGCACAAAGAAGGAAATGCCGAGCATGGTTCGCAGGCCCGGCGAGACTGGATGCAAGGGGCGCATCTTCACATGGTCCCCATCAAATGGTCGCTTGTCCAGGAACAGGCGGTGGCGCCAGGCACCGCCGCCTGATGGGCAAAAGCCGGCCGGGCGATCAGTTCGCCACCGCGCTGGTGTCGGCCAGCGTGGTGACATCGGGCGCTTGCTTGATCAGCCCCATCTGCAGCAGCAGGTCGCCCGCCGTCTTGGAAAAGTCCGGGAATTCCTTGGTGAAGAACTCCTTGTTGGCGGCCTTGTCAGCCCACTTCAGGTACTTCGCCGAATCCTCGAATTCCTTGGCCGACTGTTTCACATCGGCACCCATGATCTCGTAGGATTTTTGCGGATCCTTCTTGATCAGGTCGAGCGCGTCGAAATAGCTGTCGGCGAGCGCCTTGGCGGCGTCGGGATTGGCCTTGAGGAATTCGGGCGTGCAGCCGACCGTGTCGAGCACCATCGGATAGTCGAGCGTGGTCGCCAGTATGTGGCCCTGGTCGGCCTTGTCGCGCACGGCGGAGATGAACGGCTCATAGGTGACCGCCGCGTCGTTCTGGCCGGCAAGGAAGGCCTGCGCCGCCGCGTCCGGCTCCAGATTGACGACGGTGACGTCCTTGGTCGACATGCCGTTCTTGTTCAGCACCCAGGCCAGCAGAAAATAGGGCGACGTGCCAGGCGCCGAGGAGGCGACATTCTTGCCCTTGAGATCGGCGACGGTCTTGATGTCGTTGCGCACGACGATGCCGTCGGCGCCATAGGATTTGTCGAGCTGGAAGATCTGCTTGGTCGTCACCCCGCTGGCGTTCCACACCAGCCAGGTCTCGACAGTGGTGGCGGCGCATTGCAGGTCGCCGCTGGCGATGGCGAGCGGACGGCTGGCTTGCGGCACCTTCTTCAAGGTCACGTCGAGGCCGTGCTTCTCGAAGAGGCCAGCCTGCTTGGCAAGCGTCAGCGGCGCAAAGCCGGTCCAGCCGCTGATGCCGATGGTGACCGATGTGGCGGCCATCACCGGCGCGGACAGGCCGGCGGCAAGCGTCAAGGTTGCGGCAAGTACGGCGATCCTGTTCATGTCAGTTCCCCTTTTGTTTCTCTGGGGGAAATTGTTCACAGACGCCAATCGGCTTGTCAATCAACAGGAACGTGTTCGGCGGCAACGTGGTTGGGCCGCCTTGTCGCCGACGCTTGGCGAGGCTGCAGCCCCGGCGTGGTCAATAACCGTCGCAATAGCACTCCGCCGACGAGATGCGGTCGTTCCAGTCACCGCCCAGCTCGCGCGCCCGGCGCCTGATCTCGATCGATTCGCCCCTCATATTCGTATCCTCATAGGCAACGAGCGTGCAGCCGCGGCGAACGAATACCGACGACACGCGGTCGTTCCAGAACTGGCCGCCACGAAAATTCACCGAATCGTCGGGGCCCATTTCGATCGACCGCCCACGAAAATTCACATGCTCGAACATGACGCAGGCAGGCTGGTCGTCATATTGGGCGCTGGCGCCGCCGGTAAAAAGCACGGACGCGACAGCTGTCAGGATGGCAAGGCGTTTCATCTGATGTTTCCTCGGTTCGACCGCGGCCCCCATCGGCTGGATAGCGCGGTCCGGCCGTTTTGCCAATGCTTCGGTCGGACAGGCCAATAACCAGGGGTGACTGAGGCACTTGAAACCCGCAGCGCAGCGGAAGGAGCATCCGGACCGTCACAAAGGCCACGTTGGGACGACCCGTCTCTGGACGTATCCAACCGACGGTCTTTGTCATGACGCTCCACTCATGTTAGCCGCGTTTGCGCCCGTGAAATGGCTGGCCTGGAACGCTTTCCCAGGCAAGGAACCAGTCCAAAAAAGGTGTCCAGACTGTGACGATATTACTACAGCATTTTCAATGATATACGCCTACAAGCGACCCCATCGCGGGGTCGACACATGTTTAAAATATTCTACGCATCGGTGGCTCTCGCCGCTCTGACAGCACCAGCAGATGCCCAAAACGTTGACTGGACGGGCTATTATGCCGGCGCTGAAATTGGCGCAGGATTTTCGCACCCGGGCTTTAGCGGTGGTAATGTCGTCGGCGGTTCCGACTTCAACGATACTGCGTTTGTCGGCGGTGTCTTCGTCGGTCACGATTGGCAATCTGGCCAGTTTGTTTACGGCGGCGTGGCGAGCTTTGACTTCCTTGGTTTCCACAGCCAGACTGCCGAAGATCCGATATTTGGTGGCAAAACAAATTCGTATACTTATGATCTCGATTGGGTCGCTTCTGCCAGAGCACGCGCTGGCTTGCTAGCTTCGGACCAATTGTTGTTGTACGGAACGGCTGGTGTCGCGGTTACCCGCATCAAGACGTCATCGGATTTGTTTATTGTGGGCGCGGATACCGTGAACAAAACGCGTGTCGGCGGGGCATTTGGAGCGGGTTTTGAATACGCCTTCGCTCCAAAATGGTCTTTCAAAACGGAATATGTCGAATATCTGTTCGACAAGGTCGAGGTAGCGAATTCAATTGATTTCAAACCGCGTTTCGGAACCCTGAATTTTGGGATTTCCTACCGGTTTTAGTTCTGCTTACGGCCAAACGATCTCGCGGTTTCGCGCACGAACTCCTTGGCAAGGCCGGGTCCTTCGAAAATGGGAAGTTTGGCCGCAACACGCACGCGGCTCTTAAACTCATCGATCGTCAGTGCGAATATCAGTTGATCGAGCCTTTCTCCCGTCTTGGCGTCTAGACGGTGGGACCGCAATTCGCCCTCTTGGCGTAACATCCCAAGTCGGCAAGCAGTAACCGCCGCTTGATTGCGGGACAGCGGCTCAAACATCAGCTTTTGCAGGCCGCGTTCAGAAAACATGTGCCAGATCGCAAGCGTGACTGCTTCGAACGAAATTTGGAGCCGTCGATGGGCGATGTCCCCAACGATGAGATGCAATGATCCGACGCGGTGCCTTTGATCAATCTCTGCCATGATCAACCCAATAGGCTCGTCGCTCTTGGTACGGATTGCCAGCAACATGCGCCGCACATTGTCGAAACTCGCGACATACGCTCGAAACGCCTCTGTGCTGAGCATTGTACCGGGCATATTCAACCCGGCTGCTACAGCCGGGTCGGCGAGCCAGCCTTCGATCCGTTTGTTCACCTCGTCTGGCCGTAAGGTGCGTATTCGACAGTATTCGCCGGATCGCTCAACAACTATCGGTTTGTGAGCTACTGCGTTGATCGATGAAAGGTTCAGGCGCTGGCCTGCCTGGGGCATTTTCGGCATAAGCGGACTCGCTCTCCCGGTCTAGAATTCTCAGCACACTACCGCGGCCCGTCAAAGCGCGCCTACCAGCTTCATTGCATAGCAGTGTTGGTCTCCACTGTTTGATATTCTCGCAGCCAACAGGCAAGCTTGAAAGGGACAAAAGGTTTTCGGCAAAGGCCATGCTCGGTGCGCAAAGAGCGTTAGCGGCTGTCGAGCATCCAGCTGCGGTTGCGCCACATTTTCTCGCCGATCTGGCAGTCGGCGGGCGGCTTGTCCTGCGCCAGCACCACTGGCGGATGATCCGCCTCCTCCACCGCCCATTGCGGTGACGCCGGACCGGCGAGTTCGAGCACTAGCTTGCGGCGGATGGCTTCGGGAAATTGCGCCCAGTCGTTGACCGGGATCATGAAGGCGCCAGGGCCGCCGATGACGCAGTCGCTGTAGTAGCGGTCGAGATCGTTGACGTCGTAGGCGCCGGAAAAGCCGCCCCGGGTCATCAGCGGCAGGCCGTTGATGACGATGCCTTGCCTGACCACGCCATCGCGGGTGAGATTGACCGGCGCACCCTGATTGTTGGGTCCGTCGCCGGAAATGTCGATGACACGCTTGGTCCCCTGGTAGCCGCTTTCGGCGAACAGATCGGCACCGAACTCCATCGCGCCGGAGATCGACGTGCGCCGCGCGCTGTCGGGAGGATGGGCATCGAGTTGCGCCACCACTTTTTCCGCATCGGCCCGGCTGGCAATCACCGTCCATGGCACGATGACCTTCTGCCATGTGGTGCCGGCCCATTCGACATAAGTGACGGCGATCTTGCCATAGGCGCCGTCGGCGATCGCCCGCAGCACATTGTCATGCGTCAGCGCCGCCGCGTAGCCATGACGCTGGATCTCGAGCTCGTCCGCCGACATCGATAGCGAAACATCGACCGCCAGCACCAGCTCCACATCGACCGGCTCGTCGGCGTAGGATTCCGGCGCCAGCCAGAGCATCAACGCCAGCGCGGCGCAGGCGGAAAGGAGATGTCTTGCGCGGGAACAAGCAGACATGCCGCAAGGGTAAGCGAAAACCGCGCGCTTAAAAAGACAAAAGCCCGGCTAAAAGCCAGGCTTTTGCAATCAATCCGCTCTCGGCTCAAGATCAGCTGCGGGGCTTCAAATTCTCCGGATCGTAGAGCGGCTTGTAGCCGACGCCGGCCACTTCGACCGGATAAGTCTCGCCGAAATACTCGACATTCAGCTTGCGGCCTTCCTGCGCATACGCGTGCGGCAGGTAGGCGAGCGCGATGTTCTTGCCGATGGTCGGGCCATAGGCAACCGAAGTGGTGAAGGAGCGGCGCCCGAGTTCGTCGACCAGCGTCTCACCGGTGGCGGGATCCAGCACCGGCATGATGCCGACGGGATAACGCGCCACCCCCTTGGAATCGGTGTTCCCGGTCATCACCAGCGTGCACAAGGTTGCCGGCTGGTGCTCGCGGGCGCGGTATTCGACGTGCTTGGCCTTGCCGCAGAAATCGTTCTCCTTGACCTTCGGACGGGCGAGATCGGCTTCGAGCAGATTGTACTCGGTCAGAAGGTCGGCGTTCTGCAGCCGCAGGCTCTTTTCCATGCGCCGCGTATTGGCATAGGTCTCGACGCCGAACGGCATGACGCCGGTCGAGCGCAGCGCGTCCCATACGGCAAGCCCGTCCTCGTAACGCATATGCAGTTCCCAACCTTGCTCGCCGACATAGGAGATGCGGAACGCTGTGACATCCTTGCCGCCGATCCTGACCGGCTTGATCGCCGCGAAGGGGAAATTCTCGGGCGAAAGGCCCTCGGGATTTTCGACCACCTTCTGCAAGGTGACGCGGGCATTCGGCCCCCAGATGCCGATCGTGACGTATTTCTCCGTGACGTCGGTGATCGTCGCGTCAAAGCCTTTGTCCTGCGCGGTTCGCTGCATATAGCGAAAATCGCGCGGGCCGGCGTCGGCGCCGTCGATCACCCGGCAGCGGTCGGCCATGCGGATCACGGTGAAGTCGGCGCGTACCATTCCTTCCTCGTCCAGGAAGTGGGTGTAGATGCCCTTGCCGATGTTGTTGTCGCCGCCGATCTTGGCGGCGCACAGCCACTCCAGCAGCGCGACATGGTCCGGTCCCTCGACGTCATACATCGAGAAGTGAGAGAGGTTGACGATGCCGCAATCCTCGCTCATCGCCAGGTGTTCGGCATTGGAGACGCGCCAGAAATGGCGGTTGTCCCACTCGTTCTCGCGCACGGGCACCCGGTTGCCGTACTTCTCCAGCAGGTGCTCGTTGGCGGCGTAACCATGCGCACGCTCCCAGCCGCCCAGTTCCATGAAATAGCCGCCGAGTTCCTTCTCGCGCTCCCAGAACGGCGAACGCCTGATGTTGCGGCCCTTGGAGAATGGCTCGCGCGGATGTACGGCCGGATTGTAGACCTTCATCGCCGTCTCGGTGCAGCGATCCCAGATGAACTGTTCCTTGGTCTGGTGCGGATAGAAGCGCGCATAGTCGATGGCGTGATGGTCGATCTCCGTGCGGCCGTCGGTCATCCAGTCGGCGATCAGCTTACCCATGCCCGGGCCGTCCTTGACCCAGATGGCGACGGCATACCAGAGGCCCCTCACCTTCTGGCTTTCGCCCATCGACGGGCCGCCATCGGCGGTGACTTGCAACAGGCCGTTGAAGGAATGGCTTTCGTTGTAGCCGAGTTCGCCGAGGATCGGCGTCAGTTCCATCGCGCGTTCGAGCGGCGCCAGGATTTGCTCCATGTCGAGGTCACGCTGCGACGGCGACAGCCGCGCTTCATTCTTCTCCAGCAGGTCGCGTGGATGGCAGAGACGCGGGTTGTTTTCTTCGTAATAGCCCCATTCGATCTGGCCGCCCTCGGCGGTCTTGGGATCGCCGGTATCGCGCATATAGGCCGAGTTGCCCTGGTCGCGCAGCAGCGGCCAGCCGATCTCCTTGCCGGTGCCGGCGAACTCATTGTAGGGGCCGAAGAAAGTCAGCGGATGGTCGATCGGCATGACCGGCAGGTCCTCGCCGACCATTTCCGCGATCAGCCGGCCCCAGATGCCGGCGCAGACGATGACATAGTCGGCTTCGATCGTACCGCGATCGGTTACCACGGCGCTGATGCGGCCATCCTTGACCACGAGCGACCTGGCCGGCGTATTGGCGAAGGATTTCAGCTTGCCCGAGGCTTCTGCCTGGTCGACGAGCTTACCGGCGACAGTCTGCGAGCGCGGGATGACGAGGCCGGCATCCGGATCCCACAGGCCGCCCTGCACCATGTCCTGCTCGATAAGCGGGAACTTTTCCTTGATCTCGGCCGGCTCGATCAGGCGCGCGCGTGTGCCGAAGGCTTTTGCCGAGGCGATCTTGCGCTTGATCTCGTCCATGCGGCCGTCGTCGCCGACACGGGCGACTTCGAGGCCGCCGATGCGGGCGTAATGGCCCATCTTCTCGTAGAAATCGATGGAATAGAGCGTCGTCCAGCAGGACAGGAAATCATGGCTGGTCGTGTAGCAAAAGTCGGAAGCATGCGCGGTCGAGCCGATATCGGTCGGGATGCCGGACTTATCGATGCCGACAATGTCGGTCCAGCCACGTTCGATCAGATGATGCGCAATCGATGCGCCGACAATACCGCCGAGGCCAATGATGACGACCTTCGCCTTTTTCGGAAACTCTGCCATTGCCGCGACTCCAAGATGATAAAGCGGGCGCGCCGGCGCCCGTTCGAATGGCGCACAATATGCAGAGGACGATGATAGAGCTACCGCCTGTTTGCGACACGCCGCAGGTACGGCGCGACCCAACCCACAAGCGGACCGTCGAGCGCGCTTATCTCAGGCGAATGCCCAGATATCCTCGGCCTGGAAGCCGACCTGATAGCCTGCCGTCTTCAGCTTGACCACGACCTGGCCGATCTCCGTGGCGGGCAGCGCGCCAACCTCGACCTTGATCATGCCCGGGCGGTAGCGCTTGAGGTCGAGCTGTTCGAAGACAATCCAGTCGGCGCCTTCGCAATCGACCAGGAAGGCGTCGATATGGTCGATGCCGTTGCGGTCGAACAGCGTCTGCAGCGTTTCCGAAGGCACTTCGATGTCTTTCAGGTGCGGTGCGAATTTGTTGAAGTTGGCGTCGGTTTCGCCCCAGGCATTCTTGCCCGACATCAGATTGGTGTCGGTGACCGAAGAGCAGCCGATGAACTCGATAGGCAGCGTGCCGGCCTCGAGGGCCGCGGCGTCGAAAGTGTGAACGGTGATCGTGCCCTTGATCTTGGTGACCGCCACCGGCTCGATGATGAAGCGGTCGGTATCGGGATAGTTGGCGCGCAGCCGCTTCTGATTATACGGGATCGGCTCGACCAGCATGGCGCGGGCGCCGGAAATCTTGTGCAGCCACGGTGTGACATCGTCGAACAGCGCACCGTCGCAGGCGCCGACATTGACCATCTGGAACGGTCGCCCTGCTCCACCGAAGCGCGCTTTCAGCGCCGCCTTGGCGAGGAATTTCGTGCCGCGCAGCGACGGCCCGCGATCGAGCAGGCCAGAGGGAAGACCGAGCGACAAGACGGTGCGCGCCAGGCTGGATAGCGAACTCATGGCTTGTCTCCGGGAATGATTTGCAGGGCCACGCTCTGTTGGCCACGAACCGATGCTGCCCACAGCGCCATGAACGGCGTCGCCAGCAGCAGGAAGGGCGGGATCAGATGCGGGAAATAGATGCGGGTGTCGTGGATCGGAAACACGGTGAACTTCGCCAGCGCACCCAGCACCAGGGCCGCGAACAGGATACCGGCACGACCGTCGAGACGAAAACCGGCTCGGCCGGCGGCGAACCAGCCGGCCAGTGCCAGCACCGAAACGCCGACCCAGCTGTTGAGATTGACAGCGCGCAGCAGCGATGCGGCGAACGCCTTGAGATAGGCGGTGACCGAGAACGCCGGCTCGAACCCGTCCATATTGTAGTGCTGCTCGATGCTGGAGAACCACAGATGCGGCCACCAGCCGGGATGATGCGCCCAATGCGAAATGGCGAAATAGGCGACGAAGGACGCGGCAAAGCCGGCCAGCGCGCCCCATGCCCTCTGCCGGAACACGACCAGAAGCACAGCGAATATGGTAAGGAAAACAATATTGTCCGGCCGCACCATGAAAGCGAGGAAGAGCAGGATCGCGGTTGCCGCGTCGCGGCCACGCATATAGGCGTAGAGCCCGCCGAGCAGCAGTGCTGACGTCAGCAAATCCGGCGTCGCGGCACGCGCCGCATCGCCGAAATCAGCCATGATCAGCACCGCGCCGATCACCGGTGCCAAGGCCAAGGCCTTTTCCCAGCGCAGCCAGAGCAGCACGATCGTGCCGAACAGCAGCACCGAAAACACCTGCACCAGGCGCATCGCCTCGACCGGCGACATCACCGCGCTCAGGGTCGGCAGGATTTCGGCATAGAGGAACTTGATCCGGTACATGCCGAGCAGCGAATGGAAGTCGGCGGCATTGTCCGTCATGTGGCTGCGGAAGCCGCCGCCATCATCGGTCAGCGTCTTGTACTCGGCGGCCGACACGCCCGCTTTGGCCGTGCTGTAGGCGTAATCATGCAGCGCCTGCGCATCGGGATAGGTGCCTTCTTCGGCAATGGCGAGATAGGGCAGCATGTCCCAATTAGCGTCGGGCATTACCCATGCCGTGAACGCGGTCAGAAGGACGTAGAGGGCGAACGCCGCCGCGCCGATCGGTGCCGCCAGCCGCGCATAGGTCCCCTCGCCCCATGCCAGGCCGGTGTCGGCGAGCCGGTCGAGCGGGTTTTGCGGACTGGGCGACTTGGTCAGCATGAGGATGCTCAACGGACTTTGCGTTTAACGAACCTGGCTTTTGACGAAATCCTTCACGATCGAAACGATGCCGCGCGACAACAGGCTGTCGAAGGCATCGACGAAGCAGTCGACATGCTCGCGCTGGCAGATCAGCGGCGGCTCGAGCCGGATGACGTTGCGATTGTACTCGGTGAAGGCGACGAGCACGTCGTAATCGCGCAAGAGCAGCGCGCCGACGAATCCCGACAGCGATCCCTTCAGCTTGTCGTCGAGCACACTGACGATCGGGCGCAACACCATCGGCAAGGTCTGCGAGAAGTCGTGGAACTCCAGCCCGATCATGAAGCCTTTGCCGCGCACATCCTTGATGATCTTGGGATATTTGTCCTTGAGCGCCTGGAGGCGGGCGAGCAGATAGTCACCGGTGACGGCGGCATTGTCGATCAGCCCCTCGTCATAGAGCACGTTGAGGCCTTCGATCGAGGTGACGCAGGCCTCGCCCATGCCGCCAAAGGTCGCCATGGCATGGATCATCGCTGTCTTCGGCGTGCCATAGGCCTTCATGTAGACCTCGCGGCGCGCGATCATCGCGCCGACCGCCGCCTTGCCGGCGCCGAGCGACTTGGCCAACGCCGTCACGTCGGGAACGACGCCGTAATGCTCGAACGCATAGAAGCGGCCGGAGCGGCCATAGCCGCACTGCACTTCGTCGGCGACCCACAGAACGCCATGCTGATCGCACAGCGCCCGCAGCTTCTGCCAGTATTGCGCCTCTGCCTGGATGATGCCGCCACCGCCCTGGATGGTTTCGAGCACGATGACGCCGACCTCCGGATCGCCACGGAACAGGCGCTCGACCGCCTCGATGTCACCGAAGGGAATGCGCACCGTATTGTCGGCCACCTTGAAGTCGGCGCGGTAGAGCTGGCCGTCGGTGATGCCGAGCACGCCCTTGGTCTTGCCGTGGAAGGAATTCTCGGCATAGACGATCTTCGGCCGCTTCGGGCCGGCGGCGCGTTCGGCAAGCTTCACCGCCGCTTCCATCGCTTCGGAGCCGGACGAACCCAAAAACACCATGTCGAGATCGCCGGGCGAGCACTTGGCGATGTTGTGGGCGAGCGCTGCCGCATATTGCGACATGAAGGCGATGGCGATCTCCTGGCGCTTCTCCTCCTGGAATTTCTTGCGTGCTTCGAGGATGCGCGGGTGGTTGTGGCCGAAGGCAAGAGAACCGAAGCCGCCGAAGAAATCGAGGATCTTGCGGCCGTTCTGGTCGATGTAGAACATGCCCTCGGCACGCTCGATCTTGATCTTGTGGAAGCCTAGCAGCTTCATGAAATGCAGCTGGCCGGGGTTGAGATGCGCCTTGAACAGATCAGTCATGCGGGCGACGTCCATCGCCTTGGCCTGCTCGACGCTGATCAGATCGGGCTTGGCGATGGTGGCGGGCGACAGCGCCGGCGCGCTGACCAGGGTGCGAGCATTCGCCTGTTTGGGCTTGGCCATGACGGTCATTTCAATCTCCTGTCCGCGCTGACGACCAGCGTCGTGCGCCGTGAACTGCTTGGCTAACCCGCTATTCGGCGGGCACATGTTTGGCGGCGACGGCGGGACCGGCCTTGTTGGCGCGGTATTCGCTGTAGGCGGCGATCAGCATGTCCTCGTCGCGATATTGCGGCACCCAGCCGAGCTGACGCTCGGCCTTGGACACGTCGAGCACGCACTCCTCGTCGGCGATCAGATATTGCTCCGGGTCCATGATCGGCATGTTCATCAGGTCGAGCAAATCGAGCGTGCGCTTGACCGCCCAGCCGGGCGTCGGGATCAGCAGCGACTTCGACCCGGCATGCCGGATCAGGTCGCCGAGCAGCTTCTTCACCGGCGGCGGATTGAGCGAGCCGAGATTATAGGCCTCGTTGGGCACCCCGGCCTTCCAGGCGGCGCGCGCGGCTTCGGCGCAGTCGAATACCGAGATGAACTGATAGGGGTTTTTGCCCGACCCGATCATCGGCACCGGAAGGTTCCAGTCGATCAGCTTGAACAGCTTTTCGAGGATGCCGAGCCGGCCGGGGCCGATGATCAGGCGCGGCCGGAACAGCGAGATCGACATGCCGCGCTGGCGCCATTCGGCGGCCAGTTCCTCGGTCTTTTGCTTCGACCAGCCATATTCGCCGAGCGGCGCGACCGGATGGTCCTCGGTCATCGGCTGGGTGATCGTGTGGCCGTAGATCATGTCGGTCGTGTAGTGGACAAGTTTTGGGGCACCTGCCTTGTCCATGGCCTGCATGATGTGCTCGGTGCCATGGAAGTTGACCGGGAAAAAGAAATCGTGCCGCTTGGCGCGCACCTGGATCGGCGACAGCATCTTGGCCGACAGATTGTAGACCATGTCGTCGGCCTTCAGCCCGACGGCGGCGACCGAGGCAGGATCGGTGACGTCGCAACGGGCGAACCGGACGTTGCGGTAATGCGGCAGGTCGCTCTTGACGATATCGGCGACGACGACCTCTTCGCCATCGGCCACGAGCTTCAGGGCAAGGTGACGGCCGACGAAGCCGTCACCGCCGAAAATCACATGTCTCATCGAACGGTCTCGTTTGCAGGGATCTTGATGGAAGCGGTCTGGTCTTCATGCCCTCGCCCGCTTTGCGCAATCAGCACCGTGCCGACGCAGATGAAGGCGATGCCGGCGATGCGCCATCCATTGAGATCCTCGCGGAAGACGAAATAGGCGAAGATGGCGACAGCGACATAAGCCAGGCTGAGGAACGGATAGGCGAAGGAAAGCTCGACCTTGGACAGCACATAGAGGTGCGACGCCATGGAAATGACGAAGGTGCAAAGGCCGAGGAACACCCAGGGACTGAAGACGATCTGTAGGAGCTTGACGAGCGGATTGACGCCCTCGAACGAGATCGGCCCAAGCGACATCATGCCTTGCTTCAGCATAAGCTGCGCAGCGGCATTAGTCATGACCGTAAAGAGTATGAAGACGATATATTTCATGCCAAATCACCCGCCCGTATCGTCGACTAATACAAACCTGAAAAGATTTCGTGAACTCACGATAGTGTTTTGAGTAAACTTCAGATTTAACTATTTGCTAACCACGATTTATTCCTATTTTATCTATTCGGCTGCTTCGGCGCCACGCCGTTTGAGGTCGATGCTGCCGGCCGTACGCGCCCAGAAATCGGACATGAAGGCGGGGTCGCGCAGCGCCTCCAGCCTCGGCCAGTCCGCGAAGGAGGCGGCGAAGGTCGCAGCGCTCATGCGCGCATCCTTGTAGGGGTTGACCGCCCCACCCGCCTCGACCGTGATGCGGTCGAGTACAGCAAGCAGCCTCAACGTCTTTTCGCCCCGGTTGGGGAAATCCAGCGTCAGCGTGTAACCTGGCCTGGGGAACGACAGTAGCGCCGGCGAGCGGATCGAACCGAAGCGTTTCAGTACGGTGAGGAACGACCCTTGCCCGGCCTGCCGGGCCGCCGCGAGCAATTCCGGCACGACGATGCGCGCAGCCTGTTGCGGCACCACGCTCTGGTGCTGGAACAGCCCCTTGGGGCCATAAAGCCGGTTCCAGTCGCGCATACCGTCGAGCGGAAAGAAAAAACCGTGGTAGCTGGTCTGGCGCGGCACGGCCGCCCGGCCTTTCTTCCACCGGTAGGTGGCATTGAAAGCGGTCAGGAACGGCCGGTTGAGCACATTGAACGGCGGCTGGAACGGCACGGAAAGATTGCGGCCGGCGCGCGAGGCCACATGTGAACCATGCTCGGCATGGTTGCCGGTAAACAGCAGCCCGCGCCCGCAGCCGCGGCCGCCGGCGAGCTGGTCGATCCAGGCGACCGCATATTCATTGGCCAGATCCGCCGCGGCGGCCAGATCGAAAAATTCGCCGAGATCGCGGAACGGCGTCGCCTTCTCGACGATGTCGAGCGACTGCACCCGCGTCAGCCGGATCGAGGCCGACAGGATCAGGCCCGTCAGCCCCATGCCGCCAATGGTCGCCGCAAACAGGCGCGGATTGTCCGTGGCCGAGCAGCGGTAGGTCTTGCCGTCGGAGCGCAGCAGCGTGAAGCTCTCGACGTGGCAGCCGAACGTACCGCGCCGGTGGTGGTTCTTGCCGTGCACGTCATTGGCGATGGAGCCGCCGAGCGTGACGAATTGCGTACCCGGAACCACCGCTGGAAAGAAGCCATGGGGTGCTGCATGCGCGATGATATCCGAAAGCAGCACGCCCGCATCCGCTTCGAGCACACCGGTCTCGGCGTCGAAGGCGCGGATATGGTTCAGGCTCCGCATGTCGACGACCGCGCCAGCATGGTTCTGGCAGGAATCGCCATAGGAACGACCATTGCCATAAGCGAGCAGCGATCGGTCCTTCGCCTGGCCGCCCTTCAGCAGCGCGATGGCATCGTCGGCGTGGATCGCTCCTGGTGTCGGCGGCGTGACGAGGCCGAAGCTTCGAAAATGTTCGGTCATGCCTACCAGCCTCCGATGACCAGCAGCACCGCGCCGATCAGAACCACGATCTGGCTGCGCCAGTCGCGGATGATGAAGACGACCGGGTCGTCATGCATCTCGTCGCGGCGTGCCAGGATCCAGACACGCATGGTGAGGTAAAGAACGATCGGCGGCAGCGGCCAGATCAGCCACGGATGCGGATAGAGTTCGCGCACCGCGACACTGTCCATGTAGAGCGCCAGCACCAGCGCCGAGGAGAAGGCCGACGCCATGCCGGCCTGGGCGACGATCTCCTGGTCTTCGGTGCGATAGCCGCGGCCGGCAATGCGTTCGCCGGGCGGGATGGCGGTGGTTCTAAGTTCGACGAAGCGCTTCACCAGCGCCAATGACAGGAAAAAGAAGATCGAGAAGGCGAGCAGCCAGAACGAGACGTCGACGCCGGTCGCCGCTGCGCCGGCGATCACGCGGATTGTATAGAGCCCGGCCAGCGTCAGCACGTCGACCAGCAGCATGCGCTTGAACGACAGCGAATAGGCCGTGGTGACGACCATGTAACCGACGAGCACCGCCAGGAATTCGGGCGACAGGAAGAGTGCGGTGGCGATGCCGATCGCCAGCAGAACCGCGATCGCGCCGAGACCGAACGGGATTGACAGCGCGCCGCTGGCGAACGGCCGGTTGCGCTTGGTGACGTGCTTGCGGTCGAGCGCTAGGTCGAAGAAATCATTGAGGATGTAGATCGCCGACGCCACCGCGCTGAATGAGATGAACGCCAGCAGGCATTCCCAGATCATGTTGGAATTGAAATATTCGTGCGACAGCACCATCGGCACGGCGATCAGCGAGTTCTTCAGCCATTGGTGCACGCGCAGCATCTTGACGATGGTCCGCAACGTCGGCTTTGGCGCCGGCATCGTTTCGGCGCCATGCGCCGCCTGCCAGCGCGCGGCATGGCGGTCGGGCGCGACAACGATTGCATTGCGCGCGGCATCGAAGACCTGGAGGTCGTGGTGGCTGTTGCCGGCATAATCGAAGCCGCCATCGCCATAGGCAGCGACCAGCGAGGCGCGCTTCTTGCCCGAGGTGAGATTGTCGAGACCATCGGTCGCCAGCACCCGGTCGAAGATCCCGAGGTGGCACGCGATGGCTTCGGCGAACTTACGCGGCGTGCCGGTCGCCAGCACGATCTTGCGGCCCTCGGCGTGCTCAGTGCGGAGCCGATCGAGCAGCGGCGCGCGATAAGGCAGCGACGCGGGGTCGATATCGATGCGCTGCGCGATGGCCTGCTTCAACCGCGCCGGCCCGGCGGCCGCCCAGAACGGCACCAGCAAGATGTAGAGCGGATTCTTCTTGAGCAGAAGGAACAAGCCCTCCCACAACAGGTCGGTCGCGATCAGCGTACCGTCGAGATCGACCGCAAGCGGTATTGCGTTCCTGTCCGACCGCGCATCCATCTACGTCCTGCCCCTGCCGCCGTTTTCCGGTAAACCGGAATCTCGTAGCGCACCGTGTTTCGGCGTCTTGGGGCTGGTATAGCGGGGTATAGCGTAGCGAACGTTAAAACGCCTGGTTGCAGGCGGCTGCCGCACAGCTATTTCCGGCGCCATTGTTAAGTAACTGCTACCGGAAACGATAGAAGGCCGAGCAAATGCCCGGCCTTTCCAACTATGCCCTTGTTACTACTTGATGCGGGCGACGCCGCCGGAAATCTCGAGGATTTCCGAACCCGTCAGGGCTTCAAGATCACCATTGGGCAAGGTAACGAAGCAGCCGCTCTGGCAGAACTCGACGGTTTCACCGGCGGCCAGCGCGAGTTCGGTCTTGCTGCCGCCCTCCGTCACGACCAGCGTGCGGGTCTCGGCGTCCTTGTTGACCGCGCTGGCGGCATGGGCCGAGCCGCTCACGGCGAGCATGGCGACGGCAGCGACGAGAGACTTCCACATTTTGCAATATCGGTGTTCCCACCGCCTCTGTTGCATTTCGCAAGGCATTTTCGCCCTTTGCATGGAGCTTATATGAGATGGAAGCTGAACCGCAACTGAATGCCGCATTCATGCCGCAATTGGCTTTGGGTTGTGCGCAGGCACGTCCAAGCCTGTTAATTTCGCCGACCGGCACGATATGATGCAGGAGGCGGCCAACGCGAAGAAATGACCATGCACGACAACTGGCTGGAAACGATCGGCGTTGCGGTTGAGTCGCGAAGGATTACCGCAGGTGTAACCCACTATGTGCCCGCATCCATCAACCATCGGCTTGGAGTCCATGTTGGAGCACCAGTCAATGCGTCGTGCAATTGCGACGACAAACATCACCGTCGGGTCCAGTCGGACGGCGACATCGACATCGTGCCCGCCGGGCTCGAAGGCGACTGGCAGGATGACGCGGATTGCACCATCCTGCGACTGTGGGTCAGCCCGGCGCTGGTCCGCCGTGCCGCCGAGGATCTCGAAATCGATCCGGACCGGGTCGTTGTTCGTCCGCAGTTCCAGCGCCGCGACCCAAGGATAGAACATATCGCCCACGCATTGGCGACCGGGCTGAGCCCGGACGTGCCATCCGACCGGCTGTATTTCGAAAGCCTGGCCAGGGCGTTGGCGGTGCGGGTCATCCAGGGTGCTGCATCAAGACCGGATGTTCGAGCCATGCAAGCGCTTTCCCCCGGCCAGAAGCACCGGCTGGCAGATTTCATCGAAGCCAATCTCGATCAGGATCTTTCGCTGGATGAACTGGCGCAGGTGGCAGCCATCAGTGTCTCGCATCTGAAAGTGCTGTTTCGCCGCACCTTCGGCATGCCGCCCCACCGATATGTCATCCATCGCCGGGTCGAGCGGGCCAAAGCGTTGCTGGACCAGGGGAAAATGCCGCTGAGCGAAATCGCGCTCGAAGCAGGTTTCGCGCATCAGAGCCATATGGCCCAAAGCATGAAGCGCATCCTCGGCGTCACGCCGGGCGCCCTGATCCGCATGCAGCGCTAGCCGGCTGTCCGGCATTTTTTCCCAGGTTTGCCAGTTTTCAGAACCGATCATCCGTTTTTGTCTTCCACCGTCCATATCTGGGCGACCTCAGCCCTCGGATCCGGCATTCCTGTCCTCCATTGGTGAGAATGAAGGATAAGGGCATGTTTGTCATTTTGGGTGCGGCGGGAAAAATCGGACGGGCCACCATCGGTGCGTTGCGTAGACATGACGTTCCGGTCAGAGCCGTGGTACGAAATTCCTCGCGCGGCGAAGAGTTCCGTGTCCTCGGCTGCGAAGTGGAAATTGCCGATCTGCGCGACGCCGCGGCCCTGGCGCGGGCAACAAAGGGCGCCACCGCCGTCCAAGTCATCTGCCCGACCGGTGTCCGGGCCGAAGATGCATCGGCGGAGATGGACGACACCATCAAATCCGTCGTCGACGCACTCGGTCAGACCCGGCCGCAGAGCATTCTGGCGATCTCGGACTATGGCGCCGAGCTCGCCGCCGGCACCGGCATCACGCTCGCCTTCCATCATCTGGAATCGCAACTGAAGACCATACCGGCGGCGCTCACGCTGCTGCGCTCAGCCGAGCACATGCAGAACTGGAACCGGCTGGTCGGCCGCGCGATCGAGACGGGCGTGCTGCCGAGCTTGCATCATCCCATCTCCAAACTGTTCCCGACGGTGTCGGCTGGCGATGTCGGCCTGTTGTCGGCCGATCTTCTCCTTTCCGGCAGCGGCGAGGCGCTGCGCGTGGTCCATGCCGAGGGACCCGATCGTTACAGCGCAACCGATGTGGCGCGGACGATTGGCGAGATAGCCGGCCGGGAGATCGTCGCACGCCAATTGCCGAGGCAGGACTGGGTTCCCGCGCTCGTCGGCGGCGGCATCAGCGCGAGTTACGCCGAACTGGTGGCGACGATGTTCGATGCTCACAATGCCGGCCGCATCGACATCGAACACGGCGTCGGCGAGATCAGGCGCGGCAAGACCGATCTGCGTACGGCATTGGCCGCCCTGATCGAGGGCCGCCAACCAGCCTAATGTGGATCGGGCTTACGCGGCTTCCGCCCCGCTTTGGTGAGCTTTTTCGCCTCGGCCGCGGCGTCCGCCTTCGCCTGCTCCTGTTCGGCGAAGTCGGCCTCGATCTTGTCATCGTCGGTCGGCCAGGCCTTGGGCTTGTACACCTCGACGACGGCGCGCGGCGTCGAGGGGATTTCGATGTGCTGGTCGCTGAATTTCTCCAGTACGGCGAAGCGGATGTCGTTCTGCACGCCACTGCCGTTCATGATGTCGGCCAGGAACACGCGGATTTCGAATTCCAGCGCGGCCGCGCCAAAATTGGCAAACAGCACGAAAGGCTCGGGGTTCTTCAGCACCATCGGATGGCTGCGCGCGATCTCGAGCAGGATGGCGTGCACCTGCTTGACGTCGCTGCCATAGGCGACGCCGACCCTGATCTCGACACGGCCAAGCTTGTTGCGGTGGGTCCAGTTGCCGACGGCGTTGTTGATCAGGTTCGAATTGGGCAGGATCACCGACTGCCGCTGGAACGTCTCGATCTCGGTGGCCCGCACGCTGATCTTCTTGACCGTGCCGCTGACGTCGCCGGCGACGATCCAGTCACCGACCTTGAACGGCCGCTCGGCCAAAAGGATCAGGCCGGAGACGAAATTAGACACCACATTCTGCAGGCCAAAGCCGATACCGAGAGAGAGGGCACCGGCGACCAGCGCAAGGCTGGAAAGATCGATGCCCGCCGCCGATATGCCAACCAGCCCCGCCAGCGCCACGCCGGCATAGCCGACCGCCAGCCGGATCGAGTTGCGCACACCGGTATCGACCTTGCCGCGCGCCATCACCGAACCATCGAGCCAGCCCTGGAACCAGCGCGTCAGGAAATAGCCAATGATGAAGACGACGATGCCCGAAAGGATACCGGTGACCGAAATCGTCACCGAGCCGATGGCGATCCCGGTCGCCAGCTTGTAGGCCCAGGCCTGGATATCGCCCGGCTGGAAACCCCACATCAAAAGGATAAGCGGCAGGAAAACCAGCACGATCAACAGGTTGATCGCAACGCTGACGACGAGGCCGAGCTGGTCGAGTGCGGTGTCCTCGTAGCTGGAATTGGCCGATAGCCAGCGCCCGACTGACGTGTTGGCGAACGCGCCTTCCTCGCCGATGGCACGCGCCGAGAGGAAGCCGATATAGGCGGTGATCAGCGCCGTGCCGGTGACCACGACCTGCAGCGAAACGAACAGCGCCAGGCCGATATAGCCAAGCAAGGCGGCGATGATGGTGAACAGGCCAAGCGCCAGCGCCAAATAGCGCAGCCATGCCGGCCATGGCCGCCAGCTGCCGTCCCGCGCCTTGAACGGCCGCAACATCGCCATCAGGATCAGGATGATGCCGACGACGATGGTGGCGACGAAACTGCGCGCGATGGTCAGCGACAGCGGCGATCCCATCTTGTCATTGATGATCGACAGGAACGTGTTGACGGAGATGACCACAGCCATGGCGGTGGCAAGGCGCACCAACCAGCGCGCCGGCACGGTTTCAACTGGGATCAGGCGCCAGTTCGGCAGCCGCGGCTCCAGCGCCGCATTGGTTAGCCGGTTGACGCAGAATATCACCCCGATGGCCGTCGCCAGCGCATTGAGAAATAGACCAATATCGCCACGCAACACATTGTAATAGTTGAAAAAGAAGATGGTGGAGCCGAGAAACGCGGCGACCGCCAGCGTCGGCAGCAAGGTCGACCAGAAGGCCACCGAAAGGCGGCTGAGATAGGATGGGTCTTCGTTGGCGGGATCTGCCTCGAACACGCGCCCGAACAGCCGCCTACCGCCGACCAGCAGCACCAGCGCCAGCCCGAGCGCCACGAAGGTTGCCGCGAGGATGGCCTGGAACTTGAACTTGAAGGCGAAGCTCAGCCAGGACGACACCGCATTGTAGAAACTGGCGTATTCCTCCTGGGCGTCGGAAAAGACCTGCGGGCTCAGCGCATCGGACAACACATAGCGCTTGGTCAAAAGGTTGCGGAACAAAGCGCTGCGCATATTGCCGATCCTGTCGATCAGCCCGCTGATGCGGATCGACAGGTTCTGTGCGCTGGCGACGACCGAATTGATCTCGGCCTTTTCCGAGGCAAGCGCCTGGCGCTCGCCGGTCACGATGTCGGGCTCTTGCGGCTGGCCCGCTGCTGGCGGCGGCCCAAGCACCTCGATGCGATTGTTGATGTCGGTGAGCCGCGTACGGAACGCCAGTGCACTGGTCAGTGCCGCCCGCGACAGATCCTCCAGTTGCAGGCGGATATCCACGAGCGAGGCATCATCCTCGCCGTCCTGCTGTATCTTCTTCTCGAGGTCGTCGGTCTTGGCCGTCAGGCCCTGGATGACTTTCTGCTGGTCGGTGACCAATCCGGCGGCGCCCTGGCCGAGCGCTTGCGCCATCGCCTCGAATGAAGGCGACGCCGAAACAACGAGCGCAAAGACCAGGATGAGGCGAAGCAATCTCAAAAGCATGACGTATTGGCGACTCACGGGCGGCAAGGCATTCAAAAGCCTGTCCTTGATAAAGACGGCCATATCGTGGGGCAAGCCGTCGCATCCGATCGCGCTTGGATCGCGATCCGAGCGTCGGCCAGTCGAAAGGCCATGGCGCAATATTGGCTTTGCGCATGCGGCCTGCTCTATAGTCTGCCGCATCGCCCGAACCGGATGACAATGATGGCAGAGTACTCGGCCTTTTCGCTACTCGCGAACGCGCTCAAGGGAAACAAGGACTGGAAACCGGCCTGGCGCAAGCCGGACCCGAAGGCATCCTATGACGTCATCATCATCGGCGGCGGCGGGCATGGGCTGGCGACCGCCTATTATCTGGCCAAGGAACACGGCATCACCAATGTCGCCGTACTGGAAAAGAGCTGGCTCGGCTCCGGCAATGTCGGCCGCAACACCACGGCCGTGCGCTCGAACTATCTGCTGCCCGCCAACACCCGCTTCTACGAACATTCGATGAAGTTGTGGGAGGGCCTGTCGCACGAACTCAATTACAACGTCATGTTCTCGCAGCGCGGCTGCCTGAACCTGGCGCACACGCCGGCCCAGTTTGACGATTATGCCAGGCGCGGCAACGCCATGCGCCATCTCGGCGTCGACGCCGAATTGATGACGCCGGCCGAGATCAAGCGCCTGATCCCGGCACTCGACATCTCCAGCGACGCACGCTTTCCCGTGGTCGGCGGCCTGATGCAGCGGCGCGCCGGCACCGCCCGCCACGATGCCGTGGCCTGGGGTTATGCGCGCGGCGCCGACCGGCGCGGCGTCGACATCATCGAGAATTGCGAGGTCACCGGCTTCCTGCGCGATGGCGACCGCGTCACCGGCGTCACCACCTCACGTGGCGACATCCGGGCCAGGAAGGTCGCGGTCGCGGTAGCTGGCAGCACCGGGCGCGTCATGCAGCTTGCCGGTATCGCGACGATGCCGATCGAGAGCCATGTGCTGCAAGCCTTCGTCACCGAATCGCTAAAACCCTTCATCGACACGGTGGTGACCTTCGGCATGGGGCATTTCTACATGTCGCAGTCCGACAAAGGCGGCCTTGTCTATGGCGGCGATATCGACGGCTACAACAGCTACGCCCAACGCGGCAACCTGCCCATCGTCGACGAGGTGATGAGCGAGATGCTGGCGCTGTTCCCGGGCCTTGCACGTGTGCGCATGCTGCGCTCCTGGGGTGGTGTGTGCGACATGTCGATGGACGGCTCGCCGATCATCACCGCCGGCCCCCTGCCCGGCATGTATCTCAATTGCGGCTGGTGCTATGGCGGCTTCAAGGCGACGCCGGCTTCCGGATGGACCTTCGCCTGGACCATCGCCAAGGACGAGCCGCACGAGTTCAACGCGCCCTTCACGCTCGACCGCTTCCACCGCGGCCTCGTCATCGACGACAAGGGCCAGGGCGCCAACCCGCGGCTCCATTAGGAAACATCCTGTGCTGATCACTTGCCCCTATTGCGGCCCGCGCGGCGTCATCGAGTTCACCTATCAGGGTGACGGCAACCGCGAGCGCCCCGATCCCGCCTCGCAGAATTTCGAAGCATGGAACGCCTATGTCTACGACCGGCTGAACCCGGCCGGCGACCACAATGAGATCTGGCAGCATTCCGGCGGTTGCCGCGCGCATCTGAGGGTCGTGCGCAACACGCTGACGCATGAGATTTCGAGCGTCGCCTTCGTGCGCGGCGATCATGGCTCGGCCGCGCGCCGCAAGGCGGAGGACAAGGCATGAGCCCGCGCCGCACCGACACTGGCGGCCGTATCGACCGGCTGAAGACGATCCGCTTCACCTTCGACGGCGTTGCCTATACCGGCCATGCCGGCGACACGCTGGCCTCGGCGCTATTGGCCAAGGGTGTCACGCTCTTCGGGCGGTCGTTCAAATATCACCGCCCGCGCGGCCTGCTCACGGCGGGCGTCGAGGAGCCGAATGCACTGGTGACGGTGCTGAAGGGCGAGGTGCGCGAGCCCAACATTCCGGCGACCATGGTCGAGATCCATGACGGGCTGGTCGCAATCAGCCAGAACCGCTTTCCCTCGCTCGCCTGGGACGTCAACGCCGTCAACCAGCTTGGCGGCAAGATCCTGTCCGCCGGCTTCTACTACAAGACCTTCATGGGGCCGGTGATCGGTCCGCTGAAAGGCACGCGTTTCTGGATGTTCTGCGAGCATTTCATCCGCCGGGCCGCCGGTCTCGGCAGCGCCGGATCGGCCAAGGACCCGGCCCGCTACGAGCGCATGAACGCCTTTTGCGACGTGCTGGTGGTCGGTTCCGGTCCGGCCGGCCTGATGGCTGCAAAGGCCGCCGCCGATCACGGCGCCCGTGTCATACTGGCCGATCTCGAGCCGCGTTTCGGCGGCTCGACCAACTGGTCGGATGAAACCATCGATGGCGCGCCGGCGGCCGATTGGGCGCGGCGCACCGTCACCCAGCTCGAAGGCCGCGACAATGTCCGGCTTCTGCCGCGCACCACGGTGTGGGGCTATTACGACAACAACACGCTTGCCGCGTTGGAACGGGTCAGCGACCACAAGGAGCAGCCCGCCAAGGGTGAGCCGCGCCATCGCTACTGGGCGATCCGCGCCAAATCCGTGGTGCTGGCCACCGGCGCCTTTGAGCGGCCTCTGGTCTTCCCGGGCAATGACAGGCCGGGCGTGATGCTGGCCCATGCCGCCGAGCGCTACGCCAACGAGTTCGGCGTGCTGCCCGGCGAGCGTATCGCGCTGTTCACCAACAATGACAGCGCCTATCGCGCGGCCGTCGCTCTTAAAAAAGCCGGCGCGGCGATTGTCGCCATCGCCGACGTCAGGTCCGAGCTTTCGGCCGAGATGCGCAAGCTCGCCACCGAAGCCGAGGCCGAGATCTTCGGCGGCCACGCCGTCGTCGCCACCGAAGGCGGCAAGGCGCTCTCCGGCATCAAGGTCCAGCGTTTCGAGATGGTCACCGGGGCGCTCACCGGCGAAGAGCGCAGCATCCATGCCGACTGCCTGCTGATGTCCGGCGGCTGGTCGCCGACCATCCATCTCGCCAGCCAGGCAGGCGCCAAGGCGGAATGGAATGCCGCACGGCAAGCCTTCCTGCCACCCAAGCCGACGCAACAATGGATCGGCGCCGGCGCCTTTACCGGCAGTTTTTCCACCGTCGAGGCGATCGCCGAGGGCCGTGCCGCCGGCCTTGCGGCGGCCGGCGGAACAGGCACGCCGACGGCATTGCCAACTGTCGAAGCGGTAGCAGGCGATCCCGATCCGGCGCCCGTCTGCGAGATCAGGGCCAAGGGCAAGAGCTTTGTCGATTTCCAGCACGACGTGACATCAGAAGATGTCCGCCTGGCGCATCGCGAAGGCTTTGTCTCGGTCGAGCACCTGAAGCGCTACACCACGCTCGGCATGGCGACCGACCAGGGCAAGAGTTCCAACGTTCCCGGCCTTGCCATCATGGCCGAAGCGCTGGGCAAGCCGATCCCCGAGGTCGGCACGACCCGCTTCCGGCCACCCTTCGCGCCGGTATCGATCGGTTCGCTGGCGGCGGAGCGCTTCGGCGACCTGAGGCCGGAACGGCTGACGCCGATGCATGACTGGCACCTCGCCAATGGCGCGACCATGTACTCCGCCGGCCTCTGGTACAGGCCGATGATCTATGGCCATGCAGGCGAAACAGTCGAACAGGCCTATGTCCGCGAGGCCAGGGCGACACGCGAAAGCGCCGGCATCGTCGATGTCTCGACGCTCGGCAAGATCGCCGTGCAAGGCCCTGACGCCGCCGTCTTCCTCGACCGCGTCTACACCAACATGTTTTCGACGCTGGCCTTCGGCAAGGCGCGTTACGGGCTGATGCTGCGCGAGGACGGCCTTGCCTTCGACGACGGCACCACCTGGCGGCTCGGCGAACAGGACTTCCTGATGACCACCACAACCGCCAATGCCGGCAAGGTGATGCAGCATTTGGAATACTTCCTCGACGTGATCTGGCCGGAGCTGAAAGTCCACGTCACCTCGGTCACCGACGAATGGGCGGGGGCGGCGATCGGCGGGCCGAAGGCCAGGCAGATCCTCGCCGCCTGTGTCACCGGCACCGCTGTCGACAATGCGACACTACCTTTCATGGGCATCGTGCGTGGCGAAATTGCCGGCGTGCCGGTGATGATATGCCGGCTTTCCTTCTCCGGTGAGATGGCCTTCGAGGTCTATTCCGGCGCCGGTCATGGCACCCGTGTCTGGGAAGCGCTGGTCGAAGCCGGCAAGCCGTTCGGGCTGGTCACCTACGGACTCGAGGCTTTGGGCACGATGCGCATCGAAAAGGGCCACGTCACCGGCGCCGAGATCGACGGCCGCACCACGGCGCGCGACCTGCATCTCGACTGGATGCTGTCGAAGAAGAAGCCGTTCATCGGCTCGGCGATGATGGATCGCGAAGGCCTGATCGCGTCCGACCGGCTGGAGCTGGTCGGCCTGATCGCGCTCGACAACCGGCCGCTCAACGGCGGCGCGCACATTGTCGAGGCATTGGACGAAGCCAATCCGCACGGCTCGATCGGCCACATCACCGCCTGCTGCTATTCGCCGGCGCTCGGCAAGCATATCGCACTGGCCCTGGTCGAGGGCGGCAAGGCAAGGCATGGCACCCGCGCCCATGTTTCCGATCCCTTGCGCAACCGCTTCGGGCCGGTCGAGATCGTCTCCAACCATTTCTACGATCCGGAAGGGACCCGCATGCATGGTTGAGCGCCAATCCCCTCTCGAGCCGGAATTTCATGTCGGCTCGCATGGCAATTTCGAGCATGGCGTCGATATCCTCCTGACCGAAACGCGGCCAGGCTCGATCGTGCAGCTCGCCGCCTGGCCGGGCGAAGAGAAGAGACTGATCGCTGCCATCCGCTCCGTCACAGGGCTTGCGCTGCCCGACGGTGCCGGCGGTGGCGTGAACGACGGCGTCAAATCGGTTTTCGGCTTCGCGCCGGGAAAGTTCACCGCGGCCGATGACGCCGAAGGGCTGGCGGCGGCTTTTGCCAAGGCGGTGACGCCGGAAATCGGCACTGTGACCGACCTGTCGCATGGCCGCACCGCCATCCGCATCGCCGGACCGAAGGCTGAATGGGTGCTGGCGAAATTCTTCGCCATCGACTTCGCGCTGCCGGCCTTCCCGGTCGGCGCTGGCCGCTCGACCGCCCATCACGACGTCTTCGCCCAGATCCAGCGCACCGGCGCCGACCAGTTCGACATCTATGTCTTCCGCTCCTTCGCGCGTTCATTCTGGAAGGCGCTTTGCCATGCCAGCGAGGAAGTCGGCTACGAGGTGCAATAGGTCACCTCGCCCGGCTAGACTAGGATTGCTGCGCAACGACGTGCCAGTCGGCGTTCTGCAGCACAACGCGATAGCCGTCGCAATCCTCGAAGGTTACGCCCTGCCTGTCCCAATAGGGATTGAAGGCCGCCACGGTGGCGTAGCCTTGGCTTTTCATGCGCTGGATGGCCGCTTCCCACGCGTCACGGTCCGGCATGTAGAAGACGACCAGATTGTCCGCCGTGGGTGCCCTGCCGGCATCGTGACCATGGGCGTGGGTGAATTCGAAATGATAGGCCTCGCCGGGCTGCCCGAGCATGACGCCATCGAAGCCATCGTGGTCACTGAAGCGAAACAGCTCCTGAAGACCGAGACCATCCCGGTAGAAATGGATGACGGCCGCCAGGTCGTTCGTCGGCCGCGCCACACGCAGGACGAGATGAGGTTTCATTCGCTGTCTCCTTTTTGGCTCTGATTGAAGTCGGATTGGGCTGCCTGTGGCGCAATCGTGCTTGCCCATTGCGTCACGACCAGGCCGCCGATGATCAGCGCTAGCCCAGCCAAACGAGCGGTTGTCGCCGGCCGATGGGCAAAACCCATCAAGGCGAAGTGATCGATGAGCAGCGACGCGGCCATCTGGCCGGCAATGACGGCAACGATGAAGCTGGCAGCGCCGAGCCTGGGCGCCAGAAGCAGTGCGGCCGTGATGTAGACCACGCCAGCCGCGCCGCCGATCCACACCCACCACGGACCTTTGAGCGCCATCTCGACAGAGGGGACCGGCAGCCTGAAGGCGATCATGACCGGGACGATCAACACGGCGCTGACGCCCAGCGAGATCAAAGTAGCCCAGAGCGGATGGCCAAGCAGGCGGCCAAGCATTGCGTTTGCTCCTGCCTGGAAGGGCACCACGCCCCCGGCCAGCAAGGCGGCGACAAGAAAGGAAAAGCTGCTGGGCATGAGATTGTCTCCATATCGATCATGCCGGATTAGACCATCAGGTTTTCGTATTGAAATTCGATTTTTGTACGATCAATATGCATGAAATGAATAATCTCGCTGGTATCGACCTGAACCTGCTCGTCGTGCTCGATGCCTTGCTGGCCGAACGCCACGTCTCGCGAGCGGCAATCCGACTGAACAAGAGCCAGCCCGCCGTCAGCCATGCGCTCGCCAGGCTGCGTCACCTTCTCGACGACCCGCTGCTGGTCAGACGGCAAGGTGGCCTTGAGCCGACGGCGCGCGCCATGGAAATCACCCCTGCGCTCACCGACGCACTCGATCGTATGCGACACCTTCTCGCGCCGGCTGGCTTCGACCCGGCGACGGAGCGTCGGACGTTTCGGCTCGCCATGTCGGACTATGGCGCGGCGGTCATCCTGCCGGCCCTGCTGCCGCTCATGCGGGCGCAGGCGCCGCAAGTCGACCTGGTGGTCAGCCAGGCGAGCCGCGAGGTGATGGTTTCGCAAATCATCGATGGCGAGATCGATCTTGCCTTTGGCGTCTTCCCCGGCCTGGATCGGTCCGTTCGCTCGCATCGCCTGTTCGACGAGCGCTTTGCCTGTCTCGCCGACGCCGCGAGCCTCGGTGGCAGACAGACGATGGATCTGGCGACTTATCTCGAGCGACCGCACGCGCTGGTCGATTTGCGGCCCGAGCGTCAGAGCGAGGTCGACAAGGCCTTGGCCGAATTGGGCCGCAAGCGGCGGCTCTGCCTCGTCATCCCGCATTGGGGCGTGGCGCCGCGCCTGATCGCCGACACCGACCTGGTGCTTACCGTCGCCAGCCGGATCCTTCCGGCGCCGGACGAACGGCTTTGCGTGTTCGCCCCACCTTTCGAAATTCCAGCCTTTCCATTCACCCAGATCTGGCACGAGCGGCGCGAAAACGATCCCGCGCACCAGTGGTTGCGCTTGCGGCTTCAGCATCTGTTCGACGACTGAACGTCCGAAGCACGTCGGCACGCGAAGAAGACCAAGTCAGCCGCACGCAGGTGCTTCTGGCCTCAATGCCGGGCGGTTCTGCCGCTAGAGAATCGCGCCGACGGCGGCCATGATGCAAAGACGTGGCCGCCCAATCGGTCCAAGGGGTATAAAAATCCCGTCTCAGAGTCGGCATATTTGGTTCGAACATCCCAATGACCGCAGAACTATCCGCCGGCGCCACGGATCGCGCCGATGTGTCGGCCAGAGCCTTGCTCCTGCTGCCGTTGACCGTCGCCTGCGGCGTGTTCATGACCAGCCTCGACCAGAATGTCGTGGTGACGGCGCTGCCCGGCATCGGGGAAAGCCTCGCCCGCCCGCCGAGCCAGCTCGGCCTGTTGATCACGGTCTATGTCGCCAGCCTGATTATCTCGATGCCGCTCGGCGGCTGGGCCGCCGACCGCTTCGGCCTGCGCAACGTCTACTGCTTCGCCTTGCTGGTGTTCGCCGCCTCGTCGGCGCTCTGCGGCCTTTCTGACAACATCTGGACGCTGGTTGGCGCCCGTGCCCTGCAGGGCTTCGGCGGTGCGCTGATGGGCACGCTCGGCCAGGTCGTCATCCTGTCGAGCTTTCCGCGCAACCGGACGCTGAAGATCAACATGTACATCTCGGTCGCCAGCCAGACCGGACCGCTGGTTGGGCCGCTCGTCGGCGGCGCGCTGACCACCTACATTTCCTGGCGGTGGATCTTCTTCATCAATGTGCCGTTCGCGCTGGCGGCGGCGATCCTTGCCGCCTCGCTGTTTCCGACGGTGACAAAACCGGTTCGCACGCGGTTCGATTTTCCCGGCTTCCTGCTGGTCGGCAGCGGCATGATCCTGCTGGTTTTCGGCATGGACTCGCTTGCGGCCAAGGACGCCGCCGGCGGCATGATTGCCGGTGAACTGGCGCTGGCCGTCGTCATCCTGTCGATCGCCTCGCTCTACTGCCTGCGCGTGCCCAACCCCCTGCTCGACCTCAAGCTCCTGCGCATCCGCACCTTCCGCATCTCGTTCCTCACCGGCGGCGGCCTGGACACGATCGGGCTGAGTTCCGTCGCCTTCCTGCTGCCGCTGATGTTCCAGCTCGGCTTCGGCATGAGCGCGGTGCAGGCGGGATCGCTGACATTCATTGCCGCGCTCGGCTCGGTGGTCATGCGGTTCTTCATGCCGCGCGTTCTCAACCGGTTCGGCTTCCGCCGCGTGCTGGTCTTCAACACGCCGGTCGTTGCCGTCATGGTTGCCGGTTTCGCCTTGATGCAAGCTACAATGCCGGTCTGGATCGTGCTGACCTACATCTTCGCTTTCGGCGTTTTCCGTTCCATCCAATGGGCCTCGACCGGAAACCTCGCCTATTCCGACATCGCGCCCGAACAGCTCGCCCGCTTCAGTGCGCTCTACTACATTCTCTGGCAGTTGGCGGTAGCCATCAGCGTCGGCCTGGCGGCGGCCATGCTGTCATTCCTGGCCGGCGGCGGGCCCGCCGTGACCAATGATTTCCGAATCCTGTTCGCGATCGAGGGCGTCATCACACTCTGCGCGCTGCTCGCCTATCTCAAGCTGACGCCACAGGACGGCGCCCATGTCAGCGGCCATGGCATGCGGATAAATACGGAATGATGCATATCGCCCGGACTGTGCAGCGGTTCGGGGCAGCGACATGCATAAGAGAAGAATTAGTCGCCGACGAAGCTATTCGCTGAACGTCACCCACTCTTCCAGCGGCACACGGTCGGTGCGGAAGGCGTTTTCCGGCTTAGACGTGTCCTCATGGCCCAGCGCCATACCACAGACGACGATCTCCTCGTCTGGAATGTTGAGCACCGGCCGGATCTGACGGTGATAGGGCGCGAACGCGGCCTGCGGGCACGTGTGCAGACCCCTGCCCCGCGCCGCGACCATGATGTTCTGCAGGAACATGCCGTAGTCGATCCACGAACCCTGGTTGAGCCGGCGATCGATGGTGAAGATCATGCCGACCGGCGCGTCGAAGAAGACGAAGTTGCGGTCGTGCTGTGCGCGCATCTTGTCGACCTCGCGGCGGCCGATGCCGAGCGCGCCATAGAGGCCGAAGCCATTGGCGCGGCGGCGGGTAAGATATGGCTCGAAGAACTGGGTGGGATAGTAGCGGTACTCGTCCCAGTCGGCCTTTTCGGCGCGGATACCGGAATTCAGGATAGCATCCGATATCTGTCGCTTGGTCTCGCCCTTGGTGACGTAGACCCGCCATGGCTGCATGTTGGTGCCCGACGGCGCACGCGCCGCAACCGCAAGAATGTCGCGGATGGTGTCGTCGTCGATCATGTCGGGCAGAAATGCGCGCACCGAACGGCGCGACATGATCGCCTCGTCGACGATCGCGGCCTCGTCAGCGATTCGAGCCTTCTTTTCCAACATGGGCCGTCCCTTAGCCATTGTGCCGATCGGACGTCCCCACTCGCCGCTCGCGGCGGAGCCTTTGCATGAACCGTCAAATTCCTGCAAGCAAATCTTGAGCATTGGTGAAAATCTACTTGATTTTTTCATGAGCTTGACCTCTCATGAAATTCAGATGGAATTTTTCATGAATGACCGTTTTGCCCTCCACTAGCGCACGAACATTACAGGGACCTGACGAACGCGTGCTGGCCAGCGATATCCGCGCGCTGCGTCGCGCGCGCGGGCTGACGCTCGCCGAGATCGCCCTGAAACTCGGCCGTTCGGTCGGGTGGGTGAGCCAGGTCGAGCGCGGCCTGTCGACACCATCAGTCGGCGATCTCAGGGCCTTCGCCGAGCTGTTCGGCGTGCCGATCAGCCTGTTCTTCAGCCATGACGTGCCGGTCGAGAGCGAGCGCGGCGTGGTGGTGCGGGCCGGCAGGCGCCGCACGCTTGGCACCAGCGAATCCGGCCTGGTGGAAGAACTCCTGTCGCCCGATCTCGGTGGTAGCTTCGAGATGGTGCGTTCGATCTTCGCGCCGGGCGCGGAGATGAAGGCCGCGCAGCTGCGGCCGACCGAGGAAGCCGGCTATATCGCCTCGGGTATTTTCGAGATCGAGATAGAAGGCGTCTGGCACCGGCTCGGCGGAGGCGATTCCTTCCGCTTCGAAGGCAAGCCCTACCGCTGGCGCAATCCAGGCACCGAGCCGGCGGTTGTCATTTGGGTGGTTTCACCACCCGTCTATTGAAATGCAGATCGCCCAAAAGCGTGCGGCGCTCTTGGGAGACCTGCATCAAAACAAAAAATGGAAGCGCAATGCGCTTCAGTTTGGGAGAACAACATGGCGGGTTTGCCAAGCACCGCGCGCGTGGTGATCATCGGAGGTGGCGTCGTCGGCACCTCCTCGCTCTATCATCTCGCCAAGGCGGGCTGGACTGACTGCGTGCTTCTGGAAAAGAACGAGCTGACCTCGGGCTCGACCTGGCATGCGGCCGGCAATGTGCCGACCTTCTCCTCATCCTGGTCGCTGATGAACATGCAGCGCTATTCTACCGAGCTGTACCGTGGCCTCGCCGATGCGGTCGACTACCCCATGAACTATCATGTCACCGGCTCGCTGCGGCTCGCCCATTCGCGGGAGCGGATGCAGGAATTCCAGCGCGCCAAGGGCATGGGCCGCTACCAGGGCATGGACATCGACGTGGTCGGCGTCGACGAGATCAAGCGCCGCTACCCCTTCATCGAAACGCATGATTTGAAGGGCGCCCTCTACGACCCGAGCGACGGCGACATCGACCCGGCACAGTTGACGCAGGCGCTGGCCAAGGGCGCGCGCGATCTCGGCGCGAAAATCATCCGCTTCTGCCCGGTGTCAGGCGTACGCCGCGACAAGGACGAATGGGTGGTCGAGACCCCGCAAGGCGAGATCCGCTGCGAGATCGTCATCAATGCCGCCGGTTATCGTGCGGCCGAAGTCGGCAAAATGTTCGGCCGCGAGGTGCCGATGATGGTGATGAGCCACCAGTACATTCTTTTCGAGGAGATCCCCGAACTCGCCGCCTGGTCGAAGGAACAGGGCAAGAAACTGCCGCTGCTGCGCGACGTCGACACGTCCTACTATCTGCGTCAGGAAAAATCCGGCATGAACCTCGGCCCCTACGAGCGCAATTGCCGCGCGCATTGGGCCACCCCTGGCGATCCGATGCCGGACGATTTCTCCTTCCAGCTCTTCCCCGACGATCTCGACCGGCTGGAGCATTACCTGGCCGACGCCGTCGCCCGCGTGCCGATCCTCGGCACCGCCGGCCTGTCCAAGGTCATCAACGGGCCGATTCCCTATGCGCCGGATGGCAATCCGCTGATCGGCCCGATGCCCGGTGTTCCCAATGCCTTCGAGGCTTGCGTCTTCACCTTCGGCATCGCCCAGGGCGGCGGCGCCGGCAAAGTGCTGGCCGAATGGGTCACGCAAGGCCAGACCGAATGGGACATGTGGTCCTGCGATCCGCGCCGCTTCACGTCCTTTGCCTCGGCACCGGACTATTGCGTCGCCAAGGGCCTGGAAATCTATGGCAACGAATACGCCATCCAGTTCCCCCGCCATGCCTGGCCGGAAGGGCGCGACAGAAAGCTATCGCCGATCCACGACCGCACCAAGGCGCTCGGCGGGCGCTTCGATGCCTATAATGGCTGGGAGCGCGCCACCTGGTACGCGCAACCCGGCGACGACATCTCAGAGGAAGCCACGCTGACCTTCCGCCGTGAAGGCCCCTGGCAGCATCGCGTCCGCGAGGAATGCCTCGCCGTCCGCGACGCCGCCGGCATCCTCGATCTGCCCGGTTTCTCGCGCTTCAATCTCGAAGGCCCGGGTGCGGCCGAATGGTTGAGCCTGCAAGTCACCGGACTTGTGCCGAAGCCCGGCCGCATCGGCCTGGTCTATTTCGCCGACGACAAAGGCCGCATCGTCACCGAAATGTCGGTCGTGCGCCATGGCGAGGAGCAGATGACGCTGATCACCGCGGCGGTCGCGCAATGGCACGATTTCGAATGGCTGAAGTCACGCATGCCTCGGGATGCGGCCTTCACCTTGACCGACCGCACCGAGGACTACTCCACGCAAATCCTGGCCGGCCCCAACTCTCGCAAAATCCTCGCCGATGTCTGTGCAGCCGACCTTACTCTGCCATGGCTGACGCATCAGGAGACCGAGATCGCCGGCCGCTGGGCAAAGCTGGTGCGCGTCTCCTTCGCCGGCGAACTCGGCTGGGAAATCCACACCAAGGTCGGCGACACATCAGCCATTTTCGACGCCATCTGGGCGGCCGGGCAAAAACACGGACTGAAACCGTTCGGCATGTACGCGCTGGATTCGCTCAGGCTCGAAAAAGGTTACCGCACCTGGAAAGGTGATCTCTCGACCGACTATTCCATCCTGCAAGGCGGGCTCGAGCGCTTCGTCAAATGGGAAAAGCCCGACTTCCGTGGCAAGGCCGCGCTGCAGAACGAGAAGCAGCAAGGCGTGAAGAAGCGTTTCGTCACGCTGGTCGTCGAGAACCCCGGCGATTGCGACGCGCCCTATATGTCGACGCTGTGGCACGGCGGTCAGATCGTCGGCGAGACCACGTCGGGCGGCTGGGGCCATCGCATCGACAAGTCGATCGCGCTCGGCATGCTGCGCATGGATTTGACCGAGCCCGGTACTTCCGTCGAGGTCGAAATCTTCGGCGACCGGTTCAAGGCGGTCGTACAGAACGACGAACCGCTCTGGGATCCCAGAAACGAGAGGCTGCGCGCATGAAGACGGTCATCCTCACCGATGGCGGTATGGGCCAGGAACTGGTCCGCCGCAGCAAATCCGAGCCGACGCCGTTGTGGTCGGCCAGGGTGCTGATCGACGAACCGGACCTGGTGCGCGGCCTGCACGCCGAATTCATCCGCGCCGGCGCCCGCGTCATCACCATCAACACCTATTCGGCAACGCCCGAACGCCTGGCGCGCGAGGGCGCCGAGGAGTTGTTCAAGCCGCTGCAGAAGCGTGGCATCGAACTGGCAAGGCAAGCTTGTGACGAGGCCGGCGACGCGGCCATTGCCGGCTGCCTGTCGCCGCTTTTCGGCAGCTATGCCCCGGCGCTGACCATTTCCTACCAGGAGACGCTCGACATCTACCGCCGCATCGTCGCCGAGCAGGCGGATGGCGTCGATCTCTTCCTGTGCGAGACCATGGCGTCAGCCGATGAAGCCCGCGCGGCGGTCACCGCGGCCTCCGAGAGCGGCAAGCCGGTCTGGGTGTCGTGGACGCTCGCCGATCACGGAACGCCGCGGCTGCGCAGCGGCGAGACGATCGCGGCGGCGGTTGGAGCGCTCGACGATCTGCCCGTGGCGGCGCGGCTGCTCAACTGCTGCCGGCCGGAAGCAATCGCCGCCGCCCTACCCGAACTGGTCGAGTTCGGCGGCCCGGTTGGCGCCTATGCCAATGGCTTCACATCCACCGAGGCGCTGAAGCATGGCGGCACTGTGGATGTACTGCATGCCCGCCACGACCTTGGCCCTGACGCCTACGCCGTCCAGGCCATTGGTTGGGTCGAAGCCGGCGCCCGGATCGTCGGCGGCTGCTGCGAAGTCGGCCCCGCCCATATCGCAGCCCTACGTGAAAAACTCGAACAGGCCGGCTACCAGATATCGGGAGTTCAGTGATGCCCAGACCATCATCGCGCATTTCCGGCATCGTGCCTTCCGGAAAGGATGGCTGGGAAGTCCACTCGGCCGCCTGGGCCCGCAAGGCGGCTGGCGAGGACATCATCATGCTGTCGGTTGGCGACCACGACTTCGACACGCCCTCGCAGACGATCGAAGCCTGCGTGACCGCGGTTCGCGGCAGCAACCACCATTACACGCCCCTGCCCGGCCTGCCGCGCCTGCGCCAGGCGATGGCGGCAGCCTCCAGCGCCTGTACGGGCGTCGAGACGACACCGGACCAGGTCATCGCCACGCCGGGCGGCCAGGCGGCGCTCTACGCAGCCGTGCAGGCCGTGCTCGACCAGGGCGACCACGCCATCGTCGTTGCCCCCTATTACGCCACCTACCCCAATACGTTCAGCGCTGCCGGTGCCAGCTTCACCGTCGTCGAGACACCGGCCGAGGATGGCTTCCAACCGCGCGCGGACATGATCCGCGCGGCACTGAAGCCCAACACGCGCGCCATCCTGATCAACACGCCGAACAACCCGACAGGCGCCGTCTATTCGCGCGAGCGGCTTGAACAGCTGGCGCAAATCTGCCGCGAGCATGACCTTTGGCTGCTCTCCGACGAGGTCTACTGGACGCTGGGTGGCGGCGAGCATGTCTCGCCGCGCTCGCTGCCGGGCATGGCCGAACGCACATTGGTCATCAATTCCATGTCCAAGAGCCATGGCATGACCGGCTGGCGCATGGGCTGGCTGACCGGCCCGCAAGACATGATCACGCTGCTCGTCAGTCTCAATCTGGTGACGACCTATGGCCTGCCGGCCTTCATCTCTATCGCCTGCGCCGAGGCGCTCGAAAACCACTACGGTGTCAAGGACATCGCCGAGCGCTACGCGGCGCGCCGCACCATCTTCCTCGATGCCGTGCGCGGCATGAACGACGTCACCGTGCGTGGTTCCGAAGGCGGCATGTACGTCATGCTCGACATATCCGAGGTCGAACCGGACGACGAGAAATTCGCCTGGGCCCTTCTCGACAAGGAGAATGTCGGCGTAATGCCCGGCTCCAGCTTCGGCGAAGCCGCCGCCGGTCATATCCGCATCAGCCTCTGCCAGCCGGAGCCGGTGCTGCAAGACGCGGCGGCTCGGCTGCGCCGCTTTGCTTCCACCTATCGCCGCGAGGCTGCATGACCAAGACCATCCCCACAAAGGCCATCCCTGCCAAAGCAAGGGCGGTGATCATCGGCGGCGGCGTTTCCGGCTGCTCGGTCGCCTACCATCTGGCCAAGCTCGGCTGGACCGACATCGTGCTTCTGGAACGCAAGCAGCTGACGTCGGGCACGACCTGGCACGCCGCCGGCCTGATCGGCCAATTGCGCGGCTCGCAGAACATGACGCGGCTGGCGAAATACTCGGCCGACCTCTACGTCAAGCTGGAGGCCGAGACCGAAGTCGGCACCGGCATGCGCCAGGTCGGCTCGATCACCGTCGCGCTGACCGAGGAGCGCAAGCACGAAATCTACCGGCAGGCGTCGCTCGCCCGCGCCTTCGACGTCGACGTGCGCGAGATTTCTCCCAGGGAAGTCAAGGAGATGTACCCGCATCTCAATGTCTCCGACGTGGTCGGCGCCGTGCATCTGCCGCTCGATGGCCAGTGCGACCCCGCCAACATCGCCATGGCGCTGGCCAAGGGGGCGCGCCAGCGCGGCGCCACCATCGTCGAGAATGTGAAGGTGACGAATGTTCATACCAAAGCCGGTCGCGTCACCGGCGTGTCCTGGGCACAGGGCGAGGACAAAGGCACCATCGAGGCCGACATCGTCGTCAACTGCGCCGGCATGTGGGCGCGCGAATTGGGCGCCCGGAACGGCGTCACCATCCCCCTGCACGCTTGCGAGCATTTCTACCTCGTCACCGAGCCGATCCCCGGCCTCTCTCGCCTGCCGGTGCTGCGTGTGCCGGACGAGTGCGCCTACTACAAGGAAGATGCCGGCAAGATGATGCTCGGCGCCTTCGAGCCTGTGGCCAAGCCCTGGGGCATGGACGGCATCCGCGAGGACTTCTGCTTCGACCAGTTGCCCGAGGACATGGATCACTTCGAACCCATCCTCGAAATGGGTGTCAACCGCATGCCGATGCTGGCGACCGCCGGCATCCATACCTTCTTCAACGGTCCTGAAAGCTTTACCCCCGATGACCGCTACTATCTCGGCGAGGCGCCGGAATTGTCCGGCTACTGGATGGCGACCGGCTACAACTCGATCGGCATCGTCTCCTCCGGCGGCGCCGGCATGGCGCTGGCGCAATGGATCAACGACGGTGAGGCGCCCTTCGATCTCTGGGAAGTCGACATTCGCCGCGCTCAGCCTTTCCAGAAGAACCGCCGCTATCTCAAGGAGCGCGTCTCCGAAACGCTCGGCCTGCTCTATGCCGACCATTTTCCCTATCGGCAAATGGCGACTTCGAGGAATATCAGGCGCTCGCCGCTGCATGAGCATTTGAAAGCGCGCGGGGCCGTGTTCGGCGAGGTCGCCGGCTGGGAGCGCGCCAACTGGTTCGCCCGCGAAGGACAGGAGCGCGAATACCGCTATTCCTGGAAGCGGCAGAACTGGTTCGACAACCAGCGCGAGGAGCATCTGGCCGTCCGCAACAAGGTCGGCCTGTTCGACATGACCTCGTTCGGCAAGATCCGTGTCGAGGGCCGCGACGCCTGCGCCTTCCTGCAAAGGCTGTGCGCCAACGACATGGACGTGGCGCCTGGCAAGATCGTCTACACCCAGATGCTCAATCAGCGCGGTGGCATCGAGAGCGACCTCACCGTATCCAGGCTCTCGGAGACGGCCTATTTCCTCGTCGTGCCCGGAGCGACGTTGCAGCGCGACCTAGCGTGGCTGCGCCGGCATGTCGGCGAAGAGTTCGTTGTCGTCACCGACGTGACGGCTGCCGAAAGCGTGCTTTGCCTGATGGGGCCGGATGCGCGAAAGCTGGTCCAGAAAGTCAGCCCGAACGATTTCTCCAACGAGAACAATCCGTTCGGTACGTTCCAGGAGATCGAGATCGGCATGGGCCTGGCTCGCGCCCACCGCGTCACCTATGTCGGCGAACTCGGCTGGGAACTCTATGTCTCGACCGACCAGGCTGCCCACGTCTTCGAGGCGATCGACGAGGCCGGCGCCGATGTCGGGTTGAAACTCTGCGGCCTGCACACGCTCGATTCCTGCCGCATCGAAAAGGCTTTCCGCCACTTCGGCCACGACATCACTGACGAGGACAATGTCCTGGAAGCCGGCCTCGGCTTCGCCGTGAAGACGGCCAAGGGCGACTTCATCGGCCGCGATGCGGTGCTGAAGAAGAAGGAAGCCGGATTAAGCCGCCGGCTGGTTCAGTTCCGCCTGAAGGACCCGCAACCCTTGCTCTTCCACAACGAGGCGATCCTGCGCGATGGCAAGATCGTCGGCCCCATCACCTCGGGCAATTACGGCCACCACCTCGGCGGCGCGATCGGGCTGGGCTACGTGCCGTCCCAGGGTGAAAGCGAGGCTGACGTTCTAGCCTCGTCCTACGAGATCGAAATCGCCGGCGAGCGTTTCGCGGCGGAGGTATCGCTGAAACCGATGTATGATCCGAAGGCGGAGCGGGTGAAGATGTAGCGCCTCTTCCTTCTCCCCGTTCAACGGGGAGAAGGACGCTGATCGCTTAAAACCGCTCCAGCTTCGCCCTTACCTTGACCAGGAACGCGGCCCTTGTCCGTGGCGTCGAGGCATCCATCAGATAATGCGCCAGGAAGAAGGTCCGGCAGCGCGTCGCGCAGAGCGCCCGCATGCCGCGCAGCAACGTCTTGCGTCCGGGCTGGCCGACGACGACGCTCCACCAGGTCGGCGCGCCGCAAGTCGTGATGACGCCGACCTTGGTGACATGCGTCATCAGCGACTTGATGCCTCCCTTGCCCACCGGCAGCCTGAAAGCGATGTCGGTTGCCCAGACCCGGTCGAGCCAGCCCTTCAGCATCGCCGGCAGCCCGTACCACCAGGTCGGATAGACGAAGAGGATCGCCTCGGCCCAGCCGAGCAGTTCGAAATGCGGCTTCAGCGCCGGATCCTGCGGCGCCTGGTTGTTGTAACTGCGCCGCTCCTCGCAGCTCATCACCGGATCGAATTTTTCCGCGTAGAGGTCGAGCAACCGCACCTCCCAGCCCCTTGCCTTCAGCACCTCTACGGCCGTGTCGCGTATTGAAGCGCAAAAGCTCTCCGGCACCGGATGGCAATAGACCACGAGGACCCGCATCAAAAGCTGTCCATGCTGGCGGCGACCTTTGCCGTGAAGGCCTTGCGCGTTTCATCGGTCGACAGGTTCATCGAATAATGCGCGAGATAGCTCACCGGTGCGCCCGGTTTGACGGTGGCGCGCAGCATGCGTTTTACCACCTTGCGCGGCGGATCCCCCATGAGGATGGCGCGAAACCGGCTGCCGCCATAGGTGGTGACGGCAGCGACTTTGCCAATGTTGTGCAGCGTCGGCCGCACCTTGCCGTCGACCAGCTTGAACGACACGCCGGGCAGGAAGACACGGTCGAAAAACCCCTTCAGGATCGCCGGATAGCCATAATTCCAGACCGGAAACGACAGCACCAGCGCCTCGGCCTTCTGCAGCCTTTCGACATAGCCGGCGACGGCATCTCGCGGCCCACGCTGATCATGATAGCCGAGCCGTTCGGCGCGGGTCAGGCGCGGATCGAAATCCTCGGCATAGAGATCGCAGTCGTCGACGCTATGGCCCGCCGCCGTCAGCCGCTCGACGATCGTCCGGTGCAGGCCGGCATTGAAGCTGGTTTCGACCGGATGAGCGTAGAGGACGAGGATGTTCATCAGCCGGCCTTTTGCAGCCCCTTGAACAAAAAAGTCCGGCCAGAGCGATAATCATAGTCCGGATTTTCCCAGGCGATCATCTTGCCCGGGTTGAGCAAGCCTTGCGGGTCGGTCTCGCGCTTGAAGGCGAGTTGTACGGCATCCGTCTGCTTCATGCCGCCCTCTTCCAGTGTGTAGCGGTGCGGATTGAAAATCGGGCAGCCATTCTGCTCGTGCAGGCGCACGATCTCGTCGAGCCGCGCTTCGGTGGTGAACTTAACCAATGGCAGGCCGAAGCAGGTGATGTTGCCGTCCAGCCGCACGAATTCGAGATGCGAGAACACTTCGCCCGGAAACATCGCATCCATCTTCTCGACCAGCGCCAGTTGGTTGGGAAATGGATAGAGAGACTGCAGATAGGTGATCGCAGGGTCGACACGCAACGCTCTTAGCGTGGTGTGGTTCCAGGCCAGTTCATAGGCCGGCGGCAGGCCCTTTTTGTCCTCCGGCGTCGCTGTGGCGGCGTTGAAGATCACTTCCCCGCCGGCGCGTCGGGTGAAGGCGAGGAAGGCATCCAGCCCATGCCGCGCCACCATGACGACGCAGATGCTCTGCCCCTCCCTGAAAAACTTCTGATGCCGCTTGAAATAGAGCTGCGGCACGGGTGCGGCAATCGGCGTGATCAGCTTGGTCAGGATGCCGTCCTGGCAGGCCAGCGCATTGCCGTAACGCGCCGCATCCATGAAGGCATCGAAGCCGACGATGACGTCGACCCACTCATAGGCCGCGGTCAGCGGCATCTCGACTTCGGTGATGATTCCGTTGGTGCCATAGGCATGGGTTACCTTGTGCAGATCCTCGCCGGTGAGTTCGAGCACCTTCGGCTCGGCCTCCATGGTCACCACGCGCAGGCGCAGCACATTGCCGAAATCGCGCAAACCGCCGAAATTGATCGAACCGACACCACCCGAGCCGCCGGCGATGAAGCCGCCGATCGAGGCGGTGTTGTAGGTCGAGGGAGAGAGCCGCAGTTCTTGCCCGGAATGCGCCCGCGTCGCCTTGTCGATATCGGCCAGGATCGCCCCCGGCCCGGTCACCACGCGTCCTGGCCCGATCGATTTGACCTCGTTCATTTCGGCGAGGTTGAGCACCACGCCGCCCGACAGCGGCATCGCCTGGCCATAATTGCCGGTGCCGCTGCCTCGCGGGGTCACCGGCACGCCATGCCGGTGGCAGGCGGCCAGCACGCGGATCAGTTCGGCCTCGCTCTTCGGCGTCACGATCAGATCGCCGGTGACATGGTCGAGCTGCTGTTTCAGCACCGGGCTGTACCAGTAGAAGTCGCGGCTCTTCTGCTGGACGATGGCTGGATTGTCGTCGAGCTTCAACCCGTCGAGATCGCGCTTGAGCGCCGAAACGTCCATCATTCCACCATCAGTCCGTCGAGTTCGGCATAGTCGGGCAATTGCCGGTCGATCGCCAGCCCGCCACGCACGACGATGCGATCCGATTCGGGCCGCGACAGCAATTCCGTCCAGCTTCGACCTTTGAACAGGATGAAATCGGCATCGCCGCCGGCGGCAAGTGTGCCGAAACCGTCGAGCCGCATCACCTTGGCCGGCGTTGAGGCGACCGTCTGCGGCCAGTCGGCGACCGGATGATCGAAATGCAGGATGCGCGTCGCCATGCGGTAGACCTCCAGCATGTCGAGATCGCCATAGGCATAGAACGGGTCACGCGTATTGTCCGAAGCGACGGCGACCGCAATGCCCCTCGCCTTCATCTCATGCAGCAGCGTCACGCCGCGCCAGCGCGGCGTGGTGTGGTCCGAGCGGCGGTCCTGCAGATAGAGATTGCACATCGGCAGCGACACCACTGCCAGCCCGGCTTTCGCCACCTTGTCCAGCGTATCGAGCACCTCGAGATCGGGTTGCCGTGCCAGCGAGCAGCAATGGCCGACGAGGATATTGCCCTCGAAGCCGCTCCACAGGGCCGCCTCGGCGATCTTCTTCAACGAGATGGCGGCGATATCGTCGGTCTCGTCGGCATGGAAATCAAGGTCGAGCCCATGCTTGATCGCTTGCGCGAACACATGGTCGAGCAGTTCTTCCAGATCCGGCACCATATAGGTAACGACGCCGAGCACGCCCTTGGCGGCAGCCACCCGTTTCGCCAGCCTGTCGAACCATTTCTTGTCGCGCACGCCCTCGATGCCGAGCAGACAGGCGCCCTGCAACTCGATGCGGCCGCGCCATGTCTCGCGCATCGTTTCGAACACCGGCCAGGAGATTTCCTCCTGCGGCGCGACGCTGTCGAGATGGGTGCGCAGCGCCTTGGTGCCATGCGCGTAGGCCGAGCGCAGCGAGAAATCCATGCGCTTGGCGAGGTCCTCGGCGCTCCAGCGCGCGACGCGATCGGCGCCGGCGGCATTGAGCGCGCCCATGAAGGTGCCATCAGGATTGGGCTTTCGCGGCCAGATATGCCCTTTGTCGATATGGGTGTGGCAATCGACGAAGCAGGGCAGCACGATACGGCCGGCGAGATCGACAGCACCGCTGGATATGGCTGCACGATCATGCGCTGCGACGGCGGAAATCTTGCCATCTGCCACAGCGATATCAGCGAGAGTAAAGCCGTCGCTGTCATAAGTCGCGGCGAGCCCTGGCGTCAGGGACGCGTGAAGCCGGGCTTTGGCGAGCCGGTATGAGCCTGCGTTGGGAATCAAGGGCCTACCGCTCCTGCTTCAGCGCGCTCTCGTGCCAGCGCCGCAGAATGAGATGCGAAATCAGCGACAGCACGAGGAAGATCAGGATGCCGGTGAGCGAGATCAGGAACAGCGCCGCGAACAGCCGTGGCGCGTTGAGCCGGTAACCTGCCTCGATAATGCGCGAGGCGAGGCCCGACGACTGGCCGGTGGCGCCGGCGACGAACTCCGCCACCACGGCGCCGATCAGCGACAGGCCGCCGGCGATCTTCAAACCGCCGAGGAAATACGGCATCGCCGCCGGCAGTCTGAGATAGCGCAGTTGCTGCCAGCGCGTCGCGCCATTGAGCTTGAACAGGTCGCGCAGATTTCGGTCGACGGAGTTGAGGCCGAGCGTTGTGTTGGACAGGATCGGAAAGAAGGCGACGATCCAGGCGCACAGCAGAAGCTTGGTCGTCTGGTTGTCGACATAGATGTTGATCAGCGGAAAGATCGCCACGATCGGCGTCACCTGCAGCACGATGGCGAACGGGAAGAACGACATCTCGACCCATTTCGATTGCGCGAACAGCACCGACAGGCCGACGCCGCCGATGACAGCCAGAGCCAGGCTGAGGAAGGTGATGCGCAAGGTGACCAGCAGCGAGGAAAACAAAAGCCCGGCATCGTTGTAGAGTGTCTGCAGCACCACGCCGGGGCGCGGCAGGATATATTGCGGAATCTCGTTCCACACGCAGATGCGGTCCCACAGGCAGATCGCCAGGATCATGATCGCCAGCGGCAGCAGCCAGCGGCCGGTCCGCTCGAACCGCTCCTGGCGCACACGGCGCGCTTCCTCGGGGTCGAGCGTCAATGGGCTCTCGTCAATGGCCGTCATGATGCGGTCCCGCTGTCTGGTTGATGGCACCGATCAGGACATCGGACGCTTGCCGGCACAAGGCCGCATAGTCCGGCGAGGTACGAAACGCCTCGTCGCGTGGGTAGGAGGCGTCGATGGCGAGCTCGTCGAACACCCGGCCAGGCCGCGCCGCCATGACGACGACGCGGTTGGAGAGAAACACGCTTTCAAACACGCTGTGGGTGACGAAGACGACGGTGAAGCGTTCGTCCTGCCAAAGCTCCAGCAGATCGTTGTTGAGCTTGAAGCGCGTGATCTCATCGAGTGCTGCGAACGGTTCGTCCATTAGCAGCACGCGCGGCTTCGTCACCATGGCGCGGGCGATCGAAACGCGCATCTTCATGCCGCCCGAAAGTTCGCGCGGCACGGCGTCCTCGAAGCCGGTCAGATGCACCCGCGCCAGCATCTGCGTGATCGCCGGGGCAGCCTTGGCGCGGGAAATGCCTTTCAGCCTGAGCGGCAGCCAGACATTATCGAAGACGCTGGCCCAGGGCAGCAGTGTCGGCTCCTGGAAGACGAAGCCGATATTGGCGCGGTCGAGCGAACCGCCGCCGCGCCAGTCGAGCACGCCGGAGGTCGGCGTCGACAGGCCGGCGATCAGCCGCAGCGCCGTCGACTTGCCGCAGCCCGACGGCCCCAGCAGGCTGAGGAAATCGCCTTCCCGGATCGTCAGGTCGACAGAACTCAGCGCCGTCACGCCGTTGGAAAACACCTTGCCGACGCCGCGCAGCGCCAGCAAGGTCGGAGCGACGTCCGATGCCAGCGCTTGCGCCACCTTTTCCCTCATCATGCCGGGACCGGCCTATTTCTTCAGGTCCAGCCCGACGCCCTTGTTGACGAAGGCCAGCGTGTAGGCCTTCGAGATGTCGATGCCGTCGGGCGTGACCTTGGCCTTGACCATCTTGTCGTAGAAACTCTTGATGCGCGCATCGGTCATGGCGCCGATGCCGAGCTTCTCGGTGTCGCCGGAATCGGCAAGGCCAAACTTCTTCATCTGCTCGATCGAGAAAGCGATCTGCTCGTCGCTCATGTCGGGATTGTCTTTCTTGATCATGTCGTTGGCGGCCTTGTTGTCGCCGTAGAGGTACTTGTACCAGCCCTTGGCCGAGCCATCGACGAAGCACTGGACCACCTCCGGCTTCTTGTCGATCGTGTCCTGCATCACCTCGATCGTCGTCGAATAGGTGTCCCAGCCATAGTCGGCGAGCAGGAACTGGTTCGGCACGAAGCCGCCTTCCTTCTTGACCGCGAACGGCTCCGAGGTGACGTAGCCCTGCTGGATCGACTTCTTGTTGGCGAGGAAGGGAGCAGTGTTGTAGGTGTAGGGCGCGCGCTTGGCGGCGTCGAAGCCGAGTGCCGTGACCATCCACTGGAAGAAGGTCTGCACGCCTTCGTCGCCCAGAATGTACTGGTCGGCGTTCTTCAGATCCTCCCATTTGTCGAGCCCCTCTCCGGGGTGGGACATGATGACCTGCGGATCCTTCTGGAAGTCGGCGGCCACCACGCGCATCGGAATGCCCTGCTGGACGGCATCGAAGGCCGACAGCAGATTGCCGCCCATGTAGAAATCGATCTTGCCGGCCAGGAGCATCGGCCGGCCGCTGACCTGCGGACCGCCCTGCATGATGGTGACGTCGAGGCCGCAGGCAGCATAGGTGCCGTCCGCCACGGCCTGGTAGTAGCCGCCATGTTCCGGCTCGGCCAACCAGTTGGTGCCGAAGGTGACTTTCTCGTTCGCCGCGGCACCCAGCGTGCTCGCCGCCATCAGCGCCACCACCGCCACCGAAATCTTCTGTTTTGCGTACATAGACACCGCCCTTTGTTTGCTCCGGCGCCACGCGCCAGGCTTCGACACCAAAGATTCAAGAAGCAAGACACATGCCACCGGCGTCTCGCGCCGGGACCCGCCCGCCTGCACCACAGCCATCTGCGAAAGCCGGAAAGGTCGTGCTGCACCGGAGAGCATCGTGCCTATTTTTTGAACGCATGTCCACAATCGCACCGGCGACATCCCACGCCATCTTGAAGCTGTAGTGAATCCGGTCTTAGGCTGGCGGCATCCAGGAGATTGCCATGTTCAAGTTCCTCACCCCCAAGTCGATCAAGCCGCCCTTTGCCCGGTACAGCCACGGCGTCGAAGTGCCCCCTGGCAAGCGGCTGGTGCTGTGCTCCGGCCAGGTTGCGATCACGCCGGACGACCAGATTCCGGAGGATGCCGGCGCGCAGACCGAGCTCTGCTTCCGCAACGTCGAGGCAATCCTCGCGGAAGCGGGGCTGGGGCTCGGAGATATCGTGCGAATCAACGCCTATGTCACCGATCGCGCACATCTGCGGCCCTATATGGATGTCCGCGACCGGCTGTTTTCAAGCCCAGCACCGGCTTCGACGCTGATGATCGTTTCCGGCTTTGCCCGCCCCGAATTCAAGGTCGAGGTGGAGGTCATCGCGGCCGGGTGATCGACAGGAAGCCTGTCCCGCGTTAGGTCTGCCGTGACCATTGAAGAGGCATGATATGACCGTAGCCAAAAGACGCGTCTGGTGGGGTGACTACCGGACAACTGAGTATGCCTCGATCGATTCCGAGGCGACGATCGCCGTGCTGCCGGTGGCGGCGATAGAGCAGCATGGGCCGCATCTGCCTGTCTCGACCGACACCTCGATCATGAGCGGCATGCTCGACACCGTGATCGCCCGCCTGCCCGACGATCTCGATATCCGTATCCTGCCTGTGCAGGCGGTGGGCAAGTCGAACGAGCATCTGCACGCGCCGGGCACGCTCACTCTGCCGGCAACGACGCTGGTCGACGCGTGGACCGAGCTTGGCCTGTCGATCGCGCGCGCCGGCGTGCGCAAACTCGTCGTCGTCAACTCGCATGGCGGCAATGAAGAGATCATGGGCATCATAACGCGAGAATTGCGCGTGCGCGAAAAGATGCTGGCCGTGAAGACCAGCTGGCAGCGCTTTGGCCGCCCGGCCGGCATGTACACCGAACTCGAGGACCGCCACGGCATCCATGGCGGCGATGTCGAGACGTCGCTGATGCTGCATTTCCGGCCGGATCTGGTCGACATGGCCAAGGCGGACAATTTCGTTTCCAACGTCGCCAGGGCCGAAAAGGAATTCTCGCTGCTGCGCCACACCGGCACCCACGCCTTCGCCTGGATCGCCAGCGACTTGAACCCGAACGGCGTGGTCGGCGATGCCAGCATCGCGACACCGGAGAAAGGCCGGCTGACGGCAGAACATCAGGCCGACGGTTTTATCAGCCTGCTCAGGGACGTGCGCAAGGCGAAGCTCGCAGAGTGGCTGAAGTAGGCCCTACCCTTCGAGCTTCAGCGCGAACGGCGTGCCTTCGAAGGCATCGGCGCCACGGCCGATCGACTGGATCGCCTCGATCATGCGGCCGTTGCGATCAAGCAGCGCATCGGCCACCGCGATCAGTCGGGGGTTGGGCGTTGCCGAAGGCGACAATGCCCTCAACGTTTGCGCCAATTCCATCTCATCGCGTTTCGGCGCCAGCGCGGCGGCGATGATGTAGGCCGAAGCGGTCGAGCGGCTGATGCCGGCGTAGCAATGCACCACCATCGGCTTGGCCCGATCCCAGCCGCGGGCAAAATCGAGCAGGCTGCGCACATGTTCCTCGCCCGGCATGGTCATGCCGTCCTGCGCCACGGCGATGTCGTGCATGACCAGATGCAGATGATTTTCCCTCGCGATCGAGGCCGGACGCGTCACATCGGTTCCGACCGAGAGCAGCGACAGCATGCGGTCGGCGCCGGTCCGGGCCACCGTTTCCTCGATCTTCGCCAGCGAGCAGACATGGATCATTGTTCGCAACCTTTCGACCGATCCTCGCGCCGCGCGGCCCATCCGGCAAGAGCGGATTCGAGACGCTGCCATTCCTCCTGACATCCCGGCAAGCCGGCGCGCAGGGCATGCGGCCGGTCGGGAAAATGCCGCAGCAGGACGCCGCGCTCGCCAAGCGCTGAAAACAGGCCGGCGGCATCCGGCAGTTGAAGGTAGCGGAACAATGTGGTGCCCCCTGCAACGGGAACGCCGAAACGGCCGAACAGTCCGTCGAGCCGCGCGGCTGCCTCGGTTAGCGATGCCCGCATCGCATCCTGCCAGCCAATGTCGGCAAGCGCGCGGATGCCGTATTCCAGCGCCGGTCCGGCGACGGCCCAGGGCCCGAATTGCGTTTCCAGAAATTCCACCGTCGCTGCATTAGAAAGCGCGAAGCCAAGCCGCACCCCGGCGAGGCCGAAGAATTTGCCGAACGAGCGCAGCACGACGATGCCGCCTCGATCGACATCACCAGCGAGGCTGTGCTGGCGCGGGCCGACATCCATGAACGCCTCGTCGACGACAAGCCGCCCGCCCTTAGCGCGCAGTCCGGCGGCCAGCGCCAGCAGCCGGTCGCGCTCGATGACGCGTCCATCGGGATTGTTCGGATTGACCACGATGGCAAGATCGGCCTCTGCCAGTGCCGCGAAATCCCGGACTTCGGTCACCTCATGCCCGGCAATCGCCGCGGCGCGGGCATGTTCGGCATAGGTCGGGCCCAGAACAAGTGCCTTGCCAGGTCTGACCAGCGATGCCACGCGCGGCAACAGTATCTGCGTGCCGGGCGCGGCGACGACATTGACCGGCGACGGCGCGCTATAGGTGCTGGCGGCGATCTCTGTCAGTTCGCGCCCGCGCGCCGCTTCCGGCAATCGCGCCAACGAGGTGGCGGGCAGGTCGAAAAGCGGGTAGGAGTGCGGATTGATACCGGTCGAGAGGTCGACGAAAGGCAGCAAGGCGTTGGGAAAAAGCGCCCTCGCCCGGCCGAGACTTCCACCATGGTCCACCGCTCCTTCAAGAAGCCTCATGTCAGTCCTTATCGCTTTCCTGTCATTGGCCGTCGAATCCGTCCTGGGTTACCCGGACTGGCTGTTCCGAGCCATCGGCCATCCGGTAACGTGGTTCGGCAGGCTGATATCCTTTCTCGACATCAGGCTCAACCGCGCCACTGATCCCGATGCGCTGCGTCGCCAACGCGGCGTCCAGGCGCTGCTGGTCATCGTGCTTGTGCCGACGGTGATCGGCCTCTGCATACAGCTTGTCCTCATCTGGTTCGTTCCCCTGGGACTGGTTGTCGCGGCTCTCCTGGCGACATCGCTGCTGTCGCAGAAGAGCCTTTACGAACATGTCGAGGCGGTGGCCGACGCCCTCGACTCGGGCGGCCTCGCCATGGGCCGTGTCGCCGTCTCGCGCATCGTCGGCCGCGATCCCGAAGCGCTCGACCGCGCCGCCGTCTGCCGCGCGGCGATCGAAAGCCTGGCCGAGAACTTTTCCGACGGTATCGTCGCCCCTACCTTCTGGACCGGTGTCGGCGGATTGGCCGGCGGTGCTGCCTACAAGGCCGCCAACACCGCCGATTCGATGATCGGCCATCGCACCCCGCGCCATGAGGCTTTCGGCTGGGCGGCGGCGCGTTTCGACGATTGGATCAACCTGCCGGCATCGCGGCTGACGGCGCTGCTGATCGTGCTGGCGGCTTTCCTGGTCAAGGGCGCTGATCCCGGCAACGCCAGGCAGGCCGTGTGGCGTGATGCCAAGAAGCACCGCTCGCCCAATGCCGGCTGGCCGGAAGCGGCCATGGCCGGCGCGCTTGGTCTGGCACTTGCCGGGCCACGAAGCTATGGCGGCATCGTCGTCGACGACGTTTTCATGGGCGAAGGCGGCCGCCGCGACGTCGACAGCGGCGACATCAGGCGGGCGCTGAAGCTCTACCGCGTCGCCGACTATCTGCTGATCGCGTTGTTTGGCGTGGTCTCGGCGATCGCCGTTCTTGCGTTCTAAAGCGCGTCGCGCTGAAAGGGATTCAGGCGACGCGCTTTAAGTCTTTGTTTTGATGCATGTCGTTGTCCCAGAACCGCTGCACACTTCTGGACGACATGCATCAGAACTCTATTCCCTGCTGCGCCTTCACGCCGGCCGAAAAATGATGCTTGGTGACACCCATCTCGGTGACCAGGTCGGCTGCCTCGACCAAGGCCGGCTTGGCGTTGCGGCCGGTGACGACGACATGCAGGTCCTCGCGGCGGGTCTTCAGCGCGGCAACCACCTTTTCGAGATCGAGATAATCGTAGCGCAGAGCGATGTTGAGCTCGTCGAGCACGACGAGGCTGATCGAGGGATCGGCGATCAGCTCCAGCGCCTTGGCCCAGGCAGCTTCCGCCGCCGCGATGTCGCGCTTCAGATCCTGCGTCTCCCAGGTAAAGCCCTCGCCCATCGCATGCCAGACGACACGGTCGCCGAAGGCAGCAAACGCATCCTTCTCGCCCGTATGCCACTTGCCCTTGATGAACTGGACGACGCCGACACGCTTGCCGTAGCCGAGCATGCGAAGTGCGAGGCCGAAGGCGGCCGTGGTCTTGCCCTTGCCGGGACCGGTGTTGACGATGAGCAGCCCTTTTTCGATCGTCTTGGCCGCCACCTCGGCGTCCTGCACCGCCTTGCGCTTGGCCATCTTGGCGCGATGGCGCTCTTCGTCCCGGTCTTCGGTGGGCTTGTTGTCGATGTCGGTCATCTCATTTCACCTTGAGCGGCAATCCCGCCACCATCAGCAGCACCGTGTCGGCAATCGCCGCGATCTGCTGGTTGAGCCGTCCGGCTTCATCGCAAAAACGGCGCGCCAGCGCATTGTCAGGCACGATGCCTTGCCCGACCTCGTTGGAGACAACGAACCAAGGCCCGCGCGTCCGCGACAGCACATCCGCCAGCCGCCGGCACTCGGCTCCAACGTCGTGATCGGCCAGCATGTGATTGGTCAGCCACAGCGTCAGGCAGTCGACCAGCACCGGCTGGTTGTCGGGCAAGGCCTCGAGCGCGCCGGCAAGGTCTAGCGGTGCGTCGATGGTCGTCCAGCCCTCGCCACGCCGCGAGCGGTGCAATGCGATACGCTCACGCATCTCGTCGTCATAGGCTTGGGCCGTGGCGATATAGGTCCAGGGCGACGCCAACGCCGTCGCCAGGGCTTCGGCATGCGCGCTCTTGCCGGAGCGCGCACCGCCGACGATGAAGGTCAGCTTGCCTTGATCAGGCAAAGCTGTCGCGCAGGCCGGTCGCGCTGCCGGTGAAGCGTCCGCGTACCACGCCGACGACGGCGCCAAGCACCAGCCAGAACACCAGATTGGTCACGGTCACCGCCACCACGAACTGGTGGTGCAAACCTTCCGGGATCGGCGTCTCGAAGCTGTCCGGCTGCGGCGCGCCAACGATGTGCGGGGCAACGATCAGCGCCACGCCGAGAATGGCCAGCGGCAGCGACTTCCGGAACGCGATCAGGCCGAGCCCGCTGGCGGTCGCGACCACGGTTGCCACCCACCAGATCTGTCGCTGCGTCAGGTCGGCGGCAGGCATGGCCGGCAGTTCCGGCGGCAGGCCGAGCCCAGGCGCCAGCGTGAACACGGCAAAGCCGGCCAGACCCCAGAACACGCCCTGGCGCCAATTGCCGATGCCGCCGGCGAATTCCGAAACCGCGACCAGGATCAATGCGAAGCCGATGCCGGTGACGACGTTGGAGACGACGTTGAAGGCAAAGCGCTCGAAGCCGTCGGCCGGCGCCCAGCCCTCGTCTTCGGCCGGGGCCTCAGTCGGTGCCGGCGTGGCAGTGCTCATGGTATTTGATGCCGCCGGTGCGGCGGAGCTCATTGCGTTGCCGCTGGCGGCATCAGCCGGCGCCGCGGCGTGTTCATGCTTGTGGCCGCCTTCAGCCTGTTCGTAGACTTCCGCCTTGAGGATCAGCGGCACGGTGGCATAGGCCTGCATGCAGGCAAGAGCGACGCCGGCCACGAGCCCTGCGATCGCCGCGATGAACACGACGTTGCGAAACAGATTCATGATGTGAGACCCTCGTCAGTGGCAGGGAAACGCCATCGAATGCCGGTTGTCATGACCGGCATTGTGGACCGCATCGATATGCGAGAAGCCGACAAAGCCGATGATGAACGTGCCGAGCAGCGCGGCGAGCGCCAGCTGCATGAAGCGCGACTGCGAGGAGACGGAAGCGCCGAGGGAGACGGAAGCGGTATTCATGTCTTGTCCTTTCACCCTCCACCCGAGGGCCTGTCAGTTTTGCCGTCGTCGGCAGGTCTCCTGGCTCACGGATCAGCGCCCTTCTCCACCTTCCCGAAGACGAGTCTTCAGTGGCATATGGAGAGGACTACCGCACACAGTTGCGGGGGCAGCCGCGGCATTGGGCAAGACTTTTGCCCGCACCACATTCCCTCTTGGCTCCAAAGTGGAACCGACGACCGGATGACTATAGGGAAAATCACGAGACGCGGCAAACCAAATTCCGCCGGCGAACAGCGAGATTGCGCCATGCCGTCTCCAGGCACGACAATTGACAATTCGCCCGGCCAGGTGTCGGCTGGCGCCTTCACAGGAAGCCAGCCATGCATCCCACTGCCAGCGAGCGCGATCCCTATAATGGCCTGACCCAGGCCGAACCGACCCTGCCCTCATCTGCCTATTGGGACGGTGCGGGCTACCAGCGCGACCTCGATGCCATCTGGTACAGGAGCTGGCTGCTCGTCTGCCGAGAGGCCGATCTGGGCCAGCCGCTGGCCTTCCGCCGATTCCGTATCGGTACGCAGGACATCATCGTGCTGCGTGACGACACCGGCGAACTGCGCGCCTTCCACAACACTTGCCGCCATCGCGGCTCGCAGCTTTGCCAGGAGAGCGACGGCCGGCTGAAGGCGCGGCTGATCACGTGCCCCTACCATGCCTGGTCCTATTCGCTGCGCGGCGACCTCGTGCGGGTGCCCTCGAAATCGCTGCCGGACGGCTTCGACAAATCAGACCATCCGCTCTACCGCGTCGCGCTCTCGGTCTGGCGCGGCTTCGTGTTCATCAATCTGCAGGAGGACGCGGCGGGCTCGGCGCAGGCATCCTTCGACCCCACCTCCGGCAATCTCGGCAACTGGCCGCTGGAAACGCTGGTGACAGGCCATGTGCTGCGCAAGGTGATGCACTGCAACTGGAAGATTTTTTGGGAAAACTTCAACGAGTGCCTGCACTGTCCGGGCGTCCACAAGGACCTGTCGCGGCTGGTGCCGATCTATGGCCGCGGCCTGATGAGCCGGCATGACGACCCCGAATGGACGCGCCACGCCGACAATGACGCGCCCGAGTTTTCCGGCGGCCTGCGCGCCGGCGCCGAGACCTGGTCGCGCGACGGCCAGACGCATGGGCCGGTCTTTCCGGGGCTGACACCAACCGAACGCGCCGCCGGCCAGACCTACGCCACCAGCCTGCCCTCGATGTTCATCGTTGGTCATGTCGACTATGTCAGGACCGTGCGCCTGGTGCCGCTCGGCCCCGAACAGACGGAGCTTGTCGCCGAATGGCTGTTCGCGCCCGAGGCGCTGGCCACGACCGACATCGACAACATCGTCGCCTTCGGCACACAGGTGCTGGAAGAGGATGCAGCGATCTGCGAGGTCAACCAGAGGGGCCTGCGTTCGATGCGGCACGAAGCCGGCGTGCTGATGCCCGAGGAATATGAGCTGCACCGTTTCCACAATTGGGTGCGCGAACGGCACGCGGCGCATGCACCAAAGCCGTGACCGTCAGAGAGACTTCGGCAGATACCGCCATGTCACGAAGCCGCATATCGCCGCCAGCAGGCTGAGCGTGACGAACACCGAGCCCAGACCGAAGAAGATCAGCACGACGGAGTAGACCAGCGGCGGGGTCAGCTCGGAAAAATCGAGATAGGTGCGGTAGACCGCCGCCATCTGCGCCCGTTCATAGGAGCGCACCGAGCGCATGAAGGCGGTCGAACCCAGCGCGTCGAGCGCGATGGTGAAGAACGCGCCGCCAAGCAGGAAAGCCCCGGTCAGCAACGGTGCGCTCGCTCCCACCGTGCCCGCAGCCAGCAGCATTGCCGACATGGCGAAATAGGCAAATGTCATGGTGCGGCGGCCGCCGAAGCGCTTCCCGGCCTTGCCCCAGAAGATGGCCATGAACAAAAGCGCGTTGCCGGCCGAGACCAGCAGGCCGCCGGCCAGCTTGCCCTCGCCCGTGATGACCATGAACAGTGGCCCGTAGACAAAGAAGGTCGTCCAGAAGCAGGAGCGCCCGAAGGCGATCAGCCAGGCCAGCCTCAATCTGGGCTGTGCGATGAAGCGGCCGATATTGGCGAGCGGATTGGCCGGCCGGGTCTTGCCGGGCCGTATCGACTGGTTGTCGCTCAGCCGGTAGAACCAGAACAGCGCCAGCAAAGCCAACGCGAACACCGCCACTGCGCCATGCGCGGCATAGATGCCGAAACGGGCGTAAAGAAAAATGCCGAGCGTCGGCCCGCCGGTCCAGGCGAGCATCGACCACGCCATGCGCAGCGATTCGGCCTGCATGAAGTCGGTCTTGCGGATGTGGTCCATGATGTAGAGGTTGAGCGTGATCGACAGCGCGCTGGCGCCCATCACCCGGCACAACATGCCCGCCAATTGTCCGGCAAGCGTATGGGTGACGAAGAACAGCGAGCCGATGGCGAGCAGGCAGGCGCCGGCGGTATAGACCCAGCGCCGGGCAAAGCGGCGGATCAGTAGCGGCATGAACAAGGTCACAGACAGGCCGAGCAGCGCCACGATCGTGTAGAGGATCGAGACGATCTGCTCGTTATGCAGGATCTCGTAGGCCTGGATCGGAATGACGCTCGACACCGTGGCGCGGGCGAAGGATTCGACCGCGTAGAGCGAGGCGAAGGTGCGCGCATCCGCGGCCTTGAGGGCCGGGAGCCAGATCGGGTGGCGCACGTGGGTGGACATTGCTTCCCCAAAGCAGAATCACCGGTCGAATCTGCCGTGGTCAGTCCCGTACCGATAAGAGGAAACCGACGCCTACCCGGCCAAAAGCGAAGCCGGTCAATGTCTTCCCGGCTCTGGCCTAAAGCGTCGCTTGATCCGATGGGCCGGCCTTCATCTGTCCCGTCCAACCGTGATAGTCCTCACGCAGGGCTGAATCAGATCGCGAGCACATGACCATCCAAACGCCGACCGCACCCGTTCCGGGCCAAACCAGGCGCATCGTCGCCATCGATGTCGTGCGCGGCATCGCGCTGCTGGCCATGGCGAGCTACCATTTCACCTGGGATCTGGAGAATTTCCACTACACCGATCCGGGCTTGACCGCTTTCGGCTGGTGGAAATTCTACGCGCGCTGCATCGCCTCGACCTTCCTGTTCCTGGTCGGCGTCAGCCTGTTTCTTGCCCACGGCAAACAGATCCGCCGGACCGGCTTCTGGAAGCGTTTCGCCATGGTCGCGGCGGCGGCGATCACCATATCGGTCGTCACCTGGTTTGTCACGCCGGGCGGCTTCATCTTCTTCGGCATCCTGCATGAGATCGCGCTGGCCAGCCTGCTCGGCCTCGCCTTCCTGCGCTTGCCGGCACTGATTACCTTGCTGGTCGCAGCGGTGGTTATAGCTGTTCCCTTCTATGTCAGCCTGGAGTCCTTCGACCATCCCTGGCTGTGGTGGGTCGGCCTTTCCGCAATCAACCCGCGTTCCAACGACTACGTGCCCTTGTTCCCGTGGTTTGGCGTGGTGCTGGCCGGTCTTGGAGCGGCCAAGCTTGCCTCCACATCGGGTCTGCTGGGGCGGCTGGCCAGCCTTACGCCCGGCCGATGGGCCAATCCCCTGCTCTTCATCGGCCGGCACAGTCTTGCCTTCTACCTGATCCACCAGCCGCTGCTGTTCGGCTGCGTCTGGCTGTTTTCGCAAGTGATGCCCGCACCCGCCGAAACCCCGCAGGTGGAATTCCTGAAAACCTGCCAGGTGTCATGCGAGCAGACGCGCAACGCAACCTTCTGTTCGAGCTATTGCGGCTGCATGCTCCAGACGCTTCAAGGCGAAGGCTCTCTTGATCGGCTCTACAACAACGACCAGACTGCGGATTTCAGGGCGCATCTGGGCGATCTGGCCGGCAGTTGCACGGCCCAGACCGACGAGAAGCTGGACGAGGGAGGAACGCAGTGACCGAAAAACAGCCGAAGCCGGGCATGATACCCTGGCCGCCAGTGATCTACACCGCGGCGATCGCCATCAGCGTCATCCTCGGCCTTGTCTATCCTCTGCCCTGGATCGGCGACCTTTTGGGCGACATCCTGTTCGCGGCCGGCTGGGTGGCCCTGTTCGGCGTTGCCGCACTCTGGTTTACCGCCATCCGCACCATGATGCGGGCCAGGACGACGCTGAACCCCAACGCGGTGCCGGACCACCTCGTCACCACCGGTCCCTTCGGCATCACCCGCAACCCGATGTATCTCGCCAACACGCTGCTGCTGATCGGGGTCGCCTTTGTCACCGGCATCGTCTGGTTCCTGCCGCTGGCCTTCATCGCGGCGTTCCTCACCCAGAAACTGGCGATCGAGGGCGAAGAAAAGATACTGGCGACGAAATTCGGTAAGAAATACCGGGACTACGCCAAGAGGGTGCGACGCTGGATTTGAACGGCGTCAGGTATTCACGCCGAGTTCCACCAGCCGCTCGACACAGGATTCCTCGGCCTGGTCGAGTTCGGCCAACGTCTCTTCGAGGTCGCGGCGTTTCTGCCTGAGATCCTCGCGCTTTTCCTCGATGCGCTTGATCATCAGCTTGAGCTGCCCGACCTCGCCCGGCGGCTCTTTGTACATCTGGATGATTTCGCGGATCTCGTTGATCGAGAAGCCGAGCCTTTTGCCGCGCATGATCTGCCGGATGAGATGCCGGTCGGACGGACGAAACAGTCGCGTGCGGCCACGCCGCACCGGCTGCACCAGCCCCTCGTCCTCATAGAAGCGCAGCGTCCGCGTCGACACGTCGAATTCGCGGGTCAGTTCGGTGATCGAATAATATTCCCGCATTGTCACTCCATGCCGGAATCCCGGGCAACGCCACGTGGCGCCGCCTCCCCGTCCCGAACCAACCTTTGCCCGTCGGAATCGACACGGCCCCCGCGCAAGCCTCGCACGGCATTTACGTAAAAGTCAATTGAGACCGATCACCGGACGCTGAACCACCAGGTTGCCAGGCCGAGGAAGGCAAAGAAGCCGACGACATCGGTGACTGTGGTGACGAAGACCGCCGACGCCACCGCCGGATCGATCTTGAACCGGTCGAGCAGCAGCGGGATCAGGATGCCGGCAAGTGCGGCGACGAACATGTTGATGATCATCGCCGCCGCGATGATGCCGCCCAGATTGGGATCATGGAACCAGACCGACGCGACAATGCCGATCAGGATGGCAAAGACAATGCCGTTGATGAAACCAACGCCCATCTCGCGGCGGATGATGCGGCCGGCATTGTAGATGTCGAGGTCTTTCGTCGCCAGCGCCCGCACGGTGACGGTCATGGTCTGCGACCCCGCATTGCCGCCCATGCCGGCCACGATCGGCATCAGCACGGCGAGCGCCACGATGCGCTCGATCGTGTGGTCGAACAGGCCGATCACCGAAGCCGCCAGGAATGCCGTCAGGAGATTGATCAGCAACCAGGGGACACGCGAGCGCGATGTGGAAAGAATGCTGTCGGAGAGCTCTTCGTCGCCGACGCCGCCCATGCGCAGCAGATCTTCCTCTGCTTCCTGCTGGATGACGTCGACGACGTCGTCGATGGTCAGCACGCCGACTAGCCGCTCATTCTCGTCGACGACGGCGGCTGAAAGCAGATCGTACTGCTCGAATTCGCGCGCGGCCTCTTCCTGATCCATGGTGGCCGGGATGAGATGCCGCGTCTCATGCATGACATCCTCGACCTTGACGGCGCGCTTGGTGCGCAGGATCTGGTCGAGATCGATGGCCCCTAACAGCTTGAAGGTCGGGTCGATGACGAAGATCTGGCTGAAGCGGTCGGGAAGGTTCTTGTCCTCGCGCATATAGTCGATGGTCTGGCCGATGGTCCAGAACGGTGGCACCGCGACGAACTCCGTCTGCATGCGCCGCCCGGCGGTCTCTTCGGGATAGTCGAGCGAGCGGCGCAGCCTGATTCGTTCGGTGAACGGCAGTTGCGACAGAATTTCGTCCTGGTCTTCCTTTTCGAGATCTTCGAGAATGTAGACCGCGTCGTCGGAATCGAGTTCCTGCACCGCCTGCGCGATCTGCGCATTGGGCATATGATCGACGATCTCCATGCGGATCGCCTCGTCGACCTCGGTCAGCGCGGAAAAGTCGAAATCGGCGCCCAGGAGTTCGACCAGGGCCTGCCGCTGCTCGGGATGCAGCGCCTCGATCAGGTCGCCGAGTTCCGACTGGTGAAGATCGTCGACTTCCTGCTTGAGGGTCAGCGTATCGCGGTCGGCGATCGCAGCCCCGATCTGGGCAAGGAAGGACGACAGGACCGCACCGTCCTCGCCATAGATATCGGCGTGGGCGTCGTCGGTCGCTTTGGCGGAGGCCGTCTGCTTGTCCTCCACCAGCGCCTCCCGCCATCCCGGAAAAAATTGCGTCTCAGATTCAGAGCATCGGACGTTAACGCGGAAACCGGTTTCGCGGAAATCCGATGCATCTCGCGTGCAGGCGCGATTCGATTTGAGAACTTATCGCCCTAAGGCACGGAATATCAAACGAAACGCTTGTTGCACGCCACACGGCGAACGCATCGCGGATGCCTGACTCTGCGATGTCTGACCCATCAAGAACCGGCGAACCCCTGCTTCAGACGGCGCGACAGCCGATGTCGCTGGGGAAAGAGCACCCCGGCGCGATTGGGGCAGAATTGTCATGATACGGGTCCAGGCCTGAAGCCTGGCCCTTGAGTTGCGGCACAATCAGCTCAGGACAAAAACGGCCCTTGAACAGCAAGCCCGGGAAAACGAGCAATGCAGTTGGCGACCGGCGCATGCGCATTGTCGTCGCCGAGCGCAATCCGTTCGTCATATCGGCGCTGCGCGAAATGCTCGAATGCGACGGCCGTTTCGACTTGCTGAGCACCGTTCAGAGCGGCAAACAATTCCTGGATCTGGCGGCGACGGGCGGATTCGACGTCGCAGTCATCGGCTGGAAGCTCGCCGACATGGACGGGGCCGAAGTGCTGGCCGAGGTCCAGAGCCGCAAGCTCGACGTGCGCATCACCGTCTTTTCCAACGACCATGACATCGGCATCCTGAAGCAATGCGTGCGGCTGGGGGCCCAGGGCTATTGCTTCCAGTTCGACGACCCGGCCATCATCTTCGACACCATCCTGGCAGTCGCGCATGGCCGCATCTGCATCCCCTATATCGACATCAACAAGGTCAACGACACGCCCCTGGCGCAGCTCACGGTGCGCGAGCGCGAGCTGCTGGCGGTGCTTTCGGACGGCTGGACCAATCTGCAGATCGCAACGCGGACGGGCATTTCCGAGAACACGGTGAAGTACCACCTGAAGAATCTCTACGACAAGCTCGACGTCCGCAACCGGGCGATGGCCGTCGCGCTCTATTCGCGAGAGAGGCGCACCCAGAAACAGCCCTTCGGGTAGGCCGACCGGGTAGGCTTCTCCCACCCGCGCGCGGCGAGATGTTACCCGCCAGGGTGTTGTTGGCTTTAGCCGTCGAAACGAAACTCCCCTCACCGCTTTGCTGGATCAGGAGGAGTTCGCATCATGGCCGGTTTCACCCATCTTTTCATTCCCGGACCGACCAACATTCCCGAACAGGTCCGGCAGGCGATGAACCTGCCGATGGAGGACATGCGCGCCGCGTCCTTCCCCGATCTCACGCTGCCGCTGTTCGAGGACATCAAGAAAGTCTTCAAGAACGAGACCGGCCGCGTCTTCATATACCCGTCGTCGGGCACCGGCGCCTGGGAAGCGGCGATGACCAATGTGCTCAGCCCCGGCGACCGCGTGCTGATGTCGCGCTTCGGCCAGTTCTCACATCTGTGGGTCGACATGGCCGAGCGCCTCGGCTTCGAGGTCGAAGTCATCGACTGCGAATGGGGAACCGGCGTCCCGCTCGAGCTCTATGCCGAGCGGCTGAAGGCTGACAAGGCGCACCGCATCAAGGCCGTCTTCTGCACGCAGAACGAGACAGCGACCGGCGTGACCAGCGACGTCGCGGGCTGCCGCGCCGTCCTCGACGAGGCAAACCACCCTGCCCTGCTGTTCGTCGACGGCGTGTCGTCGATCGGTTCGATCGACTTCCGGCAGGAAGAGTGGGGCGTCGACTGCGCCGTCTCGGGTTCGCAGAAAGGTTTCATGCTGCCCGCCGGCCTCGGCTTCCTCTCGGTCAGCAGGAAGGCGCTCGTCGCTTCGAGGAGCGCCACCCACCGGCGCTGCTTCTTCTCCTTCGAGGACATGATCCGCGCCAACGATGCCGGCTATTTCCCTTACACGCCGGCTACACAGCTGCTGCGCGGCCTGCGCGCTTCGCTTGACCTCATCGCCGAGGAAGGGCTGGACAATATCTTCGTCCGTCACCATCGCCTGGCCGAAGGCGTGCGCAATGCGGTCGACGCCTGGGGCCTGAAGCTCTGCGCCAAAGCGCCGAAATGGCACTCCGATACGGTCAGCGCCATCCTGGTGCCGGACGGCATCGACAGTGGCGACGTCGTCAAGCGCGCCTACCGCGGCTACCAGACCTCGCTCGGCGGCGGCCTCAACAAGGTGTTCGGCAAGGTCTTCCGCATCGGCCATCTCGGCTGGCTGAACGAGGTGATGGTGCTGGCCTCGCTGTCGGCCGCCGAAATGGCGCTGCTCGATTGCGGCGTCAGGCTGGCGCCCGGCTCCGGCGTCGGCGCCGCCATCCAGCATTTCCGCGCCTCGGCCGCCCTGCCGGTCGCCGAAGCCGCCTGAGGGAGCCGACGATGAGCCACATCATCAACCATTTGAAGAAACTGCGGCTGCAGCGCAGCGAGCTGGCGGTTCCCGGATCCAGCCCGGAGATGATCGACAAGGCGGCAAACAGCGCCGCCGACTTCGTCTTCCTCGACATCGAGGACGCGGTCGCGCCACCGGACAAGGAGCGCGCCCGCAAGAACATCATCCAGGCGCTCAACGACATCGACTGGCGCGCCAAGGGCAAGACCGTGTCGGTGCGCATCAACGGTCTCGACACTCACTACATGTACCGCGACGTGGTCGACGTGATGGAGCAGGCCGGCGATCGGCTCGATACCATCCTGGTGCCGAAGGTCGGGGTGCCGGCCGACCTCTACATGGTCGAGGCGATGGTCAACCAGATCGAGATGGCCAAGGGATACAAGACCCGCGTCGGGCTGGAAGCGCTGATCGAGACCGCGCTCGGCATGGCCAATGTCGAGGCTATCGCGGCAACCCCGGGCCGGCTGGAAGCCATGCATTTCGGCGTCGCCGACTATGCGGCAAGCTGCAAGGCGCGTACCGTCAGCATCGGCGGCCTCAATCCCGACTATCCCGGCGACCAGTGGCATTTCGCCCTGTCGCGGATGACCGTCGCCTGCCGCGCCTATGGCCTGCGCGCCATTGACGGCCCGTTCGGCGATTTCACCGATCCGGAAGGGTATATCGCCGGTGCCAGGCGCGCCGCGGCCCTCGGCATCGAAGGCAAATGGGCGATCCACCCCTCGCAGATAGCGCTTGCCAACGACGTCTTCTCGCCGCCGGAGAAGGAGGTCACGCGCGCCAGGCGCATCCTCGAAGTGCTGAAGGAGGCCGAGGCGGCGGGCAAGGGAGCGGCAGCCCTCGACGGCAAGATGATCGACGCCGCGTCGGAGCGCATGGCGAGAAATGTTCTGGTGGTCAACGAGGCCATCGAACGCGCCGGCCGCCTCGATAACAAAAAAGAGCCGCGCGTCGCCGCGCACTGACAATATCCGGGAGGACAACAATGGACATCCACGAATATCAGGCCAAGGAACTGCTCGCCCGGCACGGCGTGCATGTGCCGCGCGGCGGGCTGGCCTACAGCCCCGAGCAGGCAACCTACAGGGCGCGCGAGATCGGCGGCGGCAAATGGGTGCTGAAGGCGCAGGTCCACTCCGGCGCCCGCGGCAAGGCCGGCGGCATCAAGCTATGCACGAACGACGACGAGATTTCCAACGCCGCGGAAGCCATGCTCGGCCGCAAGCTGGTGACCAGTCAGACCGGCCCGCGTGGCAAGCTGATCTCGCGCCTCTATCTTGAGGAAGCGGTCGACATCGCCCAGGAACTTTATCTCGGCTTTGTCCTCGACCGTAAGGAAGAGCGCGTCATGATCGTGGCATCGGCCGCCGGCGGCATGGAGATCGAGGAGATCGCCGAGACGGCCCCGGATTCGATCATTCGCGCGGCGGTCGATCCTGGCGTCGGCATGCAGCGCTTCCAGGCGCGCGAGATCGCTTTTGGGCTTGGGCTCGAGGACAACCTGATCGGCAAGGCGACCGAAACCATCTTCAGTTGCTACCAGGTGTTTCGCGACTACGACGCCTCGATGCTGGAGATCAATCCGCTGGTGGTCACCCGCGACGGCAATCTGATCGCGCTCGACGCCAAAATGTCGTTCGACGAGAACGCGCTGTTCCGGCGCCCGGAAATCTCCGAACTGCGCGACAAGAGCCAGGAAGATCCGCGCGAAACCTTCGCCAGCGACCGCGGCCTCTCCTATGTCGGCCTCGACGGCAACATCGGCTGCATCATCAATGGCGCGGGCTTGGCCATGGCGACCATGGACATGATCAAGATCGCCGGCGGCGAGCCGGCCAACTTCCTCGACATCGGCGGTGGCGCTTCACCCGAGCGGGTGGCGAAATCCTTCCGTGCCGTGCTTGGCGACAAGAATGTCGAGACCATCCTTGTCAACATCTTCGCCGGCATCAACCGCTGCGACTGGGTGGCCGAAGGCGTCGTCAAGGCGATCCGCGAGGTCGGCGTCACCGTGCCGCTGGTGGTGCGCCTCTCAGGCACCAAGGCCGAGGAAGGACGCCGCATCCTGGCCGATTCCGGGGAAGCGGTGATCGTCGCCGACACGCTGGCCGAAGCCGCCGAAAAAGCCGTCGCCGCCTGGCACGCGGCCGCCAAGAAAAAAGCAGCCTAGAGCCGAATGATTTCAGGTCGAACGGCCTGAAATCTGAATCCGTCTCTAAAATCAAACAGATAGAGCATGATGCCTGGACAGACGGAAACCTTTGTCCGCGAAAACCGCTTCACACTTTTCGGCATCATGCGCTAGGGAGGTCTAAAAAATGGCAATCCTGCTCAACCGCAGCACCCGCGTTATCGTCCAGGGTTTCACCGGCAAGATCGGCAGTTTCCACGCCGAGGACATGAAGCGCTACGGCACCAAGCTGGTCGGCGGTGTCACGCCCGGCAAGGGCGGCCAGACACATCTCGGCCTGCCCGTCTTCAACACGGTCAAGGGCGCGGTGCGCGAAACCCGCGCCGAGGCCAGCATCGTCTTCGTGCCGCCGCCCTTCGCCGCCGATTCGATCATGGAAGCCGCGGACGCCGGGATAAAACTCTGCGTTTGCATCACCGACGGCATCCCCTCGCAGGACATGATGCAGGTCAAGCGCTACATGCGCCGCTACCGGTTCGAGGACCGCATGCGGCTGATCGGGCCGAACTGCGCCGGCGTCATCACGCCCGGACAGGCGCTGATGGGCATCATGCCGGGCTCGATCTACCTGCCTGGACGCGTCGGCATCGTCGGCCGTTCCGGCACGCTGGGCTACGAGGCCGCCTCGCAGATGAAGGCGCTGGGCATCGGCGTTTCGACCAGCGTCGGCATCGGCGGCGACCCGATCAACGGCTCGTCCTTCAAGGACATACTGCAGCTCTTCGAGCGCGACGAGGATACCGACGCCGTGGTGATGATCGGCGAGATCGGCGGCCCGCAGGAAGCCGAGGCGGCGATCTGGGCGCGCGACAACATGCGCAAGCCGCTGATCGCATACATCGCCGGCCTTTCCGCCCCCAAAGGCCGCCGCATGGGCCATGCCGGAGCCATCATCTCGGCCTTCGGCGAGTCGGCGCAGGAGAAGGTCGAGATCCTGAAGGAGGCCGGCGTCGTCATCGTGCCGACACCGTCGTCCTTCGGCGAAGTGGTGGCGGATACGTTGGCGCGGATGAAGAAGGCTGCGTGATTTCCGCGCCTCTCCGCGTTGGGAGGCCGTCACATACGCCCGCGCGAACCTTCCGGGTCATAGGGAGAGCCGGCGATCACCCTTGCCGGGCGCCGCTCGCCGAGAATTGAAACTCCAGCGCCGTACCGAGCGTGCCAAGCCCGGCGGCAGTGCCAATGTTATGTCATGGCCCAAATGCGTGGGCGTAACCTGTCGCCTGAGGCGTCACCATGAGCTTAGTGCGCGCATTCGCGTAGCAGGGTTGTGATTTTCGCATCAAGATCGCGAGCGACGGCAAGAGCCTCCAAACTGCCATAAGGAAGCAGACAACTCTCCATTTTGTCGTAGGAGACATGAACGCCATCGAGACGTTCATCAACAAGGACTGTGACCGGAGCGTAAGATCCAGCATCGGGAACGTGCTTGACCATTTCTTTCATGATCAGTGGATTGCCCACCAGGAAGCGCATGCTCTTGGGAGTCTCGGTTCCAGTTTCGCGGCGCAGAATGGCGCCCAAGTCGAATTCCGCGAAAAGCATGAGACCTGTTCGACCTAGGCCGCTTTGCACAACGCGCTCCAAATCCGAGAAGGAATTTGCAGCCCTCGTCGCCTTGAAAAATTCGACCATGTCAGGTTGCCCGACCGCTGACTTGAGCGCGGCCACAACGGCGTCGAATGGTTTGGAACACGTCCGGCTGAAACGCTCAACCTCGACCTTTGCGATTGTCATTTCTTTCTCCGCAACAGCTCTCAAGAAGAAAGGCGCGACCGATCGCGCCGGGATTGTGCACCGCCGATTAGGCTTCCAGGAAGGTCCGGACGTGGCTGACGAACAATTCGTGGTACTGAAACAGGGCGCCGTGGCCGGAATCGGGATAGAGGATCAGCTGGGCGCTGCTTAGCGCCTTGAACATTGCGTAGGCGTTGTCCGCCGGCAGCATCGTGTCGTGGTTGCCGCTCACCACAAGGGCGGGCTGGTGGATGGCGCGCAGAATGGTGTGCTCGGGATCAGGTGTGGCGCACCAGGTAATAAGCGCCTTGGCCTGTGGATCCGTCACCGCGCCGCCATTATCGGTGTCCCGATCTTCCTTACGCACCTTCGCCCGCTTCAGGAACGCCAGGCCGGCCGACTGGCTGGCGGACGACTTCGTGAAGAACAGCGGCAGGCGAACGTCCGGCGCCTCGGTTTGGGAAAACGCGTCTTGCAGAACCGCCAATAGGTGTTCCTCTCCGCCCTTCGGAGCGGTGCCGACGAGGATGAGCTTGCGGACCAGCGTTCCATGCTCGGCGGCGATCTGCTGCGCGACGCAGCCGCCGAGGGAAAAGCCCAGCAGGTCGACTTGGGAGAGGCCGAGCAGGTTGATAAAAGCGACCGCGTCTCGAGCCATTGCCCCGATATTGTCCGGCGTTTGGCCTGTAGAGCGGCCGACGCCGGCGTTGTCAAAAGCGATCACCGGGCGATCGGCGGCCAGGACATTCACGACGGCGGGATCCCATGCATCGATGTTGCCCGAGAAATGCTGCAGGAGAACCAGCGGCGTTCCGGTCGATGGGCCAAGGCGGCGATATGCGAAACGGATTCCGCCGCCTTCGATGTATCGGGTGGGCGCCGTTTCTAGCGTCGCGGCGTCATGGCTCCCAGGGTCGGACTCAGTCAGGTCATCCTCCGGATGCTTGGCATCAAATAATTGAATGGGAGTAGCTGGCGGGGTTTTGGCTAGGTCTGAGCCGCTCGCGGTCCAAGCCATTCCGCGGTCCGTCGAGCACGCGTGGTGCTCCCGGCACGAAGGTGCCGGGAGCGGTATCGTCACTTCACGAGTGCGGCCTTTTCAATCACCGCGGCGACTTCCTTAGCGTGGACGACCAGGGAGGCATGGCTGCCGGCGACCTCCGTCGTCTGGGCTTTCATCCTTTCGGCGAATATGTTCTGGACCTCGGGTGCGATGACCTTGTCCTTCGTGCTGATCACATAGAACGTTGGCTTGTCGTGCCAGGCTGCCGTATCGACCGGAGCCTCGAACGCTGTGTGGTTCAACGGGAGCTGATGGTTTGCCAGGGATTCGGCGATCTCCGGAGGAAGGTCAGCCGCGACTGCCGAAGGGAACACTTTGGGATCGATGTAGAGGTTGCCCTTTTCGTCGGGATGAATCGCCGCGCCGCCTTCGGTTGCCGGACCACTCTGTGCCAGGATCGCCAGTGATTGCCCTACGTCGGGAGCGAATGCGGAGACATATACGAGCGCCGAGACTTTCGGATCGTCACCTGCTTGCGTAATGACAACGCCGCCCCAGGAGTGGCCAACGAGAACGGTCTTGCCGTTCTGTTTGGCGAGCGCCTGTTTGGTGGCATCGACGTCCGCTGCGAGGGAGGTGAGCGGGTTTTCGACGAGCGTGACGTTATACCCCTTCTTCGTGAGGATATCGGCAACCGGCTGCCAGCTCGTCTGGTCGACGAATGCACCATGGACGAGCACGATATTGTGAGCCGCCCCCTTCGGCAGTTGAGCCGATTGGGCGGGGGCCGCAACTGCTGCTCCGGCCATGAGGACGGTGGCGACCGAGAGTAGAAGATTTCGCATTGATTGCTCCTGTTGAGATCACGGACGACGCGGTCCGGGGAAGGCGTGTCGGCAGAGTTCCGGTTCTTCCATCTGCCGATTTGCGAAATGGTTTGCCGCGCGACCTGTCGCCTCGCCTTGAGATCACCTAGTACGTGGAGCTCTCGGACGTTAGGCCTCAATCGTCCGAATATTGTGTCTGATCGTCCGTCGTATTAAGATCGGGGGGATGGACATCCTCGCTGAAGTGCTCGATCGAGTTCGTCTCGGCGGAACCTTGCTGTTCCACTTCGAGCTCGGCCATCCTTGGAATCTGGCGTTGCCACAGCGCCCCTACGCCCTGTTCCACTATCTCAGCCGTGGCTCGGCTACCCTCGCGCTCGAACAGGGACGAGAGCTCCACATGACCGAGGGCGACTTTGTTGTCGTCACGCGTGGCGAGCCCCATGTGATCTACTCGGACAGCCGGGCGGAGCCGTTACCGATTTTCGACATCGATCGATTAGCCGGGCGTCTTGGCCTCGTTCGTCACGGAGGCGGAGAGCAGCCGCTCGCGACGATGATCTGTGGTAATTTCGCTGTGGCACGGCCCTCGCGCGGCAGCGTTTTGGAATTGCTTCCGCCAGTTCTTCTCCTGAAGCCGACGGAAGATGGCGGATGGCTCGAGGCGATTCTGCAACGCATGGTGAGCGAGGCGGCGCTCGAGCGTCCCGGACAAGGCGTCGCGCTCTCACGCCTGACCGAAGTGCTCTTTGTTGAGGTGTTGCGAAGCTGGATCAAGTCGCTCCGCCCCGGAGATGGCGGGTGGCTGGGGGCGATGGCGGACCCGCACATCGGACCGGCGCTTCAGTTGATTCACGAACGACCGGACCGGCCCTGGACCCTTGGCGAGCTCGGGCAAAGCGTGGGACTTGGCCGGTCGGCGTTTTCGGCTCGCTTCACCAAGCTCGTTGGCGAATCCATGTACCGTTATCTGATCTCGCGCCGGATGTCGGAGGCCGCATTTCTGCTCGAAACAAGCGACGAGGGGATTGCACGGATTGCGGCCCGTGTCGGCTATGAGACCGCAACCGCATTTTCGAAGCTGTTCCATCGACATCACGGCCTATCGCCTGGCCGCTACCGAGAATTTCGCCGCTCTGACGGCGGCCGGAGGCAAGGGGATGATCTGGAAGGAGAAGTCGTCGATTGACCTCCCGCGGTTGTGGCCGCGCGGTGATCGACAACGTCGACGTTGGACGGCACGGAAATCTGTACTCTCGGAAGGCAGACGGTTCTGGAAATCTGGTGATGGGCGGCAAGATCGAATTGTGACCGTCGATCTGCCGAATGGACCGAAGGTGCAGCCCTTGTAGGAGGGCCAGCAGTTGCACGAGCGTCTGATGATCGACAGATTGCCGCCGGGCGTCCGAAGGCTTGCTTCATAAAGATGTTGGTGCGGTCGAGAAGACTCGAACTTCCACGGGTTGCCCCACAGCGACCTCAACGCTGCGCGTCTACCAATTCCGCCACGACCGCACGTGGTAGGAGCCGGAACCGACCGGCTCGCGGCGTGTAGCAAATCGTTTCCGGCGAAACAAGTGCGCGGCACGCAATAATCTCAGGCGATTGGCACAATGGTCCACAGGATAGGAAAGCAGGGCAGGAACTGGACGTTTGCGCCCGATATCGCCATATGGAAGGCGATGCATGTCGCCCAGAACAGCGAAACAGTTTCGGAACCGTGACGTGCACGAACGAAAAAACGAAAATCATGACAGAACGCAGCCAGATTGCCACGTCGTTCCTGCCTATGCCCGGCTCGGCGCCGGTCGAGTGGCGCATCGAGCCTGGCATTACGGCCTACCCCGATGCGCTGGCCTTCATGGAGCGCCGAGCCGAGGCGATCCGCGGCGGGGCCGCCGCCGAGATGGTCTGGCTGGTCGAACATCCCCCGCTCTACACCGCCGGTACCAGCGCCCGCATCGAGGACCTAATCGAGCCTGACCGCTTTCCGGTCTTCGCGGCCGGGCGCGGCGGCGAATACACCTATCATGGGCCTGGCCAGCGGGTCGCCTATGTCATGCTCGACCTGAAGCGGCGGCGCGAGGATGTGCGCGCTTTCGTCGCCGCGCTCGAACAGTGGATCATCGGCACGCTCGCCGCCTTCAACGTCCATGGCGAGCGCCGCGAGGACCGGGTTGGCGTCTGGGTGGTGCGGCCGGATCGCCCTGCTTTGCCGGACGGATCGCCGGCCGAGGACAAGATCGCGGCAATCGGCATCCGGCTGCGGCGCTGGGTGAGCTTTCACGGCATCGCCATCAATGTCGAGCCGGATCTCTCCCATTTCGGCGGCATCGTGCCGTGCGGCGTGCAGGATCACGGCGTCACCAGCCTCGTCGACCTTGGCCTTCCCGTCGGCATGGCCGACCTTGATCTGGCGCTGAAATCAGCCTTCGAGGATGTGTTCGGTCCCGCGGCGGCCTTGCCTGCCGAGGTCGCTCGCAAGACCGGTTGAACCTGGAAAGGTTCAACTCAAGCCGAAAACAATTGCGCCGACGCCCACAAAACTCCGCAACCATGGATAATGAACACCGCCAGCAGCGCACCGGCGATGGCGAAGCGGTCGACCATGCGGATCGGCTCCAGCTCGTGGCGCGGCTTCACCCCGCTGCCCATCGTCAGCAGGCTGAGGATTGAAAAGACCGCGCCCGTCGCGAGCAGAAAGCTGGATGAAAAGCCGGCCCGCCAGCCCACCGCCAGGAACGCCGAAAGCAGGAAGAACGAGGCCAGCGCCAGCGCCACCGGCCCCGGGCAGATCTGGCGCAGCACCTGGCCGCCGTCGAACTTCCACACAGGCACCAGATTGGCGATGTTGAAAAGGGCCGCACAGCCTGCCAGCGCCGCCAGCAGAGCGGCCGCGGCCTTGTGCCCCTCGCCACTCGCAAACGCGCTGGCGGCAATAACGATCGGCACCAGGAAGGCGGAGAAGCCCGCCCCCATCAGAGCCACGAAGGCTACCTCGAAGCGGCTGTTGTAGGGCCGGCCGCCAATGGCGATGCCGCCGAGCAGCGGGATGAAGATCATCCGCGCCTTGCGGTGGCCCATCAGCCGGAACGCCGCCATGTGGCCGAGCTCGTGCAGCGCGACCACCGAGGTCAGGATCGCGGCCAGCGCCAGGCCGCCGAGATGGAGACCGAAGAACGGCCACAGGATCAGTGCCGACAGCACCGCAAAGCCGACCTGGCTCAGCGGATGCTCGAACCAGCCGCCCTTGCGATACTGCCCGGTCACAGCCCAGCGCTGCAGCTTGGACAGTTCGCGGCGCATGGCGAAATAACGGAACACCAGAAAGGCAGCACCGCGGTAACGATCCGTCTGGCCCAGCGTCACGCGTGTGCCGCTGCCTTCGGAGACGAGTTCGGCCGTTTCGCGATAGTCTTTCCAGAACGAGACATCGAGCGCGGTATCATCGAGGACGCGCATCGAGAAGCGGCTGCCCTCAACGACATCGTCAAAACGAGCCCGGCGCTCGATCGGCTTGCCGTCGCGGCCTTCCCACGACAGCATGATACGGGCCACACCATCCCCGTCCAGCGGCTGCGCCGAGAGGATCTCGCCGGACCATCCGGCATCGCTGCCAAGCGGCCACAACGCCTGCCAGAGGCGCTCACGGTCCATGGCGATCAAGCGGTTCATCCTGACCGTGCGCAAACCAAGCGGCACTGTCATCAAGAGAAAGATCAGCCCGAGATTGCTGGCCACCAAAATGGCCGTGACGATGGGCGACACCTGGACCTTGCTCCCTGCCTCGGAAACGCACCCTAGCGTCACCGCGGCAAGAAAGACTTAACGGCGGAGCGGTTTTCGCCAGCGGAAACCAAGGCGGCGAGAGCCGCCAAATCACATCGCTCCGATCCAGATCGCCATGGAAACCAGAAACGCGCTCATGCAAACCAGTGAGATGACATCCTGAACCAGATCGGTCATAACTCTCTCCTGTTGTTGATATGTTCGCAATTTGTTCTAATTTTGTTTCAATGTCAACGAACAGAATCCAGGCGCAGCCGGAATCTGCGAGCGATCAGATCCGCAAGGTTAAGAAAAGGTTGACGGCTCGGCGCCTATCAACAGGTCAGGAAGATCTCGGACGACGCCATCGTCCCGCTGCGCCTGGTTGCACTCAACCGAGCAATGGTCGTGGGGCAACACGAAGGCGTCAATCAAGCTGATCGCTGGCGAAAGCGCATGAGACAGGGCCGCCAGTGGCGCCTCTCTCGCAACTTTGTAACCTGGCTGCTCATCCTAGGGATGATCGCGATCTCTTCCGCCCTGATCGCACTGAACGCTCACTGGCGGTTCTAAGCCTGAGTGGCTCTCGGAGAGACGGGCCTACAGCGGCACCACCTTGCCGTCGGCGAGCGTGACACGCCGGTCCATGCGTGATGCCAGCTCGTGATTGTGGGTGGCGATCAGCGCAGCGAGACCCGACTGCCGCACCAGTGCCTCCAGCGCCTCGAACACATAGGAAGCGGTGACCGGATCGAGATTGCCGGTCGGCTCATCGGCCAGCAGCACCAGCGGTGCGTTGGCAACCGCACGAGCGATGGCAACGCGTTGCTGCTCACCACCGGAGAGTTCCGACGGCCGGTGCGACGCGCGCTTGCCGATCTGCATGTAGTCGAGCAACTGCGCCGCGCGCTCGGTCGCCTCCTTGCGCGGCAGCCCCTTGATCAGCTGCGGCATCATGATGTTTTCCAGCGCCGTGAATTCCGGCAGCAGATGATGGAACTGGTAGACGAAGCCGACATCGTTGCGGCGTATCGACGTGCGTTCGTCGTCGGATAGCCGCCCGCAGGCGCGGCCGGACAGGATCACGTCGCCGGCGTCGGGGCGTTCCAGCAGGCCGGCCGTGTGCAGCAGCGTCGACTTGCCGGTGCCGGACGGCGCCACCAGCGCCACCATCTCGCCGCGTCTCAGCGAAAAATCGGCGCCGTTCAGGATGGTGAGCTTGCGCGGCCCCTGGACATAGTGCCGCTCGACGCTCTTCAGCTCGATAATGACCTCAGCCACTACTCGTACCTCAAGGCTTCGACCGGATCGAGGCGGGCGGCCCGCCATGCCGGAAATACCGTCGCCAGGAAGGACAGCCCGAGCGCCATGATGATGACATAGGTCGTCTCGCGCGGATCCATCTTCGCCGGCAGCTGGCTGAGGAAGTAGAGCTCCGGATTGAACAGCACCTTGCCGGTCATCCACGAGAAGAACTGGCGGATCGATTCGATGTTGGTGCAGATGAGTACGCCCAGCAGCACGCCGGCAAGCGTGCCGGTGACGCCGATCGCCGCCCCCGTCATAAGGAAGATGCGCAGGATGGCGCCGCGCGACGCGCCCATGGTGCGCAGGATGGCAATGTCGTGCCCCTTGTCCTTCACCAGCATGATCAGTCCGGAAATGATGTTGAGCGCCGCCACCAGCACGATCAGCGTCAGGATCATGAACATGACGTTGCGCTCGACCTGCAGGGCGGAAAAGAAGGTCTCGTTGCGCTGGCGCCAGTCGACCATGTCGATCGGACGCTGTGCCGCCTCCTCCACCTTCGGTTTCAGCGCGTCGACATTGTCGGGATTGTCGACATAGATCTCGATCGTCTGGGCGCGGCCGTCCATGTTGAAATAGAGCTGCGCTTCGGAGAACGGCATGTAGACGATGGACGTGTCATATTCCGACATGCCGACCTCGAAGATCGCGGAGATCTTGTAGCCCTTCATGCGCGGCGTCGTGCCGATCGGCGTCACGTCGCCGTCGGGCGAGATGAGCGTAATGGTGTCGCCGAGCGTCAGGCCGAGATTCTCGGCCATGCGCTTGCCGATGGCGACACCCTCACCGCTATCGAAATTGGCGAGCGAGCCCTGCTTGATGTTGTTGGCGACGATAGCGATCTTTCCGAGATCCTCACCGCGTATGCCGCGCACCAGCGCGCCGGTGCCGCCGCCGACATTGCCTTGCGCCAGCACCTGGCCGTCGATCAGCGGGATGGCGTATTTGACGCCGGGCACCCCGTTGATGCGGCCGGCGACCTGGGCGTAATCCTCGAGCGGCGAATCGAGCGGCTGCACGATCAAATGGCCGTTGACGCCGAGAATGCGTGTCAAAAGCTCCGCGCGAAACCCGTTCATCACGGCCATGACGACGATCAGCGTCGCCACGCCAAGCATGATTCCGAGGAAGGAGATGGAGGCGATGACCGAGATCACCGTCTCCTTGCGCCGCGAACGCAAATAGCGCCACGCTACCGTGCGTTCGAAGATGGAGAACGGGCCGGCGCCCGCCGATCTTGCCGCCGCCACTTCGCTCATGTGGCAGCACCGAAGCGTTTTTTCGCATCGGCCACCGGAAGCGTTTCGCGCTCGCCGGTCTTGCGATTCTTGATCTCGATCTCGCCGGCAGCCACGCCGCGCGGCCCGACGATCACCTGCCAGGGCAAGCCGATCAGGTCGGCGGTGGCGAATTTGCCGCCCGGCCGCTGGTCGGTATCGTCGTAAAGCACATCCTTGCCGCTGGCTGCGAAGGCGGCATAAAGCTCGTCGCAGACGCGGTCGCAGTCGGCGTCGCCCACCTTCATGTTGATCAGGCCGATGTCGAACGGCGCCACGGCGTCGGGCCAGATGATGCCGTTCTCGTCATGGCTGGCTTCGATGATCGCCGCGACAAGCCGTGACGGGCCGATACCGTAGGAGCCGCCGGAAACGAAATGATCCTTGCCGTCGGGCCCGGTCACCTTGGCACCCATCGGCTTGGAATATTTGTCGCCGAAATGGAAGATGTGGCCGACTTCAATGCCCCGCGCCGAGACCCGGTCGGTTTCGCCAAGCTTGTCCCACGCCGCCTCGTCATGCATCTCGTCGGTGGCGGCGTAAGGCGTCGTCCACGTCTTGACGATGTCCGATATCTCGGCGTCATTGGCGAAGTCGGTGTTTTCGCCAGGCACCTCGAGCGACAGATAATCGCGATCGCAATAGACCTGGCTCTCGCCGGTGTCGGCTAGAATGATGAATTCGTGGCTGAGATCGCCGCCGATCGGCCCGGTATCGGCCCGCATCGGTATCGCCTGCAGGCCCATGCGCGTGAACGTCCTGAGGTAGGACACGAACATTCTGTTATAGGCCGCCCTGGCGCCTTCGAAATCGAGGTCGAAGGAATAGGCGTCCTTCATCAGGAATTCGCGCGAGCGCATGACGCCGAAGCGCGGCCGCACCTCGTCACGGAACTTCCACTGGATGTGGTAGAGATTGAGCGGCAGGTCCTTGTAGGACTTGACGTAAGCGCGGACGATTTCGGTGACCACTTCCTCGTTGGTTGGACCGTAGAGCATGTCGCGATCTTGTCGATCCTTGATGCGCAGCATCTCCTTGCCGTAATCGTCATAGCGACCGCTTTCGCGCCACAGGTCGGCCGACTGGATGGTCGGCATCAGGATCTCCAGCGCGCCGGCTCGATTCTGCTCTTCGCGAATGATCTGGCAGACCTTGTCCAGCACCCGCTTGCCTAGTGGCAGCCAGGAAAAACTGCCCTGCCCCTGCTGGCGGATCATGCCGGCACGCAGCATCAGCCGGTGCGAGACGATCTCGGCCTCGCGCGGATTTTCTTTGAGGATAGGCAGGAAATAGCGCGACAAACGCATGGACTGGTCCGTGAATGAGAACGGCCACGCCAGAATCGGCGCGACGCAGGCTTGCTTGACCCGGCTTCATAGCCATTTCATGACGGAATGGGAACCCGGCCATGGCGGCACATTGACGCCTTCATGCCCGGAATCCTTGAGTTTCTGGATCATGTCGCGCCGGCTTGCCTGAGTTGAAAAGCCGTGGGACGCTGTCCGCTTGGGGCGGATCGGTCATTGCGGTTTTTCCTGTCGATCATCCTGGCGATCTTTTTCGTCTCGGCGGCACATGCCGAGCGGCGGGTCGCGCTCATCATTGCGGCCGACGAATACCGCAATGTGCGCCCATTGAAGAATGCGGTAAACGACAGCCGCACGATCGAATCCGCCCTGCAAAAGCTCGGCTTCGACGTCACCACCGAAGCGAACCGCGACCTGAAGCGCATGCGCCGCGCCCTGGAGGATTTCCGCAACGACGCGGCCGGCGCGGATGTCGCGCTGATCTACTTCTCCGGCCATGGCGTCGAGATCGCCGGCGACAACCGTCTTCTGCCGGTCGATGCCGATCCGTCTTCGCTGAACCGGCTGAAGGCCACCACCCTTCCGCTCGAAGAGGTGCGCGAGACAGTGACCGCGGTCGGCAAGATCGGTCTTGTCGTGCTCGATGCTTGCCGCAACGATCCTTTCGGCCAATCCGAGGGTGGCGAATCCACGGTCGGCAAATCCGGCGAAGGGCGCGGCGTGATCTCCATCGCGCCAGAGGTGAAAGCCGAGGCCAAGCCGGGGCTCGGACGCATGGGCCGCGCGGAAAACGTGCTGTTCGCCTTTTCCGCGGCGCCCGGACAGACAGCCTCTGACGGCGCGCCCGGCAACTCCGAATTCTCCGCCGCACTGGCCAGGTTCCTGCCCACTGACGGGTTGGAAATACGCTCCGTGCTGACGCTGGTGCAGCAGCAGGTTTACGACCTCTCGCGCGGCAAACAGCTTCCTTATGTCGAGAGCGGCTTGCCGCAGCTTTTCTTCGCCGCGCAAGCCAGCAAGGACGCCCTGCCCGAGCGCGATCGGCTGCTGCTCGCCATGGCCGGTGTCACGCCGGCCCTGCGCGTCGAGGTCGAGACGGTGGCGGCCAATGCCGACATGCCGCTGGCGCCACTCTACGCCGCGCTCATCACTTCCGACGGCAAGGCGATGGCACCAAGGCAGCGCCAGCAAAAACTCCAGGAAGCGGCCGACGCGTTCATCAAGGTGCGGGCCGATTTGCGCAACTTCGCCTCCTTCGATCCGGAAGTGACGGCGCTGCGCCGACAGGCCGAGGCGCAATTGGCACTCGGCTTGTTCGACGAGGCCCGCGCGTTGCTTGGCAAGGCGGCTGATATCGACGGCAAATCGCGCGACGATCTGAAAAACCGCTTCATCGAACGTACCCTGTCGGAGGCGACGACGCATTATCTTGCCGGCGGTGCCTCGCAGGCGCAATTGCGCTACGACCTCGCCATCGAGGATTACCGCAAAGCCGTGGCGCTCTACGCCGATGTCGACGGTTTCCAAATACCGGACGAGGCACGCTACCAGCAGACACTGTCCTGGGAATTTATCGGCACGCTGGAAACGACCGTCGGCCATTTGCATGAAGCCGGAAGAGCCTATGATTCGATGGTCCGGTCGGCTGAGAAACGCGCGGCCGCCGAGCCTGGCAAGATCGACCATCAGCGCGATCTTGTCGTGGCTCAGAACAAGGTCGCCGACGTCAGGAAGGCGATGGGGGATACAGCCGGCGCGATCGCGCTTTACCAGCAGGCGCTCGCCACGATGAAGGCGATCCTCGAAAAGGAGCCTACGTTTGGCTATCTGCGCGACTATGCCGTCGGCTTCAACCGCATCGGCGACGCCATGCGGATTTCGGGCGACGGCCCCGGCGCGCTGGCGAATTACCGTTCGGCGCTCAAGGTCGCCGAATTCCTGGCCGAGAAAGCACCGGACGATGACGGCTTTCGGCGCGACCTTTCCGTCAGCCATTCCAAGGTCGGGCTGGCGCTCAGGCTGACCAACGATCTGCAGGGTTCGATCGCCGAATATGAAGTCGCCTTGCGGATCACCGAGGCGCTGGCGAAGAAGAAGCCCGACGACAGTGAGCTCCAGCGTGACATCAGCGTCAGCTTGAACGCCATCGGCGATGTGCAGCGGCTGTCCGGGCACAATGACAGGGCTTTCGACCCCTACCAGCGCAGCGTCGAGATCGCGAAGACACTGGTGGCACGAGATCCTGGGAACACCTTGTGGCGGCGTGACCTCGAGCTCGCGCTGGGCAAGGTGGCCGATGCCATGAACGAGGCCGGCAACTCGGATGGGGCACTTGCCAACCACCGTTCCGCGCAGGCCATTGCCGAATATCTGGCCGAACTCGACCCCGATAATGCCGAATGGCAGCGCGACCTTGCAGTCAGCCACAACCGGATCGGCGATGTGCTGATGAGCAAGGGGGACAAAAGCGGCGCGGCTGCCGAGTACCGGGCCGGTTTCGTGATCGCCGACACGCAATTGCATGCCGACCCGGGCAATGCGCAGCGAACTGTGGACGCCGCCTACAGCCGATACAAGCTGGCCGTTGCTGGCGTTGATTCGTCGACAAACTTCAAAGCCGCGCTAGCCATGCTGACGGGCCTGAAGTCGCAGGGACGACTGCCGGGTGCCAACGAAGGCTGGATCGGCATGGTCGAGAAAGCGATGGCCGCGGCCGGTGTCGCAAAATAGGGTCCAGCCGACTGCGCGGAGAGCAGAACGTCTTCGGATTTGGCCGCCAATTCTTTGCGCGCGTCAATTCAAGATATGCCGCGAAGGCTCCGCCGCACCTGGCTGGCCGTTTCAAAAGCAAAGCATGCCATACTATTGTGCAGTGCAGCACGAGAATGCCTGTTTCGAGGCAAAATTCTTCGTGACATTGTCATTTGGCTTAGGCTAATGTGCCGCGATAACCGAGAGGGCGGAGAAAAATCTGCCCTCCTACGCGGTCAAAGTCTTGGGAGGATGCGATCTAGGCGCGGTAACTCGCTGCCGCCGGATACCGGAAACAGATCGGACGCGTTTAATTGCAAGGCCTCGTGCCTTGCATTTTTTTTGTGCAATCATCTGGTTAGCGCGGTGGATCGCCGAGCTGCATGACATGGCGTCAGCAGCGTGCGAGTGCGGAAAATTGGCAGCCTCTCGACCGCCTCCGCACCGATGTCGTCAGAGCACCCTTGCCGGAAATCTACTTTGCCGGGCTGAAATCCGGCATGATGCGCGAGAGGTCATCGATGCTGTATCCCAGCCCGTGCGTCAGGCCATAGAAAATGCCCATAAGGATCGCCGTGACGATGGTGGTGCGGATCACGGCGCGCAGCATGTGCGGCCCGCGCGGCGCGCTCGCCACCGTGCCCAGCGTCACGTCGTGATCGTCGTCCTGCGTCCTGACGCTGAACGGCAGCACGACGAACAGCACCACCCACCAGGTCGCGAAAAACAGGGCGGTGAACGAAATCCAGCTCATGATTGTTCCAGTTCGATCAGCGTGCCGAAGAAGTCCTTCGGATGCAGGAACAGCACCGGCTTGCCATGCGCGCCGACCTTCGGGTTGCCGTCACCCAGCACGCGGGCACCGGCGGCCTTGAGCTGGTCGCGCGCGGCCAGGATATCTCCGACCTCGTAGCAGAGATGATGCATCCCGCCGGACGGGTTCTTCACGAGGAACGCGGCGATCGGCGAGCCCTCGCCCAAGGGCTCCAGAAGTTCGATCTTGGTGTTGCCGACATTGACGAACACCACGGTGACACCATGCTCTGGCAGTGCCTGCGGCTCAGTCACCTCGGCGCCGAGCGTGTTGCTATAAGCAGCGGCGGCCGCGGCCAGATCCGGCACAGCAAGCGCGACATGGTTGAGGCGTCCAAGCATGGAATGCTCCGTATCAGGGCAGTATGGCAATAAGGCAGTACGGCAATAGGGGACGACGGATTAGAGGCGTGGTCGCATCCCTACTGCCCTCATCTGGTGACAAACACCGTCACCAGCGGCTTCTTGCCCCAGGCTTCGTTGGCTGCACCGCGCACCGCGCGACGCACCGCCTCTTGCACGAGGTCAAGATCTTTTCGCCGCTGACGGGGAATGGATTCCACCGCGCCAACTGCGGCATCGATCATCAGGTCCTCAAGCGTCTCGCCACTGGCGTCAGCCTCGGCGACGCCGATCGCGACCAGGTCGGGATCCCCGGCCAACTCATACTTGTCGTCGAGCACGACATTGACCGCGACATGGCCGGCAAAGGAGAGCTTGCGCCGGTCGCGAATGCCCATCGCCTGGTCGGTGCCGATCAGATTGCCGTCCTTGTAGATGCGGCCGAACGGCACCTGGTCGATGATGGTGGCGGGGCCGGGAGCAAGTCTCAGCATGTCGCCGTCGCGCACCTGCGCCACCTGGCCGATGCCGGAGGTCGACATCAGCGACCCCTGCCCCACCAGATGCGCCGCCTCGCCATGCACTGGTACGCCGATCTGCGGGCGCACCCATTCATACATCTTGCGCAACTCGCTGCGGCGGGGGTGGCCGGAGACGTGCACGAGCGCGTCGCCATCCTCGATGATCTTGATGCCGAGGTCGATCAGACGATTCTTGATCTCGAGGATCGCCTTCTCGTTGCCGGGAATGGTGCGCGAGGAAAACACCACCGTGTCGCCCGCCGTCAGCGACACTGACTTCATCTCGTCGCGCGACAGTTTCGCCAGCGCCGCCAGCGGCTCTCCCTGGCTGCCGGTGCAGATGATGACCAGGTTCTCGCGCGGGATGAAGCCGAAATCTTCCTCGGCGATAAATTCCGGCAGCCCATCCATATAGCCGAGTTCGTCGGCGACATCGATGACGCGCTTCAACGACCGGCCAAGCACCAGGCACTGGCGCCCGGCATCGCGCGCCGCCCTGGCGATGGAGACGATCCGCCCGACATTGGAGGAGAAAGTGGTGACGGCGACGCGGCCCTTGGCTGACTGGATGACGCCCTTGAGTCCTTCGCCGACGGCGACTTCCGAAGGCGACTCGCCTTCCCGCAACGCGTTGGTCGAATCGCAGATCAGTGCCAGCACGCCCTTGTCGCCATAGGCCCGGAAACGCGCCTCGTCGGTCTTGGGTCCGATCGTCGGTTCCGGATCGATCTTCCAGTCGCCGGTGTGAATGACGGTGCCGGCCGGCGAGGTGATCGCCAGCGACATCGGCTCCGGTATCGAGTGAGCCACCGGAATTGCTTCGATCTCGAACGGGCCGACGGTGAATTTCTCGCCCGCCCGGTAGATCGTCAGCGGGATTTTCGCTGCCCCCTGCTCGCCCTGCCGCTTGGCTTCCAAGAGCCCGGCGCTGAACGGTGTCATCCACACCGGCGCCTTGAGCTTCGGCCAGATGTCGAGCAATGCGCCATAGTGGTCTTCATGCGCGTGGGTGATGATGATGCCGCGCAGATTGGCGAGGTTCTCCTCGATGAAGCGTGTGTCGGGCAGGATCAGGTCGACGCCCGGATGTGCCGCGTCGGGAAAGGTGACGCCGACATCGATGACGATCCATTCGCGCGCGCTCGGCGGGCCGTAGCCGTAGAGGGCGAAGTTCATGCCGATCTCGCCGACGCCGCCGAGCGGCACGAAGACGAGTTCGGCGTTTTCCGCTTTCGCCATTATTTTTTCCTTCCTGACCCTCGGGCCAAGTCCACTACTAGGCTCTGGCCGAAGCGACCGCACCGAAATGCACGTCGCCAGCCGCGATCGTCAGAACCGACCCCTCATCGTCGCGGATCACGAAACGGCAGTCCTCGTCAATGGTCTCGAACACTCCACGCACCACATTACCGTCAATTCTGACGGCAACCTCGCCGCCAAGCCCCGCCGCGCGCGCCAGCCAGCGCCGTCTGACGGCGGCAAGGCCGCGGCCCTCATCCCAAAGGCGGGCATTCTCGCTCCAGGCATCCGACAGCGCCAGGAACAGCGTCTCGGCATCGCATGTCGCACCCAGAGCTTGCAGCGATGTCGCGGGATAAGGCAAATCGCTGGGGTGCGCCACCACATTGACGCCGATGCCGACCGCGACCGCGAAACGGCCGCCCTCCAGTATCGCCGACTCCAGCAGGATGCCGGCGAGCTTCGCTCCGGAAGCGAGCACGTCGTTCGGCCATTTCAGCTCGAAGCGGTTTTGTCCCTGGCTCGCGCCATCGAGGCCGATTGATATCCGGCCCTTCGGCACCACCGCGTCGAGTGCATCGGCAAGCGACAGGCCGGCGACGAAACCCAGCGTCGCGGCAAGGCGAAGTTCACCGCCGGTGATGACGAGCAAGGTCGCCGCCAGATTGCCTTCGGGCGACACCCAGGCGCGACCGCGCCGGCCACGCCCGCTTTCCTGCTTTTTGGAAACGACCCAGAGCCTGCCCGTGTCGCCGGCCCGGGCGTGGTCGAGCGCCACCGTATTGGTGGAACCGATGCTGTCATGGGCCTCGAGCCGGAACCCTTCCGACGCCGAGGTTGGGGCCAGTCGAAACGCCATCCCGTCAGAAAAATGTCTTGGCCGCGGCTTCGGCATAGGTGCCGATCGGCCCGCCGATCAGCACATAGAACAGCACGAAGGCGCCACAGACGCCGAGCACGACACGCAGTTCGCTCGCCATCGGCACGAAGCCGCCGACCGGTTCGTCGAACCACATGATCTTGATGATGCGCAGATAGTAGTAGGCGCCCACCACCGAGGCCAGCACGCCGATGATCGCCAGCGCGTAGAGGTTGGCATTGATGGCGGCGAGGAAGACGTACCACTTCCCCCAGAAGCCGGCGAGCGGCGGAATGCCGGCCAGCGAGAACATCAGGATGGTGAGAATGGTCGCCATGATCGGATTGGTCGAGGACAGCCCGGCCAGGTCACTGATCTGCTCGACATTGCCTTCCTTGCGCCGCATGGCGAGGATGAAGGCGAAGGTGCCGAGCGTCATTACCAGGTAGATCAGCATGTAGATGGCGACACCACGCACGCCGGCCTGGCTGTTGGCGGCAAGGCCGACCAGCGCGTAGCCCATATGACCGATCGAGGAATAGGCCATCAGCCGCTTGATGTTGGTCTGGCCGATCGCGGCGAAAGCGCCGAGCGCCATCGAGGCGATCGAGATGAAGACGACAATCTGCTGCCAATCGGCGGCGATCGGCTTGAAGGCGCCCATGGTGACGCGCACGATCAGCGCCATCGCCGCCATCTTGGGGGCCGCCGCCAGGAAGGCGGTCACCGGTGTCGGCGCGCCTTCATAGACGTCGGGCGTCCACATGTGGAACGGCACCGCCGAGATCTTGAAGGCAAGGCCGGCCAGCACGAAGACGAGGCCGAAGACCAGGCCGAGCTGGCGCTCGCCGCTGCCCAGCGCCGTGGCGATCTCCTGGAAGCCGGTGTTGCCGGTGTAGCCATAGACCAGGCTGATGCCGTAGAGCAACATGCCCGACGACAGCGCGCCGAGGACGAAGTACTTCAGGCCAGCTTCTGTCGAACGAAGATTGTCGCGGTTGATCGCCGCCAGCACGTAGATCGCCAGTGACTGCAGCTCGAGGCCGAGATAGAGCCCGATCATGCCGTTGGCCGAGATCATCAGCATCATGCCCAACGTGCAGAGCAGGATCAGCACCGGATATTCGAACTTGTCGAAACGCTCGGCCTTGGCAAAACGCATCGACATGACGAGCGTCACCGCGGAGCCGACCAGGGCCAGCACCTTCATGAAGCGGGCGAAGGGATCCTGGATGAAGGCGTTGCCATAGGCGCTGCCCTGCCCGGTGTGAAAGATCAGCCAGGCGCCGGCCGCCACCAGCACGGCAACCGCGAGGCCGGTCACGGTGTTGGCGGTGTTGGCGCGCGAATAGGCGCCGACCATCAGCAGCGCGAGCGCGCCGATGGCAAGGATTAGCTCGGGCGTCGAGAGCGACAGGCTGGAGAGAAGGTCCGGCGTCATGGTTCGCAAAACCCCTGGGTCAGTTCGCCGCCGCGGTCTTCGCGGCGCCGATGGATGCGGTGACATTGGTGACGAGCGACTTGACCGATTGGGCCGTCGCGTCGAAGACGGGAGCGGGATACACGCCGAAGAAGATGACGAGGATCACCAGCGGATAGATGATGACCTTCTCACGCGGCGACAGGTCCAGAAGCCCCTTGAGGCTGTCCTTGGTCAGCGCGCCGAAGATCACCCGGCGATAGAGCCAAAGCGCATAGGCCGCCGACAGGATGACGCCGGTGGCGGCGAAGAACGCCACCCAGGTGTTTACCCGGAAGACGCCCAGCATGGTCAGGAACTCGCCGATGAAGCCCGATGTGCCCGGCAGGCCGACATTGGCCATGGTGAAGATCAGGAACACCGTGGCGTATTTCGGCATGTTGTTGACGAGGCCGCCATAGGCCGCGATCTCACGCGTATGCATGCGGTCGTAGATGACGCCGACGCACAGGAACAGCGCGCCCGAGACGAGGCCGTGGCTCAGCATCTGGAAGATCGCGCCCTGCACGCCTTCCTGGTTCATGGCGAAGATGCCCATGGTGACGAAGCCCATATGGGCAACGGACGAATAGGCAATCAGCTTCTTCATGTCCTCCTGCATCAGCGCCACCAGCGAGGTGTAGATGATGGCGACGACCGAGAGGGTGAACACCAGCGGCGCGAACATTTCGGACGCCAGCGGGAACATCGGCAAGGAGAAGCGCAGGAAACCGTATCCGCCCATCTTCAAGAGGATGCCGGCCAGGATGACCGAACCGGCCGTCGGCGCCTCGACGTGGGCATCCGGCAGCCAGGTGTGCACCGGCCACATCGGCATCTTCACCGCGAAGGAGGCGAAGAAGGCAAGCCATAGCCAGGTCTGCATGTTGGTCGGGAAGCTGTGCGTCAACAGCGTCGGAATGTCGGTCGTGCCGGACTGATAGAACATCGCCATGATGGCGAGCAGCATCAGCACCGAGCCGGCCAGCGTGTAGAGGAAGAACTTGAACGAGGCGTAGACGCGCCGCTTGCCGCCCCACACGCCGATGATGATGAACATCGGGATCAGGCCGGCTTCGAAGAAGACGTAGAACAGCACGATATCCAATGCGCAGAACACGCCGATCATCAGCGTCTCGAGCAGCAGGAAGGCGATCATGTAGGCCTTGACGCGCTTCTCGATCGATTCCCAAGACGCCAGGATGCAGAGCGGCATCAGGAACGTCGTCAGGATGACGAACAGCATCGAAATGCCGTCGACGCCCATATGGTAGGAAATGCCGGAATCGAGCCAGGCGAATTTCTCGACGAACTGGAAGCCGGCCTGCGAATTGTCGAAGCCGGTCCAGATGAACAACGAGACGATGAAGGTGAACGTCGTCGTCAACAGCGCGATGGCGCGGATGTTGCGGCGTGCGTTTTCGCTGTCGTCCCTGATGAACAGGATCAGCAGCACACCAACCAGCGGCAGGAAGGTGACCAGCGAGAGGATTGGCCAGGCGGTCATCAGAGCATCATCCAGGTGACGAGTGCGGCAACGCCGATCAGCATGGCGAAGGCATAATGATAGAGGTAGCCGGTCTGCAGCTTGACGACGCGGTTGGTGACATCGACGACCCGCGCCGAAATGCCGTCCGGCCCGAGCCCGTCGATGATGGTGCCGTCACCGGTCTTCCACAGGAAATGGCCAAGGCGCTTGGCGGGCCGCACGAACAGGAAGTCGTAGAGCTCGTCGAAATACCATTTGTTGAGCAGGAAGGCGTAGAGCCCGCGATTCTGCTGCGCAAGGTTCACCGGCATTTCCGGCGAACGGATATAGAACTTCCAGGCCAGCGCGAACCCGATCAGCATGGCGATGAAGGGCGACAGTTCGACCCACAGCGGCAGTTCATGGATCTCGTGCAGGATATGGTTGTCCGGCAGCGTGAACAGCGACGCCTTCCAGAACTCGGCATAGCCCTCGCCGATGAAGGAATTGTGGAAGATGATGCCGGCAAACAGCGCACCGGCGGCCAGCACGAACAACGGCACCAGCATCACCGGCGGCGATTCATGCACGTGGTGCATCACCTCATGGCTCGCCCGCGGCTTGCCGTGGAAGGTCATGAAGATCAGCCGCCAGGAATAGAAGGCGGTGAAGCAGGCGGCGATGACCAGCAGTATGAAGGCAAGGCCGGCGACTGAATTGTGGCTGGCAAAGGCGCTCTCGATGATGGCGTCCTTGGAGAAGAAGCCGGCGGTGCCGATGACGGTCACCGGAATGCCGACGCCGGTCAGCGCCAGCGTGCCGATCACCATCATCCAGTAGGTGGTCGGGATCAGCTTTCGCAGACCGCCCATCTTGCGCATGTCCTGCTCGTCGGAAACGGCATGGATGACCGAGCCCGAGCCGAGGAACAGTAGCGCCTTGAAGAAGGCATGCGTGAACAGGTGGAAGATCGCCGCGCCATAGGCGCCGACGCCGAGCGCCACGAACATGTAGCCGAGCTGCGAGCAGGTCGAATAGGCGATGACGCGCTTGATGTCGTTCTGCACCAGGCCGACGGTGGCGGCGAAGAAGGCGGTGAAGGCGCCGATGAAGGTCACCACCGTCAGCGCCGAATGCGACAGCTCAAACAGCGGTGACAGCCGCGCCAGCATGAAGACGCCCGCCGTCACCATGGTGGCGGCATGGATGAGCGCGGAGACCGGCGTCGGGCCTTCCATGGCGTCTGGCAGCCAGGTGTGCAGCGGCACCTGCGCCGACTTGCCCATGGCGCCCATGAAGAGCAGCAGGCAGACGACGGTCATGGCCGACTGCTTGTCCAGCGCATGGCCGAGGAAGGTCAGCACGGCAGCACCCTGCGGCGCGCCTTCAGCCGGAATGAACGTTGCCGCGTTGGCGAAGATGGTGCCGAGATTGACCGAGCCGAACAGCACGAACACGCCGAAAATGCCAAGCGCGAAACCGAAATCGCCGACACGGTTGACAACAAAGGCCTTGATGGCGGCGGCATTGGCCGAAGGCTTCTTGTACCAGAAGCCGATCAGCAGGTAGGACGCGAGACCGACCCCTTCCCAGCCGAAGAACATCTGCACCAGATTGTCGGCCGTTACCAGCATCAGCATGGCGAAGGTGAACAGCGACAGATAGGCGAAGAAACGGGGCCGGTTCGGATCGTGATGCATGTAGCCGATCGAATAGATATGGACCAATGCCGACACGGTGTTGACCACCACCAGCATCACCACCGTCAGCGTGTCGATGCGCAGCGCCCAGGAAACGTCCAGCCCGCCGGACTGGATCCAGTGCAGCACCGGGACGGTGAACACCTCGCCATGGCCGAAGCCGACGCTGAAGAAGGCAACCCACGACAGCACCGCCGAAATCACCAGGAAGCCGGAGGTGATGTACTCGGAAGCCTTGGCGCCGAGCGACGTGCCGAACAGGCCGACGATCAGGAAGCCGAGCAGTGGAAGGAAGACGATGGCCTGATACATGGTGGTTCCGTCAACCCTTCATCATGTTCACGTCTTCGACCGCGATCGAGCCGCGGTTGCGGAAGAAGACGACGAGAATGGCAAGTCCGATGGCGGCCTCTGCCGCCGCGACCGTCAGCACGAACAGCGCGAACACCTGGCCGACCAGATCGCCGAGTGCGGCCGAAAAGGCGACGAAGTTGATGTTGACCGCAAGCAGGATCAGCTCGACCGACATCAGGATGACGATGACGTTCTTGCGGTTCAGGAAGATGCCGAACACGCCGAGCGTGAACAGGATCGCCGATACGGTCAGATAATGTGCGATGCCGACGACCATCTCAGACTCCTTCGCCCGACTTGACCTTGCGGATTTCCATGCCGGTGGCCGGCGTGCGGCCGACCTGGGCTGCGATCGACTGCCGCTTGACCCCTTCCTTGTGGCGCAGCGTCAAAACGATGGCGCCGATCATGGCAACCAGCAGAATGAGGCCCGAAATCTGGAAGTAGTAGAGGTAGTCGGTATAGAGGATGTCACCGAGCGCGGCCGTGTTCGAACGCGCGGCGAGATCGGGAATGGGCTTGGCCACCGTCGAGGCGAGTTTCGGCGCGAATGTGTAGCCGCCCAGCACGACGATCAGTTCCGCCGCCAGGATCAGCCCGACCAGCGCGCCGATCGGTGCGTATTGCAAGGCGCCGCTCTTCAATTCGGCGAAGTCGACGTCGAGCATCATGACCACGAACAGGAACAGCACCATGACCGCGCCGACATAGACGACAAGCAGGATCATCGCCAGGAACTCGGCGCCGGTCAGCATGAACAGGCCGGCGGCGTTGAAGAAGGTCAGGATCAGGAACAGCACCGAATGCACGGGGTTGCGCGACGAAATGACCATGAACGCCGATGCCACGGCGACAAAGGCGAAGAGGTAGAAAAAGGCCGCCTCTAGTCCACTCAGCATTGGGGATCCCCCGGGTTCCAAATTCCGACTCCGACCCGCCTCCGGTTCGAAATCGCGTGTTCCATAGACGGGCGACGTTGCGCCGTCCACTTTCTTGTTCCTTCTCCCCGTTTACGGGGAGAAGCGCGCCAATTACCGGTACGGCGCATCCAGCGAAATGTTGCGTGCCAGTTCGCGCTCCCACCGGTCGCCGTTCGCCAGCAGCTTGTCCTTGTCGTAGTAGAGTTCCTCGCGGGTCTCCGTCGCGAACTCGAAATTCGGTCCCTCGACGATGGCGTCGACCGGGCAGGCTTCCTGGCAGAAGCCGCAATAAATGCACTTCACCATGTCGATGTCGTAACGCACCGTCCGGCGCGTGCCGTCGTTGCGGCGCGGGCCGGCCTCGATGGTGATGGCCTGCGCCGGGCAGATCGCCTCGCACAATTTGCAGGCGATGCAGCGTTCCTCGCCATTGGGATAGCGGCGCAACGCATGCTCGCCACGGAAGCGCGGGCTGGTCGGCCCCTTCTCGTGCGGATAGTTGATCGTCTCCTTCGGCGCGAAGAACTGGCGCATCGACAGGAAGAAGGCGCTGACGAAATCCTGCAGCAGCAGGGATTTTGCGGCCTGGGACAGAGCGGACATCACGCAAACCCCGTGATCTTGAGGAAGGCTGCGGTGGCGACCACCATGAACAGCGAGATCGGCAGGAACACTTTCCAGCCCAGCCGCATCAACTGGTCGTAGCGGTAGCGCGGCACGAAGGCCTTCACCATGGAGATGCCGAAGAACACGAAGCACACCTTCAGCACGAACCAGATGACGCCGGGAACCCAGGTGAAGGGCGCGAAGTCGAAGGGCGGCAGCCAGCCGCCGAGGAACAGGATGGTGGCCAGCGCGCACATCAGGACGATGGCGACATATTCGCCGAGGAAGAACAGCAGGAACGGCGTCGACGAATATTCGACCATGTGGCCGGCGACCAGTTCCGATTCGGCTTCGACCAGGTCGAAAGGCGGCCGGTTCGTCTCGGCCAGCGCCGAGATGAAGAAGATGATGAACATCGGGAACAGCGCCAGCCAGTTCCAGTCGAGGAAGGTGTTGGGCAGGCCAAGCCGCGTGCCAATTCCACCCTGCTGCGACAACACGATGTCGCTGAGGTTGAGCGAACCGGCGGTGAGCAGCACGGTGACGATGACGAAGCCGATCGAGACTTCGTAGGACACCATCTGCGCCGCCGAGCGCAGCGCGCCGAGGAACGGATATTTCGAGTTGGATGCCCAGCCGCCCATGATAACGCCATAGACCTCGAGAGAGGAGATGGCGAAGACATAGAGGATGCCTACATTGACGTTGGCGATCGCCCAGCCCTGGTTGACCGGAATGACAGCCCAGGCTGAGATCGCCAGCACCGCCGACACCAGCGGCGCCAAAAGGAAGACGCCCTTGTTGGCGCCTGACGGGATGACCGGTTCCTTGAAGACGAACTTCAACAGATCGGCGAAGGCCTGCAGCGTGCCCCACGGGCCGACCACGTTCGGACCACGGCGCAACTGCACCGCCGCCCAGATCTTGCGGTCGGCGTAGAGGATGTAGGCGACGAAGACCAGAAGCACGACGATCAGCACGACCGACTTCAGGAGGATCAGCAGCGCCGGCAGCACGTAGAAGGAGAAGAAGGTGTCCATGCTTATTCCGCCGCCTGCTTGAAGCCGCTCTTGGCCAATGCCGAACATTCCGCCATCACGGCCGATGCCCGCGCGATCGGGTTGGTCAGGTAGAAATCCTTGACCGGCGAAGTGAAGGTGCCCTTGTTCAGCCGCCCGCCGAGCTTCGCCACGCCGGCGATATCCTCGGCATTGCCGGCCGCGACCTGGTCGATGCGCGCCAGATGCGGGTACTCGCCATAAAGTCTCGCGCGCAGTTGCGGCAGCGAATCGAACGGCAGCTTCTTGCCCAGCACGTCGGAAAGTGCCCGCAGAATCGCCCAGTCCTCACGTGCATCGCCCGGGGCGAAGCCGGCGCGGTTGGTCTGCTGGACGCGCCCTTCGGTGTTGACGTAGGTGCCCGACTTTTCCGTGTAGGCGGCGCCCGGCAGGATGACATTGGCGCGGTGGGCGCCCGCATCACCATGGGTCCCGATATAGACGACGAAGGCGCCGCCGGTCTTGCCCATGTCGATCTCGTCGGCGCCGAGCAGGAACAGCACGTCCGTCTCACCCAGCATGCCGGCGACGTCCTTGCCGCCCTCGCCCGGCACGAAGCCGACGTCGAGGCCGCCGACGCGCGCCGCCGCATTGTGCAGCACGGCAAAGCCGTTCCAGTCGGCGCGAGCGGCGTTCACGGCACCGGCGAGCTTGGCCGCCTGGCCGAGCACGGCCGCGCCATCGGCGCGCGCCAGGGCGCCCTGGCCGACGATGATGAGCGGATGCGTCGCCTTCTTCAGGGTCTGGAAGAACTTGCCATTGCCGTCGGCCAGATCCTTCAGCGAATCCGGGCCGGCACCGAGCAGTTCATAGTCGTAGCGTGTGTCGCCGATATCGCCGATGACGCCGACCGGCAGGTTGCCGACGCGCCAGCGCTTGCGGATGCGGGCGTTGAGCACGGAGGCTTCGAAACGCGGGTTGGCGCCGATGATCAGCACCGCGTCGGCCTGCTCGATGCCTTCGATGGTCGGGTTGAAGATGTAGCTGGCGCGGCCAAGTGACGGATCGAGGGCAGCGCCGTCCTGACGGCAGTCGGTGTTCCTGGAGCCGAGCGAAGCCATCAGCAGCTTCAGCGCGTAGATTTCCTCGACCGCCGCGAGATCGCCTGATATGGCGCCGATCTTCTCGGGCGTCGTCTTCGATACCGCATCCTTGATGGCGGCGAACGCTTCGGCCCAGCTCGCCGGAACCAGCTTGCCGTCCTTGCGCACATAGGGGCGGTCGAGGCGCTGCGTGCGCAGGCCGTCCCAGATGAAACGGGTCTTGTCGGAGATCCACTCCTCGTTCACCTGCTCGTTGACGCGTGGCAGGATGCGCATCACTTCGCGGCCGCGGCTGTCGATGCGGATCGCCGAGCCGACCGCGTCCATCACGTCGATGGATTCGGTCTTGGTCAGTTCCCACGGCCGTGCCTGGAAGGCGAACGGCTTGGAGGTCAGCGCGCCGACGGGGCACAGGTCGATGACGTTGCCCTGCAGTTCCGAGGTCATCGCCTGTTCGAGATAGGTGGTGATCTCGGCGTCCTCGCCGCGACCGATCAGGCCGAGTTCGGAGATGCCGGCGACTTCGGTGGTGAAGCGGACGCAGCGCGTGCAGTGGATGCAGCGGTTCATCACCGTCTTGACCAGCGGGCCGATATACTTGTCTTCGACGGCGCGCTTGTTCTCATGATAGCGCGAGGAATCGACGCCGAAAGCCATCGCCTGGTCCTGCAGGTCGCACTCGCCGCCCTGGTCGCAGATCGGACAGTCCAGCGGATGATTGATCAGCAGGAACTCCATCACGCCTTCCCGGGCTTTCTTGACCATCGGCGTGTTGGTGAAGATTTCCGGCGGTTCGCCATTCGGGCCGGGGCGCAGGTCGCGCACGCCCATGGCGCAGGAAGCCTGCGGCTTGGGCGGCCCGCCCTTCACCTCGATCAGGCACATGCGGCAATTGCCGGCGATCGACAGCCGCTCATGGAAGCAGAAGCGCGGCACTTCCGCGCCCGCGTCTTCCGCCGCCTGCAGCAGCGTGTAGTGGTCGGGTACAGTGATCTCTTTCCCGTCGACCTTGAGCTTTGCCATTCGCCTCAAACCTCTGCGGATTTCCGCAATCTCATTTCCCGGGCGCGACAGACGCGGCGCCCGGCATTTCATTCACTTCTTCTTCGTTGCCAGCACGGCGGCTTGGGCAGTCCAGTCGTCGCGGCCGATGCGGCCGTTGAACGACAGATAGTCGTCGACCCAGGCGATCTCTTGCGGCGACCAGGCGGCAATCTGGGCATAGGTCCAGATACCAAGCCCGTTCAGAACCTTTTCCAGCTTCGGGCCGATGCCCGAGATCGCCTTGAGGTCGGACGGCTTCACCGGCTTGTCGATTGCCTTGGGCTGCCTGAAGTCCTCGGGCAGCAGCATATCGGCCGCCTCGCCGGCTGCCGGTGCCACATTCACCGCCGGCGCCGTGATGGCGGCTTCCTTGGCGGCGATGTCGGTGACCTCCTGGGCGAAGGACTGCGCCTCGGCAATCAAGGTCTTGGCCGTCGCCCGCGCCTTGGTCGACGACGAGTTCGCGTCCTCGAACTGCTCGACGCGCGCCTCGAATTCCTCGATCAGCGGCTGCATCAGCCGCTGCGACGCCTCGGCGGCTCCCGAAAGCGCCCCCATCCAGACGCCGAATGCATGGTTGGCGAGCCCGACGCCAAGCGCCGACATCGCTGCCACCCCGGCGACAGGATGCACGAAAAGGTTGACGGCGCTGGCCATCTCCTTCGGCATCATCCTGGTCAGGTCCTGGTTCATCTTCTCGAGCTGGTCCAAATTGGGCATCATTGGGTAGGGTGTCGAATACGGCGCCATAGAGTTCTCCTGGTCGTTTCTTCGTTCGCCCCGCCCCGTTATTCCGCAGTCACAAATCGGTCTATTCCGCCGCCACCATCACCGGTTCGGCCCGGTGCGCGTTGCGCGAAAACTCGTCGATGCGGCGCTCCACCTCGCCGCGGAAATGCCGCATCAAGCCCTGGATCGGCCACGCCGCCGCATCACCCAGCGCACAGATCGTATGGCCCTCGACCTGCTTGGTGACGTCGAGCAGCATGTCGATCTCGCGCTTCTGCGCCTCGCCGCGCACCAGCCGCTCCATCACCCGCCACATCCAGCCAGTGCCTTCGCGGCACGGCGTGCACTGACCGCAGCTCTCATGCTTGTAGAAGTAGGACAGACGCGCGATCGCCTTCACGACGTCGGTCGACTTGTCCATGACGATGACGGCCGCCGTGCCGAGGCCTGATTTCAGGTCGCGCAGCGCGTCGAAATCCATCGGCGTGTCGATGATCTGCTCGGCCGGCACCAGCGGCACCGAGGCGCCGCCCGGAATCACCGCCAGGAGATTGTCCCAGCCGCCGCGAATGCCGCCGCAATGCGTTTCGATCAGCTCGCGGAACGGGATCGACATCGCCTCTTCGACGGTGCACGGATTGTTGACGTGGCCGGAGACGCAGAACAGCTTGGTGCCGACATTGTTGGGCCGACCGAAGGACGAGAACCACGCCGCGCCCCGACGCAGGATGGTCGGTGCCACCGCGATCGACTCGACATTGTTGACGGTGGTCGGGCAGCCATAGAGGCCGACATTGGCCGGGAATGGCGGCTTCAGCCTGGGCTGGCCCTTCTTGCCTTCGAGGCTTTCCAGCAGCGCCGTTTCTTCGCCGCAGATATAGGCGCCGGCGCCGTGATGCATGTAGACGTCGAAATCATACCCCGAAGTGTTGTTCTTGCCGATCAGCTTGGCTTCATAGGCCTCTTCGATGGCGCGCTGCAGCGCCTCGCGCTCGCGGATGAACTCGCCGCGCACATAGATGTAGGCCGCGATAGCGCCCATGGCGAAACCGGCGAGCAACGCGCCCTCGACCAGCGTGTGCGGGTCATTGCGCAGGATGTCGCGGTCCTTGCAGGTGCCGGGCTCGGATTCGTCGGCATTGATGACGAGGTAGCTCGGCCGGCCGTCGCTCTGCTTCGGCATGAAAGACCATTTGAGGCCGGTCGGGAAGCCGGCGCCGCCACGGCCGCGCAGGCCCGACGCCTTCATCTCGTTGACAATCCACTCGCGCCCCTTGGCGACGAGGCCGGGCGTGTTGTCCCAGGCGCCGCGGGCCATCGCGCCGGCCAGCGACTTGTCGAAGAGGCCGTAGATGTTGGTGAAGATGCGGTCTTTGTCCTGAAGCATTTTTTGTATCCTCAGACCGGCTTCTTGCCGAAAACGCGGATGTATTCGGCGACGCCGCCCTTGGCGAGCGCCTTGGCCTGCTTGACCCAGTCGTCGCGCTCGATGCGTCCCTGGAAGGAGAGATAGCCGTCCACCCATTCACGCTCGGCCTTCTTCCAGGATGCGACCTGCGCGAAGGTGAAGATGCCCAGCTCGTGCAAAATGCCCTGGATCTTCGGGCCGACGCCGGAGATCAGCTTGAGGTCGTCGACCGCGGCCGGCCTGTCGATACCGGCCGGACGGTTCTTGTCCTCCAGCGACGGTTTCGCCGGCTTTGCCACTGGCACCTTGGCTTCCGGCGCCTTGAAAGCCGCGGCCGGCTCGGCCTTGGCCGTCGGCCCATTGCGTTGCTTGGCGACCTTCTCGACTTCCGCAGCCGCCTTGTTGGCATTGGCGGCCGAATGCAGAGGCGCCGAAACGCTCGCGGCGTTCTCCGCAGTTGGTGCCACCTTGGCTTTCGAAGGCGTTTTCAAGGCAGGGCTGGTTTCCGGCGCATCGGTCTTCGGCTTGCTGGCATTGGACGGCGCGACGGGAGCGGCGGCGGGCGCCGGAACAGGCGCGGCGATGATCGCGTCAGGCGCCGCCTTGGCGGCCTTGGCTGCTTCTCTTGCTTCCCTGTCACGGGTCGACTTGAGGATAGCCTTTTCGCTCTTCAGCGTCGTCAGGCCGGAGGCCGGCTCCGAGCCGGTACGGCCGTTCTGCGGTCCCGGCGCCACCGACGCGCCCTTGCCAGCGTCATAGAGATCGATGATTTCGGCCAGCCGTTCCGGCGTCAGATCCTCGAACGTGTCCTTGAACACCATGACCATCGGCGCATTGACGCAAGCGCCGAGACATTCGACCTCTTCCCACGACAAGGTGCCCTTGTCGTTGGTGTGGAACTGGTCGTGATGGATTTTGGAGCGGCACACATCCATCAGCGCTTCCGAGCCGCGCAGCATGCAGGGCGTGGTGCCGCAGACCTGGATGTGCGCCCTCGTGCCCACCGGGTTGAGCTGGTATTGCGTGTAGAACGTCGCGACCTCGAGCCCGCGGATGCGCGGCATGCCGAGCATATCGGAAATCGTCTCGATCGCCGCCTTGGTGACCCAGCCTTCCTGCTCCTGCGCAATCATCAGCAACGGGATGATCGCCGACTGCTCGCGGCCTTTCGGGTACTTCTTGATCCACTGCTTCGCAGCCGCGGCGTTCGCCCGGTTGAAGGCGAAGGACGCTGGCTGGACGCTGGCTTCTGCGAGACGGCGGACTGACATTTAGCGATCGACCTCACCAAACACGATGTCGAGGGAGCCGAGAACGGCGGTGACGTCGGCCAGCATGTGGCCGCGGCAGAGGAAATCCATCGCTTGCAGATGCGCGAAACCGGGTGCGCGCAGCTTGCAGCGGTAGGGCTTGTTGGACCCGTCGGAGACCAGATAGACGCCGAACTCGCCCTTCGGCGCCTCGACGGCGGCATAGACCTCGCCGGCCGGCACGCGATAGCCTTCGGTGTAGAGCTTGAAATGATGGATCAGCGCTTCCATCGAGCGCTTCATCGCCTGGCGCTTCGGCGGCACGACCTTGCCGTCGAGGTTCGACACCGGGCCTGTGCTTTCCTTGCCGAGCAGCAGATCGACGCACTGGCGCATGATGCGCGCCGACTGGCGCATTTCTTCCATGCGCACGAGATACCGGTCGTAGCAGTCGCCGTTCTTGCCGATCGGAATGTCGAAATCCATTTCCGAATAGCATTCATAGGGCTGCGACTTGCGCAGATCCCACGGCGAGCCCGAACCGCGCACCATGACGCCCGAAAAACCCCAGGCCCAGGCATCGGCCAGCGATACGATGCCGATATCGACATTGCGCTGCTTGAAGATGCGGTTGCCGGTCAGCAACTTGTCCAGGTCGTCGATCGACTTGAGGAACGGGTCGATCCACTTGCCGATGTCCTCGACCAGCTGGCGCGGCAGGTCCTGGTGGACGCCGCCCGGGCGGAAATAGGCGGCATGCATGCGCGAGCCGGAGGCGCGCTCATAGAACACCATCAGCTTTTCGCGTTCGACGAAGCCCCATAGCGGGGGCGTCAGCGCGCCGACGTCCATCGCCTGCGTCGTCACATTGAGGATGTGCGACATGATGCGGCCGATTTCGCAATAGAGCACGCGGATCAGCTGGCCGCGCTTCGGCACCTCGATGCCGAGCAGGCGCTCGGCGGCGAGCGCGAAGGCATGCTCCTGGTTCATCGGCGCGCAATAGTCGAGCCGGTCGAGGTAAGGCACCGCCTGCAGATAGGTTTTTGCCTCGATCAGCTTTTCGGTGCCGCGATGCAAAAGTCCGATATGCGGATCGACGCGGTCGACGACTTCGCCGTCCAGCTCCAGCACCAGGCGCAAAACGCCGTGCGCCGCAGGGTGTTGCGGGCCAAAGTTGATGTTGAAATTGCGGACGGAGGTTTCAGCCATTGTGGCGCCTCAATTCGTCTTGGCTTTTTCGTCCCCGGGAAGAACGTAATCTGTCCCCTCCCATGGGCTCAAAAAGTCGAAGTTCCTGAATTCCTGCTTCAATTCCACAGGCTCATATATGACGCGCTTGGCTTCGTCGTCGTAGCGCACCTCGACGAAACCGGTCAGCGGGAAATCCTTGCGCAGCGGATGGCCTTCGAAACCGTAGTCGGTCAAAAGCCGGCGCAGGTCGGGATGGCCCGAGAACAGCACGCCATAGAGATCGTAAGTCTCGCGCTCGAACCAGTCGGCACCCGGGAAAACGCCGGTGATCGACGGCACCATCGTGTCTTCGTCGGCCTGCACCTTGACGCGGATGCGCAAATTCTGCTTCGGCGACAGCAGGTGATAGACGACGTCGAAGCGCTTGGCCCGCGACGGATAGTCGGCGCCGCAGACATCGATGATCGAGATGAACTGGCAGCGCGCGTCGTCACGCAGGAAGGTCACCACTTCGATGAGGTCGCCCGGGTCGACATGGATGGTGAGTTCGCCATAGGCCAGCACCGCGTCATTGACGCGGCCGATCAGCTTCTCGCCGAGATAAGTCGACAGTTCGCTTAGGGAAGCAGCCATGGATTTACCGTTCGATCGTGCCGGTGCGGCGGATTTTCTTCTGCAGGAGAAGAATGCCGTAGAGCAAAGCTTCGGCGCTCGGCGGGCAGCCGGGCACATAGATGTCGACCGGCACGACGCGGTCGCAGCCGCGCACCACCGAATAGGAATAGTGGTAATAGCCGCCGCCATTGGCGCACGAGCCCATCGAGATGACGTAGCGCGGCTCCGGCATCTGGTCGTAGACCTTGCGCAGCGCTGGCGCCATCTTGTTGGTCAGCGTGCCGGCAACGATCATGATGTCGGACTGGCGCGGGGACGCACGCGGCGCGACGCCGAAGCGCTCCGAATCGTAGCGCGGCATCGAGGTGTGGATCATTTCGACCGCGCAGCACGCCAGACCGAAGGTCATGAACATCAGCGAGCCGCTACGCGCCCAGGTGATCAGCGCCTCGGTCGAGGTGACCAGGAACCCCTTGTCGGCGAGCTCATTGTTGATTTCGAGGAAAAAGGGATCGTCCTCCCCCACCGGCCGGCCGGTGTTGGGATCGATAATGCCCTTCGGCTTCGGCGCGACGAGGGTGCCTGAACTGTCGTTCAATCCCATTCCAGCGCTCCTTTTTTCCATTCATAGGCAAAGCCGATGGTCAGCACTGCCAAAAACACCATCATCGACCAGAAGCCGAGCATGCCTATCTTCGAGAAGGACACCGCCCAGGGAAACAGGAAGGCCACTTCGAGGTCGAAGATGATGAACAAGATCGACACCAGGTAGAAGCGGATGTCGAATTTCATGCGGGCATCGTCGAACGAGTTGAAACCGCACTCGTAGGCGGAAAGCTTTTCGGGATCGGGATTGCGGTAGGCCACCAGGAACGGTGCGGCCAACAGCGCCAGGCCGACGACCAGTGCCACGCCGATGAACAGGACGATGGGCAGGTACGAACTGAGGAGTGCGTTCATGCAGCGGCTTTCCGTTGGCGCCAATCCACTTTGATTACAGCACCGGACCTTAATGCGGAAGCGTGACAGTTTAACCGCTGAACCGTTTTAAGGGCCTATGCTGCAACGCGGCGAGGGTTAGCGCAGCACTTCCAGCGAAGCAAGTCAAACCTTGTTCAAAACACCGAGCTGGACGGCATTACAGGAGAAACTGGTACGATCGGCTCCTGTTTGATTTCCTTCATTTTCTACTCCACTTTTCTCTCCTGACAGGATAGCCGCCAAAACCCTGCTAGCATGGGCTGGAATCACCATCCAAATCACCCGCAGAGTGACGTTTGCATGAAGGAAAAGATCTCGCTCGCCACCGCCCGGCGCATCGCGCTTGCCGCCCAGGGGTTTCTCGATCCCCGCCCAAGTGGCACACCCGACCGCCGCCACTTCGCCCGGGTGCTCTCGCGCACCGGCCTGCTGCAGATCGATTCCGTCAGCGCCGTGGTGCGCGCTCACTACATGCCGCTCTATTCGCGGCTCGGCCCCTACCCGCTCGCTCTGCTCGACAATGCCGCCGTGACGCGCAAGCGCACGGTGTTCGAATACTGGGCGCACGAAGCCTCGTTCCTGCCGGTCGAGACCTATCCGCTGATGCGCTGGCGCATGCAGCGCGCCGAGCAGGGCGACGAGATGTATCTGGGGCTGGCCAAATGGGGCCGCGAGCACGCCGCGTATATAGAAGAGATCTACCGCGAGGTCGTCGCGCGCGGCCCGATCGCCGCTTCGGCGCTGGAAGGCCAGAAAGGTTCGGGCGGCTGGTGGGGCTGGAGCCATGCCAAGCATGCCTTCGAATGGCTGTTCTGGGCCGGCCGCATCACCACCGCGCACCGCCGCGGCTTCGAGCGCTTCTACGATCTGCCCGAGCGCGTGCTGCCGCAGGCGATCCTCGATCTGCCGGTGCCGGCAGCCGAGGACGCGCACCGCGAACTGCTGCGAATTTCCGCCCGCGCACACGGCATCGCGACATCGGGCGATTTGCGCGACTATTTCCGCCTGTCGCCGGCCGACATGAAGGGCCGGCTGGAGGAGTTGGTCGAGTTGGGCGAGTTGCTGCCGGTGCGTGTCGAAGGCTGGGACAAGCCGGCTTACCTTCACAAGGACGCCCGTCTGCCCCGGAAAATCGAAGCTCGTGCCCTTCTCGCCCCCTTCGATCCCGTCGTCTTCGAACGCTCGCGCTCGGAGCGGCTGTTCGACTTCCACTACCGCATCGAGATCTACACGCCCGCCGAGAAACGCCAATACGGCTACTACGTCCTGCCCTTCCTGCTCGGCGACCGGATCGTCGCGCGCGTCGATCTCAAGGCCGACCGGCCAGCGAGCGTGCTGCGCGTCCACGCCACCTACGCCGAGCCCGGCGCACCGCCCGAAACGGCGGCTCAGCTGTGCGAGGAACTGAAGCGGATGCAGGACTGGCTTGGCCTTGAGCGTATGGAAGTGACGCCGGCCGGCGATCTGGGCCCGGCGCTGGCCGACATCGCCGTGTCGTAAGCCCGCGTTGACACCGCCACCCGCAAAAGCCTAAATCCGATCCAGACGGTCCCTTGCCCGCAACGGCAAGGGCTAAGAGGGAATGCGGTGCGGGATGAAAATCTCAAATCCGTGGCTGTCCCCGCAACTGTAAGCGAAGAGCCAAGGCCGAAAGCCACTGGGAGCTTCCCGGGAAGGCGGCACCAAGGCGATGACCCGCGAGCCAGGAGACCTGCCGTCTGCGACAAAAAAATCCGATCGCCCGGCGGGTTTCCGGGCAAGGAGCCCGGCTTTTTGGACCAGAACAGCAGTTTTTCGGCTGGCACAGCGGATATCCGATCCGCCAACGGCGACGCCTTGGCCGAGGTCACGGTCATTGTCTGTGCTTCCTGCCGTGACGAAACCGGCTCGGATGTCCATCCTCGCGCCGGCGAACTGCTGGCTGATGACACACGGCGAGCCTCATCGGGCGAAGTCCGCGTCCGCGCGGTCGAATGCCTAGGCAATTGCAAGCGAAGGCTTAGCGCCGCGATCCTGCGGGATGGCTGCTGGAGCTATGTCTTCGGCGACCTGACCGCGGCCAGCGGCGCCGACCTCGTCACCGGCGCCAAACTTTTCGCCACGTCGACCGACGGCCTCATCCCCTGGCGCGGCCGACCCGATTCCTTGAAGCGCGGCCTCGTGGCCCGCATTCCTCCCCTCGACCTGTTGAAGGATTGATCATGAGCGCTTCCCTATCCCGCGTCCCGTGCACCGTCGTCACCGGCTTCCTCGGCGCCGGCAAGACGACGCTGGTCCGCCATCTCCTGGAGAACGCCGGCGGCAAGCGCATTGCCATCATCGTCAACGAGTTCGGAGACATCGGCATCGACGGCGAAATCCTCAAAGGTTGCGGCATCGACACCTGCCCGGAGGAAAATATCGTCGAACTGGCCAATGGCTGCATCTGCTGCACCGTCGCCGACGATTTCGTGCCGGCGCTCGACCAGATCCTGTCGCTGACGCCGAAGGTTGACCACATCCTGATCGAGACCTCGGGCCTGGCTTTGCCCAAGCCCCTGGTCCAGGCTTTCCAGTGGCCGACGGTGAAGAGCCGCGTGACCGTCGACGGCGTCATTGCCGTGGTCGATGGTCCCGCACTTGCCGAAGGCCGTGTCGCCAACGACATGGACGCCCTGCAGGCGCAGCGTGCCGGAGATGACAGCCTCGACCATGACGACCCGGTGGAGGAAGTGTTCGAGGATCAGATCGCCTGCGCCGACCTGATCATCCTGTCTAAAAGCGACCTGATGGACGCCGCCGGCTCGGCCCGCGCCAACGCCATTATCGGCGAACATTCCGCCCGCGCCGTGCAGGTCGTGCCGACCTCGCACGGCAAGGTCGATCCTTCGGTTCTGCTTGGGCTCGGTCTCGCCGTCGAGGATGACATCGAGAATCGCAAGTCGCATCACGACGGCGCATTCGACCATGAGCATGACGATTTCGACACCTTCATCGTCGACATTCCCTCGATCGCCAATCCGGACGAACTGGCCAAGCGCGTCGCCACCGCGGCCGAACAGGAAAACGTTCTGCGCGTGAAAGGTTTCGTCGAGGTCGGCGGCAAGCCGATGAGGCTCCTGCTGCAGGCCGTCGGCCCACGCGTCAATCACTATTACGACCGCGCCTGGACGGCCGAGGACGACCGGCGGTCGCGCCTCGTCGTCATCGGCCTCAAGGGGCTGAACCGCCCGGCGATCGAGCGTATACTCGCCGGCTGATTTACAGGCACGGGCCGCGATGCACATCCTCACCACGACATCCGCCTCGCTCGACGATCTCGCCGAGCCGGTCGATCTGCGGCAGACGCCGGCGGATATCGTGGCGCTGTCCTTCACCGACAGCGACCTCGCCGGCCTGGCGACAGCGTGGAAGGCGGATGCCGGCCGCTTGCCGTCTATGCGGCTTGCGGCATTGCGCGACTTGCGCCATCCCATGTCGGTCGACCTCTGGATCGACAGCGTCGCCCGTCACGCCAAGATCATCCTGGTGCGCATTCTCGGCGGCTACGACTGGTGGCGCTATGGATGCGACCAGCTTGCATCGATCGCCCACGAACGCGGCATAAAACTGGCGTTGCTTCCCGGTGAAAGCCACGACGAGGATGTCAGGCTGATCGAGGCCTCGACGCTGCCGCGCGAGGAATTGGACGGCCTGCTCAGCTATTTTCGCGAGGGCGGCCCGGCCAATATGGCAGCGCTGATGCAGCGGCTGGCGGGGCTGGCCGGGTCGGATGTGGCGGTGGCTGGGCCGGTCAATGTGCCAAAAGCTGGCTACTACGAGCCCGCTCGCGGCATCGTCCCCCTCGCCAGCGTCGGGGAGGGAAAGGTCGTGCCGATCCTTTTCTATCGCTCGATGCTGCTCGCCGCCGACGTCGCGCCTATCGATGCGCTTTTTGAGGCGCTGCGCCAACGCGGCATGCTCCCGGTCCCCATCTTCGTCTCCAGCCTGAAGGACCCGGCGTCACTCGCCTTCGTGGAAACAGCCCTCACCACGCTCCAGCCCGCCGCCATCATTACAGCCACTGCCTTCGCCTCAGGCGCCGAACCGGGCGTCGAAACCCTGTTCGACCGGGCCGGCGTGCCTGTCTTCCAGCTCATCGTCGCCACCACCCGCCGCGACGCCTGGGAAAACAACCAGCGTGGCCTGGCACCCGCCGACCTCGCCATGCATGTCGTCCTGCCCGAGCTCGACGGCCGCATCCTGGCCGGCGCCATTTCCTTCAAGGGCGAGAGCGATGTCGACCCCGCCCTTGGCCACCGCGCCTTCGCCAACCGGCCGGAACCGGATCGCGTGGCGCAGGTGGCGGACCGCATCGCGGCGTTCATGAAGCTGCAGGACACACCGCGTGCCGGGCGCAAGCTGGCCATCCTTATCCCAGATTATCCGAGCGCGCCGGGCAGAACGGGCTACGCCGTCGGATTGGATGTGCCGTCCAGCGTGCTGGCCATGCTGCAAGACCTCCGCGAACAGGGTTATGCGGTTGAGGGGATTCCGGAGACGCCGCGTGAGTTGCTGTGGTTGCTGGGTGTAGGCGATCAGGGTTTGAGCCTGGACGACTATATCGAGTTCTCGAAAGGCCTGCCGCCTGAGGCTAGTGCTGCGGTAGAAGCCGCTTGGGGCAAGGCAGAAGAAACACAAAGCTTCCCCTTCCGCGCCGCCACCTTCGGTAACATCACTGTCGCCCTGGCCCCCGATCGTGGCCGATCCGCCGATCGCCGCGCCGACTACCATGATCCAACGCTCCCCCCGGGCCATGCCCTGCTCGCCTTCGGCCTGTGGCTGCGCAAGTCGCTCGGCATCCATGCGCTGATTCATGTCGGCGCCCATGGCACGCTGGAATGGCTTCCGGGAAAGACCGTTGCGCTGTCGCAAGCCTGCTTCCCCGAGATCGTCACCGGTGCCGTGCCGGTCATCTATCCCTTTATCGTCTCCAATCCCGGCGAGGCGGCACAGGCCAAGCGCCGCATCGCCGCCATCACCCTTGGCCATCTGCCGCCGCCGCTGGCCGGCGCGGGGCTCGACGAGGATCAGCACAAGCTCGAACGCCTGGTCGACGAATACGCCCAGGCCGATGGCCTCGATCGCCGTCGCCGCGACCGCTTGGCGAAACTGATCGTCGACACCGCCCAGAAAACCGGCCTCGCCTCCGAAGCCGGTGTCACCACAACCGACGCGCCCGATGAAGCATTGCGCCGCATCGACGCCTGGCTCTGTGACCTGAAGGATTTCGCCATCAAGGACGGGCTGCATGTCTATGGCCGCGCGGCCGAAGACGAGCCCGACGCCATGCGCCGGCAAAGCGCAGAGGCCGAGAAGACGGCGCTGCTTGCCGTGCTCGATGGCCGTCACGTCAAGGCCGGCCCGGCCGGCGCCCCGGCGCGTGGACGCTCCGACGTGCTGCCGACGGGCCGCAACCTGTTCACCTCGGACCCGCGCACCATGCCAACGCCGACCGCCTACGACCTCGGCAGGGCCGCGGCGCAGGAAGTGGTGCGCGGCTACATGCAATCGCATGGTGACTGGCCGCGTTCGCTGGTCATCGACCTCTGGGGCTCGGCCTCGCTGCGCACCGGCGGCGAGGAGATCGGGCAAGGCCTGGCGCTGATGGGCTGCCGGCCGCAGTGGGATGCCGCCACCGGCCGCGTCACCGGCATCGAGGTACTGCCGCCGGCCACGCTCGGCCGCCCGCGCGTCGACGTCACGTGGCGCATATCGGGCCTGTTCCGCGACATGTTTCCGACCCAGATCGCGCTGATCGATGCCGCCGCCAACGCCGTTGCCGCGCGGGACGAGGACGATTCGGAAAACCCGCTGGCGGCAAAAACCCGCGCCGACGGCAAGGTAAGCCCGCGTATCTTCGGCACCTCGCCCGGGACGTATGGCGCGGGCGTCGAGGATCTCCTGTCGGGTGGCGATTGGCGCGCGCGCGAAGAGATCGGCCGCGCCTATCTCGACGCGACATCGTATGCCTATGGCGGCGCCGGCGGTGAAGGTATCCCGGCGCCAGGCGCTTTCGAGGGGCGCCTCGCCGAGGCCGACCTGCTTGTCCATACCGGCGATGACCCCGGCCGCGACATCCTGGAAGGCTCAGCCGACGTCGCCTTCATCGGCGGTTTTTCAGCCGCCCTTGCCGCGCTGGGCCGCAATGCCGACGTCATCGTGCTCGACACGACGGACCCGCAAAAGCCGAAGCCGCGCTCGGTCAGCGAAGCCGTCTCGCGCGTGGTGCGCGCCCGCGCCGTCAATGCCCGCTTCATATCAGGCCAGATGCGCCACGGCCCGCGCGGCGCCTCCGAATTCGCCGAGACGGTCGACCGTCTCGTAGGCTTCGCCGAAACCACCCACGCTATTTCGGGCACGCTCATCGAGGCCGTGCACGATGCCTATGTCGGGGATCCCGAAGTGCGCGCCTTCATCCTGCGTGAAAACCCTGCCGCCGCGAAAGTCATTGCCGAGCGTTTCCTGTCGGCGCGCCGGCGCGGCCTCTGGCACCCCTTGCGCAATTCCATCGACGACGATCTGGCCGCGCTGATTGCCGAGGCCGAGGCACTGGGAGTGGCGGCATGAATGCCTTCTCGCGCCGTGGCGCCTGCCCCGCTTTGTCAGCGCCTATGCAGACCGGGGACGGGCTGCTCGTGCGGCTCAACCCAGTCGATGGAGGCTTCACGGCGAAGCTGTTGATCGCACTGGCTGAATCCGCCCTGCGGCATGGCAACGGCATCATGGAAGTGACCGCGCGCGGCAGCTTGCAGATACGCGGCCTCACGGCGCAAAGCGCGCCGCTCTTGGCGGCGGAAGTCGATGCGCTGGGCATTGCGGTGCGGACCGGCGTGCCGGTGGAGACAGGGCCGCTGGCGGGCATCGACCCGCGGGAGATCGCAGATCCACGACCGCTGGCTGAGCGGATCAGGGCGGCGATCGAGGAAGCAGGGCTGACGCAACGGCTCGGCCCGAAAGTGTCGGTGGTTGTCGACGGCGGCGGGCAACTCACGCTGGACGCGGTGACGGCCGATGTGCGGCTCTTGGCGGTTCGGAGTAGTGCCGGGATTCGATGGCTCGTGTCTGTTGCGGGCGATGGGCAGAGCGCACGATTGCTAGTCGTGGCGGAAGGCGACGCGGCGCGCGATGTTACGGTTGCAGCGCTCAGGATGATTGCTGAAAAAGGCCGTGACGCGCATGCGAGGGGTCTGTCGGAGCGGCAATTGGTGTCTCTGGCGGGTTGGCTAAGCCTGACAGGTTCGCGCGAGGCGCGCCCCTCTGGCAGGACAGAGGGGGGCGCCTCGCGCAAACCCATCGGCCTTTTCCCTCTAGCAGGCCACGCCGTAGCCCTCGGCATAGCCCTGCCCTACGGCAGCATGCCTGCGCAGAATATGATCGCTCTCGCAAAAAGTGCCCTCTCCCTCGGCACGACCGAAATCCGCCTCGCCCCGGGCCGCGCCTTGCTCTTCCTCGGCCAGCCGCCGCACGCCAACCAGTCCCTCCAGGACATAGCCGCCGCCCTCGGCTTCGTCACCTCCCCCACCGACCCGCGAACCCGGATCGCCGCTTGCCCCGGCACGCCCGCCTGTGCTTCCGGCCGTATCGCAACGCGCGACCTCGCCGAAACCATCGCCGCCGAAAACGCCGATATTCTCGACTTCACTTTGCACATTTCCGGCTGCGCCAAGGGCTGCGCCCACCCCGGCCCGGCACCGCTGACAATCGTCGGCGGCGAAAATGGAGCCGGACTTGTCGTGAACGCGACGGCAAGGGCCCTTCCAGCGGGCTACAGGCCGGGCTATGACGCCGCGCGCGGCATAAGCCGCATCGCGGCGATGATCAGCGGCGCACGATTTCAGGGCGAAACCGCCGCCGCCTGCCTGACACGGCTTGGGCCGGTGGCAATCGCCGAAGCTTACAGACAGGAATGAGCATGGCCGCCTACGACTACATCCACGACGGCACGGCGATCTACGAGCGCTCTTTCGCCATCATCCGCGCCGAGGCGGACCTCAAGCGCTTTTCCGAAGCCGAGGCCGATGTCGCGATCCGTATGATCCATGCCTGCGGCCAGGTCGAAGCATCGAGCCATTTCGTTTTCTCGTCTGATTTTGTCACCGCCGCGCGCAAGGCGCTCGCCGCCGGCGCGCCGATCTTCTGCGATGCGGAGATGGTCTCGCATGGCGTCACCCGCGCCAGGCTGCCGGCCGGCAATGAAGTGATCTGCACGCTGCGCGACCCGCGCACGCATGACATCGCCAGGGAGATCGGCAACACCCGCTCGGCCGCCGCGATCGACCTGTGGGGCGAGCGCATGGCCGGCTCCGTCGTCGCCATCGGCAATGCGCCGACAGCGCTGTTCTATCTCCTGGAAAAGCTGCGCGACGGCGCGCCGAAGCCGGCGGCCATCATCGGCATGCCAGTGGGCTTTGTCGGCGCCGCCGAATCCAAGGATGCGCTGGCCGAGAATTCCTATGGTGTCCCCTATGCCATCGTGCGCGGTCGGCTTGGCGGCAGCGCCATGACCGCCGCCGCGCTCAATTCGCTGGCGAGGCCTGGCCTGTGAACGCGTTTGCCAAAGGAAAGCTTGTCGGCGTCGGCACCGGTCCCGGCGATCCAGAACTGTTGACGCTGAAGGCCGCGCGGGCCTTGGCCGAGGCCGATGTCGTCGCCTATTTCGCCAAGCGCGGCAACAACAGCAACGCCCGCGCCATCGTCGAAGCGCGCTTCCGGCCGGACATGCTGGAATTGCCGCTGCTCTATCCCGTGACCACCGAGATCGAGAAGGATCACGAGGACTACCGCTCGCAGATCACCGGTTTCTACGAGGAATCAGCCGAAAAAGTCGCCGAACACCTCGAAGCCGGCAGGATGGTTGCCGTCTTGTCCGAAGGCGATCCGCTGTTCTACGGCTCCTACATGCATCTGCATGTGCGCCTCGCCCATCGCTTCCCCACCGAAGTCATTCCAGGCGTCACCGCCATGTCCGGCTGCTGGTCGCAGACCGGTGTGCCGATTGTCCAGGGTGATGACGTGCTGACCGTACTGCCCGGCACGATGAGCGAGTTCGAGCTGACCCGCCGGCTGGCGGACACCGATGCCGCCGTCATCATGAAGGTCGGCCGCAACCTGCCCAAGATCAGGCGCGCGCTGGAGGCCACCGGCAAGCTGACGCGCGCCGTCTATGTCGAGCGCGGCACGATGGCCGGCAGCATCTCGATGAAGCTCGCCGACAAACAGGACGACAAGGCGCCCTATTTCGCCATCGTGCTGGTTGCCGGCTGGTCCGGCCGGCCCGGCGCGCTGGGGGCGCAGGCATGAGCGGCCGTCTCACCGTCATCGGCCTCGGGCCTGGCAATGCCGACCAGGTCACGACTGAAGCCAGCCGCGCCGTTGCCGATGCGAAATTCTTCTATGGCTACAAACCCTATCTCGACCGGCTGGAGCTGCGCCCGGACCAGACCCGCGTCGCCTCCGACAACCGCGAGGAACTCGCCCGCTCCAAGGATGCCTTGATCAAAGCCGCCGAGGGCCATGACGTGGCCGTGGTTTCCGGTGGCGATCCCGGCGTCTTTGCCATGGCGGCCGCCGTCTGCGAGGCGATCGAGGCCGGGCCGGCCGAATGGCGCGCGGTCGATATCGCCGTCGTGCCCGGCATTACCGCAATGCTCGCGGTCGCCGCCCGTATCGGCGCCCCGCTCGGCCATGATTTCTGCGCCATCTCGCTATCCGACAATCTCAAGCCCTGGGACCTGATAGAATTGCGCCTCCTGGCGGCGGCTGGCGCCGGCTTCGTCATCGCGCTCTACAACCCGATCAGCAAAGCCCGCCCCTGGCAGCTTGGCCGCGCCTTCGAGTGCCTGACCGCGATCCTGCCCGGCACCACGCCTGTGATTTTCGGCCGCGCCGCCGGCCGCCCGGACGAACGCATCGAGGTTTATCTGCTGGCCGACGTCGACGCGCAAAAGGCCGACATGGCGACCTGCATCATCATCGGCTCGCCGGAGACCCGCATCATCAAGCGCTCAGACAAGCCGGCGCTGGTCTACACGCCGCGTTCGGTGTCGGGCCCAAGAAAATGACCGGCGACGAAATGATCGACCATCGCGGACAGCTCATCGATGGTTCCGGCCGAGGGCACGTCCGGCAAATCCGGCCTGCGGACCATGATCACCTCGATGCCAAGCGCCCTGGCGGCGGCAATCTTGCCGTAGGTGGCGCCGCCGCCGCTGTTCTTGGATACGACGACCTCGATGCGCTTTTCCCTGAGCAGCGTGCGCTCGTCCGGTTCGTGGAACGGGCCGCGCGCCAACAGATAGCTGGCATCGGGCACAGACAGCTTCGGCTCGACCGGATCGACGCTGCGGATGAGGTAATGGTGCCGCGGTGCGGCTTCGAAAGCAGCGACCTCTTGCCGGCCGAGCGCCAGGAAGACCCGGCGCGGCACCGGTCCAAGCGCGCGCACGGCAGCGCCGACCGTGTCGACTTCGGTCCAGCGGTCGCCGTCGACGGGCTCCCAGCCGGGACGATGCAAAGCAAGTATCGGCAAGCCGGTCAGCCGTGCGGCTTGCGCGGCATTGGCGGAAATGCGCGCCGCATAGGGGTGCGTGGCGTCGATCAAAAGATCGGTGCCGGTCTCCCTGAGATAGACGGCCAGGCCGTCGGCACCGCCAAAGCCTCCGCTTCGCACCGGCACGCCTTGCGCGACCGGGCTTTCGGTGCGGCCGGCCAGCGACAGCATGACCGCGCAATCGGCGCGCGTGGCCAGCTTCCCGGCCAGTTGCCGGGCTTCCGTGGTGCCGCCGAGGATCAGAATGCGGTGGGTGATCATGCCTGCTGAGAGTCCGCGCGGTGCCAAGCTCAACTCACGATGGCTGACGGTCATTGGCATCGGCGAGGACGGTTTAGCGGGTCTCGGCGACGAGGCCAAGCAGCGGATCGCCGACGCGGAATTCATCTTCGGCGGAAAGCGGCACCTGGCGCTCGTTGCGTCCTTCGCCAAGGGTGAGCAGCGACCCTGGCCGGTGCCATTCGATGCCGGAATGGGCGACGTGCTGGCGCTTGCCGGCAGGAACGTCTGCGTGCTAGCTTCAGGCGATCCTTTCTTCCACGGCGTCGGCGCCACCCTCGCCCGCAAGGTCGAGCCACAGGCGATGCATGTCATTCCCGCACCGTCGGCTATTTCGCTGGCGGCCGCCCGTCTTGGCTGGGCGCTGCAGGACATCGAGACCGTCTCGCTACATGGCCGGCCGCTCGACCTGATCCGGCCGTTGCTGCAGCCAAACGCACGCATCCTGGCGCTGACCTCGGATGCCGAAGCGCCGTCGGCAATTGCCCGCCTGCTCACGGAACTCGATTTCGGTGCATCCGGGCTGACCGTGCTGGAGGCTTTAGGCGGACCGAACGAGAAACAGCGCATGGCTCGTGCCGACGCCTTCGACCTCGAAAACATCAATCCGCTCAACGTGCTGGCCATCGAAACTGATTCGGCGCCGCAGGCGCGCGTGCTGCCGCTCACGGTTGGCCTGGCCGATCATCTGTTCGATCATGACGGCCAGATCACCAAACGCGAGATCCGTGCCGTCACCCTGTCGTCTCTGGCACCGAGGCGTGGCGAATTGCTGTGGGACATCGGCGCCGGCTCGGGATCCATCGCCGTCGAATGGATGCTCGCCCACCCCTTGATGCGCGCTATAGCCATCGAGGCCGACCCTGACCGCGCCGCCCGCATCGGCCGCAATGCCGCTGCCTGCGGCGTTCCCGGACTGGTCGTGATCGAAGGCAGCGCACCCAAGGCGCTGGCCAGGCTAGAGACCCCCGATGCGATCTTCATCGGCGGCGGCGGCAGCGACACCGGCGTGTTAAGCGCCGCCATCAAGGCGCTGCGCGCAGGTGGCCGTCTCGTCGCCAATGCGGTGACGCTGGAGATGGAGGCCCTGCTTCTCGCCCAGCACATAAAACTGGGCGGCGATCTTACCCGGATGAACATTTCGCGCGCCTCGCCGGTCGGTTCGATGCAGGCATGGCGGCCGGCGATGCCGGTCACGCAATGGAGCTGGGTGAAGCGATGATGGTCGCGGGCATAGGCAGCCGCAAAGGCGTGAGCGTCGAAGACGTGCTTGCCGCGATTGAAACCGCGCTCGAAGCACACGGGCTGACGATGACGGCGCTTTCGGCACTGGCCACCGCCGTGCTCAAGAAGGATGACGACGCAATCGCAGCCGCTGGCCGCGCACTGAATCTTCCGGTCATCATTGTCGATGATATGGCGCTTCAAGCCGCCGCGCCGGGGACGCTCAGCCATTCCGAGCTTTCGCAGGAATTGGCCGGCACACCCTCGGTTTCCGAAGCATCGGCCCTCGCCGTCGCCGGCGCCGGGGCAAAACTGCTCGGACCCCGCACCGTGCTCGGCCCGGTCACCTGCGCCATCGCCATCAGCGGAGACGCGCAATGACCGTCCATTTCATCGGCGCCGGTCCGGGCGCCGCCGACCTCATCACGTTGCGTGGCGCGAAACTCCTGGCAAGCTGCCCGGTCTGCCTGCATGCCGGCTCGATCGTCGCGCCCGAATTGCTGCAGCATTGCGCGCCGGGGACGAAGCTGATCGATACCGCGCCAATGTCGCTCGACGAGATCGAGGCCGCCTATCTCGATGCCCACAAGGCCGGCCACGATGTCGCGCGGCTGCATTCGGGCGACCTGTCGGTGTGGAGCGCCGTCGCCGAGCAGATCCGCCGGTTGGAAAAGCACGGCATCCCTTACACGCTGACACCGGGCGTGCCCTCCTTTGCCGCCGCTTCCGCGGCACTGCGTCGCGAACTGACCATTCCCGAGATCGCGCAGAGCCTGGTGCTGACGCGCGTCTCAGGCCGCGCCTCAAAAATGCCGCCAGGCGAAACGCTGGCCGGCTTCGGCCGCACCGGCGCCACGCTGGCAATCCATCTGGCCATCCACGCCATCGATCGCGTCGTCGCCGAACTCACGCCGCATTATGGCGGCGATTGCCCGGTGGCGATCGTCTTCCGCGCCTCCTGGCCGGATGAGCGCGTGCTGAGGGGGACGCTGGCAACCATCGAGGCGCAGCTAGCCGCCGATCCGATGGAGCGCACCGCGATTATCTTCGTCGGCAGCTCGCTGGCGGCTGAAGGCTTTGGCGAGAGTTCATTGTACGACGCCCACTATCAGCGGCGTTTTCGCGGACGGGACGGATTGTGAGCGGCAGCACTAAAAACAAGGGCGACAACGCCACGCTCGAACAGGCCCTTTCGCGGTTGAACTTCCAGCCGCGCCCTTTGGAGCCGGGCCATGTCTGGCTGGCCGGCGCCGGCCCCGGCGACCCCGGTTGCCTGACCCTGGAGGTGCTGGCGGCCTTGGCCGAGGCGGACGCGCTGGTCTATGACGCGCTGGTCTCATCAGATGTCGTCGCGGTTGCCGCGAACGCCGAGCTGTTCTTTGCGGGAAAACGCGGCGGCAAGCCGTCGATGAAGCAGGACGACATCACCGCTTTGCTGGTACGGCTGGCACGTGAGGGCCGCCGCGTCGTCAGGCTGAAGGGCGGCGACCCCTATATTTTCGGCCGGGGCGGCGAAGAAGCTTTGGCACTGGCGCGTGAAAATATCCCGTTCCGCGTGCTGCCCGGCCTGACCTCGGGCCTCAGCGCGCTGGCCGCCACCGGCATCCCGGCCACCATGCGCGGCATCAACAAGGCGGTGATCCTGGCGACCGGCCACGCCGCCGGCACCGATGACGACATCGACTGGGCGGCAATCGCCCGCACCGGCCAGCCTGTCGTGGTTTATATGGGCATGGCCAATCTGCCGTTGATCGCAGGGGCTCTGCTCGATGGCGGGCTGGTGCCGTCGACGCCGGCTGCGGTGATCGTCGCCGCCACCACGCCGCAGGAACGCACCGTGGTCGCCACGCTGGCCACCATCGCCGAGGCGGCAGCCGCCGCAGGCCTCGCCTCGCCGGCGCTGATCGTCGTCGGCGGCATCGTCGCCATGCGCGCGGCACTGGCAGGCAACCCATGACGGCTCGCGCGATCATCATCGGCGCGCCGCGCTCGGGCTCGGGCAAGACCAGCGTCACCATTGGCATCTTGCGCGCGCTGACCCGGCGCGGCCTGAAAGTGCGCGGTGCCAAATCCGGCCCCGACTATATCGACCCCGGTTTCCACACCGCCGCCACCGGCCTGTCCGGTGTCAACCTCGACAGCTGGGCGATGCCGCCGTCGCTGCTCAACGCGCTGGCCGCGCAACAGGCCGACGACACCGATTTCGTCATCCTTGAAAGCGCCATGGGCCTGTTCGACGGCATTCCGGCCGCGCCGGGACGCACCGGCTCGGCCGCCGATCTCGCCCGCCTCTACGGCCTGCCGGTGCTGCTGGTGCTCGACGTCTCAGGCCAGTCGACCACCGCGGCGGCCGTCGCCAAGGGCTTTGCCACCTATGATCCGGACGTGCGTATGGCCGGCGTCGTGCTCAACCGGCTGGGCAGCGAGCGCCATCGGCGGCTCTCCGGCGACGCCATCGAGGCGATCGGCCTGCCCGTCGTCGGCGCCATCCTGCGCGATCCCACGCTCAATTTGCCCGAACGCCATCTCGGCCTCGTCCAGGCCGGCGAGTATGATGATCTGATGGCGCATCTCGACCGACTGGCGGACATGGCGGAGAAATCGCTCGACCTCGACGCGATCATGGCGCTGGCAACGCCCCTCACCCCGGCGGAAGGCGACTTCGCCGATGCGCTGCGGCCGCCCGGCCAACGCATCGCGCTGGCCGAGGATGCCGCCTTCACTTTCCTCTACCCGCATCTCGTCGCCTATTGGCGCGAGGCGGGCGTGGATATCGTTCCCTTCTCCCCGCTCGCCGACGAAGCGCCCGACGACAGCTGCGATGTCTGCTGGCTGCCTGGCGGCTATCCCGAGCTTCACGCCGGCCGGCTCGCGGCGTCGGCGACTTTCAAAACCGGAATGGCGCGCTTCGCCGCGGCAAAGCCCGTCCATGGCGAGTGCGGCGGCTTCATGGTGCTTGGCGAAGCGCTGGAGGATGCCTCGGGCGAAACGCACGGAATGCTCGGCCTGCTTGGCCATTCCACGAGTTTTGCAAAGCGGAAGATGAATCTTGGCTATCGCGAGGCGCGGCTGCGCGCCGATTGCCCGCTGGGCGCGCAAGGCGCGCTGATCCGCGGCCACGAATTCCACTACGCGCAGATGACGGCGACCGGCAATGACGAGCCGCTGGCCGACCTTGCCGATGGCCAGGGCAATCCGATCGGCGCTTCCGGCTACCGGCGTGGTCATGTCAGCGGCACCTTCTTCCATGCGATAGCGAGGGCCGGCGCATGAAACTCCCGAAGATCACCCTTTCACCCCGGCAAGTCCTCGACGACATCGCGCTCTGCCTGGTCTTCTTCACCCGCCTGCCCCTGCCCGATCTCGACTTTCGCGGCCGCGGCCTCGCCGCCGCGATCTGGGCCGCACCGGTCGCCGGCCTCGTCGTCGGCCTGATCGGCGCGATCGTCTTTGCCACGGCTGAACGGTTTGGCCTTGCCATGGGGCCGGCGGCCGCCCTCGCGCTTGTTTCAACCGTGATCACCACCGGCTGCCTGCATGAAGACGGATTGTCCGACGTCGCGGACGGTTTTGGCGGTGGCAAATCGCGCGGCCGCAAACTCGACATCATGCGCGACAGCCGCATCGGCGCTTACGGCGCCATGGCGCTGGCCCTGTCGCTGTTGATCCGCTGGAACGTGCTTTCGGAACTGGTGGATCCCACTCAGGCGCTCTTTGCACTTGTTGCCGCGCATGCGGCCTCGCGTGGCGTGCTGGGCGCCTTCATGCACCTCTTGCCCCCGGCGCGCTCCGACGGCCTCTCGGCCGGTGCTGGTACGGTCTCGCTGGAAGTCGCGATTACCGGCGCCGTGCTTGGCGCGATCTCGCTCCTGCTGCTTGGAACCGGCGGCGCCATCGCCGCGCTGATTCTGCTTGGCCTGCTGTTTGCCGCCTTCCATGCCCTTTGCCTCAACCAGATCGGTGGCCAGACCGGCGACACGATCGGCGCCTTGCAGCAGGTCAGCGAAATCGCGGTGCTCCTCGTCGCTTCCGTAGCGCTTTCCTGATTCCCTTTGGCCTGATTCCCCTTAACCTGATTCCCTTCCGGAGACCTTGCCCCCATGCCCTTCAAATCCCTCGATGAATTGCGCGCCGCCTGCCTCGATCTGCCTGCTGGCAGCGATACCGCCGCGAAGGCCGTTGCCAGCCGCCAGGACACGCTGACCAAGCCGCAAGGCAGTCTCGGCCGGCTGGAGACCATCGCCGCCTGGCTGGCGCGCTGGCAGGGCCGCGACATGCCGAGGCTCGACCGGGTAAAAGTGTTCGTCTTCGCCGGCAACCATGGTGTCACCGCGCAAGGCGTGTCCGCCTTCCCCTCGGAAGTCACCGTGCAGATGGTGGCGAATTTCGCCGGTGGTGGTGCCGCCATCAACCAGCTCGCCCGCACCGCCGGCGCCGAACTGGATGTCATACCGCTCGATCTCGACCATCCCACGGGCGATTTCACGCAAGTCCCGGCAATGGATGAGAAAGCGTTCCTTGCCGCCGTCTCAGCCGGCTATGATGCCGTGACCAAAGACCTCGACCTCGTCTGCTTCGGCGAAATGGGCATCGGCAACACCACGCCGGCGGCCGCCATTTCAACTGCCCTGTTTGGCGGTGGTGCTGAAAAATGGACCGGCCGCGGCACCGGCGTCGACGATGCCGGCCTGAAGCGCAAGGTGGTCGCCATCGAAGCCGGCCTCAAGCGTCACGCCGCCGCCCTTGCCGACCCGCTCGGCATTGCCGCAGCGCTCGGCGGGCGCGAACTCGCCGCCATCTTCGGCGCAACGCTTGCCGCCCGTCACCTCGGCATACCCGTGCTGCTCGACGGCTTCGTCTGCACCGCGGCGGCCGCCCCGCTGGCCAAACTGCACCCGACAGGCCTCGCCCACACCATCGCCGCGCATGTCTCGGCCGAATCGGGCCATCGCGGCCTGCTCGAAGCCCTCGGCATGCCGCCGCTGCTCGATCTCGGCATGCGGCTTGGCGAAGGCTCCGGCGCCTGTCTCGCCGTCAACATCGTCCGCTCGGCGCTGGAGTGCCATGCAAGGATGGCAAGCTTTGCCGAGGCTGGGGTGTCGGAGAAGTAGTGCGCGGATCGCCTTGATATACAAAGCCGCATAGATTTTCGGGGTCCCCGAAAAAGGGGGCTCGCTATGTCCCTGCTTGGACCGCTTGAAATTTCGACCGCGAAAGGAGGCACCGGGGGCATTTCGGCCTTTCAGCTCCTGCGGCGGCAACATATTAGCAAAGAAGAATATATTAACGGCTGTGATGCAGAATTCCAGGCGAGGATGGGAAATGCATCCTCATCGGACGTTCCAAACGCGCGCATTCGAGCGTCGGGACGCTCGACCAATGCGGAGCAAACGCATGAACATCGGAGCAACTGTCCAACTATTGCTGCGGTTGATTCAAAACCGAGCCATGAAGCTGGCGGCATTGCCGGAGGATGAAAGGGATATACACTACGATCTCATCCGCCGCTCATGTTGCGAAGCCGCCGAGCACATCGGGCAAAATCCCGATATGGCAGCCATCACGGCAAACGATATGGTTGCGTTTGTTCGCGCACTGGTGGGGATCATCGAAGTGGGCTGTAGAACAAACGACGGGCCAAGCGTCGATCGTCCGCCGCCAGCGCAACATTTTGGCAGCCGGGAGAACGGCATGACGCGCATCTAGAGGCGGATGAGTGTCGCAAGCCTCAAACTTCCGCGGAGGCCGACCGGGCTTTTGGTCGAATTGAGCGGGAAAGAAATCCGGTACCCGATTTCGGTGCTGGCCCAAATACTTTGGACCCTAAATACTTGGACATAGCGCGGACACGGACTTCCGCCTGCATCCGTCAGGGTCCCTCACCTCGTCCAACAAATTGATTTTGTTAGAATTTGGTGGGTGCGCACAGGATTGAACTGTGGACCCGCTGATTAAGAGTCAGCTGCTCTACCAACTGAGCTACGCACCCACTCGGCCGGCAAAAACCGGCGTTGGCGGGCATATAGCCGCCACCGTCGGTCCTGTCCAGCCCTGCTGGAATCATTTCCCGACAAATCGCATCATGGCTTGTCGTGCCGGGAAAGAATGCGGAGGCGATCAGACGAAAAGCTTGCCTTCCGCCACCTTCACCGCATGGCCGCCAATGCGCGCCGAGGCCAGTTTTCCGCCTTCCACGTTGAGCTCCAGCCGGATGCGCGACGGCCGGCCCATCTCCAGCCCCTGCTCGATCCACAGCTGTGAAATGCCGTCCGTCGGGCCGTCGAAATGCATGATGGCGCCGGCGAAGGCCGCTGCGGCCGAGCCGGTCGCCGGGTCTTCATAGGAAGGCGTGCCGGGCACGATCATGCGGACATGGAACGCGCTTTCATGGTTCACCGTCTCGCGGCAATAGACGTACGGACTGGCGAAGGCCCATTCGCTCTTGCGCGGCGCCAGTTCCGACCACGCCTGGTTGTCCAGCCGGATCCGGCCCGCCGCTTCGAGATTGGCGACCGGAATGGTGACATAGGGCACGCCCGCCGACCAAAAGGCGACGCGGTGATTCTCGAAGCCGATCTCATGCGGCGCCAAGCCAAGTGCGGCCCCGATCGCCTGCGGGTCGGCCTCCAGCTTCAGCGGTTCCGGCAGCTTCGCCAGGTCGAATTCGGCGAAGGTGGCGCCATCATGCGTGCTGACCGCGCAGCGCACCGGGCCGATGTTCTCTTCCAGCACGAAAATGCCGGCGCCGCCCTCGCCCGCGAGTTCGGCCAGCGCGATAGCCGAACCCACCGTCGGATGGCCGGCGAACGGCATTTCGTAGTCGGGGGTGAAGATGCGGATGCGGTTTTTGTGCTTGGGATTGTCCGGCGGCAGCACGAAGACCGATTCGGACAGGTTGAATTCGCGCGCGATGGCCTGCATCGCGGCCGTGTTCAAACCTTTGCAATCCAACACGACGGCCAGCGGGTTACCGGCCAGTCGCTCCGTCGTAAACACATCGTAAAGCAAGTAATTCCGGGTTTTCATTCCTGCCTCAATCCCAACATGGGCGAAATTTAATTTGATATTCGAACCATCAAGCCTGATCTGTCTACAGATAGGGACATTGCGCATCATAGGGGTCTGGCGTGGACCAGATTGTCAATCTGCCAAGGACGGAATCGGATTCCGCCATCGAGACGGCACTTGGGCTCGATCAAAAGGGGCGGAGCAAGACGCGTCGGCGTGGCTGGCTCTATGCGGTGCTGACCCTGATCGTGCTTGCCGCCTGTCTCGGCGCCTATCAGTGGTATGCGGGCACCCCGGCCAGGATCGACTACACCACCGTGCCGGCCGCCAAGGCCGACCTCACCGTCCAGGTGTCGGCGACGGGCACTTTGCAACCGCTCACCCAGGTCGACATTTCCAGCCAGCTCTCCGGCATTATCCGCTCGGTCTCTGTCAAAGAGAACCAGCAGGTGAAGAAAGGCGACGTGCTGGCGGCCCTCGACACCGCCAAGCTGCAGGTCCAGATCGAGCGGGCCGAGGCGTCCGCCAAGGGCGCGGCGGCGAATGTCGAGGACGCCACGGTGACACTGGCCGAGAACGAGAGCGCGCTGGTGCGCGCGGCGGCCCTGACCAAGCGCGGCATGGCAACCGACCAGTCGCTCGAAGCGGCAACCGCCACGCGCGACCGCTCCAAGGCAGCGCTCGACAGCGCCCGGGCCAATCTCGCCATCGCCAATGCCGACCTGAAATCGCAGCAGACCGACCTTGCCAACAGCACCATCTACGCGCCGATCGACGGCATCGTGCTGACGCGCTCGGTCGACCCTGGCCAGACGGTCGCCTCGTCGCTGCAGGCGCCGGTGCTGTTCATCATCGCCGCTGATTTGAGAAACATGGAACTGGTGGCGGCGGTCGACGAGGCCGACATCGGCGCGGTCAAGGCTGGCCAGCATGCGCGTTTCACCGTCGATGCCTTCCCCGACCGCCCCTTCGATGCCGAGATCCGCGACATCTCCTATGCCTCGGTCACCACGGATGGCGTCGTCACCTACAATGCGCGGCTGGAAGTCGACAACGGCGAACTGTTGCTGCGCCCCGGCATGACCGCCACCGTTTCGGTCGTCACCAGGCAAGCCAAGGATGTGCTCACCGTGCCGGCCAGCGCCTTCCGCTACCGCCCGGCGCAGCAGGCGGCGCGGGGCTGGAGCTTCAGCGACCTGTTCACCGGCCGCATGGGCCGCCCGGGCGGCAATCGCCAGCGCCAGGCCGCAACCGCCCCCACCGATGGCTCGCGCACGCTCTATGTGCTGGAGAACGGCCGGCCGCATCCGGTCAACGTCAAGATCGGTTCGACCGATGGTGAACTGACCGAGATCACCTCCGGCCTGGAGGAAGGCGCGCAGGTCATCACCGCTTCGCAGTTGCGGAGCTGAGGCCATGGCCGCGGGCGCGCCTCTCATCACCTTCGACAAGGTCTGGAAGAGCTATGGCCAGGGCGAAGCCAAGGTCCATGCGCTGGCCGGCGTCGACCTTGCCATCCGGCGCGGCGAATTCGTCGCCATCATGGGCCCGTCCGGCTCCGGCAAATCGACGGCGATGAACATCATCGGCTGCCTCGACACGCCGACCGCCGGAACCTACTCCTTCATGAGTGTCGATGCCGGCCGGCTCGACCGCAACCGCCGCGCCATGCTGCGCAACCTCTATGTCGGCTTCGTCTTCCAGGGCTACAATCTCTTGGCGCGCACCACCGCGGCCGAAAATGTCGAACTGCCGCTGATCTACCGCGGCGTGGCCAGCCGCGAGCGCCGCGACCTCGCTATGCAGGCGCTCGCCCAGGTAGGCCTGGTGGGCCGCGAGCATCATACGCCGGCCGAACTCTCCGGCGGCCAGCAGCAGCGCGTGGCGATCGCGCGCGCCATCGTCACCCGGCCAACGCTGCTCGTCGCCGACGAGCCGACCGGCAATCTCGACACCGCCCGCACGCATGAGATCATGGAGCTGCTGACAAAACTCAACAAGGAGCTCGGCCTGACCGTCACCATGGTCACGCACGAGGCGGACGTCGCCGACTATGCCGGGCGCACCATCCGCTTCCTCGACGGCCATGTCGCGTCTGATTCCATGAATGTCGAGGTGGCCTGACCATGGTCTGGGAAACCGTCCGCCTCTCGCTGCGTTCGATCCGCCGCAACGTGCTGCGCTCGTTCCTGACGCTGCTTGGCATCGTCATCGGCGTCGCCGCCGTCATCGCCATGCTGACCATCGGTTCGGGCACCACCGAGAAGGTCAAGGCCGACATTTCCAAGCTTGGCAGCAACCTGCTGGTTGTCAGGTCCGGTCGCCCGGCCGGTCCCGGTGGCCCGGGCGGGCTCGACCAGGTGGTGCGTCCGCTGGCCGAAAAGGACCTGGCGGCACTGGTCGCGCATTTGAGCGGCGCGCGCGCCATTTCGCCGGCCTCGCAAAAGCAGGTCCGCGTCATCTTCGGCACCGAGAGCCTGACCTCGGGCGTCACCGGCACGGACAGCGCCTATCTCGATGCACGCGACTGGAAGCTGGTCTCCGGCCGTCCGTTCAGCGATTCCGAAACCCGCTCAGGCACCGGCGTCTGCCTGATCGGCGAGACGGTGCGCCAGCAATTCTTCGGTGCCGGCGATCCCGAAGGCGAGATCATCCGCGTCAACCGCACCTCCTGCAAGATCATCGGCCTGCTCGAGCCCAAGGGCTACACCGGCTTCGGCCAGGACCAGGACAATGTCGTCCTGATGCCGCTGCACGCCTATCAGCGCCGCATTGCCGGCAACCGCGACATCGACAACATCTACATCGCCGCCGACGACCGCACGCCGACCAGCGAGTTGCAGCCGCGTGTCGAGGACATCTTGCGCGATGCGCGCCGCATGACGCCCGACCGTGAAAGCGATTTCGCCATCCGCGACATGACGCAGATCGCCGACGCCATGGCCAGCGCCACCACCACCATGACCGGCATGCTGGGCGCGGTCGCCGGTGTCAGCCTCCTGGTCGGCGGCATCGGCATCATGAACATCATGCTGGTCTCGGTCACCGAGCGGACGCGCGAAATCGGCATCAGGCTCGCCATCGGCGCGCATGAAAAGCACATCCTCATCCAGTTCCTGGTCGAGGCGACGGTGCTGTCGCTGCTCGGCGGCATCATCGGCATCCTGATCGGCCTGGCGTTGGCCGGCCTCGCCTCGGTGACGCTGACGATCCCCTTCGCGCCGAGCCCGGCGGTCATCCTGCTCGCTGTCGGCTTCTCCGCGCTGATCGGCATGGTGTTCGGCTTTTTCCCGGCCCTGCGCGGCGCCAGGCTCGACCCGATCGACGCGCTGCGGCACGAATAGCGAGCCGGCGAGGATCACCCGTCAGGATTCTTGCGCCGCCGCGACCCTGCGTCCGAAAGCCGGGACAACCGGCCAGCCTAGATTCACGGCAAGCCCCGCCAGCAGGATCAGAACCAGCCCGGCGCCCTGCACGGCGGTTATCGAACGGCGATGGGTGGGCTGCTGGGTCTCGGCTTCATCTTGTCCTTCGTAGCCGCCCGCAACGACCGCAAGACAGCGCGGGACAGGGTACGTTAGCCCTGGGCGGCAAAATGCCACTCGACCAGCGGCTTCATGTGCGGCGACAGCCCTTCCGGCAGGTCGGCGGCATGGCGGATGATCACCGGCCCTTCGATCTCCGGATCGGTTTCGCTGGCGACGAAGGCCGAGATTCGGCGTGCGATCTCATCGGCCGGCGCATCGACATGATAGCGGCGGAAAATGACCGTGCCGCTCGGAATCGAAAGAGCATGCCAGCGCACGCCGCGCCTGGCAGCCGACAGGTCGAGGCCCGTTTCCTCGCGCACCTCGCGGATCATGTTGAAATCGACATCGACCAACCCGTCGCGGAAATCGATCGGCTCGAACGCGCCGGCGGCAAAATAGACGCTGCCGGCACCCACCGTATGCGAGCCCATGCGGATCGCCACCAGCGCATTGTCGCCGGCCACCAGCATGGCATGGGCGTAGGCATGCTCGGCGCCGGAATTTTCGCGCCGCTTCCGCCACAGCATGAAGGTCGAGTAGTTGACCGCATGACAGCGGCCGATCAGGCGGTTGTCGCGCCAGGCAAGTTGCGAGAGCAGCACCACGGTGCCGTCGAACAGCGCCGGATTGCCCGCTATCTCCAGCTGCCAGTTCTCGGTGATCGCCTCCGCATTATCCCTGGCGAAAGGATGCGGGCCGGGATCGAGCCGGACGTCTATGGCATCGACCGGCAGGATGACGTTGCGCGGCAGGTCGAAACTCATGCGGTTCAAGCTCCAATCCTGCTTATCGAGCCCTGCTTATCGAGCCCAGCCCTGCTTATCGAGCCATGTCCAGCGTGATCGCCACTGGGCAATGGTCCGACGCTTTCGGCCGGTCCCAGCCGGCGCGCGGGAAGCGCTCGACCTCCTGGCCCGCCGGAAAGATCGTGCGCCAGGGCTGGCCGTTGCGGATGATGTCGGGAACGGCGGTGGCATTCCTGGCCGCGAGTCCCTTGGACAGCAGGATGTAGTCGAGTTGGCAGAGATGCCGCTCCGCGGGTCCACGCGTGTGATAGAAGGTCCAACGGTTCATTTCCGGACGCCTTTCGACTACGTTCTCGCAGAACCCGCCCGCCGTCAGCACGTTGACGCAGGACTGGGCCTCGTCGACCACCTCGAAACGGTAGCCGTCGACATCGTCGCCGGCGATCTTCACGCGCTGGCGGTAATCGTTCATGTCGCCGCAGATCGCCCAGCGCTTGTCGGCGGCATGCTCCTTGCCGAAGCGCTCCTCGATGATGCGGCGAACGGCCAGCGCCTCGGCGACGCGCACCGGCATCGTCGCCTCGCGCCCATCGAGCCCGTTACGCGGCGAGCCCATCGACTTGAAGTGCACGAGGTAGAGCGTCAGCGGCACGCCGCCGACGGTGAGGTCGACTTCCAGGCAGTCGCGGCGGAAGATGCGCTCATTGGCCTGGTTGCCGAGATCAGCCAGCTCCGGTGTGTGCAGCCCGAACTGTTCATAGGTGACATAGGCGTGGCTGGTCATGCGCACGAATTCGATCGGCTGTCCCTGCGCGGTCTCGTTGCGCATCATCACGGCGACGTCGATGCCGCGCGAATCATTGCCGGACGTGGTGTATTTCTGCCGGTAGCCCTGCCCCACCATCTTGAACAGATAGCCGTATTCGAAGGCCTTCAGCGCCTCGATGTTGTCCACCTCCTGCATGCAGATGATGTCGGCGCGTGTGGCGGCAATGGCCAGCGCCGTCAGCTGGCGCGTATCGTCGGACTGCGCGATGGCGCGGGCCTGCTCCAGCATCTTGTACTCCGCCTCGCTCTGGATATCGAACAGCGCCAGCGTCCGATCCTCGTTGAGCTGATTGCGATAGCCGGAAAAATCGAACCTGTTCATCAGGTTCTCGACATTGAAGGTGGCAAGGCGCAGCGACATATCCCGACCTTTGCCCGCAAGTGCCGGAGAAAACAAGATCGCGGGACCACAAGCAGGGATCGATTGGTCCTGGAGGCATTCGCGCCATGGTTGACGGAACCTTTCCGTTCATCCGCCGTTCAGACGCAACCCCCCACAGTATGCCCATTCCAGGGTAGGCGTGGGGGCTGTAACTCTTGGAGAGTGCAATGAACTCGCTCTTTTCTTCCACCATCAAGTCCGGGCTGATAGCGCTCGGCATTGTCTCCGGCATCACGGCACCGTCCGCCGCCGGCCCGATCCTGCAGCCGGACCTGTCGATTCCGACCAGTACGGCGGCGCCGGTAATCACTCCGGTGCGTGACGGATGGGCCGGCGGCAACGACCGGCAGTTCAACAATGACGATTGGAGATGGCGTCGGAATGGACGCCACTGGAATGGAGGCGGTAACTGGAATGGCGGTGGCAACTGGAACCGCGGCGACGACTGGCGCTGGCGTCATGGCCGCCGCCACTATCACGGCGGCTACTACGACGATGGCGCCGCCGCGGTTCTGGGCCTTGGCCTGGGTCTCGGCCTTGGCAGCATGTACAATAACTACAACAATTACGACTACTATGCGCCGCCACCGCGGCGCTACTACCGCGCCGGCCGGCTGTCGAACGCCCATGTGCAATGGTGCTACAACCGCTACAGGTCGTATCGTTCCTGGGACAACACGTTCCAGCCCTATAACGGCCCGCGCCAGCAGTGCTGGTCGCCCTATAGCTGAGATACAACTCAGGCCTAAATAGAAACGGCGCCTCGCGGCGCCGTTTCTATTGGTGAGCGTGAAACGCTCGGTTGTTGGCCTTGTCGACCAGCTTGTTCTTCGAAATCCCCGCGCGACCGCAGGGCGAAGCCCGAGGACGCGCGAGGCCAAGAGCGCGGATTTCGCTCAGTTCTTGGCCTTGTCGACCAGCTTGTTCTTGGAAATCCACGGCATCATCGCGCGCAGCTTGGCACCGACTTCCTCGATCTGGTGGCTGTCATTCATGCGGCGGATGCCCTTGAAGCGCGACATGCCGGCGCGGTATTCCTGCATCCATTCCGAGGTGAACTTTCCGGTCTGGATGTCCTTCAGCACGCGCTTCATCTCGGCCTTGGTCTCGGCGGTGATGATGCGCGGGCCCGAGACATACTCACCCCACTCGGCGGTGTTCGAGATCGAGTAGTTCATGTTGGCGATGCCGCCTTCATAGATCAGGTCGACGATCAGCTTGACCTCGTGCAGGCACTCGAAATAGGCCATTTCGGGCGCATAGCCGGCTTCCACCAGCGTCTCGAAGCCGGCACGGATCAGTTCGACCAGGCCGCCGCACAGCACGACCTGCTCGCCGAACAGATCGGTCTCGCATTCCTCGCGGAAATTGGTCTCGATGATGCCCGAACGGCCGCCGCCGACGCCGCAGGCGTAGGACAGAGCCAGGTCGAGCGCGTTGCCCGAGGCGTCCTGGTTGACGGCGACCAGGCACGGCACGCCGCCGCCCTTCTGGTACTCGCCGCGCACCGTGTGGCCCGGGCCCTTCGGCGCGATCATGACGACGTCGACGGTCGACTTCGGCTCGATCAGGCCAAAATGCACGTTGAGGCCGTGCGCGAAGGCGATCGCCGCGCCGTCGCGGATGTTCGGCGCGATCTCGTTCTTGTAGATATCGGCCTGCAGTTCGTCGGGCGTCGCCATCATCATCAGGTCGGCCCATTTGGCGGCGTCCGCCACGCTCATCACCTTGAGCCCGTCGGCCTCGACCTTCTTGGCGGTCGCCGAGCCGGCCTTGAGGCCGATGGCGATTTCCTTGGCGCCGGAATCCTTGAGGTTCAGGGCATGCGCCCTGCCCTGGCTGCCATAGCCGATGATGGCGACCTTCTTGCCCTTGATCAGGTTGAGATCGGCATCACGATCGTAATAAACACGCATTTTGTCTTCCTTCCCGTTTTAGAAATCAGAGGCCTTGCGGCCGGTTTTTGCTCCATGAAGAGCGAGAAACTGCTGCGTCGCCCGCGCGGCATCGCCGCCGATCGCCGCCTCAGTCAATTCCAGCCGGTCGCCCAACAGCAGACGGATCTGCACGTCTCGGGCGACCAGCCCGAAAAAAGTGCGGAACGCCGTCTCGGCATCCGCGAAATCGAGAAGCCCGGCCCGGCGCCCGGCCTCGAGCACCGGCTTCAGCCGCCTTGCCAACGCGAAACGGCCATTTTCCAGCACGACGGCGCCGAGATTATGCTTGCCCTCTTTGCGCCTAGTTGGCCCGGCATGGCCGACGGCGACCCGGTTGAGCGCAATGGAGGTGTCGCTGGAGATCACCTTGAGCCAGTCGGAAGCGAAGCGCTCGAGGCTTGCCGCCAGCGAGGCAAGGTCGAGCCCCTTTCCGTCGACCGGAGCCACCCGGACCTTGGAGGCTTGCCACTGCACGGTTGCTGTCAACAGCCCGTCGCGGTCGCCGAACCATTTGTAGAGCGTTTCCTTGGAACAGCTGGCGCGCCTCGCTACGGCGGTCATGGTCAGCTGATCACCCTCCTCGACCAACAGCCGTAGCACTGCGTCCAGAACGGCTTTCTGCCGTTCCGTCAGCGCTTCGCTGTTGTCGATGTCGGCGTTGGCCAGCAACACTTCCGGTTCCCTTTCGATGGGTACGGTCGCCGTCAATGTGAGGCGTACCGTACGTTACGGTTCGGCATATTGCGCAATCCGGCAACCAGCGCAAGGGCAAAAGTAGAAATACCTCACTGCAAAAAGGCGATGGTGCGCAAAGGCCGCTTGGTGCTGGCCAGCTTCAATCGTCCGCCGGCGGATGGCGCAGCCGGCCAAGCAACGCCGACACCGTGTTCAGCTCGTCCGTCGAGAGTTTGGCGCCAACCAATTCCTCGATCGACCGCCCATAGACGGCCCACATCCGGCGGCGTGTCTCGCGCCCCTTGGTCGAGATGCGGATGGTTTGCCCGCGGCCATCATCGGCCACCGGCAATTTTTCGACCAGCCCATCGGCCTCGAGCCGGGCCAGCAGCCGCGAGATGTTGTATTGCGCGAACAGAGTGCGCTCGATCAATTGAAACGGCCGCAACCCGCCCTCGCCCGCCTCGGCAAGCTCATGCAGCACGTCGTACCAGGCCAGCGGCGGCAGGCCGCCCTTTTTCAGCGCATCTTCCGTGCTCTCCACCAGCTGGCGCGACACGCGCATCAGGCGAGCCCAGGCCTTGATGGCTTCCGGCGAAGGCGTGGCTTTTTCGGTCATGAGCCATTCTAGGTGATAGATGCATATGCATCAAGCTTGACGTTTAATGCGAATGCATCTACATAGATGCAACTGCATCAATAATCGAGGAGCAAACCCATGAAGCTTATTCTCGTGAGCCACCCTCTCTGCCCCTATGTCCAACGCGCGGCGATCTCGTTGACCGAGAAAGGCGTGCCGTTCGAGCGCGTCGACATCGACCTCGCCGACAAGCCTGTGTGGTTCAAGGCCATTTCGCCACTCGGCAAGGTGCCGCTGTTGCGCGTTCAGCGGAACGGCGAGGAAACGACGATCTTCGAATCCGCTGTCATCCTCGAATTCCTAGAAGAGACACACGCCGATCCGCTCCACCCCGCGGATCCCTATGCCCGTGCCCGGCATCGTGCCTGGATCGAGTTCGGCTCGGCCACCCTCAACGCCATCGGGCGATTCTATTCGGCGTCGACCGAGGCTGGATTTCTCGCCGAGTCCCGCGCGCTGTCGGGCATGTTCGATCGCCTCGAGGCCGAACTGGCTGACGGCGCCGACCGAAGTGGTCTGTGGTTCGGCGGCGACAGCTTCTCGCTCGTCGACGCGGTGTACGGGCCTGTTTTCAGATATCTCGACGCCTTCGACACGATCGGTGATTTCGACATCCTCGACAACAAGCCGCGCGTAAAAGCCTGGCGGCAATCGTTGGGTGATCGTGCATCGATCAGGGACGCCGTGGCGCCGGACTATCCGCAGCGTCTGCACGCTTTCCTGCAAGCGAAGGGCTCATTTCTGTCGACCCTCATCCATCGCAACGATCAAGCCGGGTCATTTGCGTTGGCGCGGTCGGCCTGAGGGGGCGCGAATCGCGAACCAGAAGCGCTTGAACGGCCTCAGTTCTCGAACATGACAAAGGCGGCCCAGACCCGCGGGTCCTGCGCACCCGATATCTTGCCGTCGCGAGCATCGCGGCGGGTCTGGCGGAGCGCTTCCGGATAAGTCTGCCCTGCGGCAAGCTGACGGTAGAACCCGACCATGAAGGCTGCGGTGCCGGCGTCGTCCACCGGCCACAATGTCAGCAGCGAGCGTTTGGCGCCGGCAATGTCGATCGCCGTCGGCAGGCCGCGCAAACCGCCGACGAATGTCTCCTGGCCACGGGCGGTCTCGCAAGCCGACAGGACAAGCAGGTCGAGGCCCGACAGATCCCAGTTCATCAGTTCCATGCCATAGAGCCGGCCGTCATCATCGTCCCGTTTCATCGACTGCCGGTCTCCCGACTGCGACAGCACGACCTGGCTCTGCCAAAGCGCGTTCACGGCGCCCAGGCCACCCTCTTTCTCGTCACGGTAAGCGCCATGGGTGGCCAGATGCGCGACCGTCGCCTGCTCCATATCCTGGCGCAGCGTCCGCTCGCTCGCCGCCGTTCCGGTCAGCAATTCGACCGAATAGTCATCGCCGCGCAGGATCGAGGCGATCGCGTCGACCTCCTTGCGGGTACCCGGCAGCGGCTCCGCTCCCTTTTCCGGACCTCGTGCATAGTCAAGACCGCCGGCCAGCAAGGCTTTGCCGGTCCTGGGAAAACTCTGATCGACGCCAGCATTCAACAGCGATTCCGGCCGCGTCAGCATGCGCACGACGAAACGGTCGTCGAGCGACGCGCCCTTGCCGTCCTGCAGCAAGGGGAACGGCACGGAAAACAGCTTTCCGTCCGGCACCACGAAAAGCGCGTCGGCGCCGCCAAGCGACGGCTCCAATGGGGCGATCAGGCCGGCGTAAAGTCCAGTGAATGTGGCGTTGAGATCGACCAGGGTCACGGCGCCGCGTTCCTGTGCGGAACGCGTCGATCTCAGACCTGCCATGCGTGTCTCGCGAGCCGCAGGGATGAGCTGGCGCGGATCGCCGAGATCGTAGAGACGCGGCGGCTGGTCCTTGCGGGTGACAATCGCATAAAGGCGCTCATCTTCCAAAGGATCGGCGCTCTCCCGATCCGCCCGCCACTTGCGGGTGATGAAATAGTCGATCAGGGCTTCGTTGGATTTCAGCAGTGTGTTGGCCGATGGCAGCGGCTTGTCCACCAGGCTCTGGCTGAAACTGTAATTGGCCATGACTTTGGCGGTGGCCTTTTGGTAAGCCGCCTCGACCTGTTCGGGCTGTACCGCGCCCGGATCGTCGGAGCTGTCGCCGCTGGACGCCGCCTCCTGATAGGCCAGGGACAGCCGGATCCCGCTCTGGATCAAAGACCGTGTCTCGGCATCGCTCGGATCGATCAAGCGGGCGAGCCTTCGCAACAGATCGCGTTTCTCGTTTTCAAGCGTCGGCCAGCGGCGGACGGCTTCGGCAAACGCCGGCACCACCGACGCATTGTCTTTTGCCAGGCGCGCATAGTCGTAGAGCATCTCGTCGGCCAGGGCGCGACTGGCCTCGGCGACGACGGGATTGCCTGATGTGCTTACCTGAAACCAATTCCAGCGCAGCATGTCATCATCAAGAGTGGCGAAATCGGCGGCCGCCGCCCCCGGATTCGTCTTTGCCTTGAGATTGGCCATCGCCTGACGCGCTGCAAAGGTCAGCGGGTGCACGGCGCCGTAGGTCGCCCCCGCGACGCTGTAGGCCCGGTCGAGTTGGGCCATGCTGCTTTCGGTGTCACCCACGGCGGCGAAATGCGTGGCGAGCAGGTTGGCGACCCTGATTGCCAGTATTTCTGGATAATTCGGGTCTGTGGTCAGTTGTTGCAGCTTTGCCAGCGTCGGCTGATCGAGCGGCTGCGCACCAGAGAGCGCCTTGGTGTAGAGGAGCCAGGCGTCGGCCTGTTCGACCAGATTGCCTTCCTGCTTTAGAACGACGGCAATGTCGCGGTTCTGCTGAAAGTGGTGCAAGGCCTCGTCGTATTGGCCAAGGTCCAGATAATCCTGCGCGGTGTTGTTGGCGCTGACCAGAACATTGAAATGATTTGCGCCGTAGTAGCCGATCCGCTTCTCCAGCACCGCCAGGTCGTACTGCAAGGCGCGGGTTGGAGCCCCCATCTGGCGCAGCATGTCGGCCAGATTGTTCTGCAGCTTCCAGATGAAACGATCATCCGTGCCGGTCACCTGCCCGGCCAACTTCAGATTGCGCTGCTCGATATTGATGGCGGAAGCGATCTGACCGAATGCCGCGACCCCGGTCGCCAGCACATCGTTGGCATATAGGAGCTCCTGCGACTCCTTGCCGTGGTAGCGGGCGTATAAATTGGTGGCTGTCGCGCACATAGACACGAACCCCTGATAGTCCTTCTCGGCCTGCTTCAGCATCGCATAGTTGAGATAGAAGTCGGCGCGCTTGGCGACATCCTGCTGCATCGCTCGGATTTTCAGGCCTTCGGCAAAAATCTCTTCGGCGTCGTCGAGGATCTGGTTGTTGAGGAAGGTCGCGCCGGCGTTCGAATAACTCTCCACGGTGAATTCGTAGAGGTCGCTTCTGGCGGCATCGAGCAGCGTTGCCCGCAACTGCGCGTAGCCTTCATCGAAGCGCCCGGCATCCATCATCAGTCTGTAGGCCGCGTCGATGCGAGCTCTCAGGGTCTCCTCGCTGTCCGCCGGCGCCTGCTGGCTGGTCTGACCTGGTGTCTGGGCTTGCGCTTGCAGTGAAGGAAACGCCACCGCCAGCATCAACAGGACAGATGCGACGACGCGCATCAGATGTTGCGATTTTCGCGCTTTGAACATGGTGTGAATTCGGGGCCGGCCTGAGCGAAAACTGTCATGCGTTCGTATCATGGCCAGGATGTCGTCCGAAATCCCATCGCACCTCGGCAAGCCTCGCCCGCTTGAACGGGTCGATCGCCGTACCGGCCACCATCGACGCGAGGAACTGTGGTGCCGGCGGGATTTTTGCGATGGTCGCCACCAGCCTGTCGCGGATGAAGGGCAGCGCCACGGAATCCGACTGGTAGAACGGCGTGAACGCCAGCGACAGCGCCTGGAAGACACGCACGTGCCAACGCCGCGCCTTGGCATAGGTTTCCAGCGCTGCCTCGATAGTTTCCGCGCACGCCAGCGCATGGCTGAGCGCAGCCGCGTCGAGCAGCGCCATGTTGGCCCCTTGTCCGAGTTGCGGGCTGGTCGAATGCGCGGCATCGCCGATGACGGCCAGCTTGCGGCCAATCGGGAGCTTCATCGTGTGGTGGCCGTAGCGCGCCAGCGACAACTGGTCGAAACTGTCGATCTGGCTGGCGTACGCCTCGCTTTGCGGCCACAGCCGCACCACCCTCTCCTTCCAGGCCTCCAGGCCCCGGGCGCGCACCCTCTCGGCATCATCGGGCTTCAGGCTCCAGAAGAAGGCCGCCATCTTCCCGGCACCGGGCTCGGGCCTGCCTATCGGCAGCACGCCGATCATCACGCTGGCCTTGTCATAGCGCTGCGAAAGCGCGTGCCCGTCAAAGCCCTCGCCGCGCCAATCGAGCGACGCCCAGAACGCGCCATAGGTTAGTGGCCGCGGCGCGCCTGCATTGCCCACACTCTGCCGCAGTTTCGAGCGCGAACCGCTGGCGTCGACAACCAGGTCGAACGGCCCAATCCTTCGTCCATTACCAGAGACCAACACCGCGCGTTCGCCGGTTTCCACCGTCTCGATCTCGACGCCGGTCTCGATGGAAATGGCCTCGCGCCGGGCAGCGCGAAACAGCCCCCCGAACAGTGCCGCCCGGTGTACGGCCAAGCCGAAACGCCCGCCCCGTTGGGCGTCATAGCGGACGTCGAGCACGGTGCGCCCGGTCGAGGCATCGGCGCCATGCAGCCGGTCGATGCGAGCGCCGAGCGCCAGTATGTCGTCGAGCAGGCCGAGATCGGCCAGCACCGTCAAGCCGGTCGGCTGCAGGATCAGGCCGGAGCCGACCGGCTTCGGCGCCTCGAAGCGCTCGAAGATGGTGACCCGGTGCCCGGCGCGCTTGAGATAGAGCGCCATGGCCAGCCCCGCCGGACCGGCGCCCGCAATTGCGATGTCGTAGGAAATGTCGATGCCCCCGCGCCAAACGGCGGCACAATCCCTTATGGATGCCACCAAGGCAAGCTGGCGCTTTGACGCTTCAGCGGTGCAAGCCAGGCTCAGGCTTGGGCCGTATCAAACCCCTTGCGCGCCTCGCGCACCGCATCGTGGTTGAGCTCGGCCCACTGAAGCAAATGCTGCAAGGCGCCAAACATCGACCGCCCGAGGTCGGTGAGGCTGTATTCGACGCTCGGCGGCTTGGTCGGGAAGACTTCGCGATGCACGTAACCATCGCGCTGCAACTCATGGAGCGTCTGGGTCAGCATGCGCTGCGAAATATCGGGGACCAGCCGCCGCAACTCACCGAAGCGATAGGGCTGCTCGGCAAGTGCCGCCGTCAACAGCGAACTCCATTTGCCGTTCAACCCCTGGATCACGTCGCGAACCGGGCAATCGGCGAGATTTCCGCCGCCGGTCATCGCTTTGTAGATTTCGAGCTTGGACTTCAGATTGACGACAGTGCTGTCCATGGCCGCTTCCCGGTGGTTCCCTGCGTGTGCCTACCTCCCGAAAAACTGCCTTCTTTACGGCATCGGGTCAATTCTTATTTTAGTGCTGGTCTCTTTTTGAGACCGACACCCGAACCGCCCTTTCGGCGCAACGTCAGGATCTCCCATGACCGCAACCCTCCTCGTCACCGGCGCGTCCGGCCACCTCGGCCGAAGCGTCATCAACCATCTGCTCGACACCTTCAAGGTGCCGGCGTCCCGCATTATCGCCACCACCCGCACGCCGGCCAGCCTCGCTGATCTCGCCGCGCGCGGTGTCACTGTCCGCGAGGCGGATTTCGACGATCAGGCTTCGCTCGCCAAAGCCTTCGCGGGCACCGATCGGGCGCTCATCATTTCAACCAACGAGTTGGCGATCCAGGGAAAGCGGCGAGAGCAGCAGCTGGCGGCAGTCGCCGGGGCCAGCAAGGCAGGCGTCGGCCACCTGCTTTACACCTCGATGCCCAACACGGAGCCGGGTTCCCCTGTCCTCTTCGCGCCCGACCATTACGACACCGAACAGGCGATCAAGGCGAGCGGCATCCCCTACACGATCTTCCGCAATGGCTGGTACGGCGAGAACCTGTTCATGGCGATGCCGCAGGTCCTGGCGTCGGGCCAATGGTACACATCGGCCGGCGATGGCGCCATTTCCTATGGCGCGCGTGACGACTATGCGGCGGCGATTGCTGCGGGTCTGGCGTCGGACACCAGCGAAAGCAAGACTTATACGCTGACTGGCCCCAAGGCCTACAAGACCGCCGAAGTTGCGGCGATCGTCACCGAACTCACCGGCAAGCCGATCCAGGTCATCCAGCTTTCCGACGAGGCCCTGACCGAGGGCATGAAGGGAGCCGGCCTGCCGGAGGGCATCGCCAAGGTTCTGGTGTCCTTCGACGCCGCCACACGCGCCGGCGACCTCGGCATGGTTACGGATTCGGTGGAGACGCTTTCCGGCCGGAAGTCGGCACCGTTGAAGCAGTTCCTGGAAGCCAACAAAGCCGCCCTGGCCGGCTGATATCCGCGCGGCGGGAGGTCGCCTTCCCGCCGCGCTACTTCGATGCCTTGACCAGGCCGAGCCGGACCAGGCTCTCGCCGGTCGCGGTCAGTGCGTCTTGCCGCGAGCGCGGCGCCCAGCCGAGCACACGCACCGCCTTGGCGTTGGTGGCATTCTTGACCTTGCCCAATTCCGTTACCAGCTGTGCGGCTTCCGGATTGAACAGTCCGACGACCCGCACCAGCCAATCGGGAAGCTCACGCGTCTTGACGCGTGCCGCCGCATCGCCGAGCCGCGTTTTCAGGGTCTGCGCGATCTCCCGCACGGTCATGAAATCGCCTGACACCGCCAGGAAGCGCTCGCCCGCGGCGGCCGGATTGGTCATGGCACGCACATGCAGGTCCGCCACGTCGCGCGCATCGACGACGCCGAAGGACAGGCGCGGCAGCCCAGGCATGGCGCCGTTCATCATGCGCTGGACAAATTCGGTCGGGGTCGAATGGTCGGACCCCAGTACCGGGCCGAAAATGCCGACCGGATTGACGACCGACAGTTCCAGCCTGCCGCCCTCGGCGGCGATGAAATCCCAGGCGGCGCGCTCTGCAAGCATCTTCGACTTCACATAGGCGCTGACCTTGGCGGTCGGATCGGTCCAGCTCTCCTCGGTGAAAGGCCGGCCGTCGGGCGGCATCTTGCCGTAGCCGATGGCCGCGAAGGACGAGGTCAGCACGACGCGTTTCACGCCTGCGTCCCGTGCGGCCCGCAGCACCCGCAATGCACCCTCACGAGCCGGGATGATCAAATCGTCCTCATGCTTCGGCACGCCGGGCGGAAATGGCGAGGCGACATGGAGCACATAGTCGCAGCCGGCGACCGCCTGCGGCCAGCCGGCGTCGCTCATGAGGTCGGCCACGGCAAAGGACAGCCTGTCGCCCGGCCCGACGCCGCCCGCCTTCAGCATGGCCAGCACATCGGCCTCACGCCTGGCGGAGCGCACTGTCGTGCGCACGCGGTAGCCCGCCTTCAAGAGTTCAAGGACACAGTGGGCGCCGAGGAAACCTGATCCGCCGGTGACAAGCACCAATTCGCCGCTCATGCCGGCCTCCCCAACTTCGTCAGGTCAGGTGTTCGTTCGACGCTTAGATCGCCACCTGCGTGCCGATCTCTACCACACGTCCGGTCGGGATCTGGAAATATTCGGTCGCGTCGGCCGCTGTTCTGGCCAGACCGATGAACAACCGGTCCTGCCACACCGGCATACCCGAATTAGGCGAGGCCTTGAGCGAGCGCCGTGACAGGAAGAAGGAGGTCGTCATGATGTCGAACTTCCAGCCCTGCTTGCGGCAGATGGCCAGCGCGCGTGGAATATTGGGCTGTTCCATATAGCCGAAGGTCAGCGTCACCCGCATGAACAGCTCGTTGACCGTCTCCATCTTGACTCGGTCGCTGTCGGGCACCACCGGCTGCGGCGCCGTCACCACCGAAAGGATGACATTCTGCTCATGCAGCACCTTGTAGTGCTTCAGGCTGTGCATCAGCGCTGTCGGCGCGCTGAGCGGATCGCTGGTCAGGAACACCGCGGTGCCCGACACCAGCTGCGGTTTCTTCTTCAGCAGATTGCCGGCCAGGAAATCGAGCGGGATCTCGTTGCGGCGGGTCTTGTCGAACAGATAGCGGCTGCCGCGCACCCAGGTCCACATGCCCAGCACGATGGTGAACGCCACCAGCAGCGACGCCCAGCCGCCTTCGAACACCTTGACGATGTTGGAGGCGAAGAAGCCTATGTCGATGAGAGCGAAAAGTACGGTCAGCGGGATCGCCAGCGACAGCTTCCACTTCCAGATGCGCGTCATGACAACGTAGAGCAGCACCGTCGTCACCAGCATGTTGCCGGTCACCGAAATGCCATAGGCCGACGCGAGCTTGCTGGATTCGCCGAAGCCAACCACCAGCATCATCACCACCAATGCCAGCAAAAGGTTGACGCGCGGCATGTAGATCTGGCCGGACTGCTTTTCCGAAGTATGCAGGATTTCCAGCCGCGGCAGCATGTTGAGCTGCACCGCCTGGCGGGTTAGCGAAAAAGCCCCTGAAATGACCGCCTGGCTGGCGATGACTGTAGCCGCTGTCGCTAGCACCACCATCGGAATCAGCGCCCAGCCTTCGTTCATCTCGAAGAACGGATGGCCGACAACGCCATTCTTCGCCAGCACGAAGGCGCCCTGCCCGGCATAGTTCAAAAGCAGGCAGGGGAACACGATCGCCAGCCAGGCCAGCACGATCGGCTTGCGGCCGAAATGGCCGAGATCGGCATAAAGCGCCTCGGCACCTGTGACCGCAAGGAAGATGGCGCCGATGGTGACGAAGGCGACATCGGGCGAATGGATCAGGAAGGCGACGATGTAGTGCGGGCTGATCGCCCACAGGATTTCCGGATCACTGATGATATGGTTCAGGCCGGAAAGACCGATGGCCAGGAACCAGACCGCGGTTACCGGACCGAAAACCATCCCCACGCCGCCGGTGCCGAAACGTTGCACCGCGAACACCATGGCGAGGATAACCAGCGTCAGCGGCACGACATAGGGTTGGAAGGTCGGCGTGACGACATTCATGCCCTCGACCGCCGACAGGACCGAAATCGCCGGCGTGATGACCGCGTCGCCGAAAAACAGCGAGGCGCCGACGATACCAACGCCGAGCATCAGCGCCGAGCGCCTCGGAAAACTGCCGCGCGCCAGCGCCATCAGCGACAGCACACCGCCCTCGCCGCGATTGTCGGCGCGCAGCACGAACATGATGTATTTGATGGTGACGATGATCGTCAGCGACCAGATGATGAGCGACAGCACACCGAGAATATCTTCGCGTTGCGCAACGCTGCCGTGCGACGACGCCACCAGCGCCTCGCGAAAGGCATAGATCGGGCTGGTGCCGATATCGCCATAGACCACGCCCAGCGCGCCCAGCATCAGCACCTTGGTGCTATGCTGTTCGATTTCCGGATGGCTCGACTGTTCGACGGGTTCTGCCTCACTACCAGTGTTGGCAAGGGCCATGGACGACACTCCGATAAGCGCGCGGTGCTCTACGCTTGCTGCAATGCAATATCAAGTGCCGTCACGTGATATCTCCCCTGCAGGCAACGCTAGGCTCCTTGGGAAATGGCCTGAAATCCAATGGCCGCGGGCTGAATTCGCGGCTGAGGGACATGGCTGGCCCGCCCATAAGACCTGCCGCATCCGCCTTAAATAGCGACTTGTGTGCCGATTTCCACGACCCGTCCGGTCGGGATCTGGAAATATTCGGTCGCGTCGGCCGCTGTTCTGGCCAGACCGATGAACAACCGGTCCTGCCACACCGGCATGCCCGAATTGGGCGAAGCCTTGAGCGAGCGCCGTGACAGGAAGAAGGAGGTCGTCATGATGTCGAACTTCCAGCCTTGCTTGCGGCAAATCGCCAGAGCGCGGGGGACGTTGGGCTGTTCCATATAGCCGAAGGTCAGCGTCACCCGCATGAACAGCTCGTTGACCGTCTCCATCTTGACCCTGTCGCTGTCCGGCACCACCGGTTGCGGCGCCGTCACCACGGAAAGGATGACGTTTTGCTCATGCAGCACCTTGTAGTGCTTCAGGCTGTGCATCAGCGCTGTCGGTGCACTCAACGGGTCGCTGGTCAGGAACACCGCGGTGCCCGCCACCAGATGCGGCTTCTTCTTCAAAAGATTGGCGGCGAGGAAATCGAGCGGGATCTCGTTGCGGCGGGTCTTGTCGAACAGATAGCGTGTGCCGCGTATCCAGGTCCACATGATCAACCCCATCAGGCAGGCAACCGTGATCGAGACCCAGCCGCCTTCGAAGATCTTGACAATGTTTGCCAGGAAGAAGCCGCTGTCGATGATGCCGAACAGCAAGGTCAGCGGCAGGGCGACCGCCAGGGTCCATTTCCACAGCTTGCGCATGACGACGAACAGCAGGATCGTCGTCATCAGCATTTCGCCGGTCACCGAGATGCCATAGGCGGAAGCCAGCGAACTCGAGCTGCCGAAACCGACGACCAGCAACATCACTCCCAAGGCGATGAGCAGATTGACGCGGGGCATGTAGATCTGGCCGAGTTGCATTTCGGAAGTATGCTGTACCTCGATGCGTGGCAGAAGGTTGAGCTGCACAGCCTGGCGGGTCAGCGAAAAAGCACCCGATATGACTGCCTGGCTGGCGATGACCGTCGCGGCCGTCGCCAGCCCCACCATCGGCATCAGTGCCCATTCAGGCAGCATCTGGAAGAATGGATTGGTCGGCCTTCCGCCATTGGCCAGCACAAATGCACCCTGCCCGAAATAGTTGAGCAGCAGGCAGGGGAAGACCACGGAAAACCACGCCAACACGATAGGCCTGCGCCCAAAATGGCCGAGATCGACATAGAGTGCCTCGGCCCCGGTCACCGCTAGGAACACCGCGCCGACAGTGACGAAGGCGGCCGTCGGCGTGCTGGCAAGATAAGCGACCGCGTAATACGGATTGATGGCCAGCAGGATCGATGGATCGTCCATCAGGTGATAAAGCCCCGCTACGCCGATAGCCACGAACCACAGCGCGGTCACCGGCCCGAACACGGCCGCCACCTTTCCAGTGCCGAAACGTTGCACCGAGAACAGGATGGCCAGGATGATCAGCGTGATCGGCACGACGTAAGCGTCCAGTGTCGGCGTCACCACCCTGAGGCCCTCGACCGCCGACAGCACCGAGATGGCTGGCGTGATGATCGAATCGCCGAAGAACAACGCCGCGCCGCAAAGGCCGATCGCCAGGATCAGCCGCGCGCCTTTGGGATAGGCGCTGCGCGCCAGCGACATCAGCGACAGCGTGCCGCCTTCGCCCTTGTTGTCGGCCCGAAGCACGAAGGCGACATATTTTATGGTCACGATGATGGTCAGCGCCCAGACGATCAGTGACAACACGCCAAGCACGTGAGCGCGCGTATCGATGCCTGGCGAAGCGTGAAGCGCCTCACGAAAGGCGTAGATCGGACTGGTCCCGATATCGCCATAGACAACGCCAAGCGCACCCAGCATCAAAACCTTGGTGCTTTGCTTTTCGGCCTCGGAATGGCTCGATTGCTCGGCGGTTTCGGCCTCGCTACCGCGACTGGCAAGGTCCATGGACCACTCCCCGACAAGCGCGCGGTGCTTCACGCATGCCGCAACGCGATGTCAATTGCACGCCATGGCTGCCATACCTGCAAGGCGAAGCTCTACCCTACCAGCCGCAGGCCTTGAGAAACCGACCCACCGTGCCGGCCATGCCATACTCCAACGCGTCGGCTGTCAACCCATGCCCGATCGACACTTCAGCCAATGCCGGAATGCGCCTTGCCAGAGCGGGCAGGTTACCCACCGTCAGATCGTGGCCGGCATTGACCTGCAGACCGGCGGCAAATGCCGCGTCGGCTGTTTTCCCCAATCTTTCCAGCTCCTTGGCCGCCTTTGCGGAATCGGAATGGTAGCTTCCATAAGGGCCGGTATAAAGCTCGATCCGGTCGGCCCCGGCATCGCGCGCGGCCGTCATGCCGGCAGGGTCGGCGTCCGAAAAGAGCGACACCCTGAAACCGCCCTTCTTCAGACGTTTGACGATCGGCGCCAGGAATGCCGCATCGGCGACGAAGTTCCAGCCGTGGTCGGACGTTGCCTGTGCCGGATCATCGGGAACCAGCGTCACCTGTTCGGGCTGGTGCTTTTCGACCAACGCCAGGAAATCCTCGCTCGGGTAGCCCTCGATGTTGAATTCGGCCTGCGGAAACTCATCGTCGATCAGCGCCCGGATCTCGGGCAGGTCGGAATGCCGTGTGTGACGCTCATCGGGACGCGGGTGAACGGTCAGCCCATGTGCCCCGGCGGCAAGCGCCAGCCGGCCTATGCCGATCACGCTGGGCCATGGCAGGTCGCGCCGGTTGCGCAGCATGGCGATGGCGTTGAGGTTGACGGAAAGCTTGGCGGGCATGGTCTGGCGTCCGTGAAATCAGGCGGTTAAGGCGCGCCACTGTTCAGCCGCGGTGCGCTTGAGACCGGGCATCTATAGCGTCTTTGACGGGAACAGATAGGGGTTTCGGGTGTTCCAGAAGACCAACGCTATTGCGCAAAAGGAGGCATCCGCCGTGAATTTCCTGCAATCCGTGCCGGCGATCCGTCGCATCGACACCGCTCGCGACGACCTGTTCGCCATCGACGTGGTCGGTCATGTCTCGGCGGCAGATGCGGAAAACCTGTTCGGCCTGCTGGAAGCGGCCTATGCGCTCCACAAGCGAATCGACGTCGCCGTGCGCATGGTCGATCACGATGGCGTCGACTGGATCGACATATCCGACGACACGCTCAAGCAGGGTGCCGTCCACGCATTGGAGCATATAGGCCGCTGCGCGGTGATCGGCGCACCGGATTGGACGACGGATGCGCGGCACGCTTTGCCCGCGTCGTCGCCCATCGAATTCCGCCATTTCCAGGCCGAGGATGAAGACGAGGCGTGGAAATGGCTCGAGGCCCGGCAAGTCGGCGCGCGAGAAAAGCCGTCGTCATAACTCTATCTGACAATGGTCAATCGTTCGGCAGCGCGAGTGATCGCGGTATAAAGCCAGCGCTGGCGGGTCTCCTTGAAGGCCCAGCTTTCATCGAACAGTACGATCTCGTTCCACTGCGAACCCTGCGCCTTGTGCACGGTCAACGCATAGCCATAGTCGAAATCGTCGAAGCGCTTCTTCTGCTGCCAGGGGATGTCGGCGTCGGGATCCTCGAACGCCGCCTTGAGCAGCTTGATCTTGGCTACGCCGCGGTCGGGATCGTCCTCTTCGGGCGAGACCAGCAGGTTGATGCCTGGCTTTATGGTCTCGCGCGACGAGGTCATCACCTTCCACAGCGAACCATTGAGCAGCCCCTTGGCGGGATCGTTGCGCAGGCAGACCAGCTTGTCACCGGCCTGCGGATAGTCGGCATTGAAGCCCTTGAGCTCGCGCAGACGCTGATTGTAGCGGCGACGCGTCCGGTTGGTGCCGACCAGCACCTGGTCGGCTTTCAGCACCAGCTCCTGATTGACGTCTTCCTTGCCGATCACCTGCGCGGTGCCATAGTCGCCGCGCATGAATTCGCGCCCTTCGCGCACATCGAGCGCCAGCCGCAGGATCGGGTTGTCACGCGCCTGCCGGTGGATTTCGGTAAGCAGGAAGTCTGGCTCATGATCGGTGAAAAAGCCGCCGCCCGAAATCGGCGGCAACTGGCCGGGATCGCCCAGCACCAAGATCGGCGTGCCGAAACTCATCAAGTCGCGGCCGAGCTGCTCGTCGACCATCGAGCATTCGTCGATGACGACCAGTTTTGCGCGCGAGATCGGGCTTTGCCGGTTGAGCGAAAAAGTCGGCGACATCGAGGTCTTGCCGGTGACCTCGTCTTCCACCGATTCCTCGCCCTTGGGCCTGTAGATCAGCGAATGGATGGTGCGGGCATTGACCGCACCCTTGGAGCGCAGCACCTGCGCCGCCTTGCCGGTAAAGGCGGCGAACTGTACCTGGCCGTCGACATGCTCGGCGAAATAGCGCGCCAGCGTCGTCTTGCCGGTGCCGGCATAGCCGAACAGCCGGAACAGCTGCGGCTTACCTGCCTGCAGCCAGCGGGCGACGGCCTGCAGTGCCTCGTCCTGTTGGGGTGAAAATTCCATCTGATCGTGTGACCGGATTCGCGAGGGAAAGACAAGACAGCCGCCACCACCATCAATGTCGGCCGTGGCGAACTCCCCTACACTTCAGGCTATCAGCCTCCAACTAGAACGTAAAGGGAACACGCTGCCGTTCACGATCGCTTGGTGGCGTCGCGATCATCCAGTGATGTGCGGATCATTCTCCAGCAGGATCGGCTTGCCGTGCGGCGTGGCATGCGCAGCACGTTCCCAGGCTTGTGCCATCGCGTCGACATCGGGCTTGGTGGCCAGCCCCTTGGAGGCAAGCAGCCCTTCCAGCGCCGCCAGCCAGTGCTCGTAATAGTCATGGCCATCGGCTGCCGCACCTGGCTTCTTCACTTCCGCCGACAGCGCATCCGCCCATTCGCCCCACGAAAACAGACCCTTGTCGTGCAGTGCCACGGTCATCGCGAACGCTTCGGCCTGCCAGGGTTCGGCGAAAACAGGCGCATCGAGGCCGGCGGACACTTCAAGCCGGCTCAAGATAGCTCTCCCAGGCATCGATCGAGACAACAAGCGTCGGATCGGCGCCCTCGCCCCAGATCTCCGTACCGTCGAAAACCACCGTATAGACCCATTGCGGGTTCTCGCCCTGCCCGTGCGCATTGGTGTCGGGAAAGACGAAGCCGTCACGCACCGCCTCGATCGTGCCCCGCTTGCCGCGTGCGTAACGCGGCAGCCTGGTATGGCCGGTCGGATTGAAGTTCTTTGTCCGCACGGGATCGCCGGCCTTGAAGCGGGCCGGCTCCGCCATCGGCCGGTCGCAGGGACCGCCCTTGGCCAGCACGGCAGGAACGTTTTCCGCTTTCAGAACCCGTTTAGGGGTCGCCGCCGGATCAATCGCCTCGCCCGCCTCGAGATCGCGTTCGCTGACGAAACCATGCCGCTTGAGCAGGGTTTCCAGCGCCTTGATCCAGATCTGGTAGTAGCTGGAGGAATAATAGTCGGCCGGATGGAGCGATTCCCGCGCGTGCCGGCTCTCGTCGATGTTCCAGGCGCCCATGGACCCGGCGGTGAGCGTCACGCCGAGCGCTCGCCTCTCCCAGTCTGCGTGGAAATAGGGCTCGTCTTTTTCGGGTGCGACCGGGCCGAACCCCATCTGCCCGCCGAGATCCTGCGGTCCGTTCATGCCGGCTCCCCTTTAATCCGGTGCTTTGGCCAGCGCCGTGCCGATCATGGCATCGCGGCTCACCAGCTCGGCCAGTTGCTCCTCGCTCCAGCCTTCGGTTCCCTCCGGCCGCATCGGCACCACGAGATAGCGCAGCTCCGCCGTCGAATCCCAGACGCGTATTTTCGTCGCGGGCGACAGCGTCAGGCCGAATTCCTCGAGCACGCCGCGCGGATCGATCACCGCGCGCGACCGATAGGGCGGGGCCTTGTACCAGACCGGCGGTAGGCCGAGCACCGACCACGGATAGCAGGAGCACAGCGTGCAGACGACGAGGTTGTGGGTATCCACGCTGTTGAACACCGCCTGCATGTGCTCGCCCTGGCGGCCGGTATAGCTCAGCGATTCGATCGCCGCCGTCGCGTCGCGCTTCAGCCACTCGGCATAAGCGGGATCGCTCCAGGCCTGGGCCACCACCCTGGCGCCGTTGCGCGGGCCGATCTTGGTCTCGTAGGTGTCGACGATGACGTCGATCGCCGCCGGATCGATAAGCCCCTTGCGGGTGAGAATGGTTTCCAGCGCCCGCACCCGCGCCGCAAATGGATCGAGCTCGTTGTCGTGGTCATGATCATGGGACATGGCCGCAAATTACGTTTCCCATCCACCGGCCGCAAGCACGAGGGCTTGGGCCAGCGGAAAACCGCGTCTGCCGGCTATTCGGCGGCCGTCTTCTGCGGCTCGGCGGGGATGTCGTCGTTGATGCCGAACAGCGAGGGCTGTTCGGCACTGTCGACCGCAGCCAACTCGGCCTTGCGCTTCGGCATCAGCCCGACCAGCCAGCCCGAGAAATTCTCCATGTAGACATAGACCACCGGTGTGACGAACAGGGTCAGCGCCTGCGAGGCGAGCAGGCCGCCGACCACGGCGACGCCCAGCGGCTGGCGCAACTCGGCGCTGGCGCCGGTGCCGAGCGCGATCGGGAACGTGCCCATCAGGGCGGCCAGCGTCGTCATCATGATCGGCCTGAAACGCATCAGGCAGGCCTTGTGGATGGACTCCTTGGCGGACATGCCCTCTCGTCGCAATTCGAGCGCGACGTCGACCATCATGATGCCGTTCTTCTTGACGATGCCGATCAGCATCAGGATGCCGATCACCGCGATGACGGACAGATCCATGCCGGCGAACCGCAAGGCAACGACCGCGCCGAGCACCGCCGACGGCAGGCCGGTGAGGATTGTAAGCGGGTGGATGAAGCTCTCGTAGAGAATGCCGAGCACGATATAGATGGTCAGGATCGCGCCGCCGACCAGCAGCCCCTGGTTGGCCAGCGAATCCTGGAAGGTCTTGGCCGTGCCGGCGAAGCTGGTCGAGATCGCCGTCGGCATGCCGATCTGCTCCTTGAGCGCGTTGATGCGGGTCACGCTGGCACCCAGCGCCACGCCTTGCGGCAGGTTGTAGGAGATAGTCACCGCCGGTAGCTGGCCGAGCTGGTTGACCGTCAACGCGCCCGCCGTGCGGTCGACCCGGGCGAAGGCGCCAAGCGGAACAAGGGAGCCGCTTGCCGTCCGCATCTGGATGGCGAGCATCCGCTCGGGCGACCACTCGATCTTGGGATCGAGCTCGGTAATGACTGCGTAGCTGTCGGCCGAACCGAAGATCGTCGAAACCTGGTCGGTGCCGAACCCGCCATAAAGGGCAGAGCGCAGCGTGTCGGTATCGATGCCAAGCTGTGCGGCCTTGTCGCGGTCAATGACCAGCGATGCCTGCAGGGCATTGTTCTGCAGGTCGCTGGTGACGTCGGTGAAGTTAGTATGGTCGGCCGCCATCGCATCGTTCAGTTTCTGCGCCCAAATGTCCGTCTGGCCCGTATCGAGGCCCTGCACGACGAGTTGGTAGGCGCTGGCCGACGAACGCGAACCAAGCCTGAGGTTCTGCACCGGCTGCATATAGGTCTCGATGCCGGCCACGCCGGCCAGTTGCTTGCGCAGATCCGCCTGCACCTTCTCGATGTCGGGGCGCAGGCTCTTGTCCTTCAATTGAACATAAAGCCGGCCCTGGTTGAGCGCGCTGCCCCCACCGCCCGCTGACCATGCGACATGCGTCACGTAGGGTGAATGCCTGAAAACGTCGGCGACCTTGTCCTGCAGCTTGACCATGGCGTCGAACGAAATATCCTGGCGGGCGATAGTCGTCACCGAAATCTGGCCGATATCCTCTTGCGGGAAGAAGCCCTTCGGCGAGATCTCGATCAGCCATACCGACGCCGCCGCCGTGCCGACAAAGACGAGGAATACCAGGAAGGTGTGCCGCAGGCAGAAGGTCAGAACCCGGTCGTAGCCGCGCGTGATCAGGTCCTGCTTGTGGCCAGGGCTGTGCTTGTCGCGGTCGGCCTTGGTCACCGACAGCAGCCGCGAGCACAGCATCGGCGTCAGCGTCAGCGACACGAACATCGACGCTAGGATGGCGACCGTCACCACGACGGCGAATTCGTTGAAGATGCGCCCGATGACGCCGCCCATCAGGAGCACGGGGATGAACACGGCGACCAGCGAGATCGAGATCGAAATGATGGTGAAGCCGATTTCGCGCGCGCCCTTCAGCGACGCATCGAAGGCCGACAATCCATCCTCTTCCATGTGCCGGAAGATGTTTTCCAGCATGACGATGGCATCGTCGACGACGAGGCCGACGGCGAGCGTCAGCCCCATCAGCGATATGTTGTCGATGGAAAAGCCGAACAGGAACATCGCACCGAGCGTGGCGATCAGCGAGATCGGCACCGCCACGGCCGGGATGATGGTCGCCGTGACCCGGCGCAGGAACACGAAGATCACCATCACCACAAGCGCGATGGTCAACAGTAGCGTGAACTGCACGTCATTGACAGCCTGGCGGATCGAGGTCGAGCGATCATTGAGCAGTTTAATGTTGGCCGCAGCCGGCATCTGATCCGTGAAGGACGGCAGCATCGCCTTGACGCGGTCAACGACGTCGACCGTGTTGGCGTCGGGCTGGCGCTGCACCGCCAGGATGATGGCGCGCGTACCGTCATACCAGCTTGCAGTCGTCGTGGTTTCGACTGAATCGATTACACGTGTGACCTCGCCCAGCCGTACCGGGTGCCCGTTCTTGGTGGCAATGATGAGATCCGAAAATCCCGCAGCATTGTTGAGCTGGGTGTTCGCCGTGATGGTGAGCTGCTGCTTGTTGTTCTGCAGCACGCCGAGCGGCGTGTTGCTGTTGGCCGACGCGATCGCCGCCTGCAACTGGTCGATCGAAATGCCGCGCGCGGCAAGCGCGGTCGGATCGATCTCGATGCGCACCGCGTATTTCTGCTGGCCGAAGATCGAGACCTGCGCCACCCCGTCGATGGTCGACAGCGACGGCGAGATGACGTTTTCGGCGAAAGCATCGAGGTCGGTCAACGGAACCGTGTCGCTGACCAGCGACATCAGCAGGATCGGCGCATCGGCCGGGTTGACCTTGCGATAGCTCGGCGGCGACGTCATTTGCGGCGGCAGCGATTTCTGCGTGCGCGCGATCGCCGCCTGCACGTCGGCCGCGGCCGCGTCGATATCGCGGTTGAGCACGAACTGGATGGCGATCGAGGTCTGACCGAGCGAGTTGGTGGTCGAGATGGAATCGATGCCGGCGATGGTGGCGAACTGCTTGATCAGCGGCGTCGCCACCGATGTCGCCATCGTTTCCGGCGAAGCGCCGGGCAGCGAGGCCGAAACGTTGACGACCGGGAATTCGGCGCTGGGGAGTGCTGCCACCGGCAGGAATTTGTAGGCAAACAGTCCGCCCAGCACGAGGGCGAACGACATCAGCAGCGTGGCGACAGGTCTGCGGATACAAAATTCGGAGATCATTTGGCCGCCCCGCTTGCCTGGCCGGCTTCCGCGACCTTGGGGTTGGCCTGGTCGCCGGCGCTGGCCGCTGCCTTGCCTTCATGCACGGCGGCTCCGTCCTTCAGCCTCGTCTGGCCTTCGGTGACGACCTTCTCACCGCTTTTCAGTCCCTGGCTGATGGCGCTGTTCTCGCCTTCGGTCAGCGCCACCTGCACCGGCCGCATCTCGACCGTGTTGTCCGGCTTGACGACATAGACGAACGGCCCCTTCTGGCTGGGCTGCACCGCGACGGTCGGAACAGAGGTCATTTGCGGCATGATGCCGGCCTCGAGGATGACATTCACATACTGGCCGGGCCACAACGAAAGATCGGCATTCGGAATGCTGGCCCGCGTGGCGATCGTGCCCGAGGCGGTGTCGACGCTGGAATCGACGAAATCGAGCGTGCCCTTGCCGACCGGCGTCGGGTCGCCGTCCTTGGTCAAGGTCACTGCCCCTTGTTGCGGATTGGCAAGCGCCTTGTGCAGCAGCGCTAGGTTGCTTTCGGGCAGATTGAAGTTCACCTGCAGCGGGTCCATCTGGGTGATGGTGACCAACGGGGTCGCCGTGCTGCTGTTGCCATTGCTGACGGTGACGAGGTCGCCCACGGCAACGTTGACCGCGCCAAGCCTGCCGGCAATCGGCGCCTGTATGGTGGCAAAACCAAGCTGGACATTGTCGGCGTCGATTGTTGCCTTGTCGGCATCCACGGTGGCCGCCGCCGCCTTCTGCGCGGCAACGGCCTGATCATAGGTCTGCTGCGTACCGGCCTGCTTGGCAACGAGGTCCTTGGCGCGCTGAAGATCCGAATTCGAACTGGCAAGCAGCGCCTGGTCCTTGGCGAGCGTCGCCTGGTCCTTGGCGAGTTGCGCCTTGAGCGCGCGGTCGTCGAGCGAGAACAGGACGTCGCCGGCCTTCACCATCTGCCCGTCCTTGACGTCGATCGACACGATCTGGCTGGAGACCCGCGCGTTGATGTTGACGACTGCCGGCGAGGAGACGAAGCCGATGGCGTAGCGCCGGATCGGGAAGTCGGCGGTCGTTGCCGCCGCCGAGACGATCGAGGCCGAGCGAGCGCCAGCTGCGCCCTTGCCGTCGCCCGCCTGCCTGTCGCCCGCTTGCTTGTCGCCTGCCGATTTATCCGACGCAACCACCTGCTTTGCGCCGATGAGTTGCTGAGCCTTGCTCAGCGTATCGGGCGACATATAAAGCCAGGCCGCAGCGCCCGCACAGGCGACGGCAAGCAATGAAACAATGGCTTTTCCACGCATCGACAAAAGGCCCTCTCTGTCCGACACGCCATTGCGAGGTGGTCGTATTCTAGCGCAACTCACGGCTGATTGCCGCGATTTCGCCGAATAGATAGGACACGCCTTTGTCGGAAAAGGGCCAAAACACGGCATTACGAAGATTTAATGTGCACTGCACAATGGATGAGCAGCCGGCCATGGCCGCCGGCCGAGGCCCATCGTAGGCTCCAGAAGCTGAGGTCTAAGCCTTGCCCAGATGCTTCGGCCAGAATTCCTGATGCACTTCGGCGGCTTCGTCTTCGAGGTTCGGGCCAACCACGGTGACGATGCGTGCGCCGGTTTGCAGCACCGCCCGGCTAGGCACGTTCAACCCGATCCCAGCGATCTCGCCAAGCCGCGCTTCGGAACACGCAAACACCATACGCCCGACGCCCGACCAGTAAATCGCCCCGGCGCACATCGCGCACGGCTCCGTGCTGGTGTAGACTGTGCAGTCCCCGAGAAAAGCGGTGTCGTAGTGTTGCGCCGCCAATTTAACCAGGTTCAACTCGGCGTGGTTCGTCATATCGTGGCCGGTGAAGACGCTGTTTTCGGCGCGCAGGATGACGTCGCCGTCCTTCACCAGCACCGCGCCAAACGGTTCGTCGCCGCGCTCCACCGCGGATTTCGAGAGCGCAATCGCCTCGCGTAAAAACGGCTCGTGGCTTTCCATCGGACTCTCCCCAAAGAGGCTAATGCATGTCGCCCAGAAGTGTGCAGCGGTTCTGGGACAACGACATGGATCAAAACAAAGACTTAAAGCACGTCGCCTGAATCCGTTTCAGCGCGACGCGCTTCAGGCGGGATGATGTCTTCAAGCGGAGCGATTTCCAAGGGGCTGCAGATCAGATTCAAGTCACCGATCGGCATCCCGCCCCAATCAATGAGTCCCGCCCCCTATTTCAGCATCGGCCAAAGTGTCGCCGCCAAAAGCACACCCATGGCGATGTTGAACCATCTCAGCCGCACCGGATCCGACAGGAAACCGCGCAGCGCTGTGCCGAATCCCGCCCATATCGAAACGCTCGGCAGGTTGACGACGGCAAAGGCGATCGAGATGAGCGCCACCGAGGTGAACGGGTGATCGGGGTTCGTGTAGACGGCCATGGCGTACAACGCCATCACCCAAGTCTTTGGATTGACCCACTGGAACGCCGCCGCATCGATGAAACGCATCGGCTTGGCGGCCACCTCTCCCTTGGTGCTCAGCGAGCGCGACATGGCGATCCTCCAGGCGAGATATAGCAGATAGGCGGCGCCGGCGATCTTGAGGGCATTGTGCAGCGCCGGAAACGCCGTCAGCACCGCCCCAAGCCCGAAGCCGACGGCCAGCAACAGGATGAGAAATCCGGTGCTGATGCCCAGCATGTGCGGCACCGTCCTGGCAATGCCGAAATTGACGCCGGAGGCCAGCAGCATGAGGTTGTTGGGTCCCGGCGTGATCGAGGTCACGAAGGCATAGACGAGCAGTGCGAGGAATGCGTCGAGTGACATGATATCCTCCCAGATACGTCAGCATTATTGTCCTTTCCTGGTGGGCGCGCAAAAACCACCCGTGGACAAATGCCGGGCCAGAAATCTGGATTCGAGTGCGTGATCGGCTTTACATGCCTTGCGGGCCGCGGTTCATCGCCGCCACGCCGGTGCGGCAGATTTCGACCAGGCCAAGCGGCTTCATGATGGCGATGAACTGATCGAGCTTGGAACCCTTGCCGGTGATCTCGAAGATGAAATGCTCGGTGTTGGCGTCAATGACCGAAGCGCGGAAGGCGTCCGCCAGCCGTAGCGCCTCGACCCGGGCCTCGCCGGTGCCGGCGACCTTGACCAGCGCGAGTTCCCGCTCCAGCGGCCGCTCTTGCCCCAGTTCGTGCGAACGCACGGTGAGGTCGACCACACGATGCACCGGCACGATGCGCTCGAGCTGATGCTTGATCTGCTCCATCACATGCGGCGTGCCGCGCGTCACGATGGTGATACGCGACAGGTGCTTTTCATGCTCTGTCTCGGAGACGGTCAGGCTCTCGATGTTGTAGCCGCGGCCGGAAAACAGGCCGATGACCCGGGCAAGCACGCCCGGCTCGTTGTCGACCAGTACCGACAGCGTATGCGTTTCCGGCTTTTCGGTTTCCTTTGCGATGAAGTAGGCGGAACCGGTCGGTTGTAGCTGTGCGTTCATGACATGAATCTCGATTTCAAACTTTTGATCTAACGCGTTGGCCAGGCAGGGCTTTTGACAAGCCCTCCCCATCCGCCCTAGACCAGTTCCCTGCCCTTGGCGTCGATGGCGTTGGCCACGGCTTCGTCGGTGGCCTCGTCGGGCAACAGCATTTCGTTGTGCGCCTTGCCGGACGGGATCATCGGGAAGCAGTTGGCGAGCGTCGCCACGCGGCAGTCGAACAGCACCGGCTTCTTGACCGCGATCATCTCCTTGATGGCGTCATCGAGCTCGTCCGGCTTTTCGCAGCGTATGCCGTGGCCGCCATAGGCCTCGGCCAGCTTGACGAAGTCGGGCATCGCCTCGGTGTACGAATGCGACAGCCTGTTGCCGTGCAGCAGCTGCTGCCATTGCCGCACCATGCCCATATACTGGTTGTTGAGGATGAAGATCTTGATCGGCGCGTTGTACTGCACCGCCGCACTCATCTCCTGCATCGTCATCTGCACCGAAGCGTCGCCGGCGATATCGATGACCAGCGCGTTCGGATGCGCGATCTGCACGCCAAGCGCGGCCGGCAGGCCGTAGCCCATCGTGCCCAGGCCGCCCGATGTCATCCAGCGGTTCGGCTTGTCGAAATGATAGTGCTGCGCCGCCCACATCTGGTGCTGGCCGACCTCGGTGGTGATGTAGGTATCCTTGTCCTTGGTCAGTTCGTAGAGCCGCTGGATGGCGTATTGCGGCATGATCACGTCGTTGTTCATCTTGTAAGCGAGTGAATCGCGCGCGCGCCATTTGGCGATCTGCTCCCACCAGGGGTAGAGCGCCTTCTTGTCGGCCTTGGCGGTTGCCCGCCACAACCGCACCATATCCTCGAGCACCCGGCCGACGTCGCCGATGATCGGCACGTCGGTATGGACGTTCTTGTTGATCGACGACGGATCGATGTCGATGTGGATCTTCTTCGAGTTCGGCGAGAACGCGGTGAGCCTGCCGGTGATGCGGTCGTCGAAACGGGCGCCGATGCAGATCATCACGTCGCAGTCGTGCATGGCCATGTTGGCCTCATAGGTGCCGTGCATGCCCAGCATGCCCAGCCAGTTCTTGCCCGATGCCGGATAGGCGCCCAGACCCATCAGCGTCGAGGTGATGGGAAACCCGGTCAGATCCACCAGCTCGCGCAGCAGATGGCTCGCTTCCGGGCCGGAATTGATGACACCGCCACCCGAATAGATGATCGGCTTCTTGGCGGTGGCCATCAGTTCGACCGCGGCCTTCACCTTCTCCAGGTCGCCCTGCACTTTCGGCTGGTAGCTGGTGCGCGGCGCGATCTGCGGGGAGACATAGAACCCCTTGGCGAACTGCACGTCCTTGGGAATGTCGACCACCACCGGTCCGGGACGGCCAGTCGTGGCGACATGGAAGGCTTCGTGGATGGTCGCGGCGAGCTCGTTGACGTCCTTCACCAGCCAGTTGTGCTTGGTGCAGGGACGCGTGATGCCGACCGTGTCGCATTCCTGGAACGCGTCGGAACCGATGAGCGAGGTCGGCACCTGTCCGGTCAGGCAGACCAGCGGGATCGAATCCATGAGCGCGTCCTGCAGCGGCGTCACCGCATTGGTGGCGCCGGGACCGGAGGTCACCAGCATGACGCCGGCTCTGCCGGTAGAGCGCGCATAACCTTCGGCCGCATGACCCGCGCCCTGCTCGTGGCGAACCAGGATGTGCTCGACCTCGTCCTGCTGGAAGATTTCGTCATAGATCGGAAGGACGGCGCCGCCCGGATAGCCGAAGACATGCTTGACGCCATTGTCCTTCAGCGCCTGCACAACCATTTCGGCACCGGTCATTTCGCGCCGCTCACTCTGTCCGTTGCTCATCGGTCTGGTCCCGTACTGTCGCCATTTGGCGTTTGCCACTTGGGCGTTGTTGGTCGTTTAATCGTGTTTCAGGCAATAAAAAAGGCCCCCGAGGGAGCCTGTATGTTGCGCATGGGAGGTTTTCGCCCGGCGGTTACACCGCCTTGCCCACGCGCCTTCCTACGAGAATGAGTGCCTTTTTCATGGTGGCGGACCATAAAGGCGGAATCGCGGGCTCGTCAATGGGGATAATGCGAATTCACTCGCCTGTGAGATCGGCGCCGTCTCGCGATATTGCGATCAAGCCGCGCGCTACCATAGTACAGTTGAGCCGATGCCGCCGGCGCACCACTATGCCAGGCTAGAACGTTGCCTTGGGAGGAGGACGCGTGGCTGGCGAACGGGAGCATATCCGGGAGATAGAGCAGGTCCTGTCGGGCAGGACATCGGCCCGCGACGATGTCGTGGTCAAATCCTGGCTACGCTGTGTCGACACCCACCGGCTCGACCCGGCCCGGCCGACGGAAGCCTATATCGTCCCCGATACCCAATTGCGCGAACATCGCGAACAGTCCGAGCGGCTGATCGCGATCGCCCGCAGCGGCCTGGAGACCCTCTTCAAGCAGGTGGCGGGCCAGAACTACGTGCTGCTGCTGGCAAACGCCAAGGGCGTCACCGTCGACTTCCTCGGTGATCCCCTGTTCATGGACCAGTTGCGCACGGCAGGGCTTTATCTCGGCTCCGAATGGTCGGAAAGCCGCACCGGAACCTGCGGTGTCGGCTCCTGCATCGTCACCGGCGAGGCGATGACGATCCACCAGACCGACCATTTCGACACGACCCACACGCCGCTCTCCTGCACCGCCGCGCCGATCTTCGACACCAATGGCGAGCTCGCTGCCGTGCTCGACATTTCCCTGCTGCGCTCACCACAACCGAAAATCAGCCAGAACCTGGCGCTGCATCTGGTGACGGCTTCCGCGCGGCGCATCGAGCTCGCCAATCTGATGGCACAGATGCACTCCGAATGGGTACTGCGGTTTTCCCGTTCGCCGGAATTCCTCGACGTCGACCCCGAGGCAGCCATCGCCCTCGATGCCTCGGGCCGCATCCTTGGCACGACGCACGGCGGAGCGCTGCTTCTGGCGCAGGCCGGAGGCGTCGACTGGCGGCACTCGCCCTCCCCCATTGGCCAGTCGATCTCGCGCTATCTCGATGTCAGCGTCGACGATTTGCCGAGCCTGACACGCGGCCGCCCGACCGAGGAGCGTCTGGTGTTCGGCCGCAGCGGCAGCGCGCTGTTCGCGCACGCCATCGAGCCGCAGCCGACGACCGGACGCCGCGCGCCGGTCGAGGCGGTCCCGAAGCCGATCGGCGACCTTTCCGGCGGCGATCCGGCGATGGCCGCCACGCAACTGCGTGCCGCCAAGCTGGCGCGCACGACCATGCCTATCCTGATTCATGGCGAGACCGGCTCCGGCAAGGAGTATCTCGCCCGCGCGATCCACGATTGCTCGCAGCGGCCCGGCCCGTTTGTCGCCATCAACTGCGCGGCCATTCCCGAGCATCTGATCGAGAGCGAACTTTTTGGCCATGTCGCCGGCGCTTTTACCGGAGCCGCCGCCAAGGGGCGCAAGGGACTGATCGAGGCTGCGAACGGCGGCACGCTGTTCCTCGACGAGATCGGAGACATGCCCTACCCCCTGCAATCGCGGCTGCTGCGCGTGATCGCCGAACGCGAACTGGTCCCGGTCGGCGGCATTGAGCCGCGGCGGGTCGACATCAAGATCATTTCGGCCTCGCACCATGATCTGCGCAAGCTGGTCGACGAGGGACGTTTCCGCGAGGATCTGTTCTACCGGCTGAACGCGGCCTCGCTGAACTTGCCGGCGCTGCGCGAACGTACCGATTTCGAATGGCTGCTGGACCGGCTGGTGGATCAGCGCGCCCACCTTGCCGGCCGGACGGCGAGGCTCTCGCCCGCGGCGCGCCTGGCGCTGATCCGTCACCGCTGGCCCGGCAACATCCGCGAACTCGCAAACGCCATCGATCTGGCGGTGACGCTTTGCGAGGGCGGGATGATCGAGCCCGCCGACCTGCCCGACTTCGCATTGCCATACCTGACGCCACTTGCTTCGCCCGCCAGGCTGGCTGCCCTGCGTGCTCCGTCGCCCGAGGATGAGCGTGCGGCACTGCTGGATGCTCTCGCGGCCGCGGGCTGGAACATCTCCGAGGCCGCGCGGCGTCTGGGTGTCGACCGCACGACGGTGCATCGCCGCATGAAGCGGCTGCGGCTGGACGCGCCCAATTAGTGTTGCGTCCGCTGTGGCGCGCGTGGCGCGCGCAACACCGCCGCAACAGCCCATCACAGCAGAAACCGCCACATGATGCTGATTTTATGACGATTTCTGATTCAGCCGTATGGTTGGCATGCTGCTTGCTCCCTGTTCCAGGTACCCACATGGAACTTGGAGGAGAAGCCATGACACAGAACGCGGTCGATCTCGCAGCCACGGTGCGGAGCATGCAGGCCCTGCGCTTTCATGCCGCCAGGGATCTGCGCATCGAGGACATTCCCAGGCCGGCAAAGCCGGGGCCGGGACAGGTTGTTCTGCGCAACAGGTTTGTCGGAATCTGCGGGACCGACCTGCATGAATACAGTTACGGGCCGATCTTCATACCGACGAAGCCGCATCCGTTCACCGGCTCCAGCGGTGTGCAGGTGCTTGGACATGAATTCGGCGGCGTGATCGAGGCCGTCGGCGAAGGCGTGACGTCGGTCTCGGTTGGCGACCGCGTGGCCGTGCAGCCGCTGATAATGCCGCGCTCGGGCGATTATTATGCCGCGCGCGGCCTGTACCATCTGTCCGACAAGCTTGCCCTAGCGGGTCTGAGCTGGGTCGGCGGCGGCATGGCGGAAGCCGCCTTGCTCAACGACTACAATGTCGAGCGCATTCCAGACGAGATGTCCGATGAGGAAGCTGCATTGGTGGAGCCGACCGCCGTCGCCGTCTATGCCTGCGACCGTGGTGGGGTAAGCGCCGGGAGCTCGGTGCTGATCACCGGCGCCGGCCCGATCGGCATTCTGACGATGCTGGCCGCGCGCGCCGCGGGCGCAACGCAATTGTTTATCTCGGACCTGAACGACACCAGGCTGGAGATGGCACGTTCGATCCTGCCTGGCGTGGTGACCCTCAATCCGAAGCGGGACGAAGTGGATGAGGCAGTGCGCGCCGCGAGCGAAGGCGGCGTCGGTTGCGATGTCGCCATCGAATGTGTCGGCAACGAGCATGCGCTGAAGGCCTGCCTCGCGGCTGTGCGCAAGCAAGGTGTCGTTGTGCAAACTGGCCTGCATCCGCACGAGAACCCGCTCGACTGGTTCCAGGTCACGTTCAAGGACGTCGATATCCGAGGCTCCTGGGCCTATCCGACGCATCTATGGCCGCGTGTCATCCGTCTCATCAGTTCGGGACAGTTGCCTGCCTCCAAGGTGGTCACCAGGCGCATACGTCTTGGGGAGGCGGTATCCGACGGTTTCGATGCTCTGCTCGATCCCGCCGGAACCCAGCTGAAAATCCTGATCGACCTTTCCTGATCAATTTAACAACCGGAGGAGAAACCATGCTTGAGAGAACTCCCACCACGAAGGCGCAGGCGCTGCTCGACAAGTTCGGCAAGGCGCTTGCGGACGGCGACATCGACGCGGCCGTCAACTGTTTCCAGGCGGATTGCTACTGGCGCGACCTCGTCACCTTTACCTGGAACCTGAAGACGATGGAGGGCCAGGACCAGATCCGCGACATGCTGAGCGCAACCTTGGCTGATACCGGGCCGAGCGACTGGAAGGTTGCCGAAGGCGAGGAAGCGAGCGAGGCGGACGGCGTCACCACTGCCTGGATCACCTTCGAGACCAAGGCGGCGCGCGGCTTCGGCCTGGTGCGCTTCAAGGGCGACCTCATCTGGACCTTGCTAACCACCATGGCTGAATTGAAGGGACACGAGGAGAAGTCCGGCTTCACGCGACCGCTCGGTGCCAAGCATGGTCACGGCAAGGACAGGAAATCCTGGCGTGAGGAGCGTGACGACGAGGTCGCCGAACTCGGCCACAGCCGACAGCCCTATGTCGTGATCATTGGCGGCGGCCAGGGCGGCATTGCGCTGGGTGCGCGCCTGCGCCAGCTCGGCGTGTCGGCCATCATCGTCGAAAAGAACGAACGTCCGGGCGATTCCTGGCGCAAGCGCTACAAGTCGCTCTGCCTGCATGATCCGGTCTGGTACGACCATCTGCCCTATATCGACTTTCCCAAGAACTGGCCGGTCTTCGCGCCGAAGGACAAGATCGGCGACTGGCTCGAGATGTACACGAAGGTGATGGAGTTGAACTACTGGAGTTCGACCACGGCCAAGAGAGCAAGCTACGATGAGAAGGCCAAGGAATGGACCGTCGTCGTCGAGCGCGACGGCGAGGAGATCGTGCTCAAGCCCAAGCAGCTCGTGCTGGCCACCGGCATGTCCGGCAAAGCGAACTGGCCGAAATACAAGGGGCAGGACATCTTCAAGGGCGAGCAGCAGCATTCCTCGAACCATCCAGGCCCCGACAAGTACCGAGGCAAGAAGGTCGTGGTCATCGGCTCCAACAACTCCGCCCACGACATCTGCGCGGCACTGTGGGAGGGAGGCGCCGACGTCACCATGGTGCAGCGTTCCTCCACCCATATCGTCAGGTCCGACACGCTCATGGATATCGGTCTGGGCTCGCTCTATTCGGAGCAAGCGGTCGAGAATGGCATGACGACGCGCAAAGCCGACCTGATCTTCGCCTCCCTGCCCTACCGCATCCTGCACGAATTCCAGATCCCGCTTTACCAGCAGATGAAGGAACGCGACGCGAAATTCTACGCGGACCTGGAAAAGGCCGGCTTCCTGCTCGACTGGGGCGATGACGGTTCGGGCCTGTTCATGAAATACCTGCGCCGCGGTTCGGGCTACTATATCGATGTCGGCGCCTGCGACCTGGTCATTGACGGCTCGATCAAGCTCAAGAGTGGTCCGGGTGCGGCGGTTCAGGAGCTGACCGAGGGCGGCGTGAAATTCGTGGATGGCACCGAACTGCCAGCCGATCTCATCATCTATGCCACAGGCTACGGCTCGATGAACGGCTGGGCAGCAGATCTCATCTCGCAGGAGGTGGCGGACAAGGTCGGCAAGGTCTGGGGTCTGGGCTCCGACACCGCCAAGGACCCTGGTCCCTGGGAAGGCGAGCAGCGCAACATGTGGAAGCCGACCCAGCAGGAGGCGCTGTGGTTCCATGGCGGCAATCTCCATCAATCGCGGCACTATTCGCAATATCTGGCACTGCAGCTGAAAGCCCGGCAGGTCGGCTTGCCGACCCCGGTCTATGGGCTGCAACAGGTTCACCACAAGGCCTAGCTGCCAATCCCCAGGAGTTCCCTCCTTTCCTGGATCAGCAAGGTCGGCCCCGCGCGGCGTATCCGCCGCGCGGGTATTTCGTTTCAGCCGCGGAGCATCACGCCCCTTGCCTTGGCCCAACGCTCGATGATCTTGCGCTCGTCGGGCAAGGCGAGGCGATTGGAGAAACCACGCACCTGCACCGCACGGTTCTGCGGATCGAGTTCGATCGTCAGCAGCCGCTCGATCTTTCCAAGTGCCGTGCGTGACGGGTTGGAATGGGCGGGCTCTCTAGGCTCACGAGCAGTTGAGAGCAAGAGACATTCATTCAATGTTTACAACGACCTGAGGGAGTGTTGCGAAAGCGCATCTCAGGCCTCCGGGCAGCCATGATCGTCGGCCGGAAGCCTGTCGGCTCCCACCGTCTCATGGATATCGGCGGCGGCTATGGCGCTGATGCGCGCGGAGAACACCGCCGCAATGCAGCGCTGCTTGGCCTTCGTCAGATCGTCAGGAAATTGGAATCCGCCGTAGCGCGGATCAGCTCGTCCGACCGCCGTGGAGGCGCGAAATGCGTGAACAATAACTCATGCCTCCTTCAAGAGTGGGGGTCGATACGGGTGCGGCGAATAAAAGCCGCATGCCGGGCGTGGCTGATACAGCGAAACCATCCCGACAGCAATATGGTGAAGGTAGGCAGCATCGGTCGATTCGAACGAACCGACCGCGCCGAACTGGCTTGGCTCCCATTGGGAAGCGGTCGGCCGTTCGGCGCGAATGCCGGCACCGGGCAGGCGTTCGCGGCAGTTCTCCGGTCGAAACGCAACCACCGCGCTTTCGCCATCGAAGTAGAAACACATGGGCTGTCTCCTCCCGGTGACGGGTTACGTTAGGCGCGATTGGCGAAGTCGTGCACGACGCGCTGGAGCAGCGGCACGTAGTCGCGAAACGCTCGCGTCTCCATGTTGGCGACCTTGCCGCCCTCGTCCCAGATGCGGACCCGCACCGCTTCCTCGTGGAACGGGTTCTCGCGGAACTCCGCCACCTCGTCCGCGCTCATCGGCCCGCCCTGCAGCGACAGCGTATGCACCGATGCCGGCGACAGCTTGGAGAAATAGGTCGGGTCAGTGGCGCAGAGATAGCGCTTGGCCGCGACATGCAGCCTGACGCATTCGACGATGACGGGCGGGAAGAACGGCGCCAGCACCTCGCCGCCGGCCTCGTCATGATGCTTGTCCTCGACATCGTCGGGCGAATAGGTGCCGAACTCGCTGGTATAGTGGCCGATGTCGTGCAGCAGCGCCGCGGCCACCAGTGCTTCGGGCGCGCCGTCCTGTTCCGCCAGCCAGGCGCCCTGCAGCATATGCTCGGACATCGTCACCGGCTCGCCGAGATAGGATTCCGCGCCCCGCCGCTCGAAAATGTCGGCGATGAACTCGACAATGTTGTCCGCGTTCAAATCCTGGCCGCTCATTCCGCGGCCTCCTTGAAGCTGTGCTCGATCGCCGCAAGCGTCGACAGCAAGCCATCCTTGTCGGCGTAGCAGCCCTGCAGCCAGCGTGTGCCGGTGCCGGAGAATGCCTTGCGGGCATGCATGACGCGGGTGTTGTCGACGATGAAGGCCTGACCTGCCTCCAGCTTGAACGTGACCTCGAAGGACGGATGCTCGATCAGTTCAGCGAACCGGCGATAGGCGGCATAATAGGCGTCCATGTCGGAGAACGGCACGTCGACGACAGGCGCCAGCGAGCGGTTGTTGAAGCGGATGCAGATCAGCTCGCCATCCGGCCCGAGCTCGATCATGGGGCGCTTCGCCTGCAGCCGCACGCCGGATGAACCGGCATATTCGAAACGCGCCGGGCAGCAACTCAACAGCCGGAAGCCTTCCGGGTTCTCGGCCTGCAGCGCGGCCGCGACGGCAAATCCGTCGACGACGCTGGACTCGCCACCCTCCACCGTATTCTCGATGCAGGACAGGATCTGCAGCGTCGGCACCGGATCGCGATAGGGATTGTCGGTGTGCGCCTGAAGGCCGAGATTGGTGTAGGCGAGATTGTTCGGATTGACCTCGGCCCGCACGTCGAACCAGCGGCCGTAATTGGTCTCCCTGATATAGCCGAACAGGTCGGACACCTTGCACAGCGAACCGGATTCGGCCGGCAGTCCGTCCATCACCGCAAAGCCATAGGTCCGCACCGACGAGAGCCATTCGCGCAGGACGCCGCGGCTATGAAATGCCGCCCGGTAGCCGGCGCGCGGCACCGAATTCTGCATCGTCGCCTTGGTCCAGCGCTGGACGATATCGGCTGTCCAGCCGGGCTGGCGGTGTTCGTCTCGATCATAGGCATTGGCGCTCAGCCATTGCGCTGGAAAGCTGACCGTTTTTCCTTCCGGCATGAAATTGACCTCCAGCGCGCCGGCCTTGATCAAAGCCGCCCCGATCCTGGTGTCGCGTGGAATGTCGAGGATGGTGACGAGGCGCTGGCCATTGCCGGCACTGCGTGTCTTGTCGTCGAGCGCATTGTCGCGCAGCCACATTGCGTGAAAGCGGGTGCGCCTCCCGTCCTGCCACCCAAGTTCGATTGTTCTGCCTTCGTCGCCGATCAGCGCGTGGGTGAGCATGGAGATCCGTTCCTGTCCGCTTCGCCCACGGCTCTATCCATGGGTTTCGGTTGCATGTTGGTCTCGCGACAGGCATAACTCAAATTATCATTTTTTGGCCAAAGATCATAAATAACTAATGGCTCGAAGAACCATCCCCGCGCTGCCGCCACTCGACTGGCTGCGCAGTTTCGAGGCCGCGGCGCGGCTGTCGAATTTCACCGCGGCCGCTGCCGAACTCGGCCTGACCCAGGCCGCCGTCAGTCAGCACATACGGTCTCTGGAGGACCGGCTGAAGACGCGCCTGTTCTCGCGGCTGGCGCGTGGCGTGGCGTTGTCGCCGGAGGGGGCCGCCTACCTGCCGCACATCCAGTCGGCCTTCGCCACTATCTCCAGCAGCACGGCGGAGCTGTTCGAGCCGCGCGCCGTCCAGACCGTCTCGATCCGGGTGCCGATCTCCTTTGCCCTGCTGATCCTGGTACCTGCGCTGCCCGATCTCGCCGAAGCATTGCCACGCATCCAGCTCGATCTGGTGACGATCCATCGGCCAACCGACTACGACCTGCCGGGCTCGGCGCTCGACATCCGTTTCGGCAACGGGTCCTTTCCCGGACGCGAGGCCGACATGCTGACAGCCGAGCGGCTTGGGCCCGTGGCAAGTCCGGCGCTCGCCGGCGCCGCCGACTGGACAGCGCTGCCGCTGCTTCTGGTCGCCGGCGCGCGCGAAATGTGGGCGGAATGGTTCGCCGCGGCCGGATTGGCCGGTCACCCCCAGCGATCGCATCGCTTCGACAGTTTCGTCGCCGCCATGGAGGCGGCAAGCGCCGGCGCTGGCGTGCTTCTCGGCTCGCGGCCGCTTGTCGACGCGGCACTCACGAGCAGGACCCTGGTGCCACTCTCGGGCTTCGAGCTATCCAGCACGTCAGGCCATTTCCTGACCCGAGCGTCGACGGCGCGCCTGACCAGCGCCGAAGAAGATTTCCGCCAATGGCTGCTGAGCTATCTGTCCAGGGAAACCTCTGCGCGACCGGCGTGAGCTATCGCGACGAAGCGCCGATACGCTTCCAGTAGATCAGCGTGCCGGTCAGCCCGCCATGCGGTTTTAGCGCATAGTCGGGTATTTCCCCAGCCAGGGTGAAACCGAGTCTTTCGTAAAGGCCTGAAGCACCCTCGTCCGTCGCCGTGTCAAGAACCAGCAGCGTGCGCCCCTTGTCCACTGCAAGACGCTCGGCGGCCCGCATCAGCCGCGTCCCGACACCCCTGCCCCGGTATTCAACCGACGTCATAAGCTTGGCGATCTCGGCCCGGTGCGGCTGGTTGGGCGGGCAATCGAGCAGCAGGGTCACGGTACCGACCAGGACCGTGCCATCCCATGCGCCGAGCACCATTCGCTCCCCTCTGGCCGCTGCCGCCAACGACTTCTCCCAGAACGCGCTCGCCGCTCCCGGCGCCAGCGGATGCATGAAGCTGACCGATCCGCCGGCCGCAACCGTCTCGACCAGCAGATCAGCCAGATGAGTCAGTGTTTCGGGACTGGGGCTCAGGGCTCCGATTTCGATGGAATTCATGGCCAGTCCTTTGGAAACGATGAATGGATTCAATGCCGCATCAGTCGAGATGGCGCACCGGCGTCGCTTGCGCGCGGCCTTGATGGCGCTGATGCGCTCGGTGTCTTCTTCCCTGAGATGCCGCCCGCGCTCGAGGATCTCGAGCGTGTATTCCTCATAGGTCAGGCCCAGCCGTTCGGCTTTGTCCATGCGCATCAGCATGACCTCTCGGCTCGGCGCCTTCCACGCCTTGGCGTGCGCGGCCTGCCAGGCGAGGAAAATATAGGGATCGCCCTTGCCCCATGGCGGTCCCTTGTACTCGTCAAGCGGCGGCCCCCCATTGTGGGAGCGCTTTGGCCGTCTCGCCATGATGTCAGCCTCTGACCAGCGCGACGAGATAGTCGGCGGCCGCCTCAGGAGCATGGAAGGTGCAGTCCGACGGCGCGCCGAGCGCCAGGCAGTCGCCAGGCTCCAACCTGTGCACTTGCTCGCCCTCGGTGAATTCGAGCTGCCCGGAAATCAGCCATATCTGTTGCTTGATGAAGGCATAGGAGGCCGCCGGCAGGCTGACCCTGGCGCCCGCCGGCAGATGCAACTTGATCAGTTCGAGCGGCATGTCGCTGGCCGGCGACAAATGTCGCCTGACATAGCCCGTATCGGGATCGCGCCAAACCGGCTGGGCGGCCTCGCGTAGCAGCCCGCCGCCCTGCAGCTCTGCCCGCGCGATGAGCGTCGACAGCGTCATGCCGAAGGCCGCCGCGATGCGCACCAGAAGGGTTGCCGTCGGACTGGTCATGCCGCGCTCGATCGTGCTCAGCATCGCCTTGGAAACACCGGATCGATCTGCGAGCTCGGCCAGCGACCAGTCCCGCAGGGTTCTTTCGGTGTGTATCCGCTTGCCGATGGTCGAGGAAATGTCGTTCGCTATATCATCCATTCGTCCATTATAGCGAAAGGATGATATTGGAAAAGAGCGATCTTGTAACAATTTTTGTCAGGCGCTTAATCCTCTCTACACCATCCGACCTCATCCGACCTTAACCCCATCCCTGTAGGGTCCGATCTCCAGGAAAATGGGGATTGGCCTGTCCATGTATGTCGAACGCGAAGCTTCCGTCGGAGAACCGACATCGCAGGAGCGCCGCAACGCAGAGCAGAACGACAGACGCATCCTGGGCAATGTCGTACAATGCGACGGCGCGCGCGCCACCATCAGCGCCTATGCCGACGATGTCGACGGCGCCGTCACCGGCCTGTGGACGGTCGGCAAGATGATCTCCATCAATCTGGGCACGACGCGAACCGTCGGCCTGGTCTATGCCATCGGCAAGTCGGACCGCGCCTGGAGCAGTGAAGGCCAGAACGCCATCGAGGTCAGCATCGAGCTGGTCGGCGAAGTGCGCGACGGTATTGAGCCCGGCGCCAAGCCGATCTTCGATCGCGGCATCACCACCTATCCGCATATCGGCGCAATAGCGCACCGTATCCGCACCCGCGATCTGCAGGCCGTCTACGACCTTGCCGGGCGTCATTCGATCACCGTCGGTTCGCTGGCGCAGGACGAGGCGATCGCCGCCAACATCGCCATCGACGACACTCTGGCGCGCCATTTCGCCATTGTCGGCACCACCGGCGTCGGCAAATCCACGGCCGTCTCGCTGCTGCTGCGCAAGTCGATCGAGGCGCGGCCCGATCTGCGCATCCTGATCCTCGATCCGCACAATGAATTTGCCTCGTCGCTGCCCGAATATTGCGTCAAGGTCGATTCCAAGACGCTCGATCTGCCATTCTGGATGTTCAAGCTCGAGGAATTCGCCGAGGTGCTGTTTCGCGGGCGTGAAACGGACGCCGAAGAAATCGACGCCCTGCGCGACCTCATCCCGCTTGCCAAGAACCTCTACCGCAATCCGAACTCAGGCGCCTATCTCAGGCGCGGCAACGATGCGTTGACCGCCGATACGCCGGTGCCTTACCGCATCGCGGACCTGCTCAAGCAGATCGACGAGCGTATGGGCATGCTGGAAAGCAAGAACGATCGCCCGACACTGAAATCGCTGAAGACGCGCATCGAATCGGCGGCCGCCGATCCGCGCTACCGCTTCATGTTCAGTTCGCGCCTGATCGAGGACACCATTCACGAGACGATCGGCAACATTTTCCGCGTGCCGCATCACGGCCGCCCGGTGACGTGCTTCGAGATGGCCGGCATGCCCTCCGAAGTGGTCAATTCCGTCTGTTCGGTGTTGGCGCGCCTGGCCTTCGATCTCGCTCTGTGGAGCGAGGGCAAGCTGCAGCTGCTGTTTCTGTGCGAGGAAGCGCACCGTTACATGCCGGCCGATCCGCGCCTCGGCTTCGCGCCAACCAGGCACGCGCTGTCGCGCATCGCCAAGGAAGGCCGCAAATATGGCTGCTATCTCGGCGTCGTCACCCAGCGTCCAGGCGAGCTTGACCCCACCATCCTGTCACAGTGCTCGACCTTCTTTGCCATGCGGCTGGCCAACGAGCAGGACCAGGCGATCATCCGTTCGGCCATCGCCGACTCGTCGGCCTCGACGCTTGCCTTCCTGTCGTCGATGGGCCAGCGCGAAGCCATTGCCTTCGGCGAAGGCGTAGCGACGACCATGCGGCTGAAATTCGAAAGATTGCCCAGCCACCTGCTTCCAGGCACGGCCAAGCGCGAAGAGGCCGAGTCGCCAAACGCAGGCAACGATGTCGATCTGGTGGCGATCGTCGAGCGGCTGCGCAACGTCCCGAAACCGACGCCGCAGGCGATGGCTTTCGCCGAGGTGGTCGATTCCGGGCGGCAGGCAGGCGACCCCGACTACCGCAAGCCCGCGACCACCCGCGTGCAGGCGGACGACGATTTCGACACCCGTTACGGCCTGAAGCCCGCGACCTTCGGCCTGCGCCCGCAGAACGATTGAGCCGAGAGCGTCACGCCCATTTGCCGGCAGTTCTGAGAAGCCGCGCCAGGCTTACATGGCTCTTCTTCGCTCGAAAGCTTGGGTAAATCCCGTCAGGGCATTCGTCAGGCCGAGTCGGCTGGTTGCTGTTTTCGAGAACCGGAGCGGAGCGGACTTTTGGTCCGTGAGCACCGGAAGCGCAGAAAATGGCGGCAGACGGCCGGCCTCACGAATTCAATGATGGGATTTTAGGCGCAGACGCGATTGCGGCCTTGCCGCTTGGCTTCATAGAGTTGCCTATCCGCCCGGCGGTAGAACGCCTCGGCCGTTTCCTGGCGGTCCCAGACGGCAAGACCGACGCTGGTCGTGATCTTGAGCCGGACATTGCCCGAGAGTATCGACATGTTGGCGATCGCCTTGCGGATGCGCTCGGCGAATTTGGCCAGCAGTTCCGCCTCCATGTTGGGCGTAACGACGGCGAACTCCTCGCCGCCCAGCCGCGCCACCACGTCGTGGTAGCGTGTCATGTCCTTGAGGCAACTGGCGACAGCCTTGAGCACCTCGTCGCCGACATCGTGGCCATGAGTGTCGTTGACCTGCTTGAAATGATCGAGATCGAGGATCATCAGCCCGACCGGCTTTTCGATGCGCCGGAACTCCTCGAGATATTCCTTGAGCGCATCGTCGAAATAGCGCCGGTTCTGCATGCCGGTCAGGCCATCCGTCAGGGCCGCGTGCTCGAACGTTTCGGAGCGGGCGCTGAGCGAAACCGTCATGGCGCGCAGCTTGCCTTCCTCCGTCGCCTGTTTGCGGATCAGCGGGTAGATGAAGAAGATGCCGAAGAACAGTGCGGTCGCCAGCAGCACGCCCGTCGCGAACAGCAGCTTGTTGAGGTAGATGACCTTGTCCAGGCCCGACTGCGTCTGGAGTTCCGTGGCGAAGGATTGCAAGAGACCATAGGCGTGCAGCGTCACCAGGCCAGCGGCCAGGATCACGAAAATAAAGACGAAAAAAGCGGATTCCGCCTTATGGAAACGCATCTGCTCCCCAATGGAAATGTGCCCATCGACCTTATGGCACGGGCCGCCTTACGGAGCGTTAATCCGACAACTTCGGCGGGAACCCTTCCCTCAAGGTCAACTTTTTAAGTTGCATTAGCAACAAGTGTTTGGATCGTGGTTTCGAGATCGTCACCCGCGCGCAGCCTTTGCCATTCTGGCCCCAGCTGATGCCGAAACCAGGTCGACTGCCGCTTGGCATATTGCCGGGTTGCGATCTTGGCGCGCTCGATCGCTTCGGGAAAGCCCAGCTGTCCGGCCATCGCGGCCTGCAGTTCACGAACGCCGATCGCCTTCATCGCAGGCAGATCCGGATCGAGGCGAAGGGCCGCTATTTCCCTGACCTCCTCCAGCGCGCCCTTGTCCAGCATCTGGTCGAAGCGCCGCTCGATGCGATCGACCAGCGCGGCCCGGTCCGGCTCGATGACGAGGAAACGCGCCGTCTGCCTGTCGATGAGCGGCCGGCCGCGCTCTGCCTGCCATTCCAGGATCGATCGCCCGGAGGCATCCAGCACCTCGAGCGCCCGCACGATCCGCTGGCTGTCGGTTGGCTTCAACTGCATGGCGGCCTTCGAATCCTCGCGCAGCAAAAGGGCGTGCAGCTTGACCGCGCCTTGCTCTTTCAACTCGTAGCGCCAGCGGTCGCGGATGCGCGGTGGAATGTCGGGCATTTCCGAAATACCCTCGGCCAGCGCGCGAAAGTAGAGCCCGGTGCCACCGACGAAGACCGGCCGACGCGACAGCGTTCCGTCAGGCCGGTCGAAAAACGTGCCGTCGTCAATGAGTTTCATCACATCGCGCAGCCATGCGCCGGTCGAATAGGCGGTAGCGGGATGGACATGGCCGTAGAGAAAATGCGGCACCCGAGCGAGGTCAGCCGCCTCCGGCCGGGCGGTCAGCACATCGAGGACCGAATAGCCCTGCATGGAATCGGTGTTGACGATCACGCCGCCTGTGCGTTCGGCGAGATCGAGCGCCAGTGCCGACTTGCCGCTGGCGGTCGGCCCGGCTATCAGGATCGCGTTCTTCACGCGGCCTTCGCCCGCATCCGCGCCGGAATTCTCCATGCCGCTCATTGCCACGCTTGTTTCCCGTCCCGCCGACCGCGCTCTGTCGCCGTCGCTTGCGACTATGGCCTCACGGTCCGTCGGCGCAAGCACTGTCGTCTGGCTGGCCGAAGGCATTGCCTGCGATCTTGCCTTGCCGCAAGAGGCCGACCCCGCCGATATAACGAATGCCCTGCGCGCCGCACTGGCCACGGAGCCGGTCGACGTCATCGTCCAGCAGACCGAGACGCGTCGCAAGAAAATCCTCATCGCCGACATGGATTCGACCATGATCGACCAGGAATGCATCGACGAACTGGCCGACGAGATCGGCGTCAAGGATCGCGTTGCGGCCATCACCGCGCGTTCCATGAATGGCGAGATCGCCTTCGAGCCGGCGCTGCGCGAGCGCGTCGCGCTGTTGAAGGGGCTCGATGCCGCCGTCGTCGACCGCATCGTTGCCAACCGGCTGACATTGGCTGCGGGCGGCCGCGCACTGGTCCGGACCATGCGCGCCAACGGCGCCTGGACGGCCCTGGTCTCGGGCGGCTTCGAGGTCTTCACGACGCGCATCGCCGCCATGCTGGGCTTTCAGGAAAACCGCGCCAATCGTCTGCTCGAACAGGACGGACGCTTCACCGGCCTGGTCGGCGAACCGATCCTCGGCCGCGCCGCCAAGGCTGACGCTCTGATCGGGATTTCGGCGCGTCTTGGATTGACGCCGGACGATGCCATCGCGGTCGGCGACGGCGCCAATGATCTCGACATGATCCGCCTCGCCGGCACTGGTGTGGCGCTGCATGCCAAGCCGACCGTGGCGGCGCAGGCAAAGGTTCGCATCGACCATGGCGACCTCACCGCATTGCTCTACCTTCAGGGCTACCGGAGTGAGGAAATCGTCCAATGAAACCCATGCGAACCGAGCGCCTCATCCTGCGTAACTGGGAAGAGCGCGACCGCGAGCTCTTCCATCGCATCAATTCCGATGACCGTGTCATGGAATTCTTCCCGTTCCGTCGCGACCGTGCCGCCGCTGACGCCAAGATGGACGAGGTCCGCGCCTGGATCGATAAGGACGCCTATGGCTTTGCCGCAGCCGAAATTGCCGCCACGGGCGAGTGCATCGGCTTTGTCGGGCTATCGGGAACAGAGGATATCGACGTCCTTCCGGCCGGCACGATCGAGATCGGCTGGCGGCTGGCGCCCGAATTCTGGGGGAAGGGCTACGTCACCGAAGCTTCTGAAGCCTGGCTGGCCTACGGCTTCGAGACATTGGCCGTCGACGAGATCGTCTCCTTCGCCGTCGCGGAAAACCACCGCTCGACCGCCGTCATGAAACGCCTCGGAATGACAGCCGATCCCTCGGCCGACTTCGACCATCCCGCCATTCCTGACAGCCATCCGAAGCTCAAGCGGCATGTGCTCTACCGTCTCGCTGCAGCGGATTGGCGGGGGGTTCGTCGCTGATCAGTGCCTGTCAGGTGGAAGCTCGTCGCCGGGTTGCGGCGACCTGTCTGCGACCTGCTCAAGCATCTGTGCGAAATCGCCGGTTGACGCATTACCAGCCCGGCGACGCAAGAAGGCGGCTGCCGTTTCCATTGCCCCTACCTTCTGTGCCACAGCCGATGCAATCCATTGATTGAGCGACACGCCATCAGCCTTCGCGAAGCGCGCTGCTGCTTCCTTGACCGACAGTGGGAGTTTCAACGGATAAGTCGCCTTGCTCATGTTCGAAGTCCTTCCAGAAACTCGGCCGGGCTTACAACTCGAACGTCGAACCGGCCTGCCACGGCGGAAAAATCCCGGCGATTGTGAGTCACCAGCGCATCTGCTCGACCGTTGATGGCAGCTTCAAGCACCATCTCATCCTTCGGATCGCTCAACTGCGGGCGCCAAAGAAAGTGTAACTCGACAGGCGCCGCCAAAGTGGCGAAGCCAGCAAGCAAGCGATCGAGATCCGCGGTGGACAATCCGTGAGCTGCCATCTGCTCGGGTCTGGTCAGTACGGTCTCGTATTCAAGAAACAGCGCTGTCGTCACCAATGGGCAAATCTGTTGATCCGCAACCAATTGCAGGATGGCAAACGATGCGCCATTCCTGCTTCGCAAACCTGCCGTCAGAACGTTTGTATCCAGTACGATCCGCTTCACAAGTCAAAATAGTACATCCCATGGGATGTTACAACATGCCTGTTCGCTCAATCCATCCGGATCGTTACGAAGCGCAACTCGCCGGTCTTCGAGGCCAGCATCAGGAGCGCGTTCTTACGGCCCTGCTCCTTCAGCGCGCCTATCCTGTCCATGACATCCTTGGGCGTGGCGACCGATTCCTGCGCGATTTCGGTGATCACTTCGCCGGGCTGGATACCACGTTCGGCGGCGGCCGAGTCCTTGGCCACATCGGTGACGACGACGCCGGAGACATCGGCGGCGATGCTGAACTTCTTGCGCGTCTCGTCATTCAGTTCGCCGACGGTCATGCCGAGCACCGAAGCGGTCGAGACCGCCGGTGCCTTGTCGCCCTTTTGCTGGTCCGTGTTGCCATTCTCGCCACTGGCGAGCTTCTCGCCATCTTCGAGCCGGCCGAGCGTCACCTTTACCGTCTGCTCGACGCCCTTGCGCACGATCAGCACGTCGACCGCCTTGCCGACCGGGCTTTCGGCAACGACACGCGGCAGGTCGCGCATTTCATGGATGTCCTTGCCGTCGAACTTGAGGATGACGTCGCCCGCCTGGATGGTGCCGTTGTCGACCGGTCCGCCCTTGATGACGCCGGCCACCAGCGCGCCCTTGGCGGTCGCCATGCCGAGGCTCTCGGCGATGTCGTCCGTCACCGGCTGGATACGCACGCCGAGCCAGCCGCGGCGTGTCTCGCCATACTGGCGCAACTGGTCGACGACGCCCGAGGCGAGCTGCGAGGGAATGGAGAAGCCGATGCCGATCGAACCGCCGGACGGCGAAATGATCGCCGTGTTCATGCCGATAACTTCACCAGCGCTGTTGAACAGCGGTCCGCCCGAATTGCCGCGATTGATCGCCGCATCGGTCTGAATGAAGTCATCATAGGGACCGGAGTTGATGTCGCGGTTGCGGGCCGAGACGATGCCGACCGTAACCGTGCCGCCAAGGCCGAACGGATTGCCGACCGCCATCACCCAGTCGCCGACGCGCATCTTGGTGGAATCACCGAACTTCACCGCTGTCAGCTTGTGGCCTTTCGGATCGACCTTCAGCACCGCGACATCGGTCTTGGTGTCGGTGCCGACCAGCGTCGCCTTCAAGGTGACGCCATCGGAGAAATTGACCTCGATGTCGTCGGCGTCCGCGATCACGTGGTTGTTGGTGACGACGATGCCTTGCTCGGCGTCGATGACGAAGCCGGAGCCCAGCGACTGGACCTTCTGCGAGCCGGCATCCTTGTCGCCGCCTTTGTTCTTGAAGAAATCATCGAAGAAATCCTGGAACGGCGAACCTTCGGGCAGCTGCGGCATCGGCACCGCGCCTGGGCCTTCCGTGCCCTTCACGGTCTGCGAGGTCGAGATGTTGACCACCGCGCCGAGCACACGCTCCGCCAGATCGGCCACCGACGCAGGCCCATCGGCGGCGAAGGCCGGCGGCGTGAAGGACGGGACGGCAGCCGCGCCGACAAGAAGCGCCGCCGTACCGGCGATGAACGTCCGCCGTGCCGCGCGCAAAATGGATGTGGATGTCATCGAGAAGCCTCCCGGTCTTTCCTAGAGAGAAAGCGCTACGGCGAAAACACCGCGTTGCGCCATGTTGGCAAAAAATACGGCACGTTTGCGGCTACGACTACCGGCTGAGGATAAATCCTTCATTATGCCGGAGATCAAAACATAGCGTTCTCATGCGCCCCGGACCAGCCAGACGATGCCGACACCGACGCCGATCGCGACCAGCCCGGCGATCCGCAACGCATTCTCCGGCATCGACAGCACCTCGCTCGCGAGTTTCCTCGCCAAGCTCGGAAAGCCGCCATAGACCAGGCCCTCTATCACGAGGACCAGGCCTATCGCCGCGAAGAAATCTTGCACCGGCTATTGCTGGCCGGTGCTAGGTTGTGTCGCCGGCGCGGCAGGCGCCGCCGCTGGAGCGACGGGCGCAGCGGGCGTCGGTTTGGCCGGCCCTTCCTTGCCGTCCGGATCACGGAAGAAACGGAAGAACTCCGAACTCGGCGACAGCACCATGGTCGTCCCAGTGTTGTCCAGCGCCGTGCCATAGGCATTCATCGACCGGTAGAAATCGAAGAAGGCCGGGTCGCGCTTGTAGGCGTCGGCGAAGGTCGCACTGCGCTGGGCTTCGCCCTCGCCGCGCAGGATCTCGGACTCCTTCTGCGCTTCGGCAACGATCTCGACCACTTCGCGATCGGCGCGTGCCGTAATGCGCTGGGCCGCCTCGTTGCCGCGTGCCCGAAGCCGAGCGGCCTCGGCCAGACGTTCGGCCTTCATGCGGTCGTAGGTCTGCTGAGAAACCTCGGCCGTGAGGTCGGTGCGGCGGATGCGGACATCCTCGATCTGCAGGCCGAGCGACGTGGCGTCGGGCCGCAGCTGATCGCGCACTTCGCGCATCATCACAGCGCGCTCTTCCGAGAGCGCCGCCTCGAAGTCGCGCAGACCGTAGACACGGCGCAAGGCAGCGTCGAGACGTGTGCGCAGCCGCTGTTCGGCCAGATCGATGCTGCCAGACACGGCTGCACGGAAGACGCGTGGATCCGAGATGCGGTAGGCGATGAATGCGTCGACCTCATAGAACTTGCCGCCCGACACCTGCACACGGATGTTGTCGAGATCGAAACGCAGCACCCTGTTCTCGATCAGTTGCACCGTATCGGCGTCGAAGAACGAGAACGGCGCCTTGAAGTAGATGCCGGGCTCACTCTTGACGTCGACGATCTCGCCGAAGCGCAGCACCAACGCCTGCTGGCGGGCATTGACCACGAAGACCGAGGAATAGATCAGGAAGAGGATGACCGCCGCGATGACGACGAAGATGGGAAGACGGTTGGCCATCATTGTGCAGCTCCCGTGTTCGCGGCAGGCGCGGCCGCGGCCGGCGGTTTCGGCTGCAACGCCGGCAGCGGCAGATAAGGCACGACACCTTGTCCGTTGCCCTGCTCGACGATGACCTTGCTCGAGTCCTTCAGAACCTTCTCCATGGTTTCCAGATAAAGGCGTTTGCGCGTGACGTCGGGTGCCTTGGCATATTCGTCATAGACCGAAATGAAGCGCTGGGCTTCACCTTCGGCTTCCTGCACCACGCGGTTCTTGTAGGCGGCGGCGTCTTCGCGGATCTGTGCCGCCTCGCCGCGCGCCTGGCCAAGCTTCTGGTTGGAATACTGGTTGGCCTGCTCGACGAACTTGTCCTCGTCCTGCTCGGCGCGCTGCACCTCGTCGAACGCATCAGCGACTTCGCGCGGCGGAGCCGCATCCTCGATGGAGACGGCGTTGATGTTGAGGCCGGCCTTGTAGCCGTCCAGCGTCGTCTGGATGATCTCGCGCACCGAGGCCGCTATGCCCTGGCGGTCATCGCGAAAGATGTCCTGTGCCGGCCGGCGGCCGACGGCTTCTCGCATGGCGCTTTCGGCAACCTGCCGCAGCATGCCGTCCGGGTCGGAGACATCGAACAGATAGGCGCGCGGATCGGAGACCTGATAAGCCACCGAAAACTGCACGTTGACGATGTTCTGGTCGCCCGACAGCATCAGGCCGTTGCCGCTGGTGTTGCCGCCGCCAATGTCGACGAGCTGCTCGGAAATCTTAGCCGTCTCGACGGTTTCAAGCGGCCACCAATGGAAATGCAGGCCTGGCTGGGAGAGTTCGGGCTTCGGCTTGCCGAAGCGCAGTTCGACCGCGACCTCGTCGGGCTGCACCGTATAGACCGCCTGGAATGCCCAGAGAACGACCAGCACCGCGCCGATCAACCCGAACACCGCCGGGCTGGCGCCGCCGCCACCGGGCAGCGCGCGCCGCAGCCGGTCCTGGCCGCGGCGGATGATGTCTTCGAGGTCGGGAGGCGACCCCTGCGGGCCGCTTGGCCCCTTCGGCCCCTGCCCCCAGGGTCCCTGATTGTTACCGCCGCCGCCCCACGGGCCGCCGCCTCCACCACTCTTGTCGTTCCAGGGCATGAATGTCCTTTCGCTTGGAATTCCCTCAAGCGCCGGAGTTACGGCGCAAATCCAGTGTCGTTCTTCTATAGGGACGCCATGGCACGCTTTCAACGCGATGCGCCGCCGAGTTCATCCGTTTTGGGCCGGTAGCGACCCTTTGTCGTCCTTCAATGCACTTTTTGTCTATCAATGTATCTGGCGGCGGCGCTCGTAAACCGAATAGCGCGTCGCTTGGCTGTCCTTTTCCCCGGCCGGAAACTCCTGCGAACCGACCACGCGCCATGTCTGAGGGTCGATCGGCGGGAAATGCGCGTCGCCCTCGACGGTGGCCAGCACATGCGTGACGTGCAGCCGGTCGGCCAGCGGCAGCGCCTGCGCATAGATCTCGGCGCCGCCGATGACGCAGATCTCGTCCACGCCGGTCATGCAGCGTCCGCGCACCGTCGCCAGCTGAATTGCCGCCTCCAGCGTATGCGCCACTTCGACGCCATCGGCGCGCCAGGCCTTGTCGCGGGTGACGACGATATTCAGCCGGCCCGGCAACGGGCGGCCGATGCCTTCATAGGTCTTGCGGCCCATGATGATGGGCTTGCCCATCGTATCGGCCTTGAAACGCTTGAGATCGGTGGACAGCCGCCAGGGCAGCCCCCCGTCCCGCCCGATCACGCCGTTCTCGGCGATGGCGACATAGATCGCGACATGCATCAGTTCGCGTCCCCGCCATTGTTGTCCGACGGTTCGAGCAGCAGGATATCGATGTCGTGCTCCGGGTAGAAATCGTTGGCGGTCATCTCGAAGGTTGTCGGCCCGACCTTCTTGACATTGTCGCCACAGAACGAGACCAGGGCTTTTGCGTTGCCCTTGTCGATGGTCAGCTTGAACTTGCCGATCGTGCCGGCCGCCCAGTTGCCCCCGGTGGTCAGGATATAGGCGATGCGGCTTTCGTAGAATTTGGGATAGCCGTCGGCATTGTCCTTCGCTGCCTTGCGCACCGCGTTCTCGAACGTGCCGTCCATGCAATAGCGGGTCTTGTAGGCCGCGTACGAGCCTTGAAACTGGCCCTCGCTGAAAAAACTGACCGATGACGTGCCGCCGACGCTCGGCTTGTAATGGTGCGAGACTCGGACGTCCTTGTTGGCCGGAAAAGTCGAGCGCCACCAATAGGTCGAGCGCAGCTGCCACCATGGCGCATAAGCTGATTTCATGCCGTCGCCATTATCGGCTGTGTCTTCGATGATGATGCCGCGGTTGACCCAGTCCTCGGCCACTGCCTTTGGCAGCTTTGCCAATGCCGCCTTGGCCGCGTCGCCGAACGGATTGAACGGCACATTCTGCGCCTTCAAATCGGCGCTGATGTCGATGCCAAGCGCGAACACCTTCTGCTCGAGTTGCGGCTTTGCCGCGACGCCGTCAATCGTCACCTCGAAGCCCAGGAAATTGTCGTGCTGGTTTTCCGGGATAGCCGGCATCTCCTCGGGATTACCCGAAATGTCGGGCAACGGGAACGCGACGATCGCGTCGACATCCTTGTCGGTGTTGTTGTGGAAGACGTAGTCGACCGTGACCTTTTCGGGCGAGATGAAGAGGTCCTCGCTTTGCATCGCGACCGCATCGCTGCGCGACAGGATCAGGCCGCCGGTGCCGAGCTCGGCGACCGAGTCGTTGGCCGATGCGGATGCCGCCGACAGGGCCAGCACGGTGGTCAGAACATATCGCAGCATGAAAGCCCCCTCGGCGAGAATGCCGGCAGGACCCTAGCCGTTTCAATGCGGCGTTCAAAGCCCTTGCGTGACCAACCCACACTGGTCGGGCTGGACTAAAAGTTTCCGATCGGGCAGGAGTTCGCCCCATGCGCAAGCTTCTCGTCATCGGCATCGGCGCCGGCAATCCCGACCACATGACGGTTCAGGCCATATCAGGCCTGAACCGCGCCGACGTGCTGTTCATCCCCGATAAGGGCGCTGGGAAGACCGACCTTGCCGAATTGCGGCGCGAAATCTGCGACCGCTTCGTCACCAACCCGAAATCGCGTCGCGTCGAGTTCGACGTGCCGGTACGCGCCGAGCCGGCGCCGTCCTACCGCTCGACCGTCGACGACTGGCACGAAGCGATCGCCGCCATCTATGAAGGGCTGATCCGCGACGAGATTGCCGAGGATGGCTGCGGCGCCTTCCTGATCTGGGGCGATCCCTCGCTCTATGACAGCGCGCTGCGCATCCTGGAGCGGGTGCGTCTGAGGAGCAATATCGCCTTCGATCTGGAGGTCATCCCCGGAATCACCGCTATCCAGGCGCTTGCCGCCAGTCACAAAATGGCGCTGAACCGCATCGGCGATTCCATCCTGATCACCACCGGCCGCAGGCTTACCGAAGAGGGTTTGGCCGGAAATGCCGGCAGCACCGTCGTCATGCTGGACGGCAAATGCGCCTTCAACACGCTGGATGACAGGGATGTCGTCATCCATTGGGGCGCCTATCTCGGCACGCCGGACGAGATCATCCTCTCCGGCCTTCTCGGCGACGTCGGCGCCGAGATCGAAAAGGTCCGCGAGGAAGCCCGTCGCGACAAGGGCTGGATCATGGACACCTATTTGCTGCGCAAGCCCGGCGAGCCCCAAGGCGACTAGAGCCTGACACAGACACGAATCGGGCTGTTACCGCTGCCAGCCTCCAAGACCGTGGTAGGCGGGCTGGGCGACATGTAGCCATGGCTTGAATTCTATACCGTCAGGCTGAACATGGACGCCTCCCCGGCGGCGGGATCACACAGTCGACGGTATAGAAAGCTGCTTTGAAAAAAGCAATAAATCCAGCATATTGATCAATCCATGCGGCCATTATCACCGTCCTTGCCGCACATGGTCGGGAAGAAATCACAAATATTGACGTTAAGATAACACCATTGTATGGTCGATTGCGTAGCTTGGTACGCGCATCGCAGTTTTCGTTTGGCCGCCGTTTCAGTTCGTTGCCCATGAGTTCATGGGACGCCGGCGAGGGTAATTTCCATGTCCAGCCTGCTTGGGATCGACAACGGCCTGACGGTGACGAAGGCGGTGATCTTTGATGCCGATGGGTCGCAACTGGCGGTGGCCAGGCGCCGGGTACCGCAATCGATGCCGCATCCGCGATGGGTCGAACGCGATATGCTGGGCCTCTGGCAAGCGACCGCCGAGGCGATCAGGGAAGCCATCGCTCTGAGCGGCAGGCCGGCTAGCGACATCAAGGCGGCGGCGGCTACCGCGCATGGCGACGGGCTGTATCTGCTCGACAGAAATCGCAGGCCGCTCGGTCCCGGAATATTGTCGCTCGACAGCCGCGCCGGCGAGATCGTCGATGAATGGGAAAAGGGTTCTGTTTTTGCCGAGGCCCTCGCCCTGACCGGACAGGTTCCGCACGCTTCGGCACCATCGGCGATACTGGCCTGGCTGAAAAAGCACGCCCCGGAAGACTTCAGCCGGATCGGCCATATCATAGGCTGCAAAGACTGGCTGCGCTTTTGCCTGACGGGCACGGTCGGCACCGATTTGACCGAGGCGAGCACCTCGTTCACCGACGTGCGCACGCAGGCCTACGCACCGGAAGCGATGCGTATCTTTGGGCTGGGGGAGCTGTTCGCGGCCTTGCCTCTGGCCACGCATTCGGCCGACATTGTCGGCTACACGACCGCTGACGCGGCAGCCCTGACCGGGCTTGTGGAAGGCACGCCGGTCGCTTGCGGCCTGCATGACGTCACCGCTTCGGCGCTTGGCATCGGAGGCCACCAGGATGGCGTCGTCAGCATCGTCGCCGGCACCTACTCGATCAATGAAGTGGTCTCCACCGAACCGCGTACCGACCCGCGCTGGTTCTGCCGCAACGCCATCGACCTCGGCCGCTGGAACAACATGTCGATCTCGCCGGCCTCGACGGCGAATTATGACTGGTTCCTCGACACGCTCTGCCGCGCCGAACAGGAAGAAGCCAAAAGGACCGGCGGCTCGATCCACGAGATGCTGGCGGCGGAGATCGTCAGCGCGCTGAAGAAGCAGTCGACCTTGCTCTTCCACCCCTATCTGTTCGGTTCGCCCTACGGCAATGCCGCGAGCGCCAGCTTCGTCGGCTTGCGCGGCTGGCATGACCGCGGCGATAGGCTGAAGGCGGTGCTGGAAGGCATCGCCTTCAACCACCGCACCCACGTAGAAGCCCTGCGCGATAGCTTTGCGGTTCGCGAGGTTCGGCTGACCGGCGGCGCCTCCCGCAATCCTGCATTCGCGCAGATGTTCGCCGACGTGCTCGGCGTGCCGGTCATTGTGACCTCGACCGACGAAGCGGCCGCCTACGGCGCCGCTCTGTGCGCTGGCGCGGCGGTCGGCCTGTTCGCCTCGCCGCAAGAAGGCGCGCGCGCCACCTGCACCGTGAGCCGCCAATACCGGCCGGACCCGTTGCGTAGTGCCGTCCTTGACGAGCGCTATTCCATCTATGGCCGCGTTGCCGAGCAGCTCAGGCCGAAATGGGTGGAGATCGAAAGCCTTGCAGGGCAAGAAATGGGGGGCGCGACATGATCAAGGCAGACGAACGGCGTGAAGAAATCGCCGAGTACGTGATAAAACTCGGCCAGGTGCGCATCGACGATCTGGTCGAGCATTTCGGCGTGTCGCGCATGACCATCCACCGCCATATCGATCAGCTGGCGCATCAAGGCGTGCTCCGCAAGCTGCATGGCGCCGTCACCGTGCAGCCATCCGGCCTCTACGAAAGTACTTTCCGCTACCGGGTAACGGTTGGGCGCGCGGAGAAGGACGCGCTGGCCCGCGCCGCGATGGATTATGTCGAGCCCGGCCAGGCGGTGATCTTGGACGATTCGACCACGGCGAATGCCGTTGCGCCGCTGCTGCTTGACGTCACGCCGCTGACCGTCATCACCAACAGTGTGTCGACGGCGGCATTGCTGACCAATGTCGACGACATCGACTTTATCTGCCTCGGTGGCCAGTACCATCGCACCTACAACGCCTATATCGGCATCGTTTGCGAGAACGCGATCTCGCGCTTGCGCGCCAATCTGCTGATCTGCTCGGCATCCGCGATCAGCGGCACCACGGCCTTCATCCAGGACCAGCATGTGGTGCGGGTCAAGCAGGCGATGATGGCGGCGGCGATCAAACGCGTGCTCCTGGTCGACCATTCCAAGTTCGACAAAGTGGCCTTGCACGTGCTCGACGATTTGGTCAGCTTCGAGGCGGTGCTGATCACCGACGGCATCAGCGACAAGCATGCGCAAAAGCTGGAGCAGGCCGGGGTACAGTTGCGCGTCGTCAAGACGGCGAAGCCATGAATTTAACCGCCGAAAGCCATCACGGCTCCGAGCGGCGCTCCGGCATCCCCGGTGACGGCGATGTCGATGTCATTATCCTCGGCGCCGGCATCAATGGAGCCGGCCTGTTTCGCGATCTCTGCGCGCAAGGCGTCAGTTGTTGCATCGTCGACAAGGCGGATTTCGGCTCCGGCACGAGTGCGGCGCCCTCGCGCCTGATCCATGGCGGGCTGAAATATCTGGAGACCGGCGAGTTCGGGCTGGTGGCGCAGTCGACGCTGGAGCGCAACCTGCTCCTCAAAAACGCACCGCACTATGTCAGCCCGCTGCCGACGGTCATCCCGATCTTCTCCTGGGGCAAGGGCATGTGGGCCGCGCTGCGCACCCTCCTGGGCTCGACCAGCGCGCCGCGCAGCCGAGGCGCCATCCTCATCAAGATCGGCCTGATGATCTACGATTTCTACGGCTCGCGGCACCGCGTGATGCCGCGCCACCGCCTCGTCGGACGACGCCAGGCTCTGCGCGACATGCCGGCGCTGACCGGGTCGATCGTCGCCACCGGCACCTATTACGACGCCAAGATCAGCCATCCCGAGCGGCTGGTGCTAGAGCTCATCGCCGATGGCCTCGCGGCCAATCCCAGCTCCAGCGCGGCCAACTACACCGCGCTGGTCTCCTCCTCGAACGGAGTGCTGGCGTTCAGGCGGGAGAACGGCGGACGCGAGTTCTCGCTGCGGCCGAAATTGGTCATCAACGCCGCCGGCCCATGGATCGACCATGTCAACGCCGCGCTCGGCGCTCCTTCCAGGATGATCGGCGGCACCAAGGGCTCGCACATCGTCCTGAAGCACGACGCGCTGGTGCAAAGCCTGGCAGGGCGCATGCTGTACTTCGAGGCCGACGACGGCCGCATCTGCCTCGTCTACGACTATCTCGGCAAGGCGCTCGTCGGCTCGACGGATCTTGCGGCCGACAACCCGGATACGGTTCGCTGCGAGCCGGACGAAATCGATTATCTGCTGGAAAGCGTGCGCACGCTGTTGCCGGGCATGAGCTTCGAACGCGACCAGATCGTCTATGCCTATAGCGGCATCAGGCCCCTGCCCTCGTCCGACGCCGCTGTCCCCGGCCTGATCAGCCGCGACCATTCGGCGCCCGTGGCGGAACCGGCGCCTTCGCGCCCCTTCCCGATCATCTCGCTGATCGGCGGCAAATGGACGACGTTTCGCGGTTTCGCCGAGGAGGTCGCCGACACCGTGCTCGATCGCCTCGGCCGCGACCGCAAGGTGACTATGCGCACGATGCCGATTGGCGGCGGCAAGGACTTTCCGGCCGACACGGCGGCACGGGCGAGCTGGCTGGCCAATGCCGCATCAGCTTCAGGCGTCGACGAGGCCCGCCTCGACCAACTTTTGTCGCGCTACGGCACCAATGCATTGCGGATAGCCAGCCACCAGAGCCCGTCGAACAACGAAGATCGCTTGCCGGACTCGCATGACTACAGCCTGTCGGAGATCGACTACATCGCTCGCAACGAATTGGTCGAGCATCTGGCCGATATCGTCATGCGGCGCACGACGCTGGCCATCAGCGGCGAACTGACGAGCAGCGACTTGCAGCGGATCGCCATGGTTGCGGGCCAGGCGCTTGGCTGGAACCCGCAAAGGACAAGCGATGAGATCGATGCGGTTGTCGCGCGGCTCAACGGCACCAATTTGATGGGACTGCAGTCGGAGCGACACCCGCGAACCGCGAGCGAGTGCGCCAAACAGGCTTGAGCACGGAACGGCCCCTTGCCGTCTTGAAAACAAGCGTATCACAGTCTCTGTGAGATATTAATCGCCTAAAAAAGACAGCAAAATCAATTGCATTGCTCGATTTATATCAGCCATACGGTCACATGAATGTTACATTCTTGCCAAAGTATCACACTCATTGACGGTAATTTCACATCGATGTATGGTCGATTACACTGGAGGAGCACGCTGCCGGAGGGGTCGATGCAAGCGAACCGCCCGTACAGCGGCTTGTGCGGCGCTGCGTGCCGACAAAACGAAATCGCTGCCATTACACAGGTCGTCACAGCATGAGTTCGCACCCAGCAACCACCACGATGAATCGGCGAGGATCGCCAGGCGTCCGTTGGGTGATCGTCGCGGTCGCGATCCTGGTCCTGCTCGGCGCGATGATCCTCGATACCAAGGTCGTCACCGTCGGCTCGGCCGAAGATACCCGCAAGGCCGCCTTCTCTCCGGAAGCGTTCGGCAAGGCTGAGTTTCCGAACGTGCAGTCCGCCGTGGAACAGCGCGCCGTCGATGCCCCGACGCTGGCGTCGGCCATCGTCAAGGACAAAGTGGCCGCGGAGAAACAATATGGCGTGCCGGCCAATGTCGGCACCGAATTCTCGGTCAAGTTCACCGGCGTCGTCGGTGAGGGAAAGTCCGGCATCTACACCATCAAGGTCGCAGACGTCCCCGATGCGCTGGTCGTTCGCGTCCAGACCGGGCCGGCGATCAACGGCACCGAGTTGCGCGACGCAACCGGTACGATCACGTTCGGCCAGTTCACCAACCAGATAGAATATCAGAACGCAGGATCCGCGCTGAACAACGAGATGAAGAAGCAGGTGCTGTCGACGATCGACAGCACACAGCTCACGGGAAAGACCATCTCGGTCGTCGGCGTCTTCAAGCTGATCAATCCCAAAGGCTGGCTGGTCACGCCGGTGAAGCTGAGCGTCCAATGAATGCGGCGCCTGAATTCGAGCCGGCCGCCGGCGACACCGTGCTTGCGGCCCGCCACATCGTAAAGACCTATGGCGGCACGCACGCCCTCAAGGGCGTCAATTTCGACATCCATCGCGGCAAGGTCACCACGCTGTTCGGCGAGAACGGCGCCGGCAAATCGACATTGATGAAGATCCTGTCCGGCGTCACCACGCCGACATCGGGAAGCATCGAGCTCGATGGTCAATCCGTCAGCTTTTCCTCCGCGTCCGACGCCCGCGATCGCGGCATCTCGATCATCCATCAGGAGCTCAGCCTCGCGCCCAATCTGAACGTGCGCGACAACATCTTCATGGGCCGGGAAATACGCGGCGCGACCGGGGTCGATTTTGCCGAGGAAGCCCGGCAGACGCGGCTGCTGATGGCAGATCTCGAGGAAGACATCGATCCGCTGACCCTGGTCCAGGATCTGCGCCTGGGGCAGCAGCAGATCGTCGAGATCGCCCGTGCGCTTTCGGTCGATTCGCGCATCCTGATCATGGATGAGCCCACTTCGGCGCTTAGCGCCACCGAGGTGGAGGTGCTGTTCAACGTGATCCGCGACCTGACGGCCCGCGGCGTCTCGATCGTCTACATTTCGCACCACCTCGAGGAGGCGCTGCAGATCACCGACTACGCCGTGGTGCTCAGGGACGGAGCGATCACCGCGACGGCCAACGCCAGGCACATCAACCTCGAATGGATCGTCCGCAACATGGTCGGCGAGAACTTCGACCTCGGCTCGCCGCCCGCGGGATACGCCTTCGGTGAGGTCGCCTTGTCGGTCGAGGACGTCAGCATCGCCGACGCGTCGAGTTCGGAACGGTCGGTCGTCGACAGGCTCTCGCTTGAAGTACGCAGCGGCGAGATCGTCTGCATCTACGGGCTAATGGGCGCCGGGCGCACCGAACTGCTGGAATGCATCGCCGGGCGCCTGCAGCCGTCGGGCGGACGCATTTTGCTCGGCGGCAACGACATCTCCCGCCTCAGCATCGCCGAACGCATCGCCCGGGGGCTCGTCCTGGTGCCCGAGGACCGCCAGCGTGACGGTCTGGTTCAGACGATGTCGGTAGGCGCCAACCTGTCGCTCGCCAGCATCGGCTCCTTCGTCAGGGGAATGCTGTTGTCGCGGTCGCAGGAGCGGTCGCTGGTCCACGCGTCGATCCGCGACGTGCACGTCAAGAGCGCTGGCGGCAACGCGCCCATCGGATCGCTGTCCGGAGGCAACCAGCAAAAGGTCGTCATCGGCAAGATGCTGACCACCAATCCGAAGGTCATGCTGCTCGACGAGCCGAGCCGCGGCATCGACATCGGCGCCAAGGCGGAGGTGTTCCGCCTGCTTGGCGAACGGGCGACACGTGGGCTCGCCGTCGTCTTCTCGACTTCGGAAGTCGCCGAGTGCCTGAGCATCGCGCATCGGATCATTGTCATGCATCGCGGCAGGATCTCGGCCGAGTTCGGTGCCGATGCCACGAAGGAGGAGATCATGACGGCTTCCGGCGAGGCCGTGGTCTCCGACCATGAGGAACACAGGAGCCACCATCGTGACCGACGCTAGCCCAGACCGCAGCCGCTCCCGTCCAAGAGTTTCGGCCGACGGCTTCAGCCTAGCCAAGCTTTTGCTGGAGGGCCGGGCGTTTTTCGCGCTGATCGCGATCATCATCGTCTTCTCGCTTCTCTCTCCTTATTACTTCTCGGTCGGCAATTTCCTGACCATGGCCTCGCATGTCGCCATCTTCGGCATCCTGGCGGTCGGCATGCTGCTGGTCATTCTCAATGGTGGTATCGACCTGTCGGTCGGCTCGACGCTCGGTTTCTCTGGCGTGATCGCCGGCTTCCTGATGCAGGGCGTGCAGTTGTCCACGTTCGGCGTCATCCTCTATCCGCCGGTCTGGGTCGTCGCGGTGCTGGTCTGCGTGCTCGGCGCCCTGGTCGGCCTGATCAACGGCGTGCTCATCGCCTGGCTGAAGGTGCCGGCCTTCGTCGCCACGCTCGGCATGCTCTACGTCGTGCGCGGCGCCGCGCTCCTGATGACCAACGGCCTGACCTACAACGATCTCGGCGGCAAGCCGGAACTCGGCAACACCGGCTTTGAATGGCTGGGCTTCAACCGCCTGCTCGACATCCCGATCGGCGTGCTGGTCATGGCGGTCATCGCCCTCATCGGCAGCATCATCCTCAACCGTACCGCCTTCGGCCGCTGGCTCTATGCGTCCGGCGGCAACGAGCGCGCCGCCGAACTCTCCGGTGTGCCGGTGAAGCACGTGCAGGTCTCGGTCTATATGCTCTCCGGTATATGTGCGGCGGTGGCGGGCCTCATCCTGTCCTCCGAACTGACCTCGGCGGGGCCGACCGCCGGAACCTCATACGAGCTGACCGCCATTGCCGCCGTCGTCATCGGCGGCGCCGCCCTGACCGGTGGCCGAGGCAATATACGCGGCACGCTGGTCGGCGCCTTCGTTATCGGCTTCCTGTCCGATGGTCTGGTGATCATCGGCGTCTCTGCCTACTGGCAAACAGTGTTCACCGGCGCGGTCATCGTGTTGGCGGTGCTGCTCAACGCCATCCAGTATCGCCGCCGCGTCAAGCTTCCGAGCCCGGCCGGCAGCCCCCCGACTTCTCCACAAAAGGACAAGGCCCAAACGGCCGATCCCGCTCTCGAGAAGACTGCCGGTTGACCGGCGCAATTGTAAACAATGGAGGAACTCTATGTATCGCAGTGCCAGAATTCTGATGCTCTCGGCCTTCGCCCTGGCCGCTCCGATTGTCGCGGCAACCGCGGCATCGGCCGGAGGCCTTATCTCCATCATCGTCATCGATCCGGCCAATCCCTACTGGCTGACCGAAGGCAATGTCGCCAAGGCCGAAGCCGAGAAGCTCGGCTACACCGCGACCGTCGGCGCCTCGAAGGCCGACACCAACACCGAAAGCAAGCTGATCGATACGGCGATCACCAACAAATCCGTGGCCATCATTCTTGACCCGGCCGATGCCAGCGGTTCGATCGGTGCGGTGAAGAAGGCGATCGCCGCCAACATCCCGGTCTTCCTCGTCAATGCCGAGATCAATCAGGAGGGCCTCGCCAAGGCGCAGCTTGTCTCCAACAACGCGCAGGGTGCCGCACTCGGCGGCCAGCAATGGGTGACGGCCATCGGCGAGAAGGGCAACTACGTCGAACTGCTCGGCGCCCCGTCAGACAACAACGCCGCCACCCGCTCGAACGGCTACGAGACCGTCATCAGCCAGTATCCGGACCTCAAGAAGGTCGGCTCGGAAGTCGCCAACTGGGACCGCACCCAGGGCCACGACAAGATGCAGAGTCTGCTTCAGGCCCATCCCGACATCATCGGCGTGACCAGCGGTAATGACGAAATGGCGCTCGGCGCGATCGCTGCCCTGAAAGAGGCCGGAAAACTGGCGAGCATCAAGGTCGGCGGCTTCGATGGCTCGCCGGACGCTGTCGCCGCCATCAAGGCCGGCGACCTGCAATACACCGTGCTGCAGCCGGTGGCCGTCTACTCGGCCAAGGCCGTGCAGCAGGCCGATTCCTTCATCAAGACCGGCAAGACCGGTGCCGCGACCGAGAAGCAGCTGTTCGACTGCCTTCTCATCACCAAGGACAATGTAGACAAGTACACGGCCCCGTTCACACTCTCGGAGTAATGCTGATGAGGGGCGACCTTCGGGTCGTCCCTCACCTGTTCCCGCCCGGTCAACTCAGCCCGCATCGATCTCCGCCTGCAACGCATCCATATGCGTCGTAGCCGCGGCGGTTGCGGCGCGCTCGATGGCGCGAAAGCGGCTGACCACCGCCAGGCCGATGGCGGTCAGTTGCGCGCCGCCGCCCTTGCGGCCGCCGGTCTGCGCCGCGACCAGCGGCTTGCCGAACACCCTGTTCATGTCCTCGACCAGGTCCCAGGCGTGCTTGTAGGACATCTCCATGCCGCGCGCGGCTGCCGAGATCGAACCGAAGGTGGCGATGTGCTCCAGAAGCTCGATCTTGCCCGGGCCGATCCGCCCGTCCGGATCGAGATTTATCCGCAAGCTCAGCGATGGCATCTCTGCTCCTCCGCGGTCATCGGGACTCCTATCGAAGCACTTCGGAAAAACCGCTATTCCAAAACAATATAGCGGCGATCGCCGCACCTGTCAGCCATCCACCTCGAACGGCAGGCCGGCGCCGGTATTCGCCCCGTCGAAGCTCACTGTCTTGACCACCGCGAAAACCTTCCCTCCGAGCCGCAGCTTCAGCGCATGCCGCGACTGTTCGGTGATGCGGGCCAGCACCGTTGCGCCATTGCAGTCGATGCCAAGCTCGACCGCCGGCCCCTCGCCCGGGCGGATCGCCACGATCGTGCCGGGCAGGATGTTGAGCGCGCTGAGGCCTGTCGGTTTCTCCGTCGCGATCATCACATCGCGGGCACGGATGCGGATACGTACGGGGGCTCCGGTCTTCACCGCAAGCCGCGGCACGCGGATCTCGCCGCCGGCCGAGCCCAGCACGGTCATGCCGAACACTTCGTCGTGGCGCAGCACTCTCGTATCCAGCACCGCCCCGCCCTCGCCGCGCTCCTCAGCCGGCAGCAGGTCGAGCCTTTGCATGACCGCTTCGGTCGGTCCGGTGGCAACGACCTTGCCTTGCGCCAGCATCACCACGTCGCTCGCCAGCCGCGCCACCTCGGCGACCGAATGGCTGACATAGACGATCGGGATCTTCGTCTCGTCACGCAGCCGCTCGATATAAGGCAGGATCTCGGCCTTTCGCGCTTCGTCGAGCGAGGCCAGCGGCTCGTCCATGAGCAGTAGCTTGGGGCTGGCCAGCAATGCCCGGCCGATCGCCACGCGCTGCTTCTCGCCGCCAGACAGCTTTGCCGGCCGCCTGTTCAGCAGCGGTCCGATGCCGAGCAGTTCGACGACCGAATCCATCTCTGCGTAACGCTCCGCCGGCGGCGTGAACCAGCGGCCGTAACGCAGATTGCCGGCCACGCTCATATGCGGAAACAGGCGTGCGTCCTGGAACACCATGCCGATGCGGCGCCTGTGCTTCGGCACGAAAACGTCCTTGGCCGTGTCGACCAGCACGCGGCCGTCGACCTCGATGCAGCCCTTCTCGGGCCGGATCAGCCCGGCGATCAGGTTGATGAGCGTCGTCTTGCCCGAGCCGGACGGCCCGAACAACGCCGTCAGCCGCCCGGCGCTGTCGAAACGCGCCTCGATGGCGAAATCGCCGAGCCGGTGGCCGATGTCGACGTGGACGCTCATTCGATGTCCATCCGCCGGCCGACGCGGCGCGCCAGCACTTCCGAAGCAACCAGTGCCGCCATCGAGATGACGATCGAGATCAGCGTCAGCCGCAGCGCGCCTTCGTCACCGCCCGGCACCTGCGTGAACGTGTAGATCGCCGAGGGCAGCGTCTGCGTCTCGTTGGGAATGTTGGAGACGAAGGTGATCGTCGCGCCGAACTCGCCCATCGCCTTGGCGAAGGCCAGGATGGAGCCGGCGATCAGCCCGGGCAGGATCAGCGGTAGCGTGATGGTGGCGAACACCCACAGAGGATTGGCGCCGAGCGTGCCCGCCGCCGCCTCCATCTTGCGGTCGACCGATTCGATCGACAGCCGGATCGCCCGCACCATCAGGGGAAACCCCATGACCCCGCAGGCAAGTGCCGCACCCGTCCAGCGAAACGAGAAGACGATGCCGAAATGCTCGGCCAGGAAGGCGCCGGCCGGGCCGCGCTTGCCGAACGTCAGCAGCAGGAGATAGCCGGTCACGACAGGCGGCAGGATCAGCGGCAGGTGCACCAAGCCGTTGAGCAGCGTCTTGCCCCAGAATTGTCCGCGGGCAAGCAGCAGCGCGATCAGTATGCCCGGCGGCAGGCTGAAAAGCATCGCTACCGTCGCCACCTTGATGGACAGCCGGACCGCATTCCATTCGTCGGGAGTGAGGTCCAGCAGCCAGGTCATATTGCTCTATCGGGCCTTTTCAGTTGCTCGGCGCGAGCACGGTAAAACCCTGTTCCTTGAACAGCGCGCCGGCCTTGGCGGACTGCAGGCATTTCAGGAAAGCCGGCGTATCCTTGTCCTTCGAATCGGCGGTCTGGGCAACCGGATAGACGATCGGCGGATGCGAATCCTCCGGGAAGGTGCCGATCACCTTGACGCCCTTTTCGGCATGCGCGTCGGTGGCGTAGACGATGCCGAGAGCGGCCTCGCCTGTCGAAACCAGCTTGAGCGCCGCACGGACGTTCTCGGCTTGCGCCACCTTGCCCTCGACCGAGGACCAGACGCCGAGCGATTCAAGCGCCGCCTTGCCGTACTTGCCGGCCGGCACCGCCTTGAAGTCGCCCATGGCGAGCTTGCCGTCGCCGATCAGCTTGGCGAGGTCCAAACCCTTCTCGATCTTGGTTTCAACCGTCGAATCCTTCGGCGCCACCAGCACGATCTCGTTGCCGAGCAGCTTCACCTCGGTGTCGGGCTTGGTCAGCTTCTTGTCGGAGAGATATTTCATCCAGTCGAGGTCGGCCGAGATGAAGACGTCGGCCGGCGCTCCCCCCTCGATCTGCTTGGCCAGTGCCGAGCTCGCGGCATAGGATACGGTCGCGGCCTCGCCGACATCGGCCTCGCAGGCCTTGTTCACCGCGTCGAGCGCGTCCTTGAGGCTGGCAGCCGCAAACACCACGACCTTGTCTTCCGCGTGCGCGGCCGGCGCCGCCGCCAGCAAAGCCGCCGCGAAGCCGCCAATGGCCATCGCCCTCAACCCGAAACCTTTGCGCGTCATCGAAACTCTCCCTGGTTTGAAATCCGTGCGGCGCGAAGCCTGCCGATCGATATATCCGCATGAATATAACAAGGGAAGGCCCAGCACCAGAAGTGACCTCGGTTTTGGGAGAACGACATGCAAAGAAGCAAGGGAGAGCACACTGAAGATCCATGCCCGCAACGTCCTCGAGGGGACGATCACCGAGATCGTCAAGGGAGCCACCACCTCGCATGTCAGGATCGACATTGGCGGCGGCGCCATCGTCACCGCCTCGATCACCAACGAGGCGATCGCCGATCTCAAGCTCGAAAAGGGCCAGCAGGCCTATGCCGTGGTCAAGGCCCCGGACGTGATGGTCGGCATCGATTGAACCCGTCTGTGGCTCAGACCGCTATCGGCGCCTTGATCGAGGCATCGGCGAGGTAGTTTTCCAGCCGGAAATCCTCGAAGCGGAAGGCGAACAGATCCTTCACCTCCGGATTGATCCACATCGTCGGCAGCACCCTCGGCGTGCGCCGCAATTGTTCGCGCGCCTGTTCGAAATGGTTCGAATAGAGATGCGCATCACCCAACGTGTGGACGAAATCGCCCGGCTTCAGCCCGGTCACCTGCGCCACCATCAGCGTCAGCAGCGCATAGGACGCGATGTTGAATGGCACGCCGAGGAAGATGTCGGCCGAGCGCTGGTAGAGCTGGCAGGAAAGCCGGCCCTCGGACACGTAGAACTGGAACAGGCAGTGGCAGGGCGGCAGCGCCATCGCTTCCACCTCGGCCGGGTTCCACGCCGAAACGATCAGCCGCCGAGATTGAGGATTGCGGCGTATCTCCTTCAGAAGATTGGCGATCTGGTCGATCGATCCGCCATGGCCATCCGGCCAGGAGCGCCATTGCTTGCCGTAGACCGGGCCAAGGTCGCCATTCTCGTCGGCCCATTCATCCCAGATCGTAACGCCGTGGTCGGTGAGATATTTAATGTTGGTGTCGCCGGCCAGGAACCACAGGAGTTCGTGGATGATCGACTTCAGATGCAGCTTCTTGGTCGTGGTGACCGGAAAGCCACGCGCCAGATCGAAGCGCATCTGGTAGCCGAAGACGGAGCGCGTGCCGGTGCCGGTGCGGTCACCGCGATCGGCGCCGTTTTCCAGCACGTGCTGCAAGAGGTCGAGATACTGGCGCATCGGTTCCGGCTCGATTCGAGATTTCACCAATCATAGCGCAAGTGCGCGCCGACGCCACGCCTGTCTGAAGTCTTTCCCACCCAGATCGGGGGCAGAGCCTCTTCAGAACTCACTCTGGCGAGCCGGAGGCGCAGGAACCCGCGCCAGCCGGCGGCCAGAGTAGCATCGTCAGAGGTCTCAGAGCGAGCCGAGTTTGCCCAGATCCTTGGCCACCAGATAGTAGAAAGTCACGCGGCCCTTGCTGTGATCGGCCGCCATCGCCTTGCAGGTCTTCTCGATCGAGGCGTCGGCTTTGGCCCCGTCACTGACGCCGAGTTTCTTGGCCACCCAGCTCTCCTTGACGCGCTCGAGTTCCTTCGGGTCGGTGCAGGACACCAGCGAGGAGTCGCGGTTCCTGAGCGCAATACCCAGATGCTTGACGATCTTTTCGACCGCATCGGCGCTGGCGCCCGCATCGTACTTCTTCACGTCTGCAAGATAGTCGGCCATTAAAATTCCCCTCGTCGGCGCCACGGATCCGATCGATGAGGGCTGTGGCGCGCTTTGCAACCTGTGCGCTAGGTCGGTAACGCCTCACCGTCCGCAAAGCTTCCGTTGAGACCGCGTCCAAGTCAACCCTTGCCGTCGCAATTTGACACAGGGACAAAGCCCCATTGCGGCCTTTCATTTCCGCGCAACGCCCCCTATATTCGTTTTGTCGGCTTGACCGACTATGGCGATAAATGGGCGATGAAATAAGCCGTTCGGACCCGGGGGCGGTACCCGGCGCCTCCACCAAAAGCCGCTGTCGACGACAGAGCGGTTTTTGCTGGGGGCGAAATAGGATCGACGAAGGTGTAAAGATCGTACTTTTGCCCGGCATTGTACCACCGTCATCGGGCTAAACTTATAGTTGCCAACGACAACTATGCGGAAGCACGTCTCGCTGCTTAATGCAGTGCGATAGCTTCAAATCAAGCCCTAGGGGTTCGCACTTCTAGGCGGGGTTCGGAGGTACCTGGCAACAGAAACCTCCACTTCTCCCCTCCTCCAATTCGCGTCATGCGCAACGGCAGCTTTTTGCCGTCCAGACTTCGCTCGGCCCGTCGGCCGCGAAGTGACCGCATCACGTATCTCCTTCCCCGTAGGCAAAAAAATGCAAAACGATTCCGATCGATTCTTCGTGCTGACCGGTGGCCCGGGCTCCGGCAAGACCACACTGATCGAGGCGCTGCGCCAGACCGGCTTTGCGACGGCGCCGGAGGCCGGGCGCGGCATCATCCGGCACCAGGTGGCGATCGGCGGTCCTGCCCTTCCCTGGCACGACCGCGCGCTCTTCGCCGAACTGATGCTGTCGTGGGAGTTGCGTTCCTGGCATGCCGCGCATGCTGAGCCCGGCCCAGTCTTCTTCGATCGCGGCGCGCCTGACGCGATAGGCTACCTCAGGCTTTGCAGCCTGCCAGTGCCGGATCATGCCATTAGCGCGGCCAAGACATTCCGCTATGCGCGCCGTGTCTTCATCGCTCCGCCCTGGTCGCAAATTTTCGCGCAGGATGAAGAACGCAGACAGACGCTCGACGAGGCTATACGCACCCATGATTCGGTGGCTGGCGTCTATGCCTAGCTCGGCTACGAACTCGTCCCCCTGCCGCTCGCCCCGGTCGAAGAACGCGTCCGCTTCATTCTGGACGAGACCGGCCCGCGGGCATGAAAAAGGCCGGGGCAAGCCCGGCCTTTCCCAGGTATTTGCGGCCGCCTACTCAGCGGGCGCCTCGACGGCTTCGCGCGAACGGCCAAGCGTGACCTTGGCCAGCGTGAACGAGATCACCGCACAGAGCGTGATGCCGGCGACCATCGGCAGCGGCGTGCCGTCGAAGAACACGCCGGCGACGCCCATGGCGAGCGCGCCGATGGCGAAGTGCAGCGTGCCCATCAGAGCCGAGGCCGTGCCGGCGATTTCGCCATGTTCTTCCATGGCCAGCACCGAGGTGGTGGGGATGACAAGGCCGAGGAAGCCGTAGCCGACGAACAGCAGCGCCGCCATCACGTCGAGCCGGTCGACGCCTGTCGCCATGATCGCAAACAGCACCACCATCGTCGAGGCATAGCCGGTCACCGCGACGCGCACCACGCGCCGAAGCCCGAAACGCTCGGCCAGCAACCCCGTCAGCTGCGACATGCCGATGAAGGCCACGGCATTGATCGAGAAGAACACGCTGTAGACCGAAGGCGACAGCCCGTAATGGTCGATAAGGATGAAGGACGAGCTCGACAGATAGACGAAGAAGCTTGCAATGCCGAAGCCGGCGATCGCCACCAGGCCAAGGAAATTGCGGTCACCCATCAGGAAGCGGTAGCCGGCAAGTGCGGTTCCGAAGGAGGAACCGACGCGTTCTTCCGCCGGCCGCGTCTCCTTGAGCGAGGTCGCGAGCAGGATGGTGGCAAGGGCTGCCGCACCGGTGACCGTCCAGAACACGGCGCGCCAGCCGAAATTCTCGATGATCTGGCTGCCGGTCAGCGGCGCCAGGATCGGCGACACCGAAAACACCAGCATCAGCAAGGACATCAGCTTGGCCGCCTCGTTGCCGGTGTGCAGGTCGCGCACGATGGCGCGCGGCACGGCCATGCCGGCGCTGGCGCCAAGGCCCTGCAGGAAGCGGAACGCGATCAGCCACTCGATGGTCGGCGCCATCGCCGAACCGATGCCGCCGACCATGAACAGCGCAAGGCCGCCATAGAGCGGCAGCTTGCGGCCGACCATGTCGGAGATCGGCCCGACGACGATCTGGCCAAAACCCATCGACAGGAAGAAAATCAGCAGGCTCATCTGCACGGCGGCGGTGCCGGCGTGAAGATCCGCGCCGATTGACGGCAAAGCAGGAAGATACATGTCGATCGCGAACGGGCCGATAGCGGACAACAGGCCGAGCACGACCGCGATGCGGAGGAATTTGGGACTCATGATATTGGCTTCTTTCGAATCTGGCTGCCGCCAAGCGGCGTCTAACCCCAGGACGTTCCATCCCATGAGGTTCCGACACTCCAAGGGCAAATTCTATTCCCCCGGCGCGAAATCTCTTTATCGTATGTCCACAAATTTAGACACCCTTGTCCAAATCGTCAATCACCTCTATATAGATTTTCATGAGAGCTAGCGTTTCTCCTGACACTTTCCCGCCACGTGGCCATGAGGCCAAGCGCCTGTCGATCGTCGACGCCGCGGCGAGCGTGTTTTGCCGCGAGGGCTACTCCGGCGCCAACATCGACCTGATCGCCGCCGAGGCCGGGGTGTCGCGCCAGACCGTCTACAACCACCATGGCGACAAGGAAAAGCTCTTCATGGCCGTGGTCCGCGACCTGACCGAGCGCTGCAATATCGGCATTTTCGCCACCATCGCCACCTTTCCTGATCAACCCGGCGATCTCGAAGCCGATCTGATCGGCTTTGCCGTGCGCCTCAACCAGAACTGCATCTGCAACCGCGACGGAAAATTCCTGCGCAAGCTGATCCAGACCGAAGGCGAGCGCTATCCCGAATTGTTTGCCGAGTGGCGCGAACAGGGTCCGGGCCGGACATGGCCGGCGATCGCCGCCCGCTTCGCCCGGCTCGCCTATAGCGGCTACCTCGCCATCGACGACCCCGACGTCGCGGCACGACAGTTTCTCGGCCTGGTCAACGCCGAATTGCAGACCACCTTCATGCTTGGCGGCTCGCCATGCGAAGACGAGGTCGTGCAATCGGCGAAGAATGGCGTGCGCACCTTCCTGCGGGCTTTCGGCCGGCACCCTGCCCCGGGCGGCATCAAGAAGCACACTGCGCTGGCTAACGCCTGACATTTGCGCTTGCCGCCATCCCGCCTTGCCGAAACAAGCCGCCTTGCCGATCAAATCATTCGCAATAGTCCTCGTCTCGGTGCGGCGGTGGGCTATATCAGGTTTACGCCGCGCTCAAGCTTGATTACAGCTATGCGGACGATTCAACGGAACCCGACCACCCCATGGCCGACGACCACATCCGCTACGACATTCTGGCCCAGGAGGCGTTGCGCGGCGTCATGCGCAAGGTCCTGGCCGAGGTCGCACGCACCGGCCTCCCCGGCAACCATCATTTCTTCATCACCTTCCTGACCGGCGCGCCCGGCGTGCGCGTTTCCTCGCGCCTGCGCGAGCGCTACCCCGAGCAGATGACCATCGTCATCCAGTTCCAGTACTGGGACCTCAAGGTGACCGACACCGGCTTCGAGGTCGGGCTGTCCTTCTCCGACGTGCCGGAAAAACTCGAGATCCCGTTCTCGGCCGTGCGCGGCTTCTATGATCCCTCGGTCAATTTCGAACTGGAGTTCGACGTCAAGACCGACGCGCAGGTCGAAGAGGAAGCGGCCCAGCCTGCGCCCGAGCCACTGACCATCGTTACCGAGAAGAAGCCTAAGGCCGAGAAGAAGGCTGCCGCCGAAGCGGAGAAGAAGCCCGCTGCGGCCGAAGCCGGCGCCAAGGGCGCCGAAGTGGTTTCGCTCGACGCCTTCCGCAAAAAATAGCTCGGCCGTTCGCGCCATGGCCGACATCGTCAACCTCCGCCAGGCCCGCAAGCAGAAGGCGCGGGATGATAAGACGCGCATCGCCGAACAGAACCGTGCCTTGCATGGCCGCTCCAAGGCGCAGAAGCAACGCGACCGGCTGATCGCCGACAAGGCCGAGAGATTTGTCGGCGGCCATCGCCTCGATCCGTCCGGCAAGGACGAGAAGTGAGCGTCGTCGAAAAGCGCTCGGTGACCATTCGCGGCCATCGTACCAGCTATTCCCTCGAAAAGCCCTTCTATGACGATCTCGTCGCCATCGCGGCGGCGAAAGAGCGGACGCTCGCCGCCCTTGTGGCCGAAGTCGACGAGACCCGGCCCCGCGACACCAATTTGTCCTCGGCGCTGCGGCTTTATGTGCTGGAGTGGGCGAAGCGCGGCAGGAGCGACTAGAGGCTTTCTACCGCGTCCGTCCTTTTCCCCCGCCTGGTGCCAAAGCCAAGCAAGGTCGAGCGATCACGCTCTTCGGCCTGTTTGCGCGACCGGACGCGCATCAAATCCTTCCAGCCGACATAGCCGACCAGCCTTCCGTCATCGCGGGTCACGACCGGCAGATGCGAGACGTTGGCCATCAACAGCTTGTCCGACAGGCCTTCAAGATATTCGTCGGGATAGGCCAGCGTCACCTTGCTTCCGGCAAGCAGTTCGCCGAGCGTTGTCGTCCGGTGCGTGCCGGCGCGGCGCCAGCGCAGGATCGCCGGCGGGTCGATGAGGCCGAGCACCTGCCTGTTCTCGTCAACCACCGGAAAGCTCGGATGCCGGGTTTCCGGCGCGGTCAGGAAGGCTGCCGCGCCATGCAGCGTCATCGTCGCCGGCACGCTCTCGACCTGCGACGTCATCACCTCGCGCACCCTGGTCAGGGCGAACGGATCGACGCGATATTCTCGCACCAGGTGATGCCCTCGCCTGGCGATCTTCTCGGTCAGGATGGAACGCTTCATCAAGAGCACGGTGACTGCATGCGCAGCGGCACAGGCCGCGATCAGCGGCACCAGCACATGCGTGTTGCCGGTCAGTTCGACGGCGAAGAACGTCGCCGTCAGTGGCGCCCGCATCGTGCCGCCCATCGTCGCCGCCATCCCCAGCAGCGCCCAGAAACCGGCATCGGCTGGCGGCAGGAATCCGCCGAGCACGGCGCCCATCGCGCCGCCCATGATCAACAGCGGCGCCAGCACGCCGCCGGACGTCCCAGAACCGAGCGCCACCGACCAGATCATGGCCTTGACCACCAGCAGCATCAGCGCGGCGGTGGCGAGCGTGCGGCCATCGAGCATGTCGGCGATGTTGTCGTAGCCGACGCCAAGCGCCTGTGGCTCGATCAGCCCACCGATACCGACCACCAGGCCGCCGATCATCGGCCACCACATCCAGTGGATGGGCAATTTCTGGAAGGCGTCCTCGCAGGCATAGACCATCTGGGTGAGCAACCCCGACAGCAGGCCGGCGCAGATGCCGACCAGAACCCAGCCTCCAAGCCCGACGAACGACACCGCCATGCTGCCCTGAAACGGAAAGATCGGCCCGGGCAGGTGCAGCACGGTACGCTCGACCTCCGCCACGATGGCCGCCACCGCCACGGGAATGAAACTGCGCGGCGTCCATTCGAACAGCAGCAACTCGACCGCCAGCATGATTGCGGCAATCGGCGTGCCGAACACGGTGGTCATGCCGGCCGCGGCGCCCGCCACCAGCAGCGTCTTGCGTTCGTTGTCGGTGACCGGCAGCATCTGCGCGATCAGCGAACCGATGGCGCCGCCGGTCATGATGATCGGTCCTTCGGCGCCGAACGGCCCGCCGGAGCCGATCGAGATCGCCGACGACAACGGCTTCAGGATCGCCACCTTGAGCCCAAGCTTCGAACGCCCGAGCAGGATCGCCTCGATCGCCTCGGGAATGCCGTGGCCGCGTATCTTCTCACTGCCATATCTGGCCATCAGGCCGATGATCAGCGCACCGATGACCGGCACCAGCACCGAGGCAAGCCCACGCGGCGTGTCCTGCAATTTCAGGTCGGCGAGCGTGAACTGGCCGAAATAGGCAATGTTGGTGGCAAGCCGGATCAGCTTCAGCAGCGCGATGCCGGCGAACAGCCCCGCCGTGGCGACCACCACGGCTATGGTGGCAATGGTCAGCACGCGCGCGTCGGTGGTGAAATCGCGCAGATGATCGTTTTCGGAATGATGAGGCTTCATGTCAGGCTTTCTGGCGGCGGCCGATCTCGGATATGCCGGCATTATCGGCTCGCTATGTATCGTAACACGATATAAATTCAAGCGGGTCTTGCAGCAAAACCGTTTGAGCCTTTTGCCGGAATGGAACACATGTCTGGAATGACGCAGCCCAAGAAACCTCGCCCCGCCATCAAACAGGCCGACTACCAGCGGCTTTCCGAGTTCCGCTACCTGATCCGCCGCTTCCTCGAATTCAGCCAGGTGCAGGCGGAAGACGCCGGCCTGACGCCGCGCCAGCACCAGGCGCTGCTGGCGATCAAGGGCTATCCGGGTGGGGGACCGGTGACAGTCGGCGATCTGGCGGAGCGCCTGCGCATCCGCCATCACAGTGCCGTCGAACTGGTCAATCGCCTGTGCGAGGCCGGACTGGTCGTGCGGGATCAGGATAAGGACGATCATCGCCGCGTGCTGCTTCGGCTGACCGATCGCGCGGACGATTGCCTTGCCGAGCTGTCGGCGGCGCATCTCGATGAGCTTTCGCGCATCGAGCCCATGCTGAGGCGCTTGCTCGATCAGGGCCGCGAGTGACGCTTCGGCGTCTTGGCGGCAGAAAGCTCATCCTTTGAAACAATGCCGGAACGAGAAGGCTGCCCTGCTGCCTACTGCAGCGACTTCAACAAATTGTCGATCGTGAACGGATTGGCCTTGGGCTTGGCGGGCGGCGGATTGTCGTTGGCCTCCGGCGGCGGCGCGCGCTCGACTTTGGGCGCCTGTTGCGCCGCCTTGCGCTCCGCCTCGAGCCTGGCCTTTTCCTGCGTGGCGATGCGCATCGCCTCTTCCGCCTTTTGCCGCTCTTGCTCAGCCTGCGCCTTGGCGGCTTCGTCGGCGGCCTGCTGTTCCGCCGCGGCCTTTGCATCGGCATCGGCCTTCGCCTTTGCATCGGCGTCCGCCTGGGCCTTCGCTTCGGCATCGGCTTTGGCCTTCGCTTCGGCCTCAGCCTGAGCTTTGGCATCGGCATCGGCTTTCGCCTGGGCGTCAGCCTCGGCTTTCGCCTTGGCATCCGCCTCCGCCTTCAGCCGCGCCGCCTCTTCCTGCTGGCGCAGTTCCTCTGCCGCCTTGTCTCGTGCATCCTGCAATGCCGCGTAATAGCGCACCTCGCGCCGCAGCCGCTGCTTTTCGAGCAGCGCCGCCTGCATCGCCTCGACCCGCTGCTGTTCCCGCTCCAGCGCGCGCTGGGTCAGGAACTGCGCCAGCGGCTCGCTGTCGAACTGCCGTTTGACGGCGCCGAACGGCCCTTCTGCGGTGAAATTGACGACGGGTTCGGAGCCAACCAAAGCCTCGTCACCTGGCTTGTAGGTGATCGCGCCCTTGGCTGACACCGTGCTCGCGTTGAGGTCGGCGGTGATGTCGGCGGACAAGGTCGCCGCCGGATTTTCGAGGCTGATCGGCGGCGCCCGCAGCGTACCGCCGGCAATCGTGAAGGCGACGTCGGCATCCCCGGCGGCAAAGCTGCCATCGGCGGCAATGGCGGGTGCGAACTCCGCGGTCTTGGCCGCGTCGATGTCGCGCCCGATCGCATCCGCCTTGGCCAGCAAGGCGCCGAACGCATCGGGATTGACGCCGTCGATCCGTAAGCCCTTGAGCGTCGCAGTGCCGGACCCCGACAGGGCAGCGATCATCGCGTCGACCGACTTGCCGCTGGTCGACATCGTCGTCGAGAAATCGCCCATGCCGTTGACGCCGGCGTCCGGCAGCACATTTGTCAGATCGGCACCCGCCAGTTTCATCTGGCCGGTGAAAAGCCCGGTGCCCTCATTGTTCTTCAACTCGAACAGGCCGGTCAGCGCCCCGCCGAGAAGTTTCGCCTTGAGGTCCGAAACACGGATGCCTTCCTGGTCGAGTTTCAGCGAAAAAGAAGCACCATAGGCGGTGGCGAAAGGCCCGGCGGCAAGGGCTGCCGTCGTCAGGTCGAGATCGGCGGTGAACGGCAGGCCGGACTTCTGGCTGAACGGAGCGGCGGGCCACGCGCCAGCCTTGTCGCTCGCACCCTTGTCTGCCCCACTCTTGTCGGGCCCATTCTTGTCGGCCCCATTCTTGTCGGCCCCATTCTTGTCGGCAAGAAAGGCGGAATCGCCGAACAGCGCCACCGCCATCGGATCGAGGTCGAGTTCGTCGAGCGCCAGCGCGCCGGCCAGATGCGGCAAACCGTTTTTGGCGTCGATGTTGACGTCGCCCGAGACGGCCGCCTCGTTGATCGCACCGCTGACATTGTTGAGCACCAGCAGGCCGTTGCCATAGTCACCCTGCGCCGAGAGCGAGGTCGACATGCCTGCCCCCATGCCCGGCAAGCCGATGCCCGATGTCATCAGCCAGGGTTCGATGTCGGCGGCATCGAGGTTGATCTTGCCCTTGGCGGCGGGACCTTGCGGCGTATCGGCGATCGTGCCTTCGAAGCCGGCCTTGAAGTCATTTCCGGCAAGGCTGAAAGTCGTCGCCAGGCCACCGCCAAGCGTGCCCTTGGCCTGAATATCTGTGGTCGCCTCACCCAACATGCCGAGCGGCAGCGCCGGCAGGTCGTAAAGCGCCAGCAGCGCCGTGGCGTCCGGGTTCCTGGCGTTGAATGTCACCGTCACCGGCGCGTCGAGCAGCTTGTCCGGCGCGCCCTTTCCCGACAGCGAGGCGGAGAAGGCCGAGCCACCGGCCTTGCCCTGTCCGCTTACCGCCAGGCCCGTGGTGCCATCGCCATTGTCGGCGGCACTGGCCACGACATCGACGCGCGCATCCTGGAACAGGTCCGGATAGGCGGCGGCACGGCTCGCAAGCCCCTTCAGCACCGCATTGTCGGGATAATGCTGCGCGGCAACGTCGATCAGCGGCTTCAAGTCGACCGCGACAACCGACGCATCGAGCTTGCCGGTCGGGCTCGCCGGAAAATCCTTGACCCGGCCCGTGGCGCTGATCGAGGCGCCGGCAAGTCCGCCGACCGACAGCCTGTCGACTTCCAGCAGCCCGTCGCGCAGCCTGAGCGCGGTATCGACCGTGTCGGCGGTCAGCCCGCCGGCACTGACCGGGCCGGCCTTGATCTGAAAATCGAGATCGCTGTCGGCAAACCGGTTGGCGCCCTTGTCGCTGACGAAGATCGAGGCGAAGGCCGCCAGCCCGTCGACGTCGAGCTCGCCGCCTTCGAGCCGCATCAGCACCGATGGCCTGGCCTCGTCAGGCTGGCTGGCATCGATGCGGCCGGAAAACTTCGCCTTGCCCAGGATCAGTTCGAGATCGCTGAAGGATTGATGGTTTTGCGAGAGATCGACCTTGGCCTTGAAGCCGGCGGCAGGCAGACGGCGGATCGCCTCGTCGACATCTTTCGACAGCCACGCCGCAAAACCCGAAGGTTGCGCCACGGCCAGCAGCAGCGAGCCGGTGAAGTCGAAATGGCTCTGTACGTTGAGCACCAGCATGCCATCGGCTTCCAGCGTGGTGCGGCCGGGCAACGTCGCGGCAAGCGACTTTATCTTCCAGCCGCCTTCCACCGGTTCGGCGGAGAGATGCACGTCGCGCACCGTGGTGTCGCCGGCCACCACCGCCGGCAACTTGACCTCGACCGTTCCGGGTATCGTCGGCTTCGGCAGGTCGAGCAGCGTCTGCTCCAGCCCGGCAATGCGCTGGTCGAGCGTCAGGCCGGCGCCGGCCTCGGCGCCCACCGCCTCGTCGAACTGCACCTGCGCGCCATTGGCCTCGATGGCAAAGCTCGGTTGCTGGCCAAGATCGACCGAGGCCTTGCCGTCGGCGGTATAGGGATTGTCGAGTGGTCCGGTCTCGAAACGGAATTCGTCGACACCAAGCTTCTGGTGGTCGAGCGAGAACTTGCCGTTCAGCCGAAAGCCCGGATCGGGCTTGCCGGTGCTGACCTTCACCGTCTCGCCATCGGTGCCGCGCAATTCGGCGCTGTTCTTGTCGGCGCCGGAGATCTTGAACTGGCCGGAATACAGAGCGGCGCCGTTGACGATGCCGGCATTGCCGTCGGTCTCGATAACCAGCGGATAGGCATCGGGATCGGCCCGCACCCGAAGCCGTATCTGTCCCGAGGGTTCGGCCTTGCCGGTCGATGCCGCGACCGTGGTGCGCAAACCGTCCATCCGCAACGTGCCATCCATCCGCCAGGGACCGGCCAGCGATTTCGCCGAAATGGTCGAGTTGATCTCGGAAAAGATATGGCTGCGGCCGCCGGCGGCGTGGCGCAGTTCGATCTGCCCTTCCGTCACCGTCAGCTTCTCGATCGAGATCTGGCCGGGATCGACGGGCGTGGACGGCCGCATCGCCCAGTCGACGGTTCCATCGGCGGCAATGTCGATCGTCGCCTTCGGCCGCACCAGCCGCATGTCGAAGATCAGCACCTCGCCACGCAGGAAAGGCGCCAGTTCCGCGTCCATCGAAAACGTTTCGACCGTCATCGCCGGCTGGCCGTTGGGGCCCCCGGCGACCGCGACATTGGAGAAGGTAACAGACGGGAACGGCAGCAGCCGTGCCGTCGCATCGCCCTGCACGGTCACCTTGCGGCCGAGGATGGCGCTTGCCTCGCGCTCGAACTCGGCGCGGTAGCCGGTCCAGTCGACGAAATACGGCACCACCAGCGCCGCGCACAGCACCAGCACGAACAAGCCACCGAAGATCACGAACAGGCGTGCGAGCATCAGCTCCGAACGGGTTGATTGAAATTCTGCCGCACTCTACCCGCATCCGCGTGTCGATAAAGAGGCAATTCATCCTGTATTGCGTCATCCCGGGCTATCTGAAACAAATCCGGGAAAAGCGGAGATTCTCGGATGTCGGGCAAGAACTGGGACCGCGTGCCGATCGACGCGCAGAGCGTCGATGCTCCGCTCTCGCAGTCGGCGATTTTCCTGGTCGTCACCGTCGCCGCGGATCAGCCGGCCCTGGCCAAGGTTTGTTCGGTACTGGGCGAGCTTGACGATCTGGTCAAGACCGTCGGGTTCCGCGACCTTGGCGGCCGCCTGTCGTGCATATCGGGCATCAGCCGCGATCTCTGGGATCGTCTCAGCCCTAACCGGCGGCCGCTGGAGCTCAAGCCGTTCGCGCCGATCAAGGGGGCGGCCCATTCGGCGCCATCGACCCCGGGCGACCTCCTATTCCACATCCGCGCCGAACGGCCCGATATGTGCTTCGAGCTCGAGCGTATCCTGCTCGACAGGCTCGGTCCTGATGTGACCGTCGTCGACGAAGTGACCGGCTTTCGCTATTTCGATGCCCGTGACCTGCTCGGCTTCGTCGACGGCACCGCCAATCCCACCGGCCTCGACCTGCCCGCCTCGGCGCTGGTCGGCGACGAGGATGCCGACTTTGCCGGCGGCAGCTACGTCGTCGTCCAGAAATATCTGCACGATATGCAGGCCTGGGCGCGCATTCCGACGCCCGAGCAGGAGGCGATCATCGGCCGCACCAAGATCGACAACATCGAAATCGACGACGACGACGCGCCGCGCAAATCGCACAAGTCGCTGGCCACCATCGAGGATGCCGACGGCAACGAATACGACATATTGCGCGACAACATGCCGTTCGGCCGGCCCGGGCAGAATGAGTTCGGCACCTATTTCATCGGCTATTCCAGATATCTCTGGGTCACCGAAAAGATGCTGCAGCGCATGTATGTCGGCGACCCGCCGGGCGCCTATGACCGGCTGCTCGATTTCTCCACGCCGCACACGGGCACAACCTTCTTCGCGCCGACCCGCCCCATGCTGCAGGCCCTTGTCGAGGGCGCGCAGACGCAGCTTCCCGCCGCACGGTAATCGGCGACTGACCACACTTATCCGCTGAACCTCAGCGTGCGTCGCGCTTGGCCTGCGCCACCTTGCCCGCCTTGCGCTGCCGGCCGAGTTCAGCCGGCCGCACCAGCTTCGGCGCCCGCTCGTTGGCGACCGCCCGCATGCCCTTGTGAGCCGTCCGTGAATTGAGCGCGGGACCGTCAGCCGGCGCATTTTGCTTCAAGGCCAGTGCCTTGCGCGCATTGCCGACCAGCGAAATGCGGGCCGCCAGCTGCCGCCGCCGCTCGGCCTCGCCATTCAGCCGTCGCATCGCGTTCGCCAGCACCGCGAGCTTCATCTGCGAACTGCCATCAGCCTTCGAGGGCGCAGCGCCCTTCGCCGCGCCCTTGCCGCGTATTTCACGCCGGCGGTGATGCGCTTCGGTCTGCGCCTTGTCGCGCCGCTCGCGCAGCAGCTTGACCAAGCCGGAAAGGTCGGCGTCGGAAAGCTCCTGCACTGCCGGATGGTGCGATTTCTCGACCAGTTCCTTCTCATCGGCGCTCAGCGCGCGCGCTTCTTCCTTGCGTGAAATGGCCATGACAGTCCTCCTCGGCTAGCAAACCTCTCTGTTACAGGCTTGCTGCCGGAGGAGCGTCGGCCCGAATGGCGGCGTGGTCAAGGCGGCGAGAATCCCCCGAGGGATCAATTGCGTCGCCAAAGCCTGTCGAGAAAACGGGCCTGTCTGACGCGCTGCATTGGGAGGGTGTGTCCAACAGTCTCCATGAGCACGGTCAAAAGCGCCCCCTCGTGGAGGTTGATCGAGAAACGCTCTGCAATGAACTCAAGTGTCGAATCATGGAACGTCAGGATGAAATGCCGATAGCCTGCAAACAGTTCAGACGTGTGGGACGAATGAACCCGATTTGCCTTTTCCAGGGATGCGATCCACGACGAGTTGAGGATTTCAAATGCCTCGTAAGGCCGCAGGCCCAGCGCATAGAGACGGTGGCCGCTGATAGCCTCATCGTTCGGCGGGCCGAACTGAAATGCCAGATAGGGATCTGCCGTCAGGATTGCGACCGATTGCTTGCCTGTTAGTGGCGAAACCGAGCGCGGATTTGTACCGTCAAATGACGGATCCGGAGCATTGGCGATGTAGGCAACGAGCAGCTTGCCTTCATCCGCAAACACATGAGGAAGTGGCGCGCCCGCTGACGACGGCGGGATGTCGATCGGCTGCAGGGTCTCGCCGGCCGACATCTAATGGCCCATGCCCGGCAAAATCTTCCCCGGGTTCATGATATCAAGCGGGTCTAGCGCCTGCTTGATGGTGCGCATGATGTCGACGCCGTGGCCTAGTTCGCTACGCAGGAAACCGATCTTGCCCTGGCCGATGCCGTGCTCGCCGGTGCAGGTGCCGTCCATGGCGATCGCCCGCATGTTGAGCCGCGCGACGAATTTCTCCGACAGCGCGATCTCCTTGGGATCGTTGACGTCCATCAGCACCAGCACATGGAAATTGCCGTCGCCGGCATGGCCGACGATCGGCGCGATCAGGCCCATCTCGGCGATATCGGCTTCGGTTTCGGTGACGCATTCGGCAAAGCGCGAGATCGGCACGCAGACATCGGTCGACAGTCCCTTGGCGCCCGGCCGCAGCGTCAGCGACGACCAATAGGCGTCGTGCCTCGCCTTCCACAGCTTCGTCCGTTCCTCGGCGACACTGGTCCAGAGGAACGGCCCGCCACCATTGTCCTCGGCGATCACGCCAAAGGTTTCGGCCTGCTCGGCAACGCCGGCATCGCTGCCATGGAATTCGACGAACAGGCACGGGCTCTCCGGGTAGTCGAGCTTTGAATAGGTCTTCATCGCCCGCATCTGCAACGCGTTGACCAGTTCGATGCGCGCCACCGGAATGCCCATCTGGATCGTCGCGATGACGGCGTTGCAGGCCGCCTCGACACTTGGGAACGGACAGACGCCACCCGAGATCGCCTGCGGAATGCCTTGCAGCTTCAGTGTCAGCGAGGTGATGATGCCGAGCGTACCCTCCGAGCCGACCAGCAGCCGGGTCAGATCGTAGCCGGCCGAGCTCTTCTTCGCCCGCTTGCCGGTCGTTACCGTCTCGCCATCGGCCATGACGGCCGTCAGCGACAGCACGTTCTCGCGCATCGTGCCATAGCGCACCGCATTGGTGCCGGACGCCCGCGTCGCCGCCATGCCGCCGAGCGAGGCATTGGCGCCGGGATCGATCGGGAAGAACAGGCCGGTGTCGCGCAGATGCCGGTTCAGATCCTCGCGCGTCACGCCTGGCTCGACCGTGCAGTCGAGATCCTGCGGATTGACCGCAAGGATGCGGTTCATGCGCGAGGTGTCGACCGAGATGCCGCCGCCCGGCGCGTTGGTGTGGCCTTCCAGCGAGGAGCCCACGCCAAAAGCGATGACCGGCACGCGATGCGCCGCGCAGGCGCGCACGATGTCCTGCACCTCGGCGGTCGTCTCGGGGAAAGCGACGCCATCGGGCGCCTGCGTCGGGATATAGGTGGTGGTGTGGGCATGCTGCGAGCGAATGGCCTGGCCGGTTTGAAAACGCTCGCCCAGTCGTTGCTTGAGGATGCCGAGCACCGCCGCGATGCCTTCCTCGTTGCGTTCGACCGGATTGAGGTCGCTCAGGGCCATGAATTCCTCCGCGAATGGACCAGCGTCCACGCTTGTCATGCAGCTATGGATGATGCCTAAAGCAATTCCAGGAAAAGTGTGAAGCGGTTTTCCCTCCGGAATTGCGCCACAACAAAGAACCTCAGCAGCCACGCCCTGTCCAGCGCCAGAAGGAAGTTTCGATGCCCATCCCCGCCCCCTTCGTCTCCAAGCCCATGGACATCGAGAAGGACTGGATCGATTACAACGGCCATCTCAACATGGCCTACTACAACGTGCTATTCGACCGCTGCTCGGACGAAGCCTTCGAAGCGATGGGCATGGGACTGGATTACGTGAAGAACCGCCGCCTCACCATCTACACCGCCGAAGTCCATGTCTGCTACGTCCAGGAACTGCATCTGGACCACAAGGTCGTTGTCTCCTTCCAGCTCATCGACCATGACGAGAAGCGGCTCAGGGCCTATCAGGAAATCCGCCATGTCGATGGCTGGCTCGCCGCCACTTCGGAAACCCTGTCGCTGCATGTCGACATGTCGGGGCCGAAGGTCGCTCCCTTCCCCGCCGATGTGCTGGCCAAGGTCGAAGCGATGCGCGCTGCACATTCGGTGCTGCCGATGCCGGAGCGGGCCGGCCGCTCGATCGGCATCAAACGCAAATAAGCCGACGCTCGTCTCTCCCCCGTCGACAGCGACGACCGGACCTCAAAGCCACACCAGCAATTCAAAATCGCCAAACGCTGAAATCCGCCGGCACCGGTGCTTGAAGCCGCCTCGCCCCCGCATTAACCTTACCGAGGTTTTAACGGGAACAAGCCAATTGAGCCGTTGAACGACTCAGCGGAGCGGTCGAAAACGTCCGCACTGGGTTGTTTTACGGGCGGCAGGGCGAAGCCGGTTCGAGGGACGTGCATGAAAACCGACATCAAGGTCGAGGTGGACAGGCTGGCCGCTGATCCGCGCATATCGGACTATGATTTCTGGCGTTCGCTCAAGAACGTCGACAACGAGATCTTTCACATCGCCAACAACAACGAGCCGATCCCGTTCGACATGATCCGCTGGCGCAGCATCTTGAAGCGCGCCCGCCTGAAGCGCGGCCACGCCTGATCGTCGGGCAACCAATCAAATCGCGCCGTTTACATCGATCGCTTCACCGCCGACAGCGGCGAACGCACCATCACTGGTGACGACTGGATGATGGCCGTGTTGGTCATCGCATAGGGGATGATGCGGTCGATCACCCGTTCGAGCTCGGTCACCGAGCCGACATGCGCCAGCGCGATGAAACAGTCCTCGCCGGTCACCCGGTCGCATTGCACGATCTCAGGCAGCTCACGGATGATATTGGCGACCACGGACAATTGCCCCGGCACCGGCCGGATGCGCAGCCACGCCGACAGCTTCAGGCCAAGGGCGGCAGGGTTGATCCTGACCGAGTAGGCTTCGATCACGCCGTTCTCCTGCAACCGCTTGATGCGCTCGGCGACGCTCGGCGCCGACAGGCCGACCGAACGCGCCAGCTCCGCCGTGCTGGCGCGCGCATCCTTTTCCAGCAGGCGCAGGATCTTCATATCAGCCGCGTCGAGATCGGCTTTTTCGGTTCGAAGGCGTTTCAATGAAAACTCCTTGCTTCTGATAGCGGAATTGCCACAGCGTCTGGCCATCTTCCATATGAAGCGGGAAAATTGCCTGCGATAGTGGTCCGACGAACGATCAGACGCAAGCATCTGATCTCTACGCTGCGCACGCATCCGACAGCCTGGCGGCAAGATGGCCGCTGCATGTCTGGTTCGGGCTCGGCGCCATCTTCCATCTCGGCCGGCCTGTGCCCGTGATGCTGTTCCCGCATCTCGGCGCACCCATGAGGAGGCTGCGCATAGCCACCGCGCCACAGATCTTCGCGTCGTGCGGCGCCAATTGCAGGCCTGACCGATTGACCCGGCATCGCACTGGTCGTCGCGGGCGTTGCCCCCCACAAGCCGGCGGCTGCCGGCTGCAGCCAGGAAGTTCCTTTCCCCTCAATCTCTTGCAAAAGTCGCCCGTTGGTTCCCCGCCTGCGACGAACTGTGACAGGGCATTCGAGATTGAACCAAATCCGCCTCCGAGCCGTTTTCCCCCCACGAAAAAAGGCTTGGAGCGACGCGATGGATTGGAAAAGGACCAGGGAACCGGCCGGCGCATGGCACATGACCGACGACCTTCATGCCGAGCAAGGCAAGGGCGACCCCTTCGCGGCGGCCATCCGCGCAACGCGCATGTCGATGATCATCACCGATCCGCGCCGACCCGATAACCCGATCGTCTTCGCCAATGACGCCTTCCTGCGGCTGACGGGCTATGAGCGCCACGAGGTCATCGGGAAGAGCTGCCGCTTTCTGCAGGGGCCGAAAACCGACAAGTCCGCCATCGCGCAGATACGCGATGCGATCTCGGGCGAAGCCGATCTCAGCGTCGACATCCTGAACTATCGCAAGGACGGATCGACATTCTGGAACGCGCTCTACATCAGCCCGGTCTCCAACGACAAAGGCGAACTGCAGTTCTTTTTCGCCTCACAGCTCGATGTCTCGGACCGCAAGCGCTCGGAGCATCGCATTACCGCGGACAAGGACCGTTTCGAAAAGGCGGTGAAAGAACGCACGGCGGAACTCGAAGCAGCACTCGAGGCGCAGACCACGCTTCTGCACGAGGTCGATCATCGCGTGAAGAACAACTTGCAGATGATCTCTTCCCTCATCCTGATGCAAAGCCGCACCGCAAGCGACGATAACCTGAAACGCTCGTTGAGCACGATGCTTGAACGCATCGAGGCACTCAGCACCGTGCACCGTCGGCTCTACCAGTCCAAGGATGTTAGCAAGTTCGACGTCTCGGACTTCGCCAGGGATCTCATCTCCGACCTGCTCACGGCTTCAGGGCGCTCGGAAATCAGCCCGACACTCGATCTTGAGCCGATCGTCATCCCGGCCGAGAAGGCGACGCCTGTAGCGCTGATGGTCAACGAACTCGTTACCAACGCGCTGAAGCATGCCTTCAAGGAAAAGCCGGATGGAACGAGGTCAGGCAGGATTGGCATCAAGATGAGCCAGCCTGACGGCCACTTGAACATCGAGGTTTCCGATGACGGCGTCGGCATGGCCGATGCCAATGGTGACGCCTCCTTTGGCATGCGGCTGATCAAGTCGCTTGCCCGTCAACTGCGCGCCGACATCGAATGGCGCGATGCCGGTCCCGGCACCCGTGTGGTCATCTCGATGCCCAACGGCCCTCAGCAAAAAGGCAACCAGTCATGATTGGACCACTCAAGGTCTTGATCGTCGAGGACGAGGCGCTGCTGGCCATGGAGTTGGAAAGCCTTGTCGAGGACGCCGGGCACAGTGTCGTCGGCTGGGCGACATCGCTTGCCGAGGCAAAGGACATGGTCGATTCCACGCGGGCCGACATCGCTTTCGTCGACATCCATCTCACCGACGGCCCGACCGGCGTCGACGTCGCCGAATATATCGGCGACAGGAAGAACTCGATGGTCGTCTTCATGACCGCCAATCCGAAGCGCATTCCCGACCATTTCGCCGGAGCGATCGGCGTCATTGCCAAACCCTACACAATGAACGGGTTTACCTCCGCCTTGCGCTATTTGCAGGAAGGGGTGCGGCGACCGCCGCCTACGTCGGAACGCCCGGCGGGCTTCACCTTGTCGCCGGCCTTCGAGACGGTCTGGGCGCCAGCCACCTGACGGTGATCCTCAAGCCAGTTTTTCCTTGAGGAACGTTATCGTCCGGCCCCAGGCGAGGTCGGCCGCCTTCTTGTCGTAGCGCGCCGCCGACGTGTCGTTGTTGAAGGCATGGTTGGCGCCTTCATAGACATAGACGGTGTATTCGACATGCGCGGCATCGAGTTCCTTCTTGAAGGCGTCGATGCCGGCATTGGTGCGATCGTCGAGGCCGGCATAGTGCAACAGCAAGGCGGCCTTGATCTTCGACGCGTCGGCGGCCTTTGGCTGCATGCCGTAATAGGCGACGCTGGCGACGAGGTCTGGTGCGTTGACGGCCAGCATGTTGGCCGTGCCGCCGCCCCAGCAGAAGCCGATGGCGCCAACCTTGCCGTTGCCGTCCTTGTCGGCCTTGAGGAAGGCGACTGTCGCCACGGCGTTGGCGACGGTCTGCGCCGGATCGAGTTTCGTGAACATGTCGCGCGCCTTGTCCTCCTCATCAGGCGTGCCGCCGAGCGGCGACAGGAAATCCGGTGCAAGCGCCACGAACCCCTCCAGCGCCACGCGCCGGGCGACATCGCGTATGTGCGGGTTGAGCCCTCTGTTTTCATGGATGACGATGACGGTGCCGAGCTTGCCGGTCTGGTTCGCCGGTTTGACCAGATAGCCCTTCATCTCGCCGCCGCTGCCGGGATAGCTGATGTCCTCGCCTTTCACCCGGGCATCGTTTTCCGCGACGATCGCCGCCTGGGCGGAATTCGCCGCCAGCATCGGCGCGATCGCCGCCGCCGCCGCACCCGATCCGGCAAGCCTGGTCAGCTGTTCCATGAAGCGGCGACGATCGAGCGTCAGATGCGTGTACTCGTCATAGGCGTCGATCATCGCCTGGGTGATGACCGGGTTTTCGGTGGCGGCGGATTCGGTCACGGGCGCACTCCTCGATCTGGTGTCTTGATCCTTGCCGCTCGCAAGATAGGCGCGAGCCTCGCATCGTCCAGTCACGGCTCGGTGACGCTCGCTTTCCTGGCGTTCATCCAGGGGCGGCCGTCATCATCACATTTAAGTCATCGGCGACAAATCTTGATGGCGCTGCCACAATAGTAGCGGAAACTGATTGCCGGCCTGCTCCATGGCGCGGCCACGGCCTTGAAAAGCTTGATATGAAAGGAATAGTGCCGATGACGATGACGTCGCCGATCCTGGCAACCGCCTTCATGGTCGCCGCGGCCGCTATTCTGGCGATGCGCGCGAGTGTTCACGCCGTGAGCCGGAAGTCCATGGTCAAAGTCCGCAGCCGCCAGCGCCATCCGGCAAACACGAAAACCCAAGGTTGAGGTGAAGTCATGGACGTACAGGATATCGTGAACACGGTTTCGCAGAAGGCCGGCCTCGACCAGGCAACGACGGAAAAAGTCGTCGGCACCATTTTCTCGGTGCTCGAGCACGAGGCGGACGGCACCAGCGCCTCATCCTTCTTCGCCAAGATTCCGGGCGCCGATGCGCTGGCGCAGAAATATGACGTCATGGCCGCCGCCGCTGCCGGCGGTGGCGGCGGCTTCCTGTCTTCGCTGCAAGGCGCGCTTGGCGGCGTTCTCGGCGAAAAGGCGGGCGCCCTGGTCAACGGTCTCGCCGCCCTCAAGGCATCCGGCCTCGATATGGCGCAAATCCAGAAAGCCGGCGCCACACTGGTCCAGCAGGCCGAAGCCGCCGCCGGCCCCGATCTGACCAACCAGGTGCTCGGCTCCGTGCCGAGCCTGAAGAGCCATCTGGGACTCGGCTGATCGACAATTTGCCTCCAGGCAACGCCACCCTCTATTTGGGCAGCGCGTAAGCCATCACGTAATCTCCCGGCTTGGTGCCGACCGAGCCGTGGCCGCCAGCGACGATGACCACGAACTGGCGCCCGTCGGCGACCGTATAGGTCATCGGCGTCGATTGCCCGCCGGCCGGAAGCCGCGCCCGCCAGAGCTGCTTGCCCGTCGTCAGGTCATAGGCGCGCAGATAGTCGTCGACCGCAGCTGCCAGGAAAGCGACGCCACCGGCGGTGATCATCGGCCCGCCAATGCCGGGCACACCGACCTTCAACGGCAGCGGTAGAGGTGTCATGTCGTAGACGGTGCCGTTGCGGTGCTTGTAGGCGATTTCGCCGGTCCTGAGATCGACACCGGCGACATAACCCCAGGGCGGTGCCTGGCAAGGGATGCCGAGCGGCGACAGGAACGGTCCCATCACCACCGCATAGGGAGCGCCTTCGTTGCGGTTGAGGCCCTGCTCGCTGCCGCGCCCCTCGTCCGGCGGCGGCACCTGATCACGCGGAATGAGTTGCGACTTGAACGCCAGATAGGTCGGCATGCCGAACATCACCTGCCGGACCGGATCAACCGCCACGCCACCCCAGTTGAACGTCCCGAAATTGCCGGGATAGATCAGCGAGCCCTGTACGGAAGGCGGCGTATAGCGACCCTCATAACGCAGGCCTTGGAATTCGATCCGGCACGCCAGCTGGTCGAACATGGTGATGCCCCACATGTCGGCACCTGTCAGTGGCTTCGGATTGAAGGAGAGGTCCGACGCCGGCTGGGTCGGCGATGTGTGGTCGCCTTCGATGGCGCCGCCGGGCGCCGGCACTTCCTTGACCGCGATCAGCGGCTCGCCGGTGCGCCGATCGAGCACATAGAGATCGCCCTGCTTGGTCGGCCCGACCAGCGCCGGCACGACGGAGCCGTCGGCCCTGGTGATGTCGATCAGGCTCGGCTGCGCCGGCAAGTCCATGTCCCAAAGGTCGTGATGCACGGTCTGCCGCACCCATTTCAACTGTCCGGTATTGAGGTCGAGCGCGGTGATCGAAGAGGAGAATTTCTCGACATTGGCGCTGCGGCCCATGCCAAGCTGGTCCGGGGTCTGGTTGCCGAGCGGCACGTAAAGCAGGCCGAGCTTCTCGTCGGCGCTCGGCGTCGACCACATGTTGGGCGAGTTGGCGGTGTAGGTCTGGCCGGCCGGCAGCGGCGTCGTCTGGTCCGGATTGCCGGAATCCCAGTTCCAAAGCAGTTTGCCGCTGCTCGCATCATAGGCACGGATGACGCCGGACGGCTCCTGCGTCGAATAATTGTCGTTGACCGCGCCGCCGACGATGATTTTTCCGCCGGCGATCAGCGGCGCCGAGGTCGAGTAATAATAGCCCGACTTGGGATAGGGCATGCCTGTCAACAGGTTCAACGTGCCGGCCTCGGCGAAGGCCGGACAGACCTGCCCGCTGGCGGCATCGAGCGCGATCAGCCGCGCATCCGAGGTCGGCAGATAGACGCGGGTCGCGCAGGGCTGCCCGGCGGCACCGGCGGCATCGGCATAGTAGGATACGCCGCGGCAGGTCTGGTGCTGGCGATCCTTGTCGAGCTTGATCTTGGGATCGTAACGCCATTTTTCCTTGCCGGTGGCGGCATCCACGGCAATGGCGAAATTGTGCGGCGTGCAGATATAGAGCGTGTCGCCGATCTTGAGTGGCGTCACCTGGTAGGTGGTCTCGCCGACGTCGTCCGGTCCTTTCACGTCGCCGGTGCGGTAGGTCCAGGCAGGCTGCAGGTTGGCGACATTGTCCGGCGTGATCTGGTCGAGCGGCGAATAGCGTTGGCCGAACTGTGTGCGGCCATAGAAGTGCCATTCGCCCGCCGGTACGTCGTTGCCGAGATTGGCGTTGGGGATCACCTTGTCGGTGTCGAGCGCGCCGGCGATGTCCTTCGGGTCCGTGGTCATCGAATAGCCGGCCACCGCCACCGATGCCAGCACAGCCAGGATCAGCGGCGCGCGCCCGTCGGGACCAGCAAGGCCTCGCCTAGCCCACGGCGTCAGCAGCCACAGCGCCACCAGCACGATGATGCCGCCGCGCGGACCGAGCTCCCACCAGTCGAAGCCGGTTTCCCACACCGCCCAGGCCAGCGTGCCGATCACGATCGCCGCGTAGAGCCACAGTGCCGTGGAACGGCGGCGATAGAGCAGCCAGGCGGCTATCAGGAACGCCAGGCCGACGATCATGTAGTACCAGCTGCCACCCAGCGAAGCCAACCAGACACCGCCGGCGCCGAGCGCCAGGCCGATGAGGCAAAGGATCAGGGAGGTGATGGTGACAGCCAAGATGATACTCCTTCGACTGTTGCGCGCTCACGCGGCCATAGGCGGCCGATGCACCGTTGCCGCCCGGCGCACAGCTTTCTCCCGCCTGCCTCGCCTGTCAAGCTTGGGCCACGAGCCAAGGATGCAGCTGCCGGTCCGCCGCAAATGCGCGGCGGCCTGATCATCATGCGTGCCAAGGTGGCCGGATAAGCCCACTTTGCCGGGAACAAAACGTAGACACTTCTGGTCTTTCCCTCCCGAATCACTACATTCGGGGGGAAGATGTCCGGCTTTTCCGAAGACATGCCCTTTTTCGACGAACCCAATGCGCGGCCCACGGCCCCGTCGGGCATCGCCGCGCGCGCCATGGCTGCCCGCGGCGGCAACAACAATGCGCCGGACTATCTGAAGGGGCTCAACCCCGAGCAGCGGCTGGCGGTGGAGACAACCGAAGGCCCCGTTCTGGTGCTGGCCGGCGCGGGCACCGGCAAGACCCGTGTGCTCACCACCCGCATCGCCTACATCCTCGATACCAAAAGGGCTTGGCCTTCGGAAATCCTGGCCGTGACCTTCACCAACAAGGCCGCGCGCGAGATGAAGCAGCGCATCGGCTTCCTGATCGGCGAAGGCAATGTCGAAGGCATGCCCTGGCTGGGCACCTTCCACTCGATCGGTGTCAAGCTGCTGCGCCGTCATGCCGAGCTTGCCGGTTTGAGATCCGACTTCACCATCCTCGACACCGACGACGTCGTGCGGCTGATCAAGCAGCTGATCCAGGCCGAAGGCCTGGACGACAAGCGCTGGCCGGCCAAGCAGTTCGCGCAGATGATCGACGGCTGGAAGAACAAGGGCCAGGGACCAGCCGACATCGCCGAGGGCGACGCCCGCAGTTTCGCCAACGGCAAGGGCCGCGAGCTCTACAAGGCCTATCAGGAGCGGCTGCGGACGCTGAACGCCTGCGATTTCGGCGACCTGCTGTGCCACCCCATCCGCATCTTCCGCGCCAATCCGGACGTGCTGAAGGACTACCACCGGCGGTTCAAATACATCCTCGTCGACGAATACCAGGACACCAACACCGCCCAGTACATGTGGCTGCGGCTTCTGGCGCAGCGGCCCGATTCAGGGCGCTCTTCATCAACGTCCACCGATCTGCGTACGGCCGAAGGCCGCAAGCCCGACCGGGCGTCCGAGCCTTTGCGAGGCCCGCGCGGAGGGCCCGCGCCGGCAGGCGCGGAACAGCCCGTGAGCGTGAATATTTGCTGCGTCGGCGACGACGACCAGTCGATCTATGGCTGGCGCGGTGCCGAGGTCGATAACATCCTGCGCTTCGACAAGGATTTTCCCGGCGCCACCATCATAAGGCTGGAGCGTAACTACCGCTCCACCGCGCACATCCTTGGCGCCGCCTCCCATCTCATCGCCCACAATGAGGGCCGTTTCGGCAAGACGCTGTTCACCGACCGCAACGACCCCGAGGATGGCAAGGTCAATGTCCACGCCGCCTGGGATTCCGAGGAGGAAGCCCGCGCCATCGGCGAGACCATCGAGGCGTATCAGCGCCAGAAGCATAATCTCAACGACATGGCGATCCTGGTGCGCGCGTCTTTCCAGATGCGCGCCTTCGAGGATCGCTTCATCACGCTCGGCCTCAACTACCGCGTCATCGGCGGCCCGCGCTTCTACGAGCGCATGGAAATCCGCGACGCGCTGGCCTTCTTCCGCGTCGTCGCCAACGGCACCGACGACCTCGCCTTCGAGCGCATCGTCAATGTGCCGAAGCGCGGCCTGGGCGAAGCCACGATCCGCCAGATCCACGACACCGCGCGCGCCTTGCGTATCCCGATGCTGGAGGCTGCCGCCAACCTCGCCGAAAGCGATGAACTGAAGCCGAAGCCGCGCGCCGCGCTGCGCGAAGTGGCCGCCAACTTCGAGCGCTGGCAGAAGGCGCTGGAAACCAAGCCGCACACCGAGCTGGCCGAGACCATTCTCGAGGAGAGCGGCTACACCGACATGTGGAAGAACGACCGTTCGGCCGAAGCGCCGGGACGGCTGGAGAACCTCAAGGAACTGATCCGCTCGATGGAGGAGTACGAATCGCTGCGCTCCTTCCTCGAACATGTGGCGCTGGTCATGGACGCCGAGCAGAATGCCGGACAGGACGCCGTCTCGATCATGACGCTGCATTCGGCGAAAGGCCTCGAATTCGAAACCGTTTTCCTGCCCGGCTGGGAGGAAGGCCTGTTCCCGCATCAGCGCGCGCTCGATGAAGGCGGCCGCTCGGGTCTGGAGGAAGAGCGCCGGCTGGCCTATGTCGGCCTGACCCGCGCCAAGAAGAACCTGCATCTGTGGTTCGTCTCCAACCGCCTCATCCACGGCCTCTGGCAATCGACCATCCCGTCGCGCTTCCTCGATGAGCTGCCGGAATCGCATGTCGAGATCGCCGAAAGCGGCAACAGCTACGGCGGTTACGGCAATTCCTATGGCGGCGGCTCCTTCGCCTCCGGTCGTGGCGGGCGGCAGAACCCGTATGGCGCCTCGCGCTTCGACAATGTCGGTGCTGAAAGCGAAAAATCCGGCGCCTTCTCCAACACCTATTCGACGCCGGGCTGGCAGCGCGCGCAGGCCAACCGCACCGAAGCGACCGATCGAAACTGGGGCACGCGCTCCGGCCACCAGGTCGAGCGCATCGGCTATGGCGAGACCGACTCCGGATACGGCGCCGGCCGCACGAGCGTGAAAGGCCGCACCATCGACGGCGAACTGGTCGCCAAATCCGTCTCCGACACGCCTTCGGCCTTCACTGTCGGCGACCGCGTCTTCCACCAGAAATTCGGCAACGGCAACATTTCGGCCATCGAAGGCAACAAGCTGACCATCGACTTCGACAAAGCCGGCCAGAAGCGCGTGCTGGACGGGTTTGTCGCGGCAGTGTGAGTCAGCCTTTAGTGGCTGCCCCTCACCTGTACCGCGCCTGGTTCCATTTGTGCCCCAGCAGCGACAGGATGATGATCAGGCCGTTGAAGAACTGCACGTAGAAACCGCTGAGGCCCGCCGCTACCACGCCGGTCTGGATGAATGACACGGTGACCGCGCCGATGGCTCCGCCGGCCACGGTGCCGATGCCGCCCCAGGTCGGGGTGCCGCCGACGAACACCGAAGCCAGCACCGGCAAGAGATAGCCGTCGCCCGCCGTCGGCCACCAGGTGAAGTTGATCATCACCGAGAAGCAGCCGGCGATCGCCGCACCGATGCCGACGAAGACGAACACTTTCACCCGCACCCGTTTGACGTCGATGCCCATCTGACTGGCGCTGTCGGGATTGTCGCCGACCACCTTCACCTGCGCACCGAAACGGTGCCTGTTGTAGAGCATCGCCGACAGCACGACGAAGGCGATGGCCCAGAAGATCTGCACCGGAATGCCGTAAACCTGGCTGGAGAAGATCTTGTAGGCCGGGCTGTTGGCAAGGCCGGTCAGGGCCATCGACTTGCCCTCGTTGATGATCTGGATCAGGCCGCGCAGCAGGAAATTCATGCCGAGCGTGGCGATCAGCGACGACAGCCCGCCATAGACGACCAGCGATCCCACGAGGAAGCCGAGCAGAATGCCGGTGAGAACAGCCGCCGCGATGCCGAGGAACGGATCGTAGCCTGCCTGCACCACGAGCGCGAACACCCAGGACGCAAAACCCATCGTCGCCGGAAACGACAGATCGATCTCGCCGCAGGTGACGACGAAGACCAGCGGCACCACCACGAACAGCGCAACGGGAAGCGTCGTCAGCACGGAGCTGTAGAGATACCAGGTGGTGAACACGGTCGGGTTGGCGATCATGAACACCGCCATCATGACGATGAACACGCCGAGCGTGCCGAGCGAGGCGCGGTTGTCGAGGACGAAGCCGCGCAGCCCGTGACTGGCGGGATGTCTCCATTCCTTGCCCTCCACTGCCGCGCGCCCGTCTCCGAAGGGATTTTGCAGATCGGGTTCCATGGCCTTGCTCATCGTGCTCCCTGCTCCGCTGCGCTCGCTTCGCGCAGGCCGGGCAAGCCGCCGGGATGCGCGATGTCCTCCATGAAGTGAATCAGGTCTTCCGCCGACTTGACCGCGCTGCGGTCGGTGGTCAACGCCACCTTGCCGCGGTCGAGCACGACGAAACGGTCGGCGATGTCGAAGACATGATGGATGTTGTGCCCGATGAACAGGATCGAGCGGCCGCTCGCCCGCACCTGGCGCACGAAATGGAAGACCTTGGCGGTCTCGGTCAGCGACAGCGCCGTCGTCGGCTCGTCGAGGATGATCAGCTCGGCCTGCTTGTAGATGGCGCGCGCGATGGCCACGCCCTGGCGTTCGCCGCCGGAGAGCTGGCCGACGATCGAGTGCGGCGTGAACACTTTCGAGGTGAAGCCGATCTCGCGCATCAGCCGGCTCGCCTCCTCGATCTCCTTGTTGACCTTCAGCCAGCCCATGAAGCCGGTCAGTTCGCGGCCCATGAAGATGTTGCGCACGATAGTCTGCTGCACGGCAAGCGCCCGGTCCTGGAACACCGTTTCGATGCCGGCATCGCGCGAGCGCGCCGCGCTCCAACCGCTCACCGGTCTGCCGCGCACGAGGATGTCGCCGCTGGTCGGCCTGACGACGCCGGACAGGATCTTGATCAGCGTCGACTTGCCGGCGCCATTGTCGCCGATCAGGCCCACCACCTCGCCGCGGTCAACCGAGAGATCGACGCCGCCCAGAGCATAGACTTGACCGTAGGACTTCTTGATGTCGCGCAGTTCGATGATGCGTTCGGCCATCGGATCCTCGCTTTTCATTGTCGCTTGCCGGCATGTTCGCCGGCGGTCCTGCCGGCCGGGCCTGGCCCGACCGGCAGCCTTGGGAGGTCAGCGCAACGCCTGCTTGGCGAGCTCTGAGACGATCTCATAATTCTGCGGCGTGACGAAGCCGGCGCCCGTGTCGACATTCATCGGCGACAAGCCCAGAACCACTTGCTGGCAAAGGCTGAGGATCGGCAGATAGCCTTGCATGAACGGCTGCTGGTCCGCGGTCAGTTGCACCCACCCGCCCTTGAAGGCCTCGACGATCTGCGGGCTGGTATCGAAGCCGAAGTTGAAGATATCGCCGGGCTTGCGCCCCGCGGCCTGCATATAGGTCGGCACATTGCCGAGCATCTGCCCGCCGGGATAGCCGACCGCCTTGACGCCGGGATTGTTGAGCAGTGCGGCGGTGATCAATGGGATCGCCAAATTCGGATCGGCAGCCCACTCGGTTTGGGAATTGATTTGGACGACATCGATGCCGGCCTCTTTCAATGCCGCGACGGTCCCACGCTCGCGTGCGCCTCGGCTTTCGTTCTCGAACGGGCCGATCATGATCGCCTTGTCGCCGGATTTCAGCCCGGCCAGCTTGAACGCCTCGGCGCCGAGCGCGCGGCCTTGCTGTTCCTGCTGGGCGCCGACATAGCCGCCGCCAAACGCCGCCGTCACCGTCGGCACCGGCACGTTCTGATACATCATCTTGATGCCGTCCTTATGCGCCTGTTCGGCCAGCGGCATGATCGCGGCGTCGCCGGGATGGCCCATCATGGCAATGCCGTTGGGCTTGACGGCGACCGCCTCACGCAATTGCTGGACCATCTTTTCGACGTCCCAGCCCGAGAAGATGTAGTCGACCTTCGGCCCGAGATCGGCCGCCGCCTGCTTGGCGCCATTATAGACGATGGTGCCGAAAGCGTCGCCCTCGGCGCCGCCCACGAAGAACCTAATATGGACATCCTTGCACCATTGGGCGTCGAGCGCCCGTGCCGGCAAGGTCGAGACGGCGGCGCAAAGCGCCGTGGTAGCCGCCATGACGGTCGTGCGCAGAAATGTCGTTCTGATCGCGATGCTCATGCACTTGTCCTCCCATTGTTTCCCTCGTCAGCCGAGGGGCTGTTGACGATTGCTGGCATTGGCATGTGACGGCCGGCTCCTCCCGCCGGCCGCTTCTCACGTCGAATCTGGCCTCAATTCGGGTTTGGCAGGTAGCTTGCACCTCCCCGGCATTGCTTGAGATACTCCAGCCCCCGCACCTGGCCCGTAATTTCGAGATCGCCGCGATAGACCGGGTCGTGCCAGCCCTCGATATCGATGGCGCCCTTGTAACCGGCCAGCCGCAATTCGCTGATCACCCGCGTCCAGTCGCTGTCGCCGAAGCCCGGCGTGCGCATCTGCACGAACGGCAGCCGGCCGAACACGCCGTGCTCGCGGATGACATCCCAGCGCACCGTCGCGTCCTTGCCGTGGACGTGGAAGATTCGCGGCGCCCATTTGCGGATCTGCGGCATCGGGTCGATCAGATAGACCAGCTGATGGCAGGGCTCCCATTCCAGCCCGAGATTGTCGTCGGGCAATTCGTTGAACATCAGCTCCCAGGCATCCGGATTGTGGGCAATGTTCCAATCGCCGGCGGCCCAGTTGCCGTCCATGGCGCAATTCTCGAAGGCGATGCGCACGCCCTTGTCAGCGGCGCGCTTGGCCAGCGGCCCCCACACCTCGCGGAAGCGCGGCAGGCTGTCGGTCAGCTTCTTGCCGCGCAGGCGCCCGGTGAAGCCGCTGACCGTGGAGGCGCCGAACAGATGCGCATTGTCGATCACCGTTTCCCAGGCCGCGAGCACGCCGCGATCGACATCGCCGCTCTCCAGCGGGTTGCCGAACACACCGAGCGAGGACACGATGACATCCGCATCGCCGATCGCCTCGCGGATCTGGCCAGCCAGTCGCGGCAGATCCTTGCCGCCCAGCGTCTGCCAGAAGAAGGGCTGGATGCTCTCGAAACCGAGCGGCAATATCTGTTCGATGTAGGCGGCCGGATCGTCGAGATTGGCCCGCACCATGGTGCCGATACGGATGTCGAGAAGCGGGTTTGGCATCATGGCTCTTCCCTTGCAATCGCCACGCGCCTGCCGGTCTCAGCGCTTTCGATGGCGCCGAAAACCATGGCCAGGCTTTTGATGTTGTCGGCGCCGCGCGTCTCCGGCTCGGTGCCGGTATCGATGGCGTGGATTAAATCCCTGATGATGCCGAGATGGCCACCGATGCGATCGGTAGGATCGAGCGGCGGCACCTCGATCGGTTGGGTTTTGTCGAAAATCCCGTCGCGGCCAGGCACCACGACCTCCGCCTTCAACGCGTCATGGCCATCCCAGAGGAGGCTGCCGCGCTCGGCGACGATGCGCCAGCTGCCTTCCCAACTGGTGCGGAAGCCGTCGGCGCACCAGGAGCCGGCATAGGTGAAGACCTTGCCGCCTCCGAGATCGAAGACGGCACTTGCCGACGATCCCTGCCGGTACCAGGAACCGGCCGGTTCCCATTCCTGGCAAAAGACACCGGCCGGCTCTCCATCGGCCATGTAGCGGGCGGCATCGAATGTGTGGATCGCCATGTCGAGCAACAGCACATGCGCCATCTCCTCGCGGAAGCCGCCGAAATGCGGCGCCACGAAGAAGTCGGCGTGGATGCTGGTCGCCCTGCCAATGGCGCCGGAGTCGAGAAAGCGGCGGATGCGCCGTACATTGGCGACATAGCGCCGGTTCTGGACGACGGCATGCAGGCGACCTGCGCTTCGCGCAGCCTCCACGATGGCGCGTGCATTCTCCGGACTGTCGGCCAGCGGCTTCTCGGTCAAGAGATGGCAATTATGGGCAAAGGCCGAAAGCGCGACCTCACGGCGGGCGGCAGGAACCACGACATCGAACACCATGTCAGGCCTGGTCTGGTCGAGCACCGCGTCGAGGCTGGTGCCGACGACGGCGTCGGTGAGATTGTATTCGAGCGCCCTCGCCTTCGCCCGTTCGGCGTCGAGGTCAACGAGGCCGACGATGGCGAGACCATCGATCTGCCTCGCGGCATCGAGCCACTGTTTGCTCATCGCGCCACAGCCGACGAGGACGACTTTCATCATCCGGCGTTCCTCCCGTCCGGCCCCTCCCGGCCGAATGTCACGGCATCGCCGTAAACGTTTTTCCGTAAACGTTTACGAGAACACACCCGATAGCGTAGAATGTCAATCGGCTGCCGTGAAAAATCGTCTGTAAGCCTTGGCCTGAGTGGCAGCCGGTGCTAGCCAGAGGTCGGGGGAGAACTGTCCTTGGCGTCCACCATCCATGACCTTGCGCGTCACCTGAACATCTCGATCGGCACCGTATCGCGGGCGCTGAATGGCCGCGCCGACGTCAATGCCGACACCCGCCAGCGCGTGCTCGACGCCGCCAAGAAGCTGAACTATTCACCCAACCAGTCCGGCCGCAGTCTCAGGCAAGGCGCCACCCACTCCATTGCCTTCATGCTGCAGCCGCACCCCGGCGACCAGCAATATGGCGAACCGTTCTTCATCCCCTTCCTGATCGGGTTGCAGGCGAAGCTTGCCGAGCACGGCCTCGATCTGATGGTCGTCATGGGCGAGCCCGGCCAATATCAGCAGGAGCGGTTGCGCCGCGTGGTTGAGACACGCTTGGTCGATGCGGTCGTGTTGGCCAATACGCGACGAGCAGACGATCGGATTGATTATCTCAGCAAGGCCGGCTTTCCCTTCGCCACGCTTGGCCGAAGTCAGTCCGGCGACGACACCTATCCTTCGCTCGATATCGATTTCGAGAGGGCGGGTGATGAAGCCGTCGACCGCCTGGTCGCGCGCGGACATCGCCGCATTGCCGCCATCCGCCCTTCGAACGATCTCAACTTCGGCTACCTGTTCCTAGACGGCTATCGCAAGGCCTTGCGGCGGCACGGCATCGAGGTCGATCCCGCGCTGATCGCCGACGGCTTCATCAACGAGGCCGGCGGCTACGAGGTGACGCCGCGGGTCATGCGCTCGCAGGACCCGCCGACGGCCATCATCTTCAACAATGACGCGATGGCGCTTGGCGGCTGCAAGGCGCTGGCCGAGATGGGCATCAAGCCTGGCCATGACATGGCCGTGATTGTCATCGTCGACACACCGCTCTGCCGTTATTTTTCCCCGGCGCTGACTGCCTTTCGCCCGGCGCTGGAGCCAATGGGCCGGCGGCTGGCCGAAATGCTGCTGGCCTCGCTGCCCGCCTTCGCCGGCCCCGAAGGCACACGCATAATCCGCGAAGTCTGGCCACTTGAGTTGGTCGCGCGCGACAGCGATTGATGGGGCCGGCGTAAGCCGATCAATCCACCTTCTTCTCGCCCCGCTCGCCGGCCTTGACGATGTCGCCCGTCGTGAACAGGATCTCCTTCAGTTCCGCCCGCCAGTCCTTCTTCTGGCGCAGCAGGAATTCCAGATCCATGCCGAAATGCTTGAACTCCTCGCTCTGCGCATTCTTCATGATCGCGCGGGCCTGAGGATCCTTTTCCATCGAGATGCGCTGTTCGTACCAGCCGATCGCTTCCGCCTCCTCGATCAGCGAGGTGATCATGCGGGCAAAGGTCCGCACCTTCTGCGACAGTTCCTCAGGCGGTTCGTGATACTGGTCGAAACCCATGTCGTCCTCCGTGGTTGATTCCCATGAATGCCTGGGAATGCCGCCGGTTCCGCATCATCGCTGCAATTCCGCCAGCGCCCGCTCAAGCGGCGCCGACGAAATCTGGATCGGCCCGGAGAATGCCACATCCATGTCGAGGATCAGATAGATCGCCCCGGCGATCAGCGCGGCCGAGACCATCAAGGTTGCGGCGGTGATGGCATTCCCGGGGGCCCTGAATCCGAAACTGGCAAAGATCAGCGTCAGCCACGCCACCAGCATGGCGATCAGCGGCCAAGGGATCGCGCCCTCCGACTGCTCGACCAAAATCCATCGCAGCTCCAGCACCTTCTGCAGGCGCTGGCGTCCATCCTGCAGCAGAAAAGCACGGACGGCGTCGGGGGGTGTGAGACCGTTCAGCCGCAAGCCGATTTCCGTCAGCAGACGTTCGGACAGCTGGTTGGCGACGATGGTCGTTTCGCTGTTTTGTGACGAGGTAGCCACCACCCTCTCCACATAGGCGATCAGAGGTTGGCGCACCGCGTCGGTTTCCGGGCCATACTGGCGCAAGGTCCTGTCGAGCAGGATCAGCTCCGTCGCATAGGCGTGCACGTTATGATCGATCGATTCGAAGGTATTCTTGGCCGAGTTGATCATCAGGCCGAGTATCAGCGAGGTCATGACCGCGAACAGATTGGCGGTGAGCCGGACCACGGTGTTCGTGTCGTCGTCACGATGTTTGGCAGGCAATCTCGGCCAGATCGTCATGCTGGCGAACGCCGATGACGCCAGGCACAGGAAGATCACCATTGCGATCAAGGCTTCACGCATGCAGCTCATTTCTGCACGCCATGCGCCGATTGCCAATGGCAGGGCGATAATAACACGCCGAAATTTACGACAGAGTCAGGCGTTTCCGCCGCGCCTTCGTGTGTCACGATACAGGCGCGGCGCCACCCTCTTCGGTGCGCCGCGCGATGAATTCGTCGAGCACGCTTGATGTCGCGGCAGCCGCTGCCGGTGGCTCGAAATCGGCCAGGACCCGCTTCCAGATACCCGTGGCGCGTTCGGTCGCGGTCTTCGATCCGCTTTGCGTCCAGTTGCCGAAATTCGACCAGTCGGCGACCAGCGGCTCGTAGAAGGCGGTGCGGTAGCGCGCCATGGTGTGGCCGGCGGAAAAGAAATGCCCGCCAGGCTGCACTTCCGCGATCGCCTCGAAGCCGATCGAATCCTCGTCACCCGGCGTCGCGGCGCACAGTTCCGCAAGCGTCTGCACCGCCTCGATATCGGTGATCAGCTTTTCATAGGAGACGCTCAAGCCACCTTCCAGCCAGCCGGCGGCGTGGATGCACATCGTCGCGCCGGCCAACACCGAACCCCAAAGCGCGAACTGCGACTCATGGGCTGCCTGCACGTCGGAAATGTTGGCGGCACTGCCGGCGCCCGAACGCCAGGGAAGGCCGATGAAGCGCGCCAGCTGGCCGGCCCCCAGCGTTGCCTTGACATGCTCGGGCGTGCCGAAGGCCGGCGCTCCCGACTTCATATCGACGTTGGAGGAGAAGGAGCCGTAGAGCACCGGTGTGCCCGGGCGCACGATCTGCGCCAGCGCCAGACCGGCCAGCGCCTCGGCATGCTGCAGCGTCAGCGCGCCGGCGACAGTGATCGGCGCCATGGCCCCGGCCAGGCAGAACGGCGTGATGACCAGGATCTGTCCCGCGCGGGCGAAGTCGATGATGCCTTGCGCCATCGGTATGTCGAGCTGGCGCGGCGAATTGGTGTTGATGATGGTGTAGCAATGGGCGCCGGCGCGGAATTCGTCCTCCGACAGCCCGCGTGCCAGCCGGATCATCTCGAACCCATCCTCGACCTGCGGCGTGCCGCGCGCGAACACGAACGGAAACTTGTCGGACAGCGTCAGTTGCGCGCGGTTGACGGCATAGTGGCGCAACCGGTTATCGACATCCTGTGGCTCGATGGCGGGGCAAAGCATGTGCAGCACGTCGAAATGCTGGATGAGCTTGGTCAGCTCCTCGAAGGCGGCGAGCGTTCCCGGCCGCGGGCCGCGTTCGAGATCGGTGACGTTGGGCGCCCCGGCGCCGGCGAGGAAAGTCATCGAGCCGAGTTCAAGCGTCAGATCTCGGCTGCGGTCGCCCGCCAGCGCTGGAATTGATTTTGGCGCCGAGGCCAGCGCCGCGATGACGATGTCGCGGCCGATGCGCACCATCTGGCTGTCCTCGTCGACCAGCGCGCCGGCTCGGGCGAAGATCTCCCGCGCCTGCGGCAGCAGCACCTTGATGCCGAGTTCCTCCAGCACGCGCAGCGCCGTGTCGTGGATCGCCGCGACCTGGTCGTCCGAAAAGACCGGCTGCGGCAGGAACGGGTTCTTCAGCGAGCGGTAATTCGGCCGGCGGCTGCTTTCGCTGCCGGCCTCGCCCGTGCGCCCACGCCGGCGTTCGCGCCTTGAGTCTCGTGCCGCGTCATCGACCATCGAAAATCCTCCTCATTGCCGCATCGCCTCGCCCCGGGGATCGTAGGGCGAGGCCGCGATGACCCGCGCCGGCCGTTCGACGCCGACAATGTGCACCGAAAGCGCCGTCCCCTCCTCGGCAAAATCGTCGTCCACCAACGCCAGCGCGACGCTCTTGCCGATCGTGTAGCCGAAGCCGCCCGAGGTGACGAAGCCGACGCGCCTGCCCTCGTGCCAAACCGGCTCGAAGCCGCTCGCGTCGGCATCGATGGCGTCGATCTCGAGCGTCACGATCCGTTGCGAGACGCCTGCCTGGCGTTCCCTGAACGCTGCTTCGCGGCCGACGAAATCGCCCTTGTCGAATGCGATGAAACGGTCGAGGCCGGTCTGACCCGGCGTATAACCCTGGGTGAATTCGCGCGACCAGATGCCAAAGCTCTTCTCCAGCCTGAGCGCATTGAGCGCGTAATAGCCGATCTCGGCCAGGCCGAGATCCTCGCCGGCGGCAAGCAGTGTGTCGCGCAGTGTGGCATGCATGGTTGCCGGGCAGTTGATCTCGAAGCCGAGCTCGCCGGCGATGGAGAGCCGGGCAACTCGCGCTGGCACCATGCCGATGTCGAACGCGCCGCAGGCCATGAATGACAGTGCCGCGGCGGATAGATCCTGATGCGTCGTGCGCTCCAGGATCCTGCGCGCGTTCGGCCCGGTCAGCAGGAAGCCGCCCGTCGTGTCGGAAATGTCGGCGACCGTGACGCCTTCCGCCGCGTGGCTTTCGAACCAGCGCATGTGGAATTCCCTGAGATAGTAGGAGCCCATCAGCCAATGGTCGCCACCGCCCCAGTTGATCGCGGTGAGGTCGCCCTTCAGCCGCCCGTCAGGCCCCAGCATCGGCGCCAGCCGCGCCTGCCCTGCCTTCGGCAGCTTGCAGGCAAGCAGCCGGTTGAGCCATGCCTCGGCGCCGGGCCCGGACACCGCATAGCGTGAATAGGCCGAGATATCGACGAGGCCGGCGGCCCGCCGGACCTGCAGCGCCTCGTCGCCGACGATGTCGAAGGCATTGGAACGCTTGAGCGTGGTGTTCTCGCGAAAACCCATCGGCGCGAAATAGGCAGGGATTTCCAGCCCCCACGACGCCATCCATTCGCAACCCGCGGCACTCATGCCGTCATAGGCGCCGGGGCGTTTCAAGGGCCTGCCCGCCGGCAGCCGCTCATTGGGAAATGTCATGACGAAACGGCGCGAATAGAACTGCCGCGTCGTCTGCCTCAAATACTCGCGGGTGGCGGCGAAGGCGCCATAGCGGGCGATGTCCATGCCGAAAATGTCGGCCTGCGGCTCGCCGTATATCATCCATTCGGCCAGTGATTTGCCTACGCCGCCGCCCTGGCTAAAGCCGGCCATGACGCCGCAGGCGACCCAGTAGTTCTTCACGCCACGCACCGGCCCCACGATCGGGTTGCCGTCAGGGGTAAAGGTGAAGGCGCCGTTGACCCATTTGCGGATGCCGGCGCTCGCCAGGCAGGGAAAGCGCTCATGCGCCTTGGCGAGTTCGGGACTGATGCGGTCGATATCTTCCGGGATAAGCTCGATACCGTAGTCCCATGGCGCACCATCCATATTCCAGTGCTTCGGGTTCTGCTCGTAGACGCCGAGCAGCACGCCCTTGCGCTCCTGGCGCAGGTAGGAAAAGCCGTCGAGATCGACGGCGATGCCGATCTCCCGGTCGAGTGCGGCGATCTCCGGAATGTCCTCGGTGATGAAATAATGGTGCTCCATCGGCATTACCGGCAGATCGATGCCGGCCATGCGGCCCAGCTGCTTCGCCCACAACCCGCCGGCGTTGACGACATGCTCGGCAGTTATGGTGCCTTGCTCGGTGACGACGTCCCAGTGGCCGTCGGCGCGGGACTTCAGCTCGACCACACGATTGCGCAGGATGATGTCGGCACCGCGCTTCTTCGCGGCGCCGGCATAGGCGTGCGTGGTGCCGTAGGGATCGAGATGGCCTTCGTTGGCATCATGCAGGCCGCCGAGCACGCCGGTGACATCGACGATCGGGCAGATCGCCTTGATCTCTTCCGGGGTCACCAGGCGCGCCGTCTCGATGCCGACCGACTGGAACACCGCCCAGGCCGATTTCAGCCACTCCCAGCGCTGGGGATCGCTGGCGATGTTGACGCCGCCGGTCATGTGCAGGCCGATATTCTGGCCGGATTCGGCCTCGATCTCGCGGTAGAGGTTGATGGTGTAGTCCTGCAGCGCCGCAACGTTGGGATCGGCGTTGAGTGCATGGAAGCCGGCCGCCGCATGCCAGGTCGAACCGGCGGTCAATTCGGCGCGCTCGATCAGCGCCACATCGGACCAGCCGAACCGCGTCAGATGGTAGAGCACCGAGGCGCCGACCACCCCACCCCCGATGATCACTGCGCGATAATGCGGCTTCAAGGTTCCCTCCCGGTCTGCCTGAAGCGGCACCTTATACACACTGTACATACGTGTCTAGTACTCTGCGAATGCACGATGCCTTGTCGACCTGGGACGTGACAGAACATCAATTCCTTCGCCCGAGCGCATGTTCTTATCGGCGCGCGAAACAGGCCGGCAGCCATCCGTCCCGCATTTGTCACGCAAGCATCATGTTCGCGCCGTAGACCGATTTGGGGGGCGCGCGGCATCATCGATGTGCCGCCTCCTTTCAGCTTTTTCGTCTTGCGGCCGCTCCGGCACATCCGTCACAAAGAGGATTATCCATGAAACACCTGTACCGAACCGCGTCGCTCGGCGTCGCGCTGGCCGTGTTCACAGCCTTGACACCGGCGCTGGCCGACGGCACCGCGACCGTCGGCGGCCTCGTCAACAGAGGCCTGGTCGGCGTCGGCCGCATCCCGGCCGCCCAGCGCGACAAGTTCGGCGAGACGTTCGGTTCAGGCTCCGGCATGGCGATCGATACCACCAGTTGGACGCATGATGCCGGCACCTACAAGGGTTCGCTCTGGCTGCTGCCGGATCGCGGCTACAATGTCGCCGGCACCACCGATTATCGGGCGCGCGTCAACACCATAGGCATCGAATTCACCCCGGCGGCACCAGGCGCGGTCGGCCAGGAGCAGACCGAAGTCAAGGCGACGCTTGCCGACACCATGCTGCTCACCGACGACAAGGGCGCCGACACCACCGGCCTCGATCCCCTGTCGGATGTGCGCGCCGCCGCCGGTGGCATGCCGATGCTGCCCGTCGCCAACAACGGCAAGTTCGCCCTCGACGACGAGGCGATCGTGCGGCTGCCCGACGGCTCGATGTTCATTTCAGACGAATACGGCCCCAACATATACCGGTTCTCGGCGCAAGGCCGACTGCTGTCGGCGACCCAGCCGCCGGCGGCCCTGGTGCCGATGCGCAAGGGCGCGCCGAACTTCTCCTCGGACAATCCTGGTCCGGGTGCCTCAGAGCCCGATCCGAAGGATCCCGATACCGGCCGCCAGAACAACCAGGGCCTGGAAGGCATGGCGATGACGCCGGACGGCAAGTTCCTGATCGCCGTGCTGCAGTCGGCGACGAGGCAGGATGGCGGCGATTCCCCTGCGACGCGGCAGAACACCAGGGTCCTGGTCTATGACGCCTCCGACCTCGCCCATCTCAAGCTGGCGCATGAATATGTCGTGCCGCTGCCGGTGTTCAAGGATGCCAAGGGCAAGACCAAGATCGCCGCGCAAAGCGAGATCGTGGCGCTGTCGGACACGTCCTTCCTGATGCTGGCGCGCGACAGCGGCAACGGCCAGGGCCTGAAGGGCGACACATCGCTGCTGCGCCAGATCTTCGTCGTCGACGTTTCAACCGCGACCGACATCGCCGGCGGCGCCTTCGATGCCGCCGACAAGCCGGTCGCCCCCAAGGGCGTGCTCGATCCGTCGGTGACGCCGGCCAGGCTGACGCCGTTCATCGACATCAACGACAATGCGCAACTCAATCGCTTCGGCCTGCACAATGGCGCGCCGAACGACCACAACAATCTCTCCGAGAAGTGGGAGGCGATGTCGCTGGCCAGTGTCCTGGACCCGAAGCTGCCCGACGACTACTTCCTGTTCGTCGCTAACGACAACGACTTCCTCGCCCAGGACGGTTTCCAGGTCGGCGCCCCCTACAAGGCCGATGACGGCGCCAATGTCGACACCATGTTCCTGGTCTATCAGGTCACACTGCCCGGCCTCGCCAAGAAGTAGTCGCCACTCCAGGCGGACGCGCTTGACGCGTCCGCCTGGAGAGGCCGTAAAGGCTACTTGAAGAATTCCGCATCCTTCGGCACGCCCGCATCGATCGGCTCGGCGGTCCTGCTCGACACGGCCATGATCTTGCCGGCAGCCGACAGGTTGGGACGCACGTAGACCTGGGCGGGGCCGTTGACCCGGCTGTAGAGGTCGATGATGTCCTGGTTCATGAAGCGCACGCAGCCCGACGATGCGTTCTTGCCGATGGAATCCCACTCCGGCGTGCCGTGCAGCCGGTACATCGTGTCCTTGCCGTCGCGGAACAGATAGAGCGCGCGGGCACCGAGCGGGCTCTGCGGGCCGGGCGGCATGCCGTCCTTGTATTTCGCCAGTTCCGGCCGGCGCTGGATCATTTCCGGCGGAGGTGTCCACACCGGCCACTTCTTGCGCGCCTGGACCACGGCGCTGCCGGTCCATCCGAACCCGGCCTTGCCGAGGCTGACGCCATAACGGATGGCCTTGCCGCCGTCGCGCACCAGATAGAGGAAGTGCTCGGAGACATCGACGACGATCGTGCCGGGTTTCTCTCCGGTCGGATCGGCCACGATCTGGCGCACGAACTTCGGATCGAGCTTGGCGACCGGGATGGCCGGCAGCTGAAAGCCCTCATCGGTGCGCGCGGTGTACATGCTGGCGGCATCGCCGAGAGCGGGCTCGCTCGGGCCCGACGGTGGCGCCGGCGCCACTGTCGGCGGTGCCACTTCGGTCGTGGTGCAGGCAGAAAGAGCCAGGGATGCGGCACCCAAAGCGGAAACGCCAAGAAACGCGCGCCGGCTCAGGCGCACGGAAAACTGCGAAATATCGGACATGAACCCCCCGGCTCTCTAATAGAAACGCGGCCCCGCGCGCTGAGGATCAATATCTCATTCCTGAGGCTTTGAGAACATGTCTGGATCGAGGATGCCGGAAGGGACGCGGCGCGGCAACAGGTAGATGCCTTCGGCCAGGCTTTCCGGCGCGGCATGGACCTCTCCGCTTGAATCGGCGATCATCGCGGACGGACCCCTAGATACGCTTCGCCGAGTAGCCAGCCATGGACGAGAAAAAGCCCGCGCGCCGGCGCACCGCCGACCTGACCAGCGGCCCGATCCCGCGCACGCTGCTGCTGTTCGCCTTGCCTGTGCTGGGCTCCAACGTGCTGCAATCGCTCAACGGATCGATCAATGCCGTCTGGGTCGGCCGTTTCCTTGGTGAATCGGCGTTGACCGCCACTTCCAACGCCAACCTCGTATTGTTCCTGATCCTGGGCACGGTGTTCGGCATTGGCATGGCGGCGACTGTCCTGGTGGCGCAGTCGGTCGGCGCCCGCGACCTGCCCGAAGCGCGTCGTATCGTCGGCACCAGCGCCACCTTCTTCTTCCTCGTCTCGGTGGTGTTTGCCGTCTGCGGCTGGATCTGGGTCGACGCCATCCTCAACACTTTGGGTACGCCGACGGACGCCTTGCCACTGGCGCGTTCCTACCTGCGCATCATCTTCGTCGCTGTGCCAATGATGAACCTTCTGTCCTTCGTCATGACCGTGCTGCGCGGTGCCGGCGATTCACGCACGCCCTTCATCTTCATGGCGCTGGCGGTCGTCCTCGATATCGTCCTCAACCCGCTGCTCATCCGCGGCATCGGCCCCTTCCCGGAACTCGGTATCGCCGGCTCCGCCACCTCGACGCTGATCGGCCAGACGGTGAGCGTCATCGCCATCCTCATCGTGCTTTATGCGCGCAAGCATCCGTTGCGGCTGGCCGGCGCCAACCTCGCGCTGCTACGCCCCGACCCGGCGCTGCTGCGCATCGTCGTCGTCAAGGGCGTGCCGATGGGGCTGCAGATGATCGTCATCTCGGCGGCGGCACTGACGGTGATGGGCATCGTCAACTCATACGGTTCCCAGGTCGCCGCCGCCTACGGCATCGCCGCGCAGTTGTGGACCTACATCCAGATGCCGGCGCTCGCCATCGGCGCCGCGGTCTCGTCCATGGCGGCACAGAATGTCGGCGCCGGACGCTGGGACAGGATCGGCCGCATCGCCGCCTCCGGCGTCGGCTTCAACCTCGTCCTGACCGGCGCCCTGGTCGCGCTGCTGTGGCTCTTCGACCGTTCGATCCTCAGCCTGTTCCTGAGCAGCGACAGCGCGGCGATCAACGTCGCCGCCCACATCAACACGGTCGCGTCCTGGTCGTTCATCCTGTTCGGCATCACCATCGTGCTGTTCGCCACGGTGCGCGCCACCGGAGCCGTCATGCCGCCGCTGGTCATCCTGGTGATTTCGGTGCTGATCGTGCGCACCGGCTTTGCCTACTTCATGCGCGGCGTCATCGGCGAGGAAGCGCTGTGGTGGAGTTTTCCGGCCGGCTCGATCACCTCGCTGGTTCTGGCCGCGGCCTACTACCGCTTCGGCGGCTGGCGCAGCTTGCACATGATCGAGAACAGGCCGGCCGCCGGCGAACCGCCGGATACGGGCCTCGGCGTGCCGCGTGGGCGCGCCAACATGGCTCCTGAAACGCCGAACGGCTAAAAAACCTGTCTCGGTATCTCTTACGGAAGGTGCGGAGGCAAGTGTATGCCCTTTCCACTATTATGCGATCCGGCGCGAGCCCCGAGCCCCGTGCTCCATTCGTTTGTCAGATTGCAACAGCGTGATCTGATGGGTGTCCGGCTTGCCGCAGGTCCCGTGTTACCCTCACCAAGTCCCTCGACGGCGGCAGCCCAAACAAGCGCGCATATTCACGGCTGAACTGGTTTGGGCTTTCATAACCCACGCCGAAGGCGATCGACGTCGCGCTTCCCTGCCCGGCGATCAGCTGAGACCTGGCGTGGAGAAGACGAATGCGCTTCTGATACTGGAGCGGGCTCAGCGCCGTAACGGCCTTGAAGTGGCGATGGAACGCGGAAACGCTCAAGGCGGCCATGCCCGCGAGCGTCTCGACCCTGATCTCCTGCGCGAAGTTCCGCTGGATCCAGTCGATCGCCACGCCGATCCGCGAGAGCGCCGTGTCCGGCGTCGCGATGTCCCTGAGCATCCAGCCGTGCGGTCCTTGCAGGACCCGGAACAGGATTTCCCGCTCATAGACAGGGGCCAGCGCGGCTATCTCGTCCGGTCTCTCGAGTAGCCTCATTATGCGCAGCCAGGCGTCGAGCAGCTCCGGCGTTACGGGAGCAACCGAGAAACCCGAGCCATAAAGTCCTGCGCCGGACGGTCTCGCAATGTCGGCCAGGAGGTTGGCGACGATCGTGGGATCAAGTGTGAGGCTGATGGCAAGATACGGATCTCCCTTGGCGGACGGATGGACGGTACCGACCGCAGGAAGGTCGACCGACATGACGAAATATGTCGCCGGGTCGTAGTGGAACGTCCGTTCTCCAACCGTCATCGTCTTGCTGCCCGTCAGGATTAGGTTGACCATTGGGTCATAGATGGCAGCAAGCCGGTGCTCGGGTATCTCGCCCTGGACCATGGCGACACGCGGGATACTGGTTTCCGTGCGCCTGTTTTCCGCCTTGGAGGCCAGAGCGCGTATTTCCCGCAGTTGCTGCTCCATGGATCCGACTCTGCCCGATGCCCGGCTGCAGCACAAGCCAAAAAGCAGAAATAGGCAAGCTTCGAAGAGGATCGGGTGAGTGCGCAACTCTGGATGGACCTAGCTTCAGGCCACTCCGAATGCATGAGGAAAACAAAATGAAAATCGTCATCGTCACCGGCGGCAGCCGCGGGCTCGGAGCCTGCACCGCACTCAAATGCGCCGAGCGCGGCATGGGCGTCGTCGTCACCTACAACAACAATCGGGCAAAGGCCGATGAGGTCGCTGCGGCGATCACATCCCATGGCGGAAAGGCAATGGCGCTGAAGCTTGATGTCGGCGATATCTGCGCCTTCCCCGAGTTCAGGGACGCGTTGACCGCACTGCTCCAGTCCGTCTGGGAACGCCGGACATTCGACTACCTCGTCAACAATGCCGGATACGGCCTTTACAACCGCATCTCGACAGTCACGGAAGAGCAGTTCGACGGCCTGCTCAATGTCCATCTCAAGGGGCCGTTCTTCCTCACCCAGACCTTGCTTGCCCTGATGGAAGATGGTGGTCATATCATCAACATGACAAGCGCGACGAGCCGCGTCGCAACGGCGGGCGTTGCCCCCTACGCCTCGTTCAAAGGCGGTCTGGAGGTTCTGACGCGCTACATGGCCAAGGAGTTCGGCGAGCGTGGTATCCGGGCGAACTCAATCGCGCCGGGTGCGATCCGAACAGAACTTGGTGGTGGCCTGAACGACGAATTCGAAGCCCTGCTCGCCGGGCAGACCGCGCTTGGTCGCGTGGGCGAACCCGAAGAGATCGGCGGCGTCATCGCCGGCCTGCTCTCCGAGGACAGTCGCTGGATCAACGCACAAAACATCGAAGTCTCCGGCGGCTACATCATTTGAACCGGAGCAATTCCAGGAAAAGTGTGAAACGGATTTCCCGGGAAAAGCCAAAGACGCAGCCCCATGCAGGAATTGATCAAAAATTTCATCGAAACAACCAACGCCGGCGATGTCGCTGGAGCGCTTTCGCTGTTCGCGCCCGATGCCATTATTGACGATGTCTCGGTTGGAGACACGTTCGTCGGCAGGGACAGCGTCCGCCTTTATCTCGAGCGATTCTTCGTCGGGTACCATACGTGCAGCAAGCTTGTGTCCATCAAAACAATCGATGACGTCCATGCGAATGTCCGCCTGGATTTCACAGGCGATTTCGGACACGAGGTCGGAACTCTGAAGATCACCCTAAATGCTGACGGCCTGATCGCGCGAGCCGACGCGGACCTTGATTGACACGCTTCATCTACAGAAGCGTGCCCGAAGCGCCTTTTCCCCGACCGAACTTGCTCTTGATAATCCTGGCAGTATGGTCTTGCGCGAAATCCTCCCGTAACGTCTTTCCAACAGGGGGACATCATGGGCAAAGGCAGGGTCGAGGCATTCACCGATGGCGTGGTGGCCATCATCATCACCATCATGGTGCTGGACCTGAAAGTGCCGGAGGGTGAGGATTTTTCGACACTGCTGCCGCAGTGGCCGATCTTCCTGTGCTACGTGCTTTCTTTCATCAATGTCGGCATCTACTGGAACAACCTGCACAACATGTTCCACACCGTGCAGCGGGTCGACGGCCGGGTGCTTTGGGCGAACCTGCACCTGTTGTTCTGGCTGTCCTTGATGCCCGTAACGACCGCCTTCATGGGTGAGAACCACTTCGCCACGGCTCCAGTCGCGGTCTATGGCGTCGACCTTGCCTTGTGCGCGGCCGCCTATGCCATCCTGGTCACCGTTTTGCAGCGCCTGCATGGACCGGATACCGCCTTCGCCAAGGCAATCGGCAACGACCGAAAGGGCAGGCTTTCGCTAGCCGTCTACATCGCGGCTGTTGTCCTGACCTTCCTCGACCGATGGATCGGTGTGGCGCTCTATGTCGCCGTCGCCCTGGTGTGGCTGGTGCCGGACACGCGTTTTTCGCGCGTCCTGGAGAAGTAATTCTATTTACGCATCGCCTTCAGCTTTTCCGCCACCGACGCGGCAAGGTCGGCATAGCGCTCCTCCAGCCGTTCGGCCGCTTTGATGATCGAGAAATCATGGCCGAACTTCTCCAGCGCCATGCGCAGTTTCTCGACGAACTCGGCCTGTTTTTCCAGCGCCGAGAACAGCGTCTTCACCTGAGCTTCGCTGATGTCGGGATTGGCCAGCATCTGCGGCACCTCGCGCCCCATCTGGTCGCCGGTGGCGGTCTGCTCCTTCAGAATTGCGACCCAGTCCGTCACTCGCGAAATCTCCTTTTACGCCCAGGGCAAAAGTTTCCTTTTGTCCCAGCAAAAGTCTCCTTTGCCCCGGCAAAAATCTCTTTTGTCCCGGCAACATGCGCAGCCACGGCCCTGCTGGTCAACCCGGACACGTGCCGACGGAGGCTTGCACAAGCCTGTTCCAGCGCTAAGTTCGGCGCCATCGAGAAAAGGATCCCATTGCTCATGATTACCGACGCCGAAATCCAGTCCGCCCTGCCCGCGCTCAGCCCCGGCAACGCCGCCGTCATCACCGGCGCCGCCAGCGGCATTGGCCTGGCGGCAGCCAAGCGGCTAGCGCTGATGGGCATGAAGATCGTGCTCGCCGACATTGGCGGCACCCGCCTTGACGATGCGTTCCGGGCCGTCTCGGCCATTGCCGGCGACGACGCCGTGCTTGCCGTTGCATCGGACGTTTCGAAGGCCGATGAGGTCGATCGTCTCGCCGACCGGGCATTCGGCGCCTTCGGCGAGGTCTCGCTGCTGATGAACAATGCCGGCGTCGGCGACAACCCGGGAAAACCCTGGGAAAACCGCGATGCCTGGAAACGGTTGCTCGACATCAATTTCTGGGGTGTCGTGCATGGCGTCGAAGCCTTCGCGCCGCGCATGCTGGCGTCGGCTAGGCCGGGGCTGATCGTCAACACCGGTTCCAAGCAAGGCATCACCACGCCGCCCGGCAACCTTGCCTACAACGTCTCCAAGGCGGGCGTGAAAACATTCACCGAAGGCGTCGCGCATGCGCTGCGCAACGAGCCCGGCGCTCGCCTGTCGGCGCATCTACTGATTCCCGGCTTCACCTATACCGGCCTCACCGAGGGTGCGACGGAAAAGCCGGCCGGCGCCTGGACCGGCGAGCAGGTCATCGATTTCATGCTGGAATCCCTGGTCAGGGGCGACTTCTATATCCTGTGCCCGGACAATGATGTGGCACGCCCCATGGATGAAAAGCGCATGGCCTGGGCGATCGGCGACATAATCGAAAACCGCCCTGCCTTGTCGCGTTGGCACGCCGATCACAAGGACGCGTTCGCGGCCTTCATGAAGGGCTGATTTTCCAGGTCTTCAAGCCGCCCTCTTCTTCGGAGCTCGCTTCTGCGCCACGGCCTTCTTTGCCGCCATGGCGGCGATCTTCTTGTCATGGCGCAATGCCGCGCGCTCGCACTTGTCGCGGATTTCCTCGACCTCGGATTCGGTCAGGTGCTCGATGCCGATGAAGCGATTGTGGCCTTCGCTGACCCGGATCAGCTCATCGAGCTTGGCCTGGATCGCCGCGCCGTCGCGGTTCTGGGTGTTCTGGATGAGGAACACCATCAGGAAGGTGATGATGGTGGTGCCGGTGTTGATCACCAATTGCCAGGTGTCGGAGAACCCGAAGAACGGCCCGCTCACCGCCCAGACAATGACGATCAGGCAGCAGCCGGCAAAGGTCAGCGGCAGGCCCGTTATGTGGGCGACCGAGTTGGCGACCTTGGTGAAAAGCTTTTCCATCTATCGAGATCCTCAATGGCTGCCGCGATGAGAAACAACCGTCGCCCGTCTCGGGTTCCCACCGGCAACAAATACGTCAGGTGCAATTGGATACACGCGACGCGCGCATGGGATGGAAAACACGCCTTATGGGTTTAGTGTCATGGTAGCCGTGCAGGCAGAGAGCCTGTTCCTTCCGCTTCACAGCGGTTTACCTCCAGCCCCTTCCGCCGCGCCACCCCCGCATGGCGGAAGGGGTTTCAGTCCGGAGCTTGCCTCGCAAGCGTGTGCGGGCTCTAGTCGGCGTCGTTTTCCCAACGATCGAGGAAGGCCTCGATCGGCATCACCTGGATGTCGGGAACCGCCCTGGCGAGTTTATCGACCGGCCAGTCCCACCAGGCGAGCGCTTCGATCCGCGCCGCTGTGTCAGGCGCAAAGCGCGGCCTGAGCGGCTTCGCCGGCACGCCGGCGACGATCGTGTAGGATGGCACGTCCTGCGTCACCACCGCATTGGCGCCGACGACGGCGCCAATGCCGATGGTGATGCCGGGCATGACCACCGCGCCATGGCCGATCCAAACATCATGGCCGATGGTCACGGCTTTCGCCTGCCGCCGCTCGCGGAACGCCGCATCGACGCCCAGCCAGCGAAAATATTCGTTTGGCCGATAGCTGACCTTATGCTGGGTCAGCCTTTCGATCGGATGTTCCAGCGCGTTGATGCGGCTGTTGGCGGCGATCGAGCAGAATTTGCCGATGCTCGTATAGATCGCCTCGGCATGACGCTCGAAATAGGAGAAGTCGCCGACGCTCACCTCGCGCAGCACCACCCGCTCGCCGATCGAAGCGTAGCGGCCGAGCTTGCACGCCTTCAACTCCGCGGTTGGGTGGATGCGCGGCTCTGGATCTTTCAGGACGAGATTTTCGGAACGGTCCATGCCGGCGGCTTTACCTCCGAGCGACTGGTCCCGCAAGCGGGACCAATCGTCCGCCAAGCCAGTTCCAGTAAAGAGCCCCCTATTTCGGCTTGCCCTTGCTCCACACCACGCTCTGGCCGTAGAGCGGCACGGTTGTGACCGACATTTTGGCCGAGCCGTTCTGCACCTGGCGCGAATGCGAGAGATAGATCAGCGTCTCGTTGGTCTTGTCGTAGATGCGGTTCACCACCTGCTTCTTCCAGATCAGGCTTATGCCTTGCTTGAAAACCTCCTCGCCGCCCTCGCTCATGTCGATGTCGCCGATCGTGATCGGACCGGTCTGACGACAGGAGATCGAGGAATCGGAAGGATCCTCGAACCAGTTGCCCTTGTGCAGGCGATCGATGACGCTGCGGTCGAAATAGGAGACATGGCAGGTCACCCCCTCCACCTTCGGGTCCTTGATCGCCTCGACGATGATGTCGTTGCCGATCCAGTCGACGCCGACCTTGCCGACCTCTTCGGCGACGGCGCTGCCGGCGCCGAGCGCAACGCACGCGGCGAGCGCGCCGCCGATCAGTTTTCGCCCAATCCGTTCGCGCCCAATCAATTCGAGCAAAGGAGCCTCCTGCGGTTCGAGTTTCCGGTCTCAGGTGGGACGCGTTGTGCGGCTTTGCAAGCGGAAGCGTCAACACAACGGTTGCGGCAACGCGGCACTTTGCCTGCACGGGGCCGAACCGCTAAGAGTGTCGCACCGGCGCGGCATCGAGCCGGCGCGATGATTTCAGCGGACGGACTTTTCTGATGATGCGTTCTATCCTGGTCGGCATTCTCGTCTTGATGGCGGCGGGCATCGGCTGGCTGACCTTCGACTGGTATCGCGGCCATTATGGCGGCGAACCGTTCGGCGCCCCCTTCACGCTGGTCGACCAGAAAGGCGCGCCGATCACCGAGGCGGCGTTCCGCGGGCAGCCCAGCGTCGTCTTCTTCGGCTTCACCCACTGCCCCGAGGTCTGCCCGACCACGCTGTTCGAGCTCTCCGGCTGGCTGAAGACGCTGGGCGACGACGGCAAGAACCTGCATGCCTACTTCGTCTCGATCGACCCGGCCCGCGACACGCCGGCGGTGATGAACGCCTATGTCAGCAATTTCTCCGACCGCATCACCGGCATATCCGGCGACCCCGACAAAGTATACGCCATGGCTAAGTCGTTCGGCATCTACTGGAAGAAGGTCGATACCGGTGACGGCGACTACACGATGGACCACACCGCCTCGGTGCTGCTGCTCAACTCCAAGGGCGACTTTGCCGGCACCATCGCCTATGGCGAGAGCGCCAGCACCGCCGTGGAAAAGCTGAAGCGGCTCGCGGCCAAGGGTTGATCCGGACAACATGACCCAGACGCGGCTCCATTTCACCACCGGAAAGATCGAGGCTGAGCGCATATTCGCGGCGCTCGAGCTGGCCTTCGAGGAAGAAGGCCTGCCGATCGCCGTGCTGGAAGTCGACGAGGACCGGGACATCCACGAAGTCTCGCTCTATACCGATGGCGACGTCGACGCGGTCGAGGCGCGGGTAAAGGACGTTCTAACCGATCTAGCTCTGTCAAAACCGATCGAGCGTGAGGCGCTGCCCGACATCGACTGGGTGGCGCGCTCGCTGGAGGGCCTGAAGCCGGTGCGCGCCGGCCGTTTCTTCGTCCATGGCGCGCATGACCGCAGGAAGCGCCACAGCGGCGAACTCGCCATCGAGATCGAGGCCGGCCTTGCCTTCGGCACCGGTCACCACGGCACCACATCAGGCTGCCTGGAAATGCTGGAGAAGGTGGTGCGGCGCGAGCATCCGCGCAACGCGCTCGACCTCGGCACCGGCAGCGCCGTGCTGGCGATCGCCGTCGCCAAGCTGGCGCATATTCCAGTGCTCGCCACCGACATCGATCCGGTGGCGATGAAGGTCGCCGCCGCCAATGCGCGGCTCAACCACGTCAAGGCCTTGATCGAAACGGTGACCGCACCGGGCTTCCATCACCCGATCTTCGGCAAGCGCGCTCCCTTCGATCTGATCGTCGCCAACATATTGGCGCGGCCGCTGATGCGGCTGGCGCCGCAGATGGCCCGGCATATCTCACTCGGCGGCTCGATCGTGCTGTCAGGCATCCTCGAGCGCCAGCGCGACGCCGTCATCTCGGCCTATGTCGGCCAGAACTTTCGCCACGTGCGCACGCTGCACCGCGAAGGCTGGGTGACGATCCACCTCAAGCACTGAGGCAGGCAGGCCGTCAACGCTCCGGCTGGACCAGCCCCATCTGGTTGTCAGCCAGGCGGGGCTGTAGCAGGTTGCGCCAGCTGGAAATCGATTCCGATTTCCAGGGCCGTGAGCTACGGTTGAGCCAGTGCAAGGGAGGCCCATCATGTTCCAGACCTTCGATTCCGCGGGCGACCCTTCGGTCGGAAAGCCGCGCGTGGCGCTGCTGCGCCAATGGCTGGCCGCTAATGGCCTCGACGGCTTCATCGTTCCGCGGGCCGACGAGCATCAGGGCGAATATGTCGCCGATCGTTCGGCACGGCTTAAATGGCTGACCGGCTTCAGCGGTTCTGCCGGTGTCGCCATCGTGCTGCGGGACCGCGCCTTCATCTTTGTCGACGGGCGCTACACGCTGCAGGTGCGCAGTGAGGTCGATCTCGACATCTTTTCGGTCGAAAGCCTGGTCGACAACCCGCCCGCGGTCTGGCTCAAGGATCATCTGGGCAAAGGCGCGCGGCTGGGCTTCGACCCCTGGCTGCACACGATCGGCGAGGTCAAGGCGCTGCAGGCCGCGGCCGACAAGACCGGCGCCGTGCTGGTGCCGCTCGAGAAAAACCCGATCGACATCATCTGGAAGGATCAGCCCGCCGCGCCGGTGACCCCGGTCGAGCTGCATCCGATCGGTTTTGCCGGCGAACTCGCCAGGGACAAGCTGGCGCGGCTGGCAACAGTGATCGGCAAGGACGGCGCGACCCATGCGGTGCTGACCGACCCCTCCTCCATCGCCTGGGCCTTCAACATCCGTGGCGGTGACGTGCCGCATACGCCGCTGGCGCTCGGCTTCGCCATTCTCGCCGCCGACGGCTCGCATCAGTTGTTCATGGACAGCAAGAAATTCTCGCGCCAGGTCGCGGCCTATCTCACGCAGCTTGCCGATCCGCACGAGCCCGGCGAATTCGAGGCAGCGATCGCCGCGCTTGCCAGGGGCGGCGCCAAGATCGCGCTCGACCCGATGCTGGCCGCCGACAGGCTGCGCATGCTGGTGGAGGACAATGGCGGCACGGTGATCGCAGCCCCCGACCCCGCCCGCATCCCGCGCGCCACCAAGAACCAGGCCGAGATCAACGGCTCGCGCGCAGCGCATCGCCGCGACGGTGCCGCGGTGGCGAAGCTTTTGTGCTGGCTGGAGCGGCAAAAACCCGGCTCGCTTGACGAGATAGCGGTCGTCACCAGGTTGGAAGAAAGCCGCCGACAGACCGGCGAGGAAACCCAGATGCCGCTGCGCGATGTCTCCTTCGACACCATTTCCGGCGCCGGCCCGAACGGCGCCATCATGCATTACCGCGTGTCGCGCGCCACCAGCCGCAAGCTCAATGCCGGCGAGCTGTTCCTGCTCGATTCCGGCGCGCAGTACCAGGACGGCACCACCGACATCACCCGCACCGTGCCGATCGGCGAGCCGACGCAGGAGATGCGCGAGCGCTTCACGCTGGTTCTGAAGGGCATGATCGGCATTTCGACACTGCGCTTCCCCGCCGGCACACGCGGCTCGGAGATCGACGCCGTCGCCCGCATGGCGCTGTGGAAGCATGGCTGCGACTTCGCCCATGGCACCGGCCATGGCGTCGGCTCGTATCTGGCCGTGCATGAAGGCCCGCAACGCATTGCCCGCACCGGTACCGAAAAGCTGCTCGAAGGCATGATGCTGTCCAACGAACCCGGCTACTACAAGGAAGGGTCTTACGGCATCCGCATCGAAAACCTCATCCTGGTGACGCCGGCCGAACAGATTGAGGGCGGCGACATCGCCATGCATGGCTTCGAGACGCTGACGCTGGCGCCGATCGACATCAGGCTGGTGCGGTCGGACCTGTTGACGCGCGAAGAGTTGCACTGGCTCGACGCCTACCACGCCCGCGTGCTGGCCGAGATCGGACCAATGCTCGACGGCGAAACGCTGGCCTGGCTGGAAAAGGCGACAGCGCCACTGCCGCACGACGCGAAGATTTAGAGTTTCCGAGACGCAGGGCGTGTCGAGATTCAGGTCAGGACGAGCCGAAAATGGTGGTTTCCGAGAACCGGAGCGGAGCGTACTTTTGGGTACGTGAGCACAGTTCTACTGCGACGCAGTAGAACTGGGAAGCGCAGGAAGCCGTTTGCAGGCCGTCATCACCTGAATATCGAGATGCCCTACCCCACGAACTGCCGCGCTACGATCAGCGCCGCCGCGCCGGCCAGAAACATCGCCATCAGTCCGCCGCGCAGCGAAACCACGGCGGTGACGACAAGTGCTAGCCATTCCGCCGGTCCGGCATTCAACAGTTCCGGCGCCACCAGCGTCGTCAACACCGCCGCCGGCACGGCGTTGAGGCCGGCCTCGACACGCGGATGGATGTTGTCGAAGCGGGAGATGACCAGATGTCCGCCGATGCGCGTGAGGTACGTGGCGATGGCGCCGGCGATGATGATCCAGAATGTCGTGCTCATGGCCGCTCTTCCACTCCGCTATGGTGCGGCGGCAGGATGACGGCAAGCAGCACGCCGGCAATAGCGCCGATCGAAACATGCCAGGGAGAACCCACCGTCTTGTAGGCGATGATCGAGGCGCAGCCACTGGCCACGACCACTGGCAGCCACAGCGGCCGCTTTCGGAAGCCCATCACGAGGCCGAGAAAGTAGATCGGCAGCAGGAAATCGATGCCCAGCGCATGCGTGTCGGGAATGAGCTTGCCGAAGAGAGCGCCGAGCCCGCTCTCGACAATCCAGAACAAATAGACTGGCAGGCCAAGCCCCAGATACCAGGCGAAGCCGACCGTTTGGCCCGATTGCGCCCGCGCTTCGGCCACCGCGAATTGCGGATCGGTAAGGATGAAATAGCCAAGCGCCTGCTGCACGATCGGCCAGTGCGCGATGCGCCGGCCGATGCCGGCGGAGTAGAGCACATGGCGGAAATTGACGGCGAAGATCGACAGCACGATCAGCCACGGCGCAACATGCTGGCCGAACAGCTGGATGCCGACCATCTGGCTGGCGCCGCCGTACACCAGTGCGCTCATCAGGAATGCTTCGAGTACCGAGAAGCCCTGATCGACGGCAAGCGCCCCGAACAGCACCGCGAACGGCGCCGACGCCACCACCACCGGCATGGAGAGCCGCACGCCCTGCCAGAAGTCGCTTTTGCCGCCGCTCTGTGAGATCACGTCCGTCGCCATAGGCCGCTCCTGATGGAAACCGCCGATTTAGGAAGTGCGGCCCGCCTTGTCACACGAATTCGCTTGAGCCAAATGATCAGCGGAAATGATCGTCGCCAGCATGCGCGCGATATCGTGCATAGATACTGCTCAACAACGTTGCCTTTGCGCCGTCTGCGCCCCTATTGTCCTGTCATCGCGAATTTGCGGACGGGGCTCAGATGATCGCTTATGATTTCACCGGCAGGCATGCGGTCGTCACCGGAGCGGGCGGCGGCATGGGCGAAGCGATCACGCTGGCGCTGCTCGATGCCGGTGCCTCGGTCACCGCCATCGACATCAAGCCCCGCCCGGCCTCGCTTGCCTCCTATGACGACAGGCTTACCTTCGCCCAGGGCGACCTTACCGACGCCGCTTTCGTCGAGCGGACCATCGGCGGCGCCGGCCGCGAACGCGGCGGCATAGACTACCTCGCCAATGTCGCAGGGGTGCTCTGGTTCGGCCGCGACAAATCGGCTCTTGAGATGGACCTCGATGTCTGGGACCAGGTCTTCAACATCAACCTGAAGTCCTTCGTGCATACGGCGCGCGCGGTTGTTCCCCAGATGCGCGCCGGCGGCCGTGGCGGCGCCATGGTGCATTTCTCGACCATCCAGTGGTATCGCGGCGACCTGAAGCCGCAGGATGCCTATCAGGCGTCGAAAGCGGGCGTCTGCGCACTCTCGAAGTCGCTGGCCATGCAACTTGCCGGCGAACGCATCCGCTCGAATGCGATCTGCCCCGGCATGGCGCTGACGCCGCTCCAGGCGCGCTGGGACACCGAGGAGAAGCGCGCCGCGGTGGCCGACTACACCCCGCTCGGCCGCATCGGCACGCCGCAGGACATGGCCAATGCCGCGCTGTTCCTGCTCTCGGACGCGGCGAGCTATATCACCGGCATCGAGCTTGCCGTCGACGGCGGACTGTTGATGCGAATGTAGCCATCGCATCCCAAGTGCCGGAAATTTAACACTCCGGCACGTTGCCCTCGATCGCCCTGCCCCAGTCGAGCAGCGGCTTGGCGCGAAGGGTGAAATCAACGAGCTCATCGACAAGCGCAACCTTATGGATCCCAGCCGGATCGATGGCGTGGCGGACGGCGAAATGCCGGCTGCGGATGGCGCCGACGAGGTCTTTGTCCGTAACGTGCTCGAAGCCGCGTGGCGTGCGTTTCATGGCGCCTTCGGCATCGAGTTCGAGGCCGTTCTTCTTCAACGCCTTCACCATGGCGCGAAACCTGTCGGGCCACGTCTCGATGGCGCGCCGCATCGCCAGTAGCAGCGCTGCCTCCGGCTGCCACCAGGCGACGCCGGCAAAGCAGCCCTCGAGCCCGATGTGAATGTAGAAGACGCCCTGCACGGCCTTGCTGCCATCAGGCGACAGGATCGCCGAGACATGCCGGTTGTAGGGGCGCTTGTCCTTGGCAAAGCGCACGTCGCGATTGATGCGGAACAGTGATTTCTTGCGGTCACCGCGCAAGCCAAGCCCGGCATCCGCGAAACGCTGCGTCAGCGTGTCGACCAGATCGCCCAGGGGATCGCGCAACTCCTGTTCGAACAGATCGCGATTTTCCAGGAACCACTCGCGGCTCTGGTGGAAATCGAGTGCCTTCAGGAATGGAATGGCCTTTGGCCCGAACCCTTTGAACGCGCCGTCCGTCACGACTTGCCGACCCGCTGCAGCCAGGTGTCCTCGTCGATGACTTCGACGCCGAGTTCGCTGGCAAGCTTGAGCTTGGAGCCGGCACCCGGCCCCGCCACCAAGAGGTCGGTCTTGGCCGAAACCGAGCCGGCCACCTTGGCGCCGAGACGCTCGGCCATCGCCTTGGCTTCCGATCGCGTCATCTTCTCCAGCGTGCCGGTGAAGACGATGGTCTTGCCGGCGACCTCGCTGTCGGCCGAAACGGTGACGACATACGGCTTCGGCTTGACCTGCTCGAGCAGCTTGTCGAGCACGTCGTCATTGCGCTCATTGCCGAAGAAATCGCGCAAAGCACCGATCACCGTGTCGCCAATGCCGTTGACCGACGGAAAGACGGTGTGCGGATCCGCCGCCGCCGCGGTCTCCTTGCCGACGCGGATCAGCTCTTCGATGGTCGAGAAGGTCTTGGCGAGCACGGCGGCCGTCGTCTCTCCGATATGGCGGATGCCGAGCGCGAAGATGAAGCGGTCGAGTTCCGGCTCGCGGCGCGAATCGATGGCCGCAAACAGCTTGTCCAGGCCTTCATAGTTGCGGTCCTCGACACTGCGCACATTCTTGCGCGTCTTGCCGGACACCGCCTCGCGCTGCCTGGCCTGCTCCTCGCGCCGCTCGGCAAGTGCCTTGGTGACGGCCGGGCGACGATCCCGAAGCGTGAAAATATCGGCGGCCGTCTTGATCAGCCCGGCATTGAAGAATGTGTCGATGTTTTCGGCACCCAGGCCCTCTATATCCAGCGCTCCGCGCGAAACGAAATGGCGCAATCTTTCCACGGCCTGTGCGGCGCAGATCAGCTCGCCGGTGCAGCGCCGGCGCGAGTCCTCCTTGCCGGTCTTCTCGTTGATCTCCCGCGTCGCGGGCGAGCCGCAGACAGGACAAATATGCGGGAATTCGTAAGGCACGGCATCGGCCGGGCGCTTGTCGATGACGACGCTGACGATCTGCGGAATGACATCCCCTGCCCGCTGGATCACCACCGTGTCGCCGATGCGAACGTCGATGCCGTCGCGGATCGGCTGGCCGTTGCTGTCGAAACCCTTGATGTAGTCCTCATTGTGCAGCGTGACATTCTCGACCACGACACCGCCGACGGTGACGGGTGCAAGCCGCGCGACCGGCGCCAGCGTACCGGTGCGTCCGACCTGGATGTCGATCTTCTGAACTGATGTCATTGCCTGTTCGGCCGGGAATTTATGCGCAACGGCCCAGCGCGGCTCGCCGGTAACAAAGCCCCATCGGCGCTGCAGTTCCAGTTGGTCGACCTTGTAGACGACGCCATCTATGTCATAGCCGAGCGAGGAGCGTTGCTCCTCGATCAGATGGTAATGCGCGATAAGGTCCTCGACCGACTTCGCCCGCACCATCAAAGGACTGACCTTGAAGCCCCAGTCGGCGAATTTCTGCACGGCATCGTACTGGGTTGGCGCCGGATCCGCTGTCGTGAAGCCCCAGGCATAGGCGAAGAATTTGAGGTTGCGAGCGGCGGTGACGGAGGCATCCTTCTGGCGCAGCGAGCCGGCCGCCGTGTTGCGTGGATTGACGTAATCCTGGCCGCCGGCCGCCGCCGAGCGCGCCTTCAACGCCTCGAACTCGGCATAGGTCATGTAGACCTCGCCGCGTATCTCGATAACATCAGGCCAGCCAGAGCCTTTCAGCCTGGCGGGGATGTCGGCGATGGTCCGGAGATTGGCGGTGATGTCTTCGCCCACAGTGCCGTCGCCGCGCGTTGCGCCCTGCACGAACACGCCATTCTCATAGCGCAGCGAAGCCGACAGTCCGTCGATCTTCGGCTCGGCGGTGAAAGCGATGTCGAGGTCCTTGTCGCGATCGAAGAAGCGCCGGCCGCGCTCGATGAAATCAGCGACGTCCTCGTCGGTATAGGCCTTGGCGAGGCTGAGCATCGGCACGGCATGGCGCACCTTGGCGAAACCTTCCGCGGGCGCGGCACCCACCCTGCGCGACGGCGAATCGTCGCGCACCAAGTCGGGAAAGCGCGCCTCGATGGCGAGGTTGCGCTGCCGCAGCGCGTCATATTCCGCGTCCGTGATCGTGGGCGCGTCTTCGGCGTGATAGCGCACATCGTGCATGGCGATCTCTTCGGCCAGCCGCCGGAGCTCGGCTTCAGCCTCGCTTTCGCTGAGCGAATCGACAGGTTTTTCGGCCATGCTTTTCTCCCCCGAACGGTGGCGCGTCACAATAGAGCATGATCCCGAAAAGAGAGAACCGGTTTTCGGGAAAGATCATTCCTGAACAGCAGGATGGAGCCATATCCTGACTCGCCTCATGACGCAGTATGTCTTACGCCGCGCTTGTATTTTCACGCAGCAGCCGCTCGGCGGCGGCACGTGCCTCATCGGTGATGGTGGCGCCGGCCAGCATGCGGGCGATCTCCTCTTGCCGGGCCGTCCTGTCCATCTCGGCGATGCCGGTCGCCACGCGGTCGGTGCTGCCCGATTTGGAGATCAGGAAATGCGTCGCCGCGCGCGCCGCCACCTGCGGCGCATGGGTGACAGACAGCACCTGCACGCGCTTCGACAGCCGCGCCAGCCGCTGCCCGATCGCGTCGGCCACTGCGCCGCCCACACCGGTGTCGATTTCGTCAAAGACCAGCGTCGGCGCCGAGCCGCGATCGGCCAGCGCCACTTTGAGCGCCAGCAGGAAGCGCGACAGCTCGCCGCCGGAGGCCACCTTCATCATCGGCCCCGGCCGTGTGCCGGGGTTGGTGCGCACCCAGAACTCGATCTGGTCGATGCCCTCTTCCATGCGCGTCTCGGCCTCGCTCTTCATCTCGACGATGAAAGCCGCGCGCTCGAGCTTCAACGCCGGCAGTTCGGCCATCACGGCCTTGGTCAGGCCGACTGCCGCGGCGTGGCGAAGCGAGGAAAGCTGCACTGCCGCGATGTCATAGGCCTCGCGTGCCGCGGCCGCCTGCTTTTCCAGTCCATGCAGGCGTTCCTCGCCGGCATCGAGATCGGCGAGATCGGCAACCATCGTGTCACGCAGTTGCGCCAGGTCGTCGACGGCGACGCTGTGCTTGCGTGACGCCGCGCGCAGCGAAAACAGCCGCTCTTCCGCCTTCTCCAGCCGCTGTGGATCATACTCGGTCGCGCGAAGGGCAGCCTCGACGCCCGATTGCGCCGCGTCGAGCGACAGCATCGCTTCATCCAGCGATTTGACGACGTCCTCGAGCAGACCGGGCGCCTCCGTCGCCTTGCGCTGCAACCGCCTCAACAGGCTGGCGAGTTGCGGCAAGGGCGAGGATGGGCCGGACAGCACATCCTGCGCATCATGGATTTCGGAAGCGATCTTTTCGGCGCGCATCATATGGGCGCGCAGTTCTGCCAGTTCCGTTTCCTCGCCGGGCTGCGGATCGAGCTTGGTCAGTTCCGCCACCGCGGCGCGCAGATAGTCCGCCTCGCGCGCTGCGGCCGCCACCTTGGCGCGGTGGCGCGTAAGCTCCTGCTCACCGGCGCGCCAGTGCCGCCAGGCCTCGCCGGTCGAGCGAACGGCGCCGAGATGGCCGCCGAAAGCGTCGAGCACATCACGGTGAGCGCCGGGATCGACCAAGGCGCGCTCGTCATGCTGGCCGTGAATCTCGACCAGCGCACGGCCGACATCGCGCATCAGGGTCACGCTGGATGGCTGGTCGTTGACGAACACGCGGGTGCGGCCGTCCGCCGTCTGCACGCGGCGCAGGATGACGTCGCCGTCATCCTCGATGGCGTTTTCGGCAAGCAGGGCGCGCACCGGATGGTTGCGCGGCACATCGAACACGGCGATGACCTGGCCTTGTAGCGCGCCATGGCGCACCAGCGAGGCGTCGCCACGCGCGCCGAGTGCCAGCGACAGGGCATCGAGAAGGATGGATTTGCCGGCGCCGGTTTCGCCGGTCAGCACGGAAAGGCCCGGCTGGAAGTCGATATCCAGCTTCTCGATCAGGACGATATCGCGGATCGACAGTCTGGAAAGCATCAGAACCCGGACCTCAGGCAATTCCAGGAAAAGTGCGTAGCGGTTTCCCACCGGAATTGCGTCAACAACGAGACAGGACGGTTCAGCGCTTCAATCAAATCGCTGAACCGCTTTGGAAGCGGCATGCGACCAATCAGAGTCGCAGCGCCGCACTATCTTTTTGTTTCAGCATCGGATCAATCCGAAAAAGCGCGTCGCTGCGACGCGCTTTGGATGTCAGGCGCCGGTGATCAGCTTCCCGGCCTTGGATATCCACGAGCCGGCATTCTCGCGCGGCGCCAGGCCGTTGCTCTGCAACAGCTTATAGGAATCCTTGTACCACGGGCTGTCGGGGTAGTTGGTGCCGAGCACCGCGGCGGCCGTCTGGGCCTCGGACGTCAGCCCCAGCGCGTAATAACTTTCAGTCAGGCGGGCCAATGCTTCCTCGACGTGACGTGTGTTGGAATAGCTTTCGACCACGGTGCGGAAGCGCTTGACGGCGGCGATATACTCGCGGCGCTCCAGATAATAGCGGCCGATCTGCATTTCCTTGCCGGCGAGCTGGTCGTTGGCGAAGCGGATCTTCTCCTTGGCGTCGTCGACATATTCCGACGTCGGCCAGCGGGTGACCAGATCCTGCATCGTCTGCAGGGTCTGACGCGCTTCCTTCTGATCCTGCGTCACATCCTTGATCTGGCGATAGTAGCTCAGGCCGATGATGTACTGTGCATAGGGCGCGTCCTCAGTGGACGGATAAAGCGCTAGATAGCGTTTGGCCGAAGAGATCGCGTCGTCGTAGCTGCCCTTCCGATAGTCAGCGAAGGCGCCCATCACCATCGATTTGCGGGCCCATTCCGAATAGGGATGCTGGCGGTCGACGGCGTCGAACTTCTTGCTCGCCTCATCGAGGCGTCCCGCATTCATGTTGGCGAGGCCCTGATTGTAGAGGACATCGGCCGGTTCGGTCTGGTCGACATAGGTCGACAGGTTGATGTCTTTTTCCGGCGACGACATGCAGGCCGACAGAAAGAGCGATGGAACAACCAGCGAAAGCCCCAGGAGAACAGACCGCTGTGGCGCTTTCGATTGACCGACTCGCGTGAAGAACATGATTGGATTGCGCCCTTTCGGCGTTATTTTAATGCCTCTTGCATGCAGTTGTCCCAAAACTGGTCCCCACTTTTGAGCGACATGCACTAATCGACGGCAGCAGCCATAAACCATAACCGCCTTGCCCGGCAACGCTATCTCCGGGCAATCGCGCATTTTTGTGGCGGCGAAGCGCGGCTTGCTCGTCCACGCCATTTCGCTGGCCGATGATGCATTCATGCAACACCCGCACGGCCATCCTATCAGAGAAAAATGAAGAGAATCAGATCATCCAAGGAGCGTAGAGCGGCGCATTGACGGCGCTCATCTCCGCCGCACGGCCACGCTCGCGGCGTGTCGTCTCGACGATCTCGAAGGCCGTGCGGTCCGACAGCAGGCGCCGCAGCGCCGCCGCGTTCAGCCTGTGGCCGCCGCGATAGGAACGGAAACAGCCGATGAAGCGGGCACCGGCCAGCGCCAGGTCGCCCATGGCGTCGAGCGTCTTGTGGCGCACGAATTCATTGGGATAACGCAAGCCGCCCATATTGATGACCCGGTTGTCGTCGCCGATCACCAGCGAGTTTTCGAGCGAGGATCCCAGTGCATAGCCGGCGGCCCACAGCCGCTCGACATCCTTCATGAAACCGAAGGTACGGGCCCGCGCGATGTCGCGGCGGAAAATGTCGGCATTGATATCAGAGGCGAAGAGCTGACGGCCGATGGCCGGGCTTTCGAAATCGATCTCGACCTCGAAGCGGGTGCCGTCATAAGGCCTGAACTCCGCCCAGGAAGCGCCGTTCTCGATGCGGACCGGCTTGACGACCCTGATATAGCGCCGCTTGACCGGCAACGTCTCGATTCCCGCGTGGTCGATGGCTTCCACGAAGGCCATGGCGCTGCCGTCGAGAATCGGCACCTCGTGGCCGTCGATCTCGATGAGAACATTGTCGATGCCGAGCCCGAACAGGGCGGCCATGATGTGCTCGACCGTGGCGATATGCTCGCCTGCGGGATCGCCAAGCATGGTGCACAAATCGGTGGCGCCGATTTCGGAAAACAGGGCACGGAACTCGCGGCCCGGCCCTTCCTCATTGAGGAGCTGGAACACGATACCGGTATCGGCATCCGCGGGCAGGAAACTGATGGAAACTTCTTTGCCACTGTGAACGCCGGTGCCCGTAAGCGACGCGCGCGTCTTCACTGTCGTCTGATGGTCGTGCAAGACAATCCCCATAAGCCCGAAATGCCTAGGTCCGCTTCTCCAGCCCGAGGGCGCGGCTCTTGTTAAATCGGCAGGCAGGGGCACTTCCCCCGAAATCCCGGCGCACCGACCATGGTAGGCAGCGAAGATAGTGTCCTGGCAGGGAGACTCCAAATCACGGTTTCTTACCCTTTGTAACCGCGAGCCGGAGCGAGCTCGACATTGTAACCTTCTGATTTTACACCATTTAAAACGTTAACAGGCAAGCAATTCCTTGCCTGCCTGTTAACAATTGTTACGGTCCGTTAACCGCTCAGTTGGCTTGGCGGCGCAGGAACGCCGGAATCTCCAGCTGATCGTCATCCTGAGTCGCCCTGGTCTGCGGCGTCAGGCGGCCCTGGTCGTCGAGCTGGCCGCGGCGCGGCGCGTAGAGCTGGGCGTCCTGGCTGGCGAGCCGGCGCACTTCGGGGGCAGCCTGGCGCAGCTTGGGCTCGCGCGGCTGTGCCGGCTGCAGCCTTGCAGGCTCCTCCTCGCGACGGGTCAGGCCATTGGTCAGGCGCTTCAGGAGGCCCATCGGCCCGCTGTTGTTCTCGTGGTCCACCGGGCGGCTCTTGGCGTCGACTTCCGCCTTCACCACCGGCGGAAAGTCCTCGACTCGCGGCATGCGCTGCGGCGCCATCGCCACCGGCTGCTGGACCTCGCGCAGCATTTCACGCGGCTGCGGGGCCGGCTGCATCATCTGCTGGACGACCGGCTGCGGCATCGGCTGCTGCGGCGGCGCCTGGAAGATCTTGCTCTGCGGGCGGAAATCGTCGGCATGGGCGACCGGAGCCGGACGGGCCTGCGCCATCGCCGCGGCATTTGCCTCGGCGAGCTGGATCGCCTCGGCGACCGGGTCGGCGGCACGCGGCTCGTAGACAGGCTGCTGGACCGGCGCCGGGCGGCTTTCCACCGCGGCGATGGCCGGGCGGGCGGCCGGCTTCTGCTGCGGCGGCGCGGCACGGATCGAGATCGGCGCGGCGGCGATGTCGGCCGCCGACTTGTCGATACCCGTGGCAACCACCGAGACCCGGATGACGCCTTCGAGTTCTTCGTCGAAGGTGGCGCCAAGGATGATGTTGGCGTCCTGGTCGACTTCCTCGCGGATGCGGGTCGCCGCCTCGTCGACTTCGAACAGGGTGAGGTCGCGGCCGCCGGTGATCGAGATCAGCAGGCCCTTGGCGCCCTTCATCGAGGTCTCGTCGAGCAGTGGGTTGGCGATCGCAGCCTCGGCGGCGGCCATCGCACGGCCCTCGCCCGAAGCTTCGCCGGTGCCCATCATCGCCTTGCCCATCTCGCGCATCACCGAACGCACGTCGGCGAAGTCGAGGTTGATCAGGCCTTCCTTGACCATCAGGTCGGTGATGCAGGCAACACCGGAATAGAGCACCTGGTCGGCCATGGCGAAGGCGTCGGCGAAGGTGGTCTTGTCATTGGCCAGCCGGAACAAGTTCTGGTTGGGGATGACGATCAGGGTGTCGACGCATTTCTGCAGTTCCTCGATGCCCATGTCGGCCGTCTTCATGCGGCGCTGGCCTTCGAAATGGAACGGCTTGGTGACGACGCCGACGGTGAGGATGCCCTTTTCGCGCGCGGCGCGGGCCACCACGGGAGCAGCACCGGTTCCGGTGCCGCCGCCCATGCCGGCGGTGACGAAGCACATATGGGTATTGGTGAGATGGTCGAGGATCTCGTCGATGCACTCTTCCGCCGCCGCGCGGCCGACTTCCGGCTGCGAGCCGGCGCCGAGGCCTTCGGTGACATGCGCGCCAAGCTGGATCAGCCGGTCGGCCTTCGACATGGTCAGCGCCTGCGCGTCGGTGTTCGCCACGACGAACTCGACACCGCGCAGACCGGCGGTGATCATGTTGTTCACGGCATTGCCGCCGCCGCCGCCGACACCGAACACGGTGATGCGCGGCTTAAGCTCGGTGATGTCCGGCTTTTGCAGATTGATGGTCATTGTCTCCGTCCTTTGCCTTTCACGCCGCTTCGCCGCCGCGGCCGCCTATGGGGCTGTCCCCGTCAATTAGAAACTGTCTCTCAACCACTGACTCATGCGATGCAGTTTTCCACCCGTTCCGGTCATCTTGAGACCGGAAATGCCTTTCGCCGGATGGCTCTCGAAGCTCGCCATCTGCGGATAGATCAGAAGCCCGACAGCGGCCGAGAAGGCCGGTCCCTTCGCGGCTTCGGGCAGGCCGGCCACGCCGAGCGGGCGGCCGATGCGCACATTGCGCCCCAGGATGCGGCGCGCCGCCTCCGGCAGGCCGGCCAGCTGGCTGGCGCCGCCGGTGAGCACGACGCGCTTGCCGACCGCATTGCCGTAGCCGGACTTGTTCAGCCGGTCGCGCAGGAGTTCGAGCGTCTCGTCGATGCGGGCACGCACGATGCGCGTCATCACCGAGCGCGGGATCTGCAGTGGCACGTCGCCATCGTCACCGATCGGCTGGATCGAAACCAGGTCGCGGTCGTCGGCACTGCCCGGCAGCGCCGAACCATGCATGACCTTGAGCCGTTCGGCGGCATCGAGCGAGGTCGAAAGCCCTTTGGCCATGTCGAGCGTGACATGATTGCCGCCAATGGCGATGGCGTCGCCATGAACGAACTTGCCTTCCGAAAACACCGAAATGGTCGTCGTGCCGCCGCCCATGTCGATACAGGCCGCGCCCAGTTCCAACTCGTCGTCGACCAGAGCCGCCAGCCCGCTGGCATAGGGCGTCGCCACCATGCGCTCGACCGACAGATGCGAGCGATTGATGGAAAGCTCCAGGTTGCGCATCGGGGCGGCGTCGCCCGTCAGCACATGCATGTCGACACCGAGCGCATCGCCGACCATGCCGCGCGGATCGCGCACGCCGCGTTCGGCATCGAGCGAGAAGCCGACGGGCAGCGAATGGATTACCTCTCGCTCGGCTTTCAGCGCCTGCTTGGCGCCCGCGCCAAGCACGCGCTTGATGTCGGCCTCGTCGGCCTCGTGGCCGCCAAGATTGATGGTTGCCGAGAAGCTTTCGCTCTTCAGCCGGCCGGCGGTCATGTTGACGATCAGCGAATCGACCGTCAGCCCCGCCATGCGCTCGGCGGCGTCGACGGACAGGCGGATGGCATGCTCGGCGCGGTCGAGATCGACGACCACGCCCGACTTCACGCCTTGCGACTTCTGATGGCCGATGCCGATCACCTGGATGCGGTGCGAGCGGCCGCGCAAAAGCTTGCCGTCATCGTTCGGCTTGAGCTTGGCCACCATGCAGCAGACCTTGTTCGAGCCGACATCCAGCACCGTGAGAGTGCCGGACCGGCGCGACGAGGCATCGCCTGAACCGCCAAGCCAGCTCATATCTTCGTCTCCGGCTTGCGCTTGAGGGTTTTCGGTTTTTCGTTGAGCGCGGCTTCGCGCTGCGTCGCCGCTTCGGGCGTCAGCTCCACGACCAGCCGGTCGGTCAGGCGCATGTCGACAGCGGCGATGTCGCGCGACAGCAACCCTTTTTCCTTGTCCATCGTGACGAGTTCGGCCAGCGCCTGGTCTTCCGCGCCCTCGGGCAGCTTGACGGTGATGCCATTGTCCAGCTTCAGGTCCCAGCGCCGATCGCCAACGCGGATATAGCCTTTGACCCGGCTCGCCAGAGCAGGATACTTTTCGATCTTGGCGAGGAAATCCGGCGCCTTGGCCGGCGCGCCGTCGCCGATCAGCAGCGGCAACAGCACCTGCTTGCCGCCGGAGAACGGCGCGATGACAGCGCCATCCTTCTCGATGACCGAAAGATCATTGCCCTGCTGCCACAGCGCGAAGGCCTCACGTTCCTCGACGCGCACTTCCAGCGTGTGCGGATAGACCTTGCGCACCGCCGCCATCTCGACCCACGGCAGGCCGGAGATGCGCTCGCGCGCCGCTTCCGCGTCGAAGCCGATCAGCGAAGTCCAGCCGTCGAGTTCGAGCCTGTCGAGAATGTCGATCTCGGAGGTCTGGCGGTTGCCGACCACCTTGACCTGATCGACGGCAAAGCCGGTGCGGGCGGTGATGCTCTGGATGATGCCGTCGGCATGGCCGCCGAGATAGGAACCGTAGACACCGCTCGAAGCAAGCAGCACGGCCGACATGATCGCGGCGGAGAAGCGCGGCGCCTCGAAGTCACCATAGCCAAGGCGCGCCAGGATGCGAACCGGGCGGCGAAGCACGCGCGGCAGCACGAAATGGCCTGATGGCAGCGACAAGCCGAACAGCGACGGCCCTGCCGCGCCCTTCCCCTTGCCCTGCCCCCATTTCAACGCAGACACGAAGCGTCCTCCACCATCCAACTCAACAATTCACCAAACGAATGCCCGGCATGGGCTGCGATTTCAGGCACCAAAGACGTCGGCGTCATGCCCGGCTGAGTGTTGACCTCGAGCCATACAACCTCGCCATTTTCGGAGTGACGATCGTCATAACGGAAGTCCGACCGGGAAACGCCCCGACAGCCGACAGCTTGGTGAGCCTTGAGCGCCAGTGTCTGTATTTTTTGGTAAATATTCGGTGAAACTTTTGCGGGGCATTCGTGTTTTGATCCGCCCGCGACATATTTTGAATCGTAATCGTAGAAGGAATGGCCCGTCGGGATGATCTCGCAGACGCCGAGCGCCACATCGCCCATGACGGCACAGGTCAGCTCGCGCCCGTGGATGTAACGCTCGACCATGACGGTATCGCCATATTTCCACTCGGACGAACCGACGACCTGCGGCGGATGCGACTGCCCCTCCGACACGATGACGACGCCGAAGCTCGACCCCTCATTGACCGGCTTGATCACGTAGGGCGGCTTCATCGGGTGCTTGTTCTGAATGGCGAAGCGATTGGCGACCTTCGATTCGGCGACAGGAACGCCGACCGATTTGACGACCCTCTTCGCCTGCTCCTTGTTCATGGCGAGGGCCGAGGCGAGCACGCCAGAATGCGTGTAGGGAATGCCGAGATATTCGAGGATGCCCTGGATGGTACCGTCTTCGCCGAACGGGCCGTGCAGCGCATTGAAAGCGACATCAGGCCTGAGTTCGGCAAGCACGGAGCCGACATCGCGCCCGACATCGACGCGGGTGACTTGATAGCCTTCCTTCTCCAGCGCATCGGCGCAGGCCTTTCCAGAGGACAGGGACACGGGCCGCTCGGACGAAAAACCTCCCAACAGGACGGCCACATGCTTACTTTTCATTCCCCGTCATCCCCTCTCATGGCGGACCAGAAACCAGATTTCCGCAACATTGAGTCCGAGTCTCCCGGCAGGTTGCCCCCCCAGACGGAAAACGCGGGTAACGCGTCGAACGACTCAAATCAGGAAACGCTTTAAGTGCAGAGAATCAGAGAGTTGATTCACTGGCAAGTATTTATGATTCCGAGAGATTCACTTTCTGAGAAAATGGCTGCGAAAACCGCACGGCTGAGTCTTTGCGGCAACGGTTTCGCGCGTTTCGTGAGCCCGTTGAAGTTCATCCATCACATGAACTAGAGGAGCTGCCCCAAAAACTCCTGCACGGCATGCCCAGGCCGGAAATTGCCTATGCGCTTGATCTCCCAGTGCAGCCTGATGCCCGAATGTTCGAGCACGCGGGCGCGCACCGTCTCGCCGAGATACTCAAGGTCGTAGCCGGTCGCGGTGCCGGTGTTGATCATGAAATTGCAGTGCATCGGCGACATCTGCGCGCCACCGATCATCAGGCCACGGCACCCCGCCTTGTCGATCTCCTTCCAGGCCGACGTGCCTTCGGGATTCTTGAAGGTCGAGCCGCCGGTCTTCTCGCGGATCGGCTGCACCGTCTCGCGGTGGTTCTGCACTGCGTCCATCGCCGCCTTGATGGTGGCCTTGTCCTCGGCAAAGCCTTCGAACACCGCCGAGGTAAAGATCAGGCCGGCAGGGGCGGACGAATGGCGATAGGCGTAGCCCATGTCAGCGTTGAGCAAGGTATGGACATTGCCCTTGCGGTCGAGAGCGCGCACCTCGACAACGCGCTCGCGCGTCTCGACGCCATTGGCGCCGGCGTTCATCCTCAGCGCGCCACCGATGGCACCGGGAATGCCGTGATAGAAATGGAAGCCGCCAATGCCTGCCTCATAGGCGGCGGCAGCCACGCGCTTGTCGGGCGTGGCGGCCCCTGCCTTGATCCTTATCGGCGACACAATCTCAGCCTCGCCGAAACCCTTGGCCGAAAGCCTGACGACGAAGCCTGGAATACCGCCGTCGCGGACCAGAAGGTTCGAGCCGACGCCGACAATGGTCAGCGGGATCTCTTCGGGAACCGCGCGCAGGAACGCGGCAAGATCTTCCTCGTCCGCCGGCTGGAACAGCGCCTCGGCCAGGCCACCGGCGCGGAACCAGGTGATCTTGTCCATCTCGGCATTCGGCGTCAGGCGGCCGCGCAGGCCGGCAAGCCGGTCGCCGAGTTTGTCGATCAGGGCCTGGCCGTGCATCATGAGGCGGCAAGCTCCTTGGGCAAGGCATAGGCCCATTGGGTGATGTTGCCGGCGCCGAGGAAGACGACGAAATCGCCGGGCTTGGCCAGATCACGGACGATTGGCGCGATAGCGGCCGGCCCCTCTATGTAACGCGCGTCGCGATGGCCACCGGCGCGGATGCGCGAAACCAGCTCATCCGAGGTGACACCGTCGATCGGATCTTCGCCGGCCGCGTAGACCGGCGCCACCATGACGGTATCGGCGTCGTTGAAGCAGGCGGAGAACTCGTTGAACAGATCGTGCAGACGGGTAAAACGATGCGGCTGCGCAATGGCGATGACGCGGCCCTTGGTGGCGCTGCGCGCCGCCTTCAGCACCGCCGAAATCTCGACCGGATGATGGCCGTAATCGTCGAAAACATCGACGCCGTTCCATGAACCGGTCTGGGTGAAACGGCGCTTGACGCCGGCGAAAGACGACAGGCCCTTCTTGATGGCTTCTCCCGATAGGCCGAGCTCATGCGCGACGGCGATGGCGGCGGTGGCGTTGGAGACATTGTGGCGGCCGGGCATCGGCAGCCGCAGGTCCGCTATCGTCTTCTGGCTGCCGGTCTTGCGGTCGCGGATCACCACGTCGAATTCCGAAATGGCACCGGCCATGCGGTGGTTGGTAAAGCGCACATCGGCCTGCGCGTTTTCGCCATAGGTGATGACGCGGCGGTCCTCGATACGGCTGACCAGCGCCTGCACTTCCGGATGGTCGGTGCACATGACGCCGAAACCGTAGAACGGCACGTTCTCGACGAACTGGCGGAACGCCTCGCGCACCTTGTCGAAGCTGCCATAGTGATCGAGATGCTCGGGATCGATGTTGGTGACGACGGCGATATCGGCCGGCAGCTTGAGGAAGGTGCCGTCGCTCTCGTCGGCTTCGACCACCATCCATTCGCCGTCGCCCATGCGGGCATTGGTGCCATAGGCATTGATGATGCCGCCATTGATGACGGTCGGGTCGAGCCCGCCCGCTTCGAGCAGCGTCGCGACCATCGAGGTCGTCGTCGTCTTGCCGTGCGTACCGCCGATCGCCACCGACTGGCGGAAGCGCATCAGCTCGGCCAGCATCTCGGCGCGGCGCACGATGGGCAGCAATTTTTCGCGCGCGGCCTTCAGTTCCGGGTTGGATTTCTTGATCGCCGTCGAAACGACCACCACCTCGGCATCGCCGAGATTCTCGGCCCTGTGGCCGACGAAGCATTCGATGCCCTTGTCGCGCAGCCGCTGGACATTGGCGCTGTCGGCCTGGTCCGACCCTTGCACCTTGTAACCGAGATTGTGCAGCACTTCGGCGATGCCGCTCATGCCGATGCCGCCAATCCCGATGAAATGCACAAGGCCGATGGTCTGCGGCATCTTCATGCGTGCGTCCCCTTCCTGAAATCCGATATCGTTTTGCGGGACGCAATAGCCTCTGTGAGATCGGCGAGCAACCGTGCCGCGTCCGGCCTGCCGGCCGACTTCGCGCCGGCGGCCATCGCCGCCAGCCGCTCGGGATTGTCCATCAGCCCACCAAGGAGAGCCGCGATGCTCTCGGGCGACAACGAGGATTGCGGGTGCACTTCGCCGCCGCCGGCGGCGGCAAGCGCCGCCGCGTTGGCTGCTTGGTCATGGTCGAGCGCATAGGGATAGGGCACCAGCAGCGCGGGCCTGCCGATGACGGCGATCTCCGAGACGGTCGAGGCGCCGGAGCGCGAGATCACCAGATGCGCCGCCGCCATCCGCGCCGCCATGTCGGTGAAGAAGGGCGAGATCTCGACGGCGACGCCAAGGGCGGCATAGGCTGCCTTCACCCGCGCCACGTCGTCGGCGCGCGCCTGCTGGGTGATCACCAGGCGCCGGCGCTGCGCATCGGAAAGCAGCGCGATGGCGCCCGGCATGGCATCGGAAAAGAACTGTGCGCCCTGGCTGCCGCCGAACACCAGCAGGCGGAAAGGCTCCTGCCCCGTCGACACGGCGTAAGGCGTCTTGGCCGCCTCGAGCACCGCGGGCCTGACCGGATTGCCTGTCGTCACCGTCTTGGCGCCGGCGGCACTCGTATCCTGCGGCAGGAAGCCGCCGGCGATGGCATCCACGCGGCCGGCCAGCGCCCGGTTGGCGCGCCCCATCACAGCGTTCTGCTCATGGATCAGCGTCGGCACCTTGCGCCGCGTCGCCGCATAGAGCGGCGGCAGGGTCGGGTAGCCGCCAAAGCCGACAACCGCGTCCGGCTTGATCCTGCCGATGATGGCGGAGGCCTGGCGCACGCCGCGCCAGATTTTCCAGAAGGCGCCAAGCACGGCGATGGGATTTTTCGAGCCCATCGTCGCCGACTGGATCGGATGAATGGCGACAGCCGGAAAATGGCCGGCAAACCGCTCGGCGCGGTCGTCGGTCGCCAGTTGCACCGTCCAGCCGCGCTCGATCAGCTCATGCGCCAGCGCCTCGGCCGGAAACAGATGTCCGCCGGTTCCGCCCGCCGCGAGAAGGATGACACCCCTCGCCATGTCACTCCGCCGGCATGGCGCGCTGCGGCAGGGCGAAGCCCATCTGCTTGCGCTTTTCCGGCCGCTTGCGCGTCAGCGCCAGCACCATGCCCATCGAAATGGCGATGGCGATCTGCGAGGAGCCGCCATAGGAGATGAAGGGCAGCGTCATGCCCTTGGCCGGCACCAGCTGCAGGTTGACGCACATGTTGATGACGGCCTGCAAGCCGAACACGGTGACGAGGCCGCCAACGGCATAGCGGGTGAAATCGTCATGTTCCTTGAGCGCCGTGTTGAGGCCGCGCAGCACGATGAAGGCGAAGATCGACATGATGAAGAAGCACATGATCAGCCCGAATTCCTCGCCCGCGACCGAAAAGACGAAGTCGGCGTGGCTATCGGGGATGACCCGTTTGACGGTGCCCTCGCCCGGTCCGACGCCGAACCAGCCGCCATTGATCAGTGCGTCGCGCCCCATGTCGACCTGGAAGGTGTCGCCTTCGCCGGTGAGGAACTTGTCGATGCGCAACGCGACGTGCGGAAACACCGTGTAGGCGGCAAAGACGCCGCCGACGCCGGCGGCGCCGAGCACGATGATCCACAGCCAGGGCAGCCCGGCCATGAAGAACATGATGCCCCAGGTGCCGGTCGTCAGCATGGTCTGGCCGAGGTCCGGCTGCGCCACCAGCAGCGACACGACAAGCACCAGGAGCAGCATGGCGAACAGATTGCCAGGAATGTCGGGCTGGCGCTTGTGCTCGGCGAACAGCCAGGCGCACATGATGACGAAGGCCGGCTTCAGGAATTCCGACGGCTGGATAGACAGGCCGGCGAGCGAGACCCAGCGCCGCGCGCCCTTCACCTCGACGCCGACATAGAGCACCGCCACCATCAGCACCAGCATCAGGCACAGCATGATCAGCGACATGCGCCGGATCTGCCGGGAATCGAGGAACGAGACGGCCAGCATCACGCCGAGCGCCGGCACGGTGAAGATGATCTGCCTGGTGGCGAAATGGAAACTGTCGAGGCCGATGCGCTCGGCCACCGCCGGGCTGGCGGCGAAGGACAGCACGATGCCGAGTCCCATCAGCGACAGGAACGCCGCCAGGAACCAGCGATCGATCGTCCACCACCAGGTTGCGACAGGACTTTTATCGAGACGGCTCTGCATTATCGTGCCCCTCCGATGGGTTTCACACCCTCGATAGCATTCGCAGCTTGCCTGAAGGCTTCGCCGCGAACTTCGAAATTCTTGAACTGGTCGAAACTGGCGCAGGCCGGCGACAACAGCACCACCACCTCGCCGCTGTCGTCGCTACCCGCGTCCCGCGCCGCATGCTCGACGGCGGCTGCCAGCGTGCCCGATATCTCGTAGGGCACCGCTTCGCCCAGGGTCGCCGAAAAGGCGGGTGCCGCCTCGCCGATCAGATAGGCCTTGGCGATGCGCGGGAAGAAGCCGCGCAGGGGTTCGATGCCGCCTTCCTTGGGCAGGCCGCCGGCGATCCAGTAGATGCGCGGAAAGCTCGACAGCGCCGGTGCCGCCGCATCGGCATTGGTCGCCTTGGAATCGTTGACGAACAGCACATGATCCTTGCGGCCGACCTGCTCCATGCGGTGGGCGAGGCCGGGGAAGCTTTCAAGCCCCGTCTGGATCTCGCCGAGGTCGAGCCCGACTTTCAGGCAAGCGGCGACAGCGGCAAGCGCGTTCTGCGCATTGTGCTGGCCACGCAGAGAGCCGATGCCTTCGAGGAAGGCGACCTTGCTGTAACGGCCGTGCACGGCTTCCATCAGATTGGTGCCGTCGGCGAAATAGCCGTCAGTCAGCGGCAGCCGCTTGGAAATGCGGATGACCTGCCGCCCTGCCCGTTCCAGCCGCTCGGCGATCTGCGCGCACCAGGAATCGTCGATGCCGATGATCGCCGTGTCGCTGCCCGCCACCAGCCGCTCCTTGATCGAGGCGTAGTGCTGCATGGTGCCGTGGCGGTCGAGATGGTCCGGCGTCAGGTTGAGCAGGATGCCGGCCGTCGGGTCGATCGAGGGCGCGAGGTCGATCTGGTAGGACGAGCACTCGACGACATAATGGCGATCGGGCTTCGGCGGATCGAGCGTCATCACCGCACGGCCGATATTGCCTCCCATCTGGGTGTCGCGGCCTGCCGATTTGAGGATATGCGCCGTCAGCGCCGTCGTCGTCGACTTGCCGTTGGTGCCGGTAATGGCGATGAAAGGCGCCGTTGGCGCCTGCAAAATCCGCTCGCGGCAGAAAAGCTCGATGTCGCCGATCACCTCGACACCGGCGCCCTTCGCCAGTTCCACCGTCCAGTGCGGCTTGGGATGGGTCAGCGGCACGCCTGGCGACAGCACGAAGGCAGAAAACTTCGCCCAGTCGGCGCCGCGCAGATCGGCGGTCGCTATGCCCGTCGCGGCCGCCTTGGCGACGCTATCGGGGTTGTCGTCCCAAGCCAGCACCTCAGCGCCGCCCTCGATCAATGCGCGCGCGGTCGCGATCCCCGAGCCACCGAGCCCGAAGAGCGAAACGTGCTTGCCTGCGAAGGATGCGGCGGGGATCAAGGAGGTTTCCTATCTGAGCTTCAGGGTCGATAGGCCGACCAGCGCCAGGATGACGGCGATGATCCAGAATCGGATCACCACCTGGCTTTCGGTCCAGCCGAGCTTTTCGAAATGATGGTGGATCGGCGCCATCAGGAACACGCGCTTGCCGGTCATCTTGAAGTAGCCGACCTGGATGATGACAGAGAAGATCTCGACCACGAACAGGCCGCCGACGATGACCAGCACGATCTCGTGCTTGGTGGCGACCGCGACAGTGCCGATCAGGCCGCCCATGGCCAGCGAGCCGGTGTCGCCCATGAAGATCGCCGCCGGCGGGGCGTTGAACCAGAGGAAGCCGAGGCCGGCGCCGATGACCGAACCCAGCACGACGGCCAGTTCACCGGTGCCGGGGACGAAATGGATCTGCAGATATTCGGCGAACACCGCATTGCCCGAGAGGTAGGCGATGACGCCGAACGACGCGGCGGCGATCATGATCGGAACGATCGCCAGCCCGTCGAGGCCGTCGGTCAGGTTCACCGCGTTGCCGGCGCCGACGATGACGAAGCAGGAGAACGGAATGAAGAACCAGCCGAGATTGATGATTAATTCCTTGGCGAAGGGGAATGTCAGCGATGACGAGAACGGAGCCTGGCCGTTGTGCATGATCACCCACGCGGCGATGCCGGCGATCACGAATTCGAGCGCCAGCCGCGCCTTGCCGGAGAAGCCGAGATGCGACTGCTTGGTCACCTTCAGATAGTCGTCATAGAAGCCGATCGAACCGAAGCCCAGAGTCACCAGCAGCACCACCCAGACATAGATGCTCGACAGGTTCGCCCATAAAAGCGACGAGCCGATGATGCCCGACAGGATCATCAGCCCGCCCATGGTCGGCGTGCCGGCTTTCTTGAAATGCGTCTGCGGTCCGTCGGCGCGGATCGGCTGGCCCTTGCCTTGCCTGAGCCGCAGGGAATTGATGATGGTCGGCCCGAAGATGAAGACGATCAGCGCCGAGGTGATCAACGCTCCGCCGGTGCGGAACGTGATGTAGCGGAAGACATTGAAGACCGAGATCTTGTCCGCGAAATCGACCAGCAGTGTAAACATGCGCTCTCGTCCCCGACTTGACCTAGGTAAGTTTGCTGGTTGTCGTTTCAGCCGGGAACTTGCCCAGCAGCGCATCGACCAATTTTGCAAAACCGATGCCCTTCGACGATTTGATCATCACCACGTCGCCCGGCTTCAGCGCGGCAAGCAGCACCGGCTTCAGCTCCTCGGCGCCACTGCGGTATTCCGTCTTGATATCGCCCGGCAGCGCTTCCGCCAGTGCCCGCATTTCCGGACCGCCGAGAAAAACCGTCCGCGTGCCGGTGCCGACGATGAGATCGGCAAGGGCGGCATGCAGCTTGGCCGAATGGTCGCCGAGTTCGAGCATGTCGCCAAGCACCGCGATGCGGCGCCCCTCGCCCGTCACCGGCGTCGCGTTGAGCAGCGCCATGGCGGCGCCCATCGAAGCCGGATTGGCGTTATAGCTCTCGTCGATCAGCGTGATCGGCCCGGGGTGGCTTGAAGTCGAGCCACCGGGATGGCGCAGCACATGGCGTTTGCCGCGGCCGCGCTCGGCCGAGAGATCGACCAGCGCCAATGCCACCTTGTCGAGATCGGCGCCCACCAGTTGCGCCGCGCCCAGCACCGCCAGCACGTTCTGCACCATGTGCCGGCCGGGCGCGCCGATACGGGCGATCATGTCATGGCCGCCGATCCGCGCCGCGATATCGGAATGGTCGGCATGCAATTCGCATTTGGTGAGCTTGAAGGTCGCGCGCGCATTCTCGCCAAAGCCGTAGACATGCTCGACGCCGGCGGCATGCGCCATCTTGTCGAGAAGCTTGAAACGCGCATCGTCGCGGTTGAGGACGGCAGCGCCTCCAGGTTCCAGCCCTTCGAAAATCTCGGCCTTGGCCTTGGCGATCTCGTCGAGATTGCGGAAGAAGCCGAGATGCGCGGCCGCGATCATGGTGACGATGGCGACATGCGGCCTAACCATCTTCACCAGCGGCCGGATCTCGTCGGGATGGTTCATGCCGATCTCGAACACCGCATAATCGCAATCATCCGGCATGCGCGCCAGCGTCAGCGGCACGCCCCAATGGTTGTTGAACGACTGCGCCGAGGCATGCACCTTGCCGACCGCCGACAGCACGTGGCGCAGTGCTTCCTTGGTGGTGGTCTTGCCGGCCGAACCGGTCACCGCGATGATCTTCGCCTGGGAGCGCGTCCGTGCCGCGACGCCCAGCTTTTCCAATGCCACCAGCACATCCTCGACGACGATGATCGGCGCCGTCAGCCGGCCAAGCGACGGTAATTTGCCCTCGGCGACGACCAGCACGCCGGCACCTGCCTTGATGGCCGCGGTGACGAAGTCGTGGCCGTCCATCGCCTCGCCCTTGATGGCGAAGAAGGCATCACCCGGCTGCAGGCTGCGGCTGTCGATCGAAATGCCGGATATGCCCTCGGGCATAGGGCCGAGCGGCCGCCCATCCATGGCGGCAACCAGCGCCTCGGAGGTCCACAGCAAACTCATGCGGCACGCTCCCTGAGCGCGGCGCGAACTTCCTCGTGGTCCGAAAAATGCAGGGTCTCGGCGCCGATGGTCTGGCCCTCCTCATGACCCTTGCCGGCCACGATCAGCGTGTCGCCGGCATGCAGCATGCCGACAGCCTCATGGATCGCCTTGCGCCGGTCGCCGATCTCGATGGCGCGGGGAGCCGCGGCCATGATGGCGGCGCGGATCGTCTCCGGCGCTTCGGAGCGCGGATTGTCGTCGGTGACGATGACGACATCGGCAAGCCGGGTCGCGATCTCGCCCATGATCGGTCTTTTGCCCCGATCGCGGTCGCCACCGCAGCCGAACACGACCATGACACGGCCGGTGGTGAACGGCCGTACCGAGGCCAGCACATTTTCCAGCGCGTCCGGCTTGTGGGCGTAGTCGACATAGACCGGAGCACCGCCGGCGGTGGTGCCGACGAGGTCGAGCCTGCCCGGCGCGCCCTTCAGTTTCTCCAATGCCATCAGGGCCTTGGCGACGGGTGTTCCCGTCGAAATAGCAAGTCCCGCCGAAACCAGTGCATTCGAAATCTGGAAATCGCCGGCCAGAGGCAGGTCGATTTCGTAAAGCACGCCCTCGGCCTCGACTTCCGCGCGCTGGCGATGGCGTTCGTGCTCGACCCGCTTCAGCGTGAGGAAATCGCCATGCCGTCCGACCGTCAGCACCTTGAGCCCGGCTGCCTTCGCCGCCTGGATCGTCGGCGCCGACCACGGATCGTCCGCAAAAATGACCGCCGGCGCGCCTTTCGGCAGCAGCGTGTCGAACAGGCGCAGTTTGGCGCGATGATAGTCCTCGACCGTCGGATGGTAGTCCATGTGGTCGCGGCCAAGGTTGGTGAAGCCGCCGGCGGCGAGTTTCACGCCATCGAGCCGGCGTTGGTCGAGCCCGTGGCTCGAAGCTTCCATCGAGGCGTGGGTCACGCCGGCATCGGCCAGTTCGCTCAGCAACTGGTGCAAGGCGACCGGATCGGGCGTGGTCAGCGAGCCGTACTCGTTACGGCCTGGCGCGACCACGCCGGTGGTGCCGATGGAGGCCGCTGCATAACCCACCTGCTCCCAGATCTGCCTGGTGAAGGCCGCGACTGAGGTCTTGCCGCTGGTGCCGGTGACCGCGACCATGGTCGACGGCTGCTTGCCGAAATAACGGGCGGCACTCAACGCCAGCGCCAGGCGAGGATCATCGACCGCCAGCACCGGAACCTGCAGCCCGCCAACCGCACTGCCCTTGCCTGTCACGATCGCAAGCGCGCCACGCCTGGCGGCGTCGGCGGCATATGCCGCGCCATCGGCCTTGGTTCCGGCAAGCGCAAAAAAGACGACGCCAGGTTTTACCTGGCGGGAATCGGATGAAATACCCGCAACCTCCAGATCGGCGGAAGCTGTTCCTTCGACTGGCAGGATACCGGCTAGATCTCTGAGCTTCATCGAGTCCCGTTCACCGCAACAAAATAGCGCGCAGTTGCCGGCGCGCCCCAAGAATCACTGATAGGAAACCAGCGTTGCACCATTTTCATGGCTGAAATCTGGCTTCACGCCAAGCATGGCGGCGGAACGCCTGATGATATTGCCGGCCATGACCCCCGCATTGTTGGCCGCGACGTCGGTCATCCCGGGCTTTTCCGGATGCGGGGCGTCGGCGATCGTAAACACCAGGTATTGCGGATCGTCCATCGGGAAGGCGGCGACGAACGTGTTGAAATTCAAGTCCTTGGAGTAGCGGCCGTTGATCACCTTCTCGGCCGTTCCGGTCTTGCCGCCAACGCGGTAGCCGGGGACCCTGGCGTTTCTGGCGGAGCCCTTCTCGGCGTTGAGCGAATAGAGGTAGCGCATGCCCTCGACCGTTTTTTCGCTGACCACTTTCTTGGCAATCGCCATCGCTTCCTCCTGCGTGCGCACCAGGAAGGTCGGATTCATCAGATAGCCGCCATTCATCAACGCCGCGCAGCCGACCGCCGCCTGCAGCGGCGTCGTCGATACGCCATGGCCGAAGGCGATCGTGAACGAGTTGACCTGTTTCCAGACCTTCGGTTCTGTCGGGCGGGCGACTTCCGGCAGTTCGGTCTGCATCCTCTCCAGGATGCCAAGGCGATGCAGGAATTCCCGGTGTCCCTCAATGCCGACCAGTTCGGCCTCCCTGGCCGACCCGATGTTGGACGAATAGAGGAACACCTCCGGCAGCGACAGCACTCGGTTCTTGCCGTGGAAATCGTGAATGGCCTGATGCCCGACCCGGATCGGATGCGAGGCATCGAAGCGGCTGTTCATCGTCGCCTTGCCGGAATCGAGCGCCATGGCCGAGGTGAAGCTCTTGAAGGTCGAGCCCATCTCATAGAGGCCCGCCGACATCCGGTTCAGCCGGTCCTTTTCCTGTGCATTGTAGGGATTGTTCGGATCAAAATCCGGGACCGAGGCCATGGCCACTACTTCCCCGGTCTTGACGTTGATCACGACGGCGCCGGCACCGATGGCGCGATAGCGCTCCAGGCCGGCGGCGATCTCGTCGCGCACCACATGCTGGACGCGCAGATCGATCGACAGCTTCACCGGCTTGAGATCCTTGGCCACCGCCAGGCCCGACGCCTGCAGGTCGCTCAGGCCCTGCTCGTCGATATACTTCTCCATGCCGGAGATGCCTTGGTTGTCGATATTGGTCAGCCCGACAATGTAGGACGAGGTTTCGCCGCTCGGATAGAAGCGGCGCTTCTCCGTGCGGAAGCCGAAGCCGGGAATGCCGAGCTGCATGATGTCGGCCTGCTGCTTGGGCGTCAGCTGACGCTGCAGCCAGACGAAGCCGGCGCCGCTCTTCAGCTTGTGGTAGGTCTGCTCGTAATCGATCTCGGGCAGCACGGTCTGCAGCTTCTCGATCGCTTCGTCGGCATCGACGATGCGGCGCGGCTCCGCGAACAGCGATGCCGTCTTGATATCGGTCGCCAGCACTTCGCCGTTGCGGTCGACAATGTCGGGTCGCGAGGCGGTGATCCGGCTCTGCGGGCCGCCCGACAGATCAGGCGTCTGGAAGCCGAGATAGACCAGCCGCCCCGAAATGGTCGAGAAGATGCCGAAGAACACGGCCATCGTCATCACGATGCGCGCCTTGCCCTTGCCGCCGGTCGCCTTGCGGGCGCCTTCGACGACGATCGACCCGTCTTCACCTGTCCTGGCGCGGCGCTTCAGCAGTTTGCCGATCATTGGGCGATGCCTCCGGTCACCACGGGATCCTTGTCGCCAGACGGCGCCTTGTCGGAATTGTCGGCCATGCTGTCCTGGCGTCCCTTCAGGATGTCCTGAATTTCCAGGGCCTTGGCCGGCAGGTCCCCCAGGCCGACGATCTGGCGCCCACTGACCGGCTCCAGCGCGAGCTGCGACTTGTAGAGTTCGGCGAGCTTCTGCAGCCGCGATGGCTGGGTGAGCAGGCTCCAGTCGGCCTTGAGCAGGTCGATCGTCTCCTCCTCATAGCGTATCTGGTTGTGGATCTTCTGCACCGCTGCCAACTGGTCTTCGGCCTCGCGCTTGGTCTTGTAGGTCAGGGCCGCCGCCGAAACCATGACGGCGATCAGGACAATGTCGCTGGTACGGAACACGTGCTTACCTCTCCCCCGGCAGATCGATGCCGGGAAGCTTTGGGAGACCGAAAATCGAAAAATCGCCGGCGCGCGCCGGTGCCTCGGTGCGGATCGCCGCGCGCAGCCTGGCCGAGCGGGAACGCGGATTGGCGGCGACCTCGGCATCGCCTGCCGTCACGCCGCCGCCAGCCTTGCGAAAGGTCGCGGTGCGCGCCTGCGCCTCGGGCATGTGGCGCGAACCGGTCATGGCGTCGGCACGGTCGGCAATAAAGCGCTTGACGATGCGGTCTTCCAGCGAATGAAACGTCACCACCACGAGCCGTCCGCCCGGCTTCAGCGCGCGTTCGGCCGCAAACAGCGCCTTGGCCAGTTCGCCAAGCTCATCGTTGACGTAGATGCGCAGCGCCTGGAAAACGCGGGTCGCCGGATGGATCTTGTCCTTCGGCGCGCGGCCGATATGCGTCTCGATGGCGTCGGCCAGTTCCAGGGTGCGCTCGAACGGCTTCTTTTCGCGGCGCGCCTCGATCATGCGGGCGATGCGCCCGGCGTGGCGCTCCTCGCCGAGGAAGCCGAAGATGCGAGCAAGATCGCCTGGTTTGAAGCTGTTGACGACGTCGGCGGCGCTCAAGCCCGCCTGCGCCATGCGCATGTCGAGCGGCCCATCATTGCGGAACGAAAACCCGCGCTCGGCCTGGTCGAGCTGCATCGAGGACACGCCAATGTCGAGCACGACGCCATCAGCGCCTTCGACATGCTCATCCAGCGTCGAGAACGGCGCCTGCACCAGCTTCAGCCGGCCGCCCGATTGGGCCTCGAGATCGCGCCCGGCGGTGATGGCGTCGGGATCGCGATCGATGGCGACGACGGAAGCGCCGGCCGCCAGGATGGCCCTGGTGTAGCCGCCGGCGCCGAACGTACCGTCGATGATGATATCGCCCGCCGCCGGCGCCAGCGCCTCGATCACTTCGCCAAGGAGGACCGGAATGTGGCGGACCGGTCCGCCAACGGCGTTGATGTCATCGCCGTGGCCCGCCGTCATTCCGGTCGCTCCCCAGCCTTGGCCTCGTGAGCCTTCGTCCCCTGCCGAAGCTGCAACAGCCTGGCACGCGCCTGCGCCCCATAGGCCGCAAGCCGTCCCGGCTCCCAGATCTGAAAGAAATTGCCGCGCCCGACAAAGGCCACCTCCGCCGAGATGCCGGTATGTTCGCGAATGAAATCGCTCATCGTGATGCGGCCGTCCTGGTCGAGTTTCAGGAAGGTTCCATCGCCATGGCAGAAGAACGACATGTCGTCCGCCGTCTGCAGGAACGGGTCCTCGAGCGCAATGCGCTGCTCGTAGCGGTCGAGCAGGTCGAGCCCGCCGACATCCATCGCCGGCAGGTCCAGGCAACGCAGCGCATAGAGTTCCGAATAGCCGCGCTTCTGCACGACGGCGCGGAAATGCGCCGGAACGGACACGCGCCCCTTCGCATCGATCCTGCTCACCGTGTTCGACAGAAACCGGTCCATTAAACGCTACAGCCGCTTGCGCCGCCGCACCCCTCTTCATCGTCGTGCACGCGCCGCCGCAGCGCGTTCCCTGCCCCGCATCAGCCCCGCCCGCATGGGCAAAAACCGGCAAACGCGCAGCCGCCGCGGCTGCCCGATTGGCGTACGCTTTACCCTGACGCGGAACGAAGGCTTTGATGTCGAAATGGGATATCATGGGGCACTATGGGCGTCAACGGGAATGGGCTTCACAAACACACGCGCCGCGACCAATCGGAGCAGCCGTTACGGCACGTCTCGTCTTTATGATCCATTAAGCCTAACGAAGCGTTTAGAGCCCTCTGGCCCAAAAGACCCGGCTTGCCGTCGATCACCCGCGCGCATAGCGTCGAGCGACGTCTTCCGCTGAGATAACAAGGATCGAGCTCATGTCCGAGACGGCAAAGTCACGCGCCGCCGAACTTTCCCATTTGCGCAGCCGCGATTTCGCCAATGGCGACCCGATCCCCTTGCCGCTGACCATGGCCTCGATCTTCCACACGCCGGGCGTCGAGAGCGGGATCGACCAATATGGCCGTTACGACAACCCCACCTGGCGCGCCGTGGAACATGTGCTCGGCCATCTGGAAGACGCGCAATGCGTGAGCTTTCCCTCTGGAATGGGTGCAATTTCCGCGGTGTTTTTCGCGCTCCTGAAATCGGGCGACCGCGTGCTCCTGCCCGCGGACGGTTATCATGCCACGCGCGCAATGGCCGAACGCTTCCTGAAACCGTTCGGCATAGTGTGCGAAACCAGGCCGACGCCGCCCCTCCTTGATGGCGGCTTCGAAGGCTATTCGCTGGTTTTCGTCGAAACCCCGTCCAACCCGCGGCTGGACATCTGCGATATCGCGGCGGTCGCCAAGGCTGTCCACGAACAGGGCGGGATTCTTGTCGTGGATAACACGACGATGACGCCATTCGGCCAGCGTCCGCTCGATTTCGGCGCCGATGTCGTTGTCTCCGCCGACACCAAGGCGGTCAACGGCCACTCGGACGTGCTGTTCGGCCATGTCGCCAGCCGCAATGCCGACATCATCACCAAGGTGACAGACTGGCGCGCAATGGCCGGCGGCATTCCCGGGCCGTTCGAAGCCTGGCTGGTGCATCGTGGCCTCGAAACGCTTGAGGTCCGCTTCGACCGCATGTGCTCGTCGGCCGACACGATCGCGCAACGGCTGAAGGAGCATCGCGCGGTCACTGGCCTGCGTTTTCCCGGCCTGAATGGCGACCCGTCGCACAACCTCGCCCGCGTCCAGATGGAGCGCTTCGGCTTTCTCATCTCCTTCGAGCTCGCTTCGGAGCAGAAGGCCGAAGATTTCATCAACAATTGCCAACTGATAGAGGCCGCGACCTCCTTTGGCGGCGTCCACACTTCGGCCGAGCGGCGCATGAAGCGAGGCGATGCGGTTGCACCCGGATTTGTGCGCCTTTCGATCGGCTGTGAACCGGTGGAAGAGCTTTGGAGAGCCATCGAGAAGTCGCTGGACAGGGTCAGCGGCTGACCGGGTCGATCACGGCCCGAGGTCGTCCAAAGCGATGCAACGTCAATAAATCCCACCGTCGTTCAAGCGCTTCCACGAGGTAAACTGCCGCTCGCGGATCATGGCTGGCAATATAGTCACCGATGCTTTCGAGATCGGCCACCGCCTGTGGAACCAGGCGGTATTTCACTCGTCAAAGCCTTTGGTGCCGGCCATCGTCAGATATTTGGCGCGCAACCTGTCCATGATCGGCTGGCCGTCGTGCCCCGGCCCGCTGTCAATGCCTTCCTGCACCAGCTTGCGCAGTTCCTCGAGCGTATAGCCGAAGAGATCGCGCCGGTCCTTCCATTGCCTGAGCGCATCGCGGATCACCTCGCTCGCCGAGGCATATTCGCCGGCGGCGACCACATCGTCCACCGCTTGCGCCAGTTCCGGCGACAGCGTGATGCTGCGTTTGTCGACCTGTCCCATGATAGGCTCCCGATATTGATTTGGAACCAAGGTACGATTTAATCGCACCAGCTTCAAGCAACGAACGACTACCGGCCTATGGTGCGGAGCAGCTGAACCAGCCTGAATCGACAGGCGCGCCCGAGGGCGCAACCTGCTGATCTCAAAGGATTTCGCCATCGCGGAGAAACTGCCAGCTGGCCTGTAAGCCGGGTTCTGTATGGCCCTCGCCCCTTGCGGCACGAGAACGTGGCGGCCATTCATCTTGGGCGCATGTTGCCATGCGCCTCACGCAACCTACCCGGACGGTGAGCCGGAAACAGCCCTCGAGGGTTTCCCCTCGCACCGCCCCTATTCGGTTTTGCTCCCGGTGGGGTTTACCGTGCCGCTCCTGTTGCCAGTCGCGCGGTGGGCTCTTACCCCACCCTTTCACCCTTACCCCGACAAAGTCGTGGCGGTTTGCTTTCTGTGGCACTTTCCCTGGGGTCGCCCCCGCCGGCCATTAACCGGCACCGTGTCTCCATGGAGCCCGGACTTTCCTCACTCGCGGCCTTTCGGCGTTTGCGAGTGCGGCCGCCCAGCCAGCTGGCAAGGCGTATAAAGGGGTTCAGCCGAGAAAACGCAAATGAAAAAGCCGGCTTGTCCGCCGGCTCTCACAACATGCGATCAAAGCGCCGCCATCTGCACCTTGACCTTGCTGCAATAGGCGGCGGACACCGGGTTCATCCGTGTCGCGCCATGGCCGGCATTGTATTTCAGGATCGTACCGCAGGTGGTGCCGCCGCCCAGATCCCGTGCCATGGCAAGATACTTCATGCCGTATTTGATGTTGGTGTCGGGGTCGAACAGTCCCTTGGCCGAACCGTTGTAGCCCATCATCCGCGCCGTCGCCGGCTTGATCTGCATCAGGCCGATCTCGCCGGCGCCGCCGACCATGTTCGGCCGGTAGTTGCTCTCGATCTTGATAACGGCATTAGCCAGCGAGACTGGAACGCCGTAGCTTGCCGCATAGCGGGCAACGATCGCCGAATACTGGCCGCTGCTGGCCACCGCCGCGGTTGACGCGGCAACATTCCTGAGCCCGATCGATGCCGTTGTCGTCATGTCGACCGTTTTGCGGCCGCGCTTCGTCTGCCTCTTGGATTTCGTCGCCTTGGTCCAGCTGGCCTTTTCCACCTTCGCGGAAGCCTGCTTCGTTGCCTTCGCACTCCTGCTGCTTTTGGCCGAAATGGCCTTGCCCTTGGCGGTCGCCACGACGAGCCCCTGGTCGGCCCGGGGGCTCAACGATGCGGCGTCAGCCGCACTGAAGGCAAAAGTCATTACGCCGGCAGCAAGAGCTGCCGTTACAACGGTCAATTTCTGCATGTGATCCTGTTCTGTCTGGACCGCGCGAAGATTTTCGCGCGGTGCGGCTTAATCAATATCGAAACATCCGAGGGGCTGGATGTCCGACAAACTGTACGGATTGCCGTTTGAAGTTCGAATTGGCGCCAATGAAGGCGAGGCAAGTCACTTTGAGTGACAGTTTGTAACCTGACAGCGGAAAAACATTACTTGAGCAGCGCCTTGACCTGGGTCAGCGGCTCACGGAGGCAAGCAACCCTCGCAGCGTGCGCATCGTCGACCCGTCGGCCAGCCCGTCGACCCGGCGGGGCCGGAAATGCCGCTGGAAGGCCTCGACGACGATCCGTGTCTGATCGTCGAAAATCCCCGATATCTCGACACCATAGCCGTAGAGCGCCAGCATCGACTGCAGTGCCTCGACATCGGCGCCATTGTCGCCGGGCCTCAGCGCGGCTCCGCGCCGGATGGGTGCAGCTGGTACGAGATGGCCGACGCCGGCCTCGAACAGTGCCGCCCACGGGAACTTCTCGCCCGGATCGATCTTGCGCCCCGGTGCGACGTCGGAATGCGCAAGCACGCGCGTAGCGAGGATCTCATGCCGACCGGCAATCCCCTTGCATAGGCCGATCACCGCATCGATCTGGCGCCGGGGGAAGCCGGGATAGCCCAGCGAATGGCCGGGATTGACGATCTCGATCCCGACCGAGCAGGAATTGATGTCGGTGCGTCCGAACCAGGAACTCTTGCCGGCGTGCCAGGCGCGGTCACTTTCCCTGACCATCTGCACGATGTGGCCATTCTCATGAACCAGATAGTGCGACGAGACTTCGCTCGACGGATCGCACAGCCACGCCTCCGCCCCGGTGCCCGTCGCCATGCCAGTATAGTGCAGCACGATCATGTCGGGCTTCAGCGTGTCGCGCCTTGGCCCGAAATTCGGCGATACCCTGACCTCGGCGCTCGGCTCGTCGGGCAGGAAGCCGCTCATGCGTGCCGCAGGCCCCGCTCGATCATTTCATAGGCGGCGTTGATCGCCGCGACCCTGGTCGTCGCGATCTTGATGAATTCCTGCGGCAGGCCGCGCGCGATCAGCCGGTCCGGATGGTTGTCGGACACCAGCTTGCGATACCGCTTCTTCACCTCTTCGAACGGCTTGCCGCGCTCGATGCCGAGCACGACATAGGGGTCGCCGGCGCCGAGGTTGACGTGCCGTGCCAAGATGGCTTCGTAATGCGCCTCGTCGATGCGGAAGATCTCTGCGATACGATGCAGGAAGATGCCTTCGCCCTCATGCACCACCCCGTCGGCCTTGGCGATGTGGAACAGCCCGTCGAGTATGTCTTCCAGCATCACACAGTTCGAATGCCCGGAGCCGCACATCTGCGCCATGCGCTCGGCATAGGTCTCGAACCCGGCCACATCCCTCTGGGCGAGATCGAACAACCGGGCCACGTTGCGCGTCTCTCTCGGCGGCACCTCGAATATTTCCTGGAAAGCGCGCACCTCGTCCTGGGTGACGATGCCGTCGGCCTTGGCCATCTTGGCCGAAAGCGCGATCATCGCCACCGAGAAAGCGACGCGGCGGCGCAGGTCCGCATCGCCCGAGAAAACCGTGCGCACGGCCTCAACGACTTCGGCAACGCCCGACGTCGCCGAAGATGATACCCGTGTGATAAACTCGCCGAGGCGGTCCCAAATCGACATGGCCCGCTTCATAGAGCCAACCGGTCCCCGCTATCAAGCCAATAACGGCCGCCGCGGCGCGCGAACGGTCTCCATGATCGCCATGCAAGAAAGGGCCGGCGAGACGCCAGCCCTTTCCTCTCAAGACACTCTTACTGCTTTACAAACTACTGCGCGGGCGCAGGAGCGGGCGTTGCCGGAGCCGGCTCGGCAGGCTTGGTCGAATTGTTGGCAGGTGCGGCAGGCTTCATCGGCTGCTCCGCGGCCGGCGGATTGGTGCTCTGCGTGGTGGTCTTGTCAGTGCCCGAACCACTGTCGCTGCAGGCCGCGACGCCGAGCAGGGCAAGAGCTGACACGGAAGCCAGAATGAGCTTTTTCATAACATCTCTCCTTCAACACACGCTCACGTTGCAGTGAACGGTCGAAAGGAAAATGCACCAAGCGGTCATGAGTTTCGTAACGTTGCGTTTCCGCATGTAACATCAACGGGATACGTTGCTGCCGGCGCGGCGGCGCATTAACAACGGAACCGGAAACGAAAAATGCCGGAGACATCAGCCATGGCCGCGAAATGGGATTTCTGGATCGACCGCGGCGGCACCTTCACCGATGTCATCGGCCGTGACCCGCAAGGCGAACTGCATCCGCGCAAGCTGCTTTCGGAGAACCCCGAAGCCTATGCAGATGCCGCCATCCAAGGCATCCGCGACCTGCTCGGCCTGGAACCGGGCGCTGCCATCCCGTCCGGGCTGATCGGCGACATCAAGATGGGCACCACGGTCGCCACCAACGCGCTTCTGGAGCGCAAGGGCGACCGCGTGCTCCTGCTCATCACCAAGGGGTTTCGCGATGCGCTGAACCTCGCCTACCAGGCGCGGCCCGACATTTTCGCCAAGGAGATCATCCTTCCCGAGCAGCTCTATGAGCGCGTCATCGAAATCGACGAGCGCGTGCTCGCCGATGGCTGCGTCGAACGGCTGCTCGACATCGCCGCATGCCGGCCGGCGATCGAGCAGGCGAAGGCCGACGGCATCGATGCCGTCGCCATAGTCTTCATGCATGCCTGGAAATACCCCGATCACGAGAAGGCGGTGGCAAAAGTTTGCCGCAAGCTCGGCTTCGGCCAGGTCTCGGTCAGCCACGAGGTCTCGCCGCTGATCAAGCTGGTCGGCCGCGGCGATACCACGGTGGTCGACAGCTATCTCTCGCCCATCCTGTCGCGCTATGTACAAAGGGTTGGCCAAGAACTTGGGGTCCTCTCCCCCCTCGAGGGGGGTGAGGAGCGGTTGGCCGAAGGCCAAGAAAAAGCCAACGATTTGGCTTTTTCAGCGACGAATGCCAGGAGCCATAGCGAAAGGCAGGCCGCAAAGCCGACAGACGGGGTCATCTCGGAAGGCACCGCCAGAACGTCGCACCCAGTCGAACCGACCCCACCCGGCGACTTCGCCGCCACCCTCCCCTCGAGGGGGAGGGAAAGTCCCCATCTCATGTTCATGATGTCCTCCGGCGGCCTCACCGCCGCCGACATGTTCCAGGGCAAGGATGCGCTGCTGTCGGGTCCGGCCGGCGGCGTCGTTGGCATGGTCGAGACCGCCAGGCTCGCCGGTTTCGACAAGGTCATCGGCTTTGACATGGGCGGCACCTCTACCGATGTCGCCCATTATGATGGCGAGTATGAGCGCGCCTTCGACACCGAAGTCGCTGGCGTGCGCGTGCGCGCGCCGATGATGCGCATCCACACCGTCGCCGCCGGTGGCGGCTCCATCCTGCATTACGAGGCCGGCCGTTTTCGCGCCGGGCCGGACTCCGCCGGCGCCAATCCCGGTCCCGCCGCCTACCGGCGTGGCGGCCCGCTCGCCGTCACCGACGCCAATGTGATGCTCGGCAAACTGCAGCCCGATTTCTTCCCGGCGATCTTCGGTCCCGGCCAGGACCAGCCGCTCGACGTCGCGACCGTGCGCGCAAAATTCGCGGCACTGGCCGACCAGATCGGCGACGGCCGCTCGCCGGAAGCGGTTGCCGAGGGCTTCATCACCATCGCCGTCGAGAACATGGCCAACGCCATCAAGAAGATTTCCGTGCAGCGCGGCTACGACGTCACCGAATATCTGCTCAATTGCTTCGGCGGTGCCGGCGGCCAGCACGCATGTCTGGTCGCCGATGCGCTCGGCATGGAAGCTGTGCTGATCCATCCCTTCTCAGGCCTGCTTTCGGCCTATGGCATCGGGCTTGCATCTGTCTTTGCTTCGCGCCAGCAGGCGATGCTCAAGCCGCTTGCCGAAGGATCCAGAGCCGAGATCGGCAGCCTCATCGCCATCTTGAAAAAAGCCGTCATCGCCGAACTCTCGGCGCAGGGCATAGCCGAGGACGCGGTTGCCACCAAGCCAGTGCTGCACATCCGCTACGACGGCACGGACACGACCCTGCCGGTGAATTTCGAAAGTGACTCGATTTTCCAGGCAAAGCGCGATTTCGAAATCGCCCACAAGGCGCAATTCGGCTTCGTCTATGACGACAAGCCGATGATCGTCGAGACGGTCGGCGTCGAAGGCATCGAAACCGGCGAAAGCAGCGCCGAAGCCCATGCGCCCGCCGGACCCGCCAGGATTGAAGCTGGCGCTTCGGGGACGCGCCGCATCTACACCGAAGGCCGGTGGCATGAAGCGGGCATCCATCGTCGCGAGAACCTGCGCCCATCCAATCTGGTCGGGGGCCCCGCTCTCATCATCGAGCCCAACCAGACCATCGTCGTCGAGCCGGATTGGCAGGCCGAAATCACGAACCTCAACCACGTCGTGATCCGCCGAACGGCAAGGAAAGCGCGCACTGCCCCCCTCGGCACATCAGCCGATCCGGTCATGCTCGAAGTCTTCAACAACCTCTTCATGTCGATCGCCGAGCAGATGGGCGTGACGCTGCAGAACACCGCCTACTCCGTCAACATCAAGGAAAGGCTGGATTTTTCCTGCGCCGTCTTCGACCACACCGGGGCGCTGGTGGCCAACGCCCCGCACATGCCGGTACACCTCGGCTCGATGGACCGCTCGGTCGAAACCATCATCCGGCTGAACTCCGGCGACATCCATCCAGGCGACGTCTTCGCCTTGAACGCCCCCTACAATGGCGGCACGCATCTGCCTGACATTACGGTCGTGACGCCGGTCTTCGACGACGGCAAGGAAAAGATCCTGTTCTGGGCAGCCTCGCGCGGCCACCATGCCGATATTGGCGGCACTGCTCCCGGCTCGATGACGCCGCTTGCCACCACGGTCGACGAGGAAGGCGTGCTCTTCGACAATTTCCGCATCGTCGACCGCGGCAAATTCCGGGAAAAAGAGCTGCATGCACTGCTCACCGACCATCGCTACCCGGCCCGCAACCCGCACCAGAACATTGCCGACCTCAAGGCCCAGATCGCCGCCAACGAGAAAGGCGTCGCCGAATTGCGCAAGATGGTCACGCATTTCGGTCTCGATGTCGTCGAGGCCTATATGGGTCACGTCCAGGACAACGCCGCCGAAAGCGTGCGCCGCGTGATCGAGCGGCTGCCGGACACATCGGCCTATGAATATCCCACGGACACCGGCCAGGTTATCAAGGTGAAGATATCGGTCGACCGGCAAAAGCGCGAGGCGACGGTCGACTTCACCGGCACATCGCCTGTCATGAAGAACAATTTCAACGCGCCGGAGCCCGTAGCCCGTGCGGCAGTGCTCTACGCCTTCCGCGTCATGGTCGAGGACATGATCCCGATGAATGCCGGGTGCCTCAGGCCAATCAACATCATCATTCCCGACGGCTGCATGCTGAAGCCCGCCTACCCTGCCGCCGTCGTTGCCGGCAATGTCGAGACCTCGCAGCATGTCACCAATGCGCTGTTCGGCGCCATGGGCGCCATGGCCAATGCGCAGGGAACGATGAACAATCTGACCTTCGGCAACAGCAAGTACCAGTACTACGAGACGATCTGCTCCGGCTCGCCGGCCGGCCGCATGAACTCCGGCCGCGGCTTTGCCGGCACCTCCGGCGTCCACACCCACATGACCAATTCGCGCCTCACCGATCCCGAAGTGCTGGAACTGCGCTTTCCCGTGGTGCTCGAGGATTTCCACATCCGCGAAGGATCCGGCGGCAAGGGCCGCTGGAATGCCGGCGACGGCACCAAACGCACCATCCGGTTCCTCGAAAAGATGGAATGCGCCATCCTCTCCTCGCATCGCAACCGCCCGCCGCAGGGACTGGACGGGGGCGGCGACGGCGAGGTCGGCTCGACCAAGGTCCGCCGCAAGGATGGCACGATCGATGTGCTGAAGGCGTGCGACCAGACGGTACTCGATGCCGGTGAAGCGGTGATCCTTACGACGCCGACACCGGGCGGGTTTGGACACGCCTGAGCAGGCTTCGAGAATTTGCTGCGGCGAGTAAGGTTACGTGGCTTTCGAGAAACGGAGCGGAGCGGACAGTGAACTCCGTGAGCACCGGAAGCGCAGCAAGCCGCGTCAGATGACCGCCGCAGTAGAATTATCGGTGCCTCCGACTGTCACCGGCCTGTCATGACCCTGGGTTACCCGCTTGCGCCAGAGCAAATGGGGAATCACTTTGTCATGACGGACGTCTCCTCGGACCTGGTTTTTCGCCGCGGCAAGGAAGTTGGAAAGGCCGTCTACCAGAACCGCGCGCTGTCGAAAGCGGGCATCTCCGAGCGGCTGTTCGCCTTCCTGTTTTCCGGCCTCGTCTATCCGCAGATCTGGGAAGACCCCGATGTCGACATGGAGGCCATGCAGCTTGGCGCCAGTCATCGGGTCGTCACGATCGCGTCCGGCGGCTGCAACATCCTGGCCTACCTCACCCGCTCGCCGGCTCGGATCGACGCCGTCGATCTCAACGCCGCGCATATCGCGCTGAACCGCATGAAGCTGGAGGCGGTGCGCCGCCTGCCCTCGCAGGGCGATCTGTTCCGCTTCTTCGGCGCCGCCGACACCAGCCACAATTCGGAAGCCTATGACCGTTTCATCGCACCGCATCTCGATCCGGTCAGCCGCCACTATTGGGAGCGCCGCAACTGGCGCGGCCGCCGGCGCATCGGCGTCTTCGACCGCAACTTCTACCAGACCGGACTGCTTGGCCTGTTCATCGCCATGGGCCACCGCGCGGGCAAGTTCTTCGGCGTCAACCCGGCCCGCATGATGGAAGCCAGGAACATCGGCGAGCAGCGCCGTTTCTTCAACGAAGAGCTGGCGCCGGTCTTCGACAAGAAGCTCTTGAAATGGGCGACCTCGCGCAAGGCCTCGCTGTTCGGCCTCGGCATTCCGCCGGCGCAGTACGATTCGCTGATCACCTCCGGCGACGGCACCATGGTCAGCGTGCTGAAAGCGCGGCTGGAAAAGCTCGCTTGCGATTTTCCCCTTGAAAACAATTACTTCGCCTGGCAGGCCTTCGCCCGCCGCTATCCAGAACCCGGCGAAGCCGCCCTGCCCGCCTACCTGGAAAAGCAGAACTACGACACCATCCGCGGCAATATCGACCGCGTCGCGATCCACCATGCCAATCTGATCGAATTCCTCGCCGGCAAGGATGCCGGCACCGTCGACCGCTTCATCCTGCTCGACGCGCAGGACTGGATGACCGATGACCAGCTCAACGCGCTATGGTCGGAAATCACCCGCACCGCCTCGACCGGCGCCCGCGTCATCTTCCGCACCGCCGCCGAGCCCAGCCTGCTGCCGGGCCGTGTCTCGACCTCGCTGCTCGACCAGTGGGACTATCAGAAGGAGGCATCGCGCGACTTCTCGGCCCGCGACCGCTCAGCCATCTATGGCGGCTTCCACCTCTATGTGAAGCGCGCCGCATGAGCACGACCGAGCTGCCGGCCAGCCCCGAATTCAAGGCCAACCATGCCGAACTGATGGACGGCGTCTACCGCTGGCAGCGCCACATCTACGACCTGACCCGCAAATACTATCTGCTTGGGCGCGACCGATTGATCGAGGGGCTGGATGTGCCGCCCGGCGGTACGGTACTGGAACTCGGCTGCGGCACCGGCCGCAACATCGTGCTCGCCGCCCGCCGCTACCCCGATATCAGCTTCTTTGGCCTCGACATCTCGGCCGAAATGCTGGAGACGGCCGCCAAGGCGATAGACCGCGAAGGCCTGTCCGGCCATGTACTCCTGGCAGGGGGCGACGCCACCGACTTCAACGCCAAGGCGCTGTTCGGCCGTGACGGCTTTGACCGCGTGTTCGTGTCCTACTCGCTGTCGATGATCCCGGGCTGGGAAAAGACCGTCTCGGCGGCATTGGCCTTGTTGTCGCCGGGCGGGTCGCTGCACATCGTAGACTTCGGCCAACAGGAAGGCCTGCCGCGCTGGTTCCGCTCCCTGCTGCGCGGCTGGCTCAAAAAATTCCACGTCGCACCGCGCTCAACCCTACGCGAAGTTCTTGAATCGGAATCGCGGCGAACCGGCTCAACCTTCCGTTTTCGCACGCTTTATCGCGGTTATGCCTGGCTGGCCGTCATCAAACCTAGCCTTTGACGCCAAACGCTCAGGATGCTCAGCGGTCTCATCGCCGCTATTTTACGCAATGGACCAACTCTTCGCTCGATCGAGAGGCTAGCCCAGGCGTCCTGTCAACCTAAGGAGCGGCCGGCTTCCCGTTGAGAAGCAAGTTGCAGAATGACCCAAGGAGTGGTACATTATCCCAGCATTGGAGATATGGATTGATCGTCGGATTTCGAGACGGCTGGCTACGGGCATTCTTCGTTGAGGATATTCATTCCCGCCACATTCCGTCCGATCTCGAAAGCCGATTGTTTCGCAAGCTCCAGATGATCGACGATGCAGTGACCGATCTGGATTTGCGCATACCGCCCAGCAATCACTTCGAGAAGCTGCGTGGAAATCTCGAAGGCCTCCACTCAATCCGCGTGAATAACCAATGGCGGCTGATATTCCGATGGGACGGCCGCATAGGCGAAGCGTCGGACATCTATCTCGACGACCATAGCTACAGGTGAGGTGATACATGTTGATGACCACACGGAAGCCGGCAACGGTTGGAGAAATTCTCGCGGAAGAGTTCATGCAGCCGCTCGGTCTGACACAAGCGGCGTTGGCTGAGGCGATGGGTGTTCAGCGCAAGCATGTGAATGAATTGTGCAACGACCGCCGCAACGTGACTGCCGCAACCGCGCTCATTCTGTCGCGAGTGTTTGGCAACAGCCCAGACTTTTGGTTGAACGTCCAACGCCGCAGCGATCTTTGGGCGGTCATGAATTCACCCGACGAACGGGCGCGTATTGACCGCGCCAAGCCGTTGCCGACAGCCGCATAGACAAGATTTGCAGGGCTAGTGCAGCGCCTTCACCAGCGCGCCGACCATCGTCTGCGGGCGGTAGCCATGTTTGGCCGGCGTCAGGCCAAGCCGCACGATCACCAATTGCTCCGACGGAATGATGGCGACCGTCTGTCCGTCATGTCCCTCCATCCAGTAGGTGTCCCTGGGCAAGCCGGCGGCCACGCCGGCGCCGGGATTGCCCTCGTCGCCCGGCGCTTCGATCCACAACTGGCCCTTGCCATATACTTTTGACGCCGGCGCCGGCTCGCGCATCCAGTCGACGAAGCCCACGGGCAGGATCTGGTTGCCGTTCCAGACCCCGCCTTGCAGCAGGAACTGGCCGAAGCGGGCCCAGTCATGCGCCGTGGCGTAGAGATAGGATGAGCCGACGAAGGTGCCCTGCTCGTCGGTTTCGAGCACGGCGCTGTGCATGCCGAGCGGTTCGAACAGTGCCGAGCGCGGCCATGTCAGCGCCTTGGCCTTGTCGCCGATCGCATCCTGCCAGAGGCGTGACAGCATCACCGCCGTACCGCTCGAATAGGAAAACACCTTGCCGACCTCGGCCGCCAGCGGTTTTGATTCGGCATAACCCGCCATGTCGGGTTCGAGATAGAGCATGCGCGTGACATCGGCGACGTCGCCATAGTCCTCGTTGAATTCCAGCCCGCTCGACATCGCCATCATGTCGGCAAGGCTGATCGCTGCGCGGCCGTCCGCCCTCCACGGCGCGAACAGTCCCTTGTTGTCGACCGCCATCTTGCCGTCCTTGACCAGCGTGCCGATGATGGCGGCGTTCACCGTCTTGGTCATCGACCAGCCGAGCAACGGCGTCTTGGCGGAGAAGCCATCGCCATAGCGTTCGGCGACGACGCGGCCGTTCTTGACCACGACCACCGCGCGCATGCCGGGACCGGTCAGCGCCGCGTCGTCCAGCAGCTTGGCAATAACCGGATCCTGTGAGGCGTCGACCCGCTCGCCTTCGGGCCACAGCGTATCCTGGCTGGTTGCCAATGGCTCGGCATGGACCGCCGTGCGCCGCGCCTTGCCGACATCACTGTCGGGAACCGAGGCGCAGCCCAGCCCGTCGCGCGAAACCGCTTCGCTCTTGCCGAGGAAACCGAGCAGCCCGGCCGAGACCGTCCCCCTGTTCTTGTCGACCGAGACTCGCATCAGCCGCAGCAGCGGGTGTCCGGGCGCCTGCACGTCGACGGCAAGCACCTCCTTCGCATCGCGCCCGGCAATGAAGACGTTGGAGCAGACGATCTTGGCCGAATAGCCCGAACCGACACGGATCAGTTCGGGCGGCGCGATATAGAGCCAGGCGAAGACCGCGGCGACCGCCAGCACGATCAGGCCAAGCAGCCATTTGACGATCTTGACCACGAACCGCATCTGTTTCCTCCGAATGCATGTCGCGCAAAAGTGACCGCGGTTTTGCGAGAACGACATGCATAAAAATGAGAAACCTAAAACGCGTCGCGCCAATCCGTTTCAATGCGACGCGCTTTAGGCTTTCGCCCGAACCTTATGTCATCGAATTGCCGCCATTGCTTCCGCAAAATCGGGGTACTTGTCGAGCGCCGTCAACCGATTATCAACCATGATCGGCGATCACATGATGCATGCGCCCAAAAGTGCTCAGCGATTTTGGGACAACGACATGCACGAAAAATGCCGGACGATGCGTGGGGCGATCGTTCGGAGGGGGCCGAACCGGCCATCGATGCACAGACCCATCAGCGACCGGCTGATTCCGGCTTGGAAGTTGTGATGCGCCGTCTTGCGGTTCTTTTCATGCTGACGCTGCTTGGCGCCTGCTCGACCGTCGACGATCTGTCGCCGTCCGCTTCCAGCAGCCCGACGGTCGCGGTGCGCGCGCCGCGCTTCGCCGATTCCAAGCCGCATGAATGGGACAGCGGCGCGCCGTGGAATTATGCCGTCCACGGCACCGATGTTTCCAAGTACCAAACCTCGGTCGACTGGCCGACGGCCAAGTCGAACGGCATTTCCTTCGCCTTCATCAAGGCTACCGAAGGCGGCGACCGCTTCGATGAGTATTTCAACGAGCACTGGGCGCGCACGAAAGCCGCCGGCGTGCCGCGCGCTGCCTATCATTTCTTCTATTTTTGCACCCCGGCCGCCCAGCAGGCACGCTGGTTCATCCAGAACGTGCCCGTCGACCGCTCATCCATGCCTCCCGTCCTCGACATGGAATGGAACCCCAAATCGCCGACCTGCCGACTACGCCCCGACCCTGCCACGGTGCGCAGCGAAATGACCACCTTCCTCGAAATCGTCGAACGGCATTACGGCAAGAAGCCGATCATCTACACCTCGGTCGACTTCTTCGACGACAATCAACTGTCGACCTTCCGCGGCTACCCCTACTGGCTACGCTCAGTCGCCGGCCACCCGCGCGAAAAATATGGCAGCCACCCCTTTACCTTCTGGCAGTACACCGGAACCGGCATCGTTCCCGGCATGACCGGCAAGTCCGACATCAATGTCTTCAACGGCTCGGAAGCTGCATGGAACAAGTGGCTGCGGCAGAACTCCCGTTGACGTCAGTTCAACGGCAGCACCGCATCGACTAAATCACTCCGGGAGAGTTCCCGTTGAACCGGGTTCGACGGCAACGAAGCCATAGGGAATGGTGGCTGCCGCAGAAGAACCGTTGACACCGGGCCTGTCGCCTGCTTTTCGACACAGCCAGCGGTGAAGAGTGCAACCGCCGGTACTTCAGGGCGTTGGGGTTTTAGCCAAGCACGACAATGCCCTCTTCGTTTCGAAAGGAAGCTGATGCGACTGCGTTCTCAAGCCCTCGCGGCGCTATTCCTGTGCGCCACGGCCTTGCCGGCGATGGCGCAGGAATGCGGCGGCGACTTCGAAACCTGGAAACAGGGCGTGGCGGCGGAAGCCAAGGCAGCCGGTGTCGGCGCCGTCGGTCTCGACGCGCTGGAAGATGCCAGGATCGACGACCGGGCTTTGGCACGCGACCGTGCCCAGGGCGTGTTCACGCAGACTTTTGTCCAATTCTCCAACCGCATGATCTCGGCCTATCGGCTGAAGCAAGGTGCGGCGAACATGAAGAAATACGCCGATATCTTCGCGCGCGCCGACCAGCAGTTCGGCGTCCAGGCACCTGTCATCACCGCTTTCTGGGCGCTGGAAACGGATTTTGGCGCGGTGCAAGGCGACTTCCACACACTGAGCGCGCTGGTGACGCTCTCGCACGACTGCCGCCGGCCGCAACTGTTTCGTCAGCAACTGGTGCCGCTCCTGGAACTGATCGATCGCGGCGTGCTGCCGGCCGATGTCACCGGCGCCTGGGCCGGCGAGATCGGGCAGACGCAGATCCTGCCTTCGGACTATCTCGCGCGCGGCGTCGACGGCGACAGCGACGGCAAGATCGACCTGCGGGGCAGCGTGCCCGACGTGATCATGACCACGGCAAACAAAGTGCTGTCGCGCGGCTGGAAGCGCGACGAGCCCTGGATCCAGGAAGTGCGCGTACCCGACGAGATGCCGTGGGACCAGACCGGGCGCACCAACAAATTGCCGCTGACGCAGTGGGCTGAATGGGGCGTCACCAATCGCGACGGCTCGCCGCTGGTTGACAAGGGCCTGAAGGCCGGCCTGGCGCTGCCCATGGGGCGCAAGGGGCCAGCCTTCCTGACCTACGAGAATTTCGACGTCTATCTCGAATGGAACCAGTCCTTCACCTACGCCCTGACCGCGGCCAACCTCGCCGCGCGGCTGGCCGGCGCACCGCCGCTTGACCCGCGCGCTCCGGAACCCGGCCTCAACAACGACCAGATGAAAGAGCTGCAGACCAAGCTCGAAGCCCGAGGCTACGATGTCGGCACCGTCGACGGCATTCTCGGCACCAACACCCGCGAAGCGATCCGCAAGGAACAGATGCGATTGGGATTGCCGGTGGATGGCTGGCCGACACCGGAGCTGTTGGGGAAATTGTAGCGCTGTAGGTTAGGGCAAGGGGAAACGAACCCGAAAGCAGTGATTGCCACCACCCCTTACTGCCTTACTGCCTTACTGCCTTACTGTCTTACTGCCTTACTGCCTTACTGCCTTACTCCCCTAATCCGCCATCGTCTCCAGACTGGCAAATCCCTGCGGCGCGTCGCCTTCGTCGAACGGTGTCGTCACCTCGACGAACGTATCGGGATAAAAGCCGTTGAAGCGGGTCCGCAGCGACAGCGAGTAGGCGCCGATATGGCCGATCTCGATCCAGTCGCCGGTGTCCACAGTCTCCGGAAGCCAGAATGGCCTGGACAGGATGTCGACGGAATCGCAGGTGGCGCCGCAGACCTTGAACGGCACGATGTTCTTTTCATCGCCGTTGCGGGTCCTGATCGCCGGATCGGGAATGAAACGGGCCGGCAGCGTGATCTTGCCGGTCCATGAATCCGACAGCGACGCCCAGATGCCGTCATTGATGTAGAGCCGCTTGCCCTTGCGCAACAGCACGCGCACGATCAGCGACAGGCAGCGCGCCACGATCACCCTGCCCGGCTCGGCCACCAGCGGTATCTGGTCGAACTGATATTCCTTCAGGTCGCCCGACAGCCGCGACATGATCTGGCCGAGCGACGGCATCTCGACCTGCTTGCGGTTGGGATCGTGGCCGTATTCGGCTGGAAAGCCGCCGCCGACGTCGAGCCCGGCGAGGTCGAACGTCAGGCGGTTGCGCACCCAGTCGGCCGAGGCCAGCGCCCGCTCATAGGTGTCGGGATCCTCGATCTGGCTGCCGACATGGAAACACAGGCCGACCTTGTAGCCGGTGCGGTTCAGCCGTTCCGCGAGTTCCACGGCATAGGCCGGCCCGGCGCCGAATTTCTTCGACAATTCATAGGCCGCGTGGCCCTTTGTCTGCACCCGAACGAATACGCTGACCCCGCCCGGATCGATATCCAGCGCCCGAACCACCCGGGTCAACTTGGTGATCTCGTCCTCATGGTCGAGCGAGATGACGCGGATGCCGTATTTCTCCAGCGCCAGCTTGATATCCGACTGCGCCTTGACCGGGTGCATGTAGAGCATCTCGGCATCGGCGGAGACGGCGCGCACGGCGGCGAACTCGCCGGGCGAAGCGACGTCGAAGGCGGTGACGCCGGCCTCCACCAAGGTTTTCAGCACGATCTGCTCGCCATTGGTCTTGACCGCATAGGCGGTCTTGCCGGGGAACATGCCCATGAACTGCCGGGCGTCGGCCTTCAGCACCTGCGGGCGGAAGCAATAGACCGGTTCGTCGGGACGAAGGGCCAGGGCCGCCTCGCCGGCATTCTCGAATCGCTGCATTGACGAATCCTCGACTTCAGCCTGCGCACAATTAATCCAAGCTAGCGGCTAATGAAAACAATTCTGTGTCTCGTGCCGCTCACGCCGCGGCGCTAGTTTTTAGCGACGTTGTCAGCCATCAGGTTTCGGGTGGCCCTTGTCGCCGGACCGGATATGCCTGTGTCTGACCGGCTGGCATTCGGGCCGGCATGTCGGTCATCGGGGGGGGGACATGGGCATGGCAATAGCCGCGACTTCAACGCCACGCGGACCGATGACGCTCACCGACTGGGGGCAGTTGCTGCTGCTCGGCGCTATATGGGGTGGCTCGTTCTTCTTCGCCCGCATCGCGGTGGCGGAGCTTCACCCGCTGGTACTGGTGCTGTTTCGCGTCGCCATCGCCGCGATCGCGCTGCGGCTCTACCTGGCCATTCGCGGCCCTTCCTTCCGTCTCGCCTTTCCCCATGCCGGCCTGTTCTTCCTGCTGGCCTTCACCAACAATGTCGTCCCCTTCTCGTTGATCTTCGCGGGCCAGACCCAACTTGGCGCCGGCGTCGCCTCGGTGCTCAACGCGACCACGCCGTTCTGGACACTGATCCTCGCCAACGCGCTGACATCGGACGAAAAGCTATCCTGGAACAAGCTCGCCGGCATTGGGCTCGGCGTCGCCGGCACCGCGGTGATGATCGGCCCCGGCCTGCTCGCCGGGCTTGGCGGCCCTGTCTGGGCGAAATTCGCGTTGATCGGCGCGTCTTTGTCCTATGGCATCGCGCTGATGGTCGCCCGCCGCTTCAAGGGCGTGCCCTCGCCGGTCATCGCCACCGGACAGCTGACCGCTTCGACCATCATCATGATTCCGGTCGTGCTGCTGGCGCACGGCACCGCCGGCCTGTTCTCGGCCTCACCGCCTGTCTGGGCGGCGGTGCTGGCGCTGGCGCTGCTCTCCACCGCTTTTGCCTATATCCTCTATTTCAACCTCGTCGCCTCGGCCGGCGCCACCAACGCCTCGCTGGTCACGCTCATCGTGCCGGCCAGCGCCATGCTGCTTGGTTTTCTTTTCCTCGGAGAACGGCTCGAACTGTTCGAGATCGGCGGCGTGGTGCTGATCGGGCTCGGTCTTCTCACAATTGACGGGCGCGTCCTTGCAAGGCGGTAGACTGAACCGCATTGACGCGAGAGTCGAAGTCGGGTTTCGCGGTGGTAGCGCTGCCATGACACAGGATCGACATGCCGTCGCCATAATTTATTCACAGGTCCGAAGCGGGTTTTTGCCGAGAAGTTTCAACGGCTAACGGCAGAAATCGGGTCGCAATCTTCACAATCACGTCGCAATGCAGCACATTTTCCGCTTGCCTGTGGCACAAATGAACCTAGACTCCCAAGCATAGCTCTTTAAGAGGAGGCTATGTCATGGGACTTACGAGGCCAATCAACGCATTGATGATTTGTGCTGCGTTCGCTTTCATCGGCGCCCTCATTATGGGCGTCCTTCCCTGAACCCGCCAACACGGGGAAGACCAGCACCAGATAGTCTAAGCAATTCGAAAGGCCGGGTTTTTACCCGGCCTTTTGCCTTTCTGGCTAACCCTTACGCTGCGGCCGAGCCTGCCACCTCCGCCTCGTGCGAGCGGATGCCGATCATGTGGCAGATGGCAAAGACAAGGTCGGCGCGGTTCATCGTGTAGAAGTGGAAGTCGCCCACGCCGCGCTCGACCAGGTCCAGCACCTGCTCGGCGGCGACGGCCGAAGCCACCAGCGCATGCGTCTGCGGGTCGTTCTGCAGGCCCTCGAAGCGCTCGGCCAGCCATGCCGGCACCAGCGCGCCGCAGCGCGCCGAGAAATTGGCGACCTGGGTGAAATTGTGCACCGGCAGGATGCCCGGCACGATCGGGATGTAGATGCCGGCGCGGCGCGCCCGCTCGACATAGCGCTCATAAAGATCATTATCGAAGAAGAACTGGGTGATTGCCCGCGTCGCGCCATTGTCGACCTTGCGCTTCAGCATGTCGATGTCGGTGGCGAAATCGGGGCTTTCAGGATGCTTCTCCGGATAGGCCGAGACCGAAATGTCGAAATCGCCGGCATCTTTCAGAGCGCCGACCAGGTCGGCACCGTTGGCATAGCCCTCCGGATGCGGACGGTAGGCTGTGCCGACGCCGGCGGCCGGGTCGCCGCGCAAGGCAACGAAGCGCTTCACGCCCATATCGGCGAATTCCTGGATTACCGCGTCGACCTCATGGCGGGCGGCGTCGACGCAGGTCATGTGCGCGGCCGGCGTCAGGCTGGTTTCGTTCAGGATGCGGCTGATGGTGCGCGCCGTGCGTTCACGCGTCGAGCCGCCGGCGCCATAGGTCACTGAGACGAATTTCGGCTTCAACGGCTCCAGCCGGGTGACCGTGTCCCATAGCCGTGCCTCCATCTCATCGGTCTTGGGCGGGAAGAATTCGAAGGAAACCTTGACCTTGTCGCCAATGTCGGGGCGGCGGGAAAAGCGGAACTGGTTCATCAGGCGATTTCCCCTATCGAGTTTACTTTGGTCTGCTCACTGGCCGGATCGGCGATCAAAAGCCGCCGGTCGCGGCCAAGCCAGAGTTTTACCGTGAGCCTTGCCTCGTTGCCGCCGCGCGGCTCGAATTCCTGGGCATCCTCGAGGTCGAGGCCGGCCTCGGCGAACCACTCGCTGATCTGCCGGTCGGAAAAGCCGAGCCTGACATGAGCATGCTCGTCGCGCAGGAATTCCAGCGCGTGCGGTGCGAAGTCGACGATGACCAGCCGGCCGGCCGGGCGCAAAAGCCGCGCCGCCTCGTGGATGGCGCGGGCCGGATCGTCGAGATAGTGCAGCACCTGGTGGATGGTGACGAGATCGAAGGCATCGCGCTCGACTGGCGGCGAGAATATATCGCCCTGCCGCACCTGCGCGTTCGAAACGCCGGCCTTGTCGAGATTGGCGCGCGCCACGGTCAGCATTTCGCGCGACATGTCGATGCCGACGCCGCGCCGGTAGAGCGGCGAGAATATCTCGAGCAGCCGCCCGGTGCCGGTGCCGAGGTCGAGCATCGACTGGAACGGCCGCTTGCCGACCAGCTTCAGCATCGCCGCCTCGACGGCACGGTCCGGTACATGCAGTGAACGGATATGGTCCCAGCTTGCCGCGTTCACCGAAAAATACTCCGTCGCCCGGTCCTGCCGCTTGCGCTTGACCGAGGCTAGGCGCTCGAGATCGCGCTCGACCTGGGGATCGGCACCGCGAATGCTGGAAACCAGCCCCATGACGAAGTCACGCGCGGAATCGGCATCCGACAGGCGGAAGAAGGCCCACGACCCCTCCTGGTAACGGCCGATCAGCCCAGCCTCGAGCAAAAGCTTCAGGTGCCGCGAGACACGCGGCTGCGACTGGCCGAGAATTTCGGTGAGGTCGGAAACAGTGAGGTCGCCGCGCGACAACAATGCCAATATGCGCAGACGGCTGGATTCGGCCGCCGCCTTCAGCGTATCCACCATGGTGTCGAGCGAGACATGCATCAGCGTATTCTCATTTCAGTGCGTTCACTTTGAAAAAGATATAAACATATGTTTATGTCGGTTTTGACAGCCTTGCAAGCGCTATGTCGTTTCCGGACCAGAAAATGCCGCATGCGTGATTTTCCGGTGCGTGCCGCCCCAAAATGTGGTGCGGTCGGTTGATGACAGACACCAAACAAGAGATGGGCAGAATGAGCGGGCTACGCGAAATGTTCGAGGCACGCGAAGGCGAGCAGAGGCTGGAACACGATCCGGCAAAGATGACGGCGGATGCCGGCGTCGTCTTCATCGGCCGCATCGCTTCGCCTTGGGTGACGCGCGAGAGCTGCCCGAAAAACATGCGCGAGGCCCGCGAGACCGGGCAACCGGCGGTGCTGACCATCGACGCGCCCTATCGCGAAGGCTTGCGCGGTCTGGAGCGCGCCAGCCATGTCGTCATCCTGTCTTGGCTGCATCACGCGCCGCGGAATCTGATTGTGCAGAAACCCCGCCATGCGGCTGAAGCCAAAGGCGTATTCGGCCTGCGCTCCCCTGCCCGGCCGAACCCGGTCGGCCTTCATGTGGCCAGGCTCGTGGGGCTGGACCTCGCCACTGGACGCATCGACATTGACGCCATCGACGTGCTCGACGGCACGCCGGTCATCGACATCAAGCCTTACTTTGCCTCGACCGATGCCATTGCCGAGGCGACCGTCGCGGGGCGCGAAGAGCCCAGGCAGGTTCGACAATGACGGCGCCAACCGGCCGCCGCCGCGCCATCGCCAAGGCGCTGACAGCTCTTTTGCCGCTGGCGCCCTATGCCGACATGGAAAAGATCCGTGCTGATGCCGGCGCGGTGCATATGAAGACCTTGCCGCCGACGATCGCGGTGTGGCTGGCAACAATCGCCCATATCCGTCACATGCACACCGACTACGAAAAGCTGCTGGCCGAGGGCTATGACCGCGACTCGGCGCGCTTCTTCGTCATCGAGCAGACCAACACCGTCCTCACCCGCTGGCGCGCGACACGTCTGCTCGACGCAGACGACGAGGAAGAATAAGACGCTACTGCCGCGTCAGCACGGCGATGGCATTATAGGGCTGGCCGTCGGCCTGGCCGACCCAGGTCCACGACAGATTTCCCTTGAAGAACCGGACGGTGATATCGCCACCATCGATGCACTTGTCCTGGCCGTAGGTGATGGTCTCGTGGAATTCGGCCAACGTCTCGTCCCTGGACGTCTGCGACAGCGACCCGCCGCAGCCAAGTGAGGGATAATCGATCGACGCGCCGTCATCCCTGATCGTCATCGTGATCGACCAGTCGGCGCCGGCATCACCCGCCGGGCTCTGGTGGCCTCTGCCAACCCAGGTGCCGGCCAGGGACGGTGCCGGCACATTCACCGCGCAAGGCACGTTCTGGAAGATCGGCGTCAATTCGCTGCCGGTCTTCTCGCAGCGATAGGTCTGGCCGTTCTGGCAGAGTTCGTCGCCCTCCTTGGTGCACAGCGTGCCGGCTTCGCCCGCGGTGGCGAAGATCATCATGGCTACGATGACGGTCCCAAACCTGCCCATGTCCCCTCCCGCTCCGAGCCGTCCGATCATAAGGCAACTCCAATCCAATGTATCGGCCGGATCGTGGAGGACGAATGGCACCTCTCGGGTGGCTCTACATCTTCTGTCCAGCACCGATAGCCTGCTGGTCCGCTCTGTGCGCGAGGAGGCTGCGATGGACCAGACGACGGCACCAAAGGCTTCAAAGCCGCTGCCTGCGGTCGGCGACCGCCACGTCGACCCGCATTCCTATCCCGACGGCATCGCCTTCCTCGACGGCCAGTATCTGCCGATGTCGCAAGCCAAGGTGTCGGTGCTGGATTGGGGGTTCCTGCATTCCGACGCCACCTACGACACGGTGCATGTCTGGGACGGACGCTTCTTCCGCCTCGATCTGCATCTCGACCGCTTCTTCGGCGGGCTGGAAAGGCTGCGCATGACCATCCCGTTCGACAGGGATGGCGTGGCCGAGATCCTGCACAATTGCGTGGCGCTTTCGGGTCATCGCGCCGCCTATGTCGAGATGCTGTGCACGCGCGGCGCCTCGCCGACCTTCAGCCGCGATCCGCGCCAGGCGATCAACCGCTTCATGGCCTTCGCCGTCCCCTTCGGCTCGGTCGCCAATGCCGAGCAGCTGCGGCGCGGCCTGCATGTCGCCATCAGCGACAAGGTGCGCATTCCGCCGGCTTCGATCGACCCGTCGATCAAGAACTACCACTGGCTCGACCTCGTGCGCGGTCTGTACGACGCCTATGACGGCGGCGCCGAAACCGCTCTCATCCTCGACTTCAACGGCAATGTCGCCGAGGGCCCGGGCTTCAACGTCTTCTGCGTCAAGGATGGCAGGCTGTCGACGCCGGCCATCGGCGTCCTGCCCGGCATCACAAGGCGCACCGTCTTCGATCTTTGCGCCGAAGAAGGTCTCGTCGCCGCCGCCACCGATGTCAGCGTTGCCGCGCTCAAGGCGGCCGACGAGGTCTTCATCACCTCGACCGCCGGCGGCATCATGCCGGTGACGCGGATCGATGGCGCGGCGATCGCCGACGGCAAGGTCGGGCCGATCACCGGCCGGCTGATGGCGCTCTATTGGCAAAAGCACGACGACCCGGCTTGGTCGTCTCGGGTGAACTACCCCTGATCAAAGGGCCATCTTGTTCAAAAGATTTCCCCTCGCCTCTGGAAAATCAGGCGATGGACCGTATATGCCTGAAAGCGGAGAAGCCTCCGCTTTCACCCAAAATCACGCCCGCAGGGGCAAGGATCCCACATCATGACATCAAAGGTTTGGTTCATCACCGGATCGTCGAAGGGCTTTGGCCGTGTCTGGGCCGAGGCCGCATTGGCGCGCGGCGACCGCGTTGCCGCAACCGCCCGTGACGCCGGCACGCTCGCCGATCTGGTCGAAAAATATGGCGACAACATCGCCGCGATAAAGCTCGACGTCACCGACAAGAAAGCCGTCGATGCCGCGATAGCCGAGGCACACAAGCGCTTCGGCCGGCTAGACGTCGTCATCAACAATGCCGGCTACGGCCATTTCGGCGCCATCGAGGAAGTCAGCGAACAGGAAGCCCGCGACCAGATCGAAACCAATGTGTTCGGTGCGCTCTGGGTCACCCAGGCCGCCCTGCCGATCATGCGGGCGCAGCGGTCCGGCCACATCATCCAGATCTCGTCGATCGGCGGCGTCAATGCCTTTGCCTCGCTCGGCCTGTACCACGCCTCGAAATGGGCGCTGGAAGCCTTCAGCCAGTCGCTGAGTATCGAGGTCGCGGAATTCGGCATCCATGTCACGCTGGTCGAGCCCGGCGGCTTCTCCACCGACTGGTCCGGCGCCTCCGCCAAGGTCTCCAAGCCGATCGAGGCCTATGCGCCGGCCCGCGCCAAGATGGCGGAGCGCCGCGCCAATTCGGTCGCCGGCGATCCCGAGGCCACCGGCCCGGCAATTCTGGCCATTGTCGACGCAGCCGAGCCGCCGCTGCGCGTCTTCTTCGGCGATGGCGGCCTGCCGATGATCCGCCAGGAATACGCCAACCGCCTCGCCACCTGGGACAAGTGGGACCACGTGTCCGTCATGGCGCAAGGCGCGAAGAAGAACCGCAAGGGCTGAGCCCCGGCGCTAATGCTACTCCGCCGCTAGGGCGGCGTAGCCTTTCGGCCACGATGCGAACGCGCGGCTAGGCCTGATAAATCCACTGCTCCGGCACCCGCGCCGAAATCTCTTCGCCGGACCTGATCGTTCCCGGTTTCTCGACCCAGGCAACGACGCCACGCAGCCGCTTCGCCATCTTGGGGAACAACAGCGCGCCGGCCTCGATGTCGGCCATTCCCGCATTTTCAGCGATCGATCGGCCGGCGATGCGGCAAGGTCCGTTCTGGGCGTCGACCTTGAGGGTCACGCCGTTCTTGAAGAACAGCAGCGTGCCGGCGGGCAGCATCGACAAACGCGGCACGCCTTCTATGACCAGATTGGCGCCGATCCATTCCGGCTTGATTTGGGCCAAGCCCATCCGCTCGGCGACTATGGCCAGTTCGTCCGCTGCGACGATCGACAGCTGCCGCTCGTTGCGCATTTCGGTGCCTCGCGGATACCAGGGTTCGCGCCCGCCCGAGCGCCGTGTCGGCCCGGCGTGGAAATCGCCTGAAATGCCGTCGAAAACCAGCCGCAATTCGTCCACCGGACGCGTCTGGAAATGATCCGCCGGCGCGACATAGAGCGCCGCCGCGCGGGCCGGAAGCTTCTTTGTCGGGATGATTTCAACCGGCTTCTCGGCCTCGGGAAAGAGATCCAGCATGGCGTTCCGTCCTTGAATCACGCTTGCCATTTTTGCCCTTCGGCAGGCATGGCCGCAAGAGCGGTTAGGGCCAAAAGTCGCAACTCTTCTGCGGAGGCGCCGTCCCGCGCCTGGATCGACATGCCATTCATGACGCCGGCAATGTATTTGGCGAGGTTCTCGACGGAGAGCTCTTCCGGTAGCTCGCCCGCCGCCCTGCCCTTGGCCAGCCGGTCCGCGATCGCCGCTTCACTTGCCTTGCGATAGGCCCTGAGTTCATCGGCAATGGCTTGCGCCTGCGGCGAGGCCGCCAGCGCGCCGCTGACGAAAAGGCAGCCACCCGGTTTGCCGGGCCTGGAATAGGCATCCGCCGCCCCCAGCAGCAACCGCGATATCGCCTCCCGCACCGGCACCTGTGCGCTGAGCGCGTCCAGCGCAAAGCCGATCTCGGTCTCGTGGTAGCGCGTCAGCGCCTTGCGGAACAAAGTCTCCTTGTCAGTGAAGGCATTGTAGATCTGCGGCGGCGTAAGCCCCATCGCCTCGCGCAGCATGGCCAGCGACGTCGCCTCATAGCCATGCTCCCAGAACAGATGCATCGCCGCATCCAGTGCCCGGTCGGGGTCGAACGCGCGCGGCCGGCCGCCCCTAGCCTTCTCCAAATTATCCATAGCGATCGATACGAAACCTGTTGACTTGCTCGTTTTACATAACGTAACAATTGATACGAAACATGGCAAGCCAGAAGCACCGGCTCATGCAACCAGAGGACAGGAGAGCCCAAATGCCAATCACCGTGACCGCCCCCGAAGGCGTACTGACAGAGGCCGGAGAGCGCGAAATCCTGCCGCGCCTCAGCGCGGCGCTCATAGAAGCCTCCGGCGCGTCAGGCAATTCCTTCTTCAGCGCGATTGTCGGCGGACCGGTCCACATCCTGCCGCCGCGCCACATCTATGCCGGCGGTGCCAACCGGCCGGTCGTCATGGTCGAGTTGAAATTGCCCAATATCGGCCTCGGCTCGATCGAAGCCCGCAAAGCCTTCATCGCCACCGCAGCCGCAATTGTCGCGGAGCTCTGCGTGCCCGGGCATAAGGCCGAAAATACCTGGATCAACATCGTCAACGCGCCAGACGGCGGCTGGGGTATCGGTGACAGGCAATATACCGGCGATGCGCTCGTCGCAGCCGCCATGGCCGCGCATTAGGATGCGGCTCTCCCCTTCGCTGTTCTTCACCACCAATTGCGAGCCGGCGCTGGCCTTCTACGAACAGTGCGGCCTTGGCCTGAAAACAATCCTTCTGCGCTGGGGCGACAACGACATGCCGGTGCGAACCGAAGCCATGCGCGGAAAAGTGCTGCATGCGCGGTTCGAGGGCTCGGGCGTCTTGTTCCATGCCTCCGACAATGACGATGCCGAGCCGATGAAGGGCTCCGCCATGATGCTGGAATTTGATGACCTGACGGCCATGCGGGAGGTTTTCTCCAGCATGGCCGTCGGCGGCCGCATCACCGTGCCTTTGGCGAGGCGATATTGGGGGACCGACTTCGGCATGCTTGTCGATGCCTTTGGCGTGCAGTGGATGTTCTCGGGCGCGTGAAAACGCCGATCACGATCATCTTACCGGAACAGCCGCCGGTTCCTGATACCGCCGCATTGCTGCCGCGTTGCACCCGCTTCATGGTGATCCGGACAGTCGGCGGAGGTCCTAATGCGACCGGGGACGGCAATCACGCTGCTTTGGTTGATCTGGGCGGTGAGCTGGGCCGCCGCCGCTTTGTGGGCCGACCCTGCCCTGAAGCGCGTCGGATTCAAAGCGGAGGCCCGCTACAGGGTTCTTTGGTTGGCGGGTGCGATCCTGTTGTTCATTCCAGCGCATGGCTATGAGGGCCGGCTCAGGCTGTGGATGCCTAATCTCGCCGAAGCCTGGATCTGCGTCGCCCTAATTGCCGTCGGCATTGCCATTGCCTGGTGGGCGCGGCTGCATCTCGGCAGGCTTTGGTCCGGTACGGTCACCGCCAAGGCCGATCACCATGTCGTCGACACCGGTCCTTACGGCCTCGTCCGCCACCCGATCTACACCGGACTGCTGCTCGCCATCCTCGCCACCATGGCGGCCAAGGGCACGGTATGGGGCATTGCGGGCACCGTGCTGCTCATCATCGGCATCGTCGTCAAGGCAAGGCTCGAGGAGAGCTTCCTGCGTGGCGAACTCGGCAGCACCTACGACGATTATGCCGGGCGAGTGCCGATGCTGATCCCCTTCACACCAGCCTGACCGGCAAGATGCGGCGAACGCCAGCTCAGCTCGATTTCGCCGCCACGCTGCCTCGCCAAAGATGGTCTGCAGCATCGTCGATCTGGACCCAATCATGTTTCGACTGCTCGAAAATCGACCTGACGGGAGGCGGGTATTTCGGGTCGGCCAGCGCGCCGACGGCCACGCCGATCATCGACGGCAGCCTGTCGGCCTTCCAATAAACCGTCGAGCCGCAGTCTGGGCAAAAGTAGCTGTGCACCTTGCCGCCGCTTGCCGCGTCGCGGGTGAATTCTTTCGGCGTTCCAGAGATGACTACAGCGTCGGCCGGATAAAACGCGCCGACGCCGAAGGGCGCTCCGGTTCGGCGCTGGCAGTCAAAACAATGGCAGGCGACAACCAGTCTTGATGGTCCTGGAAGCGTCAGCGTGAGAGCGCCGCAACTGCATCGGGCATCAACCATTGGAAAGCTCTCCTTTCTCAAACGAAGGCGCGTTGGTTCAAGCTGAGCCCTCGACACGGCTGTGCAGGGGTCAGGTCAGGCCAAACGGGAGGGAAGACAGGCGCGAAGCGGCCTGGGTGGGCGGATTTCGAAATCCCAGACGACCCTTACAGGCCAGGTCACCTCGATATCAATATGCCTAAAGCATTCTGATGAGCGCGCCGCCTATCGAATAGCCCGCGCCGAACGCACAGATCAGGCCGAAATCGCCGGACTTCATGTCGGCATGGTTCTCCGACAACGCAACGATGGCGCCGGCGCCCGCCGTATTGCCCAGCCGTTCCAGCACCATCGGCGCCCGATCGTGATCGACATCATGGCCGAACGATAGTTTCAGGATCATCGCATTCATGCGCGCATTGGCCTGATGCAGCCAGAAGCGCCTGATCGCCTGCGGCGTCAGCCCGTGCTCGGCCAGGAATTCGACGATGAATTTTTGCCCGGCGACGGTGACTTCCTTGAACACCTTGTTGCCGACCTGCTTGATCAGGTTGCCTTCGAGGTTGATCATGTAGGGATCATCCTGGGCGGTGCGGGTGTGATAGCCGAGATTGGTGCGGATGTTGTTCGACATCTGCGTCCACAGCCGCGTGTCCAGCACCTCGAAACGTCCCGGCCGCTTGTCGCCCTGGGCAAGTCCTTCCACCACCAGGGACACCGAGGCGTCGCCGAAGATGAAATGCGTCTGCCGGTCGCGGAAATTGAGATGGCCGGTGATGATCTCCGGCGTGGTCACCAGGATGCGCTTGTGCGCGCCCGACCGCACCAGATTGACCGCCAAGTGCAGAGCGGCCGCGGCGGACGAACAGCCGAGCCCCATGTCGAAGCCGGCGCCCTTTGTCCCCAGCGCCTCCTGCATTTCGATGGCGATCGCCGGATAGGGCCGCTGATGGTGCGAGGCCGAGCAGATGATCAGATCGATCTGGGACGGCTCCAGCCCGGCGTGGTCGAGCGCTTTCCTGGCCGAGGCGATGCCGAACTCAGCCTCCAGCGATAGCGCGTCGTCGGGCCGAGCCGGGATGCGCGGCGTCATCCGGGTCGGATCGAGAATGCCTTCGCGCTCGATCACGTGACGGGATTTCACCCCCGAGGCGTGGACGATGAAGTCGCTGTCGGATTTCTGCAGCAGCGGCTCGTCGGTGCCCTGGCGCCGCGCATTCTCCATGTCGACCCAGCTGTTGAAGCTCTCGACCAGCTCTTCATTGGTGATGACAGGTTCAGGAATTTCAGCGCCGATGCCGCTGATGATGACGCGATGCATGTTTCAGTCCGTCCCATCCGCGGGCGTTGCGGCTTCATGTGGGCGCCGAAACGCTTCGGCGCAACACTTTTCTCATCAGGCCGGTTTACGCCGGCTTAAACCAAAGTTCAGACTAGCTTGAACCTGGTTCAACATGATCATTCATCCCCCTGCCACTCGGGTCATGACGCCACACATGAATTGCGCATGACGGGATTTTTCTAACCGGCGCGTTTTGCGACGATGAAGATGCGGGGGAAACGCAGCAGTACCTTGCCGCTTGCGGTCTTCGGATAGGCCTTGGCGATCCTGGCCGTGTAGCTGTCGAGGAAGATCTTGCGCTCGTCGGCCTCCAGCGGATCGAGGAAAGGCTTCAGCCCGGTCGACTTCACCCACTCGACGATCGCCTCGGCATCAGCCAGCGGATGGTTGTAGACCGTGTGCCAGATGTCGAGCCGGTCGGAGAGCGGCGAAAGCAGGTCATAGTAGAACGACACCGGTGCCAGCGGCGCACGCGCCGCGCCCTTTATCTTGGCCGCAAACGGCATTTCGGCGGCGGTCTCGCGCATCAGCCGGTGCGAATCCTCAGCCATGTTGTCGGGCATCTGGACGGCGAGCGCGCCGCCGGGCGCTAGGAAGCTCATCAGCCGCTGAAACACCGCAGGGTGCTCGGGCAACCACTGGAAAACCGCATTGGCGAAGATGACATTGACCGGCTCGGCCGGCTGCCATGTCGAAGCATCGGCGAGGTCGAAGCTGACGTTGGGCAGGCGCGCCCTCGCCTTTTCGATCATGTCGGGAGAGGTGTCGAAGCCGCTCACCTGCGCATCCGGCCAGCGCTCGACCAGGAGTTCGGTCGAATTGCCCGGCCCGCAGCCGATGTCGACGACCCGGCGCGGGAAATCGACCGGCACTTGGGCTGCGAGATCACGCGCGGGCCGCGTGCGCTCATCCTCGAATTTCAGATATTGGGCGGCGGACCAGTCAGCCATTCGAGCTCTCCTCGTATCCTGAGAAAATTCGCCGCCCCTTGATATCCTTACCGCGTCAGTCGCTTGTGCGTCATGCGGTGCGGGGCTGCCGCTTCGGCGCCGAGGCGCCGAAGCTTGTCCTTCTCGTATTCCTCGAAATTGCCTTCGAACCATTCGACATGCGCATCACCTTCGAAGGCAAGCATGTGCGTGGCCATGCGGTCGAGGAACATGCGATCGTGGCTGATGATGACGGCGCAGCCGGCGTAGGCCTCCAGCGCGTCTTCCAGCGCACCGAGCGTTTCGGTGTCGAGGTCGTTGGTCGGTTCGTCGAGCAGCAGCACATTGCCGCCGTTCTTCAGCATCTTGGCCAGGTGCACGCGGTTGCGCTGTCCGCCCGACAGATTGCCGACTTTCTGCTGCTGGTCGCCGCCACGGAAGTTGAAGGACGAGCAATAGGCCCGGCTGTTGATCTCGTGCTTGCCGAGCTTGATGATTTCGGCGCCGCCGGAGATTTCTTCCCAGACCGTCTTGTTGCCATCGAGCGCGTCGCGGCTCTGATCGACGTAACCGAGCTTCACTGTCTCGCCGATGCGCACCGTACCTGCATCCGGCTTTTCCTGGCCGGTAAACATCTTGAACAGCGTGGTCTTGCCGGCGCCGTTCGGGCCGATCACGCCGACGATGCCGCCTGGCGGCAGCCGGAACGACAGGTTCTCGATTAGCAGCTCGTCGCCAAAACCCTTGGTGAGGCCGTCGACCTCGATGACGACGTTGCCGAGGCGTTCGCTCGACGGGATGACGATCTGGGTGTCGGTCGGCTTGCGGTTCTGCGACTGCTCGAGCAGTTCCTCATAGGCCTTGATACGCGCCTTCGACTTGGTCTGGCGTGCCTTGGGCGACGACTGGATCCACTCGCGCTCGCGCCAGATCGACTTCTGGCGGGCGTCGTCCTCGCGGCCTTCCTGGATCAGGCGCTTGGCCTTGGCGTCGAGATATCTGGTGTAGTTGCCCTCATAGGGAATGCCGCGGCCGCGATCAAGTTCGAGAATCCAGCCGGTGACATTGTCGAGGAAGTAGCGGTCGTGGGTGATGATCAGCACCGAGCCCGGATAGTCGCGCAGGTGCTTTTCCAGCCATGCCGTGGTCTCGGCGTCGAGATGGTTGGTCGGTTCGTCGAGCAGCAAAAGGTCAGGCTGGCGCAGCAAGAGCTGGCAAAGCGCGACGCGGCGGCGCTCGCCGCCCGACAAATTGGTCACTTCGGAATCGCCTGGCGGGCACTGCAGCGCATCCATCGCCATCTCGACCTGCTGCTCGAGATCCCACAGGTTGAGCCTGTCCATCTCGTCCTGGAGCTTGCCGGACTCGTCCGCCGTCTCGTCGGAATAATTCATCATCAGCTCGTTGTAGCGCTCGATGATGGCGGTCTTCCTGGCGACACCTTCCATGACGTTTTCCATCACGGTCTTGTTGGGGTCGAGCTGCGGCTCCTGCGGGAGATAGCCGACGGTGGCGCCCTCGGCCAGCCACGCCTCGCCCTGGAACTCCTTGTCGAGCCCGGCCATGATGCGCAGGATGGTCGACTTACCCGAACCGTTGGGGCCGAGAATGCCGATCTTGGCGTCCGGATAGAAGGACAGATGAACGTTATCGAGCACCTTCTTGGTGCCATAGGCCTTCGACAGGCCCGACATGTGATAGATGAACTGGCGTGCCACGCGCGCTTTCCCTGAAAAACTGACTGGATTTGCCGATTTGAATGAGGTTGGCCGCTATGTAGGCGATGCGGCGGCGAACGGCAATCGCTTTTGCCAGTTCAAGCTGAACACACGGACAAGTGTGTGCTGACCGCCAAAGTTTTCCACCAGTCACCAGGTGCGCTGAAATCTCTGGTTAACCCTTGCGCGTCAAAACAGGATCGGGGTGGAGTCGCCGGCTGGTCGCGATTCCTGGCGCGAAAGAGCGGATCGACGGCATTGCTGAACAGTTTCCTGCTCCTTGCCGAAGCAATCGTCTACTTCAGCGTCATGGTGACGCTTTTCCGCTTCCGCAAGCGCATTGGTCTCGGCGTCTTCGTCTGCGCGCTCGGCGTCATGCATTTCCTGGAAACCTATCTCGCCAGCGTCTTTTACGTCGCCTTGCCGTTCGGCATGGTCTCGCCGGGCTCGGCAGTGCTGTTTTCAGGCAAGCTGGTGATGTTGCTCCTGCTCTACATCAAGGAGGACGCCGCCACCGTGCGCCAGCCGATCTATGGCCTGCTGCTCGGCAATGCGCTGATGATCTGGCTGGTGCTGCTGTTGCGCCTGCACGTTATCGCACCGCTGCCCGACGGCAAGCTGCCCGACATCGGCTTCATCGACGAGATGGGCTGGCTGATGGTCTGGGGCACGACGCTTTTGTTCATCGACGCCATCCTGATCATCCTGCTCTATGAAAAGCTTGGGCGGTACCTGCGCAGGGCGCAGTTCGCGCGCATCCTGACTTGTGTCGCCTGCGTGCTCACCTTCGACCAGGCGGGTTTCTTCACCGCGCTGCATTTCGTCGCCGGCGCGCCGGTCGCGGTTTTTTTCGGCGGCTGGTTCGCCAAGATGGTGGCGGCGCTGACGTTCAGCGCCATGCTCGTCGCCTACCTCAAATGGTTCGAGGCCCGCGACATCCAGATACCGCGTGGGCTGACCGATATTTTCGAAACCCTGACCTATCGCGAGCGCTATGAAGCGCTGGTCGAGCATGTCGGCCGCGACGGCCTGACCGGCCTTCTGCATCGCGGCCGCTTCGACGCCGACGGTGAGGCCGCCGTCGAGGTCAGCCTGCGCACGGCAAGGCCGCTCAGTCTGCTGATCATCGATGTCGACCATTTCAAGTCGATCAACGACCGTTTCGGCCATGCCGAGGGCGACAAGGTACTGAAAGCGGTTGCTGTCCTGCTGCGCGAAGTGGCCGGCGCCGAAGACCCGGTTTTCCGGATCGGCGGCGAGGAATTCGCCATCCTGAGTTCGCGCCCGCATTCGGTCGCCAGGCTGTTTGGCGAAAGCATTCGCCACGCGCTCAAGGCATCCGCCGTCACCAGCCGCTTCGAGCTGACCGTCAGCGCCGGCGTTTCCACCGTCGGCGAAACGACGCGCTGCCTTGCCGACCTGTTCGCGCTCGCCGACCAGCGCCTCTACAAGGCCAAGTCGACCGGGCGCGATCGCGTCGTCGGCGAACCGGGCGGCCCCGAGGCCGATATGGCGGTAGCTTGGACCAAGTCGGCGCAGATCTAGCGCCGGTCTGGGATTTTCTCTGGCGTCGAATCCACGACAACGTCGAGACCGCCATCAACGTGATCGCCAGCCATTTCAACGCAGTGCTTCACGGGCGGTCGACAGCCGTTCGCGCGTGCTTACTGGAACCCGATCGCGTCGACGGTGCCTGTCGGGCAACCGGCCTTGTTGGTCGGCACTGAGGCCAGAAGCAGGTCCTTGAGCGAGCTGGTTGGGCCGATCGGCCCGGCAAGGCCGAGCGTCAGTTCGCCGATCAGCCGCCGGCCGTTCGAAGGATCGATGACGCAGGACACGCGCACGCGATCCCCCGCCCCCGCGCCGAAGGCGGTATCGAAGGCGCCACGGATCTGGTCCGCCGTCAGCTTGCCGCCAATGTTCTTGGTGAAGAGATCGCGCACCGGCGAGGCGTTCACCTGCCGCATCAGGCCGAGCGCGTCGGAGAAGTATTCCTGCTGGGTCTTGCCGTAGCAGGTACCGTGCTTGATCCACTCATGCCGCTCGAGCTGGGAGGCCGTGCCCGGCATCACCTGATCGAGCTCCTTGCGGGTGCCGGCGTCGAGATTGACCGGCGGCAGGTCCTTCCAGTGGGCGGGATTGTCGTTGGCCTTGTCGCCCGCCGCCACCTGGCAATAGAAATTGCCGTTCGGCTGCGGCCACAGGCCGTGCAAGGTGAAGTTGGTGGCATCGAACTCGTTCGGGTTCTGCGCTCTGCATTCGGCCTTGCTCGACTTGGTCTCGCAGAAGGCCGGCTGCCAGCTTAGCGCGAACACATATTCGGGCTTTCCCGAGGTGGCGGGCTTGCCCTGTCCGCCCGGCGCCGCCGGCACCGTGGCGGCGCCGCTGCCCGACAGATGGCCGCAACTGACCTTCACCCAGCGGCGCTCCGGATCGGCGCCCGGCACCTGGATGAGATAATGCGTCGGTGCGTCCTTGTTGCCGGCAAGCAGCTGGTAGCTCTGTCCGGCATCGGTCGAGACATTGCCGGGGTTCTTGCCGTTCTTGATGGCCTGCGTTGCCGGACAGGCAGCGTCGGCAACGAAGGTGCCGCTCATCTTGACTTCGGCATGCGCCGCGCCAGCCAGCGACATCGCCAGCATGGCCAATCCGAAAACGACACCAATGCGCATGAGCAAATCCCCGGCTGAAGAAGTGGGCGACAGACTGAAGCTGTCTCCATGTCAGAATTGCGATATTTTGCTGGCCAAACGCAAGAAACATCGTCACGCAAAAGCAGGCATGACGGATTGACGCATAATCGGCAGCGGCGCAAACAAAGCCAACAAAAAAAGCAAGGGGGATCAGGCGCCATGTCATTCAGCCAGCAGCGCGTGGTCCGCTCGCCGACTGGCGCCGATCTCAATCTCTTCGTCAGGCAGGCTGACGGCAAGCCACGCGCCGTCGTCCAGATCAATCATGGACTGGCCGAGCATGCCGCACGCTATGCCCGCTTTGCCGATTTTCTCTCCACACGCGGCTTCCACGTCTATGTCCACGACCATCGCGGCCATGGCGCGACCAAGGCGCCGGACGCACCACTCGGCCAATTCGCCGACAGGGATGGCCCGGCCAAGGTGATCGTCGATGTCGACGCCATCCACGATCTCATCGCCCGCGAACAACCAAACCTGCCGGTCATCCTCTTTGGCCACTCGATGGGCGCGTCGGTGGCGCTGAACTACCTGCTGGGCCATTCACCCCGCATCCATGCCGCCGCGATCTGGAACGGCAATTTTTCACAAGGCCTGCTTGGGCAGGTGGCGCTCGCCATCCTCGCCTGGGAACGCATGCGGCTGGGCTCCGACGTCCCGTCGCGCCGGCTGCCGAAACTCACCTTCCAGGCCTGGGGCAAGGCGGTGCCCAACCACCGCACGCCGTTCGACTGGCTGTCGCGCGACGAGGCCGAAGTGGCGAAATACATCGCCGATCCGCTGTGCGGCTGGGATGCCTCGGTGTCGATGTGGCGCGACGTGGTTTCGATGGCGCTCAACGGCGGCAGGGATGCCGCCTTCGCCGGCGTCCGGCGCGACCTTCCGGTCGCCGTCGTCGGCGGCGAGAAAGACCCCGCCTCGGACTATGGCAAGGGCATCACCCACCTTGCCGGGCGCATGCGCAAGATGGGCTTTTCGAATCTGCTTTCAAAGGTTTACGCCGACACCCGCCACGAAAGCCTGAACGAGGTGAACCGTGACGTGATCATGGGTGATTTTGCCGCCTGGGCCGACGGTGTGCTGAAGAGGTGACGGGATTGGCCCATCGCAAGAGCCGTGACAGCAGCACAAGGTGTTGATAGAGGCTGCGCTTCCGACCAATTTCTGGTGATTTATGGCCGAACCTCCGCTGAAAGGCGTCCGCGTCGTCGAACTCGCCCGCATCCTTGCCGGACCTTGGGCCGGGCAATTGCTTGCCGATCTCGGCGCCGATGTCATCAAGGTCGAAAGCCCCGACGGCGGCGACGACACCCGCAAATGGGGCCCTCCCTTCGTCATGAGCCATGACGGCGAGAACCTGTCGGCCGCCTACTACCATTCCTGCAATCGCGGAAAGCGCTCCATCGCCATCGATTTCTCGACGCCGGAGGGCGCCGAAACGGTGCGCCGGCTGGTTGCGACGTCCGACGTCCTGATCGAGAACTTCAAGCTCGGCGGCCTGAAAAAATACGGGTTGGACTATGACAGCCTGCGCAAGATCAATCCGCGCCTCGTCTATTGCTCGATCACCGGCTTCGGCCAGGACGGCCCCTACGCGCCGCGTGCCGGCTACGACTTCATCATCCAGGCCATGGCCGGCATGATGTCGATCACCGGCGAGCCCGGGCGCGAGCCGCAAAAGGCCGGCGTCGCCATCTCCGATATCTTCACCGGCCTCTATTCCGTCATCGCCATCCAGGCCGCATTGCGCCACGCCGAGCAGACCGGTGACGGCCAGCACATCGACATGGCGCTGTTCGACACGCAGATATCGGCGCTCGGCAATCAGAACCTCAACTATCTCGTGTCCGGAAAGTCGCCGGTGCAGATGGGCAATGCCCATATGAACATCGCGCCTTACGAGGTGGTGCCGGTCCGCGACGGCCACATCATCCTGGCGGTCGGCAATGACGGCCAGTTCGCCAAATTCTGCGCCGCCGTCGGCTTGGATGAATTGTCGGCCAACCCCGACTTCGCCACCAATCCGGCCCGGGTCGCCAACCGGGTGAAGCTGCGCGAACGCATCGTCGAGGCGCTGAAGACCCATGACCGCGGTCCGTTGCTGGCAAAGCTGGAAGCGGCGAGCGTGCCGGCGAGCCCGATCAACACGATCGGCCAGATGTTCGCCGACCCGCAGACGATCGCGCGCGGCATGCGGCTCGACCTCGATGACGGCCACGGCAACCGTTTGCCCTCGGTGCGCGCGCCGATGGTGATGTCCGGCACGCCTTTGGTCTATGAACGCCCCTCGCCGCGCCTTGGCGAACACACTGACGAAATCCTTGCTGAAGTGGCAAGACTGGCCGAACTGGAGAGATCAGCGAAATGAAGACCGGTGGACAACTGATCGTCGAGGCGCTGGAAGCGAACGGCACCGACCGCATCTTCTGCGTGCCGGGCGAATCCTATCTGGCGGTGCTCGACGCGCTGCATGACTCGGCGATCCGCACCTTCGTCTGCCGCCAGGAAGGCGGTGCCGCTATGATGGCCGACTGCCAGGGTCGGCTGACCGGCCAGCCCGGCATCTGCTTCGTCACGCGCGGCCCCGGCGCCACCAACGCCTCGGCCGGCGTGCACATCGCCATGCAGGATTCGGTGCCGATGATCCTGTTCATCGGCCAGGTCGCCAGCCACGCCAAGGAGCGCGAGGCGTTCCAGGAAGTGGACTATGTCAGGTTCTTCGGCGACATCGCCAAATGGGTGGTCGAGATCGACGACGCCTCGCGCATCCCGGAATTCGTCACCCGCGCCTTCGCCGTGGCGACGTCCGGCCGGCCTGGCCCGGTCGTCATCTCCCTGCCGGAGGACATGCTGACCAGCGAGGTCGAGGCACCGCAAGCCCTTCCCCACACCCCGGTCGAGACCTATCCCGGCAGGGCTGAACTCGACGCCCTGGAAATGCTGCTCAACGGCGCCAAGCGTCCGTTCGTCATCCTCGGCGGCACGCGCTGGAATGAGGACGCTGTGGCGCGCATGCGCGCCATATCGGAGGCATGGTCGCTGCCCGTCGGTTGCTCTTTCCGCCGCCAGATGCTGTTCGACCATCTTCATGCGAATTACGCCGGCGACGTCGGCATCGGCATCAACCCCAAGCTGGCGGCGCGGATCAAGGCGGCCGACGTCGTGCTCTTGATCGGCGGTCGCATGGGCGAGATGCCCTCCTCGGACTATACGCTGCTGAAAAGCCCTTATCCTGACCAGGCGCTGGTGCATGTCCACGCCGATGCCGGCGAACTTGGCCGCGTCTACCGGCCGACGCTGGCGATCAATGCCTCGCCCTCGGCGTTCGTCGAGGCTTTCGCCAAGCGCAAGCCCACAGCCGAGCCATCCTGGGCCGATGAGACGGCGAAAACACACGCCGCCTATCTCGACTGGTCGACGCCGCCTGAGACCGGGCCGGGCGCCGTCCAGATGGGGCCGATCATGAACTATCTGGAAACGGCGCTGCCTGACGACGCTATCCTCACCAATGGCGCCGGCAATTACGCCACCTGGGTGCATCGCTTCCACCGCTCCCGCCGTTTCGCCACGCAGGCGGCGCCGACCTCCGGCTCGATGGGCTACGGCACCCCGGCGGCGGTTGCCGCCAAGGCGCTGTTTCCCGAGCGTACCGTGGTTGCTTTCGCTGGCGACGGCTGCTTCCTGATGAACGGCCAGGAGTTCGCGACCGCTGTCCAATACGACCTTCCGATCATCGTCATTGTCGTCAACAACGGCATTTACGGCACGATCCGCATGCATCAGGAGCGGGAGTATCCCGGTCGTGTCGTCGCCACCGATCTCAAGAATCCCGACTTCGCGTCGCTGGCCCGCGCCTATGGCGGCCATGGCGAGACGGTCGAGAAGACGGCGGATTTCGCGCCAGCCTTCGAGCGGGCGCGCGTCAGCGGCAAGCCGGCGATCATCGAGATCAAGCTCGATCCCGAAGCGATCACGCCGACACGGACGATGACCCAGATTCGCGACAAGGCGTGATCCAACAAAAAAGGGACGGTCTCCCGCCCCTTTTGTCGACGCGGTTTGCGCCTACTTCTCGGCCTCGATCTGGCCGCGGATCTCGCCATCCTTGTTGGCCGCGGTGTGGACGTTGACGTAATAGTTGCCGGCCGCCAGGTCCGCGGCCTGCGCGTCCGTCAGTGTTGCCGACCCTTTGATCGGGCTCTTGAGCTTGCCCTTGAACGGGATGACGGGAGCGGCATTCGCACCCATCGCCGCCGGGCCGTGAATGTGCGCCGCCGTCGCCGGTCCGCTGAGGCCGGAATATTTGACGTTCCAGCTGAGCTTCTTCTTGGTGGTGTCGAATGTGAGCGTGGCGGTGCCCTTGCCCTTGGTGGTGACGGGCGGGTTCTGCTGGCCGCCATCGAGCGTCGCCTTGTACTTCACCACCTCGGCCATGGCCGGCGATGCGAGCAGGAAAGCGGTCGAAACGGCCAGCGCCGAAAGCACTGGCAGGAAGGAGTGTGTGCGCATGAAGAACCTCCGATTGGCTTGTCGCATACGTCGTTGCCCCCGGCACGCGCATACCTCACCGGAACGGCTGGGCGGCGCAATGTTTCCCGACACACGTTTTTGTTACCGGGACAGCATCAGAAGGGCTGATCGCTCGCCTCTGCCATTGTCCGCGGGAGCAGCCGTCAGACCGCCGACAGCGCTTGCGTCAGGTCGGCGATCAGATCGTCGGGATGCTCGACACCGATAGACAGCCTGACCGTCGTCTCGAACACGCCGATGCGCTGGCGCACCTCGAAGGGAATGCCTGAGTGGGTCATGGCTGCCGGATGGCTGGCGAGCGATTCCGTGCCGCCGAGACTTACCGCCAGCTTGAAGATCTGCAGATTGTTGAGAAAGGCGAAAGCTGCCTTCACTCCGCCCTTGATGTCGAAAGAAAAGGTCGAGCCGGCGCCGCTGCATTGCCTGAGATAGGCGCGCCCCGCCGGCGTATCCTCACCGAGGAACGGCAGATAATGCACCTTGTCGACCTTGGCATGGTCGCGCAGGAATTCGGCGACCAGGCGCGCATTGTCGTTGGCCCGCTCCATGCGGATCGAGAGCGTCTCCAGCGAGCGGCCAAGCATCCAGCAGGAATGCGGATCGAGCTGCGTGCCGATCGCGCCGCGCAGCGCCTTGATCGGCTTGGTGACCGCCTTGCTGCCCATCGCCGCGCCGGCGATCAGGTCGGAATGTCCGCCGACATATTTGGTCAGCGAATAGACAGAGACATCGGCGCCATGCTCGATCGGCCGCTGGAAGACCGGGCCGAGCAGCGTGTTGTCGCAGACGATGATCGGTGCGGAGCCTTGGCCAGCGCCGATCTCGTCGGCGATCGTGCGCATCAGCGCGATATCGACCAGGCTGTTGGTCGGGTTCGACGGTGTCTCGATCAGAATGACCGAAACGCGCCCCTTCGCAACCGCCGCATCGGCGGCTGCCCGCACCGCTTTCTCGTCGACACCGTCGGCGAAGCCGACGGCGTCGATGCCGAAGCCGGCGAGCGTGCGTGTCAACAGCGTCTCGGTACCGCCGTAGAGCGGCTGCGAATGCAGGATGACATCGCCCGGGCGGGCATAGGCGAGCAGCGTCGTGGCGATCGCCGACATGCCCGACGAGAACAGGATGCAGGCGTCCGTTCCCTCATGGATCGCCAGCCGGTCCTCGACGATCTCGCTGTTGGGATGGTTGAAGCGCGAATAGACCAGGCCGGACGCCGTGCCGCTCGGCGGTTCCTTGCGGCCGGAGGTGTAGTCGAAGAAGTCGCGCCCCTCCTCCGCCGATTTGAACACGAAGGTCGAGGTCAGGAACACCGGCGGCTTGACGGCACCCTCGGAAAGCTGCGGATCGAAGCCGTAGCTTAGCATCAGCGTCTCCGGATGGAGCTTGTGGTTACCGATATGGGTTTTCGACGGGCGCGGCGCGGTCATGGCTTTTCCTGCTTTTCGAGGGGCATTCTGCCGCAATTTATGCGATCCCGATCAGCCAGTCCTTGCTATTCTTGGGCTCGCATGGCTGCATGTGGGCAACAAACTGCCGCAAGAGGACGAAAGTGAAGCAGAAGATAGCGGATGATTTCGACCTGAGGATTCTGCGTGAATTGCGGGCGGACGCCCGCATCACCAACAACGAGCTCGCCGAGCGCATCGGCCTGTCCCCGTCGCCCTGCCTGCGGCGCGTGCGCAGGCTGGAGGAGACCGGTGTTATCCGGGGCTATACGACGCTGGTCGATCCCGCCGCCTTCGGCTGGAGCATGGTGGCCATCGCCACCATCCGGCTCAGCCGGCAGAACGAGGACGAGATCGTCATGTTCGAGGACGCGATCCGCGGCTGGGAAGAGGTGCTGGAGTGCCACCTCGTTACCGGTTCGCGCGACTATGTGCTGAAGGTGGTGACAGGCAGCCTGGAACAGTATGAGCGCTTCATCAAGGAGAAGATCGCACGGCTCAAATGCGTCGCCTCGATAGAGACCAGCTTCGTCATGAACACCATAAAAGAACGGCGCCTCTGACACTGCCAGAGGCGCCGTTTTCGCGGCGTTGGTCGCTGACTGGGCTTACTTCACAGCCAGGCTTACTTGATCGCCTTGTCGGTGATCGCGGTCGTGTAGGCGCCTTTCGGCTCCTTGGTGATGATCTTCTGGTCGAGCAGCGCCTTGGCGGTGCGCTCATAGGTCGCCGGGTCGAGCTTGCCATCGGCATTGTCGATCAGCTTGGCGACTTCGCTCATCATCCGCTTCTGGTGGTTCTCGTCCTGGCCACCGCCGTCCATGACGATGCCTGCCGCTTCGTCATTGTTGTCGATGGCGTATTTCCAGCCCTTCATCGAAGCGCGCACGAAACGCACCATCTTGTCCTCGAAGGCCGGGTCCTTGAGCTTGTCTTCCGACGCATAGAGGCCGTCCTCGAGCAGGTCGTTGCCCATCGCCGAGTAGTTGAACACAGTGAGTTGCTCCGGCTTGTAGCCGGCGTCGATCAGCTGCCAGTACTCGTTGTAGGTCATCACCGAGATGCAATCCGCTTGCTTCTGGATCAGCGGCTGCACGTCGAAGCTCTGCTTCAAGACGGTGACGCCGTCCGGGCCGCCATCGGTCTTCAGCCCAAGCTTGTTCATCCAGGCATAGAACGGATATTCGTTGCCGAAGAACCAGACGCCCAGCGTGTGGCCCTTGAAGTCGGCTTCGGTCTTGATCGGGCCATCCTTCGGGCAGACCAGCTCCATGCCGGCCTTCTTGAACGGCTGGGCGATGTTGACCAGAGGCACGCCCTTTTCGCGCGCGGCCAGCGCACCGCCCATCCAGTCGACGATGACGTCGGCGCCGCCGCCGGCGATCACCTGCTCGGGCGCGATATCGGGGCCGCCCGGCTTGATGTCGACGTCGAGGCCCTCGGCCTGATAGAAACCCTTGGCCTTGGCGACATAGTAGCCGGCAAACTGCGCCTGCGTGACCCATTTCAACTGCAACGTCACCTTGTCGGCGGCCATTGCCTGGAAAGCGGCCAGCGATAGCGCGCCGGCCAGAACGGGAATAATCAGTTTTTTCATTCTTTTACCCTCTGAAGTTAGTGCCCTAAACCCACCGCCCCTATCCACCACGGACAGAGGGATGCCAAAACGTGACGGCTCTTTCGACAAGAGCGACCACGCCATAAAAGACCGAACCCGCAAGTGCTGCAACTGCGATTTCGGCCCAGACCATGTGGATGTTCATCCGCCCGACCTCGGTCGAGATGCGGAAGCCCATGCCGACGACGGGCGTGCCGAAGAACTCGGCGACGATGGCGCCGATCAGCGCCAGCGTCGAGTTGATCTTCAGCGCGTTGAAGATGAAGGGAGCGGCGGCCGGCAGCCTGAGCTTGATCAGTGTCGGCCAGTAGCCCGACGCATAGGTGCGCATCAGGTCGCGCTCCATATGGCCTGACGCGGCGAGCCCGGCGACCGTGTTCACCAGCATCGGGAAGAAGGTCATGATGATGACGACGGCCGCCTTGGACTGCCAGTCGAAGCCGAACCACATGACCATGATCGGCGCGACGCCGATGATCGGCAGCGCCGAGACCATGTTGCCGATCGGCAAGAGCCCGCGCCGCAGGAACGGCACGCGGTCGGCCAGGATCGCGGTGATGAAGCCGGCGCCGCTGCCGACGACATAGCCGAACAGCACCGCCTTGAAGATGGTCTGCCGGACGTCGGCGCCGAGCACAGGCAGCGAAGTTGCGATGCGCGCGCCGATGGCGCTCGGCGGCGGCAACAGGATGAAGGGAATGCCGGCGCCGCGCGTCACCGCTTCCCAGATGATCAAGATCCAGGCGCCGAAAATGGCGGGGATGATCAGGCGCAGCGCGTTGCGGGCCGAGTTCGCCATCGGGCGAAGGCTGGACAGCACCGCCACGCAGCGCCAGCCGAGCAGCCACGCGGCCGTGAGCAGCAGGAAATATGGTGTCAGTGCCGTGCCCTCGAAACCTGTAATGCCCGAGATCAGCAGCCAGGCGACGAGGTGGGCGCCGACAAACAGCACGACGGCTTCCGCAAGCGAAGGGATCCTGATCATCGAGATCAGTGCCGCCACGATCGCCAGGGCGAGCATCAAACCCTTGGTTCCGAGATAGGGATAGTTGACGCTGGTGGTCGGGTCCGCAAGCGCTGCCGCTTCCGGCTTCGACATCGCGCCAAGGGCGACCGCGATCAGGCAGAGCACGATCGCCAGCACCGCTTGCCAGGAGGGTTTCAGCCAGTTCATGCCGGCCTCCCGCCCATGGCGCGGTCGACGATGCGTCCGGCAATGCCGACCACCATGACCAGGAGGGCCGCGACGATGGAACCGGCAACCAGCGCCGACCAGATGTCGATCGACTGGCTGTAATAGGCGCCGGCAAGCAGCTTGGCGCCGATGCCGGCGACGGCACCGGTCGGCAGTTCGCCGACGATGGCGCCGACTAGGCTTGCGGCCACCGCCACCTTCATCGAGGTGAACAGGAACGGCACCGAGGCCGGCACGCGCAGTTTCCAGAAGGTCTGCGAGGCGCTGGCATTATAGGTGTGCATCAGGTCGAGATGCATGATTTCGGGCGAGCGCAGCCCCTTCACCATGCCGACCGTCACCGGGAAGAACGACAGATAGGTCGAGATCATCGCTTTCGGCACAAGCCCGGTGATGCCGACAGCCGCCAGCACGACGATGATCATCGGCGCCACCGCCAGGATGGGAATCGTCTGCGAGGCGATGATCCATGGCATCAGGCTGCGGTCGAGCGTCGCCACATGCACGATGCCCACCGCAATGACGATGCCGAGCGCGGTGCCGAAGGCAAAGCCCAGCAGCGTCGACGACAGTGTCACCCAGGCATTGTAGACCAGGCTGCGGTTCGAATTGATCGGCCGCAGGAACGTGTTCTCGAAGAAATTCACCGCCACCTGGTGCGGCGCCGGCAGCGTCGGCTTGGGCTGCGCCAGCGTCTTGCCGATGAACTCGACGGTGCCGGGGGTTTCGTTGGCCCGGGTGTCGAGATCGCGCTGGAACGGCGAGTTGAGGATGACGGCGAAGACGTACCAGAGCACGACCACGCCGGCGAGGATCGAGGTCACGGGGATGAGCTTGTCACGGAAGGTGTCCATCAGCGCTCCCCGTCTCCTCTCCCCGCCGGGGAGAGGGTGGCCGGAGCGAAGCGGAGGTCGGGTGAGGGGGAGTGTATCTGCCCCTCAAGCACAGCCAGTATCGTATCCAGCACCGCTCGTCGCTCGGCCAAAACCTCGTGGTTCCAGAACCTAAGAACGGAGTAGCCGTTGCGATTCAGCCAAGCTGTTCTGCTTTCATCAGTCATGGACTCGGCATGTTGGCTGCCATCGATTTCAACGATCAAGCTCTTCTCGCGGCAGAGAAAGTCGGCGAAGAACGGTCCAAGTGGCACTTGCCTTACGAACTTGTGGCCGTTGAGGTGACGCCCCCGTAGCTCGCCCCAAAGCCGGTATTCGGCCTTGGTTTCGTCAAGCCGCAGCTCTCGGGCGCGCTCCGTAACCCCGGCCTTCCTCTTGGTTGGATGCGTCGGCGACGCCCCCTCACCCGGCCGCTTCGCGGCCACCCTCTCCCCGGAGGGGAGAGGAGGAACCTCGTCCTGTGCCCCCTCAATCATCATAGCTATGCCCTGCCCGCAACCCGTCGCGCACGCGCGCGGCGATCGCCAGAAACTCCGGCGTTTCGCGGATGTCGAGCGGCCGCTCCTTCGGCAGCGTCGATTCGATGATGTCGCTGACGCGACCCGGGCGCGGCGACATCACCACGATGCGCGTCGACAGATACACGGCTTCCGGAATGGAGTGGGTGACGAAGCAGATGGTCTTGTTCGTCCGCGCCCACAATTGCAGCAATTGCTCGTTGAGGTGGTCGCGAACGATCTCGTCCAGCGCCCCGAACGGCTCGTCCATCAACAAGAGGTCGGCATCGAAAGCCAGCGCACGCGCGATCGAGGCGCGTTGCTGCATGCCGCCGGAAAGCTGCCAGGGGTATTTCTTTTCGAAGCCGGAGAGGTTGACGAGGTCCAGCGTGCGCTTGATGCGCTCCGCCTGTTCCGCCCTCGACAGGCCCATGATCTCCAGCGGCAGCGCCACATTGCGCTCGATGGTGCGCCAGGGAAAAAGCGCAGCGGCCTGGAAGACATAGCCATAGGCACGCTTCTCGCGCGCCTGCTCCGCCGTCATGCCGTTGACCGAAATCGTTCCCGAGGTCGGCTTCTCCAGGTCGGCGATGACACGCAGCAGCGTGGTCTTGCCGCAACCCGACGGCCCGATGAAGGAGACGAACTCGCCCTTGCCGATGGTCAGGTCGACATTGGACAGCGCCTGCACCGGCCCGTCATTGGTCTGGAACGTGAGGCCTAGTTTGCTTGCCGCGACGACGGCTGGCGAAGTTCCCGTCATCGGCTGAAGCCTGCCTGTTCCCACCCCTGCCGCGCCGGCCGGATTCCGATTGCTTTTATCGCGATGTTGTTTTCCACTCGCCCAGTCCCATTGACCCTGTTCCACTCAATCGACGCCCGGAGTTCCCCGATGTCGCCCAATTCAACTTGTCATCTTATCCGCCCCGAAAGCACTTATGAAGGCAAGCAGGGACTGACCTATTTCGCCGGCATCGCCGCCGAGTCAGTCGGCTCCTCCGGCATCTGCATGCACGTGCTCACCATGCCGCCCGGCGCCCGCGCCAAGGCGCATCTGCACGAGAGCCACGAAACGGCGATCTACGTGCTCTCCGGCGAGGTCCATACCTGGTATGGCGACCGGCTCGAACATCATATCGTCGTCAAGGCCGGCGACCTCTTCTACATTCCGGCCGGCGTTCCGCATCTGCCGGCCAATTTGAGCAACGCGCCCTCTTCGGCGGTCATTGCCCGCACCGATCCCAACGAACAGGAAAGCGTCGTCCTGCTGCCGGAACTTGATGCGCTGGTCGCCTGAGGCAGGAGGAAAAGCTCTCGCCGTCATTTGCACCGCGAGACTTCGCCCATGACGTCGCCGTCCTCGTCGGCGACAGACAGTTTCTTGGCGTTCTTGGCGCTGCGCTTGATGGTGAAGGTCGCCGGCGACTTGCCGTCCTCACCTTCGGCTTCGCACTCCGCCTTCACCGTCAGCGAACCGTCGGCCTGAGCCTTCGTCTCGGTGAAGGTGCAGGCGCTGGCCGCCGTGATCAGCTCCTTGTCGGTCAAAAGCAGCATCTGATCGGCCGCGACCTCCTGGCCGTTCTTGTTGATGCAGCCATACTTGTCGCCATAAGGCTTTGACAGGTCGATGGCCGCGGCCGAGACCTGTCCGGCGGTCAGCACAGCCACAGCCGTAAGGGCGAGAAAAACAGTCCGCACCTCAGACCCCCGTCGCCGGGATGCCGGTGCGTTCCACCTTGCGCGGCGCTGTGATGTCTTTCCATGTCGACAGCGCCCGGTTGACCGCGGCGTTCGGCTCGCGGCCGACGAACTGGCCATGGCCGGGCTTGGCCTTGACCTCAGCTTCCTCGATCGACAGCTCGCCGCGCGAGAAGACGAAGCGCGGCAGGCCGGTCACCTCGACACCCTCGAAGACGTTGTAGTCGATGACCGACTGCTGCTTCTTCGAAGTGATGGTTTTCTTTCGCTTCGGATCCCAGACGATGATGTCGGCGTCAGCGCCTTCGACGATGGCGCCCTTCCTCGGATACATGTTGAGGATTTTTGCGATATTGGTCGAGGTCACCGCGACGAACTCGTTCATCGTCAGCCGTCCCGTGTTGACGCCCCGGGTCCACAGCACCGGCAGGCGATCCTCGAGGCCGCCAGTGCCGTTGGGGATCTTGGTGAAATCGCCGACGCCGAAGCGCTTCTGCTTGGTGGTGAAGGCGCAATGGTCGGTCGCCACCACTTGCAGCGAGCCTGCCTGCAGGCCGGCCCACAGCGAATCCTGGTGCAGCTTGTTGCGGAAGGGCGGGCTCATCACGCGGCGTGCCGCATGGTCCCAGTCCTTGTCGAAATACTCGCTCTCATCCAGCGTCAGGTGCTGGATCAGCGGCTCGCCGAACACCCGCATGCCCTTCTGCCGCGCCCGGCGGATGGCCTCGTGGCTCTGCTCGCAAGAGACATGCACGACATAGAGCGGCACGCCGGCCATGTCGGCGATCATGATGGCGCGGTTGGTCGCCTCGCCTTCCACTTCAGGCGGGCGCGAATAGGCGTGACCCTCGGGGCCGTTGTTGCCGGCGGCTAGCAGCTTCTGGGAAAGTGCGGCGACCACATCGCCATTTTCGGCATGCACCAAAGGCAGCGCGCCGAGGTCGGCGCAGCGCTGGAACGACGCATACATTTCGTCGTCATCCACCATCAGCGCGCCCTTGTAGGCCATGAAGTGCTTGAACGAAGTGATGCCCTTGTCGACGACGGTAGCCATCTCGTCGAACACCTGCTTGCCCCACCAGGTGATCGCCATGTGGAAGGAATAGTCGCAGGCGGCCTTCGAGGTCTTGTTGTCCCACATCTGCAAGGCTTCGAGCAGCGATTGCTGCGGCGCCGGCAGGCAGAAATCGACCACCATCGTCGTGCCGCCGGCGAGCGCGGCCCGCGTGCCGGATTCGAAATCATCGGCCGAATAGGTGCCCATGAACGGCATTTCGAGATGGGTGTGCGGATCGATGCCGCCGGGCATGACATAGCAGCCGGTGGCGTCGTATTCGTGGTCGCCGTGCAGGTCCGAACCGATGGCGACGATCTTGCCGTGGCTGAACAGCACGTCGGCCTTCCAACTGCGGTCGGCGGTGACGACGGTGCCGTTCTTGATGACTTTGGTCATTTTCTTGTTCCCTTGTTCTCTTCGCGCTTCTTTACGAGCGGCGTTTGAAAGGCAGACCTGTAAACTCACTCCACGATGACGGCCGTCTCCACCACCGCATGGAACAGCACGTCGGCGCCCGCCGATGCCCATTCCTTGGTGATCTCTTCCGCTTCGTTGTGGCTGAGGCCATCGACGCAGGGACACATCACCATGGCGGTCGGCGCGACGCGGTTGATCCAGCAGGCGTCATGGCCGGCGCCGGAGACGATGTTGCGGTGCGTGTAGCCAAGCCGGTCGGCGGCATCGCGGATCGCCTTCACGCAACCGGCATCGAAGGTCACCGGGTCGAAGGCGCCGACTTGCTCGACCTTGTACTGGATGTCGAGCGCCTCGCAGATCGTGTCGATGCCTTCGCGGATGCGGCCATCCATGGCATCCAGCACTTCCTTCTCCGGCGAACGGATGTCGATGGTGAAGACGGTGCGCCCGGCAATGATGTTGCGCGAATTGGGAAACACTTCCATATGGCCGACCGCGCCGACGGCGTCCGGCTGGTAGTCCATGGCGATCTCGTGCACGAGTTCGATCACGCGAGCCATGCCGAGGCCGGCATTGCGACGCTTGGGCATCGGCGTCGAGCCGGTATGCGCTTCCTTGCCGGTCAGCGTCACCTGCAGCCATTTCAGTCCCTGGCCATGGGTGACGACACCGATATCGATGTCTTCGTCCTCCAGGATCGGCCCCTGCTCGATATGCAGTTCGAAAAAGGCGTGGATCTTGCGATCGCCGACCTTCTCGGTGCCCTTCCAGCCGATACGTTCGAGTTCCTCGCCGAATTTCTTGCCCTGCTTGTCAGTATGTTCGTAGACATCGGCCTGCTCGAGCACGCCGGCGAACACACCCGACGCCATCATCGCCGGGGCGAAGCGCGAGCCCTCTTCATTCGTCCAGTTGGTAACGACGATCGGATGTTTCGTCTTGATGCCGAGATCGTTGAGCGAGCGCACCACTTCCAGCCCGCCGAGAACGCCGAGCACGCCGTCATATTTGCCGCCTGTCGGCTGCGTGTCGAGATGGCTGCCGACATAGACCGGCGGCAGGCTGGGATCGGTGCCTTCGCGGCGGGCAAACATGGTGCCCATTTCGTCAAGGCCCATTTCGAGCCCGGCGGCCTCGCACCAGCGCTTGAACAGATGCCGGCCCTCGCCATCCTCGTCGGTCACCGTCTGGCGGTTGTTACCGCCGGCAATGCCGGGGCCGATCTTCGCCATCTCCATCAGCGAATCCCACAAACGGTCTGAATTGATTCGCAGATTTTCGCCGGGTGCGGCCATTCTCTAAAACCTCATGGATTGCGGAGCGCCGACGTCCCCCTCCCCCTCGAGGGGAGGGTGGCCGCGAAGCGGTCGGGTGGGGTCGCCTGACATGAGCTCGACCTTCCCTTTGACCACCTGCGCAACATGCCACGCGCTGTTTATGACATCGGGCTCGTCAACACGAAAGATATCGAACCCGAGTGAACGCAGATATGCGTCACGGACAGCGTCGTGCCGTTTGCCTTTCTCATGCTCGTGCAGATCGCCATCCACCTCGACCACCAGCTTCACACCGAAGCAGGCAAAGTCGACGACGTACGGCCCGATCGGGCACTGGCGGCGAAATTTTATGCCGATCGATTTGAGATCGCGCAACTCATACCAGAGCAGGGATTCGCCCTTGGTCGCGTGAACTCGGAGAGCGCGCGCCTTCTCGCGCATTTCGTAGCTCACGCGGGTGCGGGGCATCAGGAGCGACCTCGCGGCAAAAGATCAGGTCGGCGCCCAGTCGCACCGACCCCACCCGACCGCTTCGCGGCCACCCTCCCCTCGAGGGGGAGGGATATCCGCGCCCAGATATTCAATCGATAGACCTCAAAACTTCACGCACATGGTCGATCAGTTCGTTGATCTGGCCCTTGGTGATGATCAGCGGCGGCGATAGCGCGATGATGTCGCCCGTGGTGCGGATCAGCGCGCCGCGCTCGAACGCCTTCAAGAACGCCGAGAACGCCCGCTTGGTCGGCTGGCCGGGAATAGGCGCGAGCTCGATCGCGCCGATCAGGCCGATATTCCTGATGTCGATGACATGCGGCTCGCCCTTGAGCGAATGCAGCGCGTCTTCCCAATAGGGCGCCAGTTCTTCGCCACGCGTCAGCAGGCCCTCTTCCTTGTAGGTGTCGAGCGTGCCGAGGGCCGCCGCGCAGGCAATCGGATTGCCCGAATAGGTATAGCCGTGGAAGAACTCGATCATGTGCTCGGGGCCGGTCATGAAGGCGTCGTGGATTTCCTTCTTCACGAACACCGCGCCCATCGGGATGACGCCGTTGGAGACGCCCTTGGCGGTGGTCATGATGTCGGGCGTGACCCCGAAATAATCGGCCGCGAATGGCGCGCCGAGACGGCCGAAACCTGTGATGACCTCGTCGAAGATCAACAGGATGCCGTGCTTGGTGCAGATTTCGCGCAGCTTCTCGAGATAACCCTTGGGCGGCAAGATGACGCCGGTGGAGCCGGCGACCGGCTCGACGATGACGGCGGCGATGGTCGAGGCATCATGCAGGGCAACGATGCGCTCCAGCTCGTTGGCGAGCTCCGCGCCATATTCCGGCACGCCCTTGGAGAAAGCGTTCTTCTCCGGCAAATGCGTGTGCGGCATATGGTCGACGCCGCCGAGCAGCGTGCCGAACATCTTGCGGTTGGTAACGATGCCGCCGACCGAGATGCCGCCGAAATTGACGCCGTGATAGCCGCGCTCGCGGCCGATCAGACGGGTGCGCGAGCCCTCGCCCTTCACCCGGTGATAGGCGATCGCCATTTTCAGCGCGGTCTCGACCGATTCCGAACCGGAATTGGTGAAGAAGACATGGTCCATGCCCTTGGGCGCGATGTCGACCAGGCGATTGGCCAGTTCGAACACGATCGGGTGCCCCATCTGGAAGGCCGGCGCATAGTCGAGCTCGGCGGCCTGGTGCTGGATCGCCTCGGTGATCTTGGGCCGGCAGTGGCCGGCATTGACGCACCACAGGCCGGCGGTGCCGTCCAGCACCTTGCGGCCGTCGCTGGTGGTGTAATGCATGTCCTTGGCGGACACGAACATGCGTGGCGCCTGTTTGAACTGCCGGTTTGCCGTGAACGGCATCCAGAATGCGCTGAGATCGTTCGGCGTGACTTTCAGCCGGTTGGACATGACCAAGACTTCCCCTTGTAATCTGTTTCGGTGCGTCCAACGCTTGGTCTTTGCGCTGTTTTCATGCTACGCAAATTTTTGACCGATTGGACAAACGTTAGCACCGCCCTGTCGGCGGTCAAGGGATTACTAGCGGAAATGCGGCTCCTGAAGTGCGTTCCACAGCCCGGAGAAAAACTGGTCCAGAGAATTGGTCCAGATGACCTTGAACGCCGGATCTGGCAATGGGAGGGCTGGCAACGGTGAACACCGGCACGGAAGCCCCTCGCCGCACGCGCATCCAGCAGGAAAAGCGCGAGCTGATCCTAGAGGCGGCGCTCGAAGTGTTCTCCACCAACGGCTTCCGCGGCTCGACCATCGACCAGATCGCCGAAGCCGCCGGCATGTCGAAGCCGAACCTGCTCTATTACTTCCGCCGCAAGGAAGACATTCACGAGACATTGATGCAGCGCCTGCTCGACACCTGGCTGGCGCCGCTCAGGGAACTCGACGACATCGGCGATCCGATGACCGAGCTCAGGAGCTACATCAGGCGCAAGCTGGAGATGGCGCGCGATTTCCCGCGCGAGAGCCGGCTGTTCGCCAACGAGATCCTGCAAGGCGCGCCGCGCATCATGCCGCTCTTGGCCGGCGAACTGAAGACGCTGGTCGACGAGAAGGCCGCGGTCATCAAGGGCTGGATGCGAGCCGGTAAGATCGCCCGCACCGACCCCTGGCATCTGATCTTCTCGATCTGGGCGACGACGCAGCATTATGCCGATTTCGACGTCCAGGTCCGCGCCGTGCTCGGACCAAACCGAGGCGGCGACGGCCGTTTCGAAGATGCGGCGCGGTTTCTGGAGCAGTTGTTTCTGGATGGGTTGAAGCCGAAGGGGTAGCGGCTCGTCAAGGCAGCTCGGGTTTGGCAGTTAGGACGATTGGCCGAGGGGCCCATCACTTCGTCATTCTAGGGCGAAGCAAGGAGCGAAGCGACGCGGCGCAGACCCTAGAATCCATGCCGGGACTCTGAAGCGTCACCACGGTTCAGAATTCTGCACCGCTGCACCCGTTATTCAAGGTCACGGAATGGATCCCAGAGTCTCCGCGACGCCGCTTCGCCCTAGGATGACGAAGCGGAGTGCTGCCGCGCCATCGTCACGCGCTGCGTCGCTCGCCCGGAAGCTCGTCCAGCAATGTCCGCAACTTGGCAACCGAGTTCTGCTCGGCGAGCGGCGTGTAGACGATCAGTTTCATGTCCGAGCCGTCGTCGATCGACAGGCTCATATGCTCGAACACCATCGCGCCGGCGATCGGGTGGCGCAAATGCTTCAGGCCGGACAGGCGGTGAACGACATCGCGCTGCGGCCACCATTCGTGGAATTCGGGGCTTGAGCGCATCATCAGCGCGATCAGCCGCTCGAAATCCGGATCGCCGACATATTTCGCGCTTTCGGCGCGGAAGGCGGCGAGAGTGGCGCGGGCCACCTGCTCCCAGTCGACCAGCAGATGCCGCCGGTGCGGATCGGTGAACACGCCGTGGATGATATTGCGGGCATCGCCATCGAGCAGGCCGTAATCGCCGAAAATGGCAACGGCCGCGTCGTTCCAGGCCAGCACATCCCAGCGCGGCCCGACGACATAGGCGGGCTGCAGGACCAGGCTCTGCAACATATGCAGCAAAGGCCCCTCGACCTTTGACGGCACGATGCGCCGCCGCTCCGGCTGCTGGCGGCCGGCGAGCGTGAAGAGATGCCGCTTCTCCGCCGGATCCAGCCGCAGTGCCTCGCTAAGCGCGGTCAACACCTCCACGGAAGGCCTGACATCCCTGCCCTGTTCCAGCCAAGTGTACCAGGTGGTGCCGACGCCGGCGATCATCGCCACCTCTTCGCGACGCAGGCCGGGCGTGCGGCGCCTGAGACCGGTCGTGATGCCGGTTGCCGCAGGCGTCAGCCTTTCGCGGCGCGACCGCAGGAAAGCGCCGAGTTCGCGTCGGCGGCTGTCTTCAGCGGAGTGAGTGGGAGGATCCATGATGGTTATTATAGCAGTATTGATAACAGGATAAAGTTTGAACTGTTTGAGATCAATCGGACGTCCCATCTTGCGTTCGGAGCAACAGACAGGAGGCTCCGGACATGGACCTGAAGACAAGACAATCCTCATCACCGGCTCGACCGACGGCGTCGGCCGTGTCGTGGCACTTAGGCTGGGTGCCGCTGGCGCCCGCATTCTGGTGCACGGTCGCGATGCCGCGCGCGGCAAGGCTGCCGTCGCCGAAATCGAAGCCGCCGGCGGCAAGGCCGAGTTCTTCGCCGCCGACCTCGCCTCGCTGGCCGAGGTGCGCCGCCTCGCCGATGCCGTGCGCGCCCGAACGGACCGGCTCGACATCCTCATCAACAATGCCGGCATCGGCACGGCTGGCGCCAAACGACAGATCAGCGCCGATGGCTATGAACTGCGCTTCGCCGTCAACTATCTCGCCGGCTTCCTGCTGACCTCGGAGCTACTCCCGCTGCTGAAGGCGAGCGTACGGGCGCGCATCGTCAATGTCGCCTCGGCCGGCCAGCAGGCGATCGACTTTAGCGATGTCATGCTGACCCATGGCTATAGCGGCGTGCGCGCCTACTGCCAGAGCAAGCTGGCGCAGATCCTGTTCACCGTCGATCTGGCCGAACAGTTGAAAGGCACCGGCGTCACCGTCAACGCGTTGCATCCGGCCAGCTACATGAACACCACCATGGTCAGGCAGATCGGCGTGACACCATGGAGTTCGGTCGAAACCGGCGCCGAAGCCATCGTCAACCTCGCCACCTCATCCGCCCTCGAAGGGCGCAGTGGCCTCTATTTCGATGGCCTGCACGAATCGCGCGCCGACGCCCAGGCTTACGACGCCGGGGCACGACAGCAATTGCGAAGCCTTTGCCTCGACCTTGTCGGGCTGGTTTCATCAAGATCGAAGGAACAACACTCATGAGCGACAAAACGGAACACACGGTCATCATCGGCGGCTCATCCGGCATCGGCCTCGCGACCGCGCGAAAACTGCTTGGTCCCGGCATGAAGGTGACGATCACCGGCCGCAACCAGGACAAGCTCGTCAGCGCCTGGAAGGGCCTTGGCGGCGCCGCCGACAAGGCAGCCTTCGATGCTTCGAAGCCGGATGAGGCGCGCCAGTTCTTCGAGCGTCTCGGTCCGTTCGACCACCTGGTTCTGGCGGCGAGCGGTGGCAAGGGCCTTGGCCCGTTCGAGACCCTCGACCTTGCCGACATCGGCAGCGGCGTGGAGGAGAAAGTACGGCCGCAACTGTCCTGCCTGCAACTGGCCATGCCGACGCTGAACAGATCGGGCTCCGTCACCTTCATATCGGCGGTGTCGGCGCAGGCCGCCATGCCCGGCATCGCTGGCATCGGCGCCATCAACGGCATGCTGCTGACGGTGGCTCCCATCCTGGCGGTCGAACTGAAGCCGCTGCGCGTCAATGTCGTGGCGCCCGGCGTCATCGACACGCCATGGTGGGACTTTTTACCCGAAGGGCAGCGTCAGGCGGTGTTTGCCGAATATGCGGGCAAAACCCCGGTCGGCCGCATCGGCCGCGCCGAGGACGTCGCATCGGCGATAGCCTTCCTCGTCTCCAACGGCTTCATGACCGGCCAGGTTTTGACCTGTGATGGCGGCCTGCGGTTCGCCGCCTGACTGCGACCTTCAGAGCGACTGCGCAGGCCGGCGAAGGCGAAAGCACCACCGAGCGGCAGGCGGCCGAGAAACAACAAGGTCGAAGGCAAATCGACAGGCACAAAACGCTCCCATAAAAAGGAGAGCGCCGCCTCCTCGGTGGCGCTCCCATCGCGATGGAAAATCAGGCCGCCTTGGCCGCCGGCATCGGATGAATGGCGTGGAACGGAATGCAGAGCCGGTTCCAGGTGTTGATCATGCCGAGCGCAACCGACAGCTTGACCAGCTCCTCTTCCGAGAAATGCTCCAGCGTGCGCGCATAGAGCTCATCCGACACGCCATTGTTGGCGATCAAGGTCACCGCCTCGGTCCAGGCCAGGGCGGCGCGCTCACGCTCCGAAAACAGCGGCGATTCCTTCCAGGCCGCGACCAGATAGAGCCGCTGCTCGGTCTCGCCGTCGCGCCTCGCCTCGCGGCTGTGCATCTCGACGCAATAGGAACAGCCATTGATCTGCGAGGCCCGGAGCTTGATCAAATGCAGCAGGCCGACCTCCAGCCCGCATTCGTCGACCGCCTTGTTGAGTGCCGACACCGCCTTCATGATTTCGGGGGCCTTGGCGAAAAATTGCATCCTCTGTTGCATCGCTTTTCCTTTCATGTCTGCTTTGGGTTTCGCGGGTTCGAACTGGATTTCTGCGGCCGTTGGTGGCGCGCAACGAAGGCGCAGCTCGCGGCAAAGGATCTGGGATCGCCCTCCTCCGCGTATTCCGCGACGATGTCGGACAATCTGGTTTCGGCCAGCGCTGCACGATAAGCGCGCTCGGCCCTGAGCATCGCTGCATTGATGCCGCAGGGTTTGACATAGGCCGAGGCATCGATCTTGACTGGACCGTTGCGGCGTATCTCGCCGCAGCGAAATGCCGGCTCGCGCCCTTCCACGGCGAGCACGATATCGAGCAGCGTTATGCGTTCGGCAGGCTTTGCCAGCCTGTAGCCACCCGCCGGCCCCGGCACCGATTCCAGGATGCGCGCTGCCGTCAGCATATTGAGATGCTTCAACAGATAGCTCGGCGACAGGCCGAAGGATTCCGCCAGCGCGGCGCCCGGCATGGTGCTGTTTCCGTCCACGCTTGCCAATGTGGCCGCGCAGTGGATGGCCGCCTCAACGCCCTCACCCAGCTTCATGGTGTCGCTCTCCTATTCACGGATATCTTTTATTGTGGATAGTTTTTATCCGCAATAGGGAAACGGAGAATTCAACGTGCTCGCGATGACTTCACAGGACTTGGGTTCCTCGCACCCCGCGAAGCGGGGAGAGGAACCCAAATTCTCCGAAGGCAACCCTACTCCGCCGCCACCTTGGCCATCGGGTTGTTGGGGTGCGTTGTCCAGTTGGCGTAGACCGGCGACACCGGCTTGCCGGTGCGTTCATCCATCGCGCCGGCGGCCAGCGGCTCCATGGTGATGCAATTGTCGACGGGGCAGACGTTGACGCACAAATTGCAGCCGACGCACTCGGCCTCGATCACCTCGAAATGCCTGACGCCGTTGACCATGTTGGTTATCGCCTGATGCGAGGTGTCCTCGCAGGCGATGTGGCAGCGGCCGCATTTGATGCAGGCGTCCTGGTCGATATGCGCCTTGGCGACATAGTTGAGGTTGAGATACTGCCAGTCGGTGACGTTGGGCGTGGCGCGGCCGATGACGTCGTCGAGCGTGCGGTGGCCCTTCTCGTCCATCCAGTTTTCGAGGCCGGCGATCATCTCCTGCACGATCTTGAAGCCGTAGGTCATCGCCGCCGTGCACACCTGCACATTGCCGGCGCCGAGCGCCAGGAATTCGGCCGCGTCGCGCCAGGTGGTGATGCCGCCAATGCCCGAGATCGGCAGGCCGCGTGTTTCCGGATCGCGCGCGATCTCGGCCACCATGTTCATGGCGATCGGCTTCACCGCCGGACCGCAATAGCCGCCATGCGAGCCCTTGCCGTCAATGGTCGGCATCGGCGCGAAACTGTCGAGATCGACACCGGTGATCGAATTGATGGTGTTGATCAGCGACACCGCATCCGTACCACCTGCGTGTGCGGCCCGGGCGGGCTTGCGGATGTCGGTGATGTTGGGCGTCAGCTTGGTGATGACCGGCATGCGCGTATACTGCTTGCACCAGCGTACCACCATTTCGATATATTCCGGCACCTGGCCGACGGCCGCGCCCATGCCGCGTTCCGACATGCCGTGGGGGCAGCCGAAATTGAGCTCGATGCCGTCGGCGCCGGTCTCCTCGACCAGCGGCAGGATGGCTTTCCAGCTCGCCTCTTCGCAGGGAACCATGATCGAAGCGATCAGCGCGCGGTCGGGCCAGTCCATCTTGACCTGCTTCATCTCGCGCAGATTGGTCTGCAGGTCGCGATCGGTGATCAGCTCGATATTGTTGAGGCCGAGCAGCCGGCGGTCGGTGCCCCAGATCGCGCCGTAGCGCGGGCCGTTGACGTTGACGACCGGCGGGCCTTCCTCGCCCAGCGTCTTCCATACCACACCGCCCCACCCTGCCTTGAAGGCTCGGATGACGTTGTAGGCCTTGTCGGTCGGCGGCGCCGAGGCCAGCCAGAACGGATTTGGCGATTTGATGCCGACGAAATTGTTGCGGATATCTGCCATGACAGGTCCCTTTCAGCCGAGACGAAGAAGCAGTTCGACGGGTGCAAGAATGCCGCCTTCAAGCGCGGCGGTAACGTTGGCGATCTTGGTGCCGGCATCCTCGCCCATGACGAGGCCGACGCCGGGCGGCGGCTTTCCGCCGTCGGCCTGCGCGGCAGCCATCCGCGCTCGCATCGTGGCGAAGAACTCGACGGCAAAGGCGCCACGCGCCCGCTCCGATGTCACCGAAAAGCCCGCCGCGGTGGCGGCCGATCGATAGTCGTCGGGCGTAGCGACGAAGGACATGGTTTCGTCAGAGGCCCATGGCAGTGGATAGGTCAGCGCGCCGGCCTTCAGCCGCATCACATCGTAGACGGCAAAGACTCCGCCCGGCCGCAACACACGCGCGGCCTCGCTCATCAGCTTCGCCTTGTCGGGAAGGTTCATGCCGACATGCAGGATCATTGCCGCATCGAAACTGCCATTGCCGAACGGCATGTCCAGCGCGCTGCCTTGCACGAAGTGGGTCCTGTCCGCCATTCCAGTACGCTTCGACAGGCTGGTCGCGACATCGACATAGCTTTGCGTCAGGTCGATGCCGGTGACATCGGCCTCGGCACTGTTGGCGACAAACCGGGCCGGACCGCCAATGCCCGATCCGATGTCAAGCAGCCTGGCTGTCGGCTTCAAACCCATCTGGTCAAGCAGTTCCCTGGTGGCGGCGACGCCGCCAATGTGGAATTCGTCGACTGCTTCGAGATCGCTGACGCGCAGATGGGCAACGTCCACGCCAGTATCGGCGAGTGCGGCAAGTATCCGCTCTTCAAGCCCCGATATGTCGTAGTGACGGGCAATGCCCGGTTCCACCGTGCTCATGACCCTTATCCCTGCGTCAGACTCCTGTGGATGCTCTCGGCCGCGTCGCGCCCCTGCGCCACTGCCGACACGGTCAGGTCGTCGCCGCCAAAGATGCAGTCGCCGCCGGCCCAGACCTTGGCCAGCGAGGTGCGCCCTTCCCCGTCGACCTTGATGCGGCCGGCATCAAGCTCGATCGACGCGCCGCTGCCGTTGAGGGCGGCCGGAACAAAACTCTGGCCGATCGCCTTGAACACCTGGTCGGCGGTGAGCGTCAGCGTCTCGCCCGTGCCGGCAAGCTTGTCGCCGTTGAGTGCCGTGTATTCGAGTTCGATGGCGCTGACCTTGCCGCCTTCGGCAATTACCCGCTTCGGCTGCAGCCAGTGGCGGATGGTGACGCCGTTAGCGGCGGCAAGATCCTGCTCGAACTCCGAGGCGTTCATGTGCTCCTGGCCACGCCGGTAGCAGATCGTCACCTCCTCGGCGCCGAGCAGCTTCGACTGCACGGCGGCGTCGATCGCCGTCATGCCGCCGCCGATGACGACGACGCGCCGGCCGACCGGCAGGCCGGAAAGATCGCTGGCCTGGCGCAGCTCGGCGATGAACTCCACCGCGTTGGTGACGCCCTCGGCATCTTCGCCATCGGCGCGCAGCGCGTTGACGCCGCCAAGCCCCATGCCGAGGAACACGGCGTCATAATTGCGCATCAGGTCGGAGAGCTGGTAATCGCGACCGAGCGCCTTGCCGTTCTGGATGTCGATGCCGCCGATCGCGGTGACATAGTCGACCTCCGCCTGGGCGAAATTATCGACGCTCTTATAGGCGGCGATGCCATATTCGTTGAGGCCGCCCGCCTTGGGCCGCGCCTCCAGTATGGTCACGTCATGGCCATGGCGCGCGAGCCGGTGGGCGGCGGCAAGGCCGGCCGGACCGGCGCCGACCACGGCGACCGTCTTGCCCGTCGGCGCAGCGCGCGGATAGAACTGCTTGTTGTCGGCCATGGCGACATCGGTGGCGTAGCGCTGCAGGCGGCCGATCTGCACCGGCTTGCCTTCCGCCACCTCGCGCACGCAGACCTCTTCGCAGAGCGTCTCTGTCGGACAGACGCGGGCGCACATGCCGCCAAGGATATTCTGGTCGAAGATGGTCTTGGCCGAACCGATCGGATTGCCGGTCGAAATCTGCCGGATGAACAGCGGGATATCGATCGAGGTCGGGCAGGCATTCATGCACGGCGCGTCGTAGCAGAAATAGCAGCGGTCGGATTCGACCAGCGCCTCGTGATGATCGAGCGGCGGATGCAGGTCGGAAAAATTGTCCGCGTACTGGTCGGCCGCAAGCCGGCCGCCGACGATACCTTCCTTGAACTGGCCTTCTGGCATTGTCAGTTCCCCATGTTTTCGTTTTGGGGAAGGCTAGCACGTTTTATTTTTTTATCAATTGGTCAATTTTCGGCGCAAGTTCCTGAAAAGGCTAGATAAAAATATGATTTTTTTACTCATGTTATGCGACGGTCGACCGCTCCTGCCGGGACGGGAAGTTCTCGTCGACCGGCCGGCCATGAAGGGCGCGAACTTCATCCGCCACCAGTTGCTGCAGCCGCCACAGATTGCGGTCGCGGATGCCGAACGCTTCGAGATGGCTGACCGTGTTGTAGAGATATTCGGCGCCGGAGCCGATATGGCCGCAGGCCCTGGCCAACACGCGTGCCACCTTGTCCAGCGGCTGGCCTGGTGACGTTCCCCGCCCCTTCACCCCGACCCAGAAACCGAGCGCCCGCAGTGCGCCTTGCGCGGTGTGCACAGGCAGCCATCTGACCGAGCTGATGCTCTCATGGTCGCTGATCTCGCGCCGCAGCAGCCTTTCGACCTGGGCCGGCTTTTCGCCCTCCGGCAAGCGGTAGATCACCCCGTTGCAGCGTCCGCCCCGTTCGAGCGCCATCATCAATCCCGGCTGCGCGGCAGTGCCGCGCCAGCGAACCATGTCGAGGCAGAAGGAGCGGTGCCAGCCGAAGGCGGTGGCGAGCCGTTGCTCGACCGAATCGAATTCCGGCTTCCAGATCAGCGAGCCATACGCGAACACCCAGAGCGGTCCTTCGTCGGCTTCACCGGCGAGCCGCAAGGCCAGCGCCTTGAAATCCTCATCGTTCAGCTCCGTCCAGCTTGGGTCCGGGCCGGGATCGACCTCTTCCCTATGGCACAGTGCGACAAGCTCCGGCGTGAGCGACATAAGGCGCATGAAACGACCCCCTTGCCGTAAAGAAATCGAAAACAGCGGAGCACGCAACCGGCTAACGCATGTCATGGACAGACATTATTGTTCGGACGCTTGTCGGATTTCCGCCGCCCGGATCGTCCTGGGGTGGATCGGACAACGATCGATGCTTGAACGGTGAGGAGACCTACCATGCCGAAATCCCCGATGCCCTTTTTCTGGTACGAACTGATGACGTCAGACCTCGACGCCGCCGAGGCCTTCTACACCAAGGTCGTCGGCTGGACGGCGCAGCCCTTCGACAAGGCGCCCGGTATGCCGCGCTACATCGTCATGAATGTCGGCGAGCGTGGCGTCGGCGGCCTGATGACGATGCCCGACGATGTCAAGAAGATGGGCGCACCGCCGGCGTGGCTCGGCTATATCCATACCAAGGACGTGGATGCCGCGACCAAATCGTTGAAAGCGGCCGGCGGTGGCGTCCACTGCGAACCCAGCGACATTCCGGGCGTCGGCCGATTTGCCGTCGTCGCCGATCCGCAAGGCGCGACCTTCATGTTCCTGCAGCCGAACGGCCCCGACCAGCCCGTCGTGCCGGCCAGCACGCCTGGCCATATCGGCTGGCATGAGCTCTACACCACCGATTGGAAGGCCGCGTTCGACTTCTATTCCGGCCAGTTCGGCTGGGCCAATGCCGGCGATTTCGACATGGGCCCGATGGGCATCTACCAGACCTTCACCGCAGGCGCCGAATCCGGCGGCGGCATCATGAACAAGCCCGCGCAGATTCCAGTGCCGGTCTGGCAGTTCTATTTCAACGTCACCGGCATCGACGCGGCCGCGAAACGCGTCACCGACAATGGCGGCAAGATCCTGATGGGACCGATGGAGGTCCCCGGCGGCAGCTGGATTGTGCAATGCCAGGATCCTCAAGGCGCGCATTTCGCCTTGATGGCGCCGGTGCGCTGACGGCAACAACCCCCCCGCCCGGAAACCACGGCCTTTCATCGCATCCTCGATGAAAGGCCGCATGCCTGCGCCTGCCGGTCTTATTCCGGCGTCAGCACCGCGACCTTCAACTCAGCCTTTCTCGCGCCGCTGAACTGCACGGTGGCCGGGCCGGCCGCAAGCTTGAAGCGCACGCTCTTGCGGATGCCGGGGCAGGTCTTCACACCGCTATAACCGGCCGATTTCACGGCCTTGCCATCCTGGATGACATCAATCCAGGCCTCGCCCGACAGGCTGATCTGGATGGCGCCTTCGCTCGGCACCTCAACGCTGGCGACGGCACCGAACGTGCCCTCCGCCGGTGCGCGCTCGGGCGGCATCGCAAAACCGGCTTTCTCGGCCGGCACCAGGGCCAGATCAGCGGCGGCCCCCACCGCCAGTGTCGCTCCAGCCGGCGTTGCGGGCGCCGCGACAAACAGCGCCTGTTCCCGCGTCACCGGCCATTTGAAGGCCTCGCAACCGGCGTCCTCGGCCACGGCCAAGCCGGTGCCTGCAAGCAATGCAAAGAGGCTGACAATGACTTTTTTCATGACAACAAGACTTTCATGGCAAGGGAACCCAAAGGTTTAGAGCGTCCATATTTGTACAACCATGGCGATATTAATGCAACCCTGACAAGAATAATATGAGAGGGCATACAGGGGAACATTTCCAATCACCGATTGTTGATGGTCAGCCACGGGAAGTGAATGGTCCATCGCCGGGCGATAATCTATCGCCGAGCCGAGGGGGTGAAAATTGGAGTTTTAGATGAAGCTTTTTGAAGGCCTTGTCAGATACCAGCCGCAGGCGCTCGGCGTGCTGCGCATCATGACCGCGCTGCAGTTCATCGAGCATGGCAGCCAGAAACTGTTCAACTTCCCCGTCAGCACCCAGCCTCACGCCCTCACCGGGCTGACGACGGCAGCCGGCATCCTCGAATTCGCCGGCGGCATCCTCTTGGCGCTTGGCCTGTTCACGCGGCCCGTCGCGTTCCTTCTGGCCGGCGAAATGGCCATCGCCTATTTCATGGGGCACATGCCGCGTGACTTCTTCCCGGTCAACAACAGCGGCGACGCGGCGATCTCGTTCTGCTTCATTTTCCTCTATCTGGTGTTCGCCGGCGCCGGCGCGTTTGCGCTCGACAGCCGCGACAAGGCTTGATGCAGGATGCGGGGGTGAGAGTTCACCCCCGCATCCGTTCGAAATTCGCGTCGAACAGCGGCGTCGACTGGATGCGCGCCGCGTGGCGCTTGCCCAGCAACTCGATTTCGAAGCCGTCACTCTCGTCGGCGATTTCCTTCGGCACATAGCCGACGGCGACCGATTTTTTCGAGTGATGGGCGTAACCGCCTGATGTCACCCAGCCACGCACCGCCCCGCCGAACCAGATCGGCTCGTCGCCGATGACATCGGCATCGTCGGCGTCGACAATGAAGGTCCGCAGCCGCAACTTGCCGCCTTGCTTGCGCTCGGCCAGTGCCGCCGACTTGCCGATGAAGTCCGCCTCCTTGCCATAGGCGACGAAACGGTCGAGCCCGGCTTCGAGCGGCCCGTAGATCGGCCGGTATTCGCGTCCCCATGAGCCGTAGTTCTTCTCCAGCCGCAGCGCATTGAGCGCGCGCGAGCCGAACAGGCCGATGCCGAATTCCTCGCCCGCCGTCATCAGCGAGTTGAATGCCGCACGCTGGTATTCCGGCGCCACCCAGATCTCGTAACCGAGATCGCCGGTGTAGCTGACGCGGCCGACAAGGCACGGCGCCATGCCGATATCCATCTTCGCCACCGCCATGAACGGGAAGGCGGCGTTGGAAACGTCGGCGCGGCTGACCTTGGCCAGCACCTCCCGCGCCTTCGGCCCGGCAACGGCAAGGCCTGTGAGCTTCGCCCCCAGCGCCTCGATATGGACCGAGCCGTCCTTGGGCAGATGCGCCTCGAACCAGCGCATGTGATACTGCTCGGCAATGCCGGAGCCGGCGATAAACCATTCATGGTCATCGATGTTGGCAAGCGTGAAATCGCCGATCAGCTTGCCGTCGTCCTTCAGCATCGGCGTCAAGGTCATACGGCCGCGTTTGGGCAGCTTGCAGGCAAGCATGCGGTCGAGCCATCCGGCCGCACCCTCGCCCGTCACCTTGTATTTGGCGAAGCTCGAAATCTCCGCCAAGCCGACACGCTCGCGAACCGTCGCGACCTCTTTTGCGACATGGGAAAAATCGCTGGAACGCCGCCAGGAGAACTCGTCCTTGATGCCTTCCGGCGCATACCACAGCGGTACTTCCAGCCCATAGGCGACGCCCCACTGCGCGCCCCTGGCCGACAGAAGGTCGTAGACCGGGGTGGTCTTCAGCGGCCGCCCGGCGGGCAATTCCTCATTGGGGAAGCGGATCGAGAAGCGCCTGGAATAGTTCTCGCGCACCTTGGCGTTGGTGTAGGCCATCGTTGCCCAGTCGCCATAGCGCGCCACGTCCATCGCCCAGATATCGGCGCCCGGATCGCCTTCGATCATCCAGTTGGACAGCGCCAGCCCGACGCCGCCGCCCTGGCTGAAACCGGCCATGACGCCGCAAGCGACCCAGAAACCCGGCAGGCCGCGCACCGGCCCGACCAGCGGGTTGCCGTCCGGCGCGAAGGTGAAGGGTCCGTTGATGATCTGCTTGATGCCGGTCTTCTCGAAGGCCGGGAAATGGCGGAAGCCGACTTCCAGCGACGGCGCGATGCGGTCGATATCGGGCTCCAGCAGTTCATGGCCGAAATTCCACGGCGTCTGGAACTCGGACCAGACCCGGTTGGCCTTTTCGTAGGTGCCCATCAGCATGCCGCCGCGCTCCTGGCGCAGATAGAGTTCGCCGTCGAAATCGACCGCATGGATGATCTCGGTGCCGGTCTTGGCATTCCAGGCCGCGACCTCCGGCATGTCCTCGGTGATCAGGTACATGTGCTCCATGGCCAGCACAGGCAGTTCCAACCCCACCATGCGGCCGACCTCGCGCGCCCACAGGCCGCCGGCATTGACGACATGCTCGGCCACCACCTCGCCCTTGTTGGTGATAACGCGCCACATGCCGTCGGGCCGACGCACTATGTCCTCGACCTTGGTGAAGCGCTCCACCTCGGCCCCAAGCTTGCGCGCGGCCTTGGCATAGGCATGGGTGACCCCGGACGGATCGAGATGACCGTCCTCCTTGTTGCGCACCGCGCCGACGAATTGGCTGGGATCGATCAGCGGCATCAGTTCGGCCGCCTCCTTGGCCGAGATCACCTCCAGGTCGATGCCGAGATAGCGTCCCTTGGCGACGACGCCGCGCAACCAGTCCAGCCGCGCCTCGGTCGCGGCGAGCAGCACGCCGCCGGTCAGGTGCACGCCTGTCGCCTGGCCCGACAGTTCCTCGATCTCCTTGTAGAGGCTGATCGTGTATTTCTGCAGCTTGGCGACGTTGGGGTCGCCATTGATCGTGTGCATGCCGCCGGCCGCGTGCCAGGTCGAGCCTGAGGTCAGTTCGTCGCGCTCCAGAAGCACCACGTCGGTCCAGCCATGGCGGGCGAGATGGAACAGCACGGAACACCCGACGACACCGCCGCCAATGACCACGACCTTTGCATGCGATTTCATCAGTTTTTCTCGTCAGTTCAGTGAGTTAGGGAGATGAAGTGAATCGAAAAAGCAGCGCCAGGCACGCCTCTCTGGGCGCCTCGCGTCACGGCTCGCCCTGCCCGATGGCTTCCTTGCGCCTGGCGACATAGGCCTCCAGCGCCTCGCGCACGGCGATGTCCATCGCCGGTTCGACATAATCTTCCAGCGCCTTCTTCCACAGCCGTGTCGCGCGCGCGGTCGTATCAAGGCCGCCGGCCTCCTGCCACGCCTCGAAATTCTGCCAGTTGGACAGCATCGGCTGGTAGAATGCGGTGGCGTAACGTTCCAGCGTATGCGGCTCACCAAAGAAATGGCCGCCGGTCGGCACCGCGCCCAGCGCCTCGACGGCAAGCTCGGCCTCGTCGACCACGATCGGCCGCAGGAACTCCATCATGTGCTGGATCATCTCGACATCGATGATGAGCTTCTCGAACGACGCTGTCAGCCCGCCTTCTTGCCAGCCGGCGGCATGATAGACCAGATTGCCGTGGCCGAGCACCGCGCCCCACAGCGCCATCAGCGTCTCATAGGCGCCTTGCGCGTCCGCCACGTTGGAGGCCGAGCCCGGCGTCGTCCGGTAAGGCAGGCGATAGCGCCGCGCCAATTGCCCCGAGGCGATGTTGGCCTTGGTGTTTTCAGGTGTGCCAAAGGCCGGCGCGCCCGACTTCATGTCGACATTGGAGGTGAAGGCGCCATACATCACCGGTGCGCCCGGCCGCACCAGTTGCGTCAGCACGACGCCGAACAGCGCCTCGGCATTCTGCTGCGCCAGCGCGCCGGCCAGCGTCACCGGGCTCATCGCTCCCATCAGCGTGAACGGCGTCACCGCCACCGATTGGCCGAACTCGGCCATGGTCATCAGACCCTCGGCCATCATCTCGTCGAAGCGGCGCGGCGAGTTGACCGAGATGATGGTGGCGATGCCCGGATCGTCGCGCAGCTGGTCCAGCGTCAGCCCGCGCGCGATCGCCATCATCTCGACGCCGTCCAGCGCCCTGCCCCGTCCGATCGCCGAGACATGGAAACTCTTGTCGGTCAGCGTCAGATTGGTGAAATAGGTGTCGAGATGACGGGAATTGGCCGGCAACTCGACCGGCGCGCAGACCTGGTTGCCGAGCATGTGGACGCAGTTGAAATGCTGCGCCAGCCGGGTGAGATCGGCATAGTCGCGCAAATTGCCGGCACGGCGGCCGCGCTCCATGTCGTGCACATTGGGCGGCCCGGCAACAAGCGTGAAGTTGATGGTGTTGCCGCCGAGATGGATCGTGTTGGCCGGGTTGCGTGGCGTCAGCGTATAGCTGGACCGCGTCGTCTTCAGTGCCTCGTCGACCATGCCGCGATCGATGCGGACATTGGCCGAGGCATGATCGACCACAGCACCCGCCCTCTCGAACAGCGACAGCGCCCGCGGGCTCATCACCTCGATGCCGAAATTCTCCAATATATGCATCGACGCTTGGTGGATCGCCTCGATCTGGTCGGGCGATAGCAACGCCATCGGCGGATAGGGATTGGTCACGCGCCTGGTCGGCAGCTGCGGGATGGGCGCTGGCCCCCTGTTGCTGGTGCGCTCGGCGCCGCGCTTGCGTCTTGGTTCGTTCATGGCGGGCATCAAAGCCTCGGCAAACCGGGCAAGCTGTCAGAAATACGCCGTCGCCAGGCGTGATTTTAGCCAAGGCGGCATTTCTCGAATATCAATTTATAAAAACCGACAAACTGCGTCGGATTATCAATACGGCTTTTCCCCGAACATTCGAGCCGATGCAGCATTAACGAACACAGCAAGATTCCTTTTATGATTTCGGCCTATTGCTCATCCGATGCGTAGGTCGAGTTTTAGTAAAATTGTAGCGGTTGGCGTGCTGCTGGCTCTTTCGGCCTGCGCGACCGCGCCCAGCCATATCAACAATGTCTGTGCCATCTTCGGCCAGAATGACGGCTGGTTCGACAACTGGCAGTCGGCGGCCGAGCGCACGCAACAGAAATACGGCATCCCCGTGCCAGTGCTGATGGCGACGGTACGCAAGGAATCCGGCTTCAAGAGCAATGCCCGGCCGCCGCGCACCAAACTGCTCGGCTTCATTCCGTGGAAGCACGTCTCGTCGGCCACCGGCTTCTCGCAGGCGCTCGACGGCACCTGGTCGCAATATCAACGCGAAACCGGCAACTGGGCGGCGCGGCGCACGAAATTCGCCGACGCCATCGATTTCGTCGGCTGGTACCATTCCAAGACCGCGGACACATACGGCGTCGCCCGCAACGACACCTACAATCTCTATCTCGCCTACTATCTCGGCTGGACCGCCTATGGCCGCGGCAACCGTGGCGACGCCGGCGTACAAGGCTACGCCCGGGCTACCGACAAGATGGCCCGCGATTATGATGCGCAGCTAAGGCAGTGCGGGGGCTAAGTCCCTGCCTGGCTCAATGCCGCCTAGTTGTATCCTTCGGCTTTGAAACGCCGGTTTCCGAACTCTCATCGCGGACTTCGTGACGACGGGCGCGCATGCCGGCCTGGCTCTCCTCGACGTCCTCGCCGAGCTGGTCAGCCTTCAAATTTCCCTTTTTGCCGCGCGGCCGATTGGGCGGCGTTCCGACAAGTCCAGGCCCGGTCCCATGCGGTGCATCAGCCGGCACGCCTTCATGCGCGGCATGGTCCTTGTCGAACTTGATCACCGGCTCCATCTTCGCCAGCACGTCGTCGGCCAGCCAGCACAGGCTCATATGGCCGTCGCCGAGGTTCTTGACCGGCGGCACCTTGGTCTCGCACAGATTGTCCGGAACCAGCTTCTTGTAGCCGCAGCGTGTCTGGAACGGGCAGCCGGATGGCGGGTTCATAGCCGAGGGGATATCGCCCTCCAGCACGATGTGTTTCTTGATCACGCTGGTGTCGGCGATCGGGATCGCCGACAAAAGCGCCTCGGTGTAGGGGTGATAGGGCGGCGCGAAGATCTGGTCGGTCGTGCCCTGCTCGACGATATAGCCGAGATACATGACGACGACGCGGTCGGCGATGTAGCGGACAACAGACAGATCGTGGCTGATGAACAGCATCGTCGTCTTGTTCTTGCGCTGGATGTCCATCAACAATTCGGTCACCGCCGCCTGCACCGACACGTCGAGTGCCGAGACCGGCTCGTCGGCCACCACCACCTTGGCGTCGCCGGCAAAGGCGCGCGCCACACCGATGCGCTGCTTCTGGCCACCGGAGAGCTGGCGCGGCTTGCGCGTTTCGAAGGCGCGCGGCAGCTTCACCAGGTCGAGCAGCTCCAGCATGCGCTTGCGTCGGTCGGCGACCGTCTTGCCGACATTGAATTTCTCGAGCGTGCGGATGATCTGCGCCCCGACCGAATGGCTGGGGTTCAGTGTGTCGAAGGGGTTCTGGAACACCATCTGGATCGACGACACCGTGTCGACGCTGCGGCTTTCGATGCCCGTCGACTGGATTTCCTTGTTGCCCAGCGAAACTTTGCCGGAGCTTGCAGTCTCCAGCCCGAGCAGCACCTTGGCCAGCGTCGACTTCCCGCAGCCGGATTCGCCGACGATGGCCACGGTCTCGGATTCGCGCGCCATGAAGGAGATGGTCTCATTGGCCTTGACGACACGGCCTTCGCTCGAACCGAATACCTCGCTGCCGCCGACTTTGTAGTATTTCCGCAGGTCCTCGATCTTGAGCACCGGCGCGCCGGGCACGACCTTCTCGTTGACCTTCTTGGCCCCGGGCGGCAGCGCCTCCCAGTCGATCTCGTTGAAACGCACGCAGCGCGAGAAGTGACCTTCGTGGCCGGCGACCTCGACCATCGGGATTTCGGCGGCGTTGCAGACGCCCTCGACGAAATGGTGGCAGCGCGGGCCGAAATTGCAGCCCTTCGGCCGCTCATGTGGCAGCGGCAACTGGCCCGGAATGGCAATCAGCGGCCGCGAATTCTTGTCGGCGCCCGGAAGCGGGATCGAACGGAACAGCCCTTGCGTGTAGGGATGGCGCATCCGGTCGAAGACGTCCTTGATCTTGCCGGTCTCGACCGCCTCGCCCGAATACATCACCGTGATCTTGTCGCAGGTCTCGAGGATGAGGCCGAGATTGTGCGATACGAAGATCATCGAGGTGCCGAACTTCTCGCCGAGCCCCTTGACCAGTTCGACGATGCCGGCTTCCACCGTCACGTCGAGCGCCGTTGTCGGCTCGTCGAGCAGAAGCAGTGCCGGCTTCGACAGCAGCGCCATGGCGATGACGATGCGCTGCTGCTGGCCGCCGGAGAGCTGGTGCGGATAGGAGCGCATCATGCGCTCTGGATCGGGCAGCTTGACCGAGCGCACCATTTCCAGCGCCCTCGAACGGGCCTCTTCCTTCGACACCTTGTCGTGGATCAGCGGTACTTCCATCAATTGCTGGCCGATCTTCATCGCCGGATTCAGGCTCGCCATCGGCTCCTGGTAGATCATGGCGATCTTGTTGCCGCGGATGCTGCGCAGCTCCTCTTCGGAGAGCTCGCCCATGTCCTTGCCCTGGAACTTGATCTTGCCGCCGACGATCTTCCCGATGTTGGAGAGGTCGCGCATGATGCCGAGCGACACGGTCGACTTGCCGCAGCCGGATTCGCCGACGATGCCCATCGCTTCGCCGGGCATGACCGTGCAGGAAAAATCCATGACGGCAGGGATTTCGCCTTTGCGGGTGAAGAAGGAGATCGACAGGTTTTCGATCTCGATGATCGGCCCGTTGGTCGGCTTGGCCGGATTTCGAACTGCCTCGTTCATGGGTCGCTCCAATCCTAGTTCTTAGCCAAGTGGGGTCTGGGACCCCACCGTCAATCCTTCATCGATTGCTCGCGCAGGGAATCGGCGAGCAGGTTCAAGCCCAGCACGAAACTCATCAGCGCGATCGTCGGCGGCAGCGCCGGATGGATGAAGGAACGCAGCAAGCGGCTTGCGTCCTTGATCGCCGTGCCCCAGTCGGGACTTTCCGGTGCCAGGCCGAGGCCGAAATAACCCAGCGTCCCGAGCAGGATGGTGGTGTAGCCGATGCGCAGGCAGGCATCGACGATCAGCGGTCCGCGCGCATTGGGCAGGATCTCCCATAGCATGATGTACCAGGGCGATTCACCGCGCGTCTGGGCCGCCGCCACATAGTCGCGCGTCTTGATGTCCATCACCAGGCCGCGCACGATGCGGAACACGCCGGGGCTGGAGGCGAACACCACCGCCACGAAGATGTTGAGCTGGTTGGGATCGATGTGGACGATGTGCAGCGGGTCCCTGTCGAAGACAAGGCCGAGATAGATCCAGCCGCCTATGAGCAACGTCAGGCCGAGCAGGATGTAGATGCGGTCCGGCCGGTTCTTGAAGCGCGTCCAGAACAGAACGCAGAAGAAGATGATCGGAAACAGGAAGAAGACGCCGGCCAGCGCATAGGGGATCGGCGTGTCCATGATCCCCGGCGTCACCAGCAGGTAGAACAGCAGGATCACCGGGAAAGCCAGCACCAGATTGGCCAGGAACGACAGGATGGAATCGATCTTGCCGCCGTAATAGCCGGCCGGCAGGCCGAGCGTGATGCCGACCATGAGAGCGAAACCGGTCGCCGCCGGCGCGATGATCAGCACGATCTGACTGCCATAGACCATGCGCGAAAACACGTCGCGCGCCAGCTTGTCGCCGCCGAACAGGTAGACCAGCCCCGATTGCGGCTCGATGGCGCCGGGCAGCGTGTCCTTCATGATCGGAATCTGGCCGAGCGGATCGAAAGGCGAGATGGTCGAGGCGAAGATCGCCGTGAACAGCCAGAACAGGCAGATGAACACGCCCGCTATGCCGACGCCGCTGTCGAACAGCTGGCCGTAGAGCGCCAGCTTCTTCTTGTAGAGGAAGCTCGCCCCCATGACGATGGCGAGCGCGACCCAGACCGGCCAGAAGCGCCAGAGCACTTCGAGGATGATGGTGGAGGCGCCGATATATTGAGCTTGCATGCGCCTTCTCCCCTACTGGACCCGGATGCGCGGATTGAGGAACGCGTAACCGACATCGGAAATGAGCTGCGTGATCAGCACGATGAACACTGAAACCAGCGAACAGCCGAGCAGAAGATCGATGTCGTTGTTGCCCGCGGCCTCGACCAGCGTGTAGCCGAAGCCCTGGTAGCGGAACATCACCTCGACGATGACGACGCCGGTGAGCAGCCAGGGAAACTGCAGCATGATGACGGTGAAGGGCGCGATCAGCGCATTGCGCAGCGCGTGCTTGACCACCACGCCGCGGAAGGAAAGGCCCTTCAACCGCGCCGTGCGGATATATTGCTGCGTCATCACCTCGACCATCGAGGCGCGCGTCATGCGGGCGATATAGCCGATGCCGTAGATCGCCAGCGTGATCACCGGCAGGGTGAAATTGTAGAAGGTGATGCCCTGGCTCGCCGAGGCGGCCGAGCCGTTCAGCCAGCCGAGCCATGACGCGAAGACGACGGTGAAGATGACCCCCGACACATATTCAGGCGTCGCCGTCGAGGCGATGGAAGCGACGGAAAGCACCCGGTCGGTTCGTGACCCCTCGCGCATGCCGGCGAGAATGCCGACCAGCAGCGAGACCGGCACCATCACCCCCAGCACGCACAGCATCAGGATGCCGGTGGCGCCGAGGGCCGGGAACAGCTTGGCCGCAACGGTGGTCTTGAATTTGGTCGAACAGCCGAAATCGCCCTCGAGCACGCCGGAGAATGTCGGCACGGTCGGGTCGTTGCAGAAGGTGAAACGCTGCGTCGTCTTTCCGGTCGCCGGATCGGTGATCGGCTGCTTGGGCACGACGCCGAGCCACTGGCCGTAGCGCGAGAAGAAATTCTGCCGGTAGCCGTGGTTGACCAGCCAGCTTTCGAGCTGATCGGCCGAGGTGTGCATTTCGGTCTGGCTGATCGCCAGCTTCTTCAGATTGGGTTCGAGATTGACTAGGAAGAAGACGACCAGCGTCAGGCACAGCATCGTGAGCAGAATTGTGCCGATGCGTCTGATGATGAATGAGAACATGCGTGCCCCCTGCCGGCCGGGTTGGGGTCAGATATAGTCAACCCTGTGACGAAAACCTTGTGACGTCACGCCGCCGCTGCATCTCATGCAACGGCGGCGATCCTGCGAATGCGAAGGGCCGTGCGCCCCTCGCATTCTTCAAGCTGTGGGTCACGCCTGATCGAGCCAGACCTTGCCGAAATCGTGCTCGTAGGTCGGGTGCATCGAGTGGTTCTTCACCTCGGGCTTGATGTTGATGTAGAGCTTGCGCCAGTACGGCTGGATGATGATGCCGGACTCCTGCAGCATCGTCTCGATGTCCTTCATCACAACCTTGCGCTTCTCCGCATCGGCGATGCCGAGCGCCTCGTTGACCTTCTTGTCGAAGTCCGGATTGGCGTAAGCCGTCTCGTTCCAGGCTTCGCCCGTGCGGTAGGCGATGGCGATGACCTGGATACCCAGCGGACGCATGTTCCAGTTGGTTTCCGAGAACGGATATTTCGTCCAGTCATTCCAGAAGGTCGAGCTCGGCAGCACGGTGCGCTTCACCTTGATGCCGGCTTCGCGCAACTGGGCCGCGATCGCGTCCGTGGTGTTCTTGTGATAGTCCTCGTCGTTGCTGATCAGTTCGTGCTCGAAATCGATCACGCCGGCTTCCGTCAGCATCTGCTTGGCCTTGGCCATGTCGCGCTTGATCTTCGGCAGTTCGACATATTCAGGATGGATCGGCGCGACATGGTGGTTCTCGGCCGGCGTGCCGGCATTGCCGTAGCCAAGCTGCAGCACCACCGAATTGTCGACGGCCAGAGCCATTGCCTGGCGCACCTTCTGATCGCCATAAGGCTTGGCGTTGACGTTGAAACGCGACACCACGGTGGCCGCGGTCACGACTTCCGAAGCCGGCGCGCCGACGCCTTCGATGATCTTGACGTAGTCGGCGGTCGTCTCGTGGTTGGTCTGCACTTCGCCCGATTCGAAGGCGGAGACAGTCGCGGCCGGATCGGTGCCGTAGTCGATGAACTCGACGCCATCGAGGAAGGCCTCGCCCTGCCACCATTTGCCGGTGGTGCGGCGCTTGTAGACGACCTTCTGGCCGACATCGTAGGAAACGAGTTCGAACGGACCAGTGCCGATCGGGCAGTTCTTGAAGTTCGCGCCCTTCTCGTCGAAGGTCTTGTGGACGATGAGGCCGGGATAGTCGCACAGGTTCGGGATGATGGCGATATCGGGCTTGGTCAGCTTGAGCTTGACCGTCATGTCGTCGACCTTGACGACCGAGCCTGCGCGCAGCTTCTTGGTCGTCTCGTCGACGAGGCTGCCGAGGCGGCCCGGCATCGAGTTGCCTGCCGCCGACTTGTCGGCCCAGCGGGTGAAATTGTAGATCACGTCGTCGGCGGTGAATTTGTCGCCATTGTTCCATTCGACGCCCGGCCGCACATGCAGCGTGTATTCGGTAGCGTCGTCATTGATGTCCCAGCTCGCCAGCAGATACGGCGCGAAGGTGTACTCCTTCGTGTATTTCACCAGCGGCTCGAGCGCCTGGCGTTCGGCATTGGAAATTTCCGACCAGTCCGCCGTGCGCGGATCCTTGGGATCCTTCACCGACATGGCGACCTTGATCACGCCGCCCTTCTTGCCCTGCACGTCCTCGGCTCTGGCCGGGGTCGGAGCGGCAAGGCCGAGCAGTCCGTAGGCCATGGCCGTCGACGCACCGAAGACGCTGGCAAGCGCCAGGAATTCGCGACGATCCACCGTTCCTGCCTTGGCTTCTTTGGCCATGGCCAGGATGTGATCCGGAACGCTGTCGCCGTTGCTCTTATAAATCGTCATGACTAACTCCCATTGTTGGCTTTCCGCCGATTAACATTCCGCATCCAGGCCATGATGTCAAAGACGGCGTGGAATGGGAACATGTTAGCGAATGTGCAACTTTGAAAAGGGAGCGGTTCGCGCGATAGCGACAGTCTTGGCGCAAAAGTGCTAGTGCGCCCAGATTTCGCCAAAATCTCTTTTTGGCCATTAAACTGAGACATTTGCACGGCTTGCGACAGCGCCAGTTCCAGCCTTTGCAGGGGCCAGCCCCTCAATATTCCTTTTCGTAGAAGATGCCGCCCTTGGCTTCGCCGGCGTCGGTCGCCTCGCCGCGCAATTTGACGCCACGCCCGACATTGAGGTCGATGGTCGCCTTGCCCGAACCCGGCTTGTCACCCTTCTGAATGGTCACATAGGTACGGTCGTTGAGGTACTTGCCGGCGGACACCGCCGTGCCGCCCTGGCTATCGGTGGTGACGTCGAGATCGTCGACGCCAATGGCGCTGCGCAGGTTCTCCAGCAATGACGTCGAGCCGCCGACGCCGGCCAGCTGCCCGGCCGCTTCGGCCAGTTGCGCGATCTGCAGTGGCGACAGGTTCGACATCGAGCGGCCGAAGATCAGTTGCGCCAGCACCTCGTCCTCGGGCAACGCCGGCACCGAGGAGAAGGTGAATTTCGGATTGGTCGCCTCGCCCGACACAACGATGGTGACGGTGGCGCTGGTCGTCGTCGTCGTCGCGGTCAGGTTGAGGTAGGGCACCAGCGAGCCGGAGAAGCCGACCGTTCCCTCGGTGAAGGTCAGCCGCTTGCCGAGGATCGACAGCCGGCCGCGCTGCAGGGTGAAGGTGCCGACCGCCTGCGGCGACGAGGCCGGACCGGTCAGCCTGAGCGAGCCGCCCAGTTCGGCGTCGACACCCCTGCCCTGGATGAAGATCTGGTTCGGCGCATTGACGGTGACGTCGAGCGCGAGCCCGCTGCCGCCGCTCTTGCCGCTGGTCGTCGCCGGCCGCAGTGCCTTGTCCTGCGCCCTGACGGCACCAGGCGCATTCTTGTGCTTGACGTCGAGCGCCGAGAGCGAGCCCGGCAATTTATCGGGAACGGTGATGACGGTCTTGGCGAGATTGACGGTTCCGGCAATCGCCGGCGCCGATGTCAGCGGCCCCTTGATCGTCAGGTCGCCACCGAGATTGGCGGTCACCACGCGCCCATCCGTATAGCGCCCGTCGGTAAGCTTGATCGACAGATCGGCCGGAAAACCTTGCGCCGGGTTGATGCCGACCGTGCCGCTGGCCGACAGGCTGCCGCGTGTTGACAATGTTCCGGTCAGCCGGTTGATCCTGGCGACGCCGCCGCCGATCGAGACATCGGCCGTGAGGTCGTTGACGGCCAGCCCCGAGCGCGCATCGACCAGCCGCGCACCCGATGTGCTGACGCTGCCGCCGATGACGGGCGAAGTCGCCGGCCCGCGCACCTGGACATTGACATTGGCGGTTCCCGTCAACGCCAGGCCTTGCGCGGCAAGCTTCTGGCTGAGGATGCCGAACGGCACGGCGCCGTTGAAGTCGAGCACCAGTGCCGGCGTGCCCGCCGTGGTCACCGTGCCGCCGCCCTTCAGGCCAAGGCCGGCGCCGTCGCTGACATTGGCGTTGAAGGTCAGCTTTTTGCCGGCAAAAGTGCCGGACGAGGACACGCTCACCGCGCCGACGCCGGCACCCCGGGTCTGCGATGTCTGCACACCGGCCGCGTCGATGTTGAATGCGACGGCGGGACTGGCCGGCGCGCCCGTCACCTTCACCGTACCGGAGATCGAGCCGGCGGCATCGAGGCCAGGCGAAAAACTGTTGGCGAGCGACATCGGCACCTTGGCGAGCGTCGCATTGATGTCGAGCGCTTGCCCGACCTTGCCGGTGACCGTTGCCGTGCCGCCGCCAAGGTTGAGGACCAGCCTGTCCAGCGTCGTCGTACCGTTGGCGATGCTGACCGTCGAGGCCTGGGCGATTGCCGCCTTGATACCCTGCACGGTCGCCTGGCCGGAGGCGAGTTCGATGGTGGTGGTGCCATTGGCCACCTTCACGCGGCCCGCGGCCTGCGCCGGAATGCCCTTGACCGTGGCGCCGCCGGAAAAGCCGGTCCAGTCGCCGTCGCGCTTCAAATCAACGTTGATGCCGCTGATCACGGTACCGCCCGATGTGACGGTATCCGCTCGGATCTTGCCCGAGATCACCGGCGCGGCGAGGTAGTTGGCGATCAGCGCATCGATGGAAACGGCCTTTGCCTGCAGGTCGCCGCGGGTGATCGAGGCGGTGGCAGCCTTGATGGCGACTTGCGGCGCTGCGCCATTCCTGGTGAAGGCGATCGTGCCGCGCACGTCGCCCTCGGCCTTTTCCAGCGCCAGCGCCGCAAGCGGCCCGATATCGGGCAGATCGAGCGAGATGGTTCCCTCGGGCACGAACTTGTCGTCCAGCGCCAGATCGCCGGAGATCTTGTTCTTGCCCAGCGACAGCAGCAGGCCGTTGATGGCGCTCTTGCCGTCCGCCGTCGCCAGCACCGCGCTGCCTTGCAAGGCTTGTCCCGCGACATTGCCGGTGAGCTGCACATTCGCCGCCGGGTTGGCGGCATCCGCCTTGCCGGTGGCAGTGAGCTTCAGCCCGGTGATCTCGCGCTCCGCAACCAGCAGGCGATCGCTGTTGACCGTCAGCGACAGATCGGGCGCGACGGCCGGTCCCTGTGCGCTTAGCGCAAAGGCAATGGCGCCCTTGGCGTCCTTAGACAGCGGCGAGATATCGGCAAGGGCGCCGGTGATGTCGGCCGCCACCTTATTGTCGGCAAGGCTCGCCTGCCCCTGTGCGGTCAGTCCACCCGACGCCAGCTTCAGCCCATCGACATTGATACTGCCGTTGGGATCGCGCTTCAGTGTGGCGCTGATCCGCGCGCGTTCGCCGAGCATGCCGCGCGCCGCGGCCGGCAAGGCCGACGACGGGGCGTCCGCGCTCAGCGTAAGGTCGATGGCGCCGTCGCGCAGCGATACCTGGCCGGCGACCTGGCTGTTGAGCGCATCGCTCTTGAGCGAGCCACTGTCTATGGCGACGGAGTCCGGTGTCAGCCGGGCGTTGAGCGCGGCCGTGACCTTGCCGGCGATCAGCGGCGCGATCGCGGCATTGTCGAGACCGACCTTGTCGACCGACACCGTGCCGGAAACCGGCCCGGCGCGGTTCCTGAGATCGAACGCGTCCGAATGCAACGCCAGGACAAGCCCGTCCACCTTGGCCGGACTGGTGGTGACCGACGGCAGGATCGCGGAAACGTCCAGGCGGGCCTGCGTGCTCTCGCCCGCCACCTTTGCCGACAGGGACTGGACCTCGATCTTGACCGGGCTCTCGGCGCTGCCGACCGTCAGCAGCAGGCTGGGACCGGATGAGATGAGATCCAGCGCGAAATCGCTGGCGCCATTGGGATTGATCGTACCGGCGGCCTTGCCGGAAATCTTCTCGCCCGAGAGCGTCGCATGGTCGAGCGCGACGCCGCCAGCCAAAGTGTAGGCGCCGGCCGCATCGACAGCGAGCGTCCCGAGCCCGGCCTGGCGGGTCTGGCTGGTTTCGACGCCGGTGAGCTGCGCGTCGAACCGAACCTGTGGAGCAGCCGGCGTTCCGGTCACCTGCGCCGTGCCGCCCAGCGTACCTACGGCATCGAGCCCGGGCGCGAAATCATTGGCAAGCGCCGCCGGCAACGCCGAGAACTGTGCGGCGAGATCGAGCGTCTGGCCGGCGCTGCCCGACAACGTCACCGCGCCGCCGCCAATGTCGAGCGCCAGTCTCTCGATGCTGGTCGTGCCATTGGCGATGGTCAGTGTCGAGGCCTCGGCGATCGCCGCCTTGATGCCGCGAATCGTCGCCTCGCCCGAGGAGATCTCGACGCTGGTGGTCCCCTCGGCGATCTTGACCCGGCCGGCGGCTGTCGCCGGAATGCCTGCAATCGTCGCGCCGCCGGTGAAATTGGTCCAGTCGCCATCGCGCTTCAGGTCGACACCGATGCCGCTGATCTCGGTGGCGCCCGCCGTGACCGCGTCAGCCTTGATGGTGCCCGAGATCGCCGGCGCCTTGAGATAGTTGGCGATCAGCGCGTTGACGGCGATCGTCTTGGCCGTCACCTCGCCGCGCGCGATCGACGAGCTTTTCGCATCGATGGTGACGGACGGCGCCTCGCCATCCCGAGCAAAGAGGATGGTGCCGTTGATGTCGCCGGTCACCGCCTGGCCGGCGAGTGCCGCCAACTGGTCGACTGCCGGTGCGGCGAGCGTCAACGTGCCGAGCGGCATGAACTTGTCGTCAAGCGCGAGGTCGCCAGAAACCTTGTTGTCGCCCAGCGCGACGAGGAAACCGTTGATCGAGCGCTTGCCCTCGCTCGTCACCAGCGCCGCCTTGACGTCGAGCGGCTGGTCGTTGACGGCGCCGGTCAGCGAAACATCGGCGGAAGGGCTTGCAATGTCGGCCTTGCCGCTCGCCGTCAGCTTGATCGCCTTCACGGTGCGGCCTGACGCCGTCAGGCTATCGCTGTCGGCGGAGACGGTGAAATCCGGCGCCGTCCGGGCGCCGCTGGCCGACAGCGAGAAATTGACGCCGCCGGCAACCGGCACGCCGACCATTGGCGACAGCACCGAAACGTCGCCCAGCGTGCCCTTGATGTCGGCCTGGATGTCGGTTCCTTGCGCGCTGGCGGTGCCGCTGGCGCTGAGCGAACCGGACGTCAACGAGATCGAATTGGCGGCAAAGGCGCCTTGCGGATCGCGCGTCGCGGCGGCCGAGAATTTCACCCGCTCGCCGAGCACGGAGCTGATCTGCGGCGGCAAGGCGGTCGACACCGCATCGGCGTTCATCTTGAGCTGCATCGAGAGGTCGGCAAGCGCCACCGTCATCGTCAGCGAAGCGTTGAGCGCATCGGAGCGCATTGTGCCCTGGTCGATAGTGATGGCATCCTTGCTCAGCGATCCCGCCAGGTCGACATCGACCTTGCCGGTGACCAGCGGCGCCAGCGTCGCCACATCGGTCTTCAACCCGCCCGCCGTCAGCTTGACGGCAACCGGACCGGCGCGGTTCTGGATGTCGAAGCCGTCGGAATGGATTTGTGCCGCCAGATCGTTCAGTTGCGTGCCGCCCGCCACCACCGAGGCCAGCGAAGCACCGATATCGACAATCGGCGCCTTGCCGTCGCCGAACGCACGGGCGGTGGCGTTCCTGATCGCCAGCGTGATCGGTTGCGCGGCACTTCCCACCGTGATCTGCACAGGCGCGCCCTTGGCGGCAATTTGAACCGATAGATCGCTGGCGCCGGCCGGGTCGGCGATGCCGGTCGCGGTGCCATGGATGGCATCGCTTTCGATGCTGGCCCGATCGATGCTGATGCCGCCGGCCGATGTGGCGGTGCCGGCGACATCGAAGCTGGTCTTGCCGGCAAACAGCGGCCTCAGATTCTCCGGCAGGAAGGGCGCGAACTCACCATCGCCCTTGGCCTCGACGTGATTGCCCTTGTCGGTAAGCTGATGACGGCCCGTCAGTTGCGTGACGATCTTGCCGTCGACCGTGAACGTGGCGATGCCGTTCCAGTTGGCGAGCGGTCCCGTGCCCGAGACGGTTATGTCGACCGGCGGCGCGTCCGGCAGCTTGAGCAGATTGGCGATGATGCCGCCTGCCGGCTCCGAAGCCTTGAGGTCGAGGTCGAGTCTGTTGTCACCAGGCGCAAAGTGAATCTTGGCGTCGACATTGCCTTGCTTGCCGTCGTGGCGGGTGACGGCGAGCGTCGTTTCGACCGCCAGCGGCGCGGCGTCGGCCTTGAGCATCCCCTTGGCGGCAAGTTCGGCGATGCCGCTGCCGGCCAGTTGCGGGCCAAGCGCGATTTCGGGGAGATCTATCTGCTTGACGTCGATGGCAACCGGCAGCGTCGTTGCGCCGCCACTCGGCGGCGGCGGCTGCGTGCCGGCGACCGGCAGGCGTGCGAGTTCAATGCGCTCGGCGGCGATGCGGTCGGCACTGAAGCTTTTCGACAGAAGCGCCAGCGGCGACCAGTCGACGGCGACCTTGCGGGCAACCAACCAGGCGCCCTGGCGGTCTTCCAGCACGACATGATCGACGCTGAGGTTACCCGACCAGATTCCGTCGATGCCGCTGACCGTGATCTTGCGGTCGTCGTTCGAGGCCAATCGCGAAACGATGCCGGCGAGATTGTCGCGTCCGCGCTCGGTCTTGGTCAGCACGACAAGCGCGCCGATCACGCCTGCAACCACGATCAGCAGCGTGTAGAGGACAATGCGGAGGATGCGCCAGACGATCTTCATGTCAAAACGCCTGCCCGATGCCGGCATAGATGCCGAAATGCGGATCACTGGGGTCGCGGTTGAGCGGCACGGCCGCATCGATGCGCAGCGGCCCGAACGGCGTGACATAGCGCAGGCCGACGCCGGCACCGACCTTGACGTCGGAGAAGTTCGGAACCGACTTCGTCGACACCGTGCCGGCATCGACGAACGGCACGATGCCGATCGTGTCGGTGACGGCGATGCGCATCTCGACTGAGGTCTCGAAGAAGGACAGGCCGCCGATCGGCTGGCCGTTGAAATCCTTGGGGCCGATACCCTGATAGGCATAGCCACGCACCGAACCGCCGCCGCCGGAGTAGAAGCGCCTGTCGGCAGGCACGTTCTGCAGTCCAGTGCCGACGATCGAACCTACGGCGACGCGCTCGGCCAGCACGAACTTCGAGGCCGTGTCCAGCGACTGATAGGCCGAGCCCTCGCCCTTCAGCTTGAGGAAGGCCGCGCCACTCATGATGTCGTAGCTCGGCTCGGCATAGGCCAGGACCCGGAAGCCGCTGGTCGGGTTCAGCCTGCTATCCCTGTTGTCATAGACATATTGCAGCGGGACACTGGCGATCAGGTAGGTGTGTTTGCCGAACGCATCCGTGATCCTGGAATAGTCGAGCGCGACCTCCGCCGAGACGGTCTGCTTCTTGTCGAGTTCATAGGACAGGCCTGTGCTGCCCTTGACCGAGAAATGGTCGTACGCGTCCGGATGCTCGAGCACGGTCTTCACGCCGGCAAAGAACTTCGACGCCGGTCCGATCACGCCGGGTTTCTCGAACATGATGCCGGCATTGTAGTTCAGTTCGGACAGATTGTTGCTGCCGATGCCCGAGATGGCGCCGTCGATGCGCAGCTTTTCCGCGTGACCAAACAGGTTCCGGTGCCCCCAATAGCCTTCCAGGCCCAGCCCCTCGGTGTTCGAGAGGGTACCGCCGAGGCCGAAATAGCGCGGCTTGCGCTCGCTGACCTGAACGCCGATCGGAAGGTTGCCGTCGGCGTCGAGCTTGTCGGCTTCCTTGAAGGTCACGCTGTTGAAGACCTCGAGCGCCAGCAGCCTGTCGCGCGCGTCGCTGATCTCCTGCGGCGAGTACTGCTTGCCGCGCTTCAGCCCGGTCATGTACTCGGTGAAATCGCGGTCGACCTTCTCGGTGCCTTCGACCGTCGTCGCGCCATAACCGGCGACCGGCCCGGCCGCCACCGTCAGCGTCACGTCGAGCGTCGAGCTGGCATGGTCGGCGACGATCTGCCGGTCGGTCACCTTGGCCAGCGGCCTGCCCTGCTCCTTCAGCGTCCGCACGATCAGCGCCTCGGCCTTGAGCACGGCGCCGGACCCGGCGTCGCCGCCCGATATCAGGCCGTAATCGGCGCTCATCAGCCCGGCCGCATCGCCTTCAAGCCTTATGTTACCGAGGGTGAATTTGGGGCCGGTGGCAATATTGATCGCCACCGGGATCGGCTGCGGGCCCTTGAATTCGGCGTCCGGTGGCAAGTCGTCGAGCGGCTTGCCGTCTATGGTGATGGTGACCACGCCTTCATAGCGGGCATCGGCGTAAAGGGCGGCGACCAGTTGCTCACGGTCGCTGCGCGCCTTGGCCATGAGCCCGAGCGAACCCGAAACCGGGCGATCCTCGTCGCCCTTCAGCGCCGAGGCGTTTTCAAGCTTCTTGGTGAGGTCCTTGTCCGCGTCGGGCGCGTTGAGCGTCACGGCGTAGCGCAGGGGATCGACGATGTCGGCGTCCTGGTCGTTGGACGATCCCCACAGCTTGATGCCGAAAAGCTCGAAAGCAGCGGCGGTCCTTGATTCGGCGACCAGCGCGCTCGTGCACATCATGGCCAAAAGCAGGGCGCGCGGAAGGGCGCGCCCTGGCGCGGTCCTTCCTGACATCTGCTTTTCATGCGCCGGCATTAAGACAACCTAGGTTACAAAACTAAAATTGGAATGAAGTTCTGAAGCGCTCGTAAAGGGGCCACAATCCAATTGTCTGAAATAGGACGGGCTTGGAATTCACACCTTCTGCGTGTCCGCAAGAATGCGTGATCCCCTGTCCTATGGAGGTTACTGTCCGCATACCGGTCCTTGGCCGGAAAATAAACCGTTGGCAGGCGGCACCTGCCGCGTCCGCGCGTTGACAAGCTCGACTGAAGCTTGAACATGCCCGGACGTCTGCAATTGTCTGGAGGGTGTTATGACAATGCGCGCGGCTCGTGGTCTGTCGATCCTGATCCTTTTTTTCTTCGCTTGGGGAACTGTCGCGCAAGCGGCCGAGGCCCGGCGAATCGCAACGACCGACAATTCCGACTATTTCGGCTTTGACCTCAGATCCGACCAGAATGTCACCCTCGACCAGTGCAAGACGACATGCCTTGGCGATCCGGCCTGCCGCGCCTTCACCTACAACACTAAGGCCAAATGGTGCTTTCTCAAATCCGACTACAACCAACTGAAGCCGTTCAACGGCGCGGTCGCCGGCAAGATCGTCAAAGTTGACGGCGATCCCGATATCGGCGCCCCGCCGGAACTCGCCTTCTTCCCCAACTGGATGGCCGACCAGGCCCAGCAATACCGCAACAGGCTGCTTGGCCCGGCCTTTGACAAGCCGACCGAAGGCATGGCCGCCTTGATCAACTCGGCCGAGCAGGCCGTACAGACCGGCGACCATCGCTCGGCCATGCAGAAATACGAATCCGCTGTCTCGGTAATGCCTGACGATGGCAAGCTCTGGCTCAACCTGGCACGCGAAACGCTGGCCGTGCAGCCCGCCGCCAACACTTCCGAAGCGTCTACCTTGCCGATGAACGGCACGTCGGCCGCTTTCAACGCCTACAAGCTCTTGCGCACCACCAAGACACGCGCCGACGTGCTGGCCCTGCTCGGCGCCGGTCTCGACAAGCGCGATCTCTACCGGCCGGCGCTGCAGGCATATGAGGCGAGCCTGGCGCTGGTAACGTCACCGGCCGTGCAGGCCGACTATGCCGATCTGAAGGCCCGCAAGGGTTTCCGTGTCATCGACCACAGCGTCGACGCCGACACCAGCGCGCCGCGCATCTGCGCGCAATTCTCCGAGGACCTGGTCAAGACCGGTGTCGATTATGCGCAGTTCGTGACAGTCGACAACGCGCCGCCGAAGGGCGTCGAGGCCAAGGGCAAGCAGATCTGCGTCGAAGGGCTCGAACACGGCCAGCATTATGACGTCACCTTCCGCGCTGGCCTGCCGGCTGCGATCGGCGAAGTGACCGCCGCTCCCGTGGTGCTGTCGATCTACGTGCAGGATCGCGCCCCGTCCGCCCGCTTCACCGGCGACAGCTTCGTGTTGCCGGCTGGCGCGCGCCGCGGCATTCCTGTGGTCACCGTCAACATGAATGCAGCCGAGATGAAGCTCTACCGCATCGGCGACCGTTCGCTGGCGCAGCTGCTGTCGGGCTACCAGTTCCTTCACCAGCTCGACGGCTATGACATCTCCAACATTTCCGAGCAGATGGGCGCGCCGGTCTGGCAGGGCCAGCTCGACATCGTCAACGACCTCAACAAGGAGGTCACCACCTCCTTCCCGGTCGACGAAGCGCTGCCGCAGCGCAAGCCCGGCGTCTATGTGCTGACCGCCCAGGCCGTCAACGGCAAGGGCGACGACTACAATTCGATGGCCACCCAGTGGTTCGTCGTCTCCGACATCGGACTGTCGACCTATACCGGCCAGGACGGGCTCAACGTCTTTGCCCGTTCGCTTGGCTCGGCCAAGCCGATCGCCGGCGCCGAACTGACGCTGGTTGCCCGCAACAACGAGATTCTCGGCACCGCGACCTCTGATGCCGACGGCCATGCCGTCTTCAACCCCGGCCTGACGCGCGGTGACGGCGGCATGGTGCCGGCCGTTCTGATGGCCAAGCAGGGCGACAATGATTTCGTCTTCCTCGACATGTCCAAGGCCGGCTTCGACCTCTCCGACCGTGGCGTTACCGGGCGCGCGGCGCCCGGCGCGCTCGACGTCTATGCCTGGACCGAGCGCGGCATCTACCGCGCCGGCGAGGATGTCCATGTCGCGGCTCTTGCCCGCGATGGCGCCGCCAAGGCGGTCGAGAACCTGCCGCTGACCTTCATCTTCTCGCGCCCCGACGGCGTCGAGGACCGCCGCATCGTCAGCGACGGCGCTTCGGCCGGCGGCCATGCCGTTGACCTGCCGCTCGAAGCCAACGCCATGCGCGGCACCTGGTCGGTGTCGATCCATACCGATCCCAAGCAGCCGGCGGTGGCCAGCCAGATGTTCCTGGTCGAGGATTTCGTGCCGGATCGCATCGAATTCGACATGAAGGCCAACAAGCAGGAAATCGAGCGCGGCGAAACCGCCAACATCGACATCGACGGCCGCTTCCTCTATGGCGCGCCGGCGGCGGGCCTTGCACTGGAAGGCGAACTGACGCTGTCGACGTCCCGCGACTGGGACCGCTTCCCCAACTTTTCCTTCGGCCTCGCCGACGAGCAGTCGGCGGAGCCGACAGTCACGCCGCTGACCAACCTGCCGGTGGTCGGCGATGACGGCAAGGCGACCTTCCCGATCTCCGTCGACCAGTTGCCCTCGACCACCAAGCTGGTCAACGGCAAGGTGACGGTGCGCATGCGCGAAACCGGTGGCCGCGCCATCGAGCGCTCGCTCAACATCGGCATCCGCCCGCAAGGCCATATGATCGGCATCCGTCCGGACTTCGCCGATGACGAGGTGCCGCAGGGCGGCACGGCCAAGTTCAGCCTGATCGCGGTCGATCCGGCTGGCAAGCGCGAGGCGCTGAAAGGCGCGCAGTGGACGCTGGTCAAGGTCGAACGCAATTACCAGTGGTACCGCTCCAACAATTCGTGGAGCTACGAGCCGGTCACGTTGATCAAGTCGATCGCCAACGGCCAGATCGACCTCGGCGCCGATGGTGACGCAACCGTCTCCGTGCCGGTCGACTGGGGCCAGTACCGGCTCGAGGTGGAAACCTCCGATCCCGAAGGTCCCGCCACCAGCTACGAATTCGACGCCGGCTGGTATGTCGCCTCGACCACCACCGAAACGCCCGACGGCCTGGAGATCGCTCTCGACAAGGACAATTATGCCGCCGGCGAAGTGGCGAAGCTGAAAGTCTCGCCGCATTTTGCCGGCGAACTTCTGATCAATGTCGGTTCCGACAAGCTGTTGAAAACCATCACGGCAACGGTGCCGGCCGGCGGCAGCACCGTCGACATCCCGGTCGGCGACGATTGGGGCGCCGGCGCCTATGTCACGGCAACCCTGTTTCGGCCGGGCGACGCCCAGGAAACACGCATGCCGGCCCGCGCCATCGGCGTAAAATGGCTGACGGTCGATCCAGGATCGAAGAAGCTCGCCGTCACGCTGACGCCGCCGGACAAGACGACGCCGCGCCAGCAACTGTCGATCCCGGTTGCCGTGGCTGGCGTGCAGCCGGGCACCAACGCCTATGTCATGGTGGCCGCCGTCGATGTCGGCATCCTCAATTTGACCAACTACAAGGCGCCGGACCCGGAGAACTGGTTCTTCGGCCAGCGCATGCTGGGCATGGAGATCCGCGACATCTATGGCCGCCTGATCGATGGCTCGCTCGGCACCACCGGCAAGCTCAGGACCGGCGGCGACGGCGCCAACATGCAGGCGCAGGGCAGCCCGCCGACCGAAAAGCTGGTCGCCTTCTTCTCCGGCCCGGTCCAGCTTGACGCCGACGGCAAGGCACGCATCGACTTCGATATTCCGCAGTTCAACGGCACCGTGCGCGTCATGGCCGTCGCCTGGACCAAGGAAGCGGTCGGCCATGCGCAGTCCGACGTGATCGTGCGTGACCCGGTGGTCATCACTGCCGGCCTGCCGCGCTTCCTGGCGCCCGGCGACGCCGCCGTCATGCGGCTCGACGTGGCCGACACCGATGGCCCCACCGGCGATTATGCCTTCTCGATCGACACGACAGGCGACCTGTCGACGGGTGACAAGCCCCTGCCGCAGAAGCTGACGCTCGCCCAGGGCAAGCGCCAGACGCTGACCGTGCCGCTGATCGCCAAGACGCCGGGCAATGCCTCGCTCACCATCAAGCTGGCGCATGCCGACGGCACCAAGGTCGAGCAGACGCTGTACGTACCGGTGCGCCCGGCGCAGTTGCCGGTCACCACGCGCCTTGTGGTCGACCTCAAGGGCAATGGCGGCGCGCTCCGCGTCGACAAGGAGCTGTTGGCGGCAAGTCTGCTCGACGGCGCCTCCGTCAGCGTCGGCGTTTCGCAGGCGGCGGCCTTCGACGTGCCCTCTCTCCTGATGACGCTCGACCGCTACCCCTATGGCTGCGCCGAGCAGACCACCAGCCGCGCCATGCCGCTTCTCTATGTCAACGAGATGGCCTCGGGCATCGGCATGGAAAGCGACCCCGACCTGCATGGCCGCATCCAGGACGCCATCTACAAGGTCCTGAGCTACCAATCCTCGAGCGGCAGCTTCGGCCTGTGGGGTCCGGGTTCCGGCGATCTGTGGCTCGATGCCTATGTCAGCGAGTTCCTGACCAGGGCGCGCGAGCAGAAATACGAGGTGCCGGCGCTGGCCATGAACCAGGCGCTGAGCAATCTGCAGAACTCGCTCGGCTACGACCAGAGCGTACAGGACCGCGGCAGCGAGATCGCCTACGCCCTCTACGTTCTGGCCCGCAACAAGAAGGCCTCGATCGGCGACTTGCGCTACTATGCCGACACCCAGCTCGAAGCCTTCTCGAGCCCGATGGCCGTTGCCCAACTGGCGGCGAGCCTTGCGCTCTACGGCGACACACAGCGCTCGGAGGCGACGTTCAAGACCGCGTTGCAGCTGGCCAAGTCGCAGACCGACTACGACTGGTACCGCTCCGACTACGGCTCGGCGCTGCGTGACGGCGCGGCGATGCTGTCGTTGGCGGCGGAATCGAAGCCGGTGTCGACGATCGTGCCGGAACTGATCAAGCTGGTGACCAGGGAACGCGCCGAAGTCCGCTGGACCAGCACCCAGGACGATTCCTGGATGCTGCTGGCGGCCCGCGCGCTGAAGGAGGGCAATGACTCGATCACGCTGACCGTCAATGGCGCGCCGCATTCGGGCGGTTATTCCAGCCAGGTCAACGGCTCCGAATTGGTCGACAGCCCGCTCGAAATCGCCAACACCGGCAAGACCCCGCTGCAGGCCGTCGTCACCACCGTGGCATCGCCGATACAGCCCTTGCCGGCCGGCGGTGACGGCTTCACCATCAGCCGCACCTACTACAAGCTCGACGGCACCGAAGCCAATGTGACGGAGGCTACCCAGAACGAACGCTATGTCGTCGTACTCAAGGTCACCGAGCAGAACAGCTGGCCGTCTCGCCTTCTGGTCACCGACCTCTTGCCGGCGGGCTTCGAGATCGACAATCCCGGCCTGGTCTCCAGCGCCCAATTGACGAACTTCTCCTGGCTGGCACAGACCGACGCCGCGCATCTTGAATTCCGCGACGACCGTTTCGTCGCGGCGTTCAACCCGGCCGACGGCGACCACGACCACAATCTGACGCTTGCCTATGTCGTGCGCGCCGTGACGCCGGGCACCTACGCACATCCGGCGGCAACGGTGGAGGACATGTACCGGCCGCAATTTTCGGCCCGCACCGCCACCGGCATGATGGAGATCAAGGCGCCGTAAGGCGCCTTGGCGAAGATGAACACGCCGATATCCGCGACAGTTGCCTTCTCCCCGCTCAACGGGGAGAAGGTGCCGGCAGGCGGATGAGGGGCAGCGCCATGCTCTCCAGAAAATTTCTCCGTCGAACAGGCATCGCCGCCGCCTCCCTGGTGGGTTTTGCGGCAATAGCCGTCGCCGAGCTGTGGGAACTCGACCGCGCCTTCCCGCCGCCCCTGCCGGCGGAACTCACCGTCTCGACCGAGGTCCAGGACCGCGATGGCCAGCTGTTGCGCGCTTTCGCCACGCCGGACGGCTACTGGCGGTTAGAGACCCGGCTCGACCAGGTCGACAAGCAGTTCGTCGACATGCTGGTCGCCTATGAGGACAAGCGTTTCTGGGACCATGAGGGCGTGGACGTGCTGGCGCTGGGCCGTGCCGCCGGCCAGCTCGTCACCAGCGGCCACATCGTTTCCGGCGGCTCGACCCTGTCGATGCAGCTTGCGCGCCTGATCGAGCCGCGCGAAAGCCGCAGCCTCGGCTCCAAGATCAAGCAGATGCTGCGCGCCATCCAGATCGAGCGGCGACTGTCCAAGCGCGAGATCCTCGAACGCTATCTGACGCTGGCGCCTTATGGTGGCAATCTGGAAGGCGTGCGCGCCGCTTCGCTTGCCTATTTCGGCAAGGAGCCGAAACGGCTTACCGTGTCGGAAGCCGCCCTGCTCGTCGCCTTGCCCCAACTGCCGGAAAAGCGCCGGCCCGACCGCAACCTCGAAATCGCCCACGCCGCCCGCGACCGTGTGCTGAGCCGTATGGTCTCGTCGGGCTTGATCGGTGAACGCGAGGCGGCACGCGCCGCCCGCGACGATGTGTCGGGCCTGCGCCGCACCTTGCCGGCGCTCGCTGCCCACGCCGCCTATGCGATGCTGCCCAAGGCTGTTCCAGGCCAGCCCTTGCAGTTGACGATCCGCAAAAGCGTCCAGGAAGGTCTGGAAAAGGTGGCACGCGACGCCGCGATCAGGCTTGGGCCGCGTCTGTCCGTCGCCATGGTGCTGGCCGATTCCCGCACCGGCGACATTCTGGGCGAAGTCGGCTCGGCCAACTTCTTCGACGCCAGCCGCTCCGGCTGGATCGACATGACCAAGATCGTCCGCTCGCCCGGCTCGACGCTGAAGCCGTTCATCTATGGCCTCGCCTTCGAACAGGGACTGGTGGCGCAGGAAACGCTGATCGAGGACAGCCCGGTCGATTTCGGCGGCTACCGGCCAAAGAATTTCGACATGGGCTACCAGGGCGATGTCTCGATCCGCCAGGCGCTGCAGCTGTCGCTCAACGTGCCGGCGATCCGCGTGCTCGACGCCGTCGGCCCGGCGCGGCTGACGGCGCGCTTCCGCCAGGCCGGCGTCAACCCGATCCTGCCGATCAACGAGGCGCCCGGCCTAGCCATCGGCCTTGGCGGCGTCGGCGTGGCGCTGCGCGACCTCGTCCAGCTCTATACGGGGCTCGCCAATGGCGGCAAGACGCACACGCTGCATGACGGCACCGAGCCGGCCAATGCCGAGCGCACCACCGCCACCATCCTCAACGACCAGGCGAACTGGCAGATCATCGACATCTTGTCGGGGGTCAAGCCGCCGGAAGGCGCCTTGCAGCGCGGCATCGCCTACAAGACCGGCACCTCATACGGTTATCGCGACGCCTGGTCGGTCGGCTTCGACGGCCGCTATGTCTTGGGTGTCTGGGTCGGACGTCCCGATGCCAGTGCGGTGCCGGGCCTTTCCGGCTATGTCTCGGCCGCTCCCATCCTGTTCGAGGGCTTTGTCCGCTCGGGCCTCGCCACCGTACCGCTGCCGGGTAAGCCGCCGGGCGCCTTCACCCCCAAGCGCGAGGACCTGCCGGTGACGCTTGCCCGTTTCGGCGCCGGCGCCGATGGCCTGGTGCAGGCAGCGCCGACCGAGCCCGCGCCAACCATCATCTTCCCGCCGGACGGCGCCCGCGTCGACCTCGCCACCAATTCGGCCGATGCGTTGCCGCTGGTGCTCAAGCTGCAAGGCGGCCGTGCGCCATTCCGCTGGCTGGCCAACGGCAAGCCTTTGGCCGGCATCGACCGCCGCCGCACCGCGACCTGGCAACCCGACGGCGCCGGCTATTCGACGCTGACGGTGATCGACGCGGCCGGACGGGCGGCCAGCGTGAAAGTGTTCGTTGAATAGAGCGCGCCAGGCGATTCAGCGCGTTGGTTTTTGCGCGCTGACGCTTGCCACGTCCGCTCTGCCGGCACATGCAGACCCCCTGCCCGCCGGCTTCGTTCGCCTTGCCGACATCGCCCCTTCGATCCGCCAGGACATCCGCTACGCCGGATCGGACAATTTCCTGCATCGCAGGGTGAACGGCTATGACGCGCCGGTCTGCATTCTCACCTTGCAGGCGGCGCAAGCTCTTGCCGGCGTGCAGAAGACGATGGCCGCCAAAGGTCTCACGCTCGTCGTGTTCGACTGCTATCGCCCTGCCCGTGCTGTGGCCGACATGGGCGAATGGACGCAAGAGGGCGGACCACCCGATCGGCAATGGTATCCGAAAGTTCGGCGTGGCGACCTCATCGCCAAGGGTTATGTCGGCGAACTGTCAACCCATTCGCGCGGCTCGACCGTCGATGTCGCGGTCGCGCGGGCCGGCGATCCATCAGTCTCCAGACCCGCCTGTGGCGCCGTCGATGCGAACACGCTCGATTTCGGTACCGGTTTCGACTGTTTCGATCCGATGAGCGAAACAATCCACCATCCACTCGGCAGTGAAGCGGCGGCAAACCGCAAGCTGCTGGTCGACGCCATGCGTCGAGGCGGCTTCAAGAACTACGCCCGCGAATGGTGGCATTTTACGCTCGGGCACGAGCCCTTTCCTAGCCGGCGCTTCGATTTTCCGGTGAGCGCCAACTGATTGCCGCACCAAACGGTCTTGTCGTGGAACCGTGTGTCTCCAGATAGGACGTCGAGTCCGTCCAGAGCCTCCGCGAGGAAAATATTTCGCGAGGCGGCGGAAGATCATCGAAGATTTTCTTCAGGAGGGCAAAAAAGGCAACATTCGATGCATCTAAATTCTATCACTTCGCTAGATTTAACGCAGGTTCAACGGAGGCAGAAATGACCAAACCTCATTTCCGGAAACTGCTCGGCGCACTGGTCGCCACATCTGTCCAGTTCGGGACGCTCGGTTTCGCGTTCGCCGACACCACCATCCTCAACGTTTCCTACGATCCGACCCGTGAGCTCTACAAAGCCTATGACGAGGCCTTCGCCGCGCATTGGAAGGCCGAGACCGGCGAGACGGTCACCATCCGGCAGTCGCACGGTGGATCGGGCGCCCAGGCGCGTGCCGTGATCGATGGCCTCGACGCCGATGTGGTGACGCTGGCGCTTGAGGGCGACATCAATGCCATCGTCTCGAAATCGAAGAAGATCAATCCCGACTGGCGCAAGAAATTCGAAAACAATTCAGCGCCTTACACCTCGACAATCGTCTTCCTGGTGCGCAAGGGCAATCCCAAGGGGATTCACGACTGGAGCGACCTCGTCAAGGACGGCACCCAGGTGATCACGCCCAATCCCAAGACTTCGGGCGGCGCCCGCTGGAACTATCTGGCAGCCTGGGCCTACGCCAACGCCAACGATGGCGGCGATGAGGCCAAGACCAAGGAATTCGTCGGCAAGCTCTACGCCAACGCCCCGGTGCTCGACACCGGCGCGCGCGGCTCTACCGTCACCTTCGCGCAAAAGGGCATTGGTGACGTGCTGATCGGCTGGGAGAACGACGCCTATCTGGCACTCGACGAATTCGGCGCCGACAATTTCGAGATTGTCTATCCGCCGACATCGATCCTGGCCGAGCCGCCGGTGGCGATCGTCGACGCCAATGTCGATGCCAGGGGCACGCGCAAGGTGGCCGAAGCCTACCTCGGCTGGCTCTACTCCAAGGAAGGCCAGACGATCATCGCCAAGAACCATTACCGTCCGGCCAAGCCCGAACTGGTGGCGCCGGCGGATCTGCCCAAGACCCCCGACATCAAGTTGATCTCCATCGACGACCCGCTTTTTGGCGGCTGGAAGAAGGCACAACCTTATCATTTCGGCGACGGTGGTATATTCGACCAAATCTACAAGCCTGCCCAGTGAGGTTCGATAGTGGGGGCCCGCCAAGGGGCTTCTTCGGCAAAGTCTGCTTGAGCAAGAAGGGACAATCCAGAACTCCATGACCACAGCACCCGCGCAGGCGGGGTGGCGTTTCAGGCAGCCGAGTGTCATTCCGGGTTTCGGATTGACGCTCGGCTTCTCGCTTACCTACCTCACCCTCATCATCCTCATTCCGCTGTCCGGGCTGATCTGGCGCTCGGCCTCTCTCGGCTGGATCGACTTCTGGGCGATCGCCAGCGACCGCCGCACCATCAATGCGCTGAAAATCAGCTTCGGCACCGCTTTCGTCGCGGCTGCCGTCAATGTCGTCTTCGGCACGCTGGTCGCCTGGGTGCTGGTGCGCTACCGCTTTCCCGGCCGCCGCATCGTCGACGCCATGGTCGACCTGCCCTTCGCCCTGCCGACGGCGGTGGCCGGCATAGCGCTCACCACGCTCTACGCACCGAACGGCTGGATCGGCAAGTTGCTGATGCCGCTCGGCATCAAGGTCGCCTACACGCCGCTCGGCATCGTCGTCGCACTGGTCTTCATCGGCCTGCCCTTCGTCGTGCGCACCGTGCAGCCGATCATGGAAGAGATCGACAGGGAGGTGGAGGAGGCAGCAGCCACGCTAGGCGCCAGCCGCTTCCAGATCATCACCCGCGTGCTGTTCCCAGGCCTGGCGCCAGCCATCATCACCGGCTTTTCGCTGGCCTTCGCGCGCGGCGTCGGTGAATACGGCTCGGTCATCTTCATCGCCGGCAATCTGCCGTACAAATCCGAGATCGCGCCGCTTTTGATCGTCATCCGGCTGGAGGAATACAATTATCCGGCGGCGACCGCGATCGCGGCAATCATGCTCGCTCTGTCATTCGTCATGCTGTTGGTCGTCAATCTTGTCCAGACATGGAGCCGCAAGCGCTATGGCTGATCCCGAGATCAAATCCTATGAACCCTATCATGAGAGCCGCTCGGCGGCGGTGACCGAAAGCCGCCCCGCGCAAGCCGTGTTGATGGCGATCGCCTTTGCCTTCCTCGGCGTCTTTCTGCTTTTGCCGCTGATCATCGTCTTCCATGAGGCGCTGGCGAAAGGCATTGGCGCCTATGTGCAGGCATTGAGTGAGCCCGACGCACGCTCGGCCATCCACCTGACACTGCTTGTCGCGGCGATCTCGGTGCCGCTCAACGTCGTCTTCGGCATCTCCGCCGCCTGGGCCATCGCCAAGTTCGAGTTCAAGGGCAAGGCGTTTTTGACCACGCTGATCGATCTGCCCTTCTCGGTCTCGCCGGTCATTTCGGGCCTGGTCTATGTGCTTTTGTTCGGTGCGCAAGGGCTGCTCGGCGACTGGCTGAAGGGACATGGCATCCAGATCCTGTTTGCGGTGCCCGGCATTGTGCTCGCCACCGTCTTCGTCACCTTCCCTTTCGTCGCCCGCGAACTGATCCCGCTGATGCAGGAACAGGGCAATGGCGATGAGGAGGCGGCGCTTTCGCTCGGCGCCAATGGCTGGCAGACCTTCTGGTATGTGACCTTGCCCAACATCAAATGGGGCCTGCTCTATGGCGTCCTGTTGTGCAACGCGCGTGCCATGGGTGAGTTCGGCGCGGTGTCCGTGGTATCGGGCCATATACGCGGCCTGACCAACACCATGCCGTTGCACGTCGAAATCCTCTACAACGAGTACAACGCCGTCGGCGCCTTTGCCGTCGCCTCACTGCTGGCCGGTCTGGCGCTCGTCACCCTGGTCTTGAAAACATTGCTCGAGATGCGCTACGGCGCCGAACTCGCCGCGACGCGCGGGCACTGATGCATGTCGCCCAAAAGTGGAGGCCGATTTTGGGCCAACGACATGCATGGAACAAAGAAGTGCATGTCGCCCAAAAGTGGACGCCGGTTTTGGGATAACGACATGCATCCACCAAAAAAGGTTCTTTAAATGGAAGTTCGCGTTGCCAATGTGCGCAAGGAATTCGAGCGGTTTCCCGCGCTCCACGACGTCTCGCTCGACATCAAGTCGGGTGAGCTGATCGCGTTGCTGGGACCGTCCGGCTCCGGCAAGACGACGCTGCTCAGGCTGATCGCCGGGCTGGAGCGGCCGACGCGTGGAAAGATCTTCTTCGGCGATGACGACGCCTCGCAGAAATCGATCCAGGAGCGCAATGTCGGCTTCGTCTTCCAGCACTATGCCCTGTTCCGGCACATGACGGTCGCTGACAATATCGGCTTCGGCCTGAAAGTCCGGCATGGATCCTCGCGGCCACCGGCCCAGGAAATCCGTCGCCGCGCCTCCGAGCTTCTCGACCTCGTCCAGCTTTCGGGGCTTGAGAAACGCTATCCGGCGCAGCTCTCGGGCGGCCAGCGCCAACGGGTCGCGCTGGCGCGCGCCATGGCGATCGAACCCAAGGTGCTGTTGCTCGACGAGCCCTTCGGCGCGCTCGACGCGCAGGTACGCCGCGAGCTGCGCCGCTGGCTGCGCGAGATCCATGACCGCACCGGCCACACCACCGTCTTCGTCACCCATGACCAGGAAGAGGCGCTGGAGCTTGCCGACCGCGTCGTGGTGATGAGCCAGGGCCGCATCGAGCAGGTCGGCACCGCCGACGACATTTACGACACGCCGAACTCGCCCTTCGTCTACGGCTTCATCGGCGAATCGAGCTCGCTTCCCGTCAAGGTCGAGAATGGCGAGATCTGGCTCGCCGACCGTCCGATCGGGCTGTCGGCGCCGCACGCGCCTGAGGGCGAGGCAACGCTCTATTTCCGCCCGCACGATGTCGAACTTCTCGACGGCTGCAGCGGCTGCATCGCTGGCACGGTCGCCGCCAGCCGCCGCGTCGCCGGCACCAGGCGCGTCGAACTCGAGATCGGCGGCGAGCGCCAGCGGGTCGAAATCGAACTGCCGGTCGGCCATCCCGCGGCGCAGAAGAGCCGTGTGGCGTTCCGTCCGGGACGTTGGAAGCTGTTTCCGGCGGCCTAATATTCGGGTCGAGCGCTAAATTATTCCAGCCAATTCTCGACCTTCAGCTTCCGTAGCCGGGTGAACTCCCCCATGTTGGCCGTCACCAACGTGGTTCCCAACACGCAGGCGTGAGCGGCAATATAAAGGTCACTGTGGCCAACGGCCTCGAGTTCGGCGCGAAGCGCGCCGTACTCAGCATCGACCGGCGCATCGAGCTGCAAGACAGGGATCTCAGCCAGCAGGTCCTCGACCTTCTTGAGCAGCTTGGCCGATCCTTTCCTGGCGCAACTATATCGTTGGTGCAGACGGCGGCGTCCCCTCACGCACCATTGCATTGGCCGCCCTGCAAGCCGGCGGCAGACTGGAATAGAGTTCTAATGACGGGCATTCGTGACGCCGTCTTTTCTCACGATGACACCATGCAACCGCCGCGCGTACCTCGTCGCACATCACGCATTACCGCTATGTTGAGCTTATAAACGCATTGCATCCGGAGCCTTTTCATGAAGCGATTTTTCCTGGCCACCGCCGCCCTTGCCGGCCTTCTCCTCGCATCCTCCCAAGCCTGGTCGGCCGACAAGCTGCTCAACGCCTCCTATGACGTCGGCCGCGAACTTTTCGTTCAGGTCAACAAGGCCTTCATCGCCGGCCATCCTGGCGTGACCATCGACCAGTCGCATGCCGGCACCTCGGCGCAGGCGCGCGCTATCGCCGAGGGCCTTGGCGCCGATGTCGTCACCTTCAACCAGGTCACCGACATCGATTTCCTGGTCAAGAAGGGCTTTGTCTCGGCCGATTGGCAGAAGGATTTCGCCGACAACGCGTCGCCCTTCTATTCGCTGCCTTCGTTCCTTGTCCGCGCCGGCAACCCCAAGCACATCAAGGACTGGAACGACCTGGTGCGCGACGACGTGCAGGTGATCTTCCCCAATCCGAAGACGTCGGGCAATGCGCGCTACACCTATCTGGCGGCCACCGCCTACGCCAAGGAAGCCTTCAAGGGCGACGACGCCCAGGTGAAGGAGTTCATCACCAAGCTGTTCAACAACGTGCCGATCTTCGACACCGGCGGGCGCGCGGCGACCACCACTTTCGTGCAACGCGAGATCGGCGACGTGCTGATCACCTTCGAATCCGAGACGCGCGGCATCCGCAAGGAATATGGCGACGACAAGTTCGAGCAGGTCACGCCCTCGGTCAGCCTGCTCGCCGAATTCCCGGTGGCGATCGTCGACAAGGTCGCCGACGAGCACGGCACGCGTGATCTGGCCAAGACCTATCTCGACTTCCTCTACACGCCTGAAGGCCAGGACATCCTCGCCCAGAATGGCAACCGGGTGCGCGACGCGGCTGTCGCCGCCAAATACAAGGCTGACTTCCCGGACGTACGCCTGCTGACGGTGGAAGACGTGTTCGGCGGCTGGGACAAGATCCAGAAAGAGCATTTCGCCGCGGGCGGTCTGCTCGACCAGGCCTATGGCAGCCGCTAACCGCTACGGCATGCGAAGAACAGGCAATTGAAAGCCGGCAATGAGCCGGCTTTCATCGTCTTTGCCATCGGTCACGACAAATACGGCGCCATTTCCTGTAAAGCGTTACAAAGAATCAACGCGTTTGTGCCTAATGTACCATTCGGCGTCTTGTTTTCGCGAAACACCATCGCACGGCAATATCGTCATCATTTGCACACAAACAGCCGCCAGATGCGATGTGGTTGGGGCTTCAACGGGTTATCAGGGCATGCTGACGAAAAAAGGCAAATACGGCCTCAAGGCCCTTGTGCATCTTTCAAGTCTTCCGGTCGGCCAACTGGCCTTTGTCAACGACATCGCCGTCGCCAACAACATCCCGAAGAAATTCCTCGACGCCATCCTCGGCGAATTGCGCAATGCCGGCTTCGTCCAGAGCCGCAAGGGCAAGGAAGGCGGCTATCGCCTCGCCCGGCCAGCCTCCGAGATCAAGATCGGCCATGTCGTGCGCGTGCTCGACGGGCCGCTGGCGCCGATTCCTTGTGCCAGCCGCACGCAGTACCAGCGCTGCGAGGATTGCGACGAGGCGACCTGCCAGGTCCGGCACATGATGCTGGAAGTGCGCCAGGCCATCGCCGAGGTGCTGGACAACAGAAGCCTTGCCGCCATGCGCGATGCCGACAACGACGATTTCCCGGTCGAGCTGTCCTCGCAGATCTAAGCCCCCGCGCCGCAAGGTTGCACGGCCCGTGCCAACGCAGTAAAGCGGTCTTGGACAACAGGCTGGACCGATGAGGCTGTCGTGGTTCGCAAAATCCCGCAAGCCGCCATCCGCGGCAACCTTCCACACTGAAATCATCGCCGACGTCCCGGTGCCGGAAAGGGCCGAGGACGTGCGCTTCTTCAGCCGCAAGCTCGTCCGGCCCGGCAGGGTGCGCCGGTACTCGAACCAGGACCTGCGCGAAAGCGCGATGGCCCTGTTCTATCTTGTGGTGGCGGCTTCAATGCCGGTGCGCTGGTGGGCGTCGATCTGCGACCGGATGTCCAGGCTCCGCCTGAAGCGCCATGTCCGCAAGCAATTTCCAGCCTATGCCGCCGCCACGCGCGCAGTGCTTGGCGGCGGCCTCGACGCGCGCAAGCTGTTCGAGGCATTGCTCGCGGCGCGCCACCGCCGCCGGCTGCAGCTTGCCGCGCACCTCACCGGCTTCCGATGGGCCCCCACGATCAGGCTGGACGGCCAGGACGGACTGCAGGCGGCCTTGCTGCGCGGCCATGGCGCCATTGTCTGGTGCGATCAATTCACCTCCCAGACCATCCTCGGCAAGCGCGCCCTGCACGAGGCGGGCGTCGAGGCGCATCAGGTCAGTGTCAATTCCCACGGCGTCTCGGAATCGATGTTCGGCCTGCGTTTTCTGAACTGGCCGCTGGTCAAGGTCGAAAACCGCTACCTGAAGAGCCGCATCGTCTTCGAGCGCGACGATGCCTATCAGGTCACCATTCGCATCCAGAAGATCTTGAAGAGCAATGGCGTGGTGCTGATGACCAACACGATCCACGCAGGCTCGACCTTCACGGAGGTTGCCATCGGCGAAAGCGGCTGGACGCATCTTGCCTCGGCACCGGCGAATTTCGCCGCAAGGGGCAAGGCGGCGCTGTTTGCCATGTCGACCTTCGAAACCATTCCCTTCCGCGAATACCGGGCCGTGATCAGCCCGGAACTGTTGCCGGCTGAAGCGGAGATGGGACGGGACGGAGCCAAGGATATGGTGCTGCAGGCACGCTATATCCTGCTCAAGCGCGACCGGCTGCTCGAAGCGCTGAAACTGTTTCCCGACCAGATGCTGACCTGGTCCCGCAACGGGCGGATGACCGAAGCTTCGGCCGATGCCATGACGGACGACGATGCCGGTTCATGACCTAGACTCTTTGTTTTGACGCAATTCCCAAGGGGAAGCGCTATGCGCTTCTCCCGGGAAAACCGTTCACACTTTTCCTGGAATTACTCTAGCCAGCAGCCGTCGCATCGGCAACGGCATCGGCGACGGGACGCGTCGCGTCAATTGTCAGGGCCCGCTCATCCGTCCCCGGCGGCTCCAGTATGGCGAACTGGCTGTCGACCAAGCTTGCCGGCATGAAATGGCCCTTGCGGCCGGCGACCCGCTCACGAGCCGTCGCCGGGTCGATCTCCAGATAGAGGAAGACGATGTCAGGGCAAAAACCGCGCAGGCGTTCGCGATAGCCGCGCTTCAGCGCCGAGCAGGCCGCGACCACGCCCTGCCCCTTCCCAACCGATGCCGCGATGCGCCTGCCGATGGCGTCGAGCCACCCCTCGCGTAACTGGTCGGTGAGCGGCTCGCCACTTGCCATGCGGGCGACGTTCTCCGGCGGATGCAGCCTGTCGCCTTCGATGAAGATGGCGCCGAGTGCGGCCGCCAGCGCGATGCCGACGGCCGACTTGCCGCAGCCGGCGACGCCCATCACCACGATGGCCGGGGGCACTGAGCCGGGAACGCCCGCCGGCGCCTGCGCTGCTTCTTCGTCCACGGCTAGAACATAATGCCGAAAAGTGTGAAGCGGTTTTCGGACGACATCATGCTCTATCTCCTTGATTTAGATCTGGATTGAGATTTCAGGGCGATTCGACCTGAAATCATCCGGCTCTAGCGGCTTGCCGGCGCGCGGCCGTAGAGCAAAAGCATGGCGACGATGACGACGCCATAGATGATCTGCCGTCCCGCTTCCGGCATCTGCATCACCGACAGGATGGATTGCAGCAGCGTGATCAAGATGACGCCGGCGACGGTGCCGAGATAGGAGCCACGCCCGCCGAGGATCGAGGTGCCGCCGAGCACCACCGCGGCGATGGACGGCAACAGATAGGCATCGCCCATCGACTGCGCCGCCTTGGAGGCGTAGCCGGCGAGCAGCACGCCGCCAAAGGCCGAGAGCCCGCCGGAGGCGGCGAAAGCGATCATCACCACGCGCCTTGTGTCGATGCCGGAAAGATAGGCGGCGCGCTCGCGGTTGCCGATGCCATAAACGATGCGGCCAAAGCCGGTACGGGTCAGCACGAACACCATCGCGGCCCCGATCAGTGCCCAGATGATGACCGCGTTGGGAACGCCCGGAATGGCAAAGCCGGTGGCGACGTAGCGCATGGCGCCGGTGGCCGAATCCTGTGGCGAGAAGCCGCCGGTATAGACCACCATCAGCCCTTGCGCGACGGCGTTGGTGGCCAGCGTGATGATCATCGAGGGAATGCGCAGATAGGCGACGCCGATGCCGTTGACGACGCCGATCAGCACGCCGCAAAGGATGCCGAAGGGAATGGCCAGCGCCACGCCGGCCGGACCGTATGCCGCTGCCGCGCAGGCCATCATGGCGCCGGCCGCGACCGACCAGGGCACCGACAGGTCGATCTGGCCGAGCAGGATGACCAGCATCATGCCGGTGGCGATGACGCCGAGGAACGACGCCACCTTGAGCTGCTGCAGCAGATATTCAGGCGACAGGAAGCTTCTGGAATAGAGGCTGCCCAGGAACAGCAAAAGCACGATGCAGGCAAAGGCCGTCAGCACCGCCGGATCGGCGCGGCGGAGGAATTTAGGCATGCGGCTGGCAATGCCGCCGTTGCTCTTCCCAACCATCGGCGTCGTTTCGCTCACAGGAACCACTCCAGCCGGTTGCGGACCCGAAACAGGGCGAAGGCGCCGAGACTGACGGCGACCAGCAGGATGACGCCCTGGAACAGGGGTTGCCAGAGCGGATCGAAATCGAAGACAAACAACAGATCGCCGATGGTCCGGAAGGCGAGCGCGCCGAAGATCGCACCGATGGCGCTGCCCTTGCCGCCGAACAGCGAAACGCCGCCCAGCACCACGGCGGCGATCGAGAACAGAGTGTAGGCGTTGCCGCTGGCATAGGCCGCGTCGCCCGTATAGGTGAAGAAGGTCAGGAACAGCCCGCCGATCGCGGCAAGCAGCCCGGCCAGCGTATAGGCGGCGAATTTGCCGCGTCGTATCGGCACACCGGACATATAGGCCGCCGTCTCCGACGAGCCCGCCGCATAGGCTGCTCGACCGAGCACCGAGCGGCTGAATGGCACCCAGATCACCAGCACGATTGCCGCCAGCACGACGAGGCTCGCCGGCACGACGCCGAACACTCGGCCTGTCAGCGCATCGGCCAGGTCCTCATTGACCGAGCCGCCCGGGAATGGCCGAAGCAGAAGGCCGATGCCGTAATAAACCGCACCCGTGGCGATGGTGGCGACGATCGGCTGCAGCCGCCCATAAATGACAATGGCGCCGTTGATGGCGCCGCACAAAAGCCCGACCACCAGCACGGCAATCAGACCCAGCGCCGTCTGCATCGGCGTTCCCACCACCAGCCAGGAGGCCAGGCAGTTGGTGAGCAGGAAGATCATGCCGATAGAAAGGTCGATGCCTGCGGTGATCACAACCAGCGTCTGCGCCATGGCGACGAAGGCAAGCAATACGCCTTTGTTCGCCGCCGTCTGAACGACATTGGCGGTGAAACCCGCCGGATGGTTCGAGGTGTAGATGGTAAACATGACGATGAAGATGCCGAGCGCCAGCAGCGTTCCGCGCTGCTCGGCCAGCCAGTAGCGCCAATCCTTCACGCGCTCGCTCCCAGGCCCACCGGGCTCTCCTTGCCATCGATGTTGAGCGCGCTCGATATCAGCGCCCGCTCGGTGATCTCGGCGCCGACCAGCTCGCGCTTGACCGCCCCGTCATAGAGCACCAGCACCCGGTCGCAGCAGCCGATCAGCTCGTCATAGTCGGTCGAATAGAACAGGATCGCCGCACCGGCCTCCGCCAACTTGCGCATCAGCTGGTAGATCTCCTGCTTGGTCCCGACATCGATGCCGCGCGTCGGATCGTTGAGCAGGATGATGCGCGGCTGGCGCATCAGCCATTTGGCGATCACAACCTTCTGCTGGTTGCCGCCCGACAACGCCCCGACCGGTATGTCGAGACCAGCGGTCTTGATCGCCAGCAGGCCGACCATGTCGTCGATCAGCCGCTGCTCGGCCGCCCGGTCGATGATGCCGCCTTTGGACAGCCGGTCGAGCGCGGCAAAGGACAGGTTCTCGCGCACCGTCATCGGCAGCATGAGGCCTTCGGTCTTGCGGTCCTCAGGGATCAGCGCCATGCCGATGCCGTCCTGTCGTGCCTTGGCGGGGCTGCCGATCGCCACCGGCTTGCCGTCGATCAGAACCTCGCCGCTGAGGCCGCGCAGCACGCCGAAGAAGGCCAGCAGCAACTCGCGCTGGCCCTGGCCATCGAGACCACCGAGACCGACCACCTCGCCCGCCCTGACGGTCAGCGAGATGTTATCCAGCCGATCGGCCCAGGAGAGCTTGCGGGCTTCCAGAACCGGCACAGTGCCGGCTGGTGCTGCAGCCGGCTTGGGCGGAAAGATATGGCTGTATTCGCGGCCGATCATCAGCTCGACAACCTCATTGTCGCTCTTCGAGCCGGCCTTGTAGCTGGCGACGTTGCGGCCGTTGCGGAACACCGTGCACTGGTCGGCAAGCTCGGCGATCTCGTTCATGCGGTGCGAGATGTAGAGCAGCGCAAGCCCTTCCGAACGCAGCCGCTTCAAGACGCCGAATATCTTCGAGACATCCGCTGCCGTCAGCGCCGACGTCGCCTCGTCGAGAATGAGGATGCGCGGCTTGCGCGCCAAGGCCTTGGCGATCTCCACCATCTGCCGTCTTGAAAGGGGAAGATCCTTCACCAGCGCCAGCGGATGGATGTCCGAGGCGCCCGCGCGAGCAAGGGCTTCCTCGGCAATGCGCCTTTGCGCTCCGCGATCGATCATGCCGAAGCGTTTGGGTGGATCTGATATGACGATGTTGTCGGCGACACTGAGTTCGGGGATCAGCGACAATTCCTGGAAGATGCAGACGATGCCGGCCTTGTTCGCCGCACCGGGCGAGGCGAAGGTCACGTCGCGCCCGTCCAGCATCATGCGGCCCTCGTCGGGCGCCACGACACCGGCCATGACCTTGATCAGCGTCGATTTGCCCGCGCCGTTTTCACCGAGAACGGCGTGGATGCTGCCGGATATGACCGAAAGTTCGGCCTTTTCCAGCGCCCGCACACCGCCATAACGTTTGGATATGCCTTCCATCTGGAAGAGCGGTACCGCACCGTCCATCGGCCCTCCCCAGGCACTTTGACGACTGAGAATATCGGTTGGCCGGCGCCGCGGCGGTGCCGCGGCGCCGAGTGTGCAACTATTGGTCCGCCTTGGTCTGGCCCATGATTTCCTGCGCGGTGAAGTTGATGCCGCAGGTCGGGAAGGAATTGCCGACGAAGAAATTGTCGGACTGGTCGGGGAAGAAATCCTGACCGGCCTTGAAGTTCGGATCCTCGACGATGGCAAGCGGCAGCTTGACCGACTGCGGGACGACATTGCCTTCAAGCGCGGCGATCGCGGTCTTGATGGCGACAGCCACCTGCGCCGGACCGGTACCGGCCGAGGAACATTTCAAACCGTCGGCGGCATGGGCTGCGCAGAATTTGCGGAAACCGTTCTCGGTCTCGCCACCAAACGGCACGAAAGGATGCTTGGCATCGATCATCGCCTGCACGATGCCGGTGTCGCCGCCTTGTCCGGTGACGCCGTCGAAGGGGCCGTTGGTGGCGATTGCGTCGGCCGAAGCCTTTTGCGCAACGCCGTCATCCCACTTGCCGACGACCTCGGTGACGGCCCATTTCTTGCCGGACGCATCGAGAACTTCATGGATGCCATTGTGGCGGTCGGTGTCGACCGAAGTACCGGCAACGCCGCGCACTTCGAGGACCTTGCCGCCGTTCGGCACATGCGAGACCAACCATTTGCCCCACAGCGCGCCGAGGCCTTTCTGGTCGACGTTGACGTTGATGGCGTCCTTCGTGTCGAGAATATTGTCGAAGGCAACCAGCACGACGCCTGCTTCCTTGGCGCGCTTGATCACCGGCCCGAATGCGGTCGGGTTCTGCGCGTTGACGACGATCGCGTCATAACCGGAATCGATGAAGTTGTTGATCGCCGAAATCTGCGCCGGCACATCCTCGCCGGTCGAGACGACCTTGAATTCCTTCAGCTTCGCGGCGACATCCTTCTGTGCCGCATAAGCCTTCGCCGTCTGCACCATCTGGATGCGCCAGGTGTTGGCGATGTAGCCATTGGCAAGCGCAATGCGGTATGGGCCGGCCTTCTTGGGGAACTTGAAGAATTGCGTATCCGCCGCCCAGGGCGCGAAACAGTCCGGCTCGGCGGCCGGCCCCTTGACGATTTCGGGACCCGCAGCCATGGCGGCTGAGCTGAGCATGACAAATGCAGTGGCGGCAACGATGCCACCAACCAGTGACTTGATCATCGATAATCCTCCCATTTGTAGTTCTGATTGTCGTTTTTACGTCTTGAAATTTGGCACGTCCGGCCAAGCACCTCCCGCCTTGCTTTCAGCGCCATTCAGGCGGCCGAATGCCGACCCGATCCCTCCCCCGTTTCCTGCTCGGAGCAACAAAAAACTATCATATTATCCATAATAAACAAGTATCAGCTGTCACTTATGTATAATAAACAAATTTCCCGGCGTGTTCCGAGCGTCCTTTCGATGCATATGGTAGCGCTACCATTACGTTGAGTAAAGCGGCATTTACAAGTCGATGAAAAGCCAGTTCAGCGGGCTGTGCTCTCGCGGCGCCTCAGCTCGAAGCCGAGGTCGACGATCCGCTCTTGCGGCCTGTTGCCGGCGATCGCCGCCAGCGCCATGGCGACCGCGCGCCTGCCGATTTCGTAGCGATGGGTGCGGATGCTGGTGATCGAGGGAAACGCCACCTGCATCATGTCGAGATCGTTGAAGCCGACGATGCCGATGGTCTTCGGCACGTCGATCGCGGCACGATGGCATTCGAACAGCACGCCGAGCGCGATATCGTCATTGTTGCAGAACACGCCATCGAGCGTCGGCATCTTGGCCAGAGCATCGCGAAACAGTTCACGGCCAAGCGAAACGCTGGACAGCAGCGGCGTGGTGGTGACCAGGCGCGGGTCGAACAGGCCGGCCTTCTCCATTGCCGCGTGGTAACCGGCCAGGCGCCGCTGCGAGCGCGGGTCCATGCGCGCGCCGATGAAGCCGATGCGGCGATACCCCATCTCGATCAGGTGCTCGGTCGCCGTCCGGCCGCCGTCAAGATGCGAGAAGCCAACCATCATGTCGACGGGATCGGGGCCGGTCTCCATCACCTGCACCACCGGGCAGCCGGCATTTTCGAGCAGTTTGCGCGAGGTCGGCGTCTGGTCGATGCCGGCCACGACGAGTGCCGCCGGCCGCTGCGAGCCGAACACCTGCAAGAGCCGCTCTTCCTCCAGTCCGGAATAGTGCGTGTTGCCGAGCTGGATGCGGAACGGACTGTCCGACAGGCTGTCATAGATGCCGCGCACCACCTCGGCGAAGACGTTGTTGGTGAGCGACGGCACCAGCACGCCGAACACCTCGGCACGCGCCGAGGCCAGCGCCCGCGCATTGGGGTCCGGCACATAGCCGAGTTCGTCGACAGCAAGCTGGATCTGGCGGCGCAGATCCTGGCTGACGCGCTCCGGTTCTCGCAGCGCACGCGACACGGTGATGGCGCCGACGCCGGCCTTGCGCGCGACATCCGCTATGGTCGGGCGGCCGCCGCCCCGGCGTGAGCGCGGCTTGATCAAGGCCACGCCTCCTGCGCGTGGCCACCAAACCACGTCCTTAATATGATCATCCGAGCTGTAGCCATCTGACCGGCCTGTTGCCGCACCCCTTGGCCCCTGGGGTCGCCCAGTGCCTGCCCATTGTCAAGCCGAGGCACTCGGCGGGCTCTCCCCGCTGCCTGCCTTAGGCTGCCATGACGGCCCTTTGCCTGGCCTTCCACATGAACAGCCCGACCGCCAATATATTGAGCAAATTCCAGGCGATGCCGTTGAGGAACGCCGCGGCGTAGGAACCGGTCAGGTCGTAGATCCAGCCGGACATCCAGCCGCCGATCGCCATGCCGAAAATCGTCGCCATCATGACGAGGCCGATGCGCTGGCCGGCCTCCTTGGCGGGCAAATATTCGCGCACGATGATCGCATAGCAAGGCACGATGCCGCCCTGCGACAGGCCGAACACCAGTGACACGACATAGAGCGAGGCAAGCCCGTCGAACGGAATGTAGAACAGCAGCGACAGGCATTGCAGCACCGAACCGATGATCAGGGTTTTCGCGCCGCCGACGCGATCGGCGATAAAGCCGGAGGCAAGCCGGCTGACGACCCCCGCCGCCATCATGATCGACAGCATGTCGGCGCCATGCGCCATGCCGTAGCCGAGATCCATGCAATAAGCGACGATGTGCACCTGCGGCATCGACATCGCCACGCAGCAGCCGAGGCCGGCGACGACGAGCAGCACCTGCAGCGCCGCCGGCGACATGGGCATCGGCTGCACCGTACGGCTTCCCGGCGAGCCGGCGGCCGCGGCTTCCGGAGCGCCGCGCCGCAGCAACAGCACCAGCGGCACCATGGTGACCAGGCAGAAGATGCCGATCGCCGCATAGGTGAAGCGCCAGCCTTCGGCCTTGATCAGCGTCGGCATGATGGTTGGCCAGAGGGCGCCGGCGAGATAGTTGCCGGCTGCCGCCGCGGTGACGGCAACGCCGCGCCGGCGGTTGAACCAGTGCGAGATATCGGCGATCAGCGGCCCGAAGATCACCGACGTACCGACACCGATCAGCACGCCTTGGGCAAGGGTGAATTGCAGGATCGAGGTCGAAAGCGCGGCAAGCAGCAGGCCCGCCGAGAGCGCCACTGAAGAAATCAGCGCCGGGATCCAATAGCCCATGCGATCGATGGCGCGGCCGACCAGCACATTGCCGGCGGCGAAGCCCACCATGGTCGCGGTGTAGGGCATCGACGCCGCGGCGCGGTCGACCCCGAACTCGGCCTGCACGGAGGGCAGCACCACGACAACGGCCCACATGCCGACCGCACCGATCGTCGCCAGCACCATCGAGATGGCCAGCCGCGTCCAGGCATAGGGGCTGTCGATGCCGGGGCTTGGCCGGCTCAAGTCGGTTCGGGTCAAAGGCGTTTCCTGTCGGCGGTCTCGAAAACCGGCTGCCGTTTGCACCACTATCGGCGCATTCTCGGCGCACAGCAGCGCCACGACTGGCAAATCCGTGGCTCCAGAGCGGGCAGGAAGGCGGGAACCGACGCCAATGTCTGGAGTTCTCCGATCAGCAAACCCGCAAAGGAGACCCCTCATGACCGCTGCCAGGCAGAAATGGTCGGCCGAGGTGACCGAGCACAGCGACGCGATGGATCTGGAAGATCGCATCTTCGAATCCGACGACGCCAAGAAGATCGCCGCCTCGCTCAAACGGTCGGCCGAACACAGCCACCGCCGCAAGGCCGAACCCTTCCAGTCCGCCATGTCGATGCTGAATTTCTATATCAACCGCGCCGGCAAGAACCTGCCCGCCGCGCGCAAACGAGTGCTCGAGCACGCCAAGGACGAACTGCGCGTGGCCTTCGGACGCGAGAAGGAAGATTAGCCCAGGGTGTGTCGAGATTCAGGTCAGGCCGAGCCGAGAATGGTGGTTTTCGAGAACCGGCGCGCAGCGTACGTTTGGGTACATGAGCACCGGAAGCGCGGAAAACCGCCGTTCGCAGGCCGGCATCACCTGAATATCAGCACACCCTAGCGTGACCTGATCACGCCATCCGTATTGGCCAGCAGTTTGCGCACCGCGGCGCGCGCCGCGTCGGGCCGCTGCAGGCGGATGTTCTTTTCGATCGCCTCATGCAGCTTCTGCGCATGATTGAGATCGTCAACGGCCCGCGTCGTAAAGGTGAAGAGATGGTCGAAGGCGGATTCGATCAGCACGCCGAGCGGCACCAGAAGATCGTTGCCCGAGGCCCGCAGGATGGCGAGGTGAAAGCGCGTGTCGGCGCGCGTGCGCTCCTGCAGGCTGGCCGCCTCCCCCATCTCGCGGCAGGCCTGGCTGATCTCGGCCATCTGCTCGTCGGTCCGCCGCATGGCGGCGAAGGCGGTCGCCTCCGGCTCGATGATGTGGCGGAACTCCTGCACCGTCCTCAGGAACACCTCGCGGTCGGGCGAAGTCGCGTACCAGGCAAGCACGTCGCGGTCGAGCAGGTTCCAGCGCTCTTTCGGCTCGACCCAGCTGCCGATCTTGGGGCGTGAGGCAAGCAGACTCTTGGCCATCAGCATCTTGATCGCTTCGCGCACCGCCGAGCGGCTGACGCTGAAGGTCTCCGACCATTTCGCCTCATTGGGCAGGATGGTGCCGGGCGGATAGTCGCCGCGCACGATGCGCAAACCAATTTCGCTCGCCAGCGACGTGTGCACGCTTGCGCCGGGAATGCGCGCCGCGTCGGGCCGGCGAACTCCTGAGGGGCGCTCGGCGGCATCAGCCTTTTTCGGCGATTTTTCCTTGTTCGGCTTTGCGTCCCGCATTCCCTTCAAAAAGGCCGGTTTGCGCAAGCTGTCAAGCGCCACGCAAGGGTTGGCCCGCAAAGCGCACCGCTATACACAAGCCAACCCCGTCTATCCGCTCCCTCAGGCGGTTTTCGCGTATTGGCGCCAGCTGTGCTCCGGGCGGAAGCCGAGCATGTCGCGCGCCTTGCGGTTCGACAGCAGCGTCTCGTATTCGCCGAGTTCGGCCTTGACCGGCACGTTGGGATAGAACCGCTTCAAGAGTTCCGCCGTCGGCAGGTCGGACGAGGTGTCGTCATTGGCAGCGTTGAAGACCTGGTAGCCGAGCCCGTCCTTTTCGACGGCACGCAGCGTGATCTGGCCGAGATCGCGCGCGTCGACATAGCTCCAGGCGATGCGCTTGCGGAAACCGGGATCGGCGAACCATTTCGGGAACAGCGAATACTCGTGCGGCTCGATGACATTGCCGATGCGCAAGGCATAGATATCGGTGCCGTTGCGCTGCGAGAAGGCGCGCGCGGTCTGCTCGTTGACGATCTTGGACAGCGCATAGCTGTCCATCGGATCGACGTCATACGCCTCGTCGAGGGGGAAATATTTGGGATCGCGCGGCTCGTTGGCGAAGACCAGGCCGTAGGTCGTCTCCGAGGAGGCGATGATGACCTTGCGGATGCCGAGCTTCACGGCTGCCTCGATGACGTTGTAGGTGCCCATCGCATTGATGCGGAACACCTCATTGTCCGGCGTGATCATGATGCGCGGGATGGCGGCGAAATGCACCACCGCGTCGACCGGCTGCGGGCGAAGCGACGGGTCGAATTCGTGCAGACCCATATAGCTCGACAGTGCGTTGAAAACCTGTCCGCTATCCGTGATGTCGGTGATCAGCGTGCGCACCTTGGGATTGTCGAGCGGCTTGGTGTCGATGTTCAGCACCTGGCAGCCCTGCTCGACAAGATATTGCACGACATGGCGCCCAGCCTTGCCGCTGCCGCCGGTGAACATGATCCGCTTCGTCATTCTGGTCTCCACTACAGGCTCTGGAATAACCGTCTATTGTCAGACAATATTGCTTTCCGCAACCGTATATGGCTAAAACGGCATCGCAATTATCGATAATCCGGGACAGGACCGACGACATGAACACCACCACCGCGCGCGAAAAGATCGGCTTCATCGGCCTTGGCCTGATGGGGCACGGGATCGCCAAGAACATCGTCGACAAGGGCTATCCCCTGACATTCCTCGGCCGCAAGAACCGCAAGCCGGCGGAAGATTTGCTGGGCCGCGGCGCCAAGGAAGCCGCCACCTCGCGCGACGTCGCGGCGGCATCCGATATAATCTTCATCTGCGTCACCGGGTCGCGCGAAGTGGAAGCCATCATCCGCGGCCCAGGCGGCCTCAAGGAAGACTTGAAGAAGGGTTCGGTCGTCGTCGACTGCTCGACCTCCGACCCGGTTTCGACCGTGGCGCTGGCGGCCGAACTCAAGGCGCTGGGTATCGACTATGTCGACGCGCCGCTGAGCCGTACGCCGAAGGAAGCTTGGGAAGGCACGCTCGACGCCATGGTCGGCGCTCCCGACGCTCTCTTTGCCAGGGTCAAGCCGGTGATCGAAACCTGGGCCGGCCGCATCGTCCATATCGGCGACACCGGCGACGGCCACCGCATGAAATTGCTGAACAATTTCATCTCGCTGGGCTACGCCGCCATCTATTCCGAAGCCTTGGCCCTGGCCGAGAAGGTCGGCATCTCGCCGCCGCGCTTCGACAGCGTCATCCGCAACGGCCGCATGGATTGCGGCTTCTACCAGACCTTCATGCGCTGGACGCTGGAAGGCGACCGCGACGCCCACAAATTCACCATCGCCAACGCCTTCAAGGACCTGACCTACCTGGAGTCCATGGCGGGCGCCGCCGGCATCGCCAACCCGCTCGGCAACGCCACCAAGAATTCCTTCGCCGGCGCCCACGCCACCGGCCCGGCCGAACAGTTCGTGCCGATGCTGGCGACGCATATCGGCAAGGTGAACGGGGTGGACCTGATGCCGACCAAGGACGGCAAGAAGCAGACGATCTGAGAACCAGCCGGCTGCTACCGCCTCGACCGCTCGATGACCTCGTCGGTATTGGCGAGCAATTTGTGCACCGCGCTCCTGGCGGCGGCCGGCCGTTGCAGGCGGATGTTCTTCTCGATCGCCTCATGCAGCGCCTGGGCGCGCCGCTGGTCGCTGTGCTCGCGCGTGACGAAAACGAACAGATGGTCGAGCGCGGATTCGATCAGCACGCCGAGCGGCACCAGCAGGTCGTTGCCCGAAGCCCGCAGGATGGCGAGATGGAAGCGCGTGTCGGCGCGGGTGCGTTCCTGCAGGTTTGTCGCCGCACCCATCTCGCGGCAGGCCTGGCTGATCTCGGCCATCTGCTCGTCGCTACGCCGCATGGCGGCAAAGGCGGAAGCTTCCGGCTCGATGATATGGCGGAACTCCTGCACGGTGCGCAGGAACACCTCGCGGTCGGGTGAGGTCGCGTACCAGGCAAGCACGTCTCGATCGAGCAGATTCCAGCGTTCTTTGGGCTCGACCCAACTGCCGATCTTGGGACGTGATGCCAAGAGGCTCTTGGCCATCAGCATCTTGATCGCCTCACGTACCGCCGAACGGCTGACGTTGAAGGTTTCCGACCATTTGGCTTCATTGGGCAGGATAGTGCCAGGCGGATAGTCGCCACGCACGATTCGGAGGCCGATTTCACCGGCCAGGGAGGCATGCACGCTCGATCCCGGGTTCCACGCCATGTCGGGCCGGCGAACGGTGGCGGCGGGCGAGCTGGGCGGCGCTTCGACCCCAGCGGATCGCTTTCTAGACTTGTCGTCCGGCATCTTCGTTCCGGCGTAGGCAAATTTGTCTGGGAAATTGTCCGGAATTGTCCGTCCCCGCATTGTCATGCCGAATGGCAAGACGCACGAACACGTCAAGCCGGAACCTGCGCCCCGACAATGCTGCCTGTCCTTGTCACTGAGGGAATGGGCGGGGCGCCCAGGAAAGGCGCCCCGGCATTGCGGTTACTTCTGGATGCAGGTGTCGACCGTGTCCTTGGTGCATTCGTCGAGACCGGTGAAGACCGGATCTTCGACCTTCTTCTTGCCTTCGATCAGGTCGATCATCACCGATGGCGCCTTGTAGCCCATTTCGAAGGGCCGCTGGCCGACCAGCGCAGTGACCAGGCCATCCCGGGCGATCGCCACCTCGTCGCCGATCGTGTCGGCGGCACCGATGACGAAGTCGTTCTTTGCCAGACGATCCTTCAGAGGTCCGATCAGGTCGCGATAAGGCTGAGGTGCGCCGAACAGCGGCCAGCCACCCATGATGCCGAATGCATCGAGCTTGGGGTTGGCGGCGAGGATGTCGGTCATCGCCTGCACGCCCTTGGCGCCGTCATCATTGGTGAACACCGGGCAGCCCGCGACTTCCGTCCAGCCGCCTTCGCCGGCAAGTGCCGCGAGGCCTTCCTTGCCCGTCAGCGCGTCACGCATGCCTTGCGCGCGGCGCAGGATGTTGTCGGCCGCCGGGTTGCCTTCAATAGTGCAGATCGTGCCGCCCTTCGGCTTGGCCTTCTTGATGTACTCACCGATCTTCTTGCCCATCAGGTAGTTGTCGGTGCCGAGATAGGTCTTGCGCAAAGCCGCGTCGGCCTTGGCCAGGTCGGCATCGACGGTCATGATCGGGATCGTCGGATTGGCGGTCTTGATCGTCTGCGCGATCAGCGGCGCGTTGGATGGCGAAATCGCCATCGCCACCGTGTCGGCCTTGCTCAGCATATCCTGGACGATCTGCGCCTCGCCGGCTTCGTCGGAAGTCGACGCCGGGCCGGTGTAGAAGCATTCATATTCCGAGCTGGCGTTTTCCTTGTTCCACTTCTCGCAGCCCTGGTGGATGGCCTCGAAGAACGGATTGTCGAGACCTTTCACCACGATGACGAGCTGCTTCTTGGCCAAAGCCGGCCCGGCGCCCAGCGCCATGGCGGCGACGGCGGCGAGCAATACTGTTTTCCTCATGTCAATCCTCCCTTGGAAACAGACGGACACGGCGTGCCCGCCACACAAACCGACCAGATGCGAGATGGCAGAGCCAACGCTCGTGCCGCCAGGCAAAGGCCGATGAGCATTTTCAGATACGGCCGGACCGACGACATGCCGGAACAGCCGGTAACCTCCCGCCGGTCCCGGCAACAACGGCTCGGGACCAGATATCTTTCTCCGACCATCAACTAATAACGGCGCGGCGCCAACGTCAATGCTATTTGTCCTACAAAACGGATTTTTCGGAACCATATGTCGCTATTCGTCTGACAAATACATGCTTCTTGCCGATCCGACAATTGACGCCCGCGCGGCCATTCGCGTAAATGCCCGTCAACGTTGCTTCCGGGAGGAATGGGGAGCACGATGTGAGAGCCGCGACCTGGAACCAGGCAGGCGGCAAGGCATGGGGAGGCTATAGGCTGGTGGCGGTTCTCGAACTCACCAATATCTCGAAGCATTTCGGCGCCATCCAGGCGGTCAACGACGTGTCGCTGTCGATCGAACCCGGCCAGGTCGTCGGCTTGATGGGCGACAATGGCGCGGGCAAGTCGACGCTGGTCAAGATGATCGCCGGCAATTTCCACGCGAGCCATGGCACCATGCGCATGGACGGCAAGGAATTGATCCTGAACAAGCCGGCTGAGGCCCGCCAGCACGGCATCGAGATCGTCCACCAGGATCTGGCGCTCTGCAACAATCTGACGGCCGCGGCCAATGTCTATCTTGGCCGTGAGTTGCGGCGCGGCGTCGGCCCATTCCGCATCCTCGACTACGCCGCCATGTACAAACGCGCCGGCCAGCTCTTTGCCGAACTGAAATCCGAGACCCGGCCGCGCGATCTCGTCAAGCAGATGTCGGGCGGCCAGCGCCAGGCGGTCGCCATCGCCCGGACCATGCTTTCGCAGGCCAAGATCGTGCTGATGGACGAACCGACGGCGGCGATCTCGGTCAGGCAGGTAGCCGAAGTGCTCAACCTGATCCGCCATCTGCGCGACCAGGGTATCGCGGTGGTGCTGATCAGCCACCGCATGCCCGACGTGTTCGACGTCGCCGACCGCGTCATCGTCATGCGGCGCGGACGCAAGGTCGCCGACAAGACGATCGCATCGAGCTCGCCCGAGGAGGTCACCGGGCTCATCACCGGCGCCATCGAGCAGGTCTCGTGAGCGCGGCTAATCCGGATTTCACCAGGCTGGCGCGTGTCGCCGCCGGCAGGAAAGGTCGATAATGGCAGTCACCCTTGACCAGACGATCGCACAGAAGCAGCACAGTTTCCTGTCGCGGCTGTTCTCCACCCAGACCTTCTGGGTGGTGATCGCCGTCATCCTTGCCTGCATTTTCCTGTCGTTCGCCACCGACGCCTTCGCAACGTCGAAGAACCTCTACAACATCACCCGCAACATCACCTTTGTCGCCATCGTCGCGCTCGGCATGACCTTCGTCATCATCACCGGCGGCATCGATTTGTCGGTCGGCTCGGTGCTTTGTCTGTGCTCGATGGTGCTGGCCGTCACCATGCATGCAGGTTATTCGATCGAGATCGGCATCCTGGCCACGATCATCACCGCGCTCGTGATAGGCGGTTTCAACGGGGTCCTGATCGCCTATCTCGGCTTTCCGCCCTTCGTGGTGACGCTCGGCATGCTGTCGATCGCCCGCAGCCTGGCCATGGTCGCTTCAAACAACACCGTGGTCTTCCAGTTCGGGCCGGATCACGACAAGCTGTTGGCGCTCGGCGGCGGCGCCTGGGTGTTCGGCATCGCTAATCCGGTGCTCTACATGATCGTTTTGGCGCTGATAACCGGCTTCATCCTGCGCTGGACCAAGTTCGGCCGGCACATCTTCGCCATTGGCGGCAACGAGCACGCGGCGACGCTGACCGGCGTTCCCGTGAAGCAGATCAAGGTCGCCGTCTACATGATCTCGGCGCTGTCGGCCGGCATTGCCGGCATCATCCAGACCGGATGGCTGGGCGCCGTCACCACCAATCTCGGCACCGGCATGGAGCTGCAGGTCATCGCCGCCACCGTCATTGGCGGCGCCAATCTCGCCGGCGGCGTCGGCACCGCCTTCGGCGCCATTGTCGGCGCGGCCCTCATCGAGGTCATTCGCAACAGCCTCGGCCTGCTCGGCATCAACGCCTTCTGGCAAGGTGTCTTCATCGGCGGCGCCATCCTGATGGCCGTGCTGTTCGACCGCATCCGCAATTTCAGGCGCAGCGACTGACATCCAAGCGCCTTTCCTTCACCGCTTGTGGGAAAGGAAAGTGCCGAAGCGCTATTCGTTCCGGTGCCTATCGCTCAGTCTGAAAATCGGCTGGGGCTGCCGGCCATGGGCGCCAGCCAACAGCCAATGCCTTGACGGAAACCAAAAACCGGCCGCACAATCCTCGATGCAGGCGAAGGGAGGCCAGTCGCTTGCGGGAGGATGTACCCATGACGGAAGCGATCAGGCTCTACTGGGGCCGGTTCGGACATGTTTCTGTCCTGAATGTCGTGAGCGACTTCGTCACCCATGCCCATGTCGAGGCGCATCTGATCATCTGGCTCGAAGGCACCGCCGGCGAGATGACAATCGGCCGCGAGACAGTCAAGCTTGGACCCTGCACCGCCGCCGGCATCAATTCCTTCCAGCCGCACAGCCACGTCCTGTCGCAAAATGGCAGGCCGGGCCTGTTCCTCGCCTTCTACATCGATGCGGACTGGGCACGCCGGCGCCGCGACCTGCCCTCCTCCGCGCCGCTGTTTTCGCAGGCGGCGATCGCGCTGGAGCCCTGGCTGCACCAGGCCGCCGCCAGCCTGCTCGACCATCTGACCGACAATGAAAGCGTCGACGACGTTGCCAACTACGAGATCGAGCGCTTCATCGATTCCGTGCTCGATGCCGCCGATGCGTCGGCGCCGCAGGAGCGCATCCGCATCAACACCATGCAGGATTTCCGCGTCCGCAAGGCGATCCAGCTGATGCGAGCCAATGTCTGCGAGCGCATCTCCTTCGACGATGTGGCGCGCAGCGTCGGCCTGTCGCGGCCGCATTTCTTCGCCCTGTTCAAGGAACAGACCAATCTGACGCCCAATGTCTACTGGAACACGCTGCGCATGGAAGAAGCGGTACGGCAGTTGCAGTGGTCGCAGGAGCCGCTGATCTCGGTCGCCTGCAATCTCGGCTTCACCACGCAGGGCAATTTCTCGCGCTTCTTCCGCGACCATGTCGGCGTGCCGCCGACGCTCTACCGCGAGGCCGCACGGGCCACGGCCTGAACTCCAGCAGCCGGTTTTTCAGACTCCCCGCTTTTTCAGACTCCTTGATACGCACACGAGACGCTTTGATAAGCGCCGCCGTTGCCGCCGCCCTACCCTAGCCCAGCTGTCGCATTGGCAAGGGAACGTCCTATGGCAAAAGTCACCATCTCCAGCGTCATCGACGCGCCGGTCGAAAAGGTCTGGGCACGCATACGCGACTTCAACGGCCTGCCGGGCTGGCATCCTCGCATGGTCGAGAGCCATATCGAGGACGGCAAGGATGCCGGAACGATCGGCTGCGTGCGCAATTTCGAACTCGCCAGCGGCGCGCGCATCCGTGAAAAGCTGCTCGACTTCTCCGACGAGAACTTCCTCGTCAGCTATTCCATCCTGGAAACGCCGCAGCCGCTCACCAACCACAAGGCGACGCTGCAATTGCGCCGCGTCACCGATGGCGACCGCACCTATGCCGAATGGACCGCCAGCTTCGACGCTGCCCCAGAAGAGGCCGACAAGATCGCCGCCGGCATGGGCGCCAATGTCTTCCAGGGCGGCTTCAACGCCCTGAAGAGCCATTTTGCCGGCCAGAGCTGAGGGAGCGGGCGATGGCGCTGGCACTGCAGACTTTTGCAACGGTGAGGGACGCCAATGCGGCGCTGAAGGCTCAGGGCACCCGTTATCTCGGCGGCGGCACGCTGGTCGTCCGCGCCGCCAATGAAGGCGATGTCGCGGTTTCCGGCCTTGTCAGGTTGACCGACCCGGCCTTGTCGGCCATCGCGGTCGCTGCCGGCAAGATCCGCATCGGCGCCTCGGTGACTATGGCGGCGGTCGCCCGTCATCCGGAACTCGGCGCCCTCGCCAAGGCCGCGCGGGCCGTCGGTGGTCCGGCGGTCCGCAACATGGCGACCGTCGGCGGCAATCTGTTCGCGCCGGCGCCCTATGGCGACTTCGCCGTGGCCTTGCTGGCACTCGACGCCACCATCACCACGGATGACGGCGAATTGCCCATCGAGGCTTTTCTCTCCGGGCGGGACAGCAGTCGTGCCATCGTCACGTCAGTCGGCTTCACGCTGCCGAAGGCTGACGGCTTCCGCTTCCTGAAAGTGTCGCGCATCAAGCCCAAGGGCGTTTCGGTGCTGAGCATTGCCGCCGTCATCGAACAAGCGGCCGACGGCACCGTCTCCTCGGCGCGGATCGCGCTTGGCTGCATGGCCGACCGGCCGGTGCGTGCCAAGGCGGCGGAAGAGGCGCTCAAGGGAAAGACGCTTGACCGGAACGGCATCGCACCGGCACTGGCCGCCGCCGCCGAAGGCACCACGCCTATCACCGATCCGATCGCCAGCGCCTGGTATCGCGCTGAAGTGCTGCCGGTCCATCTCGGCCGGCTGCTGCTGAGTTGAAATCACAAGTTGGGGGGCGCGCGTCTGTCCGATCCTTCGGGCGGACGCGCAAGGAGGAAACATGGCGAAGGTCCCGGTTCAATTCACGCTCAACGGCTCCGAAAAAGCCGAATTCATCGACAGCGGCACGACGCTGCTCAACGCCTTGCGCGACAAGATCGGCGACACCTCGCCGAAGGGCGGCTGCCAGCAAGGCACCTGCGGCGCCTGCTCGGTCATCGTCGACGGCGAACTGAGGCTCTCCTGCCTGACGCTCGCCGAGACCTGCAACGGCACCGCCATCACCACGACATCGGGCCTCGCCGAAGGCGGCGTGCTGCATCCGCTGCAGCGCGCTTTTCTCGACACTTTCGCCACGCAATGCGGCTTCTGCACGCCAGGCATGATCATGGCCGCCAAGGTGCTGCTCGACCACACGCCCAACCCCAGCCGCGACGAGGTGGTCGAGGCGCTGTCGGGCAACATCTGCCGCTGCACCGGCTACGAGCCGATCATCCAGGCGGTGCTGACCGCTGCCCGAGCCAATTCGCAGAACGCGGCCTGAGGGGGCAAAGAATGGAATTGCGCAAGAATTACTTCGCCGATGTCCGCAAGGACGATCTGCACGAGATCGGCCAGCCACGGCCGCGTTCGGACTCACCCGGCCATGTCACCGGCAAGACCGCCTATTTCGCCGACCGCAACTTTCCCGGCATGCTGCACCTGAAGATGGTGCGCAGCCCGCATCACCATGCCCGCATCCGCTCGATCGACACCTCGGAGGCGGAAAGGCATCCGGGCGTGGTTCGAGTGCTGACCGCCAAGGACGTGCCGCACAATGTCTACACCATCCTGATCCTGATCCAGATCGGCCCGGAGGACGAAACGGTGCTGGCCGACGGCAAGGTGCGCTGGAAGGGCGAGGCCGTGGTGGCGGTGCTGGCCGAAACCGAGCGCGCCGCGCAAGAGGCCGCCGCCAAGGTCAAGGTCGACTATGAAGTGCTGCCGGCAGTCTTCGACATGGAGGAAGCGCTGAAGCCAGGCGCACCGCTGGTCAACGAATATCACGGCCAGAACTACTATCTCTATGACAGCGGCGAATGCCGCAAGGTGCGCTTCGGCGATGTCGAGGCGGGCTTTGCCGGCGCCGACCACGTGCTGGAGCAAAGCTACCAGTCCTCGCCGATCGAGCACGCGCCGACCGAGACGACCGGTTGTGTCGTCGCCCCCGAGGGCAATGACCGCTTCACCTGCTACACCAACACCCAGGCGATGTTCTTCACCCTCGACAACGCCTCGATCATCCTGCAGATGCCGGGCTCGAAACTGCATTTCGTTGGCGGCACCGTCGGCGGCGGCTTTGGCGGCAAGGTCGACGTCATCGTCGAGCCGATCGCCATTCTCGGTGCCAAGCTCACCGGCCGGCCCGTCTCCTTCATCTACAGCCGCGAGGAAGAGATGCAGATCTCTTCGCCCCGCGCCGCGGAGAAGGTCGTCATCAAGGACGGTGTCATGAAGGACGGCCGCATCGTCGCGCGAAAAGTCACCGGCTACACCGATGCCGGCGCTTATTCGCGCCACTCGCCCTATGGCGCGCAGAAGGGTGCGGGGCACTATCCCGGGCCCTACACCATCCCCAATGTCTGGATCGACACCTACTGCGTCTACACCAACCGCACCCCCTCCTCCGCCATGCGCGGCTTCGGCGTCACCATCGGCGACTTCGCGCTGGAGGTGCAGATGGACAAGCTGGCCCGGCTGATCGGCATGGACCCGCTCGAATTCCGCTTCATCAACGCCTATCGCGACGGCGACATGAAGGCGCATCGCCAGCCGACCGAGGGGGCGGCATTGATCGAATGCATGCAGGAAGCCTCGCGCGCCGCCAACTGGCCGGTGGCGGAAAAATACATGGCAATGTCCTCCTACAGGAAGGGAGCTTGAGATGGCGATCCGGCGCGGGCGCGGCGTCGCCGCGATCAATTATCCGACAGGCATGAATCTCGGCGGCGACCCGACGCAGGCGCTGGTCCATTCCACCCCCACCGGCAATTTCATGGTGACGCTGTCCTCGGTCGATCTCGGCCAGGGCATGAAGCAGATCATGGCGCAGATCTGCGCCGAGACGATCGGCGTGCCGACCGACCGCGTCGTTGTCGACACCGCCGACACCGACACCGGCCCGCACTGCATGGGCACCTTCGCCTCGCGCGGCACGCACCGCGCCGGCAACGCCGTCATCCAGGCCGCCAGGGAAGCCCGCCAGGTGATGCTGGAAGTGGCCGCCGAGGAACTGGAGGTGAACGCCTCCGATCTCGAGACCGACGGCCAGGGCAACATACTGGTCAAGGGCGCGCCGCAAAAGTCGATCTCGATCTTCGATGTCGCGCTGTCGGCCCACTTCAAGCGCGGCCGCTCGATCTCCGGCCGCGGCATGTTCCTCATCCCGCGCTCCTATCCGGAAAAGGAAACCGGCGCGATGAAGCCTTCGACCTGCTACGCGCACGCCTGCACGGTGGCCGAGGTCGAGGTCGACGACGAGACCGGCGAGGTCACCGTGTTGACGGTGAAGAACGTGTTCGAGATCGGCCGGGCGCTGAACCCGAAAATGGTCGAGCAGCAATTGGTCGGCGGCTCCTGGATGGGCATCAGCCACGCGCTCTACGAGACGACAGAGCCCTATTATCCCAACCGCGACCATGGCGGCACGGACTTCAACCAGTACCTGATGCCGGGTCCCGGCGACCTCGCCGAGACCGAGATCATCGTGCTGGAGCGGCCTTCCGCGGATGGCCCTTACGGCGCCAAGGGGCCTGGCGAGATGTGTGCCAACCCGCAAATACCGGCGGTCGCCAATGCCGTCTTCGACGCCGTCGGGGTACGCATCGATACGCTGCCGATCACGCCGGAACGCATTTTGCGCGCGCTCAAGGCGCAAGCGAACTGACATGTCCGAGCTGAACGCCGGGACAGTCGCATCCTCGCCGGAGGCGGTGGCGGCGCATCTCGCTGCCTCGCGCTATCTGGCCGATGACAGCCTTGCCACGGCGATCTTCCTGGCGATCCAGCTCGGCAAACCGCTGCTGCTGGAAGGCGCGCCGGGCGTCGGCAAGACGGAAGCAGCGAAAGCAATCGCCGACCTGCTCGGCCGCGAGCTGGTGCGGTTGCAATGCTATGAAGGCATCGACGCGGGGCATGCGCTCTACGAGTGGAATTACCAGCGCCAGTTGCTTGCGATCCGCCATGCCGGCGAGCACGAGATCGATATCTATGACGACCGCTTCCTGATCGCCCGGCCGCTGCTGCAAGTGCTGAAGGCGCCCGAACAGCGCGTGCTGCTGGTCGACGAGATCGACCGTTCCGACCATGAGTTCGAAGCGCTGCTGCTGGAGTTCCTCTCCGATTTCCAGATCAGTATCCCCGAGCGCGGCACCATCCGCGCTGCCGCCCAGCCGATCGTCATTGTGACCTCGAACCGCACCCGCGAACTCGCCGAAGCCCTGCGCCGTCGCTGCGTCTATCACTGGATCGGCTATCCCGACGCAGGTCGCGAGGCAGCCATCATCATGCTTCGTGCCGGCGATGTTGCAGAAAGCACGGCGCGCGCCGTTGCTGCAGCCGTGCAGACCATCCGTGCCCGCCCGCTGGCCAAGCCGCCCGGCATCGCCGAGGCGGTCGAGTGGGCCAATGCCGCGACCATTCTGGCAAAAGGCGGTAGTCCGTGGCCGGAAGCCTTCCGCCGCGCCATCGGCGTGCTGATCAAGGACGAGGAGGATTTGTCATATATCGCGCCGGAGCTCGGGCAGATCGTCGAGGAGGCGCTGGGGTGATGGACAACGCGCCTATCTCGCAAGGCTGGCGGGACAGCGCCCCCCTCTGGCCTGCCGGCCATCTCCCCCACAAGGGGGGAGATTGGCGGTTTTGGCGCTCCGCTCGGTCCTGCAACGTTGGAGATTGGCGAAAGCCGGAGCGACAGCTGATCTCCCCCCTAGTGGGGGAGATGTCCGGCAGGACAGAGGGGGGCGCGAAGGAATGAGGCGTCCGGAAAAGCTGCCCCGCGCCGCCGCACCCTTGCTCGGCTTCGGGCGGCTGCTGCGCCGCTACGGCTTTGCCGTCGCCCCCGAACAGGTCATCAGCTTCATGCAGGCGGTGGCCCTGCTCGGCCCGCGTTCGATGGGCGACATCCGCGAGGCCGCCCTTGCCACGCTGGCGCCGCCGCCCGACCGCCGCGACGAATTCGAAGCGCATTTCCAGAGCCATTTCTACGGCAACAATTCGGCCGTCATCGAAGGCGACCCCGACGAGGAAACCCGCATCAAGGACGATGGCGGCGCCGACGACGAGCGCATCGCGGCCGAGAACAACCAGGAAGGCGGCGAATTGTCCTCGGCCCTGGAACAATTGAGCAGCCGCGACTTCCAGCGCGACGACGACAGGCTGGCCGCCTTCCGCCGGAAGCTGTCAGCCGCCCTGCCCGCCCGCCGCTCCTTCCGCACCGTGCGCACGCATTCGCGCGGCAAGCTCGACCTGCGCCGGTCGCTGCGCGAAATCGTCAGCGCCGATGGCGATGTGCCGTCGCCTCTGCTGCGCCGCCGCCAGACCGTGCCGCGCAAGCTGCTGCTCTTGATCGACGTCTCCGGCTCGATGAAGCTGCACACAGCGGACTATCTCAAGCTTGCGCACGCCGCCGTGCATGGCGCGGACCGTGCCGAGATCTTCACCTTCGGCACGCGGCTCACCCGCATCACCTCGGCATTGCGCATCCGCGACCGCGACCAGGCACTGGCACGCGCGGCGGCCCAGGTCGACGATTGGGACGGCGGCACCCGCATGGGACCGACACTGCTCGCTTTCCTCTCTGTTCCCCGCTTCTCATCCTTCGCGCGCGGTGCGGCGGTTGTGATCCTGTCGGACGCGCTGGAGCGTGGCGATCATGCCGAACTGGAGACGGCGATGCGCCGGCTGAGCGCCCGTGCCTTCCGGCTGTCGCTGGCAACGCCGCTTGCCGGCGACCCGCGCTTCCGGCCGGCCACCGCGGCACTGCGCGCCATCCTGCCTGACCTCGATGATCTCATCGACGGGTCGTCGGTGAAAAGCCTAGCCGATTTCATCCTGTCGCTCGCCCACCCCGCCCCTTCGGCCGCGACAATCTGGAAGAGGGTTTCCTGATGCATAAAGCCATCGACGCGCATTTCCACATCTGGCGCCAGAAGGACCAGCCTTGGCTGGTCGGGCCGATGGTGCCACGTATCTTCGGTCCCTACGAGCCGATCCGCCGCGACTATCCGATCGGCGAGTTCCTCGAGGACCAGCACGGCGCCGGCGTCGAGAAGGCCGTCTACGTCCAGACCAACTGGGCGAAGGAGGATTTCGAGAAGGAAGTCGCCTTCCTGCAGAAGACGGCTGACGAGACCGGCTGGCCGCATGCCATCGTCGGCTATGCCGACATGACGGTGGACGATGTCAGGCCGCAGATCGACCGGCTGATGAAATACAGGCTGCTGCGCGGCGTGCGCATGCAACTGCACTGGCACGAGACACCGGCCTTCCGCTTTGCTACCTCGGCCGATCAGGTGATCGACCCAAAAGTGCGCGCCAATGTCGGAAGGTTGAAGGATTACGGTCTGTCCTTCGACCTGCAGCTTTTTCCTGCCCAGATGAAGGACGGGCTGACGCTGGTCGGCGAGAACCCGCAGACTAACTTCATCCTCACCCATGCCGGAATGCTGACCGGCATGGGCAAGGAAACCACCGAAGCCTGGAAGGCCGGGCTGCGCACGCTCTCAGCCGCACCGAATTGCTATGCCAAGCTCTCGGGTCTCGGCACCTTCGTCCACCGCAACGACCCGGCGCTCATCGCCTATATCGTCGACAACGCGATCGATATTCTGGGCTCGGATCATCTGATGTTCGGTTCGAACTTCCCGATCGAGAAGCTCTGGACCAGCCACGCCGAGCTGATCAAGGCGCACCGCGAGGCTGTAGCGAAGCACGGCGCGGCCGTCGAGGCTGATATCTTCTGGAACACGGCGGATAGGGTCTACAGACCGGTGTGAGCACAGCCGTCTTCGGCATTAGGTAGCAAACTCAAATCTAAAATTTAAACATTTTAAAAGAGATTCCGCCTTTGTACCGAAATCCGCCCCGCCATGTTTTCCCCGTTTACACGTCGGCTATCACTCACACTCCCTCTTGCGCGGACGCGCGGATACATATAGTGGTGAGAAAGAAGAGCGGCGATTAACCATGTCTGATTCCATCATCACCATCTCTGCGGAGAGTGTTTTCCAGGAAGGCGCGGCCATTGAGTTGGCCGAGCAGGAGCTTGAGGCGAGGAAGCTTAGCTATGCTAAGCTGCTCGACTATCTGCGCGCAATTGGCAAGGAACAGTGGATACCGGCGATATCGACCGCGCGCCTATCTACGCAAGGTGCTGGGGGGAAGAAGGGGCCATCACCTGCGGATAGTGGCACATGGACAAGTGAAGTTTTAAAGGCGCTCGTCAATTACCCGGACGGGGCAACCCCTGGCGAGGTGCTTGAGGTTCTTCGGCAGGGCCAAATGGGCGAGAAGGCAACCAATAACCCAAACGGGCTTTATAACGCCACCGCTAAGCTGGCTAAGGCAGGAGAGATAAAAAAACATCATGGGAGGCTATTCCTCCCCCATCAGTACGAGGCGTTTATAGAGCTCGTGCAAACGGGAGTACGGGAAGACTACCATGGGAGCGGAGAAGGAACCATCGCCGATATGCTAGTCCGGGTGATCGGTGAGAGCGACGGCTTAGAAGCTGGAGAAATAGTGAAAGTGATGCGTGAGCGCGGCTTGTCCGCCGGCTCCGTCCACAACAATCTGTCGAAGGTCGTCATGAAGGGGCGGGTTCGACGCGAGGGGAAGATCTATCTCCCCTTAAAGAATGAAGCGCTCCCCGAACAATCGGAAAGCGCTTCGCAGATCACCGACGGCGAGATTGAGCCCTCGCTGCCAAATATGGGTTCAAGGGATGCATAGGGTGCCCCTGAACTTCAACCGTTCCGTTACCCACGGCAGACCCGGCGCTGTAGTTGCCGGGAAGGAGGTATCCCAGATGCTTTCGTATCTGGTCTGGTCCGGGCTGGTAGTCCCGTTCCACCTCCTCTTGTTGACTACCCGTCCCGCTTAGGCTGGCGGTCATACTGCCCCCTTCCATAAGGGGTAAGAGCAACGGCGCTTTCCGGGTCCACTCCGGGAGCGTCGTTGTGCATTTTATATCATAGTCGAGAGTGAACCTCAACCATGGTTCGGGTTGACCTTGAGCTTGCTACCTAATGCCGACTTTCTTCCTTCTCCCCTTGTGGGGGAAGGAAGAAGCCATCACAACCCTCACTGCGTCGGCAGCATGCCTTCGACGTCGCTTGCCGCATCCGTGAGCGCTTCCTTCGGCGTCGCCGACTGGTCGACGATGCGCGAGAGATTGTCGACGATCGTCTGCGTCACCTTGACCCCGTTGGTGCCCGGGAAGGCATACCACGGAACCATCAACGGCATCTGGCTGAGCCCTGCCTGGAACAGCGGGTTCTTCTTATAGAAATCGCCGAGATGGTTCGGTGATTTCGCCGCCAGCTCGTTGTTGGGAACATAGCCCGTGCCCGGCACGACGACCGAAGCGCCATAGGGGCCAGCGGCGAATTTCGCGAACTTCCAGGCAGCTTCCTGCTTGGCGGCGTCCTTGGTCAGGATGACCACCGCATTGCCGCCGGTCGGCAGATGGCCGTTGACCGGATCGATCAGCGGGATCTTGGCGGTGCGCAGCGTGAACTTGTCGCCGACATTCTTGATGGTGTTGACGAGAGCACCGGTGGTCTGGAATTCGAAGCCAACCTTGCCGGCCGCGAAAGCCTGCTCGCCCGCCGGCTTGGTGAAGACCGGCATGCCGCCCTCCTTGACCATCCTCTCCAGTATCTCCGCCGCCTTCTCGCCTTCCGGCCCGCTGAAGGCGACCTTGCTTTCGTCCTCGTTCAGCATCTTGCCGCCGGCGCCGAACAGCAGCGCCGAGAACATCCAGTCGTCGCCCTGCCAGCGGAAGTCGATGCCGTCGACGCCGTTGCCGAGAGCCTTGATCTTGCCGCCGAGCGCGATCACCTCGTCCCAGGTCTTGGGCGGATTGTCCGGATCGCCGCCGGCCGCCTTCACCAGGTCGGCGTTGTAGTACATGATCGGGTTGGAGGTGGCGAAGGCGAGGCCGACCTGCTTGCCGTTGACCTGCGCCAGCTTCAGGATCGTGTCGGAGAAGCCGAGCTCCGCCATATTGCCGTCCTTCTTGACCAGCGGGCCGAGATCGACGGCAACGTTGCGCTCGTTGAGCATGCGCAGGCGGTTGAGGCCGATGAAGGTGATGTCAGGCATTTCGTCGGTGCCGGCCTGGCGAAGAATGGTCTGGATGCCTTCCTCGTAGGTCGCCGACGGGCTGGCGAACTGGATCTTGATGTCGGGGTTTTCCTCCATGAACTTCTTCGAGATCGTGTCCATCACGTTCTTGAAGAAGCCTGGCATCGGGTAGTGCACCGTCAGCGTCGTTTCGGCATGGGCCGGAAGGGCCGCCGCCAGCGACACCGCCGCCGCGGCAAAGATCCTGGAAAAATGCTTCATCGTTCGTGCTCCTTGTTGGCCAGTCGGTCTTGACCGGTCAGCCTTTGAGACCGGTCATGGTGATGCCCTCGACGAAGCGCTTCTGCGCGAGCAGGAAAGCGGCGACGAGAGGAAGGGTGATTATCAGCGTGGCTGCCATCAGCGCGCCGTAGTCGTCACCGGCCTCGGCGGCGCGGAAATACATCAGGCCGAGCGGCGGCGTGGCGTAGGCCTGCTTGCTGACGACGATGAGCGGCCAGTAGAGGTCGTTCCAATGCGCGACGACGGAAAAGATCGCGAAGGCGGTGACCGCCGGCCACGCATTGGGCACGATGACGCGGGCGATGATGCCGAGCTCGGACATGCCGTCGAGCCGCGCGGCGTGCAGAAGGTCGTCGGGCATGGCGCGGAAGAACTGCAGGAACATGAAGATCGCGAACACCGATATGGTGAACGGCGCCACCAGCGAGGTGTAGCTGTTCAAGAGCGACATCCGGTCGAAGGCGACATAAAGCGGCAGCGCGGTGGCATGGATCGGCACCAGCAGGCCGAGCATGACCAGCACCATAATCAACCGCGCCGCGCGGAACTTCAGCTTGGCCATCGCATAGGCGCAAGGGATCGCGACCACGACCTGGAAGAAGAAGATCAGGCCGCAGACGACGACGCCGTTCCACAGCAGCGTCGCCATCGGCACCTTGGCGAGCGCCTTGGCGAAATTCTCGGCGAAATAGAAATGTTGCGGGATGAGCGCCAGCGAAGAGGTGAAGATGTCGCTCTGCGTCTTGCCCGCCGTCGAGATCATAAAGATGTAGGGCGCAAGGATCATCAGCGCTCCAAGCGAAAGCAGCGCGAAGCGGATGATGCGGCCGGCCGGGATGCTCGTCATGTGTAGTGCACCCGCCGGTCGAGAACGCGGTATTGCAGCAGCATCAGCACCACCAGGATCGCCAGGAAGACGACCGTCATCGCCGAGGCGTAGCCGACGCGCAGATAGACGAAGCCCTCCTGGTAGATCGTGAAAAGCAGCACTTCGGAGGCCTTGTTGGGGCCGCCGTCGGTCAGCATCTTCACCGTCTCGAAGACCTTCACCGCGTTGGTGATGCTGATGGTGACGACGAACAGCGTCGTCGGCCCGAGCATCGGCCAGGTGACTAGGAAAAACCGGTCGAGCGCCGATTTCGCGCCGTCGACATGAGCGGCGGCATAGAGCTCGCGGGGTATCGCCGTCAGGCCGGCCAGGAACAGCACCATGTTGAAGCCGACCGACTGCCAGATGCCGATGATCGAAAGGCTGTAAAGCACGGTATTCGAAGCGCCGAGCCAGTTCGGGCCGGGAATGCCAACGAGCGAAAGCAGCGCATTGAGCGGCCCGATCGTCGGGTGGAAGATGTATTGCCAGACCGTCGCCATGGCGACGATCAGCGAGGCGACGGGCAGGAAATAGACGGTGCGAAAAAAGCCGCGCGCCCGCCCCTCGCCTTCGATGAGCAGGGCAACGCCCAGGCCAAGAACGATCGAGACCGGCGCGACGATCGCCGTATAGACCGACGTGTTCCACAACGAGCGGCGGAAGGTGCGGTCGGAAATGAGATGCGCGTAATTCTCGAACCCGACGAAGCGAAACTTGCCGTAGCCGAGTTCGAAATCGGTGAAGCCGAGAAAGATGACGGCCGCCACCGGCAACAACACGAACAGCAGCAACAGCACGACGGCCGGCGCCGCCAGCAGCCAGGCGGTCCGGTCTTCGCTACGCGCCTGAAGTGTCGCGGCGCTCGGGATATTGCCCGCCAGCGAGACGCTAGACATAGGCCGGCTCCTGCCGTGCGCCCGCCACATCCGCGATGCGCAGCCGCCGTCCCTCCGGCGCGAAGATCATCGCCTGTTCGGCGGGCAGAAGCACGCCCACCGGCATTCCGGCGATCAGGTCCCTCGCCTCGTGCGGCGCCAGCTTGGCAATGACGATCTCGCCAGAGGCGTCGAGCCGGCAATGGGCGATGACTTCCGAGCCGAGGAATTCGAGGCGCTCGATCCGACCGGCAAGGCCGCTACGCCCGCTGGGGGACAGTTTGACGAATTCAGGCCGGATGCCGAGGCTGACGGGGCCGCTTGCCACCTTCTCCAGCAAGGCCAGGCGGATGCCCTCGAACCCGACACGACCGTTTTCGGCCTGCGCCTGGAGGATGTTGATCCGCGGCTGGCCGACGAAGCGCGCGACCTCGATATGGGCGGGATCGTTGTAGATCACATCGGGCGGGGCGAGCTGCAGCAGATTGCCGCCGATCATCACCGCCACGCGATCGGCCATCGAAAGCGCCTCGGCCTGGTCGTGCGTCACATAGAGCGTCGGCACGCCCGCGCGCCGATGCAGCTCGACGATCTCGCCGCGCGCATGGACGCGCAGATTGGCATCGAGATTGGAGAGCGGCTCGTCCATCAGGAAGATCGAGGGCTGCCGCACCATGGCGCGCGCCAGCGCCACGCGCTGCCGCTGGCCGCCCGACATCTGCCCCGGCTTGCGGTCGAGCAGATGGTCGATCTTGAGCAACGCCGCCATCTCGCGAACGTCGCGCGCTATGCCGGTGCGGATTTCCCTCTGGCCGGGCAGCAGGGAACCAACCAGCGGCAGCCGCTGCGAGTGGCTCAGCCGTTTCATGGCAAGCGGCACGGCAATGTTCTGGCCGGCCGTCAAATGCGGGTAGAGTGCGTAGGACTGGAAGACCATGGCGATGTTGCGGTCAGCCGCGGCAACCGGCGACATGTCCCTGCCGCCGACGAAGATGTCACCGCTGTCGGCATGGTCGAGCCCCGCCAGGACGCGCAGCAAGGTGCTCTTGCCGCAGCCGGAAGGGCCGACGAGTGCAATGAATTCGTCCTGCTCGACATCGAGGCTGATGCCGTTCAGGACAACATTGCCGCCAAAGGACTTGTTCAGGTCCCGCAGTGACAGTGCGCTCATGACGCAACCTTCCTGCGCACCTTGTGTGCCTCGTGCGGGTAGACGTCCTCGACTACGTCATCGAGGACATGGACGGTCATGCCGGGTATGGCGACAATCTCGCTTGCAACCGCGTCGCCGAATTCATGGATGACGGCGCCAAGCAGGCGCTCGCCCGGCATCTCGCGCTCCATGTCGCCGACCACGAAGGCCGCCGACGGACCCCATACCAGCGACGTGTCTTCGTAATGGCCTTGCCAGGCTCGGTGCAGGTGGCCGCTGGCAAACAGCGCGACGTCGTGGGCGCCGATCAGTTCATAAAGACGCTGCCGCTGCGCCGGCCTGACGCTCCAATATCCCGTGTCGCCCTCGCCGGGCTCGTCGATGAAGAGCGGCTTGTGGGCAAAGAGCGCGACGCGCCGGGCGCCGCGGCCTTCCAGCGCCGCTTGCAGCCATTCGAACTGGGTGTGCTCCTCGGCGTCATCGAAACCCATCAGCAGGCTGTCGAGCCCGATGAGGCGCCAGGTGCCAGTGTCCTCCATCCAGTAATCGGGACCGACCAGCCGGCGCCAGCGCTCGAGACGGCCGGCATTGACCGGCTGCAGCGAACCCGGCAGATGGCCGACATCGTGATTGCCGGGCACCAGCAGCATCGGCTTGGAGATTTCGCGCATCAGATCCATGCAGAAGGCGATGTCGTCATCCTTGTCGGCGCCGTCGACGCTGAGATCACCGGTGTGAATGACAAGGTCGGCGCCGCTCTGTTCGATCCAGGCGGCGAGCGGCTGCCAATTGCCGTTGAAGTGCGGCTTGGTCGGGCTGAAGTGGGTATCTGTGATCTGAACGATTTTCATGCCGGCTCCACCATGCGAGCCGGGCCCCCAGGCGAGCGGCATCGCATGCGGGCTTCCTTAGTGCCGTTCCATGTCACTTCCTTAACAGCGGCGGGGATAAACCCATGCAATTGCGGATACAGGCCCGCCAAAGAACGTCATAGACGCCCGACGCAGCGTAGAAATCTAAAACATTTCAGATACTTACTATAATCCTGTGACGTCAGGCAGAAGGACAGCTCACTTCACCTCGAACTGCGGATCGACCGGGATCTGCATCGCCGTCACCAGATGATTGGTCTGGCCGGCCAGCCCGATGATCGAGACCAGCTCGCCATGCTGCGCGTCAGTCATGCCCTTGGCGCGCGCCGCCGCCGTGTGCGAATGGACGCAGTAGGAACAGCCATTGGCGGTCGAGACGGCGATGTAGATCATTTCCTTGGTCAGCGGATCGATGGCGCTGTCGGCCACCATCACCGCCTTGAGCTGTTCCCACACCCGTTTCAGCGACACTGGATCATTGGCCAGCCCGCGCCAGAAATTGTTGACGAAGTCGGATTTGCGCGTCGCCCTGATGTCGTCGAACACCGCCTTCGCCGCCGGGATTTTTTCGACCTCGGCATCGCTGAGGAGTTTGGTCGTGGCCATGGTGTGGTCCTTCCGTTTCGATCTTCCTGTGAATTGAATCAGGTCTTGAGCAATCGCGGCCAATCCACTCGCCCGATTCACTTTTCCAGCGCCGGCGTGGAGATTCAGGTCAGGCCGAGTCGAAAACGGCGGGTTCCGAGAACCGGAGCGGAGCGTACTTACAGTACGTGAGCACCGGAGCGCAGGAAGCCGTCGTTTGCAGGCCGGCCTCACCTGAATCTAATGCACCGCCGCGTACATGATCTTCTCCTCCGTGGCCTCCGCCGGCGAAAACTCCTCGACGATGCGGCCCTGGCGACACACCAGAATCCGGTCCGACAGGTTCATGATCTCCGGCAGGTAGGACGAAATGACGACGACGGCGAGACCTTCATCGGCGAGTCGGTTGATGATCTGGTGGATTTCGGCGATGGCGCCGACATCGACGCCGCGCGTCGGCTCGTCGAAGATGACGATGCGTGGCTGCTGCACCAGCCCCTTGCCGATCACCACCTTCTGCTGGTTGCCGCCGGAGAGCTCGACCACGCGGGCATTGTCGTTGATCGCCTTGATGTTGAGCGTCTTCGTCCATTCGGCCGAGAGCTGCCGCATCTCCTGCTGGTTGATCACCCAGGCCTTTTCGCGGCCGGCCGCCAACAGCCCGCCGAACAGGTTTTCGGCAATACCCATCGTCTCGAAGATGCCTTCGCTCTTGCGGTCCTCGGTGACATAGACGATCCCGTCGGCCACCGCTTCGCTCGGCACGAGATAGCGAACCGGTTTGTCGTCCAGTTCGATCGCCCCGCCGCGCAAAAAGTCGCGCTTGTAGATGCCCGACACGATCTTGAACGTTTCGGTGCGGCCCGAGCCGATCAGCCCGAACACGCCGGTGATCTGGCCCTCGAAGATCGAGAACGAATTATTGCGCACGACATTGCTCATCGAAATGTCCTGCACAGACAGCACCTTCTTGCCCGCCTTGCGCAGTTTCGCCTCGTCGCGCTGGCCGTAGATCTGGCCCGACAGCGTGCGCCCGACCATGGCGGCGACAATTCTGTCTCGGTCGAAGGCCGACGTGTCATCGGTAATGACCAGTTCACCGTCGCGCAGGATGGTGATGCGGTCGGCGATGGCAAGCGCCTCTTCCAACGCATGGCTGATGAAGACGATGGAGACGCCGATCGCCTTCAGCCTCCGGATCAGCGCGAAGAAGTGGCGCTTTTCTTCCGGCGTCAACGTCGCCGTCGGTTCATCGAAGATGATGATCTCGGCATTGTGGTGCACCGCGCGCGCGATCTCGACCATCTGCCGCTTGGCCGCACCCAGCGTCGCCACCATGGCGTTCGGATCGACCGGGAAATTCAGCGACTGCAGGAATTGCTGTGCTGAAATATACGTGCCGCGCAGACGGTTGAGGAATTTTTCAGTACCGAGATAAAGGTTCTGCGCCACGGTCATCGACGGCACCAGGCTGGTCTCCTGGAACACCATGGCAATTCCGGCTTCCAATGCGGCATGCGGCGAAGCGTAAGCGATCTCCTGTCCCTTGTGGAACATCTTGCCCGAAGTCGCATCGACAACGCCGGCGATGATCTTGGTCAGCGTCGATTTCCCGGCGCCGTTCTCGCCGAGCAGCGCGTGGATTTCGCCCTTGCGCAGTTCAAAGGTGACGTTCTTGACCGCGGGCACGCCACGATAGGTCTTCGTGACATTTTCCAGGCGAACGATCGGCTCCATCAGAAACCTCCCGAAGCGATGTCGATGGCGAGCACGCAGTCGCCGCCCCTGGAGGCGATGAACAGGCGACCTTCGTTCTCGGCCACGCTGCAGATGCCGTGGCGTGTGCCGTTAGCGCGGCTGTGCAGGCTGAATTGCGGCTGCAGATTCTGGTCCAGCCTGACCACCAGCCCGTAGGAGCGGCTCGGCGACCACGGCTTGTGAATGCCCATGGTGCGGATAGCGCCACATTGCAGCGGTTCGAGGAAGCTGCGGCTGGAAGCCAGCGCCGGCGCGATCCAGTAAGCCGGCGGCACCTGGTCGATCATGTCCTGGCGGTAGTGCGTTTCCTGCAACACGAATTCGATCAGTCGGTTGCGCGGCGCGAACAGGCTCAACCATGCCCCGCCATCGCCAGACGGCGAAAGCCGCGCCGGATAGCCGGGCAGGTGCGTCAGCACTGTGGTCCGATTGCCTGTCACACCGTCGAAACGGACGAGCTGATGACGCCAGCTCTCGCTGACCAGTACGTCCCCGCCGAGAGGATGGAGCCCATAGGGAAAGGCAATGTCGCCGGCCACCTTACGGAACTCGCCGCCCGTCGCGTCCCGTCTCCAAAGCGAACCGGATGCGCCCTTCTTCATCAGATCGACGGCCCATTGCGACGGCGCATGCTCGGCCGAGCCGTTGGCCAGCCACAGCGTGCCGTCCCCGGCATAGGCAAGCGCGGTGATGCAGCTGACACCAGCCGGTAGCGAAACCTCCTTGCCGGCAACCAGCAGCTTGCCGCTTTCAAGTCCGACCGTCAATTCACCCGACGGCGACAGCGCCTGCGCCGTGATGGGCGAGGCAAAGGTCTCGACCACCTTGGGCTCGGCTCCGGCGGCGATCGAATAAATGGCGTTGCCACTGGCGGCAAGCAGCCGGCCATCGCGGACTAGCAGATTGTCCGGCTCGCTCAACTCTGCGAAAGCTGGTGCCTCATCCAGCCGCGTGTTGGGCCGGAAGGCACCGTCGAGCGGCGGGATGGTGACGGCCTTGCCGCGAAACATGTCCAGGATCGGATCGAGGATCATGGGGTCGCTCCCCAGTAGGAAGCCGGGCTCGTCCAGTTCGGGTCGGCGCCAGAAATCCTGTAACGGCCGATGCGGTTGTTGAGGATGCCGCCGACGAACAGAAAACCCTTGTGCTCGCGCATCGAGGTGACCATCGGGTGCGCGCCGCCGGAGAGATCGCCCATAGCCTCGACGATGCCGCCCTTCTCGTTGAATTTCACCACGCCGCCGGTGTTGATGTTGGGGAACAGCCACTCGTCTTGCGGCAGGCGGCGCGTCATGCGCTTGCGCATGTCGGGGTGGCGCAGCGACAGATCGAAACTTGGCGTGCGCATGCCCAGCCACGCCATCCAGTAATTGCCGTCCGACGCCCGGTTTATGTTGTCAGGATAGCCCGGCATGTCGCGGATGACGCATTCGGCGGTGCCGGCCTTCGGCCCTTCCAGCCAGTAGCGATGCACGCGGCAGGCCCAGCTTTCGGCGAAGAACAGCGACTTGCCGTCATGCGCCATGCAGACACCATTGGTGTAGCGGTAGCCGTCGAGCAGCGTCTTCGTCGAACCGTCCTTCGGGTCGTAGACCAGCAGTCGGCCGGTGGCGCGGTTCTCGATGGAATCCAGCGCCCAGTCATGAGCGTCGTAACGCTTGGTCGAGTCGGTGAAATAAATGCGGCCGTCAGGCGCGATGTCGCAGTCGTTGGGATCACGCAGCCGCGCATCGTCGACGATCGAGGTCCATGAGCGCGACGTCTCGGCCGAAAGCCGTTTCACCTCGCGCTGCGGCGAGACGGAATAGAGGCCCATGGCGCCGACGCAGCTGATCAGATTGCCTGTCTTGTCGAAGGCGAGCCCAAGCGGAAAACCGCCGATATGGGCAAACACTTCCGACCTGACATAGTCCGGCGCGAAAAAGCGGACGATCTCGCCATGGCGAGTGCCGCAATAGAGATTGTCGTCGCGATCGAGAATGACGTCTTCCGGTCCTTCCAGTTCGCCAAGCCCGATATGGTCCGCCTCTGACAATCGATTGTCGAGTTCGTAAGGCGTGCCGGAACCCGGCACCGCCGACTGTGTCTCGCCCATCTTGAGATAGACCGGCGCGACATAGACTTCGTTGAGCACCTTGTGGCGGTTCTTCAGCCAGCGGATGTCGATCGTCACCGCCACGGCCAGCATGATGCCCAGCACCATCTGGTTGGTGCCGGTGCCATAGCCCAGCCGGATCAGCCCGTTGGTCATGGTCAAGACGATGATGGCGCCCATCAGGCCCTTGATCACCGAGCCGCGGCCACCGCCGAGGCTGACGCCGCCGACCACCGCCGCCGTCAGCGCCATGATTTCCAGGTTCAGGCCGGTGCCCGGCCCGGCCCCGCTCAACCGGCAGGCAATGAGGAAGCCGCCGATCGAGGCGCAGAAGCCGGAGAAGACATAGGTCATGAACACGGTGCGGCGTACGCGGATGCCGGCATTGTGGGCCGAGCGCCGGGAGCCGCCGACCGCCAGAACATGCCATCCCGGCCGCGATCGCGTCAGCGCGATATGGGTGACGATGGCGAGGATAATCGCCAGCCACACCGAGACCGAGAGCCCCCAGAAGGTACTGTCGCCGATGAAGTCGAGCACATCGGACGTGGCCTGGGAAAGCTGCACGTCGGCGGCATAGGTGGTGACCAGGATGTCGAACAGCGCCCGGCCGAAAATGAAGGTGACCAGCGTGGTGAGGAAGGCACGCAGCCTGAGGTAGCCGACGAGGTAGCCGTTTATGGCGCCGAAGACGAGGCCAGTGGCGAGCGAGGCGGCCAGCGCCAGCCAGATCGACTGTTCGAGGATGAAGAAGACATAGACGGCCGAGAAGCACGACAGCGCGAAGATCGAGCCCACTGAGAGGTCGATGCCGCCGCCCAGCATGACCACCGTCATGCCGGTCACGACCATGGAGAACTCGCCAAGCTGGCGGGTCGATTCCTGCAGCGCGTTCAGCTTGAAGAAGCCCGGAATGATCGAACCGAAGGTCGCCAACGTCACCACCAGCGCCAGGAACGGAATGGCGTTGTCGGTCCAGCGTTTGGTCAGGATTTCACCGACCAGATGGTCGGGCACGAGATTGTAGCGCCAGGACTGGAGGCGTTCGCGAAAGGACATCGGCTGCCATTGCTCAAGAGAAAGAGGTGGCCGAACTGATCCGGCCACCTCGTGGAATTTCGACGGCGTGGCTTACTTCGCCGCCGCCTCGGCCTGCAGCGCCTTCAAATCCCAGCAGCTGTCGGGCTTGAGGTCGGCCTTGGTCGTCGCCTTCTCCAGCGTGTAGATGTAGGTGTGCGAGGTGCCGGCCGGCTGGCCGCTCTGCAGCAGGAACTTGATGATGGCGTTCATGTCGCCCGATTGGCGGGCGAGATCGGTCATCACGACAGCGCCGTAGGTGCCATCGTTAAGCTTGTCGCAGTCGGCCGCCTTCTCGCCGCCGCCGGTGGTGACCAGAAACACCTTGCCGTCGAGCTTGGCGTCGCGGATCGCGGCGGAGGCGCCGGTGGCATCACCATCCCAGAAATCGATGATCGAGCAGATGTCCGGATTCTGCTGCAGCATCGTCGTCGTCACGTTGCGCGAGGTCGTCGCGTCCCAGTTGGAGTCGGGCTTGGCGACGACCTTGAAGTCGGGATGCTTGTCCAGCACCTTCATGATGCCGGCATACTGGTAGAGGCTGGACGAATTCGCCTGGTCGCCCTGCACCAGGCCGATCTTCTTCGACGAGTTCTCGCCACAGCCCTTGATGGCGGCCTCGGCCTCAAGCTGGCCGAGCCGGTCCCAGTCGCTGCCGACAAAGGCATCTGCCGGGAAGTTGGCGGGGTTGTCGACCAGGATCACATAGGTTCCGGCGGCCTGCGCCTTCTTCATCAGCTTCGAATAGGAGTTGAGGTCCGGCGCGTGGATGATCAGCACGTCGGGCCTGGTGTCCGACGAGATCGCGTCGGTGATCGCCTGCGCGCCGGCATCGACCACCCAGTTCGGATCGCGCGTCTCGAAGGTGCCGCCCCAGGCCTCGACTTCCTTCTTCAGATAGTGCGCCCAGCCCTGCGCCAGGTCGAAGCCCATGGCCAGCGGCACCAGCATGACGCGCTTGCCCTTGAGCGCCTGTGCATAGGCGGCCGGCCCCGGATCGTCGGCGGCGAAGGTCGGCGCCACGAAGGCGGTGATGGCGAGCGCCGTAGCGGCGGCCATAAGTGTCTTGATCAGTCTCATGTCACGTCCTCTGGTTCGGTTTTCATTGCCGGCCGATCATCGCGATCGCGCCGGGTACCCCCGAGCAAGATGGGCTAGCCCATCTGCTCTAAATGTCGCCCTGTTGCGCGGTCTGTTCGTCGCGCGGATTGATGATGCCGTCGACGATGATGGCCCCTAACAGGATCGCCGCCTTGATCAGGTTCTGGTAGAGCAGCGGAATGTCGATGATGGTCATGGCGTTGAGCAGGATGCCGATCAGCGCGGCGCCAACCAGCACGTTGCGCACCCCGCCCCTGCCGCCGGACAGGCCGATGCCGCCGATCACCGCCACCAGGACGATGTCGTAGAGCAGCGTCGAGTTGACGACACGGGTGTTGATCGAGTGCAGGCTGGCCGCCGTCAAAAGACCTGCGATCAGCGCCACGAAAGCCGAGAGCACATAACGCAGCACCAGCATCGGCCGTACCGGAATGCCGATGTTGCGGGCGGCGACCGGATTGTCGCCGGCGAAATAGATATAGCGGCCCCATTTGGTGTAGCGCAGGAACAGGAAGAACAGGAAGGCCAGGCCGGCGAAAACGAACACCTCGATCGGGATATCGAGGAAGCGCAGGCCGCCGAGCAGTTCGACCCAATGGCCCTGCGGCACCGGCACGGCATCCTGCGTGATCAATTGCGAGCGCACATAGCCGAAGACGAAGGAGCCGGTGGCCAGCGTCACGAAGATCGCCGGCACATCGGCATAGGCGACGAGAAAGCCGTTGAGCAGCCCGATGGCGAGCACGCCTGCCAGCACATAGGCGAAGGCCAATCCGTCCGAAGTCCCCGTGTTGAGCAGTTGCAGATACCAGGCAACCGACATCGCCATGATAGCTACCGCCGACAGATCGATGCCGCGGCCGATGATGACGACCGCCATGCCAAGCGCCAATATGCCCAGCACCGACACGGATCTGACGATGGCGACGAGGTTGTTGGGGTCGATGAAACCCGGCAGGCCTATGGCGGCGGCAACGAACAGCACCACCGCGATGGCAAAGACAATGCCTTCCTGATTCAGGCTCTTTAGGTTTAGCCAGCCAATCGCATTCATGTCTGCATTTGCCCCGATGGCAGCGCTGCCATCCCGATGGCAGTTTTGGCATCCCGAAAGCAAAGCTAAGCGGCTCGGCGCCGGTTCGTCAAATGAATCCGCGTTCAGAACAGACGTTGGTGCCGATATTCGTGGAGTGGACGCATCGATTGCCAAAACTGGCGCAATGCCCGGAAACTCCTGCACTTTTGGCAATTGATTGCGCCATCGCCGCCATTCGCGAAAGTTCGGCATCAAGGCGAAAGGATGAAGCGGAATTTATCTCCGCCTCGGACGCGAAAACTCGATCTCAGTTCCCCGCTGCATGGCCGGAAACCTCTGCCCCGGCGGCGGGCGGCAGCACCAGAAAACGCAGCGCCGCGACCAGCCCGATGGCGCTGATCACGAAAAAGGCGATTCGAAAATCGACGAGGTCGAGCGCTGGCCGGGCTCTCGCGATCTGCGACAGGTTGAGGATCGCCGCCGCCACGGCGACGCCGAACAGCATCGCAATCTGCTGCAGCATGGACGACAGCGTCGCCGCCGAGCTGCGCTGCGCCGCCTCGATGTCGGCGAAGGCCAGCGTGTTCAACCCCGTGAACTGCATCGAGCGCGACAGGCCGGCAATCAGCATCAGCGCCATCACCAGGGCTTGCGGCGTCTGCGGCGAGATCGCTCCGCAAGCCACGGTCGACGCCGCGGCGATGATGCCGTTGACCACCATCACCGTGCGAAAACCGAAACGCCGCAGCGTCGGCGTCGTCACCGTCTTCATGCCGAGATTGCCGAGGAAATAGGCCAGGATCATCAAGCCGGCATCGACGGGCGAGAGGCCGAAGCCAACCTGGAACAAGAGCGGCAGCAGGAACGGCGTCGCATTGATCGCCACCCGGAATATGGTGCCGGTGGCAAGCGTCGAGATGGCGAAAGTCTGCACCCTGAAAGAAGAGAGGTCGAGCAGCGGATGGGCCACGCGCCCGAGATGCCGCACCGCCAGCCAGCCGATGACGACGCCCGCCGTGATCAGCAGCACGGTCGGCAGCACGCCATCCTCGGGATGCGCGATGCGCTCGAGGCCGTAGAGCAGGCAGGCCAGCCCGAGCGAGGTCAGGAAAAATCCCGGCCAGTCGAGCGGCTTGGGGTCGGCCTCGCGGTCGCCTGGAATGAAGCGTGCGACCAGCGCCAGGCCGATCAGCCCAAGCGGGATGTTGATGAAGAAATTCCAATGCCAGGACAGATAGGTGGTGATGAAGCCGCCGAGCACCGGCCCGACGACCGGCGCGAATAGCGCCGGCCAGGTGATCAGCGCGGTGGCGTTGAGCAGTTCGGATTTCGACGCATTGCGCAGCACGAGAATGCGGCCGACCGGCGTCATCAGCGCACTGCCCAGCCCCTGCACGGCACGTGCGGCGACGAATTGGGTCAAGTTCTGGGAGAAGCCGCAGGCGAGTGATGCCAGCGTGAACAAAGCGATTGCCACGAGAAAGACGTTGCGCGCGCCGAAGCGGTCGGCGAGCCAGCCCGACAGCGGCACGAACACCGCCATGGTCAACATGTAGACAGTGATGCCGATGCTCATCGCCACCGCCGGCACGCCGAAGGAGGCGCCCATCTGCGGCAGCGAGGTCGAGATGATCGTCGAATCCAGCAGCTGCATGAAGAAGGCGATGGCAACGATCAGCGCCACGCGCCGTGCATTGGTGACCGTTTCGGGTGAGGTTTCAGTCTCGGGAATGGCCGTCATGTCGGTACGGGTTTGAACAACATTTGGCTGGCGCAGTCCATAGTCAGCGCAACAAACTTTCGTGTCGCGCCGCGGCCTGCTATGGGGATGGGCGGGGTGACCGAGGAAAGTGCGCGCATAAGATGAAGCCCATCTATATCGACTATCTCAATGCCCTCGACATCGAAGCGCTCGCCATGACCGATGGCGAGATCATTGCAGCCGTCGAAGCTGGCCTTGTCGCCCAGGGCAAGGGCCAGACGGTGATCGAGCCGCGCGTCCATCTCGAGCCCGATCCCGCTTTCCACGGCCATTTCAACGTGCTGCGCGGCTACGTGGCGCCGCTCGACGCGGCGGGCGTGAAGATCGTCGGCGACTATGTCGACAATTATCTGCACGGCCTGCCCTCGGAATTCGGTATTCTCAACCTGTTCGATCCGCGCACCGGCACGCCGCGCGCCATCCTCGATGCCACCGTCATCACCGACATGCGCACCGGCGCCGTCACCGCCATCGGCGCCAGGCATCTGGCGCGCAGGAACTCGAAGGTACTCGCCCATATCGGGGCGCGCGGCACCGCCTACTGGAACGTGCGGCTGCTCGACCATCTCTTCGACTTCGACGAGATCCGCGTCCATTCGCGCCGGCCGGAAAGCCGGGACGGCTTTGCCGCCAAACTGTCCGCCGACCTCGGCAAGAAGGTCACCGCCGTGGCCGATTGGAAGAGCTGCGTCGAAGGCGCCGACATCGTTGTCGAGGCCTCGCGCCTGCCGGAGCCGCAACCACTGCTCAAGACCGAATGGATCAAGCCCGGCGCCCTGGTCGTGCCCTACGGCACGATGAGCGCGGTCGAGCTGTCGCTGACCGACATCATGCAGAAGATGGTCGTCGACGACTGGGGCCAGTGCAAGGGCGGCAAGTTCGGCTCGCTGCGCGCCCATGTCGAGACCGGGCGGCTGAGCGAGACGACGCTCCATGCCGAGCTCGGCCAGATCGCCGCCGGCCTCAAGCCAGGACGTCAGAGCGACGACGAGACCATCCTGTTCTGGCATCGCGGCCTCTCGCTGTCCGACATCGCGCTGGGCAAGGCGATGCTCGCCAAGGCAAGGGAAAAAGGCATCGGCCAGAGGCTGCGTTTCGCATGAGCGCGCTCATCCTCACCGGAGCTGGCGTCAGTGTCGGCGATGTCGCCGCCGTGGCCCGCCAGGCGCGCAAGGTGGAGATCGGACCCGAAATCATCGGCAGGCTGGAGACGGCGCGAAAAGTGCTCGACCGGGCCGCCGCCGCGGGCCAGCAGATCTACGGCCTGAACACCGGCCTCGGCGCCAATCTCGGCACATCAGTCGAGGGTGACGCCAGCGCCTTCCAGCGCCAGCTTCTGGAAGGTCGCAGCAGTGCGGTCGGCCAAGCGCTGCCGGTTGAAACGGTGCGGGCCACCATGCTCGCCCGTGCCTCGATGCTTTCGGCCGGCGGCTCCGGCCTGTCGCCTGCCGTGTTCATCGCTTTGGTCGAGGCCCTCAATGCCGGTGTCCATCCGGTGATGCCGTCGCTCGGCTCGATCGGCGCCGGCGACCTCGTGCTGATGACGGCGCTTGCCCGCCTCCTGATCGGCGAAGGCGAGGCCGATTATCAGGGCCGGCGCATGCCGGCGGCCAAGGCGCTTATGATGGCCCGCCTTGCACCCATCAGCCTGGCGCCGAAAGATGGGCTGTCCCTGATCAACGCCTCGGCCGTCTCCTGCGGCAGCGGCGCCCTCGCGATAACCGATGCCCTGTCGGCACTGGCCCAGCAGCAGCAGGCCGGCGCGCTGACCATGGAAGGTTTCGGTGCCAACCGCACCATCCTCGATCCGCGCCTGCAGATGGCACGGCCGGCCGCCGGGCAGGCGGAAGCAGCCAAGGCGCTGCACGATCTTCTCGCCCGCGACGAAGTGCCGGCGCCGACCACTATCCAGGATCCGCTGTCGATCCGCTGCATGCCGTCGATCCACGGTGCGCTGATCGAGGCGATCGGCCAGGCAAAACGAGCCGTAGAGATCGAGCTCAACGCCGCCGCCGACAACCCGCTGGTGCTCGCCGATGATGGCGTGGTGATGTCGACCGGCAATTTCCACACCGCAGGGCTCTCGCTCGCCTTCGAGACGCTCGGCCTGGCGATCGCGCAATGCGCCGCAGCCAGCGTCGCCCGCTTCATCCAGCTCACCGGTTCGGGCCGCAACGGCCTGACCAAATATCTGTCCCCCATCGGCGGCGCTTCGGCCGGTTTCGTGCCGCTGCAGAAGACGGCGACATCGATCCTCGCCGCCATCCGCCACAAGGCCAATCCGGTGATGCTCGACTTCCTTCCAGTCTCGGAAGGCGTCGAGGACCACGCGACCCAGTCGCTTTTCGCCGTTTCGAAATGCGCCGGGATGATCGCGCTGTGGCGGCGGCTGATCGCCTTCGAGCTGATGGCCGCCGCCCAGGCCGTCGACCTGCGTGAAGGGTTGACGCTGGCGCCACGCACGGGCGCGATCTACGCGGCGGTGCGAGCGCATGTTTCGATGCTGAAAAACGACCGGCCGCTGGGGTCCGACGCCGAGGTGCTCCACGCCATGCTCGCCGATGGAACGTGGCAAGCCGCAGCGACCATCGGCAAAGAACCCGATTAATCAGCGCTTTGCGTCGACCCTGTTGATGAACAGGCCGAGCTCGGCGGGGTCCATGTGCACGATGTGCCTGTCCTCGGGATAGGCGCCACTGTTGACGTCGGCGACATATTCGGAGAACGCCGCCACCCGCTCTGCCTGTAGCCGGTCATACTCGGCGGCGAAGTTGCGGTAGACCTTGGAGTGGCGTGGCATGTGGCCCCGGTTCTGGCCGAGGATGTCGTCGGCGAACAGATATTGTGCGTCGCAGCCGGTGCCCGCCCCCATCGACAGCATGATCAGTGAGGTGCGCTCCGAGATCGCCTTGGCCACCTCGACCGGCACCACTTCTATCTCGGCGCCGATGGCACCGGCCGCCTCCAGTTGCTTCACCGCCTCGAAGATCTGGATGGCGGTGTCGGCGGTCTTGCCGACCGCCTTGAAGCCGCCGGTCCAGGTCGCGCGGGATGGGATGAGGCCGACATGGCCGATGACGGGAATGGCATCGTCCGCCATCCGCTTGATCGTGGCATAGCCTGCGCTGCAATAGACCGCGTCGGCGCTTGCCTTGTAGAGCCGGAACGCCCAGCGCACGAAATCGTCCGCTGTGCCGATCTCGAAGAAGTTTTCGCCCGGCATGGTGAACAGGCTGGGCGCGGCATCGCGGTACTGCGGGTTGAGCACCAGTTCAGGCGGCACCGAAACGATGTCGACCCCTGCCCGTTCGGCCGCCTCCGCCTCGTCCAGGTTGAGCACGCGCAGCATGGTCAGCTGGCGCTTGCCCTTCATCGCGCGCAGGTCAGCGACGGTCGGTCTCTTGCGGCTCATTCAAACGTCCCCTCTGTGCTTGCCTGGTACTGGATCAGATCTGGATCATCACCTTACCGGCCTCGATCTTCACCGGATAGGTCGCGAGATTGACGCAGACCGGTGCGCCCTTGGCCTGGCCTGTCTTGTAGTTGAAGCGGCCATTGTGCTTGGGGCATTCGATGATGTCGTCCATCACCAGCCCGTCGGCCAGATGCGCCTTCTCGTGCGTGCAATAGCCACCGGTGGCGAAGAACTTGTCATCGGGCGACCGGTAGACGGCGAAGGTCCGGCCGCCATGGTCGAAGCGGATGACATCTTCTTTCTCGACATCGTCCACCGCGCACGCTTCAACCCAATCAGCCATCTCGGTCTCCTCAGCTATTCAGCCGCCGCCGACATATCGACCGCGTGGAATTCGCCGCGATACGGCCTGGCCGTCGGCGGCAGTTCGCGCTTCAGATAAAAATCCTCGTATTTCAGCTGCCTGAGCAGAACCGGCCAGACCTCGCGATAGGCATGCCACATCGACGGGTTCGGCTCGGGCAGATCGTGCTTGATCAGTTCGTGCAGCCTGGGCAACGCGTGATACGGCACCATCGGGAACATGTGGTGTTCGACATGGTAGTTCATGTTCCAGTAGATGAAGCGGCTGACCGGGTTCATGTAGACGGTGCGGCTGTTGAGCCGGTGATCGGTGACGTTGTCGGCCAACCCGATATGCTGCAACAGGCCGGTCGCCACCATGTGCCAGGTGCCGTAGAGGCGCGGCAGGCCGATCAGCACCAGCGGTATCCACGACCGCAGCGCGATCGCAAGCGCGATCGTCGCGACATAGATGGCGACATGCCAGCGGGCGACGACCACGGCCTTGTGCTGCTCCATCTCGGGAATGTAGCTCTTCTCGTCGTCCGACAGCGTGCCGAAGGCCTGGCGAACCAAAGTCGGCAGCGAATAGCGGAAATCGAGAATACCGGTGAAGGCGAGCGCTGCCTTCACCAGGTCCGGCGGACGCATGACCGCGATCTCGGCGTCGCGGCCGACGATGATGGTGTCGGTATGGTGGCGCGCATGGCTCCAGCGCCATTGCACGGGATTGCGCATCAGCATGAAGGAGGCGATGTGGTAGACGACATCGTTCATCCAGCGCGTGCGAAAAGCTGTGCCGTGGCCGCATTCGTGCCAGCGCGAGTCGCTCGATGAGCCGTAGAGCACGCCATAGACGAACAGGAACGGCACCACCCACCACGAACCCCAAAACCAGACGATGCCGGCGGCGGAGCCGAGGATGACGGCGAGCCAGATGACGGTGTCGCGGATCGCTGGCCCGTCGGAGCGCTGCATCAGCTCCTTCATCGCCTTGCGCGGCACGTCGGTGTGGTACCATTCGGCCGAAGCCAGCCCGGTCTCGATCGCGGTCCGCGTGCTTTCGCCGACCAGGCTGTAGTCGCGCTTTCTTGCTGTCGTCATATCTGCCTCCGATCCTCGCGCAGCGCTGGCAATCCGGTCCGCGGGCCGGAGGGGTTGCCATGGATAGATGTCGCGCTCATGTCCTGCCTGCCAGTTTCGGGAAGTTGCCGGAGGGCTGCGGATAATCGTGCTCGGGCTGGCGGGCGATGGCCGCGATCCTGCCTTCGGCAGCGGCAATAGCATCCTGACCGTCGAGCACGCGGAACACCGCATCATAGGAGCGGCTTTCGCCATGCTCCAGCCAGATCATCTCGCCGCGCTCACGCGCGGCGAGATCGCCGAGCACATGATGCGTCGACGGCTCCATGCCCAGCGCATACTGGCCGGCCTGGAAATTCTGCCATTGATAGGTGCAGGGAAGCTGGTCCTTGCGCGTCACCACTTCGAAGCCGAGGCCGAGCCGGTCGTTGACCACCGCCATCGGCACCTCGCCCTTTGCGCCGGCGCCCATCTCATGCTGCCAGACCTGTTCGCTGAACGCCATTTGCGGTTCCGGCACGGTGCGGTAGCCGACGTTCTGCGCCTCATAGCGCGCGCCGGCATGGCCGGCCCAAACCACGTCGCGGATCGGCGCCAGGTAGCGAGAGCCGCGGTCGAGCAAGGGGTGGCTGACATTGACGTGGTAGAAATACATATGCGGCGTGCTGTTGAAGCCGTGATTGACGACGCGGTCGGACAACCGGATCTCGTTGCCGCCGACATCGGCCTCGATGCGGCGGATGAGGTGCAGATCCTCGCCAAACACCGCCGATTGCTGGACGATGCCCTCGGCCCACAACACGCACCGGTCGCCATCCCAGCGCTCGCCATAACCGGTCAGCCGCGCCGGTATAGTGCCGACGCGGCCATGCAGCGAATGGGTGACGGTCTTCTTGGTGGGATAGTTGTAATTGTCGGCCGGCACGTTTTCGCGGCCCAGAATATGGTCGAGGCCGCAGGTGACGAGCAGGCCGGAGAACGAACGTGCCCAGGCAAGCCCGCTCTCCCCCTCATGATCGTGCAGGCCGGGATGACGAAAACCGCTCGGCGAATGCCAGCCGATCGCCTGGCCCTTGAAGTCGCAATCGGCGATGTCGAGCGCGCGATCGACCAGCGCGGTGAAGCGAAGCCCAGAGCCGGTGCGGAACTCCAGCATCCGGATGCCGCGCTCGACGCCGTCGCCAAGCGTCATCAGCCGCACGCCGGCGAATTGCGACAGCATGCCGGACCGCTCGGCCACTTGCCGTCGCGACAGCGTCTTGCCGTAAAGCTCTACCATGCGACGCCCTTCACTTTGCCCTCGCCTCCTTGAGCAAGGCCGACATGTCGGCGCCGGTGATGATGCTTTCCACGGTCAGAAGGTCGGTGTCGGCGACCGTCTGTTCGGCGACGATCTCGCCGCGCCGCATGACGATGATGCGGTCGGCGACCTGGAACACGTGGTGGATGTTGTGCGTGATGAGCAGCACCGAATGGCCGGCATCGCGCACCTCCTTGACGAAGCGCAGCACGCCATGGGTTTCCTCGACGCCGAGATTGTTGGTCGGTTCATCGAGGATGATCACCTTGGCGGCGAACTGCATGGCGCGCGAAATGGCGATCGACTGGCGTTCGCCGCCCGACAGCGTCGAGACCAGCGCATCGGCGTCGAGTTTCTTCGAGATGCCGACGCGCTTGAGCAGTTCGGAAGCGGCCTTGCGCAGCTTGGCGAGATCGAGCGGCGCGAACACGCCGAGCCAGCCGAAATTGACCGGCTCGCGGCCGAGGAAAAGATTGCGCGCGATGCTGAGATCCGGCGCCAGCGAGGTGTCCTGGTGGATGGTCTCGATGCCGAGGTCCATCGCGTCGCGGGTCGAGCGGATCGAGACCTTCTCGCCGCGCACGAAGATCTCGCCACGGTCGATGGGGAACACGCCCGAGATCGCCTTGATCAGCGTCGATTTGCCGGCGCCATTGTCACCGAGCAGCGCCACCACTTCGCCTTCCCTGAGCGTCAGCGAGGCATTCTTCAGCGCTCGCACGCTGCCGAAGGATTTCTGCAAATTCTGCAGCCGAAGCACGTCCATCGTCAGCTCCTTGCGGCGTTCTTCTGCAGCAAAGCGTGCAGGATGAGCATGGCGAGGATGATGAGGCCGACGAAGATGTTGTAGGCCAGCCCCGGCACGCCGATCAGCACGATGCCGTTGCGGATGGCGCGCAGCATCAGCGCGCCGACGATGGTGCCCAGGATGGTACCCCGGCCGCCGGTCAGCGCGGTGCCGCCGACCACCACCATGGCGATCACTTCCAGCTCATAGCCGGTGCCGGCCACCGGCGAGGCGGCGGAGATGCGAAAGGCGCTGATCATGCCGGCAAGGCCGGCCAGCACCGAGGTCGCGATGAACAGCCAGATCTTGACCGCGTCGGCCGGCACGCCGCGCGCCACCGCCGCGTTGCGATTGGAGCCGATGGCGCTGATCCAGTTGCCGAGCTTGGCGTAACGCAGGATGTAGATGGCAAACACCGACAGGCCGATGAACCACCACAGCGACGTGTAGAAGCGGAACGAACCGACATTGAAGCTGCCGGCGAGCAGCGTGACGAAGAAGCCGGGCTGGTCCCAGGATTTCAGCGGAAACCCTTGCGTGATGTAGAGCGCCGCGCCGCGCACGACGAGCAGCATCGACAGCGTCACCAGGAAGGACGAGATGCCGATCTTGGTGACGATCAGCCCGTTGATCGCGCCGATCGCGATGCAGAGCAGAAGCCCGGCCAGAAGGGCGACGCCGATATCCCAGTTGCCGTTCTGCACCAGCAGCATCACCAACACCGGCGCCAGTCCGAACACGGCGCCGACGGACAGGTCGAATTCGCCCGCCGTCAAAAGCAGCGTCATGCCGAGCGCGATGATGCCGAGCTCCGGCAGGAACGCCATCATGTTGGAGATGTTGAGCGGCGACAGGAAGTTGCGGTCGGCGATGGCGAACACCGCAAGCAGGACAATGAGGATGACGAGCGAGGAGAATTGCGGCGAGCGTATCAGGCTCGATCTGCGTTTCCCGACAGGCATTTCGTCTTCTGCGGCGATCGTCATGACTGTTTGAACCATGCTTGAAAGGCGCCCGCCGCTTTCGCAGCGGGCGCTGCTTTTCTCACTTCTTGTCGTAGAGCTTCAGGATCGGGTCGACGCTGGAGGCGTCGTAGAGGCCGAAAGTGTGGATGTCGTAGCCGATCGGCTCGCCCGAGGCGGCGAGCCCGAGCAGCGCCACCGGCATGAAGCCTTGCGCCGACGGGTACTGCCAGGCGGCGGCGTTGACGAAGCCGTCCTTGACGGCCTGCGCCGTCTCCTTGGAATTGCCCCAGCCGACGACCGGGATCTTGCCGGCCGGCACGCCGGCGCCATCGAACACCCGCTTGACGCTGGCCGCCACGGAATCGCCGAGCGCGATGATCGCCGGCGGATTGTTGGCCACCATGTAGTCGGTCATCTTGGCGATGATGCCAGCCGGATCGGTGCCGCAATCGACGACGTCATATTTGATGCCCAACGGATCGAAAACGCCGGCGATGCCTTCGGTTTCCAGCTGCTGATAGCTGGCGCCGGGAACTTCCACCGGCAGGAACACCTTGTCGCCCTGCTTCACCATCTTGTGGTCGACCAGGTACTTCGCCCAGATCGCGCCTGCTTCCTTGAGGTCGGCGCCGACATAGGCCTGGCGGCCGGTCGCCGGATCGTCGGTGTTGAAGAACACAATTGGGATGCCGGCGGTTTTCGCCGCCTTCACCTCCTCTGTCCAAAGCCCCGGCTGCGCCGAGGTGGTGGCGATGCCGTCGGGCTTGGCGGCGAGCGCCGAGTTGAAGGCCTCTTTCTGCGCCGCCATGTCGCCGCCGCTGAAGGAGATTTTGCAGGTCACCTTGAGCTGGTCGCAGGCTTTGGTCGCACCGGCATTCCAGTCGATCCAGAACGCATCCGAGGGGCCGCCATGCGACAGGAGATAAAAGGTCTTCTGGCCTTCCGCCGCCTGCGCCGTCGTGACGAGGGCGACGCCGGCGAGCACTGTCGCGGCGGCCGCCAATTTCCAAGCGAATTTCAACATTCTTTCCTCCCTTGTTTGGAGCCGCGCCGCCGCGAACCGGCAGCGCGGAATAATCCTCAAAGGCCGTTGGCGCGGAATTTCCCGTCGAGGAATTTCTTGGCGCGCGGCACGTCGTCCTCCGACAGATGCTCGATGATCACCGGGATGTTCGGGTGCTTCTCAGCCAGCCGCTTGAGATAGAGGTCGTAGTTCAGCGAGCCGAGACCCGGCGCCGGCAGCTCGATCTCGCCAACGCCGCGGAAAGTATGGCTTTCCATCGCATCGGCGTCGCCGATATCGGCGTGCTTCTCCGACTTGTCGTCGCCCGAGCGCTTGACGTCCTTGGCATGCGCGATCCTGATCTTGTCGGTCAGCGTGTCGAACACCTGGTTCAGGATCTGGTCCATACGGTCGATATTGTGGGTCTCGAAATAGTTGGTCGGGTCCATCAACAGGCCAAGGCCGGGATGGTCGACCTGCGCGAACATCTTCACCGTCTCCTCGACCGAGCCGACGACGTTGTTGACATAGGTTTCGAGCAGGAACACCGCGCCGTGGTCGTAAGCCGTCTGCGCAAGGTCCGCGATCACCTTGCGGCACTCCTCGAAACCTTCCTCGGTCTTGTTCTTGGGGTGATGCACCCAGTCGGATTCGGTGTTGTAGGTGCCGGTTTCCGAGATCACGTAAGGCGAGCCGAAATGGCGGGCGTTGCGGATGATCTCCTTGAGGTAGCCGACGCGCTTCTCGCGTTCGGCCTTGTCCGGATGGATGATGTTGGTATAGCCCGACACGCAGCAGACCGGCAGATTGTGGTCGCGGAAGACATCGCGCACCTTCTTGGCCTTGTCCTTGGTGATCTGGCCAGCCGACAGGTCGACATCCTTGAAATGCAGGTCGAGCTGCACCGTGTTGAAACCGAGGCCGCGGATCTTCTGTGCCGTCTCTTCGAGGCCGTACGGGAAATAGCCCGTGAAAATACCTGCCTGCATCATGGTGTGAATTCCTCCCTGTAAGCGATTCAGTTGTCTGGTGTTTCGGTTGCGTTGATGGCGATCTCGGAAAGCCTGACCGTGCGGCCGGATGCCATCGACCGGTAGCCCGCCTCAACCAGCGCCATGGTCTTGACGTTGTCGGCGACGGAGAGCGCCGGCGGCGTGCCGTTCTTCACCGCATGCTGCAGCTGCTCCATGACGCCGATGAAGGCATGCGGGAACCACATCGTCTCCCAGCTCGGGCTGACCCATTCGCCGCCGGTCGTCTCGGCCGAGGCATAGGTCAGCGTCGAGGCCGCACCTGTCGGCCAGCCGATCGTGCCCTTGGCGACACCCCTGGTGCCGTCGACACGCCAGTTGATGTGCTGGTCGTCCTTGTAGCCCTCCTGGCGCGGACCGGACCAGACATCCTCCAGCGACACGGCGAGCACGCCCGTGGGGAAGCGCAGGGTCGACACGGTGATGCCGTCCAGATGGTCGAATGTCGTGCGCGGATCCTTGCGCGTCAGCGTGGTGATCTCATCGGGATCGCCGAACAGAAAGCGCAGCACGTCGAGATGGTGCACGCTCATATTGGCGAGCGTCAGCCGGTCGTAATCCTCGAGGAAGGTTTGCCAATGCGGGATGGCGTGCATGTCGATCTGCGCGAAGACGATGTCGCCGAGCGCGCCGCTGTCGATGATCTGCTTCAACACGCGCATCGACTGGTCGTAACGCATGTTCTGGTTGACCGAGAGGATCTTGCCGGCTTTCGCCGCCTCGTCGCGCAGCTTGACCGCTTCCTCGACCGACAGCGCCAGGGGCTTCTGCGCCAAGATCGCCTTGATGTGCTTCTGCTTCAGCGCATGGCGGATCAGCGCCGGCTGCTGGTCCGGCGGGAAGGCAAGGTCGATGATCTCGACGGCATCGTCCTCGATCAGCTGTTCGGGCGTATCATGCACGGTCGGGATGCCCCAGCGTGTCGCGACCTTCTGCGCGTTCGCAGGGGTGCGCGACGCGATCGCCACGACTGGAAAGCCAGCCTCCTTGTAAGCAGCGAGATGGCACTCGGCCATGATCATGCCGGCGCCGACGCAGCCGATCCTGTATTCCTTGGTGCGGACCTTCACGTCCGGCTCGAAGCCTTTGCCTGCCATGTCTTCCTCCCGAAATTCTGTCCTCGCGGCCGCAATCATCTCGCCAACGCGCCTCCGCTCTGCCCGAAATAATGCACGCGCGCCGGCTCGCAGGATATCGCCACCATCGCATCGGGCCTGATGTCAGGCTGGCCGCGCAGCAGCGCCTTCAGCCGCGCCTGCCCGGCGGCGAGTGTCACCACGGTATAGCCGCCAAGCGGCTCGACCTCGAACACCCGCGCCGGGCGGCCCTGGCCACCATCCGCCCACGGACTGACCTTGATATCTTCCGGCCTTAGCCCGATCTCGATTGCATCGGCGGGAGCAGCCTTGTCGGCAATCCGGATCGTGCCTTCGGCCGCCTCGACGCCGCCCTCGCCGCGCGCCGATTTCAGGATGTTCATGACAGGCGAACCGAGCAGCCGCGCCACATAGGTGCTGGCCGGGCGGTCATAGATCTCGGCCGGGGCGCCGACCTGCCTGATCTTGCCATTGTCCAGGATGGCGATGCGGTCGGCGATCGACATTGCCTCCTCCTGGTCATGGGTGACATAGATCAGCGTCTTGCCGAGCTCGCGCTGGATGCGCTTCAGCTCGACCCGCGTTTCCTCGCGCAGCCTCGCATCGAGTGCCGAGATCGGATCGTCCATCAGATAGGCGTTGGGATCGCGCACCAGCGCACGCGCGATCGCCACGCGCTGCCGCTCGCCGCCCGAAAGCTGCGCCGGCGGCTTGTGCAGGATATGGCCGATATGCAGCTTGGCCGCGACATCGGCGACCCGTTTTTTGATCTGGAGCTCGGCGACCCCGCGTTCGACCAGGGGGAAGCGCACATTGTCGAGCGCACTCATATGCGGGAACAGCGCCAGGTTCTGGAACACCATGGCGACATTGCGCTCGGCCGGCGACACCGCGTTGACCGGTCTGCCGCCGATCAGGATCTCGCCGGCGTCCGGCGCTTCCAGCCCGAGCACCAGGCGCAGGATCGTCGACTTGCCCGACAGCGGCGGCCCGAAGAAGCAGAAGAACTCATTGTCGTTGACCGTGAACGAGGCGGCGTCGACGGCGAGCGTGCTGCCGTAGCGCTTGGTCACATTACGAAAGACGATGTCAGCCATCTCAACCTGCCTTCATCGCAACGCCGGAGGCAGCGTCGAAGACGCGCACCGCCGCCGCTGTTGGCGCGACGGCCGCGGTTTGCCCGATCGACAGCCCGACATCATTGTCGAAGACCGCTTTCACGGTGCCCTCGCCTTCGCCGAGATGGACGATGGTGCGTGCGCCGATGCGCTCGACGAAGGTGACCGGCATGGCAAGCCCGCGCCTGTCCGGCGCCAAAGCCACCTGTTCCGGCCGGAAGCCGTAAAGCACGTCGCCGCGTGCGGCACGCAAGGTGGTAGCCAATTCATCCGGCAGGGGTGGCGTGATGCCCAGCGGGCCGAGATCGATAACCAGCCCGCGATCACTCTGCGCCGGCCTACCCTTGAGCAGGTTCATGCCCGGCGCGCCGATGAAGCGGGCGACGAAGACATTGGCCGGATTGTTGTAGACCTCGAGCGGCGTGCCGACTTGCTGCAGCACGCCATGGTCCATGACGGCGATGCGGTCGGCCATGGTCATCGCCTCGAGCTGGTCGTGCGTGACATAGACCATGGTCTGCCTGAACTGGCGCTGCAGCTGTTTCAGCTCGGTGCGCATCACCGCCCGGAAGGCGGCGTCGACATTGGACAGCGGCTCATCGAGCAGGAAGATCGCCGGCTCCATGATCGCCGAGCGGCCGATCGCCACACGCTGCAGGATGTTGACCGACAGCCGGTCGGCCTTGCGGTCGAGCAGCGGCGTCAATTGCAGCAGCTCGGCGATGGCGCCGACGCGGCGGTCGATCTCGGCCTTGGTGGCGCCGCGCATCCTCGGCCCGTAGGCGAGGTTCTGGCGCACCGTCATATGGGTAAAGATGGCATAGTTCTGGAACACGAAGCCGACGCCGCGCCGCCCCATCGGCACGCCGGCCATGTCGCGCTCGCCGAACAGGATATTGCCGCTGCTCGGCTCTTCCATGCCGGCGATCATGTTCATCGTCGTCGACTTGCCGCAACCCGATGGCCCGAGCAGCGCCATGAACTCGCCGTCCGCTATCTCGAGGTCCATCGTCTTCAGCGCGGTGAAGTCGCCGAATGTCTTGGTGAGATGCCTGAGCTGGATCGCGCTCATGCCGCCACCTGTTTTGTCCGCGCCATGCGCTTCATGGCGAACACGGCGACGATGGAGAGGACGACCAGGATGGCGAGCGCGATCGCCGCGACATAGCCCCAGATCAGATCCTGCGTGGTGACCTTGTAGATGTAGACGGAGATCGTTTCCGTGGCGACGCCGGGGCCACCGCCGGTCATGATGTAGAGCGTGTCGAAGATCTTGAAGTTCTCGATAACGCGGATCGCCAGCGCGATGACGATGATGGTCTTCATCTTCGGCAGCACGATGGTGGTGAAGCGCTGCCAGGGATTGGCGCCGAGCAAGGTCGCGGCCTTGATCTGATCCTCCGGCACGCCGACCAGGCCGGCAAGCAGGATGAGGAACATCAGCGGCGTCCACTGCCAGATATCGGCGATCATCACCGCGATCAGCGCCAGCGTCGGGTCCGACAGCCAGGCGATGGTGACCGGAGAACCTGTTAGCGACGACAGGATGTCGTTCACCGGGCCGCCCGACTGGAACAGCATGAAGAACATGTAGCCGGCCACCGCCGGCACCACCATCATCGGCATCAGCAGGATCGAATAGAAGATGCGCTTGCCGGGAAAATCATCGGCGAACAGCGTCGCCAGTGCGAGGCCCAGCAGGAACTCAGCCGGCACGCAGACGACCATGACGATCGCCGTGCGTTTCAACGCGCTCCAGAAGCGGGCATCGGCGGCGAGATCGGTGTAGTTGGCGAAACTGTTCCACATCTCCCACGCATTCCACCAGCCGAGACCCGAGAGCGGCGACCAGTCGGTGACGCTGATGTAGAGCTGCATCAAAAGCGGAAAGGCCGAGATGAACAGCACCAGGATCTGCGCCGGCAGCGTCAGCCGGAAACCCAGCCGCGCGCCTTCGTCACGCAGGGCCGGCTTTGTCCGCGCGTCCATCTCGCCCTCCGAAATCGTCGTCATCACCGCGCTCATTGCTTGAGCGCCCCGAAGGTGAGCCCACGCACCAGATGGCGCTGAATGGCGATGCCCATGATCACCGGCGGCACCGCGGCGATGAGCCCGAGCGCTGCCTTGGCGCCGTAGAGCTGGCCCGTCATCGAGGACGACAGCGAGGCCATGTAGACGGGGATGGTCACCCATTCGCGCGTCGTCAGAAGCAGTGCGATCAGATAATCCGACCAGTTGAGGATGAAGACGAAGAGGGCGGCGCTGGCCAGCGGCGCGCGCATCATCGGCAGCGTGATGCGGGTGAAGACGCGCAGCCGCGAACAGCCTTCGACAAGGGCGGCCTCCTCGATCTCGCGCGGCATGTCGTCGAAGAAGGTCTTCATCAGCCAGAAGGCGAACGGCAAGGTGACGATACCATAGATCAGCGCCAGGCCCCACCAGCTGTCGGTGAAGTTCAGGAACGACCACATGATCATCACCGGGATCATCACCGCCATCGGCGGAAACAGCCTGAGCTGGATCAGCGCCAGCGGCAGGTTCTGGCCCGAGCCGAAGCGCGACAGCCCATAGGCCGCCGCCGTGCCGGCCGACATGGCGATGGCGGTGCCGAACACCGCCGACAAGAGCGACGACAGGATCGGCTTCAGCGCGGTGCGGTCGAGCGCGACGATCAGGCTGTTGGTGGAGTCGCCGAACACGAAGCGGAAGTTGCTGAGCGTCGGATTCTTCGGCCACCATGTCAGGTCGGCGCCGGTCGCCGACCATTCGGCGATCGGCTTGAAGGCCATCGATACCATCCACAGGATCGGCACCAGCGTCACCGCCATCGCCGCGAGGATCGCGGCGTAGCGGAATATCTCGAAAGGAACGGAACGCTTCATCTGGCTGCTTTTGCTGGTGGCGTTGAGTGCTGAGGGGAAGAGCTTTCGCTCTTCCCCTCAGCTTGTTTGGACCGGAGACAGCTCTGATCCAGGGAGACGGATCAGCTGATCGGATCGAGAACGGTCGGCCAGGCCTCCTTGTTGGTTCTGATGGCTTCGAGCAATTTGTCCTCGCCGATGCGCCGGGCGATCTTCTTCCACTCGGCCTCGGTGTCGGCCATCGCCTGCTCCGATGTCTTGGCCTTGGTCAGCGAGGCCATGAGGTTTTCGTCGAGCGCATTGTGGAAGGCGGTGGCGCCGGGATAGTTGATGGTCGGCACCGTGCGGGCGACCGTCTCTCGCACCACGTCCATGTGGTAGGCGTGGTAGGTCTGCCGCACCAGCGGATCGGAGAAGTCCGAAAGGCGGAACGGATCGAGATAGCCGCCGGGGTTGGCGCTCATCCAGGCGTAGATGCGGGCCGAGCCCAGCCATTGCAGCAGGAGGTAGGCGACCTCCTGGTTTTTCGACTGCGACGAGACCATGCCGGTCAGCGAGAACCACAGAACGGAGCGGCTGATCAGCTTGCCGTCGATCTCTCGGCCCGGCGGCAGCATCGAGCCGATCTTGCCGGTGACGGCCGAATCCTTGTTGCCGGCATTGTCGAGGAATTTCGGCAGGTTGGAGAAGGCACAGGTCATCGCCGCCCCGCCCTTGGCGAAATTGCCGTACTGCTCCGGCCAGCCCCACGAGATCGCATCCGGCGAATGGTGGACGAGCGATTCCACATATTCGTTGGTGGCGGCGATGCCATGCTCGGAATTGATCAGCGGCTTGCCGTCGTCGCCGAACAGGAACTGGTTGGGCGAGGCCATCGATACATAGCGCTGATACCAGTTGGTGTAGCCCCAGCCCTGGTTGCGCAGATCGGTCGAGCCGAACAGGCCCTTGTCCGGGCGCTGGAAGAAGGCGGCGATATCGCCATGCTGTTTCCAGGTTTTCGGCGGCGCCAGATCGTAGCCGTATTTGTCCTTGAACGCCTTCTGCTCGGCCGCGTCGCCAAACAGGTCGGTGCGATAGACCCAGGTCTGGAAGTCGCCGTCGAGCGACACGCCATAGTTCGAGCCGCGATATTTGTTGAGCAGCGACACGCCCTTGGCGCCGTCGACATAACCGGTCTTGGGGTCGTCCCATTCAGGCTTGTACTGGGCCACGAAGTCGTCGAGCTTGGCGATGCCGCCGGTTTCGGCGAGATCGCCAAGGCGGTTCCATTCGGTGGAATAGATGTCGTAGGCCCCACCCTTGGTGGAGATGTCCTGCATCGTCTTGGTGAATTCCTGGCCGTTCGGCAAGCCGACGATCTCGATCGGAATCCCGGTTTCCTTTTCCCACAGTTCCCTGATCGATGGCGCGCCGGCCGGGAAAGGCTGCGTGAGCTGGCCGATCGAGCCGTCAGACAGGCCGAGCACGATCTTGGCCGGCGCCTTGCCTGCCCCCTTCAGCGCCTTGGCCGCCTCGATGGCGCGGCCTTCCGGCGTGTCGGCGCCATATTGGTAACGCTCGGCGCCCTCGAAGCCGGTCGGGCCGCCGATCATGCCCGGCGCCAGTGCGTCGGCGGCAAAGGCGCGGCCGGGGCGGATGAACTGCGGTGCAATACCGGCCGCGGCCACGAACGCCGCCGCCTTTCCTCCGGACGCCAACAATCGGCGCCGCGATATGCGGATCAGATCAGACATTGGAATTCCTCCCTCAGGGCCAAGGTTTCCTCCACGAGCCCATGAGGGATATTGACGGCAGTATCGGAAGGCTGTCAACATCATAAATAATCAAAACACCTCACAACATCGCAATGGGGCGAGGAAATGCGTCATACCGGGATTCATATATCGCTCCTTATGCCTCGATTTGATGGGAAATGTGTCTTCCCGTCCTGGAACAGCAGTGCCGGGCGACCTGATTTAGTCCGAAGGCTTGCGCTTCGACCAAGGCCGGATACATCATTTCCCATCAGAATCGCCGATGGCTGGCAGCCGTCGCCGTCAGACGGGCCGCCGGCATTGCGTGATCCTGATGCGTTGAGGAGATGAAAGACGGTGCGTTCCACCCTGACCGACATAGCCCGGGAAGCCGGCGTTTCCGCCGCCACCGTCGACCGCGTGCTGAACAACCGTCCCGGCGTGCGGGCGCGCACGCGCGAGATCGTGCTCGAAATGGCGCAGCGCCTCGGCTACATCGCCGAAAGCCCAAACGGGGCGCCGCCACGGCCCTTACCCGGCGAGGTCATCCGGCTCGACTTCGCGCTGCCGGCCGGCACCAATTCCTTCATCAAGATGCTGCATCGTCACATCGAGGCGCAGGCCGTGGCGCGCCCCGATCTTGATGTCCACATCGCCACCATAGAGGGCTTCAACCCCGACCGGCTCGCTCGCCTGCTGCAGGATTTGCGCGGACAGACGCAAGGCGTCGGCGTCATCGCGCTCGATCATCCGACGGTGCGCGAGGCGCTCCGCTCGCTGTCGGCCAACGATGTCAAGGTGGTGACCATCGCCTCCGACATCCTGCATGTGCCCAGGGTCGCCTATATCGGCATCGACAACCGCGCCGCCGGGCGGCTGGCCGGTTATCTGCTCAACCGCTTCATGGGGCCGGAACGCCCCGGCAAGGTGGCGCTGTTCGCCGGCTCGCTGTCCTATCGCGGCCATGAGGAACGCGAGATGGGGTTCCGGCACATATTGACCGAGGAATCCCCCAATCTCGAGATCGTCGAGATGCGCGAAATGCTCGACGACCGCGAGAAGGCCTATTCGGAAGCATCGGCACTTCTGGACCGCCACCCCGACCTTGCCGCCATCTACAATGTCGGCGCCGGCAACACCGGCATCGCCCGCGCGCTCAAGGAACGCGGCCGCGCGCAATCCATGGTTTTCCTCGGCCACGAGGTGACCGACGGCACCAAGGACCTTCTGCTCGACGGCACGCTCGATGCCGTCATCGACCAGAACCCGCGCGTCGAGGCGCGCGAGGCGCTCAACACGCTGACCCACGCGGTCCGCGGGCTGCCCTATGAGTTGCACCAGCCGAGGCTGCAGGTGATCTTCAAGGAGAATATCCCGGAGATCTGAGCGGTTAGCTTTTTGCTCTAACTCTTATCATCGCCCCACCATCCTCATCCGCACCGATCGCGATCCGGTCGCTGGAGACAATGCCGGAAATGTCGCACACCACCAGCGGCATATGGATGTCGTAGAGAAACTCGGCGACGATGGCGCCTACCGCCAGGATCGGGTCCGGACGCTCCAGAAGAATGCCGGCCGGCGCCGTTCCCCTGCGGATCGCTTCGGCCAGCACCGAGGACGAAGACGACGAGCCGCGCCCGCTCGGCATGACCAGGATCCTGCCGGTGACGCTCTGGCCAAGCCCTGGATGCGAATGGTCGATGATCTCCCCAGTCTCGGCGTCGATGCCGCCCCAGAAGCTGAGCGGCTGCGAGAACACCAGAGCCAGGCCATCGGCCTCGCCGGCAAGTTGGAAAGTGCCCAGCCGTTCGACGACTGCCGTTCCCGCCTCTGGTGTCATGAGACACCTCGCACGACATGGCCGACGGCGGCGGAACGGATGCAGTCCTTCATCTCGGCGAAAGCGACGGTCACGCCGATATTGCCCGGCGCGTAATGCGCCCATTTGCCGGAATTGGTCATCACCACGCCGTCGAGCCGCTTGAGGATCGCGGTGACATAGGTGCAGGTGTCGGCGACCGGGATCAGGCCGAAAGCCTCCATGCCGGCCAGCGCGCCCTCCTCCCGCAGCCGCGTCAGCGTCGCACGCCCGGTGTTGACGTAGATCGGGATGCCTCTGCCGGGTGCAGCCTCCCGCAGCATCGGCAACAGGCGCATCCATTCCTCATGCGAGAAATGCGGCGTGCCCAGCGACACGGCTGCAAGCGACGCACCGTCGGGCACCCCCGACAGCCTGGCTAGCGCCTGATCGATATCGGCCCGGGCGATGCGTATGGTCTCTTCAGGAAGATGACCCTGGAACGCCTCATCCAGCGTCCGCGCTTCGGGGGTGATCCCGATCGCATGGAACAGCGCCACCGCACCCGTCGTCGCGGCCGCGGCACCCAGCGCCTTCAACTGGTCCTCGTCACGCGGCTTCGGCAGGCCTGAGATCACCGGAATGCGGTCGCCGCTGGCTTGGCCGATGATCAGCCCGACCCCGACGAACAGGCTGTCGCTTGGTTCGGCCTCGGCAATGTCCAGGTCGAACAGGATGCGGCCGCGCCGGTTTTCGCTGAGATGCAGGCCCCAGGCCGGCGCGCGTCCGGTCATCGCGCAGCACAGATCGATGAAGTCGCCATAGCGGTTGGTGCGGGCGCCGATCACCGAATTAGTAAAGACGATGGCGTTGGATTCGCCCCACGCGATCTGCTGTCCGAAGTCAGGCCGGAAGCGCGTCTGATAGGGCGCGCAGGTGAAGGTCGCCTGGCAGCCAAGCTCCAGATGCGCCTTCATCAGCCGCCGCGCCGGCACCTCTTCCGCCGCCGGCATCTTCACCATGCCGGGGTGGATGAGATCGAACGAGCCGACATTGAGCGTCGTCGGCACCTGCACGCGGCCGCCGCCCTCGACCAGCCGTTCGACGAAATCGAGCCCGGCCTTGCCATGATAAAGGCAACCATCGATATGGGCGCCCGATATGTCGAGCAGGCCGCGCGCGCCGATGGCGTTGGAGAAGGCGACGAGGATTTTCATCGCGGCGGCCGCGGACGGGCCTTGTCCGCCGTCGAGCATGGAGCGGTCCCGTGCGGTTAATTCCAAGGTCATTGCAGCTCCCGGCTCGTTGTCGGAAAGGACGGAGGGACAGCGCCCCCCTCTGCCCTGCCGGGCATCTCCCCCACAAGGGGGGAGATTGGCAGCTTCGACCCTGGCGCTCATTCTTGCAATGCAGGACATTTGCGAAATCGGTGGCGACAGCCAATCTCCCCCCTTGTGGGGGAGATGTCCGGCAGGACAGAGGGGGGACGCCACGGAACGCCGACAGTCCCAGCTATCGAACCGCGCTACCTACCCAGCCGCGATCAACACCGTGCTCTCCGGCGACCAACGCAGCACCACATCTTGCCCCTCCGCCAGCCTGTCGGCGCCGGTGTTCTGCACGATGACTTTCAGCGTCTGGCCGGCGCGCTCGACGAAATAGGTGCTGTTGTTGCCGGCGAAGATACGCTTGGAGACCTTGCCCTTGAGCATATTCGCATCGGCTGCATCCGAAACCACGGCGTCCGTCGCAATCCTTATGCGCTCGGGCCGCACGGCGCAGCTGGCCTTGGCGCCGCCGGCAAGCCGGTCGCCCACCTTTGCCGCGATTGCCGTGCCGTCCGGCAGGCGGATGCCGTTGCCGGTCGCATCGCCGCGAAAGATGTTGGCGTTGCCGAGGAAGGTGGCGGCGAATTCGCTTTTCGGCCGGTCGTAGATTTCCTCCGGCGGCCCTTCCTGCACCAGCCTGCCGTCGCGCAGAATGCCGATGCGGTCGCTCATCGTCAGCGCTTCTTCCTGGTCGTGGGTGACGAAGATGGTGGTGATGCCGATCTCGCGCTGGATACGCTTCAGTTCGATCTGCATGTCGACGCGCAGCGCCTTGTCGAGCGCGCCCAGCGGCTCGTCCAGCAACAGCACGCGCGGCTTAGTGACGATGGCGCGCGCCAGCGCGACACGCTGGCGCTGGCCGCCGGACAGCTGGTGCGGACGCCGTCTGCCAAGCTTGCCCAATTGCACGAGGTCGAGCGCGCGCTGCACCTCGGAGGCAATCACCGCCTTGTTCTCGCCGCGCACCGACAGGCCGAAGGCGACATTGTCGGCGACGCTCATATTGGGAAACAGCGCATAGTTTTGGAACACCATGCCGATGCGCCGCTTTTCGACCGGCACCCGCTCCACGCTCTCGCCGCCGATGGAAATGCGGCCAGAGTCGGGAAAATCGAAACCGGCGATCTGGCGCAGCAGCGTGGTCTTGCCGCTGCCGGATGGCCCGAGCAGCGCATAGAAGCCGCCATCGGCGAAATCGATCGACACGTCGTCCAGCGCCTTGTGCGCGCCGAAGCTGCGCGAGACGTTTGATACCTGCACGCCGGCCATTATTTCTCTCCGCCGAATTTGAAGAAGCGCGCCGTCAGCAGCATGAGCGCCATCGACACGACGATGATGATGGTCGAGACCGCATTGATCTCGGGCGTGAAACCCTTGCGGATCGCGGCGTAGATTTCGACCGGCAGCGTCGTCTGACCGGGCGTCGCCAGGAAATAGGAGACGACGAACTGGTCGAACGACACCGCGAAGGCGAACAGCCCGCCGGCAATGACGCCCGGCATGATCCAGGGCAGCGTGACACGCATCGTGACCTGCCACTGGTTGGCGCCAAGCGAGCGCGCCGCTTCTTCCAGTTCCGGCGCGAAGGTCTGCAGCCGCGCCGAGACCACGACGATCACGTAGGGCAGCGCCAGCGCGACATGGCCGAGCAGGATGGCGAACAGGCCGCGCCCGATGCCGACGCCGAAGAAGAAGATCAGCATCGCCGTGCCGGTGATCAGCCACGGAATGGCGATCGGCGGAAACAGCAGCGCCTGCAGCAGCTTCTTGCCGCGAAACTCATATCGATAAAGCGCCAGCGACGCGGCCGAGCCGAGCACCACGCAGATGATGGTGGTGACGATTGCGATCTCGAGGCTGTTCCAGGTGGCCGCGATAAGCTGGTCGTTGTGCCACAGCGACGCATACCATTCCGTCGTCCACTCGAACGGCAGCTGGTAGAAGGGCGAGACGTTGAACGACATCAGCGCCATGATGATGATAGGCAGATAGAGGAAGGCGAGCAGCAGCCCGATGTAGAAGCGGCCAAGCCCTTCGAGGATGCGGGTGGTCATCATCAGGCAGCCCTCCTGAGCACCGGCGCGGCGACGGCCAGGATGACCAGCACGACGGCGAGCAGGATGAAGGACAGCGCGGCACCAAGTGGCCAGTTGAACACGGCCACGAACTGGTCCTCGATGACGGTGCCGTAGAAGGTTCCTGTGCGCCCGCCGAGAATGCGCGGCTCCATGAAGGAACCGACGACCGGCACGAAGATCAGCGCCGCGCCCGCCACCAGGCCGGGCAAGGACAGCGGGATGATCACCCGCTTCAGCACCTGCAGCCGCGAGGCGCCGAGCGAGCGCCCGGCCTCGATCAGCGAGTCGTCGATCGCCTGCAGCGTGAGGTAGCAGGTCAACACCATGTAGGGCACATAGGAGTGCACCAGGCCGATAATGACGGCCGGGTAGGAATACATCAGATCGATGTTGATCTTGAACGGCAGCACGGCGTTGAGCGCGGTGTCCAGGATGCCGCCCTCGCGCAGAACCATGGCCCAGGAAAAAATGCGCACCAGCCCGTTCGACCAGAACGGCAGGATGACCAGCAGGAAGATTGCCTCGCGGCTGCGTCCCTTTAGCACCTTGGCGAGCACATAGGCCGCCGGGTAGCCGATGACGACGCACCACAAAGTCACTTCGAGACCGAGGCGCAGCGAGGCGAGCAGCAGTGTCAGGTAGAGGCTTTGCGAGAAGAAGGCGGCGTAATTGCCCAGCGTGAATGCCCACGGCTTTCCGGACAGCGGCAGGTCAGTCATGAAGGAGAAGAAGACCATGGCCGACAGCGGCAGGAAGATCGCCACCGTCAGCCAGAGATAGGCCGGCGCCAGCAGCGGCAGGGCCGATCTCAGCCCGCTGCGCGATGCGGTCGCGCCTGGTACTGCCATGCCATCCTCCTCCTCCCCAGGATTGAAAGAACCAGCCGGCGCGAACCGCCGGCTGGTCCGGATGTAAGCCTACTTCACGTCGACCTTGAGCTGCTGCCACAGCGCCAGATAGGCCTCGCGCTGGGCATCGGTGATCGGCGCCTGGAACTGGATGCGCTTGGCGACTTCGGGGTCGCCCATCACCTTGCGGTTGAAGGCATCCTCGGGCAGCGCCTCCACCGCCTTGGTGTTGGCCGACACCGGAGCGCCGACCTTGGTGACCCATTCGACATAGAATTTCGGGTCGATCATCCAGTTGATGAAGGCCTGCGCGCCTTCGACATTCTTCGAACCGGCCGGGATCGAGAACGCGTCGAGCCAGGCGACCGCGCCTTCCTTGGGAATGACCAGCGACACCGGAAGCTTGAAGTGGGTCTTGGCGCGGTCGGCCGAGCCGCTCCAATAGGTGCCGATGTCGATCTGGTTGGAGGCGACCATCTGGTTCCAGTCGTTCTCCGAGCTCCAGAAAGTCTTGATCTGCGGCATCAGCGAGGTGAGCTTCGTCTTGACGGCGTCCATATCCTTGATGTCGTTGATGTTCTGGCCGGTGGCGATGGCGCCGAACTGCACCGCCTCGACGGCGTCGTCGCGGATGATGACACGACCCTTATGCGCGGGATCCCACATTTCTGCGATCGACGTCGGTGGCTTGTCGAAGGATTTTTCATTGATGGCGAGCGCGGTCAGGCCCCAGACCCACGGCACGCCATAGACCTTGCCGTCATGGTCGAGCATCGGCGAGCCCGCCTTGTCCTTGCTGATATCGGCATAGTTCGGCAGCTTGGACGTATCGATCGGCTGTATCAGCTTCTCGGACATCGCCTGGTCGTTGAAGGCGGCGTTGATCATGACGACGTCGTAGAGGCCCGGATTGGTCCGGATCTTGGTCAGCATTTCCTGTTCGGAATTGAAGAAGTCGTTGACGACCTTGTTGCCGGTGGCTTTTTCGAAGGCCTGGACGGCCCATGGCTCGTCGGCGCCGTAGCCCTTCCAGTTGAGCACATGCACTTCAGCGGCACTGGCGGCCAGCGTGAAGGCGGTGGTGAGGACGGCGGTCGCCGTCAACAGAGCAGTCAGTCTTGGCATGCGCATGTCGGTTCCTCTCTTTGTTTGCCCGCTTCGGCGGGGCTTGTCAGGCTGTCTGATGGGCCTTCTGGTTCTGGCCCGGCGCGCCGGTCGCGGCGGCCTGGCTCAGGAAAGTCTGGATCTCGGCATCGGTCGGCGCCGATGAACCGCCGTGGCGGGTGACCGAAATGGCCGCCGCCGCATTGGCGTAGCGCGCTGCTTCAAAGGGCGGCGCGCCACGCGCCAAGGCGCTGACGAAAGCGCCGATATGGGTGTCGCCGGCGCCGTTGGTGTCGACGGCATCGACCTTGAACCCGGCAACGGTCTGCGCCGTACCGTCGGCCAGCGCGACATGGCAGCCCTTGGCGGCGGAGCGGATGACGACACCCGCCGCCTGCGGGCAATGCTCGGCAAGCAGCCGCACCGCGAGGTCCTCGACATCACCAGGACCGGCGATCTCCGCGGCTTCCGTCGCGTTGCAGCTCAGCCAGGTGGTGCGGGCAAGCACACGCGACAGGATCGAGCGCGGAATGTCTGAAATGATCGGTGTCGGGTCGAAGACGAAGGGAATGTTTCCCGGCAGCGCCTCGATCCAGTCGGTAAGCGCGTCGCGGCTGCCCGCATAGCTCAGCGTATAGCCCGAGGCGAACACCCAATCACCAGGCGCCACCGATACCGGCGCCATCATGTCGAGGCTGAGCACACTTTCGGCACCGGGCCACGAGACGAAGGTGCGTTCGGCATCGCTCGATATCATGGCGACGCAATTGCCGCTGTCCATGGCGGGCGCTGGCGGCGTTAGCGTCTCGATGCCTGCGGCTGCGAAGGCGGCGCGCAGGAAATCGCCGTTCGGCCCACTGCCGAGCTGGCCGCCGAACACGACTTTCGTGCCGGTGCGGGCCGCGGCAACCATCATATTGAAGCCACCGCCGGCTACCTGGGCGAAGCTCGATGCGGTCTTTTCCATTCCGGGCGCCGGCAAGGCATCGATGCGGTAGACATAATCCACCACCGCGCTGCCGATATGGACGAGACGGCCGCTCACGCAGCCGCGTCCTTGCCGGACCCGGCTCTCGCCACCCTTGCAGCGACGAGGTCGGCGGCCAACACGCGAACGTCGGCCATGTCGATGCCCTTCAGCCGCGCGATATGCTGCTGCGGCAGCCGCGAAAAGCCCGTGCAGGCGCCGGCCATGCCTGCCGCGATAGCGCCAATCGTGTCGGTGTCGCCGCCGAGATTGGCGCTGATGACCGCCGCTTGCCAAGGATCGCCATCAGCGACTTCCAGCACAGCGAAGGCCGCCGGAACCGATTCCTGGCTGGCGACGCCGGTGCCGACCAGATCGGTGATCAGCCGGATGGCGTCCCTCGTCACCTTGCCACGCACCAGGTCCTGCGCCCAGACGATGCGCGCGGCGATGTCGCCGCCGGTCACCCAATGGCCAAGCGTCGCCCCTCGCCTCGCCGCCGCCACGGCACTGTCGGACGCGGCGCGCCAGTCACCCCCGGCGACGCCGCGGCTGACGGCGGCCGCGACCGCCGCTGCCGATGCTATGGCGATCGAGGTGTTGTGTGTCGCCCGGCAGGTCTCCGCCACCTTGGCGACGAATGTATCGAGCGGCTCCAGCGGCATCATGATGCCGACTGGCGCGATGCGCATGGCCGCTCCATTGGTGTCGCCGCCGCGCCCCGCTTCCTCGGCCGGCACGCCATTGTTGATGGCGTCGATGGCGCGCTTGGTCGAAGGACCCAGAAGGTCGTAGCTGCCGCGCGCCTTGACCTCGCGCTCCCAGTCGAGCAGCGCGTTGACCCAGCGCGCATGATCGAAACGCTCGCCGGATTCGACCAATATACGGCCGAGCAGCAGCGCCTGTTCGGTATCGTCGGTGATGGTGCCGGCCAGAAGTCCCTTGGACACCGGATGGTCGGCGAAGGGCGCGATGAAATCCTCGACATGGCCATGAAGTTCGGCAATGCGCGCCGGCGACAAAAGCTGCGTCGGCATGCCGAGCGCGTCTCCCAGCGCTCCGCCAACAAGCGCGCCCATGGCGCGATCAAGCATGTCCGGCATCGCTCAGAACCTCATATGCAGCGCGAAATGCGCGGGATTGAGCAGGCTGGTGACATATTCGATCGGCCGGTCGTCGGCCGCCCGCGTCAGCCGGCGGCCGCGCAGGAAGGGCGTCCCTAGCGGGCAGCCAAGGATCGCCGCGTCCTCGGCGTTGAGCATCTCTATGCCGACCCATTCCTCGCCATGGTCGGGAATGAGGCCGGCGGCGCGCAGCGTCTGGTGCAGCGAGCCTTCGCGCAGGCCACGGAGCGGCACATCCTCCAGCTCCGGCGACAGGGGCAGCCGGCTGCGCTCGATGGAAATCGCGTGGCCATCGCTGGCATTGGTGCGCACCCGGTCGACGGCGATGAAGAACGGGCTGTCGATCTCCAGCAAGGCAGCGAGATCGGCGTCTTCGATGACCTCCAGCCGCAGCGTCCTCGTCTCGGCATTGGCACCGGCGTTGGCCAGCGCACGCGACCAGCCTATGGCGTCGTCGACCGGCTTGCCGTCAAAGGTAACGAAAGAGCCAATGCCCACCTTGGTGGTGATCAGGCCGCGGCTGGACAGTTCCTCGAGGCCCTTGCGGACCGTGTTGCGACTGACGGAGAAGCGTTGGACGAGCTCGTTCTCGCTTTGCAGGCGATCGCCGAAGCCAAGCACGCCGGAGCGGATTTCATGCTCCAGAACAGTGGCGATCTGCTCGGGCTTGCCCGTGCCGGGAGACAGTTGAACCGCGCGCCGCTTCATATTCATACCTGTTCAGTGAACCTGTATAGTCCTGTTCAATATATGGCCGAGACAAGCCTGTCAACGATCGCTGGAAGATCAGAGGGCACTGACTGACGGTGCCCGGCGGTCAAGCCGGAATGCTCGTCGTCGATGAAGGGCCGGGGCGGCGAGCCTTCAAAACAATTGCCTTGGAAAGAAGAAAGCCCGCTCCGGGATACCGGGGCGGGCCTTGGAGGAGGATGAAGGGGTGGGACCCTGTCCTCTTGTTTCCACGGGGGGTGTGGACCGAATTGACAATACGAGAGTCGCGAAGAATTTTGGATCACAAGCCGGCTTGTCGTCATCACAATCCGGTGCGCCGCGACCGGGAACTGGTCACGAGATCGCGACCATCCGAAGCTTTGCGAGCTTCTAAATTCGCCCGAGGACGACAAGGACGATGATGATCAGGAGCACAAGCCCGAGTCCGCCGCCACCATAGTAACCTGTTCCGTAGAAGGGTCCGCCGCCGAGGCCGCTGAAGCCGCCAAGCAGCGCAATGACAAGAATGATGATGAGTATGGTGCCTAAGCTCATGGTTCCCGCTCCTGTAGGCGCTGACGCGCTGGCTAACATCGTCGCATACGATGTTTCGGAGAAGAGAACGTTCGGGCAGCCTTACCGTTCCGTATGATCGTAGAGTGGTATCCGCAAGGAAGAGATTTCGCCGGGAAACCAAGAGGCCAGATACCCCACCGGCAAGACAGGGGCGAGATTGGAACCACTGAAGATGCAGAAAGCCCGCCTGGACGGCGGGCTTTCCGACCGGCCGGAGGTCAGGAGAGTGCGGTCAAAGCCTCACGGCTGGTTCCGCACTTCCGAACCCCACGCTACTGAAATCAGCGGCGGGCGATCAGCAGGCAGAGCTGACGCAGGTCCCGGTCATAGGTGCCTTCGCTGCTGAGCACGTCGACGCAGCGCTTCTTCATGCGCGCCAGCTGGCTGTTGGACATCTGGGCCACGACGCCAGGCAGGCTAGGATTGCTGGGATTGGAGGGATTGCTCGGGTTGGACGGATTGCTGGGATTGGTTCCGCCGATACCCACGCCAACACCGACGCCGGTACCGCCAGTGCCACCGACATTGGCCCCGAGCCCTGCCGTCACGCCACTGGTGCCGCCGACATTGGCACCAAGACCAGCATTGACGCCGTTGCTGCCCCCGACCGAGGCGCCAAGTCCGGCGCTGACACCGCTCGAGCCGCCCACATTGGCGCCGGCTCCGGCGTTGACGCCACCGCTCCCACCGACGGAGGCACCTGCGCCGGCATTGATACCGCCGCTGCCGCCGACCGATGCGCCCACGCCGGCATTGACGCCGCCGCTACCGCCGACGGAGGCGCCGACACCAACGCCCAGACCCGCCGCGTTCGTCGGCATGGAAAGAACAAGAACTAGTGCACTACCAGCCAAAACACTGGCGACTGTTCTGATGATAGAAGCCATAACACTCTCCTGTTGTCGTTGTGCTAAAGCATTCGGCATACAACCGATTGCTACTTCAACTACGAGACAGGCGATCTCAAGTTTCAAATCCACACGTAATTACGAAATCGATGGTATTTATTAAAGAAACGATGGATATATAAGAGTAATAAAATTATAATACAGTTGAAAAAAATATTGCATGATTGAGAACAGTAATATCGATATGTACAACATATCGAAAGGAATAACGATTTTTTATGGCCCTTGCCGAATTGCCGACAGATAAGGCCGTCTGGCGCGGAGCGCAAAGACCGGACATCGGCTTCCGCCAAGAATTCCGGTAGGACAAAGGGAGGAGGCCGGCGTTTGTCTGGAACCGCGACCCGCTTCAACGAAGCGCAGTTGACCAATCCGGGCAGACAGGATCGGCCAGTTCGGCCCTACCCTCAGAAAAATCGCGGCAACAGCCTGTAGCGCACCCGTTCCATATAGGCGCGATACTCCGGCTCGGCGGCCAGCAGCGCCTCCTCGCGCAAAATGCGATAGAGCTGCAGATAGGTAATCACGGCGTAGACAAAGAGGTTGTGGAGGGAAAAGGCCGACAGCAAAAAGAGGACATGGCCGGCTAGGTAGCCGGCATAGATCGGGTGCCGAACCACCCGGTAGGCGCCGCCCGTCATCACGCCGCGGTTTCCGGGCAGGATGGCAAAGGAACGGCCGAGCGAAATCTTCCCCCAGATGACAAACATCAGCGCCAGGAGTTGCAACGGCGCCGCTATATAGACCGGGACAAGCGCCACGCCAGGCTGGAGGCTGACCAAGGCAACACCGAAACTGGCCGTTACGGAGACGACGACGGTAAGCGGTTTCCAGTCACGCGTTACCGGACGCCGCGACAGAAGCAGCCAGGTGAAGGTGAGTATCTCGGAAATCGCAACCAACGCGGCGTTGAGCCGGGTCGGATCCTCGATGACCTGATACAAGCCGCGATAGACGAACAGGGCTGCGCAAGCCAGGGCACAGATGCGGAAGAAGCCCTCGCGTAGGTCGACCAGCATGTCACGCCTTCGCGCGGCCGAGAATAACCCGCCCTGATTATGCGAAAACGCTTCACTCTTTGACGTGAGCAACGCAAGCACCCCGATGATCCCTCAGGGCGACCTTTGCACGCAACCATTGCCGGGCGGTTAACCGGCAAGATCGAAACGATGCTACCGGAATTCGCCTCGGCATGTTTCGAAGCCTCCTAGCCCAGAGCCGAATTGCTGAAATACTTCGCGAAATCAGGGCGCTGCGCCAGAATTTTACCATCGCCATCGCGCAGAATTCCCGCCGTGAAGAGATAGTCGCCGATCGCGTCCATCTTGGCTGGATCCATCGTGCCGAGAGCGCCGTCTTTTGCGCGCAGATAGTGGCCGTCGATCAGCGACTTCAGCGACGCCTCGATCAATGCCGGATTGGTCAGGGCATCCTTGTTGGCGGCGATCAGCAGCGCGGCGGCTTCCCCGGGATGATCGACCGCGAACTGATAACCGCGCCGCGTTGCCTGGACGAAGGCCGACGCCAGCGCCGGATTCGCCTGGAGATAGGCTTCGCTCGACGAGATCAGCGTCGTGTGCTCGTCAGGCACGCCGTAATCGGCATAGACGAAGCTGCGCTGCTTGACACCCTTGAGCTCGGCCTCGACGCCTTCCCAGGTCGAGACCTCGAGCGTGAAGTCGACTGAGCCGTTGGCCAGCGCTTCATAGGCGGAGGTGCCGAGCGTCACCGTTTCGAAATTGCCCTTGCCGCCGTCATGTCGGATGATGGTCGAGATCAGCGCGTTTTCCCAGGCGCTGCCGAAACCGCCATAGATCAGGCCGTCGAGATTCTTCGGGCTCTTGATCTCGCTGCGCGCCGCGTTGAAGACCACTCGGCCGGTTTCGGACTGCACCACGGCATAGACGGCCTTCAGGTCGGCACCGGCGGTCTTCTGGGTGAACAGGCTGATCGTGCCGTTGATGCCGAAGTCGGCAACGCGGTTGGCGACCAGCGTACCGGCGCCGGTGTCGCTGTAGGGTAGAATGTCGACGTCGAGGCCAGCCTCGCGATAAAGCCCCTTGTCGCGGGCGACGAAGAGCCCGATGTGGTTGGTGTTGACCGTCCAGTCCAGCGCGACGGAGACCTTTTGCGTTGCCGCGAAGGAGCGGCTAGATCCGGCGATGAGCGGAAGACTGCTGGCAAGGGCGAGCAGCAGGGCTTGTCGACGCGTCAAGTCAATCATGGTCGTGTCCTTTGAATGGTTGAGGGTTGAGCAGAATGTCGAGGATCTCGGCTTCGAGTGCGCCGGCCTGTTGCGCGGCGGCGCCGGCCGGATCGCGCGGGCGGGGCAACGGCACCCTGATTTCACGCACCACACGAGCCGGGCGCGCCGACAACACATAGATGCGATCGGACAGGAACACGGCCTCGCGCACATCGTGTGTGATCAGCAGCGCCGTCCAGCGATGGTGCCGCCACATCTGCTCGAGCCAGCGCTGCATGGCCGCGCGTGTCAGCGCGTCGAGAGCGCCGAACGGCTCGTCGAGCAAAAGCATGTCGCGCTCCTGCACCACCGTGCGCAAAAGTGCCGCGCGCTGGCGCATGCCGCCCGAGAGTTGCGCCGGAAAATGCCGCTCGAAACCGGCAAGCCCGAACTCGGCGAACAGCGACGCGACGCGCGCCCGCGCGGCCTTGCGTTTAACGCCTTGCACCTCGAGCCCGAGCGTCGTGTTATCGAGGATGCGCCGCCACGGCATCAGTGCGTCGCGCTGCGGCATGAAGGCAAAATGCCTGCCATGATCGTCGAGCGGCGCGCCGTCGAAAAACATCTCGCCTTCGCCATGCTCGGCGCCGGTCAGAAGCTGGAACAGCGTCGACTTGCCGGCACCCGAAGGTCCCAGGATCGAGACGAATTCGCCGGCACCGACGCTGAGCGAAATGTCCGCGAGCACGTCGAGCCCGTCAAACGCCTTGCGCACATGTCGCAATTCGAGCCGCCTCATTGCCGCGGCACCTTTCCCGCGCGCTGCTGGCCGGCCCGCTCCCAGGGCATGGCGAGGCGCTGCAAGAGCACTGTCAGCCCAAACAGGACAAGCGTCAGCGTCGCGCTGACACCGACGGCGGCCAGCACCAGATCGGGGCGGAAATTGTTCTTGGCGTTGAGCATGTAGATGCCCAGCCCCTTCGCGGCGCCGGCATATTCGGCAAAGATGGCGCCGACCACGGCATAGGTGATGGAGATTCTGAGGCCGGCGAAGAAATAGGGCAGCGCCGAAGGCAGGCGCGCCACCACAAAGACGCGCCAGCGCCCTGCCCCCATGGCGCGCAGCATCTGGCCGATCTCGACCTCGGTCGCCTCGTAGCCCTGCACCAGAGCCACGAGCATCGGGAAGAAGGTGACGAGCGCCACCAACATGATCTTCGGGGCCAGGCCGAAACCGAACCACAGCACCACCAGCGGCGCTATCGCCACCAGCGGCAAGGTCTGGCTGACGATGAAGACGGGAAACAGCGCGCGCCGCATCGGCTGGAAAAAGTCGACCAGCATCGACAGCGCGAAGGCGGCGGCGAGCGAGCAGGCAAAGCCGGCCAGCGTGGCGCGGATGGTGGGGACGGCGTTGTCGATCAGCGCGTCACGATTGAGCATCGCCTGTTCGAGGACGCGTGAGGGAGCTGGCAGAATCGTCGGCTTGATGCCGGAATAGGTAGCGTAGAGTTGCCACGCCACGGCGAGCAACCCGACGGAGATGATGGCGGGTACTGCCTTGGCAAGGGAAGCCGAGAGCGGGCGCGGCGCGACTGGTGAGACCACGGGCATAACCTTTGACGAGGGGTCGCGCGCAAGCGCGGTAGGCTCAGACAGCCGACGGGCTGTTGGCCGAAACCGTGACGTCGAGGGTTACGTGGCCGGCGCCCGGCCCGAAGCGGCAGAAAGCCTCGTTCAGCGCCGAAAAGATCGCGCCCGTATCGCCCCGCAGTTTGGTGCAGAAATTCTTGGAGCGATCATAGACGCCGGATTGTTTCAGGAAATCGATACAGCCATAGATCTCGTCCATGTGGTCGCCTGTGCCCATGACGTAGAGCGAGAACTGCGCCGCCGCCGGCTGGCCGGTGGCAGCAGCATTGCGCACGGCGCTGATGGCGGCTTCCTTGCGTGGGCCGAGCGGCCCGACAGGTCCGCCAAATGCGTCGGAGCGGCAGATCGGATCATCCGGCTCACCTGGACAGCCGCGCGAAATGGCGGCCGACAGCACACAATGCTTGCCGCTCCGCGCCGCCGCCACGAACAGATCGCGCAGCGCCGGGAACAACACTTCCGGTGGCCCGACCAGCAAGGTCGAGATGTCGTCGGTCTCGATCCTCAGCCTGTCCCGATAGGGATCGAGCGCGCCGAGCGCGCCCAGGATAACGCCGACGAAATCGTCGGCCATGGGATATAGGGAAATCTGTGCGCCTGAAAACATCGCCCGCCTCGCTCCGCTGGTATTACCCAGATCAGCTTCTAGGGTCTGTGGGCTTGCCGCCCCCGTCTCAGCCCCGACCGTACGGAGCACCCCTGTGGATGGGCGCGTTAAAGCACCATTCGAACTGAAGGGAAAGACGTTTTTTCAGCGCACTGCGCCAAAAGCGTTGCACCAGGCCTGGTCACCAGATGGACGCGAGGAGGTCCTCCCAAGTGACTTTTATCGGGAACCTTCGCCAACCCGCGAGGTTGTCCCACCAGTCGCAAGGCGACGAGTTCACAGAAATGGAGACAGAACCATGTTCATGAAAATCCTCGCAGCTTCGGCGTTTACCGTTGCCCTGGCCACGTCGGCGATGGCGCAGAGTGCAGCCGGCACGGATGGATCGTCCGGCAGCGGCAAATCGGTCACCGTAGACCCGAGCACGCCAGCTTCGGCCAATCCGGTCGATCCGGCAACAACCAACAGCACGACCACCGCACCGACCGACATGAACTCCAATGCGGATAAGAATTGCCCGACCAGCCCGCAAGGCGCGCAGTCCGATGCCAACGGCAATGCGACGGCGCCCACCGTGAACGACAAAAACTGCGGCAAGTAATCTATCGATCAAAATCGGAAAGCCGCCGGACACCCGGCGGCTTTCGAAAATCATTCCCCGCAATCACTCCATGGGTCGCGAAGAGGGTGCACAGACCGATCGACGATCGCGCTCTTATCGCCAAACCGTCAGGACGCTGCCTTCTCACGAACCGGCAACTTCCAGCCCGGCCTGACGAAATGGCAGGTGTACCCGTTGGGATATTTCTCCAGATAATCTTGATGCTCGGGCTCCGCCTCCCAGAAGGCACCGGCCGGGGCCACCTCGGTGACGACCTTGCCGGGCCACAGGCCGGATGCATCGACATCGGCGATAGTGTCTTCGGCAACGTGCTTCTGCTCGTCGCTGGTGTAGTAGATCGCCGAACGGTAGCTCATCCCGACATCGTTGCCTTGGCGATTGCGCGTCGTCGGATCATGGATCTGGAAAAAGCGCTCCAGCAGCGTGCGATAGCTGATCACCGCTGGATCGAAATTGATCTCGATAGCTTCGGCATGGGTGCCGTGGTTGCGGTAAGTGGCGTTGGGTACATCACCGCCGCTGTAGCCGACACGGGTGGAAGTGACGCCGGGATAGCGCCGTATCAGGTCCTGCATGCCCCAGAAGCAGCCGCCGGCAAGCACTGCGCGTTCGGTCGAAGTCGCCATGTCACCTCTCCTCAAAGAGCAATTCACGGGAAAACGGTTAGCGATTTCCGGCCTGAATTGCACAACAACAAATTTGATAGCCCATAAATGGGCATTGTCTGCGCCTTCGTCCAGCCGTCCGGGAATGAAGGCGACACCCGGCAGAGTGCGTGCGGCCATAATATCACGACGCGGAACGGCAGCGAACCGCCGCTGACCTCAGCCGCGCAGATGCCGGGTCCGGCTGTCGACGGCGACCGGCAGGTTGCGCGTGCCAGGCGGAATGGCGGCAAAACTTATGGCCACAGGCGGCGCCTTGAGCGACCAGCTGAAAAGAACAGTCTTGACCGGGATGTCATGCAGCCATGCCTGCAGCCCCGACGGCACGTCACGGCCTGGCCAAACCATCAGCATGCCGTGGTCACGCAATCGCTGTCTTGTGATCCAGGGCGCGAACCGCATATCGAGGTCAGTGAAGATCGACGGCTTGTCATAGGCATTGAGGCCAGCAAGCATGGCCAGATCCGGATCCCCGCCAACGATGTCGAGCCGACCGGGCGATGCCGAATGCCAGACGGCTTCAGCCTCATCCGAGATCGGTCGCGCAGGCCAGCAGACTGGCTCCATGTGCCCCCACAAATTGCAGTTCGTCCAACGCATTGCCGCATAGGCTCCGGACGTGCCGACAATGCAGATCAGCGCGCAAATCGCCAGCCTTCGCATTTCGCGGGTGCCAAGCCGATGGCCCACGAGGGCGAGAACCACGACACCGACAAGATTGTACATCGGCGCGCCCCAGGCTTCGCCGGTACCGGTGAACGGCGAAGCCACCATGATTAGGATCGCTGGTCCAAGCCCCATCCACGCGAGATAGACGAGCGTACCGTGTTCGACAGGCTTATCCGGCGCTGGTGAGCGGCGCAGCAATCCAGATATCGCCAACACCAAAAGAAAGCCGGAAAGGCCAGCCAGCTGAACGCCGATATAATAAAGGCGCGCGCGGTGCTCCATCACCCATTGGTCGCGGTCGGCAAAATAGGTCAGCGGTAGAAAATCCATACGGTAAAGATGGATGGCCAGCGGCGCGGCAACCGCGAAAAAAACGGCTAGACCGAGCCAGGGCCAGGGCGTCGCTAGCCGGCTGCGTGCACGCGCATTGGACAAGAGCCAGAGAGCGCCGAAGGCAAGCAGCAGGCCGGTGGAGAACTTGGCGTAGAGCCCGACGCCCGACACCAGTCCGAGCGCCAGCCACCAGCCCGGCCCGCCGCCGCGGCCGGCGCGCCAAAGCAGCCAGCAAATGGCTGCCCAGAACGGCATCTGCGCATAGTCGTGATTGAACTGCGGCGTCGGCCAGCCGAAAAAATAGATCGACGGCATCAAAAGCACCGCGGCCAACGCGCGGCTTCGCCCCAACATGTCGCGGCCCAGCAGATAGACCAGAACGAAGGTCGAAGAAATCGTCAGTTGGGCGAGCAGATATTGCGGCCAGCGAAACGATCCCGTGAGAAGATGGCTGGTCTCAAGCAGCCAGCCGGGAAGCTGCGGATGCTTATAAGTCAAAAGCACCCATTCGCGACCCCACATAAAGCCTTCGACGACATCGCGAGGCGGAGCTGCGTCGACCAGCGCGGGCACCATCGTCCAGCAGACGATCTGCACCAGGCACAAAAGCGCCAGCAGGTACCAGGGACGACGGATGAGACCGGGCCAGATCGATGCACGGTCGATGCCCGCGATAGGCAAGCTGGTCGGCAGCCAACCATCAATGGAGTCGTCAATTCCCGTCATGCGGCGCTTAAATCACACCGACAGGTTTTCCGAATAGTGCCGATATCGAAGCTTACGAAAATGTATACTTCCACCGCCATCGCAAGACCAAGATTGGGCGGGAATTTCGGCGCTCCGTTGCCCTTCCCCGGCAGAACAGCCCGTACATCTGATCCAATCTGCACATCCCGGATATTCGATGCGTCACCCCCATGCCGTCATCCACCACCGCGCGCTCGACTTCTGGCTGGCGCGCGCGGCTGTCCTCGTCATCATCTGTCTGCAACTCCTGGTGATCAACGATCTCTCGTTCGGCCCTCGCTGGCTGGCGCCGGCGCTGGAGGCTGCCCTGCTCGTGCCTCTGTCCGTCGCCACCGCCTGGACACAGGTCGCCACCCAGAAGGCGGTCGAGGAAGAGCACTGGTGGCTGGTCGGCCGGTTTCGCGTCATGATCCGCAGGACGGCGCTGGTGATGACCGGCGTCGTCAGCGTCATGAACTGCGGTTCGTTGGTGTTCCTGGTGCGCGCCCTGCTGGCGGGCCATGCCGGCTCCAGCGGCGAGACGCTTCTGATCGACGCGCTCAACATCTGGGTCACCAATGTCATCGTCTTTGCCTTGTGGTTCTGGAGCACAGATCGCGGCGGGCCGCCGACCTGCGGCCTCGTCAACCGAGCCCATTCCGACTTCCTCTTCCCGCAAATGACCTTGAACGACCGCGAGATTCGCGACTGGCTGCCTGGCTTCGTCGACTATTTCTTCCTCGCCTTCACCAACGCGACTGCGTTCTCGCCAACCGACACCTTGCCGCTCTCCCAGCGCGCCAAGCTTTTGATGATGGCCGAAGCAATGATCTCGCTGCTGACGATCGCACTGGTCGCGGCCCGCGCCGTCAACATCCTCGCCTAGGCCCAGAAACGCAAATAGCCCGCCCCGGCGAACGGGCGGGCTATTGGATTGTCTGCGCATGTCCCGAAGCCGAGCCCGGCATGGCGGATCCACTGCCCTCAATCCGCGCCGAGGTCGCGTTCGAAGATCACCTGGTCGCGCAGCGGAATGCCGTTCACGGCCAAGCCTTCGGGGTAACCGGTCGATGGCCCGAACGCGTCGTGCACGATACGGCACATGCGAAACCCCTGTCGCTGGTAAAATCGCAGATTGCCGATATCGGCCGTTGCGGTCGAGACGATCAGGCGCCGGCCGCCGCGCTCGCGGCAGCGGGTGATTGCCGCCGCGACAAGGGCACGCCCCAAGCCCTCGCTCTGCCTCGCCGGACGGACCGCAAGGCTCTTGAGTTCGAAGACACCGCCCTCGCCCGTCTCGATGACCTGCACATGGCCGACGATCCTGTTGCCGTCGCGCGCGACCAGCACCTCGCCCTTGTTGATATAGGAGGAGATTTGCGTGGGGGAATCGTCCGCCAGGGCAAACAGCGGCTGTAAAGCCTTGCGGTCCCCGTCATATCGTTCAATCTGCATCCGTATGCCTGGGCTGGATCGACGCCACCGCGTGTCCGGCGGCCCTGCACCGGGATATAGCAGTGGCCGGTCGGGAGCCACAAACGCAAAAAAAGCCCGCCCCGGCGTGAGCCGAGGCGGGCTTTGGTTCGATCGAGCGGTCAGGTACGGATTTCCCAGACCCCTGGACAAGGCCTATTCCTCAGTACTTGGCCTGAACCTGCGCACGATCACCTCGAACAGGATGTCGGAGATCCACATGGCGCATACGCCGATGAGAAACGCCGCCGCCAGCGTGGTGGTGTCGTCATTGGCAAGGGGCAAGCCCGTGGCGCGGGAATACTGGACCATGGGCAGCGTCAGATAGGCAGCGGCGAGCGCGCCGCAAATCGGCGACGCCACCATTTCGCGCAGCTTGTAGCGGTGCCGCGACAGGGCGCGCAGCACACCGCCGGCCAGACCGGCGACAACGACCGGCCCCTTGATGCCGAGCAGGTCGAAGAGATCGTGCATCATTTCATTGCCCTCGCGACAAGGGAGCCGAAAACCGATCCGGCGCCGAAAATGACCAGTCCACCGGGCAGCATGGCCGGGTCCAGCGGAAATGCGACGACGGTCATGGCTTCCATCCGCACAGTTTTTCGCCCTTGCGGTTATGCGCCAGCAGCGCCTTGACCTCGGCGTCCGACAGCGCATCGACCGCGGTCGCCGACAGGCGCAGCGGGCTGGACACTGCGCAGAACCCGCCCTTGACGGTCGTGCAGCCGACGGTCGCGGCCAGGACGGACACCAGCATCAATCCCTTGCCCATGATTTGAGCTCCTTTCGCGCGTTGGCGCCCGGCAGCGCGCCGATGTCGTTCTGGATCTGGTCGGCGATGTCGTGCGCCGCGGCTTCGGCGGCGGCCAGCCGGGCACGTTCGCTGCGCTCGCCGGCAAGCCGTTGGCGAACGCCCCAGCCGAGCGCGGCGACAATGGCCGCTCCGATGCCGAGAAGGGTCGGGTTGCCAAGCAGGAATGTGAGAAGCGCGCTCATCGGTTTGGCTCATCCTTGACCAGATAGCCGATGGCAAAGACGGCGATAGGCAGGAGCGTCGCCCATGCCTCGGCGTCGTACCAGGAGGGCCATACGTTGCGCACGAAGACGCCGGAGACCGACATGGCCGCGGCGGCGATGGTCGCGGCAGTCAGCTTGTTGGTCGGGAGGATGGTCGGTTGGGTGATGGTGGCCATGGTCAGAAGATCCCTTGCAGGGCGACGGCGATGTGATGCCAGGCGGCATAGGCGATGAGCAGGACGGCGGCGACGATCCCGCCTGCCTTGGCGGCAGCCGGCACACCGGAACCGACAGGTGCCGGCCACGCCGGCTCGGTCGCGGGCGCGTTTCCGGTGGGTGTTTCGACCGAGGGCGGCGTCGGGACTGGCCGAGGCACTGGTTTGGCGGGCTGCACGGGCGCGGACACTGTCGCCGGGGCCGACATCAGCAGGGCATCTGCCCGCACCGATCGGACGCGATCGGACCAGCCGCGCCCGAATGTCGCCCAAGTCGGCAATCGCTTGAGAAACGCCAACCGCGCATCGCAAAGCTGGTCGACGACGACGCCGGCCGGTCTTGCCCTGACCGCCGCCAGCGTCGCCGGACCGACGCGCCCGTCCTGCGAGACGCCGACGCTTGCCTGCAGGTATTTGGCCGCCCTGCCCGGCCCGCTGTTCACAGCGAAATCGAAAACGGCATAGTCGACGCCATCGGGCAGTTCGGCGCCGGCCACGGCGTCCCAATAGAAGCGCCGGTAGACGGTCGCGACCTGGTCATCGCCGATCTTGCGCAGATCGGCCTTGCTGGCATCGGCCTTCACATAGCGCCGAAAGTTCGCCAGCGTCACGCCCTTCATAGTGGCGCCGCCAGTGTCGGCCGGATTGTCCGACCAGCCGCCCTCGGATTTCAAGACAAGCGCAAGCACCCGCGCGAAATTGCGGTCCATGGGGTGTTCCTTCTAGGGTGATCGGCTAGTGGTCGGCCGCGAGCGGGAGGGTTGCCAGTGGAAGATGACGAGCGCACCCAAGCCATGGTCGGACCTACGGCGGGGATTGCGCGACGAGGTCGCCGCCGCGGCTGGCGAGATCCATACCTTCGATCGCGGCTTGCTGACGCTGGTGGACGGCCTTGGGAAGTGAAGATGAGCGGCAAGGCCAACGATGCCGACATCGTGCGCAACGCGCTACGGCTGCCCAGCTAGGCGTCGATTGTCGAGACGGGGCCTCGCCGGTGACTTTGGCGCAGCGGTACTTGGTGCCGCCGGCCGGCAGGACCGCATTGCGGGCTACGATTGAGGCGACGGCCAAATGACGTTAAAGCTGGACGATGGATAATCCGAGTTCATTTCAACAGATCGTTAGCCTGGGGCCAAACTGCCGTCCGAAATATCATATCCAGCGCTACTACGGGAAACACACAGCCAAGCGCGGCGTTTTCGACTGGCAGATCACGTCAGGCGACGCGCTGATCCTCTATCTCGAGTCCGACTTTAGGGGGATGTTCGAACGCGAGGATCTGACGATCACCGATAAGGGCATTGTCGTGAATAGGCGTGTCGGAACGATGCATCATCACGAATTCCCCTCCGAACATATTGATGAAACAGTCCTTGATTTGCACTACGCGACCGCAAGGCAAAACCACGACACATGGTGCGCAACGACCAGATCATTTTTGACCAACCGAGCATCAACATTGTTTGTGTTTGCCAATGAAGCGGCGGCGGAAACCAAATCCGCGATTGCAGAATACTTGAATACTAGGGCACCTGCTAAAATTTATGCATTGATCGAAGCGCCAGAAGACGTTCTCGCTGACGATTGGCGTGGCACGGAAACAATATGGGAGCAGCTCTTCTCTCCGTATCGGATTAAGCCGACCTATTCGGCGAGGGCGGCTTATCGGCTCCACCGGTTCAAAGAGAAATTGCGTAGGTATACGCGTCGGTTCTCCGACGGTGTGGAGGCTTAAGGCTCCGTTGTGCCGATCCGGCTGGCGCTGAGGAAGGATGCGTCGACCTGCTCGGACGAGAATCCGAGCTTGGCGAAGCCTGCCAGCATCATTGGCTCGGTGCGCACGAACGAACTGCTGTATTCAAAAGAGTCCTGCACAAGGCCTTCCTGCGCCGAGATCCAAGCCTTGACTGGATCAACGAGCCCCGAAATTCGAAGCTGCATGCGAAACTGCCGGGCAAATACACGATCGGGAACCGGGATGTTGGCCAGCTCATGAACAAACTTCGGCAACCCGCTCACCAATTGTACAGATGTATCGACCGCGCACCGACCCTCCGGTATCGGATCGGCGGAGAGAACTTGAACAAGGCAATGGCCGTCCTCGTCGAGCCATCCCTCGGTCGCGGGTGAAACGCATCGATCAGCGTCCAAGCTCACCCATCCGCCTTCGACACGGCGCGGATGATCGCGCCATCTTTCATCAGAACTAACACGGCTTTTCTCCCTATCGCATTGCCATCAGGATCAGCAGCTGCCCGGAGCCCGCATTAGCGGGATTTGCGGTGATGCTTCGCGCAGTCTGGGCAGAAGCGAACACGTCACCTGCCCCGCTGAAGCACGCCACGCTCTCGGGCTGGACATCGAATTTCTCAGTGAGGTTCGACCAGACGATGTTGTCCGAGGTTGATCCATTGTAAGCAAGGCCGCCAATCCACCCATTTGCCGGACAGTTGATCGTCGCGACCATCGGATCTGACGCATTGGTGTTGGCGTCGGCTGGTGTGGTCGAACTGGCCAGATTGGCGAGCGGGAACACGCAAGCCGCTGCGCGCACGCACGTAACACTCGACGTCACAACCACATTGCCCGTAGCTCCGCGCGGCGCGGCATAGAAGGCAAGCAAAGTGGTACCGGCGAGTTGCGCGTAGAGCTGCGTGCAAGGCAGGCCGCCCATAGTCATGCTTGCTATGTCTGGCGTCGACGCGCTGCGGAGCATCACACCGATGATTGGATACGTATCGAAGGCCACGTTGGCGCTGATAGACGTGAACGTAAACGATGTCCCGTCTGTGGTGATGATCTGGTTGAGGACCGCGCCCTGGTTAACGGCTGCCGGAACCGCCGGGGCCACAATGGGAAATGGAAAGCTCATTGCAGTGCCTGCACGTGAAGATGGGTGCCTCCCTGCCCTTTCGAGATGAACAGTCGAAACTTGCTCGCGTTGGTCGTTGTGAAAGCATCGCCAGTAATCTTGGTGAATCCCGAAATTGTGATAGCGCCGGCCGAAGCGCCGTTCGTGTAATCGATCACCATGGAATAGGAGCCCGAAGCCGAGGGGGCGGCCAGGGTATGAGCACCGTTGTTGGTCGCAGAACGAAAGTTGCCGCCAGCCGGCGAAGGCGTATAGGCACCGCTCGACTTCACGCCATCCGAAACATCGATTCCGAAATATCCTGCGGTCAAAGTCGTGTCCGCATCCTTGCGCACCATCGACGCGACGATTTCCGACAAGGTATCAAATGCCGCCGACACGCCACCCAGCACGACATCGATCGCAGCCTTTACGAATCCCGTCGTCGCCACTTGCGTCGTGTTCGTCCCAGGCGCGGCTGTCGGCGCGGCTGGTGTGCCTGTAAACGTAGGGCTGGCCTTAGGCGCCAGACTGGACACTGCGACGCCGCTGTCCTTGGCGATCTTGCCCGTAGTCCCGTTGAACGTGGCGATGTTGTCAGCAACCGCGGAGGCCGGGCCGGCAATCAGATCAGTCGCCTTGATGCCGCTATCCTTACCCATCTTCCCCGTTGTTCCGGCAAAGGTCACGATATTGTCGGCCACCGAAGAAGCCGGCCCGGTGAAATCACCCGCCCCCAGCCCATCCGCCCCCTTGTCGCCGGCCCGGTCAAACATCAGCCAGATACCACTTGCCGCCGTCGGCAAAGAGCCGGCGCCGCTGACATAGGCGAGCGTCAGCTTGCGGTAGCCGCTGCCGTCCACCACCGCGCCGGTGACGTTGTAAACATAGGAGACGGCGGCGGAAGCCTTTGAGCGCAGCGTCAGCTGGCCCTTGATCGTGTTGGTGCTGTCGTCGAACGTGTCGAGAATGCCGGTTACCGCAACACCGCCGGCGTCGAGATTATCGACATAGGCAGCGCTGGCCGAGGCAGCGGTGGCGTTGTTCAGCCGCAAGGTGCCGCTGCCGGGATCGGCATCGATGGTCGTCGTCGAAAACGTGTAGCTCAGCGCCGTCACCGAATTTGCCGCCGCCGTGGCCGATGCCGCGGCATTGGTGGCGGCGGTTGCGGCGTTGGTCGCCGAGGTCGACGCCGCCGTGGCCGAGCCCGAGGCCGCACTCGCCGAGCCGGCCGCCGCCGTGGCCGAATTGCCGGCATTGGTGGCGCTGGTCGCGGCGCCCGAGGCGGAGCCGGACGCGGCACTTGCCGAGGTACCTGCATTGGTGGCCGACGTTGCCGCCGTCGACGCCGAGCTGGAAGCCGCCGCGGCTGATCCGGATGCGGCAGTGGCCGATGTCGCGGCATTGGTCGCGCTCACCGACGCGGCAGTGGCCGATCCGGCGGCGGCGGAAGCGCTGCCGGCCGCGGCCGTCGCAGCTGCTTGCGCATCGCCCAACGTGTCTTCGGACAGGTAAAGCGAGAGCGTGATGTTGTCGGTGCCGACCACCGGCCCGTCGGTCTGGAATGAATAGACCATGCCGGCACTTATCCCGCCTGCCTGAATGGGGACTGTCGTCCCCTTCTGCATGGCGCGCGAGGTACGAGCGTCGGCAGCGCGGAACCACTGGCCCTCGCTTGCCGAATAGATGCCGTTCTGGCGCGCATCGGTCTGGGCTTTCACCAGGACGCGATCACCGACTTCGAGCTGTATGGTGTCGATCACCTGCAGCCCGTAGAGGACCTTGTCCGCCGAGGTCGCCACGCGGCAGGGTTCGCGTTCGCCGGTCAACAGGCGAACGGCGGCAGTTGCAGGTCGGGCCATAAGGCTTGCTCCATGAAAAAAGCCTCGCGAAAGCGAGGCTTGAAAGGAATTTGGGATCAGTGCGTTGGCTGGCTAGCCTCAGCCTATTTGATATGCCTGCGCAGGTCGCGTGGCCGCTTACGCTTCGCGGACGCCATGGAGTTGTCTCCAACGAAGCGCTCACGCGCCGACCGGTATATACTCAGAATAGACAGTGAAACTGGCATCTTGTTTGCCGCATTCGCAGCAATCATTCGTCTTCGGGAATTGCGCTGAGAGCGCAACATTAGGGCGCGACTGATAAAACGCACCGTTACCGTAGTTCTGGTAACTTCTTCTTTTCAATCAATGGATGGATCTCATCATCGTATCACAATTTCTAGTTGCACGCAAGATTCACTCACCTTTGATGTTAATTGGTGTTCCCGGAGGTAAGTCTCTTGCCTTAGCGATGAGTTGGCCAACAATATGCCAATAGACCTCCAAATCTGTGAGCTCCAAATTCTCACTTTCATCTTTCCCGCCCAGGAAGAGCGGAACGTTGTAGCCGATGCATTGGTCATAGGTTGGGGCGGCACCGCCACTCCCACGCCACGCCTTATAGAAATTTGAAGCCAACGCCGCATCCTCGTAATCCTGCAACTCAACTTCATGGAAAGTCTGGACATTGGCCGGTATTTGAAGCGCTTGACCCGTACCAGGTTCGAACATCACGACGCCGGGCTCGCCTTCCTCGGTTGTTTTAGTATCGACCGCGAATGTTCTTCCCAGCCAGTCGTATCCAAAACTGGTAATTCGTCCCGCAAATGCGGGGAATCCCCGCGTGATTCTGTCACTCCAAGCAGGCAAATCCTTAGCCCCGACAATGCGGTAGAGACCGTGGTTGAACGAGACGCCGCCAAAACTGGAAAGCAGTTCATTCAGGCTTGGCACGCCCGTGTCGACTACGGACAACCTCAGGTTTACGATCAGTATCCGCGAAAAAACTCTGTCGAAATTTTGAAAGCACTACCGATCTCCGATCGTTACCTTGTTAATCCTCGTCCCGTGAGGCAGATGTTTTGTTTGATGGTATATTTGGGGTCCCAAGCTTTTCCTCCATTTATAAGACCGAAGGTATTGATGGGATTCCATCAGAGCTGCATCAATATCATCCCCCGAGTCAGGATCGTCGGCAGCCAGCGGCAAACGACTAACTTTATTGAGGTCTGGTGTAACTGCGTTCACGATGTTTCCCCAATATTGATTTTTTTCTGGCGCCATCGTCTCCTAGCCCAGCGCTGAAAATCCCCAGCTTCCTTGTGATGCCGTCCGAAATTACTTTCGAAGTAACGGAAGAACGTTGTCATTGAGGAATCTGAGGCGTCCACCCAGCATTTCGGCGTACTCAGGAGTAGCCGGGACATTGACAGGGATAATATTATCGACGGGCTTTCCCTCCCGGGCGGCTTCGACCCATTCTTCCATAGCACCAATATAGCCATCTAACGCAAGATAGGGCGTCTTTCCATAATCGCAGTCTATATAGGCCGAAGGCACATCACCAACAATTACCCATACCCAATATGGCACGTCCGGCTTGGCTGGCATAAAATTAAAGAGAAATATGTAAATGACGCCGTCGAGGCGATATCCGAGATATTCTCCACGGATAGCTGAAACCCAGCTATGAGACTCCAGATACGTACGGGCCCGACGCCGGGCATCCTTGAATTCGACACTGCCTCGTAGATTGCCAGGTGCCAACAGCCTAACCTTACTCAGATCAGGGCTGGCGTCTTCGACATCTTTTATCACGGCTTTGGTTTCCTTCTACCCTTGCCCAAGGCGCCCCACCTCTTGTAATCGCCCCGTTCCATGTGATGTTTAACGTGATCGGCTTGACTGAGAGGTTCCAAGTTCCACACATCATCTGTCCCGCCTTCAGATCGAGGACGCTTGTGATGAACGTGCATGTTGCGGCCCGTGTCAGGGTCTATAGGCCAATCGAGATTGTATTCCACTTCCCATTTCTTACGAAGAGACTTGGAGCGGCCTCCGAGCCAGCCTGGCAACTCGTCGTGAATCGCCGTTGACTTTTCCTTGAAGAACTGAGTGCCGGCTCCCCACAGCGCGCCGGAAGCCATACCGCTGCCGATCGGCTCATCACGACCGGTCGCTTCGACGCCGCCATAAGCCGCACCCTCGACGCCCATAAGACCTGCGCGAGCAAGGATGCCGGACAAGCCCTCCATCGTAGCTGTGCCGAACCGGCCTGTGAGCGTGATGCCCGCATTTCCAAGGCCGCTGCCGCTCACATATGCGCCAAGCATCTCCGCAGCGGTCCCTGCGGACCCAGCCCGGTCTCTCGCATCCTGTGTCCCGGCACGTTGAACGGCGAGTTCGTCCTCGTAACTGCTGCCCTGGGCCAGCGAATTCATGGTGGCAGCGAATTTGTCGGCGTACCCAAATGTCGCTCCGTCCGCCATCAGGCGGACGGTGTCATTGAGCGCTACGAGCGCCTTCAGGGGCGCGGGCAAGACATCGAAGGCGGCCAGATTTCGGTTGACACGTTCCTCCGCGGATACAGGAATTGCGCTGTTCGCAATGCTTCGCGCTATGCGAGACAGGTTCTCGTCGCTCAGTTGCAGCGCCATGGCTGCCAGAACACCTCGATCGGACGTGCCCGCGAACAAATCCTCCAGCACGTCATCCCGCTCGCGTTGCGGGATCTTCTCGTCGTTCAACGTGTCGACGATGCTCTTGACGACAGATGGCGGCAGCGGCTGGACTTGCTTGATTCCAAGCTGCAGCTGCACCGCGACCGAGCGGGCGATTGCTTTTTGGTATGCAGCCGGGTCGTAGCTGTCCTCGGTCGATACCGCATTCCAGTTTGCATCCCCCGTCGGGTCGATTTTGCGAACAAAGTCGGCGGGAGCGGCGGCACGGGCTTGCAAAACCTGCCTGGCGGCGGCCGCTGTTGTGTCAAACTCTGCCTGATCCTGCTCCGGAGTGGCGCTGCCCGGCTTGGGCTTGGCAGCGAGCACTTTTGCCTCGATGGCATCTTTCGGCATCCTGACCATGTCGAATGCCTGGTGGCCGACCTTGAACGTCCGTTCGAGATCCAGAGATTGTTTACCGCCCTCCTCCACGCCATAGACTGCGGCGAAGTCTGCATCATCCGGTCTCCTACCGGAGTAGGAGCCGGTGTACATGAGGGCATCCGGCGCATTCTGATGAGCGAGTTGGACATCGGTGCGCGCATCGAAGAGCTGCGCCGTCATCGCGACCTGGGCCTTCTGGCCGAGAACCTGCAGATCGTTCTGCGGCAGGTCGGCAATCCATGGAGCTGCCGCCAGGACGGCGGTTCTGTCGGCCGCTGGTGCCGGTGCTCTGGAGCCGGCATTCAAAGGAGCCGTCGCCGTGCTATCCGAAGCGCTGGCCGTCTCGTTCTCGCCACTCGCACCGGCTTCTTGCCGGCCACCCACTGGCTCAGCTGTATCGTCCTTCGTCCGACCCTGCGCCGCACCCAGCATCTCGGCGGCCCGCTTCGGGTCCTTGGCAATCATCGCCTGCGCCAGCGCCTTGGCCGTGTTGGTGCGCCAGGCGGCTTCCGCCGCTTGCCTGATGAGCGGATTGCCGATCTTGCCGATCAGGTCGGATCCGCTCTGCCGGATCGCCTCGAAGTTCGCGGTATCGTCCGGATCGCTGTTTGCGATGGCGCTGGTCGACATGGTGTCGACCTTGGTCCACTCGGCCAGCTCATAGTCGTCGCGCTGCGCCTTCTGCCGCTGCGCCAAGCGCCGTGTGCCAACCGCGCGAATCGGTTCCTTCTGTCTGGCGAAGTTGGCGCGCTGGCTTTCGGGCATGGTCGGCAAGAACTTGTCGAACAGCATGTCGAACAGCCCGGTCTTGACCACCCGGCCGCTGAGCGGGTCGACCTGGCCGTACATCGTCTCATGCAGGCCGGCGCCATCGGCCGGCGCGTTCGCCGCCACCTCGTCTTCCGCTTGCGCGATCTGCCCGTTGAACTGGCGGCGCTTCAGCTCGGCGTCGAAGGCCTCCTGCTGATCCCTCATCTGCTGGTAGCGCTCGGCGACAGCGGAAAGGTGATCGCCCAGCCCTTGCATGGCGCCGCCGATCGGCGATCCCCGCGGATATTGCGGCGCGTTGCCGGTATCGAGCCGGCGCTGGGCAAGCTGGAGAGGAATGGTCGCCATTTAATTGTTCCCTGCCCAGGGTGCGCGGATCGACGAGCTGCCGAAGATCACGGACCGCGCAGGCATCGTGGTTGTTGTCGTGCCCGTCGTCGGGCCGTAGATTTTGGAGAGGCCGCCAACGAGCGAATTGCCTGCGTTGAAGATCGACGCCGTCACCGCCTGCTTGCCGGAAAAGCGCGAGATGGCGGCCTGGGTGTTGAGACCGTTCTGGCGCAACTGCGATCCGTACTGGATCGCCTTGATGTCGAGTTGGCCCTGCCTGGCGTTTGCCGCCAGCACCTCGGTCGGCGAGCCGGCAATACCGGCGCCGGAGGCGCCGGCCTGGGCACGCGCCTGAGCCTGCAGCAGGTCCTGCTTGTGGCGCTCCTGGCCCTGCTCGAAGGCGGCGCTTTGCGCCTCGGCCCGCGCCTGCTGCTCGTAGGCTTTGGCCTGATAGTCGGCCATCTGCTTCTGCTGCTGGCCTTCGACCAACGCGCCGCCGACCGAAAGAACCGTGCCGATAAGGGCAAGTGTACACATGGCTCAGCCTCGTTCGCTAAAGGAGGTGCTTGCGGGAATGAATTTGCTTTTGACGCCGTCCACGGGCGCGCCGAGCGGCGGGCGCGGGTCGAGCGCGCCGCCGGGGCTGAGGAAGGACAAAAGCAGCTTGTCGGCCTGCAGCGCCGGCCGGCTGAGCCGGGCGGGCGCGGCGGCCCGCAGACCGGCCATGGCGGCGCGGCGCGTGGCGGTCAGGTTCACCTTCAGCTCGCTGACGCCGGCGGCGTCGAACAGACCGTTGGCGGTGGCGATGCCACGGGCGAGCGCATCGGCCTCGAACAATTCCTGGCGCAGCTGCTCGACCAGCCGATGGACGCCGCGCCAGCGCCCGCCAAGCATTGCCGCCCTGGCTTTGATCTCCTCGCCAAGGGCTGCGATGTCGGCGCGGGCTTCGCCCCGCGCAAGCTCCGCGCGGCGCTTGCCGGCGGCGTCGATGGTTTTTTCGAGCAGCGCGATCTCGTCGTTGCAGTCGTCCAGCGCGGCACGCGCGGCGGCGAGGTCGCCGTCGCCAAAGACCGCGCGGTCCTCGGCTTGCGCCAGGGCGCTTTTGCGAGCGAGCGCGTCGTTGAGGTCGGTGTCGAGCAAGGCGATGACGGCCGCGAATTCGGCAGCCGTCCGCGCCCTGCCGAGGGTTTCGGCATGGGGGGATGTCATTGTGGGTTGTCCTTGTGAGGAGTGTGATCTCCCCCCTCGAGGGGGAGATGTCGCCGAAGGCGACAGAGGGGGTCGGTTCGACTGGGCGCCAACCTTCTTCGGCGGCAGGAGGTCGCGTCCCGTCGAACCGACCCCCTCTGGCCTGCCGGCCATCTCCCCCCGAGGGGCAGGGGAATCGCATATGGCGATTTTGCGCTTGAAGTTGGTGTGAGAAGGGATTCTTTGGGAAGGCAGTCCACTGAGGAGTGACTGCCATTTCCAGCCTTGAGAGCTATTTCGGCTCGGTTCCTGATCCGCGTGCTGCCAACGCCACGCACCGGCTCGGTGATCTGATCGTGATGATGATCGCGGCGAGCCTGTGCGGCGCGACCAATGCGACGGAGTTCTCGCTGTTCGCGCAAGAGCGCAAGCAAGCGCTGTCG
>NZ_KI421453.1:495263-646817 GCF_000472705.1 Mesorhizobium erdmanii USDA 3471 | reverse complement strand
TCAGCCGCCTGACTTGGGTACCAGCAGAGGCACGATCCGGTCGCTCTTGGCCACGGGCGGACGGCCGGCGGAGCCGTAGGGGATGCCGAGCGCATCCCATGTCTCGACCAGCGCGTCCTGCAATCCCGCGATCAACGCGTCGGAATGGAACGGCGTCGGCGTGATGCGCAGCCGCTCGGTGCCGCGCGGCACGGTCGGATAATTGATCGGCTGGATGTAGATGCCGTGCACGCCAAGCAGCCGGTCGCTCGCCATCTTGCAAAGCTCGGGGTCGCCGACCAGCACCGGCACGATATGGGTTGGCGACTCCATCACCGGCAGGCCGACGGCCGAAAGGATCTGCTTGGTCCGGCTCGCCTGCTGCTGCTGCGCGTCGCGCTCGGCCTGCGATTGCTTGAGATGACGGATCGAGGCGGTGGTGGCGGCGGCGATCGCCGGCGGCAGCGCCGTGGTGAAGATGAAGCCCGGCGCATAGGAGCGAACCGCGTCGATCACCGCGCTGGTGCCGGTGATGTAGCCGCCCAGCGTGCCGAACGCCTTGGCCAGCGTACCCTGGATGATGTCGATGCGGTCGGCCAGGCCCTCGCGCTCGGTGATGCCGCCACCGCGTGGGCCGTACATGCCCACGGCATGGACCTCGTCGATATAGGTCATGGCGTTGTAGCGTTCGGCGAGCTCGACGATCTCTCTGATCGGTGCGATGTCGCCGTCCATCGAATAGACGCTTTCGAAGACGACCAGCTTGGCGCGTTCGCGTCCCGCCGCCTGCAACAGGCTTTCCAGATGCGCGATGTCATTGTGGCGGAAGATCTTCTTCTCGGCGCCCGAGCGCCGCACGCCTTCTATCATCGAGGCATGGTTCAACTCGTCCGAGATGATCAGGCAGTTGGGCAAAAGCCGCGCAATGGTCGAGATCGAGGCTTCGTTGGAGACGAAGCCGGAGGTGAAGACCAGTGCCGCTTCCTTGCCGTGCAGGTCGGCAAGCTCATGCTCGAGCTCGACCAGCGGGTTGGAGGTGCCCGAAATATTGCGGGTGCCGCCGGCGCCCGAACCCATTTTGCCGGCCGCGTTCTGGAACGCGGCGATGACATCGGGGTGCTGGCCCATGCCGAGATAATCGTTGGAGCACCAGACGGTGATTTCCTCGGCGCGGCCATTGGAACGCCATATGGCGCGCGGAAACTTCCCCGCTATACGCTCGAGGTCGGCGAAGACACGATAGCGACGCTCCGCATGGAGCTGGTCGATCGCTTCTTCGAAGAACCGCTGGTAGTTCATGTTAGTCTCCCGAACGAAAAACCGGACCGTTTGCGACACCAGGTCGAACGGCCTGGCATCAACTCTGCAATCGAGACGCCAGGCTCGCATTGAGCCAGGTCAAACTCCAGGCGATGTGCTCGTCATATCGGAGCAGCGACCGGAGTCGAATCGCGCGGCGAACTGTTGCGATCGGGATCTTGAAACTAGGATCGAGTGCCGCGTCGAGCATCGGTGCCGCTGTCGAAAGCGAACGCGGTTCGCGGCAACATGTCGTCGTCGCGGGTCTCGGCTTTTGGTCGGCCGAAGGCACAACGACGCTGTCACCTGGTCGAAGGCGGCCACACGGCCAGGTTAGCCGGCTTCACTATCCGACCATCGCAAATCGAATCTGGCGGCCGCCAAAATGATTCAAATCAAAGCGCTGCAAGAGCCGATATTTCAAAATGGTCTAATGTGGAATCCGATCGCAAGCGCGCCCTACGGCCGTAGCCTCGAAGTGGCAGTCATCGATGATGACGGCCTACACACGCTCATATTTCCCTGTGAGAAAGGGCGCGAAGGCTGGAAGAACGCCACCAACGGCGCTCGCGTCGACATTCGTCCGACACATTGGCGTGACTGGGAACCTAAAAACAAGCAGCCGGGCTAGCGTCTCTACTGCTTGGAGTTGGCGATCAACGCCATGCGCACGAGATGCGAGAGGCTGCCGGCGCCCATTTTGCTCATGACATTCGCGCGATGAATTTCGACCGTCCGCGGGCTGATGCCGAGATCATAGGCGATGGTCTTGTTCGGCAAACCCGAGACCAGACCATCCAGGACCTGACGCTCGCGCTCAGAAAGCGTGGCCAGATTTTTGTGGATATCAAGGGCCTGTGGATGCGCGACCGCCATCTGGCTGCGGTTGTCGAGAGCGAGGCGGATGACGTCGATGAGTATCTGGTCGTCGAAAGGTTTCTCGATGAAATCGGCCGCTCCCTCCTTCATTGCCTGGACAGCCAGCGCCACATCGGCATGCCCCGTCATGACGATCACGGGGACAGTCTGTCCGCGAGCCCTGAGCTGCCGCAGAAACTCGATCCCATCGATGCCGGGCATGCGCACATCGGTCAGGATGCAGCCGTCGATCTCCCCTGTCGATGTCGCCAGAAAAGCCGTGGCCGACTCGTGGAGGCGGACTGCGAAGTCAGCCGTCGCCAGCAGAAAGCCCAGCGATTTGCGAACATCCACGTCGTCGTCGACGACATGCACGACTTCATTGCCTGCCATTAGCAACCTCGTCCTTCTCGACAATGCGCAGGGTGAATCGGAACGCCGTTCCTCCACCGGGCATAGGTTCGGTCCAGATATGACCGCCATGTGATTCGACGATAGTGCGGCAAATGGACAGGCCGACGCCCATACCTTGTTTCTTGGTGGTAACAAACGGTTGAAAGAGCTGCGCCGATACCTCTGGCGCCAAGCCTGGACCCGTGTCTTTCACACTGACTTCTGCCATTCCGTCGGTGCGTACTTTGGTAACGACACGCAACTCGCGGCGTGCCGCCCCCTCCATGGCTTCAACAGCGTTGCGCATCAGGTTGAGCAACACCTGCTGGATCTGGATGCGATCGGTCAAGACGAGTTCGGCTGCCGGGTCAAGCTCATAGCTGACACGCACATCGGCCTCCCTCGCGCCCACCAGCGCCAGCGATGAGGCTTCCTCGATAATGGTCGTCAAACGCTCGACCTGGCGCTCGCTTTCGCCTCGCGCGACGAAATCGCGAAGGTGGCGGATGACGTCTCCAGCGCGCAAGGCCTGCTCGGCAGCTCTTTCCACGGCTTCGCGCAACAGGGCAGCGTTTTCATCCTGGCTCTTTTCGAGAAGCCGGCGGCTGCCTTTGAGATAGTTGGTAATGGCTGTCAGCGGCTGGTTGATTTCGTGCGCCAATGTCGAAGCCATCTCGCCCAGAGCTGTGAAGCGAGCCATATGCAGCAATTCCTGCTGCTGCTCCTGTATCCTGGCCTCTGCCTTGTGGCGTTCGGTGAGATCGCGACAAAAGCCGGTAAAAAAGCGGCCTGTGCCCGGATGCATCTCGCCGACAGCGAGTTCCATCGGAAATGTCGATCCGTCCTTGCGCATGCCAGTCACGGTTCGGCCAAGACCAATGATCCGGCGCTCTCCGGTGCTCAGATACCGGTGCAGGTATCCATCGTGCTCCTCCTGGTACGGCGACGGCATGAGAATACGGACATTCACGCCAATGACTTCACTTGACTTATAGCCGAACAGCATCTCGGCAGCCGTGCTGAAAGATTGAATGCGGGCCTGCTCATCGATAACCACCATGGCATCGGGAACCGTGGCCAGAATTGAACGCAGATGGTCCTCCCGCAATTGCAGCGCGGCATTGGCAAAGGAAAGATCACTGACGTCCGTGCCCTGGACGAAGATCGCCGTGATATGGCCATCGCCAGCCTTGATGGGCTGGTAGACGAAGTCGAGGATGCGTTGCTCGGTCGTTCCATCGTGCGCGTTGCGAAGCACGACTTTGACACCGCGCCCGACATAGGGCTCGCCAGTCTCGCTCACTTGGTCGAGCCGCTCAAAGAACCCCTGACCGTCTAGCTCGGGCAAAGCCTCCCGCACCGATTTTCCGATGACCAGCCGCTGACCGATCAAGCGTTGATAAGCGGCGTTGGTCAATTGGAAGACATGACCAGGTTCGCTGAGCAACGTCATGAAGCCCGGAGCCTGGTCGAACATCAGGGCGAGGAGCTCTTGTTCTGCCCCGACACCGCGCTTTTGCTCGCGCTGGTCAGCGGGAAGGTCCGCCGCTGCAACATCATCGTCGGATGAGACTGGCATCTTCTTGGTCACACGCAGCCCTTTGATCGAGAACCGGTAACACCGGCTGGTGTAGCACCCATCAATCCACACGCATACCAGCTCCGAGGTGAGCTGTAACGAGACGCCGACGTGGGTACCCCGCGCTCTTTGACCGGCATCAAGGCAGCACAGGTCACACACTGCAATTCATGATGCAAGCAATGTCTGCACCAGGAGTTCTCATGTCCTACAAGTCAATAATCGTCAATCTTGCCGTAGACGCAGATCCAGCCCCGATCGTGAAACTCGGGGCGACCCTTGCCGAGCGCTTTGGCGCTCATCTGATCGGCCTGGCAGCAGCGGATGTACCGCCCTTGGTCTCTACCGGTGAGGGACTGGTCTACGAAGGCGAGGTCATGCAGATCCAGCGGACCGAAATCGAAAAACGGCTCGCCGCACTGCACGGCGAATTCGAAAGACTCGTTCCGACCTCGCTCAGCAATGAATGGATGCAGCAGGTTTGCAGTCCCACCCGCCTGCTCGGCGCTGCTGCCCGACAGGCTGATTTGATCGTGACCGGCCCTGACGAAGGCGAAAATGTCTTCCGCGCCGTCGATATCGGAAGCTTGGTGCTCGGTATCGGCAGGCCGGTGTTGGTTGCAGCCAGCAATTGCGAGCTTATGCTGGCAAACACGGTCCTCGTTGCCTGGAAAGACACGCGAGAGGCGCGCAGGGCAATCGCCGATGCCTTGCCCTTTCTGTCCAAGGCCAAGGACGTCATCGTCGCCACGATAGACAGCGAACACGACGACGTGCGCAACAGCCTTGCGGATGTGGCGGTGTATCTTGAGCATCACGGCATCATGGCGAGAACCGAAATTCTCTCAGGCGAGCCCGAAGGAGAACGGCTGACGGCGTTCGCCCGCTCGATCCACGCGGACCTGATCGTTTCCGGCGCCTATGGACACAGCCGATTGCGGGAGTGGGCGTTCGGCGGCATGACCCGGACGCTGGTACAGGAGAGCGGCATCAATCGTCTGATGTCGTACTGAGGTTGTCATGTCGATCGGCAAAATCGATCTGGCCGTCGTGGATCCCAATGATCCAGATCAATTATCGCGCCGCGCAAGACAGCTAAGATGGCGGTCCAAGGAGTGAGCGACATGCGTTTTCTCGACTACCTGATTGCAGTTGACGTGCGGACGGCTCTGATGGACCGCATGATGCGGAAGCTCGGCGTCGACAGGCAGCTGAAGGTCGTTGCGGATCAGATCCAAGTTACCAATCGTGCCGTCGACAGATGCCGGTCTTGCGGCCATCAAGAGGAATGCTCGACCTGGCTCGACAATGAGCAGAATGCCAATCATCCCCCTGCCTACTGCCGCAACAGCGACCTGATCGCGCGGTTGCAGCTCGCTGCGGGGCAGCGTTAGCGCCAACGTTGGATGGCAATCGACATCGCTGACGCAGATTCGGTCGAATCTGCGGAACGCCGCCAGCTCCGTGCACCGCAGAACTGCACCCGTGGAGACCGATCCACAAAGGCGCTTTACGGAAAGGCTGCCCCAAATGGAAAAACCATGCTGTTCTGGATCATAGCCGCAGCCCTCACGCTTGGCGTCTGCCTGGCGGTGCTTTTGCCGCTGATTGGCGGTGTAAGGGGCGGTCCCGCCGCAGGCGACCACGATCTCGAAGTCTATCGCGATCAGCTTGCCGAACTCGACCTCGAGGTGACGCGTGGCCTCATCCAGCCGGCAGAAGCCGTGGAGGCGCGCGCCGAGGTCGGCCGCCGAATCCTGCGCCTCGCGGCCGGGGGGACCGGCATCGAGGCGAAACGGCCCGCCCACGCGGCCAAAATCGTGGCCACGGTCGCCGTACTATCGGTGCCTCTGGTGAGCTGGGGACTCTACGGCAAGCTCGGCTCGCCGGATCTGCCGTCGCAGCCGCTGGCAGCGCGGCTTGCGAGCAGGGACCGGTTCATCTGTCGATGCGCTGATCGCCCGCGCCGAGGCCCACCTTGCCGCAAACCCTTCCGATGGCAAGGGTTGGGACGTGCTGGCCCCGGTCTATATGCGCCTGCAGCGCTTCCCCGCGGCTGTGACCGCCTATCGCAATGCCATCCGCCTTAACGGCGACAGCGCCGCTCGCCAGACTGGTCTCGGCGAAGCAATCGCCAACGCCGCCGGCGGGATAGTCTCAACTGACGCGCAAGCCGCGTTTCGGACAGGACTTAAACTCGATCCCGCGAACGCCAAGGCAGCTTTCTATCTCGGCATGGGGCTAGCCCAGGAAGGCAAGAGAGCGGATGCCAACGCCGTCTGGCAAGGGATGCTGGAAACACTCCCGCCGGATTCTCCCTGGCTTGGCGCCGTCCAGCAGGCGCTGGGGAAGGGAGCCGAACCGGCGGTCGCCGCCGGAACCTCGGACGGTGGCCCTGGCCCTGAGCAGATCGAGGCGGCGCAAACGATGCCGCCGCAGGACCGACGGGCAATGATTGGAACCATGGTCGCCGGTCTTGATGACCGGCTGAAGCAAAACCCGCACGACGCGGAGGGATGGATGCGGCTTATCCGTTCCTTTGCGGTGCTCGGCAAGCGAGATCAGGCACGCGACGCGCTTCACCGCGCCGTCACCGCCTTTGGCACTGACAGCGAGGACGCCAAGAAATTCACCGGCTTTGCCGCCTCGCTCGGCGTAATGGCGAAGGAATAAGAGATGACACGCAAGCAGAAGCGATTGTCCGTGATCGTGGCTGGGCTGGCCTTTCTTGGCGCCTCCACGGGCCTCACCTTCTATGCGCTCGGCCAGAAGGCTTCCTATTTCTATATGCCAGCGGATCTCGCCTCGGCTCCTGTCCAGCCCGGCCAGCGCATTCGCCTCGGTGGCCTCGTCGAACGAGGAACCGTGGTGCGCGGCGAAGGGGCAACGGTCGCCTTCTCCGTCACTGACGAGCAGAGATCCGTCAAAGTCACTTATACCGGCATCTTGCCCGATCTGTTTCGAGAGGGGCAGGGCGTTATCACGGAGGGCACGTTCAGCACGGGCGGCGTCTTCGTCGCCGACAGCGTGCTTGCCAAGCATGATGAGCGCTATATGCCGAAGGAAGTCGCTGAGGGGCTGAAAGCCAAGGGCGTGTGGGAAGAAAGCAAGACCCAATAAGGCTCGGGTTTCCGGCGCGGCTTTCGCTGTTATGAAACCAGGATGACGGAAAAGGGGTCCGCACAAAACAGGCTGTCCTTGACTTGCCTGACGCCGGCAACATTCTCCGCCGCAACGATCGCCGCCTTGCGTTGACGCTCGTCGACAATCGCTCCGGTCAATTCGACAACGCCGTTGTCGACTTTCACCCCGATAAGGTCGCCGTCGCCCCATGATTGGCTCTGAAGCTCCGCGACGATTTGCTTATGGATCTGCTCGTCGTCGGACGCCGTGGCGCCCGGCTTCGGCGTGGTGTTGATCAGGGCGCGCAGCAGATCCGTGCGTGTGATGATGCCGACAATTTTGCCTTGATCGACAATCGGCACATTCTTGATGTCGTGCTGCATCATCAGGTCGACAATCTCCGCTAGCGATGTGGCTGGAGGCGCCGAGACGACCTCCGTGGTCATCACCTCGCGGATAAACCGTCCATTCGCGCGCACATAGTCATCGGCAAACTTGCCGGGACCATGGAGAAACCGCAGCCAGCGAGGACGAACCCGCTGCGTGCCAAGTTCTTCCCGGCGCAAGAAATCGCCTTCGCTGACAATCCCGGCGAGGCTTCCGTCTCTGTGCGTGACCGGCAGACAGCTGACCTTCCTTGAAAGCATAAGATCAACTGCTTCGGCGAGCGTGGCGGTCGCGTCAATCGTGATCACCGGCGTTGTCATTATGGCTTCGGCTTGCATGCCCACCTCCTGCTTTCTTCGCGCGATACTCGGGCATTCCGATCAGCATCGCTTTGATCTGAGTCACTAGAGCATGATGCCGAAAAGTGTGAAGCGGCTTTCGGAAGACATCATGCTCTATCCGTTTGATCTAGAAGCGGATTCAGATTTCAGGTCGACTTGATCTGAAATCATCCGACTCTGGGAGCGGGGGGTATCCCCAGCGCTGTCGTCGCTGTCGATCAGAATGCGCTCCGCGGCGCCATCGAGGTCCTCGTATTGACCGCTTCGCAACGCCCACAGAAAGCCCGACAGGCCGAGTGCCCCAAGAAGCAGAGCCGCCGGGATGAGGTAAATGAGGCTCGTCATCGAGATTGGGCCAGCACGCTGGCGCCGGCCGGTCTGCCTTGCGACATGCTTTCACGCGGCGCCGCCCGCGCGAAACGCTGAAGCCGCATGGCGTTTCCGATCACCAGCAGCGACGAGGCGGACATTGCGATCGCCGCAATGAGCGGCGTCACATGCCCGGTTATGGCAATCGGCACGGCAATGGCGTTGTAGACCACGGCGATAGCGAGGTTCTGACGGATCAGCCGCCCGGCCTTGCGCGAGATCTCCAGCGCAAGCGGCACGGCAAGCAGGCTCTCGCGCAGAAAAACGAAGTCGGCGATGTTGCGGCCGACATCGGCTGCCGTTGCAGGCGCAATCGAGACATGAGCGGCGGCCAGTGCCGGCGTGTCATTCAGCCCGTCGCCGACCATCAGAACCCTGTGGCCGGCGCGCGCCAGTGCCTCGACCCATTCGACCTTGCCGGAGGGGAGCAGTGACGGAACATAGCGCTCGATGCCCAAAGAGCCGGCGACTTCGCTGCACGCCTTGGCAGTGTCGCCCGACAGCATATTGATCGACACGCCGTTTGTCTTCAGTATGCCCAGGGCCTGCCTGGCATCGGCGCGCACGGCATCCTCGAACGCGAACGTGGCGACGATCAACCCGTTCTTCGTCAGCACCGTTCCACCATAGCCATGCTTACCCTCGCCGCCGGTTCTGGCTTTCCAGCCGGCCCAACCGCGCCTGCCGAGACGCCAGGTGTTGCCCTCAGTGAAGGCTTCCATGCCCAAGCCCGGGTGCTCGGTGACGGATTCGAGTTTGGGTTGCGCCGACGCGCTGGCAAAACGGGCTATTGCTTTCGAAAAGGGATGGTGGGAATGCGCTGCCATATCGGCCGCGATCGCCAGCATGGTCGGGTCGACCGATGACGCATTGATCAGCCTGGGCTGCCCGAGCGTCAGCGTCCCCGTCTTGTCGAACACGGCCGTGTCAATCATGGCCAGCCGCTCCATGGCCGAACCGTCCTTCACCATGACGCCGGCTTCAAACAGTCGCCGCGCCGCGACTACCTGCACGATCGGCACGGCGAGGCCGAGCGCGCACGGACAGGTGATGATGAGGACTGCAATTGCGATCGTGATCGCCTGGTGCCAGTCGCCGCTTGCTGCCATCCAGCCAAGAAACGTCAGCAAGGCGGCAAGGTGCACCACCGGAGCATAGAGCGAGGAGACGCGGTCGGCGATCCTGCGATATTTCGACCGACCGCCTTCGGCGGCCTCCATCAACCGGACCATTTCGGCGAGGAACGAATCCTTGGCCGCGGCTGTCGCCGTTATCGTGAGTGGGCCGGTGAGATTGAGCATACCGGCCTGGATATGCGATCCCGAACCGACTGTTCTGGGCGTGCTTTCGCCCGATACGAGCGAGCAGTCGAGATCCGAAGCGCCGCTGAGGATGGTTCCGTCGACCGGGATCCGTTCTCCGGCCGCGATCAGCAGCCGCATGCCTGGTTCGACCTCGCCGATCGGCAGGTAGTCGCGACCGCCTTCACCGCGCAACACCACGGCGCCGCGTGCCGCTAGCCGCGAAAGGCCGTTGACAGCCATCCGAGCACGCTCGCGCATGACATGGTCCAGCGTGCGACCGATCAACAGGAAGAACAGCAGCGACACGGACGCGTCGAAATACGCGTGCTCGCCGTGGTTGATCGTCTCGAAGAGGCTCATTGCGTATGCCAGTGACACACCGACCGCGATCGGCACGTCCATGTTCATGCGCCCGTGGCGCAGCGCATTCGCTGCCGAGCGAAAATAGATTCCGCCCGCAAAGAAGAGCGCAGGCAAAGCGATGAGCGCTGAAACCCAGTGAAACAGGTCCCTGGTCGCGCCCTCGGCACCGGACCAGACCGAGACAGACAACAGCATGATGTTTCCAGCAGCGAAACCGGCAACAGCCACGGCGCGGATCAGCTCTGCAAGCGTCCGGTCCTTTCCGGTCACCTCGGTATCGAAGAGGTGCGCCTGATACCCCGAGCGGTCGAGCGCCGCGAACATTGGCGGGACCACGTCGCCACGCCATCGGATCGATACGCGCTTCGTTGATAGGTTCACCCGCGCGCGTTCGACATGCTCAAGCTTGCCGAGCGCGGTTTCGATGGTGTGGATGCAGGCAGCGCAATGAACCGACGGCACCGACACGTCGGTCTGGTGGAGATCGCCGCCAAGCGAACGGCTCGCCAGCTTGATCTCGTCGCTCGACGGCGTGGCGGCGACAGTCAAGTCCAATGCCATTTCGGCGCCAGGCGCACAGCAGCTCAAAGCATCGCTCCCTTGGCAATCATGATCCGGCGAACATCGCGATAGGGTTCAGCCAGGCCGGCATCGGCATCGATCTCGACGATCCAGACCCCGTCCTTTGGCGTGTGCTGGGCACTGAACGCCTGCCCAGTGTCAGCGCCCAGGGTCACGACCTTGTCCTCGGCTTCGTATGCGGGATGGCGAAACAGTATCTTTACCGCGCGCAACGAGACCGGCTTGCCGGATGCGTCGGTCAACGAGTAGCCGACCTTTCCGGACGCTATGGTCAATTTGCCCGTCCAGCCGAGGGCCGCCTGCGCGCGCCCATCCCTGGCCTTCTGGTTGAATTGCTGGCTGGCGACATAGCTGTTTTCGACAACCAGCCCGGTCCAGCTTGTGTTTGCAAGCGTCGCCATCGTGACGTTGACGCCGATGACGACCGCGAAGAAGCCGACGATGGTGAAGAGCATGTGCTTGCCTGTAAATTCGCGGGCTTTATGTGGTTGCGCGCTCACTTGGCGGTCTCCGGTGCGTTGAATGTGGCCGTATATTCGGCTGACTCGACGCCAGCCTGATCCCTGATCCGGAATGTGAAGGTCCGCGCGATGCCTGTGATCTGGGCCGATGGCTGACGCACGAAAACCCTGAGCACCTTCAAGCGGTCGGGTTCTGCCACCGTGGTGAAAGACTGGGACGCTGGGATATCGATGCCGACGGCATTCATTTCGGCTCCAGGCAGGCCTTGCAGGCTGACCTCGATCGTTCTTGGCTCGGGGATCATGTTGAGCAGCTTGACGGTGTAGCCGTTGCGTATCGAGCCGTCCGCGAGCGTGACGAATTGCGGATTGCGGTCATGCAAAACGTTGAGCTCGAGCCGTTCGCGCGTCAGCAGCGAATAGAGCAGCACCAGCCCGATCGCCGACCACGCGCCGAGATAGATGAAGGTGCGAAGCCGGAAGATGTTGCGCAAATGGAAGTGCGCCAAGCTGCTGGCAAATGCCCCATCGGTCGTCCTGACCAGTGTCGGGTTGACCGCTGTGGTGCCGCCGGCAGTCGCCAGCGACATGTTGGCGTTGTAGTCCGACAGCGTTGCGTAGGCGATCAATCCGCGCTCTCGGCCGAGCTTGTCCATGACGCCATCGCAAGCGTCGATGCAGAGCGCGCAGGTAATGCACTCAAGCTGCTGGCCGTCGCGGATATCTATGCCCATCGGACAAACCGCAACGCAGGCATTGCAATCGACGCAGTCACCGGTGGGTTGGCCTGCGGCAACGGCCTTCTTGGCATGCCGCGATCTGGGTTCGCCACGCCAGTCATTGTACGTGACTGTCAGCGAGCTCTCGTCCAGCATGGCCGCCTGTATGCGCGGCCATGGGCACATATAGGTGCATACCTGTTCGCGCATGAGACCGCCGAACGTATATGTCGTCGCCGTCAGCACCAGGATGGTCACATAGGCAACTGGCGCGGCGGTGCCGGCTGCGACGTTCAGCGCCAGTGTTGGCGCATCGGCGAAATAGAAAATCCAGGCGCCACCGGTGGCCACCGCTATCAGCAGCCAGATGGCGTGCTTCGATATGCGCAGAACGAGCTTGCGGGCGGTCCACGGCGCGGCCTCAAGCTTGATGCGGGCATTGCGATCGCCTTCGATGGCGCGTTCGACGACCAGGAACAGGTCAACCCAGACTGTCTGCGGGCAGGCATAGCCGCACCAGGCGCGTCCGACAGTGGATGTCACAAGGAAAAGCCCGACGCCTGCCATCATCAGGAGGCCGGCGACGTAGTAGAATTCCTGCGGCCAGATTTCGACGAAGAAGAAGTAAAAGCGGCGGTTCGCCAGATCGAGCAGGACAGCCTGGTCGGGAGCGAACGGCCCGCGATCCCATCGCAGCCAAGGCGTCAGATAATAGATGCCGAGCGTGACCGCCATCACCAGCCATTTGAACTGGCGGAATCGGCCGGAAGCTCTCTTCGGGAAGATCTTCTTGCGCGCGGCATAGAGCGGCTGTCGCGTCTTGGCGGAATTCACCGCCTCGGCCTCGAGCCTTTCCACCTGCGTCTGATCCAACACGTGCCTCTCCAATGCCGGCAATGACAACACCTTGCCATCAGTCTTGCCGAAGGGGACGCCACGGCGCGTTGATGCAGGTCAAAGGCGGGGAGCCGAAACCAAATCGAGGCCCGGCATGGCCGGGCCTCGTCGCTTGGGCGGTTGAGGGCTTTGAGAAGAGGCCCCGCTTCCTATTCTCCACCGCCAAGCGAATGGACGTAGACGGCAAGTTCCTTGACCTTGGTATCGCCCAGGCGTCCGAGCCAGGCCGGCATGACGCCATGCTTGGGTGAGCGGACCTGCTCGGCGATAGCCGTCTCGCCGGACCTGTAGAGCCAGATTGCATCGGTCAGGTCTGGTGCGCCGAATTCCCTGTTTCCCTTGGCATTGTCGCCATGGCAGGCCACGCAATTTTCCTCGAAGACCTTGGCCCCGGGTCCTACAAGGCTCGAATCTTTGACTTTACCGGAAAGGCTGGCGACATAGGCGCTGACCTGTGTGATCTGTTCGGGAGTGATGATGTCGGCGAACGCAGGCATCTGCGACATCCTTGTATCTGGATCAGCGCTGAAACGGATGCCGTGCATGATCGTCTGCTGAATCTGGTCGGCCTTGCCGCCCCACAGCCAGTCGTCGTCATTCAGGTTGGGAAAGCCTTTCGATCCTTGCGCCCCCGAACCATGACACTGCACGCAATTGACCTTGAATGTCGCTGCGCCTGCCGCGACGGCGAATTCACGCAGCGCATCATCCGCTGCTATTTCAGATACGGACTTTTCCTGGATGGCCGTCACGAATCTGACCTTGGCGGTTTCCGCCGCGGCCAGCTCGGACTTCACCTCATTGCGTGAGGAATAACCGAGCACACCTTTCGTGGCCGAGCTCAGCATGGGCCAGGCCGGATAGGCGATCGTGTAGGCTGCCGCCCAGGCGATGGTGACGTAGAAAGTGATCACCCACCATCGCGGCAGCGGGTTGTTGAGCTCCCTGATCCCGTCCCATTCATGACCGGTCGTCGTGACGCCCGACACTTCGTCGATATGCTCGTTGCTCATGATCAGTCGTCCTTGAGCGGTATCTGGGCGGCCTCGTTGGCCTGCGTCTTGCCGCCTGGACGGAGTGCGAAGGCTATACAGCCGACGAAGAACAGCGCCATGGCAAGCAAGCCCCAGCTGTCGGCAAATTCCCGCATCAAATTGTAAGTCATCATCTGTTCCTCAACGGTAACCGGCGGCTTCGTCGTAGTTCTTGAAGTCGACGAGTGTGCCGAGCATCTGCAGGTAAGCGACAAGAGCGTCCATCTCGGTGACCTGTTGCGGATTTCCGTCCAGATCGCCGACCTTGGCTTTCGGATATCGCGCCAGCAACGCGGTGGTGTCGGCATTGGGATCCGCCTGCGCCATCAGATCGGCGTTGGCGTGAGCGATCATCTCGTCCGAGTAGGGCACGCCGACACGCCTGTTGGCGACCAGGTGGGTCGAAAAATCCTTCACCTCGATCGGATTGTCTTTCAGGAACGCATAACTCGGCATGATCGACTCCGGCACGACCGAGCGCGGGTCGGTCAGATGCTGGACGTGCCACGTATTGGAGTACCGGTCGCCGACGCGGGCCAGGTCGGGGCCGGTGCGCTTGGACCCCCACTGGAAAGGATGATCATACATCGACTCGGCCGCCAGGCTGTAGTGGCCGTAGCGCTCGACCTCATCGCGGAACGGCCTGATCATCTGGCTGTGGCAGAGATAGCAGCCTTCGCGCACATAGATGTTACGGCCGGCGAGTTCGAGCGGCGAGTACGGCCGCATCCCGTCGACCTTCTCGATCGTGTTGTCGAGGTAGAAGAGCGGCGCGATTTCGACGATCCCGCCGATCGTCACGACCAGCAGCGATCCGACCAGAAGCAGCGTGGCGTTTTTCTCGATAATCGCGTGTTTGTCCATCAAGCCCATGTCTGGCTCCTTATTCGGCAGGCTGGAGGGCGGGCGCGGCGCCCGACATCGGCTGTTCTTGGCGCTGATGGCCGCGGATTGTCATGGTGACGTTCCATGCCATGATCAGGGTGCCGGCGAGATACATCGCGCCTCCCGCGGCGCGCATGACATAATAGGGGTGCATGGCCGCGACGCTCTCGGCGAAGGAATAGACAAGGAAACCCTGCTCGTCGTACTCGCGCCACATCAGGCCCTGCATGATGCCGGATACCCACATGACGGCGGCGTAGACGACGATCCCAAGTGTCGCCAGCCAGAAGTGCCAGGTCACAAGTCGCAGGGAGTAGAGCCGCTCGCGGTTCCAGAGCTTGGGGACCATGTAGTAGATCGCGCCGAACGTGATCATGCCAACCCAGCCGAGGGCGCCGGAATGGACATGGCCGATCGTCCAGTCGGTGTAGTGCGACAGCGAGTTGACGGTCTTGATCGACATCATCGGGCCTTCGAAGGTCGACATGCCGTAGAAGGCGATGGCGGCGACCATCATGCGGATGATCGGATCGGTGCGGATCTTGTCCCAGGCGCCCGACAGCGTCATCAGGCCGTTGATCATGCCGCCCCACGAAGGCATCCAGAGCATGATCGAAAACACCATGCCCAGCGTCTGTGCCCAGTCGGGCAGGGCGGTGTAGTGAAGATGATGCGGCCCAGCCCAGATATAGAGGAAGATCAGCGCCCAGAAATGGATGATAGACAGGCGGTACGAATAGACCGGCCGGTTCGCCTGCTTGGGAACGAAGTAGTACATCATGCCGAGGAAGCCGGCGGTGAGGAAGAAGCCGACCGCGTTGTGGCCGTACCACCACTGGATCAACGCGTCCTGAACGCCCGAGAAGGCCGAGTAGCTCTTGGAGCCGAGGAACGAGGCCGGCATCGACAGGTTGTTGACGACATGCAGCATCGCCACTGTGATGATGAAGGACAGGTAGAACCAGTTGGCGACGTAGATGTGTGGTTCCTTGCGCTTCAGGATGGTGCCAAGGAAAAGGATCAGGTAAGCGACCCAGACGATGGTCAGCCAGATGTCGACATACCATTCGGGCTCCGCGTATTCCCGGCTTTCGGTAATGCCCAGCAGATAGCCGGTCGCCGCCATCACGATGAATAGCTGGTAGCCCCAGAAAACGAACCAGGCCAGATTGCCGCCGAACAAACGCGCGCGACAGGTCCGCTGCACGACATAGAGGGATGTGCAAAGCAGGGCGTTGCCGCCAAAGGCGAACACGACACCGGAGGTGTGAACCGGCCGCAGGCGGCCGAAATTGAACCAAGGCTGGATGTTGAGCTGCGGATAGGCAAGCTGTAACGCGATGACAACGCCAACCGACATGCCGACGACGCCCCAGAAAACCGTTGCTATCGTTCCGTACCGGATTGGTCCATCCATGTAAGCGGAAGGGTCGATCGGCGCGGCCGGCTTGAAATTCGAATTGCGCAACAAGATGGCCGTGAAGCCGAGCAGCACCAGGAACAGCACCCACATGTGCTGGCGGAAAGGTTCATCGACCCCGAAGCCCGCGGCCACAAAGGCGGCAAACGCAAATAGGCCTAGTAAGACGATCTCTGTGCCAAACTTCATCGCAAGTCCCCGATTTCGAATCCTGACGGACGCCAAAGCCGCGGGGCATGAATTCCGCAGCCGCTCTCGGCTCGCCTTGATCCAAATCAAAGCCGGATGGTTTTGCTTCGCTCAGCGTGAAGCTTCGTGAAATCGGGAGGCTGCGTTTGAAGAGGAAACCGCCGCACGTGTCGTCGCTCCGCGTCCGCCGCGGAGAACCCACCAAGGCTAAAGGGAAGGGCGTTCAGGGTGCGTCGGTTGCGACGATGCAGCGCTTGCATGGGGAAAAGCTGCGCCTGTGCAAAGCACTGGAGAGCATCGCCGATGCATTGCCCAACGTCGATCGCTTCAATTGCCTTGTCACGGCAAACAGCATCGTTCCTCTGCTTCGCGACACCCACTTGTTTGAGGAAACGGTCATTTTTCCTGTATATGAAGACGCCTTGACTTTGCAGGAAGCCGATTTCGCTTCCATAAGACGTCTCCGTACCGAACACATAGAGGATGAATGCTTCGCGGACGAAGTGACAGAACAGCTTTTAGGAATCGGGCACGGTCGTCCGGTCGAGAATGCCGAAGCCCTGGGATTTATGCTTCGCGGTTTTTTTGAGAGCTTGCGGCGGCACGTCGCGTTCGAGCACGAGCATGTCATGCCGCGCGTCATTTTCGCTGATCCTCAAACGCGGGCTTTTGACACGGGCAAACCGACCAGTCGGTGAATCTCAGTCGCCGCAGCGCTGCTCCAGGCGCTTCATGTCATCGATAATCACATGCCGGTTGTTCTCGATCCTGATCACGCCCTCGGCGCGCAATCGGGTCAGCTGACGGCTCACGGTCTCGGTCGTGAGGCCGAGGAAATCGCCGATGTCGGAACGCGTCAGCGGCAAGTCGAAGCTTGCTGACGGAGCAGAGGCATTCGCCGCGGGATCGATGTTCCTGGCAATCAATACAAGGAAGCTTGCAACTTTCTCCGAGGCGCTCTTGCGGCCCAGCATCACAATCCAGTCGCGTGCTTCGTCGAGTTCATTCAGCGCCTGCTTGAGCAGCCGATGCTCGAGCCCGGGCGACTCCTTCATCATCCGTTCAATGACGGTCTTGGGGAATGAACAAAGTGCAACGGGTGTTGCCGCCTCCGCATTGATCTCGCTCTCGGCCTTGAACGGCCGCCCAAGGAAGTCCGGCGCAAATTGCAGGCCGACAACCTGCTGGCGTCCATCGGAAAGGCTTTTGGTCAGTTTCACCACGCCGGAGAGCACGTTAGAATAGCTGCCGACGGTCTCTGCATCACCGACCAGTTCGACACCCGCCTCGACCTGGTGTTTCGACGAGGTCTTGGCGAGTCCGACAAGCTGGTCTGCGTCAAGGGCGCCGCAGACGCCGCGGTGCCGGGCTTCGCAGGACTGGCAAAGCACGGGGATGCCAGAACTGTGAACGTCCTGTCGGATGGACATGATGTCGCCTGATGTCGCCTGGGTTTATAATGGGTCAAGATATCATCACTGGCGCGTGATGCGGTTGCGGCAGTTTGTCCGTGCTTCGCTTGATTGAAATCAAGGCTTCGCCCCTGAGAGCCGGGCAGATTGCCGCCCATGCAAGCTACAGCCGCCACCATTCAAGCACGCTCGACGCCTCTTGCGAACATCGCCGAGACCGTGCCCCGATACACCAGTTATCCAACCGCTCCGCACTTTCACTCCGGCATTGACGCCATTTCAGTCCGCGGCTGGATGGAAGCGCTTGAAAGCAATGAAGAGATCTCACTCTATCTGCATATACCTTTTTGCGACAGGCTATGCTGGTTCTGCGCCTGCCACACCAAACAGACACGGCATTATGCCCCGGTTGCGACCTTCCTGCGGGCTCTTCACCAGGAGATTCACACCGTAGGCGCTATTGTGCGCGGTCGATGTCGAGTGCGCGCCGTTCATCTGGGCGGTGGCTCGCCGACCATGTTGAAACCCGACGACATCGTGGCCTTGGGAAGAGCCCTGCGAGATCGGTTCGACTTTCTTGAGGATGCCAGTCTTAGTGTCGAAATCGATCCGAACGACATGGACGAGGGCCGCCTTGACGCTTTCGCCAGGATGGGCATGACAAGGGCGAGCCTCGGGGTGCAGGATTTCGATCCCAAAGTGCAGAAAGCCATCAACCGCGAACAGAGCTTCGAGGCGACAAAGGGTGTAGTCGACGCAGTGCGCGCGCGCGGCGTCAAGTCCGTCAACCTCGATCTGCTCTATGGTCTGCCGCACCAGACGCTGGATAGTGTCGCCGCGACCGTCAACCAGGCGCTTAGTCTGCGACCGGACAGGATTGCGCTGTTTGGCTATGCACATGTCCCTTGGTTCAAGAAACACCAGACGATGATCGATGAGGCATGGTTGCCCAATTCAGACGAGCGCCTGGCGCAATCGCAACGCGCTGCAGGGATGATCCTGGATTGCGGCTATCAAGCAGTCGGCCTCGATCATTTCGCCAGGCCCGACGATACGCTTGCCATCTCGGCCCGCGCGGGCAAGATCCGGCGCAACTTTCAAGGTTATACCGAAGACGCTTGCGACACCCTGATCGGCCTTGGTCCCTCGGCGATCAGCAAGTTCCGTCAAGGCTATGCGCAGAATATCGTTGCCACGGGCGAATACGAAAAAGTCGTGAGTTCGGGTCAGTTGGCGACAGCGCGCGGCATCGCGTTCAGTCTCGATGACCTTGCCAGAAGCTGGATCATCGAGCGACTGATGTGCGATTTTGCATTCTCGGCCCTCGACCTCGTCGAACGCTTTGGCGACGCCGGGCAGAAACTGCTGCTCACGGCAAGCCGCATGGCGAATGGCTCTGACGCGCTGCTTGTGCTCGAAGGCGATCATTTCATCGTTCCGGTTGATGGCCGCCCGCTTGTCAGGGTGGTGGCATCGAAATTCGACAAGTATCTCGAGAATGGCGCGGGCAAGCATTCGCTGGCTGTTTGAGTTGTGACGTTCTGCCGAGAAGGCTCGAAGAGCTCGCCATTTCCAAAGGGTTTATGCGCGTTAAGACAGCAATCAGACAGTCCGTGGACCAGCCCAGCGGCAGAAAGCTGCTCGCGCCCATGGGATCCGGTGGCGAAAACGTGTTGCGGCCACGCTGACCAGACTGGAAATACTTCGACCGGACTTTACGGAATTGCAATCTATCACCTCTAGAACGGTGCTTAACTCGGACGATCGCCTCCAGGCGAAGGCATGATGCCATTCTTCCGCGCCGGTATCAGGCCGGCGGTTGCGATGACTTTTGCACAATTGCGACGCCATCGTTGCGTCCCGTGCCGCTGACGCCAATCGCGCCGGCTTCCGAAAGGCAATTCCATGAAATTCCTGATTGCGGCAGCGCTGCTATGCGCGCTTCCGGTTTCCCATGCCATGAGCGCATCCCTCCCAGCGCCAGAGGGCGACGTTGTTCTTACGATTACCGGCGATATCCAGAACACCAACAAAGCGCATACGGCGACGTTCGACCTGGCGATGCTGCAGGCGCTCGCTGGTCGACAGGCTATCATGGAAACGCCGTGGACGAACGGCGCCACGGAGTTCGACGGACCTTATCTGAAAGCCATCCTGGAGGCCGCTGGCGCCCATGGCAAGACATTGAGGATCAAGGCCCTCAACGACTATTCGGCTGATGTGCCGATCGGTGACGCGACAGATTACGAGACGATCCTTGCCGTGAAGATGAATGGGAAGCCGATGTCGGTTCGCGACAAGGGGCCGCTCTTCATGATCTACCCCTTCGACAAGAATCACGAACTCTACAATGAAAAATACTTCTCGCGCTCGGTTTGGCAGATCAAGGAAATCGAGGTCGTCGATTGAAGCCCGAACTGATCGAGAGCCGTGAGGCGGTACACAACGCCGGCAAGGCAACCCGCTATCTGATCGCGGTCTCCATCGGCTTGATGGTTGCACTGGGGGCGGCATTCGCGCATTTGGCGACCCGGCAGAACACCCTTCAGGATGGCATTCGCGAAGATGCATTGTGGGCGGTCTATCAACTCGACCGAGAAAGCCGAACCCTTGCGTATGCGACCGACAGGCTGGCCGGCAAGAGCACCGTCGACCCCGATGAACTCAAGGCGCTCAGTCTGCGTTATGATATCCTTTATTCGCGCCTCTCGATCCTCGACAATTCCAAATATGCGTCTTTCTTCGAAACCAGTGACACCTTCCGCGGCGCGCGTGTACAGGTGCGAGCTGCCGTCGTCGGTCTTGAACCCGCTTTCAACCGGATTGCCGACGGCCAGTCGGTCGATCATGCCACCCTGGTCGCGGCCTCGGAAACGCTTGGCGGCCTGCTGAGCATCACCGAGTCCCTGCTCAGTTTCACCAACGCCTCTGTTTCTGCCGCCCGCGCCGATGCACGCGACGAGGTCATGCGTCTGCAGCAACTATCCGCCATCGTCGTTCTGGCGCTCGGCTGCTCGATCGGGCTCCTGATTCTGAACCTGATGCGACAACTGCGGATCGTTCAGGTCACCAGCCGGCAGCTAGAGCGGTGACAGCGCGGTCAAGGTCCTCGCTGTAGATCCGTTGCCCTCGGTGGCCGCTTCAGATCGCTCCGCAATGGATGTCCGCATGGCCCTGTCGAGGGCGATCCACAGCCTTTGAGGCTCGCAGATGGCGATCGCTGGAGTTGTCGATCCTCACAGGGCACCGTCGCCTGGGTGGCATTGTCCGACATCAGGAGGCCCGAGGCGAAAGAACATCGCCAACCTCAAGCTTTTGGCGATGCGCTCGGCTCTCGCGACAAACACAGCTGCCGTGTCGGGAGCGAACAACTCCGCAGCCGTCGTGGCAAACAGGGCTTGCCAGATTTCGAAATCCGCTTCGGTGACGCCCCGCAGCCTGGTGTGTGCCGGCACCGGCCGTCCGTGGTAGTCACCACTCTTGAGGATGACGGAACACCAGAAGTCCGTCATCTTTTCCAGGTGGGGCTTCCAGTCGCTGCTTATCTCACGGTCGAATATCGGCCCGAGGCGCTCGTCGTTCCTGACCCTGGCATAGAATTCTCGAACCAGTTTGTCTATCGATTGCCGATCGACGCCGGCCTTGTCCAAAGGCTCTTCCGCGACAGGAACCACCCGCTCGATTGGTGCGGAATTGAAAGTCATCCATGCTCTCCGCGGTTACGAGATGCCCAACTCGCGAAGAGCGGACCGTAACATCCCCGATCGTTCGTGGACGAGCCGGAAACCCAGATTGTCAGGTGGGGTCCCGACCGCGCAACCACCGCTTTTGCCGTCCCGGATGAAGTTCGACATGTAGGTGCGATGGAAGCCTTCCACGGCGTGGACGCCGCAATTTTCAATGGAATCCGCCGCCTGTGTGCCGTCGCTGGCGATTGTCGTGTGGACGTAGCAGGTGGATGTCCATTCCCATACATTACCCGCAATGTCTGCCAATCCCTTTGAGTTGATCCCGAACGCCCCTTGTGCCCTGGGCTCCGGATCGGGCACGCGCCCAAGCGAAGTTTCCTTGCGATACTGGTCAAGCCAACGCTGTGCCGGGTTGTTCGGGTCGCTTGCATTTCCCTCTATGTCGCCCCGGAAACGTTCACCGGCCGCATAGGCCCATTCGAGGTCCGTCGGCAGTCGCCAGGTTTCACCGGTGCGTTCTGACAGCCACTTTGCATAGGCATCGGCGTCAATGTGACTAACGCCAGTCACCGGGACGTCGCCAACCTTGCGCACATCGGCCGGTTTGCAGGCGCCTTCGCCAACGCAGCGTGCATAGTCCGCCACGCTCACCTGATACTTCATGATTTCCAACGGCGTATCGATAGCCTCTCGGGTGACCGGCGCCGCGACAGGATGATTGTCCCGCAGGAATTCGCCGGGCATGGGGTGGTCGAATGCGCCAGGCTGCAGCACTGCGGATACCGGAGAAGGTAATGGCGACGCCGGGCTGCCGACCTCGTTGGCTATGCCCACGCCTATCAGCGCGGCGGCTCCGATGACGCCGAATGTGAAGACAGGATCAAAGGACATGAGGGTAGAATCCGGTGATGGATGCAACCCCGTGGGGCTGCATCCTCTTCTGTCCTATTTCAGGAAGCGATCGCTTTCGGTGCCGCAACCTGGGTCATCAAGTCGTCGTTCCAGGTGCCGCCGTCGACCGTGAAGTGGGCTGTAGCGCCCAGTTCAACCGCCTCGATCAGATTGTGGTTGACATAGGCGTACACGCCGGGCTGCAGGAACGTGTAGAGCGCCGCGCCCGCCGACCCACCACGGATGAACCATGTTTCGAGATCCTTGGCTGGCGGATTGGCAAATTTGCCCTGTTCCCAGACGAAGTCACCATGACCACCAATCAGGTGGGGACGAGTGTCGCGGTTGGCCTGGGAATGCACGATGAGGATCGTTTCCCCAACCTTGGCCTTCATTGCATGCTCGCCGGTTAGCGATCCCGCCTTGCCGTTGAACACGACATGGGTGGGGATCAACCCGCGCATCACTTTCACGGTGTCGTCATAGTTGTCGCCGGCCGAGTCATACTTCTTGAATTTCCCCTGTTCGTCGCGCGGGATGTAGAAGTCGTTTTCGCCGACATAGTAGATGCGGTCATAGTGGATCGACTTGCCTTTATCGTCTTTCAGCCCGTCGCGCGGCAGCACCATGACTGCTCCACTCATGCCCGACACGACATGCCACGGGATCATCGCGCCGCCGGGCGCGCAATGATAGACGAACGTCCCCGGTCGGGTGGCCTTGAAGCGCAGCGTGACCTGCTCGCCAGGATTGATCAGCGTCAGGCCGCCGCCGCCGAGCGCGCCGGTCGCCGCGTGGAAATCGATATTATGAGCAAGCGTGTTCGTATCGGGGTTGATGAGGGTGAGCTCGATGTAGTCGCCTTCATGCACGACCATCAGCGGGCCTGGAATTGACCCGTTGTAGGTCATCGCGTTCAACTGCGTGCCGTCGGCGTCGATGACGATCGGCTTTTCTTCGATGGTCATCGTGAATTCGACGACTTTCGGCCCGCCCTTGGCGACCTGGTCATGAGCATGGACGAAAGGCGGCGCCACCAGCGTGACCTTTTCGCGTGGCAGGCCGGCGACGTCTTTCGCACTCGCTACTGCCGGCATTGCACTTATGGTGGCAACGGCAGCAGCCGTAAGAACAGATCCCAACAAAGCTTCACGTCTGGTAAGCATCTTAATCTCCTTCGTTTCGGGCCGTTGATGCTTACTGTGTAGACGCATGGATCAAGATGTTCTTTGCGCTAACGCAAACCGGACGTGACAGGTGTTCTTTTCTTCCTTGAATACTGCCTTCGCACGGAGGCTGCCGGTCATTGTCGGGGCATTGGAACGAAAGAGGCCGGGCTGGACCTCTCCCCAGGTCCGCCCGGCCTTCCCCTCCAGACATCGCCGGGACGGAGGGGTGTCTTTGCCGCAGACATCTTCAGTTGGACACTGCCTTGCTTGCTTCGGCGAACAGTTCGGCGAACACTGGCTTGGCCTTGCCGATCTGCTTGACCGCTTGCGCTGCGTCCAGGTTGACGGGCTTGCCGACCAGGATGAGCGCGACCATGCCCATGCCGTAGTGGGGAGCACACTTGACGCCATAGAAACCCTCCTTGGTGAGGGTGACGGTGATTTCTTCGCTCGGCTTTCCCTTGAAGGGTTCGGCGCCATCGGGGATCATGTCCTTGATGGACTCGGCGTTATGGGTCTTGTCGGTCGGTACGAATTTGATCGTGTCGCCGGGTGCTGCGCGAACAAAGGCAGGCTGAAAGACCATTGAACCCTTCTCGCCCTTGTTCAGCATCTGCACGACGTGTTCTTCGGCATTTGCCGCACCAGCGAGGGAAAGCAGCGCAACGGCCGCGGCGATCAGGGGCAGTTTCATTTGGGGTATCCTTTCTAGGGTTGTTCACGGCACTTACCGTTGCCCCCTTCTAGTCCGTGTCCTGATATTGCGATTTGCGCTGGCGCAAATTGGCCAGCGAATAATCTTGGACACCGGCAGTAATGAACGGTGGCGGATGCCGGCCGCCTTTCATCAGACGGAATTCGCTGGGCGACGCGCCTGCAAACGCGGCCGAACGAGCATTCGCCCGAACAGAACCACATAGCCGAAACAGGCAATAACCCAGAGCGCCGCCGCCATATGCAGAAGCGATACGGCCGCCGGTTCAAAAGCCGCGGCTATTCGCAGTATCGCCGCGAACAGGACTGCTGCGAACATCAAACATGTGCCTGTATCCGCCCGCAATTCGCGGCCGGTGTGGCCTAACGTGGCGCGCGACATGACAGCAAGCGTCATGCAGGCCAACGCCCCAACGCCGAACGCATGGATGCCGGCGGCAGCAGGAACCTGTCCTGGAAGAAGAACGGCGAGGCCGCTCACGAACAGGCCGATAGGAACGAAAGCAAAGGACAGGTGAAGGATCAGGACCAGAGGATCGCGCAACGAACGGTCTCCGGCCCAGCGGCCAAGCCTGATGGCATTGAGAAGTGCCGCTGCAATCAGAATTGTCCCAGTGCCGGGGTTGGTTGGAAAGAACGTCCAGGCAACCAATCCGAACGCAGAGGACAGGATCGTGATACCGTCGAACCTGCTGAACGGAACCGGCAAGCGCCCAGGTCTCTCTCGCGCCAGCCAGTTGCGGGTGAAGGACGGAATGATCCGGCCACCGATGACCATGACCAGGACAACCGTGGCGGCAAGGCCGAGGCGGCGGCTGATATTCGTCACCCCTTGAGAATGTGCCTCGATATGAAACATGATGTTTGCCGCCAGCAGTGCTGTCACAGGCAGCAGCACCTTGAGATTGCGCCAGTTTCTGCCGGCGACGATTTCCGTCGCGGCGGCCACGACGACTGCAAGAAGAAAGCCGCAATCGACAAGGGCGGCAAGCAGCCAGCCAGTCTGCGAAGAACAGAAGACGACGACCCGCCCCGCGCACCACAGCAACACCAGCGCCAGCAAAGGCAGCCCCTGCAAAGGCAGCCTGCCCGTCCAGTTTGGTATTGCAGTCAGCAGAAAGCCCGTGATGACGGCAGCCAGATAGCCGAACAGCAATTCGTGGACATGCCAGTCCACTGGCAAGAAGACGCTGAAGGTTTCGAGTTTGCCATAGTACAAAGGCAGCCAGAAAAGAATCGCGGCCCCGCCAAACAGCGCGCCCAGCAGGAAGAACGGCCGGAACCCGTTGGAGAGAACAGCCGGATAGGCGCCCGGACGCGTGCGCGGAATTGCCATGACATCCCCTGAAGCAAGAATTTCGGGCAACAGGGATAGGACCTTTCCGCAACTGCCACGAAAGGCCTTTTAGGCCAGGCCGGACATGGCGAATTTGCCCCTGCGCAAAGAATTTCGATATTTTGAACACCTATTGCCATCTTGCTGTTTGCCAGTCAGCCATGAGACAGTCGGCAGCCAGGTGGCAAAGGCTGCCTTGCCCGCGGACAAATTCAGAAGGACATGACCTTGGGTAGCCTTGATCCCTCGCTGATTTCGGGGCTCCCCGTCTTTGAGGGACTGGCCGCCACGGACCTCGACCGCATCGTTGGCCAGGCGAGATCGCTTCGGATCGCCAGGGACCAGCCGGTGTTCGAACAGGAGCAGGAAGCGCATTCGTTCTTCCTGTTGCTCGACGGTCATGTACGGGTCGTGAAATCGACCCCGGACGGTCAGGAGGTGACGGTGCGGTACATCAGTCCCGGCGAATTGATGGGAATTGCCCACGCGCTGGGCAGAGCCACCTATCCGGCGAATGCCATGGCTGCCGTCGATTGCGTGGCTCTTGCCTGGCCAAGCCGCTTGTGGCCGCATTTCGCCGCCGATTATCCCAGTTTTGGCGCCAACACCTACAAGGTTGTAGGCAGCAGGCTCCAGGAGGCGCACTCGCGCGTTATCGAATTGGCCACCGAACAGGTCGAACAGCGTGTCGCCCATGCACTGCTTAAACTGGTCAATCAGGCAGGCAGGAAGACAGAAGAAGGCATTCTGATCGACTTCCCAATTACGCGTCAGAACATAGCCGAGATGACAGGAACGACCCTGTTCACGGTAAGCCGGTTATTGTCGGCCTGGGAGGATCTCAACCTGGTCAAGGGGGGCCGCCAGAAAGTGACCGTGGTCGCGCCGCACCAGCTCCTTTTGATCGCGGAAGGCAGGGCGCGCAAGAGCTAGTCCTTGCTGACCAGGGCGGCCTGCAAATCCTGGTTCAGTTGCTGCTCGTTGAGATCGTGCTCCCGTGCCGCGTCCGAAATCGTATGGAACGAAGCTATCGGACAGCCGACGCAAAGCATGCCGTGCCGGAGCACGATCCGGATCGCCGCAGGCGACATCCTCATGATTTCGTCCATTGTGGCATCGTCGCTGAATTTAGGTTCCATGGCTTCTCGTCCGGGCCAGAATGCGCACACCCTGCGCCCGTCATGCCTGCGTTTCGTTGCGCTGGCACAAAGAGCAAGCAACGGTGGGCGCAAGCCCAGCCACGGACTGGAGCGGGCAAGGGCGAAATCACAGGTAGATCCTTGATCCCCGCTGTCTCGAGTGCATGTCGTCCGGGGCAGGATAGGAACGTCAGTCCTCTAGAAGCTTTGTAAAAGTCAGGCTGTTGGGGCAGAAATCCCGATAGTGGCTTTCGAAATCGAAGGCGGACAGGTGGTCGTGGCATTCCCGACGATGCGGGCAGGTGATGCAGATGCGCGACATGCCAGCGCGCGCCGCCTGTAGCGACTGAAAGCTGTCAGGATCAATGCCTGCTGAACGCATCGCGGACACAAGCAGGTCTTCCGACGCGTAAGGCAGCCGCATGGCGTCATCGAACTCACGTCGCGACAGACCGATCTCGTCCAGAATCCTTCCGCATACATCTTGGCCTTGTTCCCAAAATTCCTTCCTCGCCGCCTTGCTGCGCTCGCGGTCGACCAGAAAGGAAAGTGCAAAGCGCCAAGCTTCGGCGCCTTCATTTTCGGGGTTGCCTGCCATGCCAGTTCTCCGGTTGCCTCGATCGCGCCCACGCGAAAGAAGTCGGCCCGGTAAATAGTGCCGAAAGATCGCTGGCGCCTTGCGCTAGCGCAAAGTCTTCCGGTGGCGCGGAAGATCACATGACGTGGGCGCCCTTGTCGCAGCCCGGACGCCATCGGCGCGCCAGAATTGTCAGCGTCCTGACAGGTTCGATGATCCAATGTTTTTCATCGTCCGAAACCTGGTCTTGCCCGGGTGACGGAAATTGTTCACCCTGCCGAAGACGTCGTTCTCGCAGGCACGCTCCGACCGATGTTGATCAGCCAGATCACGCTTCAACCGGACCGCTGCTGAAAAGTCCAAACTGGAATCCTCGAATGAATCCCGCCTATGCCAGCTCTCAGAAAGCCATTCACTGGGTTGTGTTTGTGCTGGTCATCGGGCTTTACGGCCTTACCTATGTTGCCGATATCTTCCCGCGTGGTGATCCCGGCCGCGCCGTCGTCTGGTGGCTTCACATTTCATTCGGGTTGCTGCTTTTCGCGCTGGTTGTCATTCGCGTCGGCCTGCGGCTGGTACTGGGCACGCCGGGCCTGCCGCCTGAAATGTCACAGCTTGAACGATGGGCGGCCAAGATTGCGCATCTTCTGCTCTACGCGCTGCTTGTGGCAATTCCCGTTCTCGGTATCATTCTGACCTGGTATCGGGGCGATGCCCTGAGTTTTTTCGGGCTCTTCACCATCCCGGCTCCTGTTTCCGCCGACCGCGCGATCGCCGGTTTCATAAGGAGACTGCATAGTCTTTGTGCCGATCTGATCCTTATCCTTGCCGGATTGCATGCGGCTGCCGCGCTTTGGCATCATTATGTCTGGAAGGACGATGTGCTGAGGCGAATGCTGCTGGGAAAAAGTGGCTCGTGATGGCCGTTTGGGCGGCGCCGGTGCGGTTTAGGCGGCGTCTTGCGGCCTACACTGGCGCACGCGGTTGCTGGATGAAGCCCGCTCTGAAGTTCCTCGCGATACTGGGTTTCTACGGGCTCTTCCTTGCCGGCCCGCTTACCGCCCGCGCCGATGTCGACGATGACGGCGATCATGATCGGGCGCGCGACCTCTACGAACGTGGCGAAATAAAGGGACTTTCATCCATCCTGGACCTGGTCCATTCCGCCGCCCCCGGCGACATTGTGGCCGTGGATTTCATCCGGATCGCCGACAGGTGGGTCTATCGGTTCCAGATCGTTGTCGCCGATGGACATCGCAGGATCGTCGATGTGGATGCCGGCGCCGGGGTGCTGATGCGCAGCGGGGGAGGCGACTGATGAAGGTTCTCCTCGCCGAGGATGAATCTCGTATCGCCAGCGACATCACGGCCGTCCTCAAGGCGGCCGGCATGGCTGTCGATGTTGTACGCGATGGGGAGGCCGCCTGGTTCGCAGGTGATGTAGAGAACTATGATGCGGCGATCCTGGATCTTGGATTGCCAAAACTCGATGGCTTGACCGTGCTGAAACGTTGGCGGGCCAACGGACGACGCTTTCCCGTACTGATCCTGACCGCGCGAGGTCTGTGGACCGAGCGCGTCGAGGGCATCAATGCCGGCGCCGACGATTACTTGCCCAAGCCCTTCGAAATGGAAGAGCTGCTGGCGCGGCTGCGCGCGATTCTGCGCCGCTCAGCCGGTCAGGCGGCGCCCGTGCTGATATCCGGGCCGTTGGTGCTGGACACGCGCCAGATGCGTATTTCGTTGCGTGGCGTTCCCGTCGCCTTGTCGCCGCTTGAATATCGGCTGATGGCTTTCCTGATGCACCATGCCGGGCGTGTGGTAGCGCCGACCGAACTCGCGGAACATCTGTACGATTCCGGCAATGATCGCGATCCCAACGCAATCGAGGTCATCGTCGGGCGGCTGCGCCGCAAGCTCGGCAACGATGTCATCGAGACACGGCGCGGGTTCGGATACTTCATGCCCGACGCGCCTTCATGATGGGCAATTCGATCCGCTTCAGGCTCTGGTCGGCTGCAGCCATCTCGATCCTTGTCGCCCTTGCCATTGCGGGGTTTGGCCTGCGCTATCTGTTCGAACTGAATGTAGAACGGCGGGTTGTCAGTGAGCTGACCGTCGATCTCAACGAATTGATTGGCTCTGTCAGTTTCGCGGCCGATGGCCGGCTCTTGGTCGTTTCTAACCTCACCGACCCGCGCTTCATCAATCCACTGTCCGGGCACTATTGGCAGGTGGAAGATCTGGCCAGCCACAATCTGGTCCGTTCGCGTTCGTTGTGGGACGCAACGCTGACATTGCCGCAACTGGTCGACAGCGGCGAATTGAAAAAGATTGAGGAGCTCAAAGGTCCGGGCGGCGAACTCACCATTGCTGTCGAGCGCACCATCACCGATGCCGATGGCCGGTCCTTTCGCGCTATCGTGGCGGAAGACCATCGCAGCGTGGAGCTGTCGGTGAACGAATACGTCTGGGATCTCGCGCCGGCGCTTATCATGCTCGCCGCGGCCCTCATGGCGGCTTTCTTCATCCAGATCACCGTGGGTCTCGCGCCTCTGGAAAACCTGAGGGTCGCCGTCCGACACGTGATCGCCCAGCGAACGGCGCGGCTTGACGTGGCGGCCCCAAGCGAGGTGCAGCCGCTTGCCGACGAAATAAACCGCCTTCTCGATGCGCAGGAGAAGGCTCTCGCACGAGCGCGAGGCCGCGCCACTGACCTGGCACACGGACTCAAGACGCCGCTGCAGGTGCTGTCAGCGGACATTCGGACCTTGCGCAAGAAGGGCGAGACCGAGCTCGCCGACGATATCGAGAAGAGTGCGGGGGCGATCCGTCGCCACGTCGAGCGGGAGCTGGCCCGGGCTCGTTTGGCTCCCGGCGTATCCAGCAAGGCATCGTGCCTGGCCAGGGAGGTCGCCGCTGGCGTCATCGCCGTCGTCAAGCGCACCCCAACCGGCAAGCAGCTCGTGTTCCAGATCGACATTGCGGCGGAACTTCTGGCACCTGTCGATGAAGGCGACTTGTCGGAGATACTGGGCAATCTTGTGGAGAACGCGGCACGCTTCGCAAGATCGTCGGTTCAGGTCAAGGCATGGGCAACCGAAGGCGATCTGTCCATCGCGGTCACCGATGATGGGCCGGGCATCCCCGATGTGGATAGGGAGGCTGCGTTGTCGCGCGGCGTGCAGCTGGACAGCAAGGGCGGCAGTCACGGGCTCGGCCTCGCCATCGTTTCAGACATCGTCGAAGCCTATGGCGGACGCCTGACACTGACCAATGCCGATCCCGGCCTTGTGGTGACCATAACCTTGCCCCGCCACAGCTGACCGGCGCTCAGGCAAATCCTGGAAAATAGTCCACCTTTATCTTCGAGCGGCGAACACCCATCGCCAGCAGCTCGCGGCGGAGCACCTTGACCATGGCTTGCGGGCCGGAGATGTAGAAAGTTCGCTCGAGATAGTCGGGGATGGCCAGGCGCACAAGGCGCGCATCGATGTAGCCAGGATACTGCCCGCGCTCGGCTCCCTTGGCGATGGCGAGCACCGTCTTTACGCCCAGCTCTCTTTTTGCCGCGCCGAGCACATCGCGATAGGCGATGTCCTGCTGGGTCTCGGCTCCGTACAGGACGACGATCGGCCGCCTTTCACGACTGTCGATGAGATACTGCAGCATCGAGCGGAATGGCGTGATGCCGATGCCGCCGGCCAGGAAGGCGATCTTGGTTTCCGGATCGGCCGGCAGGGTGAAGTCGCCGGCGAGTTGGGAGGCGTGGATCGTACTGCCCGGCTTCATCGCGCCCAGGGCGTGCTTGAAGGCGCTGGATCGCGGATAGAACTTGACGCCAAGTCTCAGCGATTGCTCCGTGGGCGCCGATGCGACCGTGAAATAGCGGCGGTTGCCACGATTGTCCGAACGGTCGAGACCAAGCGTCCATTCCAGATACTGGCCGGCCTGGAAGGCGAGCTTGCGGGGTGAGCTGAAGATGAAGTCGTAGCTGTCGATGGCGGATTGCTCGATGCGTTCGAGCGTCAGCACGAAGCGTCCTTTCGGGCTCACCGCGTAGGCGAAGAGATTGCCCGCCAGAAGCGCCAGTTCCGGAGTGAAATAGAGCGAGCCGACGTGGATGTTGGGGGCGAACAGGAAGCCGACGATGGCGGCAAAGGCGATGCGCGGCCAGCGCGTCGTCGGCGCCGTCAGCGGCTCGGTCAGCATCACGAAGGCGAAGAACAGCAGCGGCGACGAGCCTAGTGTCTCGGTCAGTGCGGTCGCATATTGCGACGGGTCGGTCGTCGAGAGGGTTACCGCCAGTGCAACTGTCATGAAGGTCACGACGACATCGAGCCGGCGCAGCTTGCGCACGATAAGCAGGCCACCGCCAATTACGACTGGAAGCAACGGCAGATTGCCTCCGACCCACCAAGTGGCCGGCTGGTCCAGCAATAGCGCGGTCAACGCCACGCCCAGCGCCGCGGGGTTGAACAAGTGCTTCCTGCCGATGGCGAGGATGAACTTGGATGAAATCGCCCAGACGCAGGCGAAGACCACCGCGCCGATCCCTGTCGCGTCCGTAGCGGCCACCGGATCCACGATAAGCGCCAGGATGAGGGCGGTGATGTATACGGACTCGCTATTGGCGGGAACCCGAAACACCGCGGCGAAAACCCGGTTGGTGATCCAGCATGTGGCCAGCATCACGCCCGTCGTGAAAGCGAGTGCAAGCGGATCATGCGGCACAAGCCCGAAGAAGCCGAGTACGAGGGCCGTGCCCAGCAAGGCGATCAGGTAATAGAGGACCAGCCGATACATGGTCTGATGGTCGAGAAACCGGTCGATGGCCTTGATCATGATTTGCAAAAAGCTCCGAAGCCGCTTGTCGGCGTGGCACGGCCGTTGCTGTCGACGACATAGCCCTCGAGGCCTGCCATCTGCTCGAGAAACAAAATTCCATTCCGGCCCATGGCAAAGGCGGCGGTGGCGAAGCGATCGGCCTCGAACACATCCGACCCGATCACGGTCAAGCTGACGATCTCGGTAATCGGATCGCCGCACCCAAGCGGATTGTAGATGTGCTGCCCGCGCACATAGGTGCCGGAGGTGGCGACCCCGTGTCCCCGTGGATAGACGATCTTGATGATCTCGTCGGCATTGAAGGGGTTGCGGATGCCGACGCTCCAGTCGAGGCCCGAAGCGTTCGTGCCGCAGGACTGGATGTCGCCGCCCGCCTCGATGAAGAAATCGTCGACACCTGCCCGTTGAGGGATCGCGGCAGCATTGCGGATGGCCCAGCCTTTGACGATGCCGGAAGGGTCCAGCGAACCGTCGGGGCGGCGGATGTCAAAAAAACCATTCGTCTGGTTTTTGGTGTGTTCGGCGAGGGCCATCACTTCCATCATCTCGCCGCTCCAGGCGCGAACCGGGAGATCCCCCCGATTGATGGCTGAAATCTCGCTGTCGGCCCTGTAGGTGCTGAAGCGCCGGTCGACGCACTCGAAGTAGTCGAAGACCGCGTCGACAAGTGCCTCGCCCGACACGCCGCCAATGTCGAGGGTGATGGGCATGCCCATCAAGATCCTTGTGTCGCGCATTGAACTAGGACGACGCTTGCTTCAAGGCGCCAGCGAGCGATTGCCTGAAGGCCCGGCTGGTCAATGTCGCGCCCGAGATGATGTCGACATTGGCACTTTGCGCGCTGATCGCCTCATCGCGCAGCATGGGCAGGGCTTGCCTGTTGATGTTGACGGAGGTTCGCCGGTCGCTCGGGTATTTCAGCACTTTCAGTGATGTGAGACGACCGCCCTGGATCGATGCCTGAATCTGCATGAGACCGTAATAGGCATCCGTGACAGGACCAATATATGTGCCATCGGCAAATCCGTGGCCGGCCGGCTTCGTGCCACGATTCACCGTTGCCTTCATGCCTGCCTTGATGACGCGGGCTGGGCTTTGCGGATAATCCGGCCTCGGTTGGGGAACGGGAATGTAGACCGCTGGCGTGGCGGCGAAGGCCATTGTCTGTGGCGCGGCGTCGGCGATGATCTCAGCCGGAACCCGCTTCGACAATTCAGGGGGTGGCAGGGAAGTCTTCGGCTGGTCAAGCGCAATCGGCGAATCTTCGGTCGCGGTCGGCCTCGCAGCCTGCTCGCTCGGAGCGGGTGCGAAGATCGCCGCGGTCGTTTCATTGCCGACTTTGCCCGCCGGGGCGGCTGGCGGCAGCACGCTCTGCTGTACAGGCATGCGAGCGAGCCGAGGAGGCGGCGTAACCGGCGCGACCGGAGCAGATGCCGGATCGCCCGCCTCCTGCACACTCTTGCCAACGGTCGAAGCATCCGTGGTGTCGGTGATGTCGATGGCGGGGGCCTTGGCCGGCTGCTCCCAGACGTAGGCGCCCGAAGACGCGAGCACGAAAAACGATAGGGCAATCTTTTTCATCAGGGTCCGAATTTCCGAGTTGAAGCCTGTGAATGTGACGCCACCGCAGGCTGTTTCGACGCAATATCTCACGACGAAGCTGACAACTGGCTGTCAGCGCACTCGTCCGGAGCGATTTGCCGACAGGCTCGACGGATATGTTCGTGCCGTGAAATCGACGCAGGACGATCATGCGGCGAGGGGCGGTTCATAAGTCCAAGGGAATTGCCGGGCATCGCCCACGCGTTAGGCCGCACGCAGGCGTTTAGCCGCCAGCCCATTGGCAACACTGGCCATGATCGGCGACGATCCCGGTGATCAGTTCAAGGGTCGCTGGGATCGCGGAGCAGAAAAACAAAAACAATGGTGTACATAGCGGAGCAATCCCTGCCAACGGTATCATCGGCAGGTGCCTTGCGTGACGGGTCAGCGCAGGCCTTTCACCTTGGTCAGAATATCCTCCGAAAGCGCTGAGACGAGTGCCCTGTCGGCGCCTTTGCTCGGGATCAGGACAAATTCCACATCCTCCAGCTGCGGCAGGCTGCCGATTTCCTTCAGGCCCGAAGGCGACATGCTTTGCGGTTGCACCAGAACCCCCATGCCCGCCCGGGCGGCGGCCGTCAGTCCGCTCAGGCTTCCGCATGTGCAGACAATGCGCCATGGCATGCGGTGCCGTTCGAGCACCTCCAGCGCGATGCTGCGCGTGACGCTCGGCGCTGGGAAGGCGATCAACGGCAAGGCCGCCAGCGACAGGACATGTTCGGGATCGCGGGCGAGCCAGACAAGCGGTTCGCGATAGACGAGCCGGCCACGGCTGTCGCCCAGCCGCCGCTTCGCCAGAACAAGATCGAGCTCGCCATTGTCCTGCATCTGGTAGAGCACGCCGCTAAGCGCCACGGTCAGTTCAAGATCAACGGATGGGTGAGAGCGGACGAAATCCTCCAGCACCAGCGGCAGGCGGCTGGCAACCAGGTCCTCGGATACGCCGAGCCTCAAGGTGCCGCGCAGCCGCTGCGCGGTGAACAGCGCCTGCACCTGTCCCTCTATGGACAACATGGTGCGGGCATGGCCGAGCAGGGCTTCGCCATCGGGCGTCAGCATCACCTTGTGCGTATCGCGGGCCAGCAACTGCCTGCCGATCGCGGCCTCCAGCTTGCTTATGTGCTGACTGACGGTCGATTGCCCGAGCCCCAGCCGCTCGGCGGCGAAAGTAAAGCTTCCCATCTGCTGGACGGTGACGAAGCTGCGAAGTTGGACCAGATCGAGCATCGATATCTCAAAGTACGATAACTGTTATTCCTTGTATCCTGTTTCGCAATGTTCGAAAAGGCCGCGTTGGACCTGCTCTGGAGAGACCATGACATGCGCCGTTTTCTGCCGGACTCCTTTCTGATCCTCCTGCTGTGCACTGTCGCGCTTGCATCGGTGGCGCCTGCTACAGGGACGTTCGCGAAATGGTTCGCGGTCGCGACCAATCTCGCCGTGGCGCTTCTGTTCTTCCTGCACGGCGCGAAGCTCTCGCGCGATGTTGTTGTCGCCGGCCTGATGCATTGGCGCCTGCACCTGGTCATCCTTCTGACGACCTTTGGCCTGTTCCCGCTGTTGGGCCTGGCGCTTGGCTATCTGCCTGCCTCGATCCTGCCCAAGCCGCTCTACCTCGGCATTCTGTTTCTGTGCGTCCTGCCGTCGACGGTCCAGTCCTCGATCGCATTCACCTCGATGGCCGGCGGAAATGTCTCCGCCGCCATCTGCTCGGCCTCCGCCTCCAACATCTTCGGCATGTTCCTGACGCCCTTGCTCGTCGGGCTGCTGTTCTCCATGGGCGGGCATGGCGGATTCTCGTGGGATGCGGTGAGCCAGATCCTGATGCAGCTGCTCCTGCCCTTTGCGCTTGGACAGCTCCTGGAGCCCCGGATAGGCGGGTGGATACGCGCTCGCAAGACATTGCTGATGCCTGTTGATCGCGGCTCGATCTTGATGGTGGTCTATCTGGCCTTCAGCACGGCGGTCGCCGAAGGGCTGTGGCACATGTTCTCGTTGCGCGACATCGCCGTGGTCGTTGTCGCCGACATGGTGCTGCTCGGCGTGGTGCTCCTGTTGACGACTTTTGGCAGCCGGCTTCTCGGCTTCGACAAGGCCGACCAGATCACCATCACCTTCTGCGGCTCGAAGAAGAGCCTGGCGAGCGGCGTGCCCATGGCCAACGTGATCTTTGCCGGCCAGGGCGTCGGCGCGATCGTTCTGCCACTGATGCTCTTCCACCAGGTACAGCTCATGGTCTGCGCGATGATCGCCCAGAAATATGCCAAGGCGGCGAACCGGTCCGCCGCCCGGCAAGCCGAGCCGGTGGCCTCGGTGGCTTAATGCATGTCACCCAGAAGTGCGCAGCGGTTCTGGGACAACGACATGCATCAAAATAAAGGCATTATTTTCTCGCGAGCCTGGAAACCACATGACGAGAAGTCGAGCGTCCCCGGCCGGCAACAGAAATTTCAGGCCGCGTATCTCGCCGCCAAGCCGGGCTGCCTCGACCACTGTGCATACCATCTGTCGAACAGTTTCAGCTGCGTTTCGGCATACCCGCGCTGGCTGTCGGTCAGCACGTCCGTTTCGTTGAAGTGCAGCTCGTATTCGGGAGCTCCCTTCAGCACCATCATGTGCTTGAAATAGAGCACCAGGTCGGGGCCTTCGTCGAAAGAGGATAGCACCGCGAGCGCGGCGTCCAGTTCCAGAGCGCGCTGACGGGCCTCGACGTCGCCCTTGGCTGCCGCCTGGCTCAGCGCGACGAGGTGCAGCACCTCCTTCGGCAACACGTTGCCGATGCCGGTGATGGCGCCGGACGCGCCGCAATTGACGAAACCGTGGTAGACCGCGGTGTCGACGCCGATCATCAGCGCCACCTCATCGTCGCGGCTGGTGATGTTTTCGGCGGCGTAACGCAGATCCGACGGGCCGCCGAACTCCTTGAAGCCGACCAGGTTCGGATGTTCGGCGCGCAGTGCGAAGAACAGGTCCGCACGCGTGGCAAAGCCGTAATAGGGGCTGTTGTAGATGACCGCCGGCAGGTTTGGCGCGGCGGCAAGGATTGCCTTGAAATGATGGCGCTGCGCCGTCACCGACGGCCCGCGCGACAAGACGCGCGGGATAACCATCAGGCCCCGTGCGCCGACCTTCTGGGCGTGCGCCGCGTGGGCCACGGCCTTGGCGCTGTTGACCGCACCGGTTCCCACGATCACCGGCACGCCGGCCTTCACCAGGCGCTCGACGCCCTCCATTCGCTGCTCGTCGGTCAACAGTGGCCAGTCGCCCATCGAGCCGCAATAGACGACGGCCGACATGCCGGCCGCGATCAGCTCGCGTCCCTTGCGCACCAGCGCGTCGAAGTCAGGCTGGCGGTCCTGCGTGCACGGGGTCATCAACGCCGGCATGCAGCCGGAAAAGACATTGGCGGTCATTCGAATTCTCCTTGAGGCCAGCACGCGGATTGGTCAGTTTGTCCCGAAGCGGCATGGCTTGCCAAGCAAAATAGTCGTAGTCGCGCAAACCAGCACGGGGAGCACCAATGCGCACCAGAACCAGCATTCATGTCGTCGGCTGCCATGCCGAGGGCGAGGTCGGCGACGTCATCGTCGGCGGCGTGCTGCCGCCGGCGGGCCGTACGATGATGGAAAAGATGATCACGATGGAACGTGATCACGACCACATCAGGCGAATGCTGATCTGCGAGCCGCGCGGCAGTGTCGCGCGCCACGTCAATCTCTTGGTCCCATCGACGCGCGAGGATTGCGCCGCCGGCGCCATCATCATGGAGCCGACGGAATATCCGCCGATGTCCGGTTCGAACACCATATGCATCGCCACTGTGCTGCTCGAAACCGGCATGGTGCCGATGCAAGAACCCGAGACGCGCTTCAAGCTCGACATGCCGGGCGGCGTCATCGAGGTGCGCGCCGAATGCCGCGACGGCAAATGCGTCTCGATCACCTTCCGCAACGCGCCCGCCTTTGCCGAACGTCTGGATGCATTGATCGAGGTTGAAGGGCTTGGCACGCTCACGGTCGACGTCGCCTATGGCGGCATGTTCTATGCCATCGTCGACGCCAAGGCGCTCGGCTTCTCGGTCGCCCCCGACGAGGCCCGTGAACTGGCGGTGGCCGGCGAGAGGATAAGGCGGGCCGCGCGCGAACAGCTTGACGTCTTCCACCCCGAATTCGCCCATGTGCGCGGCGTGTCGATCGTGCAGTTCGCCATGCCGTTCCAGGGACCGGGCAACGTCACCCGCAACACCTGCATCGTCTCGCCGGGGCGTTCGGACCGCAGTCCGACGGGAACCGGCACATCGGCCCGCATGGCCGTGCTGCAGGCCCGGGGCTTGATGGGCGTCGGCGACGTGCTGATCCATGAATCGATCATCGGCTCGCGCTTCACCGGCAGGATCGTGGAGCTGGCGGAGATCGGCGACCGCAAGGCGATCGTTCCGGAGATCACCGGCCGGGCCTGGATCACCGGCGAGCACAGCTACTATCTCGATCCGACCGATCCTTATCCCCAAGGCTACGTGCTGTCGGATACCTGGGGCACCTCCACCTCGGTGAAGCAGTAGGCGGGCAATTCGCTGGACTGGCATGTCCCCGCCAAGCCAGAATAGTCTACGGCGACACCCCTTCACGTCCAAACTTGGTGAGAATTCTCGCATGAACATAGACGGTCTTTGCGATCCGCGCTTTGCCGCCGTGCGCGAGGCATTCGCCGAATGTTTCGCCCAAGGGCTGGAACATGGCGGTGGCGTATCCGTCGTCGTCCATGGCAGGACTGTCGTCGACCTGTGGGGCGGCCATGCGGATGCCGCGCGAACCCACCTTTGGCGGCAGGACACGCTCATCAACGTCTGGTCCTCCACCAAGGGCGTCGTGGCGCTGGCGATCGCAATGTTGGTGGAGCGCGGCAGACTGGACTATGCCGCACCAATTGCCCGCTATTGGCCGGAATTCGCGGCCGACGGCAAGGAGCGCATCACGCTTGATCAGGTGATGTCGCATCAAGCCGGGCTGAATGGTCTTGCCGTGCCGATGGACGAAAAGGGTTTGCTCGCGTGGGCGCCTTTTGTCGACGCGCTTGCGGCCATGTCGCCACTATGGGAGCCCGGCAGCCGCTCCATCTATCACGCCCTGACCTACGGCCATCTTGCTGGCGAAGTGCTGCGACGCGTCGACGGGCGAAGCATTGGCCGCTTCATCGCGGAAGAGATCGCGGGCCCGCTTGACGCCGACTTTCATGTCGGTCTGCCCGACCGCGAGGATTCCAGGGTCGCCGAAATGATCGAGGGCCCCAAGGCTTCGGACTGGGTCGACTTTGTCCGCGCTTCGCCATTTCCCCACGCAAGCCACAATCCGGCGCCCCGCGCATTGGCTCCCAACGACCGCGCCTGGCGCGCAGCCGAAGTGCCGGGCGGCAATGGCCAGTCGACGGCGCACGCACTGGCACGCATTTACGGCATGATGGCGGCCGGCGGTGTCTGGCAGGACCAGTCTCTGATCAGCCGCGCGGCAATCGAGGCGGCGACGTACCTCCGCTTTCGCGGCACGGATGAAAGCTTTGCCTCACCGGCCGCCTTCGCCGCCGGCTATCAGATGGAGGATCCTGTCTATGCCGGCCGTGCGTCGCCGCAAACTTTCGGCCACACCGGCTGGGGCGGCGCCATCGGCTTTGCCGATCCCGGTGCTGGCGTCGGTTTCGGCTATGTCACCAACCGCATGCTGGGTTTTGACGATCTCGACCCACGCCGCAAATTATTGATCGACGCCGTTTACGACGCCCTTTGACCGGGTTTGTCCGAACAGGTCTTTACGCGTCACGCTACCCCGGCTCCATCTCGTCCATCATCTGCTTGACGGCATCGGCGGCCTTGCTCATCCCCGCTTCATCGATGGAGGCGACAGCCTCAGCTGCCCGCTTCGGACATGCCATTGCTGCGCGCCAGGTCGGCGAGGTCCTAGTCGCCTTGCGTCTGGCGGGGGCGGAACATCAGTCGGGCTTGCCCGGGTCGTTATCGTTGCTGCTCATGCTGGATCGCCCGTGCCATCGGCCACATCATCCGCGATCGCGAACCGCGAAATCAATCGGGTTGACGGTCCGCGGCAGGACGGCGCCCGTCGATCCATAGCGCAAGCAGGGTGCAGGCAGCGCCCGACAACAGATAGGCGCCGGCGGCGATGAGACCGAAATTGCCGGCCAGCAGCAGGGCTGCCAGCGGCGCGAAGCCGGCGCCGAACATCCAAGCCAGATCCGAAGTGATCGCCGAGCCGGTATAGCGATGCCGCCGCGAAAAGCTCGAGGCGACGACGCCAGACGATTGCCCGAAACTCAGCCCCAGCAGGATGAAGCCCAGCACCATGAACAGCGCCTCGCCGACGGTGCCGCCATCCAGAAGCTGCGGGGCAAAGCCGCTGAACGTGGCGATGGCGATCGCCGAACCGCCGAGCAGCGCACGGCGTCCGACGCGATCGGCCAATGGCCCCGACGCGACGATGGCTCCAATGCCGAACAGCGCGCTCACCGCCTCGATGACCAGGAAGCGTGCTGGCCCCTCATGGGTGAACAGGAACACCCAGGAGAGCGGAAACACCGTCACCATATGGAACAGGGCGAAACTCGCCAGCGGCGCGAAAGCGCCGATGACGACGTTGCGGCCCTCGGCCTTGATCGTGTCCCTGATGCGCGTCGGCTGAAGGTCGCCGCTCTCGTACAATTTCGAGAATTCGGGGGTGACGACGATGCGCAGCCTGGCGAACAAGGCCACGACATTGATGGCGAAGGCGACGAAGAAGGGATAGCGCCAGCCCCAGGCGAGGAAGTCGTCGGCCGACAGATTGGCGACGAAGAAAGCGAAGAGAGCGCTTGCCACGATGAGACCGATCGGCGCGCCCAGCTGCGGGATCATGGCATAGATGCCGCGCCGGTTCCGCGGTGCGTTCAGCGCCAAGAGCGAGGGCAGTCCGTCCCATGTTCCGCCGAGCGCCAGGCCCTGTCCGATGCGGGCAAGTGCCAAAAGCCAGATCGCGACCGCGCCGATATCGCCATACCCCGGCAGAAACGCGATGGCGACGGTCGAGGTGCCGAGCAGGAAAAGCGCGATCGTCAGTTTCGCGCCGCGGCCATAGGCACGGTCGATGGCCATGAACAGCACGGAGCCGAAAGGGCGCGCGACAAAGGCGAGCGCGAAGATGCAAAAGGAATAGAGCGTTCCAGCCAGCGGATCGTGCGTCGGAAAGATGAGCTTGGGAAACACGATGACGGACGCGATCGCATAGACGAAGAAGTCGAAGAACTCCGACGTCCTGCCCACGATCACACCGACCGCGATATCGCCCGCGCTGACCTGGCCATGATGCGAGCCGATCAGCTCGCTGTTCGTTTCGGCAGTCGAAGTCTGAGCCATCTTGTCCGTCGCCGCGTGGATTGAACTGTCCAGGATCCAATTTCGGGGGAATCCCCCGGGGGTGCCATTGTGCACTGCACACTGCGCCAAAGCCATGCCGGCTGGGCATTGGACAAATTGTCCAATGTTGCCGCGGCGCGGCGAGCAGTAGCCCTTGATACTGCACTGCAACATGAACGGTTGCCGTGGTCCATCGAGGGCAGCGTTTGATGAAACGATTTGGAGCCTTGCTTCTGTTCCCCCTGGCCGGGTTGTTGAGCGGCTGCGACCTGGTCGTGCTTGCGCCCGCCGGCGATGTCGCGGCCCAGCAGCGCGACCTGCTCGTGGTCTCGACCTTGCTGATGCTGATCATCATCGTGCCGGTCATGGCGCTGACCGTCTTCTTCGCCTGGCGCTACCGGCAATCCAACGCCTCGGCGACCTATGCGCCGGACTGGGACCATTCGACGAAACTGGAACTGGTGATCTGGGCAGCGCCGCTGCTCATCATCATCTGCCTTGGCGCGCTGACCTGGCTCGGCACGCACTTGCTCGACCCCTACCGCCGCATCGACCGCATAGAACCCGGCCAGCCGGTCACCGAGCTGCACAAGCCTCTCAAGGTCGAGGTCGTGGCGCTCGACTGGAAATGGCTGTTCATCTATCCGGACTATGGCATCGCCTCCGTCAACGAACTGGCGGCGCCGGTCAATCAGCCGATCGACTTCCGCATCACATCCTCGGCGGTGATGAATTCCTTCTACATCCCCGCCCTTGCCGGGCAGATCTATGCCATGCCGGGCATGGAGACCAAACTGCACGCCGTCATCAACCGGCCGGGCACCTATAGCGGCTTTTCGGCCAATTACAGCGGCGCCGGCTTTTCGGGGATGCGCTTTGCCTTCCACGGCCTGTCCGACCAGGCCTTCGACCAGTGGGTGGCACAGTCCCGGACAGCGTCGGCGGCGCTCAACCGCGACACCTATCTCGAACTCGAAAAGCCGAGCGAGAACGAGCCGGTCCGCCACTATGCCTCCGTCGATCCCGACCTTTATGGCGCCATCCTCAATTTGTGCGTCGAGCGCGGCAAGATGTGCATGAACGAGATGATGTCGATCGACGCCAAGGGCGGCCTCGGCCTGGCGGGCGTGCGCAACACGCTGCCGCTGCAATACGACAAGCTCGCCCGGCGCGGCGCGGTGTTCGGCAACGATCCGTCCTACGTCGCCAGCATCTGCACGGCGGAAGAGGCCGCCGCCGTCTCGCGCGCGTCCCGCGATGCCTGGCCGACATATTGGCCGGCGAAGAATCTGTCCCCGCTGCGTGGGGCGGGGCTGCTGCGTCCAGGGACCGACAGCCGTAGCGCCGAGGCGGAGACGACGCCGCTCGGCCTGCTGCGGCGTGAACTGTGAGAGAAAGCCGATGCCCGATTCGCTGACCAAATTCATCTTCGGCCGCCTCACCTGGGACTCGCTGCCGCTGCATGAGCCGATCGTGGTGGCCACTTTCGCCGCGGTGGCGCTAGGCGGCATCGCCCTTCTTTGCGTCATCACCTATTTCAAGCTGTGGACCTACCTCTGGCGCGAATGGTTCACCAGCGTCGACCACAAGAAGATCGGCATCATGTACATGGTGCTAGGCCTGGTCATGCTGCTGCGCGGCTTCTCCGACGCCATCATGATGCGCCTGCAGCAGGCCATCGCCTTCAACGGTTCCGAGGGCTACCTCAACTCGCATCACTATGACCAGATCTTCACGGCACACGGCGTGATCATGATCTTCTTCGTGGCGATGCCCTTCGTCACCGGGCTGATGAACTTCGTGGTGCCGCTGCAGATCGGCGCGCGCGACGTGTCCTTCCCCTTCCTCAACAATTTCTCTTTCTGGATGACGGTCGGCGGCGCCATCCTGGTCATGGCCTCGCTGTTCGTCGGCGAATTCGCCCGCACCGGCTGGCTCGCCTATCCGCCGCTGTCGGGCATCGGCTACAGTCCCGACGTCGGCGTCGATTATTACATTTGGGCGTTGCAGGTGGCGGGTGTCGGCACCACGCTGTCGGGCATCAACCTGATCTGCACCATCATCAAGATGCGCGCGCCCGGCATGACGTTGATGCGCATGCCCGTCTTCACCTGGACGTCGCTGTGCACCAACGTGCTGATCGTGGCATCCTTCCCGGTGCTGACGGCAGTGCTCTCGCTGCTGGCGCTCGACCGCTATGTCGGCACCAACTTCTTCACCAACGATTTCGGCGGCAACCCGATGATGTATGTGAACCTCATCTGGATATGGGGTCACCCGGAAGTCTACATCCTCATCTTGCCGCTGTTCGGCGTCTTTTCCGAAGTGACCTCGACCTTCTCCGGCAAACGCCTGTTCGGCTACACCTCGATGGTCTACGCCACGGTGGTCATCACCATCCTGTCGTACCTCGTCTGGCTGCACCACTTCTTCACCATGGGCTCCGGCGCCAGCGTCAATTCCTTCTTCGGCATCACCACGATGATCATCTCGATCCCGACCGGGGCGAAGATCTTCAACTGGCTATTCACCATGTATCGCGGCCGCATCCGCTTCGAACTGCCGATGATGTGGACGATGGCCTTCATGCTCACATTCACCGTCGGTGGCATGACCGGCGTGCTGCTTGCCGTGCCGCCGGCCGACTTCGTGCTGCACAACAGCCTGTTCCTGATCGCGCATTTCCACAACGTCATCATCGGCGGCGTGCTGTTCGGCCTGTTTGCCGGCATCGCCTACTGGTGGCCCAAGGCTTTCGGCTTCAAGCTCGATCCATTCTGGGGCAAGGTGTCATTCTGGTGCTGGGTGGTCGGCTTCTGGTTCGCCTTCATGCCGCTCTACGTTCTCGGCCTGATGGGCGTAACGCGCCGCATGCGTGTCTTCGACGACCCGTCGCTGCAGATATGGTTCGTCATCGCCGCTTTCGGCGCCGTACTGATCGCAATCGGCATCGCCGCCTTCCTGATCCAGATCTACGTCTCCATCCGGAACCGCGAGGCCTTGACGGATCCGACCGGCGATCCCTGGGATGGCCGCACGCTGGAATGGTCCACGTCTTCGCCGCCGCCTGCCTATAACTTCGCCTTCACGCCTGTCGTGCGCGACAACGACGCCTGGTGGGACATGAAGAAGGCCGGCTACGTCAGGCCGCTCTCGGGCTTCAAGCCGATCCACATGCCAAGCAATACCGGCACCGGCGTCATCCTCGCCGCCTTCAGCGTGGCGCTCGGCTTCGGCCTCATCTGGTACATCTGGTGGCTGGCGGCGCTGAGCTTCGTCTGCCTCATCGCCACCGCGATCGGCCACACCTTCAACTATCATAGAGACTTCCACATTCCGGCCGCCGAGGTGACGCAGACGGAGGAGGCGAGGACGACGCTCCTCGCCGCCCAGGGTTAGGGTTTGAGCATGGCTTCAAGTGCAACCACGGCCGGCGCCGAGCCGGTCTTCCACCTGGAAGAAGAGCATGCGCACGCCGAAGGCGGCAGCACCATGCTCGGTTTCTGGCTCTATCTGATGAGCGACTGCCTGATCTTCGCCATGCTGTTCGCGGCCTATGGCGTGCTCGGCGGCAACTACACGGCGGGGCCGGCGCCGAAGGACCTGTTCGACCTCGACCTGGTGGCGCTCAACACCGCCATGCTGCTGTTCTCCTCGATCACCTATGGCTTTGCCATGCTGACCATGGACAAGGGCCGCGTCGCGGCGACGCAAGCCTGGCTTGCCGTGACCGGCCTGTTTGGTCTGGCATTCCTCTCCATCGAACTTTACGAGTTCTCCCACATGATCCATGAGGGCGCGACGCCGCAGCGTAGCGCCTTTCTGTCGTCTTTCTTCACCCTGGTTGGAACCCACGGCCTGCACGTCACCTTCGGCCTCGTCTGGCTGGTGACGCTGATGACGCAGGTCGCCCGGTTCGGCCTCGTCGAGGCCAACCGCCGCCGGTTGATGTGCCTGTCGATGTTCTGGCATTTCCTCGACGTCGTCTGGATCGGCGTCTTCACCTTCGTCTATCTGATGGGGATGTTGCGATGAGCGCTCATGATCACGCTGAGGATCACGGCCACGCCCATGGCGGCGCCGCGCATGGATCGTTCAGGGGCTACCTGATCGGCTTCGTCCTGTCGGTGATCCTGACCGCCATTCCGTTCTGGCTGGTCATGAGCGGCGCCATCGACGACAAGCAGGCGACGGCCATCGTCATCATGGCCTTCGCGGTGGTGCAGATCGTCGTACACATGGTGTTCTTCCTGTATATGAACACGGCTTCCGAGGGCGGCTGGTCGATGCTGGCGCTGATCTTCACGCTGATCCTGGTCGTCATCGTGCTGACCGGCTCGCTCTGGGTGATGTACCATCTCAACGCCAATATGATGCCGGGGCTGCACGACATGCGCGAGATGCCATGAGCCCGACGCCTGGGGCGGGGAGGGCTAGCATCGAGACACGGACGGGGCAGGCCGGCATTGGTTTGGCCGCCGCGCCACGAACGGACGCGGGCAGATCGCCCGCATCGCGGCTGTTCCTTGCGCTGCTCGGCCTCCTCGGCGTGCTGATGTTTGTCGGGCTTGGCATCTGGCAGCTGGAAAGGCGGGTCTGGAAGCTCGACCTGATCGCCCGTGTCGACCAGCGCATCCACGCCCCCGCTGTTGACGCGCCCGGCCCGGCAAGTTGGAGCGGCATCACGGCGGCCGGTTCCGAATACAGCCATTTGCGCTTGGCCGGGCGGTTTCTTGGCGGCGCCAACACGCTGGTGCAGGCGGTTACCGAGCTTGGCGGCGGTTATTGGGTGCTGACGCCGATGCGAACCGACCGCGGCTTCGTCGTTCTGGTCAATCGCGGCTTCATTCCCCAGGAGCGCAAGGCCGAGTTCGAACAAGAGAGCGGCGGCTCCGCCGCGACGGCCGTCATCGATGGGCTGTTGCGCATGAGCGAGCCCGGCGGCGGTTTCCTGCGCAACAACGACGCCGCGGGCAATCGCTGGTATTCGCGCGATGTCGAGGCCATCGCAGCCGCGCGCGGCCTGACGGACGACGTCGCCCCCTATTTCGTCGATGCGGAGGCGTCGGGCGTGGAAGGCTGGCCGCGCGGCGGCCTGACCGTCGTGACGTTCCGCAACAGCCACCTCGTCTATGCTTTGACCTGGTTCACGCTCGCTGCGATGCTCGCCACAGCCCTGGCCGCGCCGATCATCGGCCGCCGCCGGCGGCAAGGACCGGCAAGATGAGCGTCACGACGCCGACGTTTCGCAATGACAAATCCTTCGCGGCGGCATCGCTTGCCGGCAAGAATGATGCGGTCCCCGATCCCGATGCGGCGAACCGCAAGAACCTTCTCCTACTGATTCAACTGCGTTGGCTGGCGGTGGCGGGCCAGGTGCTTACCATTCTGGTCACGGAATACGGGTTCGATATCCCGTTGCCGCTGCCGGAGATGGCTGGCGTGGTGCTTTTTCTCGTCGGGCTGAACATCTTCAGCCTCCTCGCTTCGCGCGGCCGGCGCCCGATCAGCAACGCCCAGCTCTTCGTCGCGCTCATCTTCGACATGGCGGCGCTGACGATCCAGCTTTACCTGAGCGGCGGTGCCTCGAACCCGTTCGTTTCACTCTATTTGCTGCAGATCACGCTTGGCGCCGCCCTGCTGACACCCTGGTCCACCTGGAGCCTGGTGGCCGCCGCTTCGGCCTGCTTTGTTTTCCTCACTTTCCAGTTCCAGCCGATCGCGATCCCGCATCACGGCGGCAGCGACCTGTTGGCCCTGCATATCAGGGGCATGTTCATCTGCTTCGTGCTGGCGGCAGGCCTGATCGTGATTTTCATGACGCGCATCAACCGCAATCTGCGCGAACGCGATGCCTATCTCGCCGATTTGCGCCAGCACTCGGCCGAGGAGGATCACATCGTGCGCATGGGGCTGCTGGCCTCTGGTGCCGCGCACGAGCTGGGCACACCGCTTTCGACAATCTCCGTCATCCTGTCCGACTGGCGCCAGATGCGCGGCGTCACCCGCAATCGTGAGCTGGTCGGGGACGTGGCCGAGATGCAGGCGCAGATAGAGCGCTGCAAAAGCATCGTGTCCGGTATCCTCATGTCGTCGGGGCAGGCGCGGGGCGAAGGTACGATCCGCACCAGCATCAGGCATTTCCTCGACGATCTTGTCCAGGAATGGCGCGTCAGCCGCCAGCCGACCAATCTGGAATACAGAAACGATTTCGAACCCGACGAGCAGATCGTCTCCGACCGGGCGCTGAAGCAGGTCATCTTCAACGTCTTCGACAACGCCCAGGAAGCCTCGCCCGATTGGGTCGGCGTCACCGCCGAGCGGCAGGGCGAAAAACTGGTGATTGCCGTGCGCGACCGCGGGCCGGGTTTCGACGAGGGTATTCTGGCGGCGCTCGGCCAGCCCTATATGTCGAGCAAGGGACGGCCAGGCGGCGGCCTCGGCCTTTTCCTCGTCGTCAATGTGGTTCGAAAGCTGGGGGGCGACTTTTCGGCGCTTAACATGGAGCAGGGCGCCTGTGTTACCCTTTCGCTGCCGCTCGCGGCGCTGACCGATGGAGATGATCATGAGGCCTGATCGATCCCTGTTTATCGTCGAGGACGACGCCACTTTCGCGAAGACGCTGAAACGCTCTTTCGAAAAGCGCGACTACGACGTCATCGTCTGCCACGGCAGGGAAGATCTGCTCCGCGCCCTCGAAACAGCCGTTCCGGCCTACGCCGTCGTCGATCTCAAGCTTGGCGCCGGCGGCTCCGGGCTGGAGTGCGTCAAGCTCTTGAGCGCCCGCGACGCGTCGATGAGGATCGTCGTGCTGACCGGCTTTGCCAGCATCGCCACGGCGGTCGAGGCGATCAAGCTCGGCGCATGCCATTATCTAGCCAAGCCCGCCAACACCGACGATATCGAAGCCGCCTTCGGCCGCGCCGAGGGCGACGTTTCGGTGTCGCTCAGCAGCCGTCCCACCTCGATCAAGAATCTCGAATGGGAGCGCATCCACGAGACGCTGGTCGAGACCGGTTTCAACATCTCCGAAACCGCGCGCCGGCTCGGCCTGCACCGGCGCACCCTGGCCCGCAAGCTCGAGAAACGCGTGGTGAGATAGAGTTCGGCTTGCGGACGGGCCGGAACCGGTTTGGCCATCGATCAGCCACCTCCCGACATTTGACACTTTCCCGCGCGGTCGTCGGTACTTATCTGTCGAGGGAAAACGGAACAGGCAACAGACTTGGCGCAACGATCGGGCAGTGCTGATCTTCCACTTCACGGCGGACGCGTGCCGAAATGGCTGGGTGACCGCATGACGCGCCTTGGCGCCGTCATGTGCGAGGCGATCATTCATCATTATGGCCGCAACGATTTGCTGCGGCGTCTGGCGCACCCGTTCTGGTTCCAGTCCTTCGGCGCCGTCATGGGCATGGACTGGCACTCGTCCGGCATCACCACCAGCGTCGTCGGCGCCTTGAAACGCGGTCTGACGCCGCTGTCGGGCGAACTCGGCGTTCATGTGTGTGGGGGCCGTGGCGCGCATTCGCGCAAAACCCCGCATGAGCTTGCCGCCATTGGTGAGCGCATCGGCTTCGACGGAACGCGCCTGGCCACCGTCAGCCGGCTCGTCGCCAAGGTCGACAGTGCCGCCGTTCAGGATGGCTTCGACCTCTATCTGCATGGCTTCATCGTCACCGACGACGGCGACTGGGTAGTGGTGCAGCAAGGCATGAACGGCGACAGCAAGGTCGCGCGCCGCTACCATTGGCTATCTGAAGGGTTGAAGAGTTTCGTCGATCAGCCGCACGCCGCCATCGAAGGTGCCAACCAGGGCGAGATTGTCAACCTGACCGACCGCCGCGCCGAGGCTTCGCGCCAGGGCCAGTTGGACCTGCTGCAGGACCTCGGGCCGGATCGCATCCTGCGGGAATTCGCTGCCCTGGATGCCGGCACAGCACCGGCTCCGGAGCAGCCGTTGCTGCCTCACCTGGTCATGCCGGCTCACCATGATGTTCGCGAAAGCGATATCGTCATGCGCCGCCTGCATGGAAACATGGCGGCCGCCGCCGAACGTGGCCCGACGGATTTCTCCGAGTTGCTGCTGGTTCCCGGCGTCGGCGCGCGCACGGTGCGCGCGCTGGCCCTCGTCGCCGAAGTGGTGCATGGCGCGCCGTGCCGTTTTTCCGATCCAGGCCGTTTCTCACTCGCCCATGGCGGCAAGGACAGGCATCCATTCCCTGTTCCGCTCAAGGTCTATGACGAGACGATCGGCGTGCTGAAGTCCGCCGTGCAGAAAGCCAGGCTTGGCCGCGAAGAGGAAATCGGTGCGTTGAAGCGGCTCGACGATCAATCGCGACAAGTCGAGCGATACGTCACCGGCCCCAGCCTGAAGGAAATCGTTGCCGGAGAATTCGACCAGTCGCATCTGCTTGGCGGCCGCAGCGTCTTTGGCTGGGAACCGGCGCCGGACCAGGCGCCAGCGGAGTTGAACAAAAAGGCATGAGAGCTGCTACTCCTCCGCGTCACGCCACGCGACGGTAGCTGTAGTGGTCGCGGATGAATTCATTGAAGAAGCGCCCTTTCGAGGCGGCCTTCCTGAATGCCGCATAGGTTGCCGGGGCAACGTCCATATAGTCGTAGCGATGGCCGCTTGGCACAAACCAGACGGAGAGGGTCCCGGTCGAAGGGTCGTATTGGGTGTTTCGGATCGCTGTCGACGGCATGGCGGCACCTGACGGCTCAACCCGATTAACCCACCAGTATGGGTCCGGTTCCCTGCCGTTGCGCAGGATATCATCCGCCACGCACGCAAGCACGGCTCCGTATTGCCTTGCAGTCCGGCCCTCACCATCTAGGCGGGATGTCACCACTGAAACCGAAAGGCGCCGACCGCATTCCAGCATTCCAGCACGATCTCTTCGGCGCTGCGGAGGATCTGCCCCACGGCTTTTCCTACCAGCCCGGCCTGATCACGCCGCAGGAAGAGATAGAGCTTTCCCGGCGAAGGGCTGCCGTTCCAGGCGTTCGATTTCCATGGCCATTTGGCAAACCGGCGCGTCGTCGGTTTCGGCCTGCGTTATGATTATGACCGGCGCGAAGTCGTCGCGGCGGCGCCGATACCCGCGTTTCTGTTGTCTCTACGCCGGAAGGTCGCGGCCTTCGCGCGCCGGCCTGCCGAGGCCTTCGCGCAAGTGTTGATCAATGAATACCGGCCTGGCGCCGGCATCGGCTGGCATCGCGACAAGCCACACTTCGAGGATGTCGCCGGCGTTTCTCTGCTGGCGCCCTGCAGCTTTCGACTGCGGCGAAAGCACGATGACAGATGGGAGCGCCGGACCGTCGTCGTCGAGCCAAGATCAGCCTATCTTATGACCGGGCCTTCACGGACTGAGTGGGAGCACAGCATCCCGCCGCTTGCTGAACATCGCTACTCGATCACCTTGCGGACGCTGCGGTCGCGAGACCCCTGACGTCGAACCCAATCCCGAGATACTACTTCACGCCGATGCCGGCGGTGAGGCCGCCGTCGATCTTGTAGTCGGCGCCGGTGCAGAAGCCGGCCTTGGACGAGCACAGGAAGGCGATGAGTTCCGCCACTTCCTCCGGTTCGCCGATGCGGCCGAGCGGATGGGCCGCGCCGAAGCGCCTGAAGGCCTCTTCGACATCGGCATCGCTGCCATGGTCGCCGCGCGCGGCTTTCTCCAGGATCGGTGTGCGGATCGAACCCGGACTGACCGAATTCACCCTGATGCCCGATGCCGCGTAGTCGAGCGCCAGCGAACGCGTCAGCGTGTGGATGGCGCCCTTGGTCGTTGCATAGGCGGCAACATTCTGCTGGCAGGCGAAGCCCTGCACCGAAGCGACGTTGACGATGGCGCCGCCGCCGCGCTTGATCATTTCCGGGATACCGAAATGGGCGGTCAGGTAGATCGAGCCGACATTGACCGTCATCGCCCGGTTCCAGGTTTCCCAGTCGGTCGTCGTCGCGGTTCCGTAGGGATGGACCGCGGCGGAATTGACGATGATGTCGATGCCGCCGAATTTCGCGACGCCGGCCGCGACCGCGTCGCGCACCTGATCGGAGACGGAGACGTCGACCGTTCGCACCAGGGCGTTCGCTCCGGCTTTGGCAAGGCTTTGCTGCATGGCGGTGTTGGCTGCCCGGTCAATGCCGCAGGCGATGATGGCGGCACCCCCCTGCGCCAGCCGTCTTGCGGTGGCGAGTGCGATGCCGGTCGTCCCCGTCACCAATGCCACCTTGCCGTCGAAATCCGTCATCGTGGAAGCTCCTTCATGCGCTATCGAAAACTCGGGTTCTCAGTTTGACACTCATCAGTGTCAAACAATAGGTTGCCGGTCTCTCGCGAAAAGGAAAGTTGCAATGGAACAGTGCTGGCGCTGGTATGGTCCGGATGACCCGGTAACGCTTGAACATGTCAAGCAGGCCGGTGCTACCGGCGTGGTTTCAGCGCTTCACCACATCTACGATGGCAGGGCCTGGCCCGAAGCCGATGTGCTCGAACGCAAGCGGATCATCGAGGCCGCAGGCCTGACATGGTCTGTCGTCGAAAGCATCCCGGTCCACAATTCCTTCAAGATCGGCGCGCCCGAACGCGAGCGCTATGCCGGTTACTACCGTGACAGCATCCGCACGCTCGCCAAGGCCGGCATCAAGACGATCTGCTACAATTTCATGCCGGTGGTGGACTGGACGCGCACCGACCTCATGTATCGGCTGCCGACATCCGGCTACGCGCTGCGCTTCGATGCCATCGATTTTGCCGCCTATGACCTCTTCGTGCTGCAGCGCAAGAACGGCGCCGCCAGCTATACGCCGGCACGTATCGCCGAGGCCGAGAAGCGGCTTAAGGCGCTGACGCCGGAGCAGATCGAGCAGATCGAGCGCAATCTCATCGCAGGCCTGCCGGCGACCGAGCGCAAGTATGACCGCGACAGTTTCCGCGAGGCTTTGGCGGAGTATGAGGGGATCGGGCCGAAGGAATTGCGCGATAACCTCGCCTGGTTCCTGCGCGAGATCATTCCGGCGGCGCAAGAGGAGGGCGTGCGCATGTGCATCCATCCCGACGACCCGCCCTTCTCGCTCTATGGCCTGCCGCGCGTCGTTTCGACCGCGCAGGATGCGCGCTTCATCCTCGACGCCGTCGACAGTCCGGCCAATGGCCTGACCTTCTGCACCGGCTCTTATGGGACGCGCGCCGACAACGACATCGTCGCCATGGTCAAGGAATTCGCCGACCGCATCCATTTCGTCCATCTGCGCAACATCACCATCGAGGACGATGGTTCGTTCTACGAAGCCGAGCATCTCGAGGGCGGCACCGACATGGCGCATGTGATCCTCGCTCTGATGCAGGAGGAGGCGCGCCGCCGCAAGGACGGTCGCGCCGACTGGCGCATTCCGATGCGGCCGGACCACGGCCATCTGCTCGCCGACGACATCGGCAAGAAGAAGATCAATCCCGGCTATTCCCTCATCGGCCGCCTGAAAGGCCTCGCCGAACTGCGCGGCATCATGCGCGCCGTGGAGAAGTTCGGGATGGCCTGAGCAATCCATTCCTCAGTGCAGGTGCCTGAGCTTGTCAGGATTGCGCACGACATAGATGGCGGCGATCTTCCCGTCCTCGATCTCGAGTGCTGTGGTCTGGAGTTCGCCATCGGCTTCCAGCGTGACGAACCCCGGCAATCCATTGATGAAACCGACGCGGACAAGTTTCGAGCCATGCGCGCGCAACCAGGCCGCGACCTGCTCATACTGTTTCATGACGGCATCGAAACCCAGGGCCGGCTGCGTGGCTGCCGGGCGCTTGCCGCCACCGTCGGCATGGGCGATGACGTCGGCGCTCAACATGGCGCCAAGCGCTTTCATGTCACCGCTGCGCGAGGCCGTAAAAAAGGCCTCCGCAAACTCGAGGCCGCGTTGTCTTTCCACCGTGAAGCGCGGCCGCGCCTCGCGGACATGGCCGCGCGCCCGGGTCGCGAGCTGGCGGCAGGCCGCAGTGTCGCGGTCGATGGCGGCCGCGACCTCGTCGAATCCGAGCCCGAACACATCGTGCAGCAGGAAGGCGGCGCGCTCTAGCGGAGACAGGCGTTCCAGCGCCAGCATCAGCGGCAAGGTGACGTCTTCCACCTCGTCCTCTTCCACCACGGGATCGGGAAGCCAGGGGCCGACATAGGTCTCGCGTTTGTGCCGCGCCGATTTGAGCTGGTCGAGACAGAGACGCGTCACCGTGCGGCGCAGGAATGCCTCGGGTTCGCGCACGGCGGCGCGGTCGGCCTTCATCCAACGGATGAAGGCCTCCTGCACGGCATCCTCCGCGTCCGACACCGAGCCCAGCATGCGGTAGGCAACGCGCATGAGCTTCGGACGCAGCGGGCCGAAGCCCGCTGCCGCATCGTCGGCCTCTGTACTCGTCATCAGGCGGCGGCCACCCGGGCGGCCTTCACGGCAGCCGGGTCGGCATACAGGCCGAAACCGACGGCGATGCGGTTCCAGGCGTTGATGATGTTGATCGTCAAGGTCAGCTTGATCTGTTCCTCCTCGGTGAAATGCGCCTTCAGCTCTTCATAGGCGCCTGCGCGACCGGTGTCTTCCGAAAGCCGGGTCAAGGCCTCGGTCCAGCCAAGGGCCGCCCGTTCGCGGTCGCTGTAGCAGGGCGCCTCGCGCCAGGCCGGCAGCAGGTAGATTCGCTGTTCGGTCTCACCGTTCTCGCGCGCCTCGGTGGCGTGGAGATTGATGCAGTTGGCGCAGCCATTGATCTGCGAGGCGCGCAACTTCACCAGTTCGGTGAGGCTGTGCTCGAGGCTGGCGGCGGAGGAGAGCTCGATCGAGGAACGCTGCCAGTTCTTCATCAGCGAAGGGGCGGCGGCGAAGAGGTCGATTTTTGTGGTCATGGTTGGCTTCCTTCTGTTGGTGCCGATCTCATGACGAGCGAGGACTCGCCGGTGTGACATCCCCGACAGTTTTTTAGGCCGCCGCCGTTCCGATCGCGATCATCATTCGCTTGCTCCTGCGGATGGAAAAATTGTTCGTCACGGCCGCGACGAAGGGCCGATCGTTCCTTTCCCGACCATCCGAAGTCGATAAGACTTGCGCGTATTGATCGTGGCCACGGTCGCGCAAGAGTGCGTGCATGTTCAATCGGCTGGGTTTTCTGGTGGTGTCTTCAAGCAACGCCCGGAAAGCACTGGGAAAGGAGCTTGATATGCCCAGAATAGTACCCATCCTCGATCTGAGCCGTCTTGAGCAAGGCGCGTCGGAACGCCGGACGTTTCTGGCTGACTTGCGTTCCGCTTCGCGTGACATTGGTTTTTTCTATCTGGCTGGACATGGCATTTCTTGGGCCGAGATCAGCGAGGTGCTCATCGCATCGCGCCAGTTCTTTGCCTTGCCGGAGGCCGACAAGTTGGCGATCGAGATGGTCAAGTCTTCGCAGTTTCGCGGCTACACCCGCGCCGGCGGTGAACTGACCAAGGGGAGGGAGGACTGGCGCGAACAGCTCGACATCGGTGTCGAACGCCAGGCAATCGCGCAAGGGCCGGGAGTTCCCGCCTGGACACGGCTGCAAGGGCCGAACCAGTGGCCCGTGGCGCTACCGGATCTCAAGCCGGCACTGCTTGCCTGGCAAAGCAAGGTGACGGCCGTGGCGATCCGACTGCTGAAAGCCTTCGCGCAATCGCTCGATCAGCCCGAGGATACGTTCGACCCGATCTACAGCAGCGAACCCAACCATCGCATGAAGATCGTGCGCTACCCCGGCCGCGATGCAACCGGTGGCGACCAAGGTGTCGGCGCGCACAAGGATGGCGGGTTCCTGACGTTGCTGCTCCAGGATGACAATAAGGGGCTGCAGGTCGACTATGATGGAAGCTGGGTCGATGTCGACCCCATTCCCGGCACGCTCGTCGTCAATATCGGAGAATTGCTCGAACTGGCCTCCAACGGCTATTTGCGCGCGACCGTGCATCGTGTCGTGACGCCGCCTGCCGGCATCGAGCGCATCTCGGTGCCGTTCTTCTTCAGTGCCAGGCTGGATGCGACGATCCCGCTGCTTGGGCTTTCCGAGGAATTGGCGGGCCAGGCGCGCGGACCGGCCAGCGATCCGGACAATCCGCTGTTTCGCGATGTCGGAACCAATGTGTTGAAAAGCCGGCTGCGCTCGCATCCTGATGTCGCGCGGCGCCATTATGCGGATTTGCTCGAAAGGGAAAGCCGGGTTGGCTAGAGCTGAAAAGGACAAGATTTTTCCATCTTGGCCGTTTTTTAGAAAGTCATCCGTCGTATCTGTCTGAGAATCGGTTCAAAAGAGAAAAATCCGTTCGGTGTTTTCCTCCCATTTCGCCGAGCGGTGTTCCCCTCTGAAGGTTATGACCTTCTTTTTTGGCCGGGCCGTTTTCGCGCCCGGCCATTTTTCTCATGCACGTCGCCCGAAAGTGGTGTCGGTTTTGGGCGAACGATATGCATAATCACAAAGCCCCAACGCGCATCGCATGAATCCGTCTCAACGCGACGCGCTTTAGCTGCCGTCGGCGTTGCCGCCGTCGTGCTGATCCGGCAAGCTCCGACACAGCTCATTCGCCCAGCCATCGACCGCAGACCGTGCAAGGAAGGAAAGGTCTCATGACATCCAATGTCGCCGTCATCGCCGGTGCAGGCTCCGGTTTGAGCGCCTCGCTGGCGCGCCTTCTCGCCAAGCAAGGGTTCAGCGTCGTTCTGGCCGCCCGCAATGTCGAAAAGCTTGACGCATTGCGGGGCGAGACAGGCGCGCAGGTCGTGGCAACCGATGTCTCCGATCCCGCTTCGGTGGAGCGTCTGTTCGATGTCGTTGACAAGGCCGGTCCGCTCTCGCTGGCGATTTTCAACGCCAGTGGACGCGCCCGCGGACCGATAGCCGAGCTTGATCCCGAGGCGGTCCGGCAGGCTTTGCTGGTTGGGGCCTATGGCGGGTTCCTGGTCGGCCAGCAGGCGGCCCGCCGGCTGGTGGCTCTGGGTTCGGGTTCGATTCTCTTCACCGGCGCGACGGCCAGCGTGAAGGGCTTTGCCGGCTCCGCCGGTTTTGCGATGCCGAAATTCGGCTTGCGCGGGCTGGTTCAGTCCATGGCCCGTGAGCTGGCACCGAAGAATGTCCACGTCGCGCACTTTATCATCGATGGCGCCATTGCCTCGGCCGCGTCCGGGCAGGAGACAGATACGCAGGATCGCCGGCTGTCTCCGGACGCGATTGCCGAGGCCTATCTCTCTATTCATCGCCAGCACCGTAGCGCCTGGACCTGGGAAATGGAGTTGAGGCCTTGGGTCGAGACCTTCTGATGGGGTGCGCGGGGTGCGACTTTGGTGCAAGCCGCGGGCACGGTTGGGAGGAGTCGACATTGCGTTTGGATATCACTATATAGCGGCGGCTTCGCTGGCTCGCGCCTGGAAGTGCAATGTCAAAGGTGGCTGTAGCGACAGCCATTGAGATCAAGACACGGACTGAAAGCCGTAAAGGTAGAAGCAATTGCTCGGAGCGGGCAGATCCCGCCAACGGTACAGTCCTTCAGAATCAGAAAATGTTCTTCATCCCTCGATTTCCTTCGGCTCTGTGGACCTTGGACGGCATTGACTTGCCGGCTGGCCGCGACTCGGCTCGAATGGCAGGATGCATCCTTTGCGGGATGCCGACGTTTATGATTACCAACCGGCTTTGCCGCCAGGGAACAGCAGTATGAGTGAACACGCGATCGAGTTCTTGCGGGGATGGATCGGCGAAAAGGTCCATTGCCAGTCCCAGGCCCGGATCGACAAGCAGGCCGAGACATTGGCCAAGGAATGTGCCGCCAAGGCTGCCGAAGTCGGTATTCCCCTGGAGGACATTCAGGAAGAAGTCGGCGATATCCAGGAACTCATTGCTTCCCGACTCGAGGAAGCCGCCGAGGCCGACGAGCACGAGCATGCGGCCAGCAAGGCCGCGGAATAGATTTTAACGGCCAGTCTTTGCGAGCGCGCGGGCTTTTGGCCCGCGTTTTCGTCTCAGCCGAGCTTTTCTTTCAGCCCAAACCTTTCTTTCAACCAGGCCTTCGGCAGCGCCGGCACGAAATTGCCGTCGCGCCCGGTCATGTCGTCATTGGCGATGAGGGCGTTGAGGATCGATTCTTCTACGGCCTGGATGACGGCATCGAAAAACGCATCGATGTCTGTGTCGGGAATGAAATCGGCATTGGCAATCCGGCCGGAAGGCGCTAGTGCCGCGGCAGGATTGGCTGTTGAGAAGGCGATAAAGATGTCGCCCGAGCTGTGGTAGCCGAAACCGCCGGTCATGGCGACGCCGAGCGGCACGCGGCGAGCCAGCCGCTTCATCTGATGCGGCAGGAACGGCGCATCGGTGGCGACAACGGCGATGATCGAGCCCTTTTCGGCACGTGGCGTGCCTTCGCGGATCGCCGGCTCCGCGAGTTCGGACCCAGCGCGCAGGCCACGAAGGGTAAAATTGCGCCGCTTGCCGAAATTCGACTGCACGAAGGCGCCGACCGTGTAGGAATGTCCCTGCCATCCAACGATGCGCGATGCCGTGCCCGAGCCGGCCTTGAAGCCGAAGGTGATCATGCCGGTACCGCCACCGACGCTGCCTTCCTCGATCGGACCGCCGGCCGCGCCGTCAAGCGCTTCCGCGACATGCTCTGATGTCAGATGGTGGCCGTTTATGTCATTGAGGAAGCCGTCATAGGTCTCCGCCGCCACCGGCAGGCCCCAGCCGCTGTCAAGCGCGGCCGGCAGCACCTGGTTCATCCAGCGCAGCGTACCGTCACGCGAAACACCGCAGGAATGCGTGTTGGTGATGGTGATCGGGAAGTTGAAGGCGCCGGTTTCCTCGACGATGTGCGAGCCGGTCAGTTCGCCATTGCCGTTCTGGCTGAAAATGCCGGCGAAGACCGGCGTGGCGAGGTCGGCGCGCGGCCTGGGCAGGATCGCGGTGACACCGGTGCGCACCGGTCCCTTGCCGACGACGAGCGCGCCGTCGCCGGAAATCAGCGTCGCATAGCCGACCGCGACGCCTGAGACGTCGGTGATGGCGTTGAACGGCCCGGCTATTCCGTCGAAGCCGATGCCGAAGCTTCGCGCGCGCGGCTTGCCGCCGGGCGTTGCCTGATGGTGCGGATTGTCGGTCATGATCAGAACAGAGATCCCTGATTGCCGGGTTCTTTCGCCTTGACCGCCGGCCTGGCAACCGGCTTCGGCCGCGCCGCACCGCTGGTTGCCACCGCGTCCGCCGTCCCGTCCGCGAACTCCAGCGAAAGCGCCATCCCCGACGCCACATCGGCGGCCTGCTTGATAACGGCGCCGTCGGCATCCTTCACCAGCGCGAAGCCGCGCGCCAGAACGGCCTTGTGCGAAAGCGTGGTCAACAGGCGCTCGGCCTGGCCCAACTGGCCACGCAGGCGTTCGAGCCGCAGCGAGATGACCCGATCCTGCCGTCTGGCGAGCGCCGCCAGTGTGTCGGCCTGCTGTTTCTGGCGGCGCGCGATCGGCGCCGGCGAGAGCCGCGCCGCGCTTCGCGCAAACCGCGTGCGTCGTTCGCGCACGATGGCAAAGAACGCCGCCTGCGCGCGGGCAAGGTCACGGCCGGTCAGGGTGCGGGCCTCGTTCATGCGCCGCGACAGCGTGGCCGGCGTCAGCCTTTGGCCCTGAAGCCGTGCGCGCTTGCGATCGACACTGACTGACAAGCCACGACCGAGCCTCGATGTCGCCTCGTCGAGGCGCCGGCGCGGCAGCGCCAGCAATTGATCGGGCGACGGCAGAGCGCGCGCCGCCGCACGTGCAGCCTGCCGCTTGCGTTCGAAATTGCGTGAGATGGCCGCCTTGAGCCTGGCGCCGAGGCTGGCCAGCGCCGCTTCGAGGTCGGCCTTCACCGGCACGGCGATTTCGGCGGCGCCCGTCGGTGTCGGCGCCCGCACATCCGCGACGAGGTCGATCAGTGTCCAGTCGGTCTCGTGGCCGACGGCGGAAAGCACCGGAATGCCGGAGGCGGCGACGGCGCGGGCCAGCGCCTCATCGTTGAACCCCCACAGATCCTCGAGGCTGCCGCCGCCGCGCGCCACGATCAAGAGATCGGGACGCTGGATGGCACCATCCCAGGCCAGTGCGTTGAAGCCTGTGACGGCATTGGTCACTTCAACGCTCGCGGTCTCGCCCTGCACGCGCACCGGCCAGACCAGCACATGCAGCGGAAAGCGGTCCTTGATGCGATGGATGATGTCGCGGATGACGGACCCGGTCGGCGAGGTGACGACGCCTATGACGCGTGGCATGAAAGGTAGCCGGCGTTTGCGGCCGGCCTCGAAAAGCCCTTCCGCCTGCAGTCGGCGCTTGCGCTCTTCCAGCAGCGCCATCAGCGCCCCGGCGCCGGCAGGCTCCAGATTGTCGATGACGATCTGGTAGTTGGACTTGCCGGGGTAAGTGGTGAGCTTGCCGGTGGCGATCACTTCCATCCCTTCCTCGGGGCGGAATTTCAGCCGGCTCATCGTGCCTTTCCACACAACCGCGTCGAGCCGGGCGCGGTCGTCCTTCAGCGCGAAATAGGCATGGCCTGATGAATGCGGGCCGCGATAGCCCGAGATTTCGCCGCGCACCCGCACATTGCCGAAGACGTCCTCGACCGTGCGTTTCAGCGCGCCGGAGATCTCGCTCACCGTGTATTCGGTGGCGTTGGTACGTGATTCGGTTGCTGCTTCGCTCATCGGTCGATTGGGGGCCGGTTGGCGCCTCACGTCAAGGCGCCCGTGTGGGGCCAGTGTGTCATGACCCCCTGATGCTTCCTACCAGCCGGGCAGGATCTGGTTCGGTCTCGTCCGCTTCATCTTGGCGAAGGCCAGGGCGGCGAAGTCGAATGATCCCGTCTCCTCGCCAAGCGGCACCGAGATGTTGTCCAGGCTCTCGGAGATGTGGCGGGCGAGCGCATCGACGATCTCCGGCCGCGAGGTCTGGCCGCGCATGATGCCGATGCGGCAGTCGGGCAGGGCGCCGAAGCCGTCGGCGTCGCCCAGCACCCGCATGCCGGGCCTGAGCGCGCATTCCGGCAGCACCGAGATCGCCAGGCCCGAAAGGACGGCGGCGGTGATCACGGTCGCCGAGAAGCTGGTGAACAGGATGCGGTAGTCGCGGTTCTGCTGGTCCAGCACATCGACGGCGGCGCGCCGCCAGATGCAGTTCGGCCGGCCAAAGGCCATCGGCAGCGTCACTTGTTCATGCGTCGCGTGGTTGGCCGAGGTGACCCATAGCAGCGGTTCGCGCCGCACCACTTCCGACTGGCCGCGCACGTCATTGTGCGTCACCAGCGCCAGGTCGAGATTGCCGCGCTTGATATGCTCGACCAGCCCCGGCGTCGGCTCGCAGATCACAGTCAGTTCGACGCGCGGATTGGAGCGCGTGAAGCGCGCCATGATCTCCGGCAGGAAACGGTCGGCATAGTCGTCCGGCGTGCCGATTCGGATCGTGCCTTCGAGCCGCTGGTCGTCGAAGGCGGCGAGCGTTTCGCGGTTGAGGTAAAGCAGCCGCCTTGCATAGGAAAGCAGCTTGTCGCCTTCCTCGGTCAGTTTGTTGGTGCGCCCTTCCTTCTCGAACAGCGGCTTGCCGATCCGCTCCTCGAGCCGGCGCATCTGCATCGACACCGCCGATTGCGTGCGCAGCACCTCTTCGGCCGCCCGCGTGAAGCTGCCGGTGTCGGCAATCGAGATGAAGGTCTGCAACTGATCGAGATCGAGCGGCGCTTTCATCGGCATGATCCATCACTGGTGTTGATGCTAAAGATTAGAAACATTCGTTGGATTAATCAATCGGCTGATGGCAAATTGGCATTGTCCACATGAAGGCATGTGAATTGGGACCGGAGCGGCCGCTGTTATCGGCGCCGCTTGGCTGGTTTCGTCCGTTCGAGTCTGAAGGAGACCGACATGACCACGATCGATTTCGCCACCGAGACCTCGCGCATCACCTCGCGTCCGGCCGTTGCGATGCGCGTGGCCAATACCGTCGTCAATTTCTACCGCGCCTGGAAAAACCGTCGCGCCTTCTACCGTCTTGGCGAGATGTCGGACGCCGAGCTTGCCGATATTGGTCTGAGGCGCGCCGACTTGCATGTGGCCATAGACGTGCCGTTCGGCCGCGACCCGACGGCGATCCTGCGTGAAATCGCCAGCGATCGTGTCGAGACGATCGAGGACATCGCCCGCAAAGTGGCCTGATCGTCAGAGTTTCGGTCCTGTTGAACCTTTTCGGGGTTCAGCGCGACCAAGGTTCATGCAGGCTCCCACTCCCTGCCGGTTCCCCGCCGGCCCGCCTGCACGCTGCCCGGTCCTCCCAAGGACCGGGCTTTTCTTTTTTGGCTTTATCGCAAATGGCCACTGGCCCGGCACCTACCGCCGGTCCATGTCCCGCTTGAATTGGTCGAAGATCGTCTCCACGCCCTTCTGGTATTCGTCACGCTGCTGGGCGCCGGTCTCGAACATCTTGCCGAAGATATCGTCGAACGGATTCCTCGGCCTGCCGCTCGGGTTGGCCTGCGGCTGCGGTGCCTGAGGCTGCGGCGCCGGCTGCCCACCAGGCATGCCGAGGCCACCGCCGCCACGCAGCATCTCTTCGAAGATTTTGCCCAGCGGGTTGTCGCCATAGGGGCTTTGCGTCTGTTGCGGCTGCTGCTGCGTCCGGCCTTGTGGCTGCGGGGCGCCGCCACCGAACATGTCCTGCAGCACCTTGCCCAACGGATTGTCACCATAGGGATTGGGTGCTGGCTGCGGCTGGCTTTGCGGTTGTGGGGCACCCCCGCCGAACATGTCCTGCAAGACCTTGCCAAGCGGGTTGTCCATCGGGGTCTGCGGCGGCGGTGCCTGCGGAGCCGGCGCTTGCATGCCGCCTTGTCGCATCATCTGCTCGATGATCTCACCAAGTGGATTGTTGCCGCCGCCAAAACCGCCGGCGGCCTGCATCTGATTTGTCGTCTGCTTGAACAGGCCACCCATCACCATCGAGGCGATCGCCGGCAGCATCTGCTGCAGGATCTGCTGGCTGACGCCGCTTGCTTGTGCCGCCTGGTTGGCCACGGCGCGTGACAGGTCCTTCGAGCCGAACAGATGTCCGAGAATGCCATTGCCTTCGTCGACGCCTTGCGGCGAGAAGGCCCGGGTCGCGTCCTCGAAATACTTGGCGTGCTGGCCGCTTGCCATCGCCGTCATGAAGGCGCCGAGCCCGTAGGGATCGGCGGTGTTGCGTTGCAGCCCCTGCGAGAAGGCCGGCAGCAGGGCGGCGACCGCCGCCTGTGTCTGCTGCATCGAAAGCCCGTATTGCTGGGCAAGCGCCTGCATGCCGTTGCCGTTCTGGGCCTGCGCCAGCATGTCGAACAAGGTAGGCATCGGCTTCTCCTCCTGAATTCCTCGGAGGAGAGCCTAATTCGTTTCAACGCTCGATTGAAGCGGCTTTTGCCGCCGGGTTAGTAGGCGTATTCCATGAACACCGGCTCGATCGAGCCGCCCCAGCGCGTGTGGTAGGCCGAAAGCATCTCCTCGGCGCTGGTGGTGCCGCGCGCTACCACTTCGTCCAAAGTGTTGAGGAACGAGGTTTCGTCATAGCCGTCGCGGTTCTTCTTGCCGCGATTTTTCAACCCGGTGCGCGAAATGGCCATGACGTCGCGTGCGATCTCGCGCAGCGTGGTGTTGCGGAAGGGCGCGGCAATGCCGAGTTCCGGCACCGCGTTGCGCATGGCCAGCACTTCCTTGTAGGTCCAACTCGCGGTCAGCGCCTCCGCCGCATCGAGTGCCGCCTCGTCATAGAGAAGGCCGACCCAGAAGGCAGGCAGCGCGCAGATGCGACGCCACGGTCCGCCGTCGGCCCCGCGCATTTCTAGGAACCGCTTCAGCCGTACGTCGGGGAACAGCGTCGACAAATGGTTCGCCCAGTCGCCCATCGTCGGCAGCCCGTCCGGCACTTCGTTTCGGGCGGCACCGGCCATGAACTGGCGGAAGGTGATGTGCGTCATGTCGTGATAGCGGCCGTCGCGGATGACGAAATACATCGGCACGTCGAGCGCCCATTCGACATAGTCGGCGAAACCGAAATCGGGCGAGAAACAGAATTCGAGCAGGCCCGAGCGCTGGTTGTCGGTGTCGCGCCAGATGTCCCCGCGCCAGCTTTGCAGGCCGTTCGGCCGGCTCTCGGTGAAGGGTGAGTTGGCGAACAGCGCCGTCGACAGCGGCTGCAGCTTCAGCGACACCTGCATCTTGCGACGCATGTCGGCTTCGCTCTCGAAGTCGAGGTTCACCTGGATCGTGCAGGTGCGGTACATCATGTCGAGACCCTTGGTGCCGACCTTGGGCATGTAGCGCGTCATGATCTCATAGCGCGACTTCGGCATTTTAGGCGTCTCGGCCAGCGACCATTTCGGGCTGCCGCCGAGGCCGAGGAAGCGGATGCCCATCGGCTCGGCGATCTCGCGCACCTGTGCCAGATGCGCATTGCCCTCGCGGCAGGTCTGATGGATCGTCTCCAGCGGCGCGCCGGAAAGCTCGAACTGGCCGCCGGGCTCGAGCGAGATCGCGCCCTGTCCAGTCGGCTCGACCAGGCCGATGATGCGGCCATCGTCGATGATCGGATCCCAGCCGAGCTTTGTCTGCATGCCTTCGAGGATGGCGCGGATGCCGCGCTCGCCGCCATACGGCACCGGCGCGTTGCCATCGACATAGAAGGGAAACTTCTCGTGCTCGGTACCGATGCGCCATTTGTCGCGCGGTTTGTTGCCCTCGGCCAGGTGCTCGACGAGTTCGTCGACGCCTTCGATCGGCCGGAAATCGGTTGTGTCGCGCGCCATCACTGTGCCCTCAGAGGCGGTCGGATGACCGCCGGCGGTAGATGGACGAAATGTTAGCAGCCGATCAAGCGAAAAATCCTGAGCCACAGGTCAAGAGGAATTGAAGGCCACGATCCGGGCCGCCTCCTTGCAAGAAAAGCAGTCCTACCAGTCTCCGACAGTTGCCTGCATCACCGCAAGGGCGGCCACGGCCGCGGTGTCGGCGCGCAGGATGCGTGGTCCGAGCGGAATGGCGGTCACGAAGGGAAGGGCGCGCAACATCTTGCGCTCGTCGTCGGAAAAGCCGCCCTCGGGCCCGACCAGCAGCCCGAGTTTCCTCTCCTTTATGGCCTGCAACGCCGGCAGCGGATTGTTGGTCGAGGCATCCTCGTCGCAAAAGACCAGCCGCCGCTCCTTGTCCCAGCCGGTCAACAGGCGCTCGAACTTTTCCGCCTCGCGAAGCTGAGGTACCGCTAGGATGCCGCATTGTTCGGCCGCCTCGACGACATTGGCACGCAACCGGTCGATGGATGGCTTGGCCACTTGCGTGTGCTGGGTGATGACCGGTTGGAGGATCCCGGCGCCCATCTCGACCGCCTTCTGCACAAGATAATCCAGCCGGCCCTGCTTCAACGGCGCGAAACAATAGATAAGGTCGGGCAGGGGCGGTTGCGGCCGCTGCGATGCCAACACCCTGAGTTTGACCGCTTTCTTCGACTTCGCCGCGATGGCCGCCGACCATTCGCCATCGCGGCCATTGAAGACCAGGATCTCCGCGCCTTCGGCGAGCCGCAGGACATGCATGAGATAATGGCTCTGCTGCTGCCCGGCATCGAACTCCACATCGGGCGCGAGGTCGTCAGGCACGAACAGGCGTTGCATCTTGTAATTGGCGCGCATCGCCGAGGAATGGGCGAGCCGGCCGCCGGCGTCAAGTCTCGGCGGACGGGTGCCACACCGGCCGGAAGCCATGACGCAGGACATCGAGCGTCGTTGCTGGAGTGAGCAGGGAAAGTGTCTTTTCGTTCAGGGAGCCGAAATCGGCGGGTGGGCCGTACCCGGCAAATGACCAACGCAGTGCCTTGCCACCGCGCAGGGCATAGGCCGTGCCGCCATTCGCAACCATGGTGCCGTCCGGCAGGTCACGAAAGTCTTCAACGACAACGACAGGTGGCTTGCCGCCGGACGCCAGCCGTTGCCTGTGCAGCCTTTTGTCGACCTCGGGCGCGCGCGGCTCGGCGATGCCGAAGGCTTCGCCGAAGCGGCCGACAAAATCCTTGGCCCGTTCGCGCTGACAGAAAAAGCAGGGGCGATGTCCGGCGGCCAGCGCCGTCACTTCGTCGAGGAAGAACAGCTCTGTCCAACCAGCCTTGCCGCCGGCACCATTTCTGCCCATCGGCTCGCGCCGCACATTGCGGAATTGGCATACGCAGATGATCCAGGCCTGAAGCGCCCAGCGCTTCCTCAGCAGCGTTCTGCTCTCGGGATCGTGGATGATGCCGCGATTGCCGGTGAACAGGCCGCGTTCGGGCACGGCGTGGATGGCGCCGAACGGATCGACCCGGTTCTGCAGTGGCATAGTTTTCTCCCCGAACACGCTTCTTGGCTGCGATATGGACGGCATGATATCGCTCGTCCCGTCATTTTCATGTCAGCAGGATTTTGCGATGCGGGTGCTGGTGGTCCAGAACTACGACAATACCGGCCTCGGCCAGGTCGGTGCGGCACTTGCGGAAGCGGGCGCCGATCTCGACGTGCGCCTTCCCTACAAAGGCGATCCGCTGCCGGACGACGCCGCCGGGCACGATGCCATGGTGGTGCTCGGTGGCGGCCAGAATGCGCTGGCCGATGATGAGTATCCCTATTTCCCCGCATTGCTCGAACTCACCCGTGATTTTGCCGGCAAGGACCGTGCCGTACTCGGCATCTGCCTTGGCAGCCAGCTCGTCGCCCGGGCCTTCGGCGGTGAGAACCGCATCGGCGGCGCCAATGAATTCGGCTGGCGCGGCGTGTCGCTGACGCCTGACGCCAAGCTCGATCCTGTGCTGGCCGCGCTGCCGGAGAAATTTCCGATCTTCCAGTGGCATGACGACACGTTCGTGCTGCCGCAAAACGCCATCCGGCTCGCCGGCAACGATGTCGCCGAAAACCAGGCATTTCGCGTCGGCCGTGCCGTCTATGGCTTCCAGTTCCATTTCGAGGCCGACCGGCCCATGGTGAAGGACTGGAGCACCGCGTTCGCGCCGACCATCGCCGCGCTGCATCCCGACTGGGAGGACAAGCTCGACATCGAAATGGCCCGTAACGGTCCCGACGCCGACGCCGCCGGCCTGGCGATAGCGCGCGCCTGGGTGGCCACGATCTAATGCATATCGCCCAAAAGTCGCTCCGGTTTGGGAGAACGACCTGCATCCTGCAGCGCGGCGCATGAATCCGTTGATACGCGACGCGCTTTAGGAGCCTGCCCTTGCGCTCCGCGTGACATTATTGGCACGCAGCCGTGAAACCGGCTTGGGGAAAACCCCTTTCATCCTTGGCTTGTGTCCGCCCGCCATCCTAGAAGGCGCGCGCTCTGCATCGGCTGTGCAACCGCGATGAACCTTTTGTGTGACCCGTGCGACACACCTCCGACACAGAACGCGCTTAGAAGCGCGAAATCGTCGAAACTTTGAAGCGAATTCTCCGTTTCAACGCATTGGTAACCGCCTGGTGCACAGATGCACGAAGCTCAACAAGAGATGACGTCCGTGAAAGCTGCGCTTCTGTCCTTTGCCATGTTGTCCGCCATCGTGCTGTGCGGCCTCGGCATCTATTCCGCCGACGCCGCCAACAACCATAACGCCGTCGACGGCTACGGCGTTACCGCCTCGCTTCGCTAAAGCCGGCTGGCGGCGCCTCCTGCGGCGCGGCTCAGGCTTCCTTTATCGCCATTTCCAGGATGCGTTTGTCCGCACCGTCGATGACGAGCGCGGTCAGCATGCCTGATTGCCAGGCAAGCGTGTCGACATTGACGCGGTTGGCCATCACTTCCGCCTCGGGGACGGGCGTGTGGCCGTGCACCACGATCTTCGGGAACAAGCCGGTGTGATCATGGAAAACGTCGCGGATCCAGATCAGGTCCTGCGGGTCTTGCTTGTCCAGCGCAATGCCCGGCCTGATGCCGGCATGGCAGAAGAAGAAGTCGCCTGATGTCAATGAGAACGCCAGCGAGCGCAGGAAATCGACATGGCCTGCAGGCATCGCCTCGAGCAGCGCCGCATGTCCCCGTTTCATCGTCTCCGCCTTGCCGAACCAGCTGGCATCGGCGGTGAGCGACACGCCATAGGAAAGCGCCGTCTGGACGCCGCCATAGCGCATGAACAGCCCTTCCGGATCTGGGGTCCGGAGAAAGTCGAGAAAGCCGATGTCGTGATTGCCGGCCAGCATCAGATGGCGCGGATCGCGTTCTCGCGCCGCGATCAGAAAATCGATCACACCCTTGGAATCCGGCCCGCGGTCGACATAGTCGCCGAGGTGGATCACCCGCCAGTCGCGAACCGGTTTCCACTCCAGCTCGCTCTCGATCCGCTTGTGCATGGCGGCCAGCAGATCGAGCCGGCCATGGACGTCGCCGATTGCATAGAGACGCACACCCTCCGGCCCGTGCGCGTCGAGAAAATGGATGCCGGTTTCCGCCAACGCCTCGTGGTCTCCGTGGTCAGGCCGTCACCGGACCCTGGCGCCGGAGCTGGTCCTTGCCCATGTCGGTGACCAGACGCTTTCCGCACAGCGCCAGCGTGATGTCCATCTCCTTGCGGATGATTTCCAACGCTTTGGTAACCCCTTCCTTGCCGAGAGCGCCGAGGCCGTAAAGAAATGGCCGGCCGATATAGGTGCCCTTGGCGCCGAGGCATAGCGCCTTCAGCACATCCTGTCCGGAGCGGATGCCCCCATCCATATGCACTTCGATCTGGTCGCCGACCGCATCGGCGATCTCCTCCAGCGCCATGATCGAGGACGACGCGCCATCGAGCTGGCGGCCGCCATGGTTGGAAACCACGATCGCGTCGGCGCCCGTCTTGGCCGCCATCAGCGCATCCTCCTTGTCGAGAATGCCTTTTAGGATCAACTTGCCGCCCCAGCGTTCCTTGATCCAGGCGACATCTTTCCACGACAACTGCGGGTCGAACTGCTCCGTTGTCCACGACGACAGCGACGAGACGTCGCCGACACCCTTGGCGTGGCCGACGATGTTGCGGAAGGTGCGTCGCTTGGTGCCGGCTATGCCCAGGCACCAGCGCGGCTTCGAGGCCAGGTCGATGATGTTGGCCAGCGTCATCTTGGGCGGTGCCGAAAGCCCGTTGCGGACATCCTTGTGGCGCTGGCCGAGGATCTGCAGGTCGAGCGTAAGCACCAGCGCCGAGCATTTCGCCGCCTTCGCCCGATCGATCAGGTCGAGCACGAAATCCTTGTCGCGCAGCACATAGAGCTGGAACCAGAACGGCTTCTTCGTCACCGAGGCGACATCCTCGATCGAGCAGATGCTCATCGTCGACAGGGTGAAGGGCACGCCGAATTCCTCGGCCGCCCGCGCGGCCAGCATCTCGCCATCGGCGTGTTGCATGCCGGTCATGCCGGTCGGCGCCAGCGCCACGGGCATCGACACTTTCTCGCCGATCATGGTCGATTCCAGCGAGCGGTTGCTCATGTCGACCAGGACGCGCTGGCGGAACTTGATCTTCTGGAAGTCTTCCTCGTTGGCCCGATAGGTGCTCTCGGTCCACGCGCCGGAATCGGCATAGTCGAAAAACATCTTCGGCACGCGCCGGCGGGCGAGGTCCTTGAGGTCTGCAATGGTGAGAATCTCGCTCATGGTGGTCCCCTCTAGGAGCGTCTGCGTGCTGGTTCGGTATCGCCGGCTTCCAAGCGCTGCCGCAGCCGCAGCCGCGACACGCGTTGCCAGTCGCCGCTGCGCTCGGCTTCGGTCATCGACCGCTCGACATAGGTCATGTGGTCCATCGCCGCCTGGCGGGCGCCGGCCGGATCGCCGGCCTTGACCGCGGCATGGATCGCCTTGTGCTGCGCCAGCAGCGCCTCGCGCGCGCCAGGCACGGTGAAGACCAGCAGCCGGTTCTGGAATACGCCTTCCGACAAAAGCCTGTAGCATGAGCGCAGCGTGTGCAAGAACAGGATGTTGTGCGCGCATTCGCAGATCGCCTGATGGAATTCGACGTCGATCTCGGCCTCGTCGTCGAAATCGCCGGTGCGGTGTGCCCCGTCCATGCGCGCCATGATCCGGTCGAGCAGAGCAAGGTCTTCCGGGGTGGCGCGCCGCGCCGCATATTCGGCGGCTATACCTTCGATCTCGCGGCGATACTCCAGGTAATCGGCCACAGCCTTGCGATGCATCGAGATCAGGTCGGCCACCGGCTTGGCGAACAACTGGCCGATAATGTCGGCGACATGTGTGCCGCCGCCGGCCTTGGTCGTCAGCAGCCCGCGCCCCTCCAGCGCCTTGAGCGCATCGCGCAGGATCGGCCGCGACACGTCGAACTGGCGTGCCAGCTCGCGTTCGCCCGGCAGCCGGTCGCCGGTGCGCAGCACGCCTTCGAGGATGAGGCTCTCGATCTGCTGCACCACCTCGTCGGCGGTGCGCGAATGCTCGATCCTGGAAAAAATGTCGCTCAACAGGTGTGCCTGGAAGGTGAACCGCTGTCGCGTAGGATAAAGCCTGCGTCGCCAACTGGTCAAATTATTTATCCAATTGGCCGAAGCGCGTCGGTTTCGCCGCCCAAGGCTGTATCATCTTCGGCTAACTTTGCCGTTTGCGTCCTCAGGGGATTGGCCATAGAGGGACGCGAACACAAGAGGGTTCACAGAAACCCGGGGGACAAGCCGTGTCAGACGACCCGTCCAATCTCGAGTTCCAGCCGCGCGCCAAGGGCAGCGTCATGGGTTTCCCCGCGCATGAGGGCCGGCCTGGTGCGCTGGGAGAGGTGCACGCCCGGCCGCATCCGCTGATCGACAAGCCGCGCGTCCTGGTGCAACTCGCTTTCATGACCGAGGGGGGCTCCGGCGTCGACCATGCCGTGCTTTCCGAACTGTCGCGGCGCCTCGGCATTGCCGCGCCCGACCGCCAGGCCCGTCACCACGCCATGAAGTGGGGCAAGGGCTCGCTGCGCTGGGAGCGGCATACGGAATTCTCGACCTATCTGTGGGAAGGGCCGCTTTCCGAAAGCGGCAGGGCGCAGGAGGATACCCCCTTCGGCAACGGCTTTTCACCGCCTGGCACCGTCATCTCGGGCATCCGGCTCGAAATCCGCAAATGGACGCAGGCGAGCGAGCGGCTGATCGCCGCTTTCGACCCGACCAGCCTGTGCTATTCGCTGGTCGAGCGCGGCAATGCCGCCATCGTCACCGACTTCCGCCAGGACGGCGACGGCATGACCCGCATATTGGTGCTTGATCGCGGCCTGACGCCGGCGCGCACCGGAGCGCTGTCGCAACGGCTGATCGACATCGAGACCTACCGGACGCTGGCCATGCTTGGCCTGCCGCTGGCGCTGACCCTGTCGGGCCGCGCCCGCCGCATCGAGGACAGGCTGGCGCAGACCACGCTGGAAATGAAGGTTGCCGAGACCCGCGACAGTCAGACGCTGCTGGCCGACCTGACTGAACTAGCCGCCGAACTGGAGGCCGATGCCGCATCCAGCCTCTACCGCTTTGGCGCCAGCCGCGCCTATGACGGCATCGTCGTCGAAAGGCTGGAAGCGCTCGAGGAAGAGGCCGTGCCCGGCTATGACACCTGGGGCGGGTTCCTGCAGCGCCGCGTCGCGCCGGCCATGCGCACCTGCCGCTCGGTCGAGGAGCGGCAAGCCAATCTGTCGCGCAAACTGACCCGTGCCACGACGCTGCTACGCACATGGGTCGATGTCGAGGTCGAGAAGCAGAACCGCGATCTGCTCGCGTCGATGAACAACCGCGCCCGCCTGCAACTGCGTCTGCAGCAGACCGTCGAAGGCCTCTCGGTCGCCGCCGTCTCCTATTATGTCGTCGGCCTGATCGGCTACGTCGCTAAGGGCGCCTCGATCTTCGGCCATGCTTTCGCGCCCGAGGTCGTCACCGCGGCCTCCGTGCCGGTCGCCATCCTGCTGGTCTGGTGGGGCGTGCGCCGTGTGCGCCAGATGCATTCCGAGCCGGCGAAGCACCCGGGCGAATAGCGGCAGATTGCCGCTGCGGAAGCTTGTCGCGACCCCGATGCTGGTTGGTCCATCGCCTCAGCATTTGCAAACAATGCGCCTCACTGGTAAAAGATTTTGACCAGTAAAGAAAAATGAGGCTGCTGATGTCCGGCCTGGCCATGCCGAAACCAGACGACGCCACGCTGCGCCGGCGCGACGAGATCGTCGCCGACATGCGCATCATCGTGCCGGGCGAGGGCGTGGTCGACGCGGCCAATGCCATGCGCGCCTTCGAGAGCGATGGCCTGACCGCCTATCGGCAATTGCCGCTGGTCGTGGTGCTGCCCGAAACGGTGGCGCAGGTTTCCCGGGTGCTGAAATACTGCAACGACCGCAACATCCGCGTCGTGCCGCGCGGCTCCGGCACCTCGCTGTCGGGCGGCGCGCTGCCGCTCGAAGATGCGGTGCTGCTGGTGATGAGCCGCTTCAACCGCATCCTTGCGATCGATTTTCCCAACCGCATCGTCGTCGCCCAGCCGGGCGTCACCAATCTCGGCATCACCACCGCCGTCGAGCAGGAGGGCTTTTACTACGCCCCCGATCCATCCTCCCAGATCGCCTGTTCGATCGGCGGCAATGTCGCGGAAAATTCCGGCGGCGTGCACTGCCTGAAATACGGCCTCACCGCCAACAATGTGCTCGGCATCGAGATGGTGCTGATGAATGGCGAGGTGGTGCGGCTCGGCGGCAGCCATCTCGACGCCGAAGGCTACGACCTGCTCGGTGTCATGACCGGTTCCGAAGGCCTGCTCGGCGTCGTCACCGAGGTCACGGTCCGCATCCTCAAGAAACCGGAAACGGCCCGCGCCCTGCTGATCGGCTTTCCGACCAGCGAGCAGGGCGGCCAATGCGTCGCCGACATCATCGGCGCCGGCATCATTCCGGGCGGCATGGAAATGATGGACCGGCCGGCGATCCATGCGGCGGAGGATTTCGTCCATGCCGGCTATCCCCTCGATGTCGAGGCATTGCTGATCGTCGAACTCGATGGGCCGGGCGTTGAGGTCGATCACCTCATCACCGCGGTCGAAGCGATCGCCATAAGCAATGGCTCGACCACCTGTCGGATCTCGCAGTCCGAGCAGGAGCGGCTGAGTTTCTGGGCTGGCCGCAAGGCGGCCTTCCCGGCGGTCGGCCGCATCTCACCCGATTATTACTGCATGGACGGCACCATCCCGCGCAAGGAACTGCCGCGCGTGCTGGCCGGCATGCGTGAGCTGTCGGAAAAATACGGGCTCGGCGTCGCCAATGTCTTCCACGCCGGCGACGGCAATCTGCATCCGCTGATCCTCTACGACGCCAATGTGCCAGGCGAACTCGACAAGGCCGAAAGTTTTGGCGCCGACATTTTGCGGCTCTGCGTCAAGGTCGGCGGCGTGCTGACAGGCGAGCATGGGGTGGGGGTCGAGAAACGCGACCTGATGCCGGAAATGTTCAACCAGGTCGACCTCGACCAACAGATGCGCGTCAAATGCGCCTTCGACCCCAACCACCTGCTCAATCCGGGAAAAGTGTTCCCGCAATTGCGCCGCTGCGCCGAACTCGGCCGCATGCATGTGCACCGGGGGCAGGTGGCATTTCCGGACATTCCGAGGTTTTGATGGGGGTTCAAATTCGCTCGTTGGCGCTGGATCGCGACTTATCTCTTCTCACCCGCCTTGCGGGGGCGAGGAACCAGGCGCGAACATGACCACCTTCACCCCCGCCACTTCATCCGAAGTCCTCTCCACCGTCCAATGGGCGGCGGCGGAAGAATCACCGCTCGAAATCCTTGGCCATGGCTCCAAGCGCGGCATCGGCCGTCCGCTGCAGACGGAGCACACGCTCGACCTCTCGAAACTCACCGGCGTCACGCTCTACGAACCCGCCGAACTGGTGCTGTCGGCAAAGGCCGGCACACCCTTGGCCGAGATCGAAAGGTTGCTGGCGGAAAACGGCCAGCAGCTTGCCTTCGAGCCGATGGATTGCGGTCCGCTGCTCGGTGGCGAGCCGGGAAAGGGCACCATCGGCGGCGTGCTCGCCGCCAACCTTTCCGGTCCGCGCCGGCTGAAAGCGGGTGCGGCGCGCGACCACATACTGGGTATCAATGTCGTGTCCGGGCGTGGCGAGGCTTTCAAGTCGGGCGGCCGCGTGGTCAAGAACGTCACCGGCTATGATCTGTCGAAGCTGATGGCCAACAGCTGGGGCACGCTGGCCGTTTTCACCGACGTCACCTTCAAGGTGCTGCCATCAGCCGAAACCGAGGTGACGCTCGCCGTCCGTGGCCTGCTCGACGACGCCGCGGCAGGCGCCATGGCGCTGGCGCTCGGCTCCAGCGCTGAAGTCTCGAGCGCCGCCCATTTGCCGGAGCGGATCGCCGCGCATGTCGCCGGCGGCGCGCTTGGCAGCGAAGCCGCCACGTTGCTGCGCGTCGAAGGCTTTGGCCCTTCCGTCGCCTATCGCATCGCTGCGCTGAAGACGCTGCTCGGCAAGGCCGGGCCGCTGGAGGAGATTGCCGGCGAGGCTTCAAGGCTGATCTGGCGTGACGTGCGCGATATCAAGCCTTTCGCCGACGGTACCGAGAAACCGGTCTGGCGCGTGTCGATGACGCCTGCCCAGGGCCACCAGATGGTGCTGACGCTGCGCATGCAAGCTGCCGTCAGCGCCTTCTACGACTGGCAGGGTGGGTTGGTGTGGTTGCGCATGGAGGAGGGCGACCCGGAGGCTGCTCTGCTGCGCGGGCTGTTGCGCAAACATGGCGGCGGCCATGCGACGCTGGTGCGCGCTGCCCCTGCCCATCGCGCCGCGCTGCCTGTGTTCGAGCCGCAGCCGCCGGCGCTAGCCGCGCTCAGCCAGCGGCTGAAGCAGGAATTCGACCCCAAGAACATCCTCAATCCCGGCCGCATGGCCTAGAGCAATTCCAGGAAAAGTGTGAAACGGTTTTCCGTCCGGAATTGCGTCTAAACAGAGCGTCAGCGATGCAGACCAATTTCTCATCCGTCCAGCTTGCCGATCCGCATGTCGCGGAATCGGAAAAGATCCTGCGCAAATGCGTGCATTGCGGTTTCTGCACCGCCACTTGCCCGACCTATGTGACATTGGGCAATGAGTTGGACTCGCCGCGCGGGCGCATCTATCTGATCAAGGACATGCTGGAGAACGGCCGTCCCGCCGACAAGGAGATCGTCACCCATATCGACCGCTGCCTGTCGTGCCTTGCCTGCATGACCACCTGTCCGTCTGGCGTCAACTACATGCATCTGGTCGACCATGCCCGCGCCCATATCCAGGAGACCTATAAGCGGCCGCTGCTCGATCGGCTGACCCGGGCCATGCTGGCGTTCGTGCTGCCCTATCCCCAGCGTTTTCGCGCCGCGCTCAAACTGGCAAAGCTGGGCAGGCCGTTCATCGGCCTGTTCGAAAAGGTCCCTGCGCTGAAGCCGCTGGGCGCGATGCTCAAGCTCGCGCCGGCCTCGATCCCGGCGGTCTCGCCGATGGCCTCGCCTGGCGTCCATGCCGGACAAGGGACGAAAAAGGGCCGCGTCGCCATCCTCAACGGCTGCGCGCAATCGGTGCTTGATCCCGCCATCAACGACACGACGATTTCGCTGCTGACGCGCCTCGGTGTCGAGGTCGTGGTGCCGCCCGGCGAGGGCTGCTGCGGTGCGTTGGTGCATCATATGGGGCGCGAGGAGGCAGCACTTGCCTCGGCAAGGCAGAATGTCGATGCCTGGACGCGCGCCATCGACCAGGGCGGGCTCGACGCCATCATCATCACCGCATCCGGCTGCGGCACGACCATCAAGGACTACGGCTTCATGCTGCGCCTCGATCCGGCCTATGCCGACAAGGCCGCGCGCGTCTCGTCCTTGGCCAGGGACATCACCGAATATCTCGCCGCCATCGAGTTGCCCGAGCCGGCGCGCAAGCCCGGCACCATCGTCGCCTATCACTCCGCCTGCTCCATGCAGCACGGCCAGAAAATCACCCGCCAGCCGAAGGAACTGCTGGCCAGGGCCGGCTTCATCGTGCGCGAGCCGCGCGAGGGCCATCTGTGCTGCGGCTCGGCCGGCACCTACAACATCCTGCAACCGGAGATTTCGGCAAAACTTCGCGATCGCAAGGTGAAAAACATCGAGGCGACCGGCGCGGAAATCGTCGCCACCGGCAATATCGGCTGCATCACGCAGATCGCGTCTGCGGCGAAGCTGCCGGTGGTGCACACGATCAAGCTGCTGGACTGGGCCTATGGTGGCCCGAAGCCGGAAGGCGTTCGTGACGAAAGCCTGGTTGCCGCTGAGTAAGGGCCGCCGCTTACTCCGCCGCGAGCCTGTCCGCCGTGCCGTAGGTGGCTTCATAGAGCGCGCGCTGGCGGCTGAGCGCCACCATGGTGTTGCGCAGCAAGATCGCCACGGTGATCGGGCCGACGCCGCCCGGCACCGGGGTGATCCAGGAGGCGACCTCGCGCACGCTTTCGGTGTCGACGTCGCCGACGATGCGGCTTGTGCCGTCCGGTCCCATCTCGGAATTGATGCCGATGTCGATGACGGCGGCTCCGGGCTTCACCATGTCGGCCTTGATCAGCCGCGGCTTGCCCACCGCCACGAACAGCGCATCGGCGCGGCGCGCGTGGGCCGCGACCGACCGTGTCATGTGATGGCAGACCGTCACGGTCGCGCCTTCGCTCATCAGCAGGAAGGCGATCGGCTTGCCGACGATTTCCGAATGGCCGACGATGACGACCTCCAGCCCCTTGAGGTCGAGCCCGGTTTCCCTGAGCAGTTCGACGGACGCAGCCGCCGTGCAGGGCGCCAGGTCAAGCTGGTTGTAGACGATGTTGCCGATCGAGGCCGGGTGCATGCCCTCGACATCCTTGAGCGGATGCACCGCCGCCTGCAATGTCTTGACTGGAATATGGGCCGGAACCGGCCGCTGGATGATGATGCCGGTAACGCGCGGATCGGCGTTCAGGCCGTGGATGGCCGCTTCCAGTTCACCCGACGTGATGGTGGCGGGAAAACGCCGTTCCTCGAAATCGATGCCGGCAAGCTCGGCCTTGGCGCGCTGGTTGCGCACATAGACATCGACGGCATCGGTATCGCCGACGGTGATCGAGATCAGCTTGGGCGCAAACCCCTCGGCCTTGGCGATGGCCGCATCCTCGCGCACGGCGGCGATGATGCGCTGGGCAACCGGGCCGCCCTTCAGGTAGCGGCTGTCATGGGACGGGGACATGGCTGGGCTCTTTCATCTTGATGGCGCCGACATAGCAAAAGACCATCGAAAATGGCAGCATGAAAGCGAACCGCCATGCCGCAGCGCGACGCAACGACGCGGGCCATGTCGCTGACGCCGGTCGCAGATCAAAAGGAAAGGGCAGCGCGGTTTCCCGTGCTGCCCTTCCTGACCGACCGTATCCCCATACGGCCCGTCCCCCGTTATTCCTTCCGACTTCGGGAAACGACGTGCTCCCCGATCAGGTGATTCGTGACAATTATTATATCACCTCGACGGTGGTTCCGACATTGACCCTCTCGTAAAGGTCAACCACGTCCTCGTTGCGCATGCGGATGCAGCCCGACGACACCGCACCGCCGATCGTCCACGGCTGGTTGGTGCCGTGGATGCGGTATTCGGTCGTGCCGAGATAGAGCGCACGGGCGCCGAGCGGATTTTCCATGCCGCCGGCCAGATAGGTCGGCAGATAGCGGCCCTTGGCGGCTTCGCGCTTGATCATTTCCGCCGGCGGGCGCCAGTCTGGCCACTCGCGCTTGTTGGTGATCTTGTGCGTGCCCGACCATTCGAAGCCCGGCTTGCCGGTGCCGACGCCGTAGCGCCGCGCCTTGCCGTTCTTCTCGACCAGGAAGAGGAAATTCTGCGTGGTGTCGATGACGATCGTGCCCGGCTTCTGCGGGCCGTCATAGGCGACTTCCTGCGGCAGGTAGATCGGGTTGATCTGCGGGCGCATGACCATGCGCTTGGCCGGCGCCTGCACGGTCGCCGTCTGCACCCGGTCGGGTTGCGCGGCGCGCAGGCGCGGCTGCTGCTGCTGCACGACCTGGCGATTCTGCCGCACGATGCCTGGCGCGCGGCCAAGCTGCAGTACCCACGGGGCGGAAAGATCGGGGCTCACCATCACCGGCGGCCTGTCGGCATAGCGGTCGCCGGCGGCCGAGGGTGTGACGGCGGCGAACACAGCCACGGCGCCGAGCACGGAAAACAAAACTCTCTTCATCGGAACGCACCTTGATCGTCTGATACAACCAGGGTTGAAACGCTCCCCGGTCCAGCGATCATTGGCGCGCAAGCAGCAACCGAAAAATGAATCGGAATGCGTAAAATGCGGCTTTGTCAGTAAACCTTTTGGTGTGGTTACCACCGCGTTCAGGAATCTGGTAAAGCCGCAGTAAATGCAGCGCAAAAGCGCGTTAACGGATGGATTTTCGCAATGAGCAATGAAAACAGCGGCCTGCTTGCCGGTCCCGACGGTGTCGCGCGCTGCTTCTGGCACGGCAATCTGCCCGACTATCTGCACTATCACGACCATGAATGGGGCCGGCCGATGGCCGACGACCGCAGGCTGTTCGAAAAGATCTGCCTCGAGGGTTTCCAGTCGGGCCTGTCGTGGCTGACCATCCTGCGCAAACGCGAGAATTTTCGCGAAGCCTTCGCCGGCTTCGATTTCGACAAGGTCGCCGCCTTCACCGACGAGGATGTCGAGCGTCTGCTCGGCAATGCCGGCATCATCCGCCATCGCGGCAAGATCGTCTCGACCATCAACAACGCCAAGCGCGCCCGCGAGATGGCCGACGAATTCGGCTCGCTCGCCGCCTGGTTCTGGAAGTTCGAACCCGGCAAGGACGAGCGGCCGGAGATTGTCGACCTCGCCCATCTGCGCGCCAACCCGACCACGGCGGTCTCGGTGCGGATATCGAAGGAATTGAAGAAGCGCGGCTGGAGCTTTGTCGGCCCGACCACGGTCTACGCCTTCATGCAGGCCATGGGATTGGTGAATGACCATCTCGAAGGTTGTGCCTGCCGCAAGGAGGTCGAGAAGGACCGCAAGGCTTTCAAGCGGCCGAAGTAGCTTCCTTCTCCCGCTCACGGGGAAAAGGTGCCGGCAGGCGGATTAACGGCGGCGCGAAGTTTCAAATGCTCGCGTTGCCCTACCTCTCAAAGCGGCCCTTGTGGCCGCTGCCGTTGATGTCCCACACCAAGCTGCGGCCGGCAATGCTCAGCACCAGTCCGCTGAAGCCGCTGTCGTCGGGTGTGTGGTGGGTAGATGCCGAACTGCGCCCGGCCGGAATGACCTCGACTGTCGATCCCTTCTTCACCCAGCAGCCCTTGCCGTACTGGTCGTTGGCGCCGTAGGCCAGCATGAACTCGAAGCTGCCGTCTTTCCTGAGCAGCAATTCGGAACCGACCTCCATGACGCCACGCAGGTAGTAGTGGCCGGCGAGGCCCGCATCGCCCGGTTTGCAGCCGCCTGCACTGGCCGGATTGACTGCCCCGAGTAACAATGCGCAGCCAAGCGCGTATGCGTAGCCCAGTCGCATGCTCAATCCCCCGATCAGGAAATATGGAACCCGCCGAAGCCGTCAGTTTCAGGTGCCGTTGACGCTGGCCAGGAACAGTCCGGCGACGATCGCCACCACCGTCGCGACCGTCGGATAGATCACCAGCAGGCCGGTGACCAATGCGTCGCGCAGGGAAGACTCGTTGTCGGTGGCGACCGGTACATCGAACGGCCCGGCATCCTGGCCAATCATTTTCGGAGCATGGGGGCGGGCCGGACGCAGGCGCGCGGGCAATTCGCCGGCATCGCCATCGGCATGGAATTTCACTGCGCTGGTCATGTCCCGAACCCTTCATGTCGTGCGCTATATCGGCCGCGATTGTGTCGGCACGATGCCGCGCTCATGACGGGATTGTTTCATTTTCGGTGCGTTTCTGTTTCAGGGAGGTTCGAGTTGGGCTGTTTGCACCGGGCGTGGTGCGAGGTGCCGACCCTTGCCGCTCCCGGCTGCATCGGTTAGGAAACGCGCGCTGCGGAATGGGAAATTTTCCATCCACGCAGCGCCACGAAACACCGGGTGCTCATCTGATGGCCGACAAATCGGAAAAGACGAAAGCGCGGCTGCCGCGCGGGTTTGCCGACCGCAGCGCCGAGGACATCCGCGCCGTCGAGAAGATGATGGCGACGATCCGCTCGGTCTTTGAACTCTATGGTTTCGAACCGGCCGACCAGCCGCTGATCGAATACACCGATGCGCTGGGCAAATTCCTGCCCGACCAGGACCGGCCGAATGAAGGCGTCTTCTCGTTCCAGGACGACGACGAGCAATGGCTGTCGCTGCGTTACGACCTGACCGCGCCGACGGCGCGCTTCGTCGCCGAGAATTACGAGCGCCTGCCAAAACCCTATCGTAGCTACCGCTCCGGCTGGGTGTTCCGCAACGAGAAGCCCGGCCCCGGCCGCTTCCGTCAGTTCATGCAGTTCGACGCCGACACGATCGGCACGCCGGGCGTCGCCGCAGATGCGGAGATGGCGATGATGATGGCCGACGTCATGGAAGCGCTCGGCATCAAGCGTGGCGACTATGTCATCCGCGTCAACAATCGCAAGGTGCTCGACGGCGTGCTGGAGGCGATCGGCCTTGGCGGCGACGAAAATGCCGGCCGCCGGCTGACCGTGCTGCGCGCCATCGACAAGCTGGACAAGCTCGGGCCGGAAGGCGTGAAGCTTCTGCTTGGCCCGGGGCGCTGGGATGGCGGCAAGGAAGGCGAGGGCGATTTCGCCAAGGGCGCCGGGCTGAGCAATGGGCAGGCTGAGGCGGTTCTTCAGGCAACGGCGAGAAACGCACAGGCCGGCCAGGATGCCATGGTCAGTTCGAACGCCACCTATCAGGAAGGCGTCAGCGAACTCGCGACAATCGAAGCCCTGGTCCGGGCCGCCGGATATGCCGAAAACCGCATCATTATGGACCGCTCCGTGGTGCGCGGTCTCGAATACTACACCGGCCCGGTCCTAGAGGCCGAGTTGCTGGCCGAAATCCCCAATGAGGACGGCCAGATCGTGCGGTTCGGTTCGGTCGGCGGCGGCGGCCGTTATGACGGCCTGGTCTCGCGCTTCCGGGGCGAACCGGTGCCGGCGACGGGTTTCTCTATCGGCGTTTCCAGGTTGATGACCGCGCTGAAGAATCTCGGCAAGCTCGACAGCGCCGACGTGATCGCGCCGGTCGTCGTGCTGGTCATGGACAAGGATACGGAAAGCCTCGGCCGCTACCAGAAGATGGTCGGCGATCTGCGCGCCGCCGGCATCCGTTCCGAAATGTATCTCGGCGGCGCCGGCATGAAGGCGCAGCTCAAATATGCCGACCGGCGCGGCTGTCCCGTCGCAATCATCCAGGGCGGCGACGAGCGCGCCAAGGGCGAGCTGCAGATCAAGGATTTGATCGAGGGCGCGCGCATGTCGGCCGAAATCACCGACAACGCCGAATGGCGCGCGGCACGCCCGGCGCAGGTGACGGTGGCGGAGAGCGAGCTGGTCGCCGAAGTGAAGAAGATTCTCGCGGCGCAGGCCGAGGAGAGGGCACGTGGCAAGTAGAGGCAGCGTTCCGTCGCGCCCCCCTCTGTCCTGCCGGACATCTCCCCCACTAGGGGGGAGATTGGCAGCTTCATCCGCCTCGCTTTTCTTGCAATGTAGGCGATTGGCGAAAGCCGTCGAGGCATCTGATCTCCTCCCTTGTGGGGGAGATGTCCGGCAGGACAGAGGGGGGCGCCGTAGAGCGCCGGCTTCCGCTTGGAGACGCTCTGGTTTGAGACCAGAGGGTCGTGGATCACTGAGGTCGGCAAATTGACCACCCGCTACCCCGCCATCTCAGCCGCCATCACCAGCCTCTTCGCCACCCGCGACACGCATGCGGTCGAGGTCGCCATCCTGCAGCCGGCTGACCCGTTCCTCGACATGGCCGGCGAGGATCTGCGCCGCCGCATTTTTCTCACCGAGAGCGAGACGGGGCAGACATTGTGCCTGCGGCCGGAATTCACCATTCCCGTCTGCCTCGACCATATTGCCAGCCAGGCCGGCACGCCGCGCCGCTATTGCTATCTGGGCGAGGTATTTCGCCAGCGCCGCGAAGGCGGCAATGAATTCTTCCAGGCCGGCATCGAGGATCTCGGCGACCGCGATACCGCGCAAGCCGATGCCCGCTCCGTGGTCGATGCGCACGCGCTGCTGTCGCTGGTGCTGCCCGGCCAGTCCCTGGCGATCACGCTCGGCGACCAGACCATTTTCGAAGCCGTGCTCGCCGCGCTTGGCCTGCCGCGCGGTTGGCGCATGCGCCTGGCCCGCGCCTTCGGCTCGGCGCCGATGCTCGAGGCGGCACTCGCCGACCTTGCCAACCCGCCGCGCAACGGCCAGCTTTCCGGCGAAGTCGCCACCCTTGTGCTTGACGGTGATGTCGAGGGCCTTTCCACCCATATCGCCAGTGGCATGGAAGAAGCCGGCCTGTCGGCATCCGCTGGCCGCTCGCCATCCGACATTGCGCGGCGGTTGATAGAGAAAGCCGAATTGCGCAGCGTGCGGCTGTCGAACGAGGCTTTTGCGGCATTGAAGAATTTCCTCGCCATCGACGTGCCGCTCGATGGCGCGGCGCGGGCGCTGGAGACCTTCGCCGCCGGCGCCGGCTTATCGCTGGGCGCGGCGCTGGAGAAATTTACGGCCCGCGCCGGCGCGATCGAGGCACATGGCTTGCCGGCGGGACAAATCCGTTATGATGCCGCCTTCGGTCGGCCGCTCGACTACTACACCGGCGTGGTCTTCGAGATCGCGGCGCAGGGTGGCGAGCGTCCCTTGGCCGGTGGCGGCCGCTACGACCGGCTGTTGACGCTGCTTGGCGCCAAGACCGCCATTCCCGGCGTCGGCTTTTCCGTCTGGCTCGACCGCATCGAGGCGTTGCGGGAGACGGCACCATGATCACGCTGGCGATCCCGTCGAAGGGCCGGTTGAAGGAGCAGGCCCTGGAGGTGCTGGCCAAGGCCGGCCTCGCCATCAGCCTGCCCAGTGATGAGCGCAAATATCATGCTCGCGTCGAGGGCCTGGACAATGTCGAGGTCGTCTTCCTGTCGGCTTCCGAAATAGCGGGCGAGATCGGCCAGGGCGCTGTCGATCTCGGCATCACCGGCGAGGACCTGGTGCGCGAGAATCTCGCCGATTGGGAGGTCCGCGCCGAGATTGTCGCCCGTCTCGGCTTCGGTCATGCCGATGTCGTGGTGGCGGTGCCCGAGATCTGGCTCGATGTCGACACCATGGCCGACCTCGACGACGTTGCCGCAGATTTCCGCCAGCGCCATGGCAGGCGGCTGAGGATCGCCACCAAATACTGGCGGCTGACGCAGCAGTTCTTCTCGCAGAAGCACGGCATCCAGGTCTATCGCATCGTCGAAAGCCTAGGTGCCACCGAAGGCGCGCCGGCCGCCGGGCTTGCCGACGTCATCGTCGACATCACGTCGTCGGGTTCGACGCTGCGCGCCAACCACCTCAAGGTGCTGGGCGACGGCGTGGTGTTGAAATCGCAGGCCTGTCTGGTGGTATCGAAGAAGGCGCGTATCCCGGGCGATGAAGCCGTCGTGCGCGACATCGCTGCAAAAATGGCGGCGGCGACCGGATAGCGGTGCCGCCCTCCAGCGGAGCGGCCTGCGCTACCATCAGCGGGATTTCCACCGCCCCGGCAGGCTGATAGGCTCGGGCGTCCTCGGAGGAGACAGCGATGCCGGTCAATCTCGACGAGCTGAAGAACGCCAGCAACCTTCGCGGACGCGGCGCGCGCACCGGCAGCGTCTTTATCGCGCCTGTCGATGGCCGGGCGCATGTCTCGGGCGAGCGCAAGGTGCCACTGCTCGACAAGACGATTCCGGCACTGTTTTCCGAAACGGCCAGCAAATACGCCACGCAAGATGCCGCTGTCTTCGTTGGCCAGGACAAGCGCTTCACCTGGAGCGAATTGTCGGACACGGTGGATGCGCTCGCCGCCGGCTTCCTGGCGCTCGGCCTCGAAAAGGGCGATCGCGTCGGCATCTGGTCGCCCAACCGCTGGGAGTGGCTGGTGACGCAATTCGCCACCGCCCGCATCGGCCTGATCCTAGTCAACATCAACCCGGCCTATAGGCTGACCGAGCTTGACTATGCGCTGAACAAGGTCGGCTGCAAGGCGCTGGTCACCGCCGCCAGCTTCAAGACTTCGGACTATCTCGGGATGATCGAGACGCTGGCGCCGGAGATCGCCAATGCCACGCCGGGCAAGTTGAAGGCGCAAAAATTGCCTGATCTGAAGATCGTCATCCGCATGGGTGAGGACAGTTCGCCGGGCATGTTCAATTTCGGCGATGTGCTGGCCATGGCCGGCCGCGACGAGCATGACAGTCTCGACCGGATTTCCGAGGGGCTGAAGCCGAACGATGCCATCAACATCCAGTTCACTTCCGGCACGACGGGCGCGCCGAAAGGCGCGACGCTGACGCACCACAACATCGTCAACAACGGCAATTTCGTCACCTCGGCAATCAAGCTCACCGTCGACGACCGGCTGTGCATTCCGGTGCCGCTCTACCACTGCTTCGGCATGTCGATGGGCACGATGGGCTGCGTGTCGAAGGGCGCGACGATGGTTTTCCCGGGCGAAGGTTTCGATCCCGGCGCAACGCTGAAGGCGGTGGCGCAGGAGCGCTGCACCGGCCTCTACGGCGTGCCGACCATGTTCGTCGGCATGCTCGACCATGCCGATTTCGCGACCTTCGATCTCTCCAGCCTGCGCACCGGCATCATGGCCGGCTCGCCATGCCCGATCGAGGTGATGAAGAAGGTGGTGTCGCTGATGCATATGTCGGAGGTGACTATCGCCTACGGCATGACCGAAACCAGCCCGGTCTCCTTCCAGAGCGGCGTCGACGATCCGCTGGAAAAGCGCGTCTCGACGGTTGGGCGCATCCATCCGCATGTCGAGGTCAAGGCGGTCGATGCCGATGGCGCCACCGTCGCCGTCGGCGCGCCTGGCGAACTCTGCACGCGCGGCTATTCGGTGATGAAGGGTTACTGGGACGATTTGGAAAAGACCCGCGAGGCGATCGACAGCGACGGCTGGATGCACACAGGCGACCTCGCCACCATCGATGCCGAGGGCTATTGCAACATCGTCGGCCGGGTCAAGGACATGGTCATCCGCGGCGGCGAGAACGTCTATCCCAGGGAGGTCGAGGAATTTCTTTATCGCCATCCCAAGGTGAGGGAAGTGCAGGTGTTCGGCATTCCCGACCAGAAGTATGGCGAGGAGCTTTGCGCCTGGATCGTGCTGAAACCCGGCCAGATCGCGACCGAGCAGGAGATCAGGAACTTCTGCGCCGGCCAGATCGCCCACTACAAGATCCCGCGCTACATCCGCTTCCGCACCGAATTGCCGATGACGGTTACCGGCAAGCCGCAGAAGTTTTTGATGCGTCAGGCGATGGTGGAGGAACTGGGGCTGGTGGCGCAGAAGACGGCTTGAAGGGGTGAACGCTTCGATCTGTCGGTGCGCGAATGCAGCCAGGTTCGCAGAGACGCACAGGGGCTTGGATGAGCGGTTTGGGACGATCGGCGATTTCCTACGCGATGCCCCTCGCCGCGCTGGCGATGGCTGCCGCGGTCAGAGCCAGCGGGCTGTCGGTGGACCAGGGTTCGCTGAATGCAAGGATCCTTGTCGGTGCGCTGTCGTGCGCGATCATGTTTGTCACTATTTTCGTGGTGCTCGACCACGCCGAGGCGGTAGCTCGGCGGGTAGGGGAGCCGTACGGCACGCTGGTGCTGACGTTTGCCGTCACGGCAATCGAAGTGTCGATCATTGTTTCCATGATGCTGCATGGAGAAAACAACCCGACGCTGGCACGGGAGTCCGTTTTCTCGACGGTGATGATCACATCCACAGGCGTTGTCGGCACGTGTCTCGCGCTTGGCGGCTGGCGTCATCGCAAGCAGGTCATCGTGCGGCAAGGGACCAGTGCCTATCTGGCGGTTCTGATCGCGCTGACCGTCATGACGCTTATTCTGCCGACCTACACCCAGACCACGGATCCCGGCACGTTTTCCGCAGCCCAACTTAGCTTCGTCAGCGTCCTTTCACTGCTGCTCTACGCAAGCTTCGTATTCGCGCAGACCGTCCGGCACCGGGAAGACTTTATCCAGGGACAACCACACGACGTTTCGGTGCACGCTGCCCCTCACGAGAACGTCTCTGCCAGCGCTCTGCTGCTGTTGGCCGGGCTGATCGGAATTGTCATGCTCGCCGAGCAGGTCGCGGCAAGCGTCGAAGATTCGCTCGTTGCCTACCAGGTAACCCAAGCTGACAGCATCGTGGGGGCAATGATCGCGGGGCTGGTTTTGATGCCGGAGGCCATTTCGGCCGTGCGCGCTTCACTCAACAACGAGTTGCAGCGCGGCTTGAATGTCGCGATGGGTTCGGCTTGCGCCACGATCGGCCTGACCATACCGGGAGTCGCGGCCGCCAGCCTGCTAACGGGGAGAGGACTGACCCTGGGATTGCCGGCCGCTGATACGGTTCTTTTGGTGTTGGCACTTTTCATATGCAATGTGAGCTTCAGCACCGAAAGAACAACATTCCTGACTGGAATCGTTCATCTTGTAGTATTTTTTACGTATATATTTCTGATATTTATACCGTGAACGCTTTAGTGCAAGCGAATCGCCAAGGGAGGCATACTTCGCTAACTCAGACTGCCGATTTGAGGTGGTCGATGAAGGCGCGCAGCTTCGGCAGGATCTGCCGCTTGCCGGGATGATAGAGGAAGACGCCCGGCGTCGTCGCGGAGATGCCTTCCAGCACCGGCCTGAGTTTTCCCGCGGCGATCGGACCTTCGGCGACCGGTCGAGGGATTTGCGCCAGCCCTACGCCCTGCATCGCGGCCCCCAGCAATGTCGGATAGTCATGCGCGATCAGCGGGCCTGAGACCGCCGCCTCGATCGTTCCGTTGCCGTCGACGAAGGACCAGGGCGCGATGGCGCCGTTCGAGCGGCGCAAGCGCAGGCATGCGTGGTGGCGCAAATCCTCCACGCGCTCGGGGCGCCCGTGCCGCTCGAAATAGTCCGCGCTGCCGACGACCACGAACGAGAACGCCGGAGTGAGCCGCACGGCGATCATGTCCGGTGCGATGAACTGGCCAAGGCGAATGCCGGCATCGAACCCGCCGGTCGCCAGATCGACCATCTCGTCGCTCGCGGCGATCTCCAGTTCGATCTCGGGATAGGCCCGGCAGAACGAGGCGATCATCGGCTCCAGGATCAACGGCACGACGGCGCGCGGGACCGACAGGCGCAGCAGGCCGGTCGGCCGTTGACCGACATCACGCGCGGCCTCGCCGGCGGCGACGATTTCCTCGAAGGCAGGGCCGGCACGATCGAGGAACCGCTGACCGGCCTCGGTCAGACCGACGCTGCGCGTCGTGCGGACGAACAGCGCCGCACCGAGCCGCCCTTCCAACGCACGCACCGCCTGGCTCACGGCCGACGGCGTCACGCCGAGATCGGCGGCGGCGCGGCGGAAGTTGCGGCGCCTGGCGACAGCCAGGAACACCTCGACCCCCTCCAGCGCTCCGTGCCGGACTGTGTAGTTCTGCTTCATGGCTTGTTACAATTATACCGGATAGTCGAACGATGGAAGCGGGCCTAACTAGGGAGACGAACCAAGGAGACGAACCAAGGAGACATCTTGCCATGACCGACGAACTTGATGGTGTGCGCGACCACTATCGCGCCACCGGCCTGACCGAGCGGTTGAGGACGGTACTGGCCGCCCTTGGCCCTGAGGATCAGCTTCTCACGCCCCAGCAATTAGGCACCCTCGACCAATTTCACACCCGTGGGCTAGCGGCGACCGCCGAGCTTGCCCAATTGGCTGACATCACCGCGGGCATGTCGGTTCTGGACGTCGGCTCGGGCATCGGCGGGCCAGCGCGCTTTCTGGCTGCGACCTATGGCTGCCGGGTTGCCGGCGTCGACCTCAGCGAGCCTTTCGTGGATGCCGCGCGCTATCTGACCGAGCGCACGGGACAGAGCGGGCAATTGTCATTCCAGACCGCCAGCGCCTTGGAGCTTCCATTCGATGATGGCCGTTTCGACGTCGTACTGCTGCAGCATGTGGCGATGAACATCTCCGACCGGGCGCGGCTCTATGGGGAGATTCGGCGCGTGCTGAAGTCAGGCGGCAGGTTCGCAACCTTCGACGTCGTCTCGGGCAGCGGCCAGCCGCACTACCCGCTTCCCTGGGCGCGAACACCGGCGACGAGCTTTCTCCTGACAATCGACGAGACGCGCAAAGCGATCGAACAGGCAGGCTTCCGCGCTCTGGCATGGCACGACGACACAGGGGTCGCCAAGGCCTGGTTCGCGCAGTTGCGTGCGTCAGGTCCGCCGCCGTCGCCGAATCTCGGCGTGGTGATGGGACCGGACTTTGCCGAGCTTGCAGCCAATTTGGGGCGAAATCTCATCGAAGGCCGGCTCGGCATTCTGACCGCGGTATTCGAGGCCGCGTCGACCAACAGCTGACAGGAGACCGCAATGTCGACGGAAATCCTTTTCCAGACTCATCTCGTTCTGGGCTATGTCGCATGGCTGCTTTGCTTGCGCGCGTACATCTGGCCCTGGCTCGGATCGATGGACCGCGGCGCGGCGCAGCGCGCCATCGCTACGCTGCACAGCTTCCGCTTCTTCGGCCTCGTCTTCATCCTTCCAGGCGTCGTCAGCCCAGACCTGCCAGCCAGCTTTGCCACCTTTGCCGCCTATGGCGACTTCGCGACAGGCGTGCTGGCCATGCTGGCGCTGCTCGCGGCGCGGATACGCCAGCTCTTCTGGCCGTTCGTCGTCGCCTTCAACATCATTGGGACAGTCGACCTGGTCGTCGACTATTACCTTGCCATCCAGGCCGACCTTCCCGCCCATGCAGGGTTGTTTGGCGCCGCCTACGTGATCCCCGTCATCTACGTGCCGTTGCTGATGATCACGCACATCGCCGCGTTCTATTTTCTGCTGCGTCCACATCAGAACCCGAGCCGCTTCCCTGCGGAGGAAGCGACTGCTTCCTAAATCATCTGAAGGTCAAGGGGCGCACCGCGGCTCGCTATCGCTCTACGCCCCTCGCTACCGCCGCCCACCCCGGCTTTCGCTCGGCCGTGGTGCTGAACCCGGCTCTTGCACCAGCGGCCCGAGCAGCACCTCTCCGAACAGCGGCTGGTAGCTCCGGCGTACCGCCGGATCCTCCTTGAAGGACAAAGTGTACTGGCCGATCTGGTGGAAATAGGTGATGCGCGCCCGGACCAGGCTTTCGTCCTCGGGATAGCCCATGGCGCGGAAGGAGCGGATCAACAACGCGATGCGCAGATCGTCCATGTCCTTGACCTCCTGCGCCAGCTTCTTCGACGTTCGCGACCAGTCGCGTACGGCGAGATCGAGCAGCGGGCTGAACGGCGCTTCATCGACCCAGACATGCACGATGTCGGTGAAGAACTGCAGGCCGTCGATGTCGTGCATGTCGCGCATGGCCCAGAATGGCGCGCAGTTGATGTTGCGCCATTCCTGCAGCAGGCCGTCGCGAAGGTCGGCCAGGCTGGTAAAGTGGAAGTAGAAGGAGCCGCGCGTCACCTTGAACTGCTGCGCCATGCGGTCGATCTTGACCTCGGCGATGCCACGTTTTTCCAGCACCTTGCGCGCCGCTGCGATCCAGCTCTCGCGGCTGAGTGTCTGCCGTGAAGCTTTCGGGTGCGAGGCTGCTTTGGGCGATCTCTTGGCTTTGGCCGGGGCGCTGTCCGCTTTCATCTGGTCGAGACCTTCATCGCCATGCGCAGCGCCTGCAATCGGTTTGCCGGCTCCGCTGCGCTTCGCGACTCATCAAGCTTGCGAGGTTAGAGCAATTCCGGAAAAAGTGTGTAACGGTTTTCCCGGCATAAGCGCGTCGTGCTCTGCCGGGGGAATTGCGTAAAAACAAGGAGATAGAGCTCACGGCAAGGCGCTGATCCGCTCCAGCATGAGCTCGAAGAACGGCGCCGGATCGATCCGGCGCAAGACATTGCAGTTCTTGGCACGGCCGGTCACATGCCACCAGTCGACGACGGTCATGCCGATCGTCTCCGGCGAGACGATGTCGACCGTCACCGCGCACTGGCGCTGCTCATAGATCTGCGGCGCCAGGAGATAGCCGGTGACGCAGGCGTCGTGGATGGGACGCGCCGGCGTTTCGAATTTGTGCGTGCCGTACTGGCGAAAGAAATCGGCCAGATTGGCGGCCTCGACCGCGGCGCGCCTGCCAGTGGCGCGCAGCCGGTCGAGCCACTCCGGCGTCATCAGCGCGGTGTAGGTGCAGTCTATGCCCGCCATGGTCACCGGCACACCGCTGTCGAACACCTTGTGCGCCGCATGCGGGTCGACGAAGATGTTGAACTCCGCGGCAGGCGTGGCGTTGCCCCCCTGGAAGAAGCCGCCGCCCATCAGCACGACTTCGCGCAAGCGGGGCACGATCCTCGGCTCCATGGTCATGGCCATGGCCAGATTGGTCATCGGCCCGAGCGTGCAGACGGTCAACTCGCCCTCCGGCGCATCCATGATGGCGCGCACCATGTAGTTGACGGCGTGTTCGCCCTGCAGCGGCGTCACCGGTTCCGGAAGGTCGGCGCCGTCGAGGCCGGTCTCGCCATGGACATACTCGGCCGTGATCAGCTTGCGTACCATCGGCGCCGGGCAACCCGCATAGACGGGCACATTAGGCCGCCCGGCAAGCTCCACCACCTTCAGCGCATTCTTCGATGTCAGGGCAAGCGGCACATTGCCGCCGACCGTGGTGATGCCGATCACGTCGAGTTCGGCCGGAGAGCCCAGCGCGAAAAGGATGGCGAAGGCGTCGTCCTGGCCCGGATCGGTGTCGATGATGATCTTGCGTGGTGCCATGGTTCAGCGCTCTTCCTTTTGCGATCGAAAGCCTATTGATGAGGCCGTTCGGATGTGTAGAAATACAGTACTGTATCTTATGTTCAAGACAGGGTGTTCGAAAATGGATGGACAAGAGCGCGGCGATTTTTCCGAAATTCCGATCCTCGACGTTTCGGCGCTCTATGGCGACGATGAGGGCGCGATCCGGGCAACGGCGGCGACGCTGCGCCGCTATCTCGAGACGATCGGCTTCCTCTACGTGACCGGCCATCCCATTCCGCGCGCCGATGTCGAAGCCGTCCGCGAAGCTTCCAGGCGCTTCTTTGCCCTGCCCGAGGAAGAAAAGGCGAAGCTCAAGATCGACAAGAATTTCCGCGGCTTCCTGCCCTTTGCCGGTTCGACCATCGTGACCTCGTCCGTGGCCACCGTCAGCAAGCCCAACCAGAGCGAATCGATCTTCTTCATGCACGAGGTCGGCGCCGACGATCCCCGCGCCCTGGCCGAAAAACCCTTGCAGGGCCCCAACCAGTGGCCGGATGAGGCCGCCCTTGCCGGCTTCAGGGAAACGATCGAGCACTACGTTCAGGAGATGGGCACGCTCGCCCGCAAGATGGTCCGCGCCATCGCGCTCTCGCTCGGACTGCCCTCCGACAGTCTCGACCGCTATTTCGAGCAGCCGACGACGTTCCTGCGGCTGCTGCACTATCCGACACAGCCCCACGAGGAAGGGCTCTTCGGCTCGGCGCCGCACACCGACTATGGTTTCATCACCTTGCTGGCACAGGACGATGTCGGCGGCCTGGAAGTCAAGAACAAGGCTGGCGACTGGGTTCCGGCGCCGCCGGTTCCGGACTCCTTCGTCATGAATGTCGGCGATATACTGGCGCGCTGGTCGAACGATCAGTTCGTCTCGACGCCGCACCGGGTCATCAACCGGTCGGGACGCGAACGCTATTCGCAGCCTTTCTTCTTCGATCCGTCCATGGACGAAATGATCGAAGCGCTGCCGGTCTGCGTGCCGGCGGGCACGCAGCCGAAATACGGGCCGGTGCTCTACGGCGACTATCTGATGGAGCGCATCGACAAGAACTACCACTATCGCAAGAAGAAGGCGGCGGAAGCGGCCGGCGCCTGACGGCAAACAAGCAAAAGAAAGGGGAACAGCAATGAATGCATATCTGCGAATGACCGGCCTTGCGCTGGCGATATCCACCATGGCCTGGAGCGGCATTTCGCGAGCCGCCGAGGTTGCGAAATCCACCGACGTCAAGCAAAGCGGAACGCTCGCCGTTGCCAATACGCTGGACTACGCGCCGTTCGAATATCTCGACGCCGACGGCAAGCAGACCGGCATCATCATCGAACTGGCCGGCGAGGTTGCCAAGCTCGTCGACGCCAAGCTCGACGTCCAGCGCACGCCCTTTCCCTCGATGATCCCCGGCTTGGCGGCCGGCCGCTTCAAGATCGCCTGGGAGACCTTCTCGGCCACGCCGGAGCGGTTGAAGCAGGTCGATTTCGTCATGTTCCTCAAGGCCGGCCTCGCGGTCTCGACATCGCCCGACAAGAAGGCGAGCTTCAGCGGCGACACCCCGCTCTGCGGCAAGCGAATCGGCGTCTCGGCCGGCAGCGCTTCCGATTTCCTGGTCGACAAGCTCACCAAGGAATGCACAGACAAGGGCCAGAAGCCCATCGAGAAATCAGTGTTCAACTCTTCGACCGACATCGTCCAGGCCGTGCTGTCCGACCGTGTCGACGCCCGCATGGACGATGCGACCGCTTCGAGCTATTTCGAGGTGACGAGTAAGGGCCAGCTGGTGGTGCTGCCGACCCTTTACGATGTGGCGCCGCTCGGCATGGCGATCGCCAAGGACGACAAGGAGACCGCCGACATGATGGTGGCAGCACTTGCCGAACTGTTCAAGAACGGCACCTACAAGGCTATCCTCGATAAATACGGCATGGGCGCCTACGCGATCAAGGAACCCTATTTCGTCGGCACCATGGATGCACTTCGCGCCGAATAGAAATGACCCGGCGCCTGATCATAAGTCAGGCGCCGGCCAGCGATCAGGAGACCATTGATGGGCGTGGCCCACCCGACCGAGACCGGCGTCGAGCCGGGTATAGCGGCCGCCGTGTCACGGCTGACCGTCGTGCCGCAGCGCCGCTATGGCATCTGGATCGGCACTGCGCTCGCCTTGCTGCTGGCCTTCCTGATCGTCCGCGCTTTCGCCAGCAATCCCGCCTTCGCCTGGGGCACGGCCGCCGGCTACCTGTTCCATCCCTCGATCATGCGCGGCCTTGGCAACACGCTGGTGCTCACCGTCATCATCATGCTGCTGGCGATCGTGGTGGCACAATCATCGCCATCATGCGGGTGTCGCCGAGCCCGGTGCTGCGCGCCTTTTCCGGCGTCTATGTCTGGTTTTTCCGCGGCGTGCCGGCATTGATCCAGCTGATCTTCTGGTTCAACCTGTCGCTGCTGGTGCGCGAAATTTCTCTCACGCTGCCTTTCGTCGGCACGCTGTTTTCCGTGCGCACCAATGATTTCATGACGCCGTTCTTCTCCGCCGTTGTCGCGCTTTCGCTGTGCGAGGCCGGCTACATGGCCGAGATCATCCGTGCCGGCATCAAGTCGGTGCCGTCAGGCCAGTCGGAAGCGGCGAGCGCGCTCGGCATGCCCTATCGCATGATCCTGAAGCGCATCACCCTGCCGCAAGCCATGCGCTTCGTGCTGCCGCCGACCGGCAATGAGGCGATCAACCTGTTGAAGATGACCTCGCTCGTGACTTTCATTGCCGTCGACGACCTGTTCTATACCGCGCAAAGCATCTATGCCCGCACCTTCGAAACGATCCCGCTGCTGATCGTGGTCGCCTTCTGGTATCTCGCGGTGGTCAGTATCATGTCTGTCGGGCAGCATTTCCTGGAGCGTCATTTCGGCCGCAGCGATGCCAGACGAGAACCCCTGACGATGCGCGCCTTGCGCAACTTGATCAGCCTGCGCGGCGTTGCCCGATGAGCGATGTGAAGTCCGAGAATCGTGCCCGCTTCGGCGTGCCGGCCGACTCCATGGTGTTCGCGCGCGGCGTGCGCAAGACCTATGGCCAACTCGAAGTCCTCAAGGGCGTCGACTTCGACGTGCCCGAGGGGACTGTGGCCTGCATCATCGGCCCGTCGGGATCCGGCAAGAGCACGTTCCTGCGCTGCATCAACCATCTGGAAAAACTCAGCGGCGGCATCCTTCTGGTGGACAGCCAGTTCGTCGGCTACGACCTCCAGGGGGACAGGCTTTACGAGGTCAAGGACGATCTCCTGTGCCAGCGCCGGGCCGAGATCGGCATGCTGTTCCAGTCGTTCAACCTGTTCTCGCACATGACGGTGATGGAGAACCTTATCGAGGCGCCGACACAGGTGCGGCGCATCCCCGTCGATCAGGCCAGGGCAGAGGCGGAGGTGCTGCTGCGGCGCGTTGGCCTCGCCGACAAGGTCGACCGCTATCCGCGCGAACTGTCCGGCGGCCAGCAGCAGCGCGTGGCGATCGCGCGCGCCATGGCGATGAAGCCGAAAGTCCTGCTGTTCGACGAGCCAACATCGGCGCTCGACCCCGAACTGGTCGGCGAGGTGCTGCAGGTGATGCGCGATCTGGCCGAGAGCGGAATGACCATGGTCGTCGTCACCCACGAGATCGGCTTTGCCCGTGAGATCGGCGATCAGCTCGTCTTCATGGACGGCGGTGTGATCGTCGAGCGTGGCGCGCCGCGCGAGATGATCGCCAACCCGAAATCGCCGCGAACCCGCGAGTTCTTGTCCCGGGTTCTGTAACGCGTGGCTTCACGCGGCCAGCATCGCCGCACCCAGCCCGCGGATGATCTTGGCGAGTTCCACGCACTCGCCATGCCTTACATTGTTGCGCCGCCAGGCAAGGCAGATCATGCGCTGCGGCATCGGTTCCTGGAACGGCACGATCTTGAGGTCGGGGATGGTGCCGGCGGGCCCGGTCGCCATTTCGGGGATGAGTGTGACGCCGAGCCCGTGCGCCACCATCTGCAACAGCGTGGTCAGGCTGGTGGCGCCATAGCTTGCCATCGCCACCGGCCGCACATTGCCGCAAACGGCGAGCGCCTGTTCGCGCAGGCAATGGCCTTCCTCCAGCAACATCAGCCGTTCCAGCGCCGGGCTTTCAGGCGGTACTGGCGGCGAGGCGAACGCCGGATCGCCTGCCGGCACGGCGAGGAAGAACCGGTCGGAAAACAGCGCCTCGGTGATCAGGCCGGGATGATCGAGCGGCAGGGCCGCGATGAAGGCATCAAGTTTTCGCGAGGCGATGTCCTCGACCAGAGAGGTCGTGACCGCTTCGCGCAATTCCAGCAGCAAGGCCGGGAAATGCGTCTTCAGTTCTGGCAGGGCCCGCGGCAGGAGATAGGGCGCGACGGTCGGGATGATGCCCAGCCGGAAGCGCCCCTCCATGGCCGTGCGACCGCGCCGCGCGGTGGTTTCGACGTCGCGTATGTCGGCCAGTATGCGCTCGATGCGCGGCAAAAGCGCGATCGCTTCGTCGGTCATGCGCACCGACTTGCCTCCGCGTTCGAACAGCCGGCAGTTCAGCCGCTGCTCCATTTCCGCGATCTGCGAGGACAGCGCCGGCTGGCTGACACCGGCCAGTTTTGCCGCGCGGCCGAAATGCAGCGTCTGCGCCAGCGCGTCGAAATAATGCATCTGGCGAACTGTCAATCCAATCATAAGAAATTCCTATCGAAATAAACAGCAAAGGCAATTTGTTTTTATCGCAAATGCGGCCTAGTCTGGAATCGTTCCAGATTGATGCGGTCGCTGGCCGACCCCAAAATCCTGGCAAAAAAATCAACCTTGGCAAAATCAAACCTCGGCAAGATCGGAGCAGTAAGATGGACGCGAAAACCGACGACAACAGCGCGGGCAAATGCCCTGTGGCGCATGGATCCGCCGGCCGGACCAACCGCGACTGGTGGCCGAACCAGTTGAACGTGCAGATTCTGCACCAGCAGTCGTCCCTGTCCGACCCGATGGGCGAGGCGTTCGACTATGCCGAGGAATTCAAGAGCCTCGACCTCGACGCCGTCATCAAGGACCTGCATGCGCTGATGACGGATTCGCAGGAATGGTGGCCGGCCGACTTCGGCCATTACGGCCCGCTGTTCGTGCGGATGGCCTGGCACAGCGCCGGAACCTACCGGATCGCCGACGGCCGTGGCGGCGCCGGAGCCGGCCAGCAGCGTTTCGCGCCGCTCAACAGCTGGCCGGATAACGTCAATCTCGACAAGGCCCGCCGGCTGTTGTGGCCGATCAAGCAGAAATACGGCCGCAAGATCTCCTGGGCCGACCTTCTGATCCTCACCGGCAATGTCGCGCTGGAATCGATGGGCTTCAAAACCTTCGGCTTCGCCGGCGGCCGCGCCGACGTCTGGGAACCCGAGCAGGACATCTACTGGGGCCCCGAAGGCAAGTGGCTGGCCGACGAGCGCTACAGCGGCGACCGTGACCTGCAAAACCCCCTTGGCGCCGTGCAGATGGGTTTGATTTACGTCAACCCGGAAGGACCGAACGGCAAGCCTGACCCGTTGGCCGCGGCGCGCGACATCAGGGACACCTTCGCCCGCATGGCCATGAACGACGAGGAAACCGTCGCGCTTATCGCCGGTGGCCACACCTTCGGCAAGACCCATGGCGCTGGCGATGCGGCGCTTGTCGGCGTCGAGCCGGAAGGTGCCGATATCGAGCAGCAGGGCCTCGGCTGGGCGAGCAAATTCGGCACCGGCAAGGGCGGCGACGCCATCGGCAGCGGTCTGGAGGTGATCTGGACAACGACGCCGACGAAGTGGAGCAACAACTTCTTCGACAATCTCTTCGGCTTCGAATGGGAATTGGCCAAGAGCCCGGCCGGCGCGCACCAGTGGACGCCGAAGGGCGGCGCCGGCGCCGGCACGGTGCCGGACGCGCACAATTCGTCCAAGCGCCACGCGCCCTCCATGCTGACCACCGACCTCGCCTTGCGCTTTGATCCGTCCTACGAGACGATCTCGCGGCGCTTCCACGAGAACCCGGATCAGTTCGCCGACGCATTCGCCCGCGCCTGGTACAAGCTGACCCACCGCGACATGGGCCCGGTCGCACGTTATCTCGGCCCGTTGGTCCCCAACGAAGAACTGCCCTGGCAGGACGTCATCCCGGCGGTCGATCATGTGCTGATCGACGAACAGGACGCTGAAGCTCTCAAGGCCAAGATCCTGGCGTCCGGGCTGTCGGTGTCGCAGCTTGTCTCGGCGGCGTGGGCGTCGGCCTCGACCTTCCGCGGCTCCGACAAGCGCGGCGGCGCCAATGGCGGGCGCATTCGCCTGGCACCGCAGAAGGACTGGGCGGTCAACCAGCCGGCCGAACTCGCTAAGGTGCTCGACAAGCTCGAAGCCATTGCCAAGGACTTCAATGCCTCGCAGACCGGCAACAAGAAGGTCTCGATCGCCGACCTGATCGTTCTCGGTGGCAATGCCGCCATCGAGAAAGCCGCGAAGGCTGCCGGCCACAATGTGGACGTTCCTTTCTGGCCGGGCCGCATGGACGCCTCGCAGGAGCAGACGGACATCCATTCCTTCGCGCCGCTGGAGCCGACCGTCGATGGCTTCCGCAATTATGTCGGCGGCAAGCAGCGCCTGACTGTCGAGGAAGCCCTGGTCGACCGGGCGCAGTTGCTGACGCTGACGGCGCCGGAAATGACTGTGCTGGTCGGCGGCTTGCGCGTTCTCGGCGCCAATGCCGGGCAGTCGAAGCATGGCGTCTTCACCGAGCAGCCGGAAACGCTGAGCAACGACTTCTTCGTCAACCTGCTCGACATGGGCACGGAGTGGAAGGCGACGTCGGATGCCAAGGACGTGTTCGAAGGCCGTGACCGCAAGACCGGCGAAGTCAAATGGACCGGCACCCGCGCCGACCTCATCTTCGGCTCGCACTCGCAGCTGCGCGCGCTGGCCGAAGTCTATGCGACGGCGGATGCAAAGACGAAGTTCACGAAAGACTTCGTCGTGGCATGGACCAAGGTGATGAACGCCGACCGCTTCGACATCACCGGCTGATCCAGGCTCAAGGACAAACAAAAAGGCGCGGGCGACGGCCCGCGCCTTTTTGCATCTGATTTCGCTTCGAGATCAATCCTTCTCGAAGATGCGTGCCTTGGCGACGACGCCGGCGATGGCGCCGCCGATCAGCGGCGCGACGATGAACAGCCAGAGCTGGCTGAGCGCCGCACCGCCGGTAAACAGCGCCGGACCAATGGAGCGGGCCGGATTGACCGACGTGCCAGTGACCGGGATCATGGCGAAGTGAATGCCTGCCAGCGTCAGGCCGATCACCAGACCGGCAAACGCCGTCGAGTGTTTTTCGGCGGTAACGCCGAGGATCACCGTGACGAAGGTGAAGGTGCCGATCAGCTCCCACAGGAAGGCTGAACTCATGCCCCATTTCGTCTCGTCCCAGCCATTGGCGCCGAAGCCGCCGGTGTGGCCGCCGGTCTGGCCGGAAACGATGATCCACAGCGCCAGCGAGGCCAGGATGGCGCCGATGATCTGGGCGATCCAGTAGGGGATGACGTCCTTGGCCGGCAGCCGGCCGGCAAGGAAGACGCCCAGTGTCACCGCCGGGTTGAGATGCGCGCCCGAAATCGGGCCGATCGCATAGGCCGCGGCGATGAGGCCGATGCCGAACGCGAGACCGATGCCTTCCTGGCCAAGCGGCAGCGCGCCGCCGAAGCCGCCCGTCACCACCGACGCAGTGCCGATGAACACCAACAGAAATGTGCCTAGAACTTCCGCCACATAAGTTTTCATTGCCCTCTCCTCGTAGCGATCCGCCGGTCCGCGTTTACCGCGCCGCGAATCATGGCGTGAAGAGTATTCCCTAGCGAAAAGCTTGGAAAGCAGAGCGGTTGCGCCACAGGCCGTGCTTGCAGTCGCCAGTCGTCAACATTAGTGACCTTGCATTTATTGACCGATCTGCTGGTGCCGGCCCGCGATATCTTTGGCTTGGATGGATATCAAACTGCCTCTTCGTCGCGAGATCGATCGGGGTTCAATCCGGACGCGAAAGGCTCTAAGAGCAGGCGATAGATCACGATTTGATGGAATGACCGATGCGACTGGGCGGACGGCTGGCTGCGGCCATCGAAGTGCTGGATGAAATTGGCCGCCGGCACCGGCCGGTGGCCGATGCGCTGAAGGATTGGGGCCTGTCGCATCGCTTCGCCGGCGGCGGTGATCGCGCGGCGATCGGCAACATCGTCTATGACGCGCTGCGCCACAAGCGTTCCGCCGGCTGGCTGCTCGGCGAAGACACGCCGCGCGCCATCGGCTTCGGCGCATTGCTGCTCGAATGGAGCCAGACGGTGCAGTCGCTCAACGATGCGCTGAATGGCGACAAGTTCGCGCCGCCGCTGCTCAGCGCCACCGAGCTGCAGACGATCGCCGGCCGCCGGCTTCCCGACGCGCCGCCCGCGGTTCGTGCCGACATACCCGATTGGTGCGAGCCGCTTTTCGAACGCGCTTTTGGCGAGGCATGGGTCGGCGAGGGTGCGGCGCTGGCGACGCGCCCGCCGCTCGACATCAGGGTCAACACGCTGCAGGCCGATCGCGCCAGGGTTCTCAAGGAACTGGCCGATACGGGGGCAGAGGCCGCCCGGATTGCCCCGCTCGGCATCCGCATTCCGCCCATCGATGGCGACGGCAGGCACCCCAACGTGCAGTCCGAGCCCGCCTTCCAGAAAGGCTGGTTCGAGGTTCAGGACGAAGGCTCGCAGATCGCGGCAACACTTGCCGGCGCCGAGGCCGGCATGCAGGTGCTCGACTTCTGCGCCGGCGCCGGCGGCAAGACGCTGGCGCTGTCGGCGTCGATGGACAACCGCGGGCAGATCTTTGCCCATGATGCCGAAAAGGCGCGGCTGGCGCCGATCTTCGACCGCATCCGCCGCTCGGAAAACCGCAATGTGCAGGTCGTCACCAAGCCGGCCGAACTCGCGCCGCTCTCCAGTCACATGGACATCGTGCTGGTCGACGCGCCCTGCACCGGCAGCGGCACTTGGCGGCGCCGTCCCGATGCCAAATGGCGTCTGACGCAAAGACAGCTCGACGCTCGCAAGGGCGAGCAATCAGCGATCCTCGATGCCGCCAAGGCGTATGTGAAACCTGGCGGCCTGCTGGTCTACATCACTTGTTCGGTGTTCGACGAAGAGAATGGCGATCAGGTCGCCGCCTTTCGCGAGCGCAGCAAGAGCTTTGTGCCCATCGATCACCGGGCGTTATGGGACGGCCATTTTCCAGGCCATGCGGCTGCCGCGCGTATCGGCGCTGGCGCGGATGTCTCGCTGTCGCCTGCGCTAAGCGGCACTGACGGGTTTTACTTCTGCGCCATGCGCAGAGCAAGTTGAACGCTGCCGTTGACGGGGAACGATAGCGCCCCAGTTTGATAGGCGTGGCGTCATGCCAACACGGGGGGAACTTCTTGCAAAGATATCTGTCGCTGCTGCTTTTCCTTGTCCTGGTGCTGGGCGGTGGCCTGCTCATCGGCTACGCGACCCTGCCGGGCGTCTGGTATGCGTCGCTGGTCAAGCCGCCCTTTAATCCGCCCAACTGGGCCTTCGCGCCCGCCTGGACCATTCTTTACGTGCTGATCGCCGTGGCCGGCTGGCGGACATGGCAGCGAGAGCCGGCGGGCACCGCCATGAAGATCTGGGGCGTCCAGCTCGTCCTGAACTTCCTGTGGTCGCCAACCTTCTTCGGCGCAAAAATGATGGGACCCGCCCTGGTCGTCATCGTGCTTCTTCTCGCCAGCATCCTGCTGTTCATCGCGAGAGCCTGGAACCGCGACCGGCTTTCCAGCTGGCTGTTCGTGCCCTACGCCGCATGGGTGGCATTCGCCACCGTGCTCAACGCTTCGCTCCTCTGGTTGAATTAGCGACTTGACGTCGCTTTGTTGCAGTGCAGCAAAAGCATTTGCCTGCCGCCCGTGCCTCTGCGATAAGCTTTCCCGGCAAAACTGAAGGCAATTGCGATGGCAGCAAAGATCGTACCGGCTCCGGACTATGAGGATCGCGTCAGGGCATCCTTCGCCCGCCAGCAGGCGATGGCGACGATCGGCGCCGAGCTGACATTGGTGACGCCCGGCATCATCGAGATCGAGATGCCCTATTCGGCGGCGCTGACCCAGCAGCACGGCTTCCTGCATGCCGGCGTCATTTCGACGGCGCTGGACTCGGCCTGCGGTTACGCCGCGTTCTCGCTGATGCCGGAAAATTCCGGCGTGCTGACCATCGAGTTCAAGGTCAACCTCCTGGCGCCGGGCAAGGGCGAGCGCTTCCTGTTTCGTGGCTCGGTGACCAAACCCGGCCGCACCATCATCGTCGCCGATGGCCAGGCCTATGCCTTCGCCGCCGATGGCGAGGCCAAGCTGATCGCCACCATGACCGGGACGATGATGACGGTGGTCGGGCGCGATGGGATTGCTGGCTGATGACCAACGTTACCCGAATTGGTGGCAAGGACGTCCTCTTCGTCATGGCGGCGCAGGCCGAATATGGCCCGCATCTGCAAAAACTGTTCGCGCCGCTGATGACAGGCATCGGCCCGGTCGAGGCAGGCGTTCGGCTCGGCGCCGAACTCTCTTGGCTGAAGTCTGAAAAGGCATTGCCGGACCTTCTCGTCTCGCTCGGCTCGGCCGGCAGCCGGACCCTCGAACAGACGGAAATCTATCAGGCCATCTCGGTCAGCTATCGCGACATCGATGCCTCGCCCTTGGGTTTCGAGAAAGGCGCGACGCCGTTTCTCGACCTGCCGGTGACCGTGCCGCTGCCGTTCCGTATTCCCGAAATCAAGCAGGGGACGCTGTCGACCGGCGGCGCTGTCATCACCGGCGCTGCCTATGATGGCATCGCGGCCGACATGGTCGACATGGAAACCTTCGCCTGCCTGCGCGCCTGCCAGCTCTTCGATGTGCCGCTGATCGGGTTGCGCGGCATTTCCGACGGCGCGGCGGATCTCAGGCACGTCGGCGACTGGACCGAATATCTGCATGTCATCGACGAAAAGCTGGCCGACGCCGTCATGCGCCTCGAACAGGCGATCGGCTCGGGTCTGCTGCGGGCGGCTCCATCCAGCGATCAGGCCAGGCCCGTCTGAAAGTCAGCCTACGCAACCCATTGCGCCGACTCGTTTCTTTCTCTAAACGCTCGCCATGAAAACAGCCAATCATCCCGACACCGTCCTGATTGTCGATTTCGGCAGCCAGTTTACCCAGCTCATCGCCCGCCGCATCCGCGAGGCCGGCGTGTTTTCCGAGATCGTGCCGTTCCAGTCGGCCGAAGCCGCGTTCAAGCGCATCAATCCGAAAGCCGTGATCCTGTCTGGCGGTCCGGCCTCGACCTCGGATATCGGCAGCCCGCGCGCGCCACAGATCGTCTTCGACGCCGGCGTGCCGGTGCTTGGCATCTGCTATGGCCAGATGGCCATGTGCGTGCAGATGGGCGGTGTCGCCGAAAGCTCCAACCATCGTGAATTCGGCCGCGCCTTCGTCGAGATCGAGAAGGACAGCCCGCTGTTCGAAGGCCTGTGGGCGACCGGCCAGCGGCACCAGGTGTGGATGAGCCATGGTGACCGCGTCATCGCCCTGCCGCCCGGCTTTCAGGTCTTCGGCAAATCGGAAAGCTCGCCCTTCGCCATCTTCGGCAATGTCGAGCGCAAGATGTACGGCATCATGTTCCATCCCGAAGTGGTGCACACGCCGGACGGCGCCAGGCTGCTCAGGAACTTCGTCCACAACATCGCTGGCATCGAAGGCGACTGGACGATGCGCGCCTACCGCGAACACGCGGTCGAGGCCATCCGCAAGCAGGTCGGCAAGGGTAAGGTCATCTGCGCGCTGTCGGGCGGCGTGGACTCCTCGGTCGCGGCGCTGCTTATCCACGAAGCGGTCGGCGACCAGCTGACCTGCATCCTCGTCGACCATGGGCTGATGCGCAAGGACGAGGCGGCGAGCGTGGTGGCGATGTTCCGCCAACACTACAATCTGCCGCTGATCCTGGTCGACGCCTCGGACAAATTCATCTCGGCGCTGGAAGGCGAGGCGGACCCGGAGAAGAAGCGCAAGACCATCGGCCGGCTGTTCATCGAAGTGTTCGAGGAAGAGGCAAAGAAACTCGGCGGCGCCGATTTCCTGGCGCAGGGCACGCTCTATCCCGACGTCATCGAAAGCGTCTCCTTCACCGGCGGCCCGTCGGTGACCATCAAGTCGCACCACAATGTCGGCGGCCTGCCCGACCGTATGAACATGCAGTTGGTCGAGCCGCTGCGCGAACTGTTCAAGGACGAGGTGAGGGCGCTCGGCAGGGAACTCGGCCTGCCCGAAAGCTTCATCGGCCGCCATCCGTTTCCAGGCCCCGGCCTCGCCATCCGTTGCCCTGGCGGCATCACTCGCGAAAAGCTGGAGATCCTGCGCGAGGCCGACGCCATCTATCTCGACGAGATCCGCAAGGCCGGCCTCTACGACGCCATCTGGCAGGCCTTCGCCGTGCTCTTGCCGGTACAGACCGTCGGCGTGATGGGCGATGGGCGAACCTATGAATTTGTCTGCGCGCTGCGCGCCGTCACCTCGGTCGACGGCATGACGGCGGATTTCTACCACTACGACATGGCCTTCCTGGGCGCCGCCGCCACCCGCATCATCAACGAGGTCCGCGGCATCAACCGCGTCGTCTACGACGTGACGTCGAAGCCGCCCGGCACGATCGAGTGGGAGTAGGGGGCAGCGTAATCTGGTGGTCTGGTGTAGTTTTTCGACGAAAGAGCAACGATTTGCGGTTCGTCTCATTCACAATCGGCGCTGCATCATCAACTGACGTCCTCGACTGTCTAAGTCACTGATTTTTTGACTCCGAGCAGACCAGGCGCGCATTCGACGGTAGGGCAGCAGATCAATCTGACTGTACTTTTCATTCGCGGCTCAACGTCGAGGAAAAGTACCGTCACGGATTTGCGGGCCTGACGGTACCTTTTTTGACCGACATTTTGAAGCGTCCGTCCTGTCCGCGTCGGGGCCAGAGCGGTACTTCCGCGGCCGTGATCGTTACTCCTTAAAGCGCGTGGCAATTGCGGCGGTCGCCGACCCTACCGATGAAGTCGGACCCGCATTGGCCGCTTACCGCTGGACAGGACTTCAGTCTTAGTTGAGCAATAGCTAATATGTCTATAACTTAGGCAATGCGGGGGACGATCCCAACCAAACGCCCAATCCCGCGATGGCCGGTGCTGCCCGCTTCCAACCCAAGCATCCCTGCACCGGCCATCTCTTTTGCGGACCGATCCTCTTGAAATCGTTGCCGCACTTTTGAGCTGGATTGCCTACGTTGTTGGGTGGGCACGACGCGAAAAATCGCCCGAGTGATCCCGTTAGCCGGCTTTTGGGGCAGCAATAAAATGCCAGGTATCAATGATCTCGCTGGTATGAAAAACGATCGAGTAGGAATAGCGTAATCTGTAGTGCTCCGGCCTAGTTTTGCAGACCGACAGAAACGCACTCTAAATGGCCGCGCTGTCCGAAATTCGGCAGACCAAAGATCTTGCTTCCTTCGCAACATTGCGGCGCAAAGCAGGCAAACCCAAAAAGTCATCCCTCTTCGTTGTCATGCGATAGCTCGTCATCACGGCATCGCTCACGATCGCGCCGCTCCGTCGATATATTTGGTTTCGAAACCCGCGAATTTCGTCATGCTTGGTAGATCGAGCACCCTAACACGGCCTTGCCGGAATTCGAGAAGCTTACGCTCCCGAAGTTCGCGCAACATCCGATTGACATGAATCGGAGTAAGACCGAGGGCATCCGCGAGATCGTACTGGGTTAAGGGACACTCGAAGCTATTGCGGGTGACAGAGCCTATTAGTTCCATACGCGCCCTCAATTCGAGGAACAGATGCGCCGTCCGCGTCAAGGCGCTCCGTCGGCCTACATTGGTGAGATGTTGAGCGACGACCGCTCCATTGCGCCCAAGAGCCTCCACTATCAGGGAGAAAATATGGGGTGATTTCATGGCAGCGAGGGTAAGTGTTTTGGTTGAGGCTACCAACACGCATAGTTCGGTTTGCGCAACAAACGTTTCAAGAGCGCCACCCGCGTAGGACCGAGACAGGATGATATCGCCTCTCAGGGCAAAATCCACAATCTGTCGCTGCCCCCCCTCCAGTTGATGAGAAATGCAACCCCAGCCTGACTCGACTATGAAAGCGCGATCGTTGTTCTCACCCTGACTGAAGATGACCGTCTCAGGTGGATAGCGCTTCGGCGTGAACCCCAGCGTCTTTATGATCGCCGCATCGTCGTCGTTGAGCCCTATGTACGATGGCCGATCTCCGTTTCCACGCAAAGAAGGTGAAACATACGACATTTACAACCCCGCCCAATGTCTCCATTTCTAGTCCCCTCCGAACCAATGTACATTAAATTTGGTGTGATGAGTACCTGTTCTGCAGTTGCAGTCAGGATGGCTTAGCGATGCAAATTTTCGGCGAACATGCAGACGCCTGCAGGCCCGAGCAAAGAGTTGAAATCGCAGCTGAACACGTCGGTCAGCTTTTATTCCTTGTGAAATTTTCCCGCATCGAATCGACTATTTCGCTGGCGATGAAGCAACTGCGGTTGTCCACTTGGCCGGCGGCGTTCCGCAAGGTCGTTGATGCATCCTTGAGCAGTCCTCTTATTTGTCTTGCGGACAATAACTCCGATGCCTCGAGTTCAAGCAGCACGGATTCACTCACGTGCAGCGCAGCAAGCGCAACCGCTCGAGGTCTGGTGGCAAGCAGTTTAAGGAGATCGCTGCTGGGCCTGGTCCGTGACTTTTTTTTTGCCATAGTTACGTCTCAACTGTCCGTACAAGAAGGGCATGTCTGCTCAAAATGACGTTGCTTAGAGGCCTTGATCGCAGCCCGGCATCGGAACGAGGTTGGAGAGGGTCAATCGACGCTTCTCTTTAGACTTGTCTTATGAGCCATGCTATTCCGGTTTGTAGCGGCGACACAGAGGCGGAAGATACCGAATTAGCCGTAGCCGGCACTTCCACCTTGGGACATCACAACAACGTAGATTGTCCGGTTTAGCCGTAAGCTTTCTCCAAGGCGGCCTTGCTCAAATCCAAAGCTGGCAGCGGGAAAGGTTGGATTTGGCCTTCGGTCTTGTCCAAATACTGCATCAACGCGGTCACCAAGTGGTAGAAGATGCTCGCGGGAACCTCCGTCGCAACTGACCTCCCGCGCTCATCGATTCTGTCGATCCACAAGCCGAGCGGCGCAGGCTCTATATGCCATCTGAAGAGGCGTGCGACACGCGCTTCGATCTCGGGTTTCAGGTCAGGCCCACCAATGCTGTCCAGGGCGACGGCTGCCTTGACGGCCTCGCATTGCGGCCAACTGCGGGAGAGCCGGTCGAGGGGCAATCCCTGCCGCGACACTGCCCCATAGGCCAGGCCCGTAGCCCGGTTCAATCCGCTGGCGACCGCGGACGAATAGAGCTTCCTTGCGTAGGGTGCCAAGTCCTTCTGCCCGCTCTCTCGCGCGAAATCGATCAGTAGCGAGGCCCATTCGAAATGGTGCCCCGGTTCGGTCCACTGTCCCTGGTCACCCGGCAACGGCAGCCAATCGACATCGAAACGTTCCCCAAGAGTCCAGCTTTCCTGGTCGAAGAAGTGGCACCGGAAGAGATCGATGACGCGTGCCGCTCGACGCAGGTACGCGCGGTCGCCGGTGACTTTGTACCAGGCGAGAAAGGATTCCAGCATGTGCATGTGCGGGTTCGAAAACCGCACCCCTTTCCAACCGGGGGTCTCGAGGAAGCCGTTCAGCCTGTCGTCCTCGAGATGGGCGTCGATGAAATGGAATGTCTCTTGTGCAAGTTGCAGTGCATCCTGATGGCCGCATCGGTGAGCGTGGGCAAGCGCCAGGAGCACGCAGGAATGGTCGTAAGCGTCCTCCGCCGGGTCAGCCACGCTGCCGTTTGCATTCAGGGTCCGCACCCAGCCGCCGCGGTCGGTTCGGCCATGTTTCGCGATGAAGTCGATGCCGTGCCCGATCAGCCTGTCGGACGGTCCGGCCCAGCCGCGTTCCTTGGCCACCGCGAAGGCATAAATCTGGCGAGCCATTGTCCGTATCCGCTTGGGCTTGCCCAACGGCCTTGCATCGAAGCCGAGAGCTTCGTGAAAGCCACCGTACACTTCGTCGACACCCGCAGTGGACCAAAGCGGCAGGGTTTCCTCGAAAAGCCAGTGCTCGACGCGCTTGCGCCATGATCCGCTGACGATGATCCGGTCTTCCGATGCCGTGAACTTCGTCTCGAGGCGTCCGCTCTTCTCCAACTGTTCGACGACTTTCTTCACGTTCTGGCTGTGGCTGACGGGGGCTACGAATACCGCGTCAGGTGTCGCCACCACCGCCACATCGTTCATTCCAATGACGGTCAGCAGCCTGCCCTGACTTCTGAGGTAGGAGCTGCCGCAATCCATGGCGACGACGTCGCCCATTACGACATTGCCGTCGCGGTCTGTGGGGCTAGCTTCGAGCAGCGATTGCCAGGATCCTAGGTCGTTCCAGCGAAAGGAAGCCGTAACCATCGCAATATCGCGCGTATGCTCCATGACCGCATAGTCGATCGACGTGGAGGGGACGGCCGAGTAGAAGCCTTGGGGAAGATAGATACCGGAAACGTCGGCCCGTGCTGTCTTGTGGGCCCGTTCCGCAGTGTCCCAGATTTCCGGCTGGAAAGCGAGAAATGCCCCTCGCATCGTGTCGGCACGAAACAGGAAAATGCCCGCATTCCAGTAGAATCTTCCCGACGACACGTATTTGCTCGCGGTCTCGGCATTTGGCTTTTCGACGAAGCGCGAAACTGCAGCCACTCCACCATCATTTGCTGCAACCTCAATGTAGCCGTATCCAGTTTCGGGATGTGTTGGTTTGATGCCGAAGACGACAATGCTTCCTGAATCGGCGGAAGGGACGCCCGAATCGACGGTCTCCCAGAATTGCGCTTCGGTCGATATCTCATGGTCGGAAGGAACCACGAGCACTAAAGCGTCGCTGCCATGTTCCGAGATTGTCTGCAAGGTGGCGATAGCGACCGCCGCGGCGGTATTGCGGCCGACGGGTTCGAAGATTGGTCTTCCGCCGTTCAGGCCAAGCGAAGCAATGTCCGAGATGACGCGATCGGCATGCCGTTCGGAGGCTATCAGGTAGATTGGCGTCTGATTGTCTGGCCGCGCCTTGAGGCGTCGGACAGTCTTCGCAAGCATTGAGCCGTCGCCTGAAAGGTCATGGAACTGCTTGGGATTGTCTTCGCGCGAGAGCGGCCACAGCCGTGAGCCCACGCCCCCGCTCATGACAAAACTTACCAACTTGTATGCCATGCTCAAACCTCGTCTCGGAATGCCCGGTTGTAAGCTCCCACCCTCTGGATTTCGACGCAGCAGCGGAGTGAGAGCATTGAAAATCTCGCTGCGGAAGTCATGACCGGTGACAGTGAGCCGGTAGCCTTTATGACAGCACTGGTTTCGAACGCGAATGTAGTCGGCCTGGCTCGGCCGACTTTGTTCAGGGGCACGTCACGCTCGGCGAAATTGCGTTTCGAAATCAAGGAAGTCTTAGCACGCTGTCCGGCACCGGCCTCGTAATGAATTCGGGTAGCCTCGACGCCCAGCTACGCACCCCTCATCCAATGGGAGATGCCAGTCGACGGCCGAAAGGATGTCTCGTCCAGGCGAGGAGGTTTTGTATTCTGGAACGTGCGTCCTATCCGGGCGCTGATATCCAAGGATTGGCTGCAAGATGCTGTTCGCCGCATCTAGATATTCATCCCGCGAAGCTGTCGATGAAAAGCGTTTCGGACGCCTGGTTGTCCTTCTCCAAGGCATTCAATTGGAAATCGAGAAGGAATCGACCCAACTCCATCCATTTGGGAATGCGATGACGGATTGCGCCGCTTTCTCTCTCGAGGCGATGGAGAACGGCGACAACCCCGAAATCATGTCCGCGAAGATCGATACCCTCACGCGCAGCTTGATATTCGACCACAGACGTCAGGTCTCGCTGGATCAGCAGATGTCATTTCTCAATAGAATGCGAGCGGAACTGCAGCGCATTCTGCCTTCCAATAGGGCGTAGCACCATACGCCGATTGGTGGCGTTTACCTTTCGTACCGCCGACGTAATCTTCTGCGGCAACCTGGGATCGCGGGGCCTCAGCTTTCAATGCAGACATCGGCCGGACACCATGCACCGCCTGCGTCAGGACGGCGCGTGCGCTGGAATTTCCAGCACGCCTGCAGGAGAGTTTGAATGGACCGTATGTTACCCCACCAATGGCCTTCGACGACGAACCAGCCGGTTTCAGTCAGCCAGGAGTTTATCGGCCTCTCCGACATAACCGGATTTTTCAGGCGTTACATCGGAACGATCATCGCCTGCCTTGGCGCCGCTCTCTTGGTAGGATGGTTCTACAATTCGACCACCGACCCGGTCTTTACTGCCAGCGCGCAGATCCTGATCGAGCCGAAATTGCCGCAACATCTGCAGGAGGGCGGAGAAGTAAATCTGTCATTGGATACCGCCCAAGTGGAAAGCCAGATCGCAGTGATGCAATCGGAAAAGATTGCCGCGATGGTCATCGACCAGTTGAAACTCGTTGCAGACCCCAACTTCAACCGTCCGCCGACTCCGATCTTGCCGGAGAGATTCAGAAAGATAAAAACACTCCTGGTTGACGCTTTCGGGGCCCAGAAGATGGCCCGGTTCACCGAGCTCTGGGAGTATTTCGGCTTAGGCAGCCCCGAACCGACTGCGTCGCTGACCGATTACCAAAAGTTCCGGCGCACAATGTTGATTTTCCGCAACGGCCTCGACATCCGCAGGGTCGGCGTTTCCTACGCCATAGATATATCCTTTACGTCGGTTGACCCCGAGGGCGCAGCCAATATTGCGAACGCTACAGCCGATTCCTTCGTGCGTGAGCAGATCGAAACCAAAGCCGACGCGGCAAAGGAAGGTGGCGCGTGGCTCGAAAAGCGACTTCAGCAGCTTCGTGCCGAGATGAACGCGGCCATGGCGAAGGCTCAGGAATTCCGTTCTCGGCATGACTACAGCGTCGGCAACGAGGTCAAAAAGGAAGACGGGAATTCCATGGACGGGGTCAACGCTGTGCCTACGCTTGAAGAGCTTGAGGTGACCGCCGAAACCTACCAGAAGATGTATGAAAGCTTCCTCCAGGCCTACACCAATTCGGTAAGCCAGCAATCTTATCCGGTGGCTGACGCAAGGGTGATCACGGCCGCGACAGCGCCCCTTTATCCGAGCGCTCCAAGGCCGAAGCTGATGCTCGCCTTCGCCGCGATTGCCGGCATCATTCTCGGCATTGGGGTTGCATTTGTAAGGCAGACGCTCGACTGGACCATCAGGTCGCCACGGCACATCAGGGACAACCTGGGTATCGAATGCGTCGGAGAGTTGCCATTGACGAACAAGCGAAGGGAGTCTGGCTACGTCGACGAAGTGAAACGACACCCCTACTCACGATACAGCCAGAGCCTCAGGAGAGCACGGACCGAAATCAGCCTTGCGGAAACCAACCATCAGGTCAAATTCCTTGGGTTGACCGCCGTATCCGACGACAGCCCCAAGAGTTCCGTCGTCAGCAATCTCGCCACGCTATACGCGATGTCCGGTCTGAAGACGTTGGTGATCGACGCCGATGTTCGTCGGTCGGCGACGACCATGCGGCTGCTCGGCCGTTCGGTTGCATACGACAAACAGTGCCAGGATCCATCCCGACTCAACATCGTCCGCGCTCCGGGGCGGCCGTTCGACATGCTTCCAAGTTCAGTGGTTGACGGCAGAAACCTGTTGGCGCCACGCAATATGGAGGCGTTCCTCCAGGAACTCACCGCCTTTGATCTCGCCGATTTCGAACTTGCCGCCTACGAGGTTATCATCGTCGATCTGCCGACACTGGCCTCGGGAGCCGACGAACTGGTTGTCGGATCCGTTCTGGATGGTGTCGTCATCGTTGCCGAATGGGGCAAGACACACGCAGAAACTCTACGGGAACTTGTCAGGACGTTGCAGGCCAGCAGGACGCACGTGCTTGGTGTGCTTCTGGCGAATGCTCGGGCGATGACATCCAAACACCGCAAGGCGTGAAAAAGGAGGTGAGATGCGTCTCCTTGGAAAGTCGGCAAGGCCTGGAGGATCATTCCTTGGGATTAGGGGTAGTGTCAGGGGTATAGCGCTACCTCCTTTGCCTTTCTTGCCGACAGCCCTCGACATTGGAAAAGTGTCACTGCCGAACAGTTCGAAACAACCATCATCATGACAAACGCCTTCGAGAACCAGCAACATCACACGCCCCCGATTTGGCGTCAGCCCTCGGTGCCGGTAGCGATCGACAGCCGAACTGTCCTGCATGTTGTTTCTGCTTCCGACCATGACAGTGGCGGGGCTGTATTGACCGATCTGTCGCCCGCCATCGGGACAGGCTCGAAGAATCCTCCCGTGGGAGGTCTCCTGAAGCGAATCCTGGATTTGATCATAGCAACCACGGCGCTTGTGATGGCCGCGCCCGTGATGATCGTCGTTGCTCTGCTAATCAAGATGACGGCAGGAGGCCCCGCGGTGTTCTCACACAGCCGGGTCGGCTTCGGCGGAAAGCCGTTCAGTTGCTACAAGTTCCGCTCGATGGTCGCCAATTCGGAGGACGTTCTGAAATCCTATCTCGAAGCCAATCCTAACATCAGAATGGAGTGGGAGAAGACCCACAAGATCAGGAACGACCCTCGCGTTACATTCCTCGGGCGCATGCTCCGAAAATCGAGCCTCGATGAGCTACCCCAACTCTACAACATCATTCGCGGCGACATGAGTTGTGTAGGGCCAAGGCCCATCGTCAAGGAAGAACTTTTGCGTTACGGCGACCACGTAGGGGAGTATCTTCGCACGAGGCCGGGACTGACCGGTCTCTGGCAGGTGAGCGGAAGAAGCAGCATGGACTATGCTAACCGCGTTGCGCTGGACAGCCAGTACGTTCGGAACTGGTCGGTCTGGTTCGACATCGCGATCCTGTTCAGGACCATCTTCGCAGTGATGCGCTTCGACAGAGCCTCCTGACGACCTGATGTGTCACTCTGCTTTTCGCTTCCAGCGGACGGACAGGGACAGGCCGACGATATACGCACAAGCCAATATGAATACCAGGATCAGGAATTTGCCGACGGTCACATGGCCCGGCAATCCAAAGCCATTCCAGGCAAAGCTTCCAACCACAAGCAAAGCTGTCGCCGCGATAAGGGCTGCAACCTTGAACCGCAGCCCCATCAGAACGCCTGCAGCCGACACGGCGATTATAGTCATGAGCACCGACATCTCCAGTGGCACCCGCAGGACGGATCAACTCACTGCGGCAGGAAGGTTTTGTCCGGGCCTGAGGGTCCAGGGCGCTCACTGATATGCGGCCTCGAAGGGCAAGGCAAGTGCCCGAAGCACTGCGTGGATGGCCCGTTTACGCCGTCGCGCTTTGTCTCGGCGTTCCGGGTGTTCTTCGCCTTTCCTGGAGTCTTCCGCGATCGCGATTTCGGCGCCTAAAGCCAATGCCGATCATGCCAATATCGAAAGCCATCGGGCACTTCGATTTTCGATGCGTGATAGATCAGCGAACTAGGTGAGCGTCCCGGAAGTATAGACTTGATCAATTGATACCCTGAATTGGGATCGTTTCGGCCTGAAGGCTACCGCTTGCCGGCAGGGTGGCCAAATCTGCCTCCGGTGGCGGGATCTCGACCTTCACTGTATCGCCGGGTTCGACAGGTGTCGTCTCCTCGGCCGTGAGTTCCGCCGCGCCACTATCCGTCGTCCTAACGATCTTAAAGATTGGCTTGGCGCTTTCGGCGCGTTTCCTGAGGGCGAGCAGGGCAGGGGCTGTCACCTCGGTTTCGTGGAGTAGCTGCACCGCGGTATCGGCTTTGCTGGTAACTTCATTGAGCTGCAGCTGGGTTTCCCGTAAACTTTCAGCGACTTCACTTGCGCGACGGTTGCTGAGGTCGAGAATCTCGATGTCGGTCTTGCTGATCTCCTGCCTCACCCGCAAGAGTGAGGTCTCGGCAGCCAATCTCTCTCCCTGCATCTGGGCGACTGTCCCCTCCAGAGAAAGTTCACGCGGTGCAGCCGCCAGTCCCTTCTGGACAAGGGTCGAAACACCCTCCAGCTCCTTCTGTATGAGCTCGATCTGCTTGTCGTGGAATGTCAGTTGCTGTCCGAGCGAGTCCAGTTCCTTTTCAAGGAACTCCCTGAGTTCGTGGAGCGAACGGAGTTGTGTCGTCAGCGCGTCCTTGCGGATGGCAAAGATCTTGCGCTCCTGGTCCATCGCCAAAGAGATTGTTTGGTTCGAAGCCCTATCCTTCAATTCCGCAGGGAAAGAGATATCATCGCTGGCGGCCAGTTCGGCTTCCAGGCGCGCCTTGCGGGCGAGAAGGCCGACATTGCTCAGCGCCAGTAGTCCCACGTCGCCCTGGCCCGAGATGACTTCCCGCCCGAGCCTCGATATGTCGTCCTCGCGAATCGGCAAGCCACCCGCGATCCCCACCGCCTGCAGCACGGTCAGTGCGGGCCGATAAGGAAACTCGCCGGGCTGCTTGACGTTGCCGACGATGTAAAACGGTCTGTACTGTACGATCTCGACGGCGACGTCCGGCTGGCGGCCGAGACCCATGTTCTGCATCAAGCGATCGCCAATCGCGCGGGCGAGATCGCCAGGAGCGGTGCCCTGCGCACGTATCTGGCCGACAAACGGAAGGAAGAGCGTGCCGTCGGCACCAACAACGAAAGCGTCGTTGAGAGCCGTCCATTCGAAAATCACATCACGTGAGGCGCGCCATTCATAAACCTTGAGCCTGACCTTGTCCTGAGGTCCGAGGAGATACTCGGCGGCCACCGAAGGCAACGGGCAGGCGACCGCCGCAGCGAGTGAAGCAGACGCCATCGTCAATAACCATTTGCGCATTGTCTTCCCCGTCATCAGATTTTCAAGATGTACTCGGGTTCGATTCGTCCGATGGCGACGTGCAGGATCGCGCGCAGGTTGCCCCTGAGCCTGCCTCGTCGGTCAACATACGGCTCGGGCCACAAGCTCTTCGCCAGGTTAGCGGCGATATTCCTGAGCATAAGGGGAAGCGCGAAAGAGGCCGGCACGGAACCCTTCCTGATCAGATAGATAGCATTCGCGACCTGGGAGTAGCCGAACCGCTCTCCGCTGACGCGCCCCGTCTTGATGCCGAGATGGACTCCCGTGATCGACGTCACGCTGACCACGCGACCTTTGGATCTCATTCGGCTGGTGAAGTCGATGTCTTCCTGCCAGCCATACAGGACAAGCCGCTCGTCGAAGCGCAAATCGCCCACAAGCGAGGAACGGAGGGACATGTTGCATCCGTATGCACCGACATGGTCGACCACCGACGGCAGGTCACTCCTCTTGCCCTCGGCTTCTCGCAGGGCGGCTTCGGCATCTTCCCAAGTGAGGCCAGCATTGGTGGCCCCGTCCCTGACGACCCTGCCCATCACCACCGCCCATCCGCCATTTGCGATGAATGCTTCTTCGACCTGCTTGAGGTACTCGGCGGATGGGACGAAATCATCGTCGAAGAACGTGATGATCTGGAAACGCCCCAGGGAAGGGATCAGAGCCGTGTTCCGCTGGGCAGCCAGCCCCTTCGGGCCGAAAACGAGAGACACGGGGAATGGACAGCCCTCCGGCAGTTCGACATGTGTGGCGTCCGGTGCCGACAATATGACCTCATCGGGAAGTCTCGTCTGGCCACCCAAATGCCGAAGCAGGCGCGCGACCTGTTCGCTGCGGCCAAGGGTCGGGATGATCACTGCGAGTTTCATGCCAGGTCCATGCTTCGCTGCCAGCCAACCCTAGAACAGCGAGCAGAGCAGGACAGCCTGCATAAAAGGGTAGTGAGAAGCCTGGTCTACCTCGGAACACAGGCTTTTGGAGTATTCCGGGGAAAGTCCCACAACCATAAGTATTAGGCCCGCCCGCTCCCGGAGCTGTCTGTAACCGATCGGACAACTTGCAGGAGCCATGACTTGAAAAGGAGACTGCCGGGAATGGGGATTGCTGGCCTGCGGGCAAGGGGGAACCATGCTCCACGAACGCTCTTCCGACCTGGCAATCGCAGCCAAGGTCAACGTGCCAATCGAGACGTTGCCGGCCACCCCCGGGGTTGGTGTCGACAAATATGCAAGAATAGCGGTCGTTCACGACTGGTGCCCGAATTTCCGGGGAGGCGAGCGGGTCCTTGCGCAGATCTGCAAGCAATTTCCGAATTCGGAAGTCTTTACGCTTTTCGATTTCCTGCCGGCGGAGATCAAGGAGCAATATTTCCGGGACGTGGAATTCCATACGTCGGCGGCCAACCGGATCCCTATGGTGCGGAAATTCTACCGGTCTCTCTTCTTCTTTTGTCCCTTCCTGATCGAGCAGTTCGACGTGACGGGTTACGACGCGGTGATCTCGTCTTCGGCCGCGTTTTCGCGCGGTGTGATCACCAGGCCGGATCAGCCGCATCTATGTTATGTGCACAGCCCCGTCCGCTATGCCTGGGATGAGCAGTTCTCCTACCTTCAACAGGGAAAGCTGGGTTTTGGCCCGAAGGGAATGCTTTATCGGTATATGCTGCACCGGCTGAGGACGTGGGATACCAGGACCGCGCATGGTCCGGACCTGATGCTGGCGAATTCGAACTATGTTCGCTCCCGCATCCAGCACATTTATGGGCGCGAGGCGCGCGTCGTCTTTCCGCCGGTTGCGCTCGGAGAACTGCCCTGTGTGGGGGACAAGGATGACTACTATGTCTCTGCATCCTTCTTGGCACCGTACAAGCGCACCGACCTTGTCATCCGCGCCTTCAACGAGATGCCATCCCGGCGGCTGGTAATCGTTGGCGAAGGGCAGCAATCAGCCAGCCTGCGGGCGCTTGCCGGTCCGAATGTCACCTTCTCGGGCTATCTGCCCCGGCAAGATTACGTGGAGACCCTGGCACGGGCAAAGGCGATGGTCTTTGCGGGCTGCGAGGATTTTGGCATAGCGCTGGCGGAGGCGCAGGCCTGCGGAACGCCGCTGATCGCTTTCGGCCGCGGTGGGGCGGTCGACATTGTGCGGCGCCTTGAGTCATCGCCCGAACCGACAGGGGTATTGTTCAAGGCTCAAACCGTCGATCATCTCAAGGATGCGGTCGACCTGTTCGAAGAAAACAGCCATGCCATCACACCGCGCGCCTGCGCCAGCAATGCGAGGCGCTTTTCCGAAGAAAACTTCGACCGCGCGATCCTGGAATCGCTCGGCGCGGTCCAGGCTCTTCACGAGATCATGTGAGCTCCCGAGCCCTGACGACCTTCGTTTCGGTATCAACGCCGTCTGCCTCGGCCATCGCCTCGAGATAGCGCAAGGCTGTCGCCTTCCAAGTATATGCCGAGGCTCTCGCCTCTCCCTTGGCTATCATCTGCTTCCGTAGCGCCTCGGAATTGCGAAGCTGCATGAAACGGTCGAACCATGCCTCCGGGTTGTCGGGAGGCGCAAACAGCGCAGCGTTTCCGCAGACTTCAGGCAGGCTGGCGCGGTCGGAAACCACGACCGGGCAGCCGACCGCCATCGCCTCGAGGGCGGGGAGACCGAAGCCCTCTGTGAGGGAGGGGAAAGCGAGGCATAGCGAGTCCCCGAGGAGAGCAGCCAACTCGCTATCGGAAATACGGCCGAGCCAGTGGATGTTCTGGGCTTCGGCCCTGGTTGCCCCCGACCTGTAAACGCGCGACTCCGACATGCCGACAATCGCGATCCTGAGCCCGGCTTCGCCAAGGCGTTCAGCCATGTCGAGGATCAGTTCCACATTCTTGTGGGGTGCGGCACTGCCGATCATGACGATGGTTGCCCGCGAGGCCGACAATCGCGTTTTGGCCGAGTGTTCAGGCACCCATCGCAAGGCATGCTCATGACCGTTAGGGGTTACGAAAGCCCGGTGCTCGGGGATGACGCCGCGGCCAACCAGTTCGCCCAGCGAGAAATCGGAAACGGTCGAAATACGCCATGCCGTCTTGCCCAAGCATGGCAACAACGTTCTGTAGAAGCCCTTGAAAGCACGGGAATAGCTCTGCGGCGCATTCCAGACGTTCGCATCGTGGATGCAAACGATGTGCTTTCGGGAAAGCAACGGACCCGTGTTGCAGAGGCTGAGCAGTCCGCTTCCATCGAGCGACAACGGGAGCTGCGTCTGTTCCCAGACATGGCCGCTCGAGCCACTGATCTCGGACTGTTTAACGAAAGCGAGTGGCATCTGATCGGATCCAGCCGGGCAGTGGAGCTTGACTTCGAGGCCCCGGACGAGAGGCCCCTGTTCCGCGATCAAGGCGTCTAGCGAACGGACGACCTCGCGCGCGTAGCGCTGGACGCCTGTTGTCGGCTGCGAAAGAAAACGCCCGTTGATTGTCCAATGCCGTGCCATATCTGCCCCTTTGAGGTGTTCAGTGTGGAGCCGCGAAGACGCTGGGTCACCATGGCCATCGGGTCGTCCGCCTAGCGGCAATCATCCGTATAGGCGAGGCGTCTCTACCTCGAACGTTTGAGGACCTGAGTACTCCCGGCAATGCTACTCTCGCTCAGGTGCCGAAGGGCCGGGGAAGATGGACATGGGCAAGCTCGAGTTCGACGCGACGGAGTCGCCACCACCAGGACTGGCTAAACAGTTGAATGGTCACCGGGCCGGAACCCCAAATGGATCTTTCGCTCTCCCATGGGCGGATCATGAAGAGCCCAGACGACGCTGGACGATAAATGGGGATTTCACGACGCTTCGACCGACCGGAGTAGCCCGCTACGCCCGCGAGGTGACCCTGGCCCTCGACGCGCTCATTTCGGAAGGGCATCCGCTTGGTCGCGACCTCGAGATCGATCTCGTGGTGCCGCGTCCGCTGTCCGAAGGTTTCCGCCTCAATGCTATCCCTGTCCGTGTCGTTCCTGAATTTAACAGGCCGCGACTTCCCCAATTCTGGGTGCAGGCGCAGTTGCCTTGGCATGTGCCCGGAGGATTGCTGAGCTTCTGTAACCTCGCTCCTGTCGTCCTGAAGCGCCAGATCGCGTGCATCCACGACATGCACACGAGGCTCATGCCGTCGAGCTACCCGCGCGGGTTCCGGTGGGCGCACCGCCTGATCCTGCCGGCACTAGGCAGGCGGGCCGCCCGTATTACCACGGTCTCGCAACTGTCGCGCAGCCATCTGGTCGAGTTCGGGATCGCGCCGGAAGAAAACATCGTCGTCACCTACAACGGCAGCGACCATGCGAAGAGATGGGATGCAGCGAGGTCGTCGTTGGCCGTCGGTCGCGGCCGGCCGTATGTCCTCTGCCTCGGAAGGCGGGATCAGGAATACAAGAACATGGGGCTGCTCGCCAGGTTGGCGCCACTGCTCGACGAGATGGGCCTCGACCTGTGGATGCCGGGCGATGTCGACGCGACCACGGTTCGGCGCTACGCCCCCGAAATGCCCGGCAATATCGTCCTCCTTGGCCGTATAGGGGATGACGACTTCAAGAAGGCGCTCGAAGGCGCCCTGTGCTTCCTGTTTCCGTCACGGATCGAGGGCTTCGGGCTGCCTGCCGTCGAGGCGATGGCTTCGGGCTGCCCGGTCGTGGCCTCAACATCACCGTGTCTTCCTGAAGTCTGCGGGGATTCGGCTCTCTATGCCGATCCCGACGACGTCCAGTCGTGGGTCGAAGCTATCCGCCTGCTGATGCTCACCCCAGACTTGCGGCAGCGGCTTGTTACCAAGGGGCACGCGAGGGCGAGCAGCTATTCGTGGCGCTGGATAGCGTGGAAATACCTCGAACTCATGATTCAGGTCGACGCCGATTTCGGAGAGTTCGGCAGTTGATCGACTGCCAGTGCCTCAACCAAAAAGGTGTGTTGTTCTGCCTATAAGTTGAAGCGAGGAAATAGGTGCGGGGGTTCTATACTAGGGTAATTGGCATTCATTCGACGGGCGTGTTGGCCCCTTCATCGCAGAATGAGTGTGGCTTCACGAATTGAGAGCGAACGGTTTCGATGCAGTCCCAAAATGCGCAACTTGAAACCGTGCTTGAACCTCATGTCCATGAGCTGCGACGGGTCAATGGCTACGACCATATGCATGTCACGCGAAGCACGAAGCGACTTCGGATCGCCCTGATAGGACAGTTCGGCGTCGGCAATTTCGGCAATGACGGCTCGCTTGAGGCAATGATAGACACGCTGAGGCGGATCTGCCCAGAGGCCGAGCTTACCGTGATTTGTACATGGCCCGAAGCCGTCGAGAAAGCCTTCGCCGTGAAGACCATCAAATTGACGCGGCCCGCCATCAAATCGCGTTGGCTCGACCAGGCCAACCGCATCCTCGGTCGGGCTCCGCACAAGATGCTGGGACCGATCCGGGCCTTCCTCAAGCTTCGGGGTTTTCATGCTGTCGTGCTGCCCGGAACCGGTGCATTCGATGATTTTGGCGACAGACCATTTGGAATGCCCTACCTTTTTATGAAATGGCTGCTGATGGCGAGACTGCGTGGCTGCGTCGTCGCATTTGCCAGCATTGGGGCCGGACCTGCTTACCACCCGCTGAGTCGGATGTTCTTTGCCTGGGCTGCCCGCTGTGCGTCATACCGCTCGTATCGTGACGCAATTTCACGCGATTTCATCCGGTCCCTCGGGATCAATGTCGCGAGGGACCGGATTTTCCCCGATCTTGCCTTTGGCCTTCCAGTTCCACGTGTCGAGCGCGAGATTTCGGCATCCACCGTCGTGGGCGTGGGCGTCATGAACTACCGTGGCCGCACAGGTGGAAGTGAGGCGATCTACAATGCCTATATTTCCAAACTCGGCGAGTTTGTCGCACGCATTGTTATGCGCGGCTTTGCCGTTCGCCTTATCCTGGGCCAGGACAACGACGAAGTCGCGGTGGTCGATGTCATGGAACAGCTTCGCGGAATGCTCTCCGACGCTGATTTGGCCCGGGTCGTTTACACTCGGTCTGCATCGCTTCACGACGTTATGGCGCAAATGCAGACGACTGACGTCGTCGTCGCTACCCGGTTCCACAATGTTGTCTGCGCCCTGCGGGTGGGTCTCCCTGTCATATCTCTCGGATACCTCGAAAAGCATGACGCGCTTGCGGCCGACACCGGTCTGTCGGCCTTCTGTACCAGCGTCGAAACGTTCAGCGTGGAATGGCTTGAGTCCCGGCTGGACACACTTCTTGCGGAACGGGAGTTGCGAGCGCTGCAGGTGCGCGAAACCGTTGTGCGATACAGGCAAGAGCTTAGGGACCAGGAGGTTCTCCTGCGGACACAAGTTTTCGCCCGCCGGGAGGTCAGGACGGACGACGCAACGATCTGCGAAGGCAAAACCGAAGATCGGAGTGCCGTCTCGGGAAACAGATGAGCAATTGTGTTCCAAGGCTCAACGAATTTGTGAAGGCTGATCGATGCCACTAGTCGACATTCTGATTCCTAATTACTGCTACGGGCGTTACTTGCCCCAGTCTGTCGACAGCATTCTGCGGCAGCAGGTGGACGATATCAGGATCTTGATCGTCGATAATGCTTCCACCGACGACAGCGTCGATGTTGCAAAAAATCTGGCCAAGCGGGACAAGCGCATAACGGTCGTGGCACGAGAGAGAAATCTCGGCCTGCACGCATCGTGTAACGAGGGTGTGGACTGGGCTAGTTCGAAGTATTTTGTGATACTTTGCGCCGACGATCTGCTTGTCGAGGGTTGTTTCCACCGAGCCATCGCGGTTCTTGAAAAAGAACCCGACGTTTCCTTTGCGTGTGGAGCCGAGTTGGTTTGGCATGAGGAGCGTCCCTTTCCAGTCGTGGAGAATTCGGCCGTCGACGACTGGCGATTCCTGTCGACGGAAACATTCGCTTTGGAGCGGTCCCTCCCGAGCAAGGTTCTATTCGGGGGCGGCGCGGCGCTGATCAGAACCTCCGACCTAAAACGGGTTGGCCATTTCAGGTCGGAGATATCCTACAGCGAGGACCTGGAAATGTTCTTGCGGCTCTCGCTGGGTCGCAGAGCGGCTGTGACAAACGCCATCCATGGAATAAGGCGGGTGCACGGCGCAAATCTATCCGCGGTATTCTGGCAGGACTTCAAGCGCGACATGATCGAGAAGAAGCTCACCTTCGACAGCTTCTTTTCGCACGAAGCGGCCGGCGTGCCTGGGGTGGAGCAACTGCGGCGCAGTGTGTATCGAAATCTTGGAAAGCGGGCATACTGGTCTGGTCTATCGCATATCGCCCGCGGCCAGCGGGCAGCTGGTCTTGATCTCCTCAGGTTTGCGGCCGAGCTCTCGCCGAGCCTGGCCTACCTGCCGCCGGTCGACTACTTGGTCCATCTCCCCAATCCGCTAAGCCACATCCGCTCGCGCCTTGCGGAGGCCTGGAGCCGGAATTGATGGCGAAGCCACGAGCACATGGCTACTGGCGCGGAAGCATTGTCTCGGGTCGGATGTCCGCTTTCATCCGCGCAGAGGATAACCCATGACCGAAAAGCGCATCGGTGTCGTTTACCTGACCGACGGCAGGCGCGATGACCTGACTTACGCCAGCGTCGTGGCGTTGGGATTGTGCCATAAGCGGGAAATAGACATCCATATTGTTCAGTCCGGATTCCGTTCGGTTCCCCCACCGGCGGTGCTCAGGGTGCTCCAGGCGAAGGGCCACCGGCTGGCGACCCACACCCTATCGACAGTTCACCGGGGTTTGTGCGGTCATGGCCATATAACATCGACGGCATACGAGAAAACCGAAGCTATCGCCGCGGTTTCGGGCGAACATGATGTGGTCTGCTATCTCGACAATGATACGCTTGTCATGCGGCCCCTTGATCTGGCGGTTACCGCGCCGAAAACACAGCCTCTCGCCGCCGTGCCCGACCTTTCCATATCCACAGGTTTCGACAATCCCGCATTCTTCGAAAACTGCGAAAAACACGGCCTCGAACGGCGCTACTTCAATTCTGGACTGATTGTCATCAATGTCCCCCGATGGATTGGCTCGGGAATTCCTGAACGGTACGATTCCCTCATCCAGAGGCATGCGGAGTTTTGTCCCTATTGGGACGGGTCGTGTATCCATGTCGACCAATGCGCCTTCAACATCGCTGCCAATCGGGCATGGGAGACGCTTCCTGTGGAATTCAACGTTCAGAAGTCGGCATTCCAGACAAGATATTGGGATCGGGCATTGATCCGGCACTACACTGGGCCGGAGAAATTCCTCCCGGCGAGGGCGCACCGCATCGACAGGCAGGAGCGATCCGTGCTCGGCCGCATATCGCGAGACTGCGGGGAACTCGGTCTGGAAATTCCCCCTGGATATCTGGGGTGGACTTACTGGGCCAACAGATTGCGAAGGAATGCGGAGCGGAGCAAGATTTCGCGGCTCATTGGCCAGTTTCTAGCGGTATGAGGCCTTCCGTCGCTTTCTGCATCACGGGGGTGGCAGGCCGCTTGTCCCCTGCCGGCAGCTGTGGGTCAACCTGCTGAAGCCCGCGCTCGCTTGAGTGCCGGGAAAATCTTGATGATCTCGTCAAGAAGGGGATGCCGGGTGATGATCAATCCGGCCACCCATCCTCCCAACGCTAAACATCCCGCGACAATCGCTTCCATGTTGGAGAGGCGGAAACCGGAACCGGATATTCCGATGGCTGCCAGGGGTGGGACCGTGCTCGCGAAGGCAACGACGGCGCTTTTCCACAATGCTGCGGTCACGTCCCTGCGTTCCAGTCCTAGGCTGCGTCGGACGAAGCTCAAGGTAATATACGCCTGGAACGGCACGGTCACCAGCATGCACCATGCGGCTGCCTGCAATCCGCCAAGGACGATGGCTAAGGAAAGGAGAATGCCGGAAACCGGGAAAACGATCAATGCGCGGATGAACGAGTCTCGGATCGCTCCCATCGCAACCATTACAGGGTAGTTGAGTTCGAAACTGAAGGAAAAGAGCAGCGCGATCGCGACGATTTGCACGAGCGGCGCGACCTCGGTCCACTGGTGACCTAGCGCGATGTTTACGATCGGATACGCCAGAACCGCCAGCACGAGGAGCGCCGGCCAGTGAAGCGCCGTGATGAGGGAAAGGGCGGACAGATAGGGACGCTTCAAATCCCCGCCTTGTCTGGCCTCGGCCGAGAAGGCGGGCAGCACGACAGCTATGGCGCCGCCGATGACCAGTTTGTCGGGTATCTGGCCGATCCACAGTGTCCTGCTGAACAAGGCAGCCGCATTCGGTGACACGAAGCGGCCCAACAGGAGCAGGGGCAAGGCGTCAAACATGCGGAAAAGTATGGCGATAGCGCCGTTATATCCACCAAACGAGATCATCCCACGCCAGTTGGCCAAGGACGGCTTGAACATCCAGAAATGCGGGCACAGGGCAAGGGCGACACCTGCGGAGAGACCGCTGCCGATAAACCAAGCCCAGGCGAAACTCATGTAGCTGAAGCCCGCCAATGCCAGCACAATCGTCGCTGCCGAGTTCGTCACAGCTCCTGCTATGTCGATTGCCGCTATCTTGCCGAAGGACATTTCCCTCCGCAGGAGAGCGGTTATCAGGTTGAACGAGGCATCGAGGAAGAGGCAGACCGAGATGACCCTGAAGTAAGGAATGAGGCCTGGCTCGTTGTAGAACGAGGCGAGGAAAGGGGACGCGACGACGAGGGTGGTGGCGATGGCTCCGGTGAGGATGAACGTCACCGTAAAGGCGCCGCGGATATCCTCACGGCTGATATCCTTGCGCTGGATGAGGAAGCTCGAGCTGGAGAATTCCCTGATCGACAGGGCTATCGCCAGGATCGCCATGCCGATCACTGACACCCCGATCTCCCGAGGTGTCAATATTCGGGAAATCAATGCCGCGGTGGCAAAGTTCGTCACGAGCAGGACGTAGCGTTCACCCACGCTCATAAAGAGTGCGCGTTTTACCATGAGCATGGGTGTCCTTTCCCTGTGACGCGGCCGCCTGCGCCCCGATGGATAGTCCGACAAACAGAGTTGCCGGTCAGTAGGCCCAATAGGCTAGGGAAGGACACCGACTAAAGCGGTAGCGGGGAGGCGGGAACCCGGGTGCCCGGACTGCCTCCCGGCCAGTTCAGGATTGATCCGACTGGATAAATAAGGTGCAAAGAGGCCCAACCCCATCCACCGGAGGTATGCATTGGTATTACTTGAGGGAGCACTTACGGTGATCCACCTTCTTCTCATCCGGGGGGCGAGATGAACCAGAAAAATCGCGATCTATATGGACTTCAATCGCTTCGCGCGATCGCCGCATTGGGGGTCATACTTCGCCATACCCTTGACATGTCGGATGGATCGGAAGTTGGCCGGTTCAGCCCTGCCTGGATGTCGGCATCTGGCGGTGCTGGCGTCGATCTATTTTTTGTGATTAGCGGATTTATCATGGTGTATGTCAGCTTTCCGCCAGGCCAGCCTTCTGAATCACCAAAGCGCTTCCTCATCAAGCGGGCAACGCGTATATTCCCTTTGTATTGGATTTGCAGCGCGGTCATCGCTGGGATCTGCGCAGCAGGTTTCCTTAAGAACAAGAACGTAGATCTATTTACAGTATTGAATTCAATATTCATACTTCCAGGTGACAAGCTTGTCTATGTCGCATGGACGCTTTCATATGAATTATACTTCTACATAGTTTTTGCCGTCTGCCTAAATCTGAAAAGAATTATCCCGGCGGCTATTTCGACGATTTTTATAATGTTGAGTGGAATGCTGGTCGGGCGCGAAATTCAGGAATCGACCTTCTCCAATTTCATCTCCAGCCCTCTCGTGATGGAGTTTTGTTTTGGTATTGTTCTGGCGTTGTCATTTTCCTTCGCCAGGCAGTGGAGAGTGCCGATAATAATAGGCGTTATCGGATTTATAGTTATTATTGTTGCTCCGATTTTCGTAGATCATCCCGATAATTTGTCCGAAGTTTTTCGGGTCGTTGTGTGGGGGCTTCCAGCAACCATGATAGTGGCCGCATTCCTACAAATCAGACGGCCGCAATCGAAAGCCGGACGCGCGGTAGTCCTTCTCGGTGATGCGTCTTATGCTCTCTATTTGAGCCACATCTTCGTCATGATCGCTTACGGCTGGGTAATCAAATCGACGTTTGTCGGAGGAATGTCACAAGTTATCTTCGCCCCCGCCGTCGTATTTGTGTGCATTATTGTCGGGGTGCTGACACACATCTTTGTGGAAAGGCCGACTCTCGACTTCGTCCGGAAGGTCACGAGGCGCCAACGAGGACAGCCGCTCCTGGAGGCTGGAACCGTTTCGAACTGACCCGGCGCGCCGGCTTCATAAACTTGCGGAGCCGAGGAGCGAACCGAAAGTGCCGGCACGGCTTTCATCCCCTCGCCAACACGACAGTGCGTACTTCTGTCCTTACCAACGCGGACCAATGGCGTGATTCCAATGGGTAGGACGCGACCTCCGAAAGGGGTAGCGCGAGCTGCCCATTCACCCGTATGGGCAGATTGCGTCCTGCGGTTGCAGTCTCGACTATCCAGTCTCAATTTGGCCGGGAGGCGAGTTGCCATGTCCATTCGTTTCACAGCCGCTGCGGTCTGCCTGCTGGCGACAGCAGTGCCCGCTTCCGCCGATCTCCTCTGGGGCGTCAATGGCCATCCGATAACTGCCTATCCGGGCATCCCGTTTGAAAGGCAACTGGATTTCATCAAGGACCTGGGCCTGAAGTCATACAGGGTCAACGTTACGGGCGAGGACAATGCAGATATGCTTGCCGACCTTGTCGATGCCGGAAAGGCGAGGGGGATCGAGATTTTGCCGGTCCTCACGCCGGTCGTGGACATGGACAAGGAAAGCCCGGACGAGATCTATGCGAAGACCCGAAAACTGGCGGTCACCCTTGGCGCTAGGTTCAAGAACGATATCCGCGTTTGGGAACTCGGCAACGAGGTGGAGAACTATGCCATCATCAAGCCGTGCGAGAAACGCGATGACGGCTCCCAATATCCGTGTGGATGGGGACCGGCAGGAGGAACGGGAACACTCGATTACTACGGCCCGCGCTGGGTGAAGGTGAGCGCCGTCCTCAAGGGCCTGTCCGAAGGCATGACAGAGGTCGATCCGGGCATCAGGAAGGCGATCGGCACCGCCGGATGGGGCCACACTGGCGCGTTCGCCCGGATGAAGCACGATGGAATCGCTTGGGACATCTCGGTCTGGCACATGTATGGCGAAGATCCGGAATGGGCTTTCCGCGAGATCGCGGGCTACGGCAAGCCGATCTGGGTAACCGAATTCAACAATCCCTATGGCAGCCAGCGTAGCGAACGGCAGCAGGCCGACGGCGTGCAGCAGACAATGACACGGCTTCGCCAGCTCAGCGACAAATACAAGGTCGAAGCCGCGCAAATCTACGAACTGTTCGATGAAACCTACTGGGCCCCCAGCTTCGAAGCCAATATGGGATTGGTGCGGCTCACCGCCACCTCCGATGGCAAATGGAGGGTCGGCGAGCCGAAGCCCGCCTACAGGACCGTGCGTGACTTCACTCGCGGCCCGCAGCCGTTACCCAAGCCAAATCGGAAGTGCGATCCCGAGACCACAGCAGCGAACAAGCCGAAATATTTCAGGCAGGCAAGCTTCGCCTACTGCCTCGTGCTTGGCCACGAGGGTGATGCCGCCAGTTTGAATCGCTGGTCGGCGGCACTTGAAAGCGGCGACAGCAAACTCGCCGGCATGGTCGTGGAAATGATGGGTACGGGTGAATTCGAAACCAGATATGCCACGATCGGCCTCACCGACCGCGCCTATGTCAGTTTCCTTTACCTGCTGCTGCTCGACCGTCCCGCGGACGACTATGGGATCGAAACCTATGCCCGGCAGTTGCGTGCGGGAACCATGAGACGTGAGGACGTGGCTTTCGGCATCGTTGATTCAAGCGAGTTCAACGCCAAACACACTGCCATCCGTGAAGCGTCCGCCGTGCCGAACCCTGGGTGAACGAGAGGAGTGTCATGACAGTGCGCATCGCGCCTGTTTTCATGGCCGGCGCCCTTCTCGCAGTCATGGCGACGGGAAGCTTGGCCTGCGGAAGCAGCAGCGGAACAGTGTTCCCGCTCCGGATCGAATCGGGGAAGAGCTATCCGGTCGACGGGGACGACCACCCGTTCTTCATGCAAGGTGACTCGCCGTGGTCGCTGATCGGCGATCTGACCGAGGAAGACGCATATCTCTACCTCGAGGACCGCAAAGCTCGCGGGTTTAACACCGTTCTGGTCAACCTTCTCGAACACCGGTTCTCCCGAAACGCGCCTGCAGACGCATACGGCGAGAAGCCATTCGCTGAAAACGGCGATTTCGTTGCTCCGAACGAGGCGTATTTTGCTCATGCAGACCGCGTTCTGCAGAAGGCATGCGACCTTGGCTTCCTGGTGTTGCTCGCTCCGGCATATCTTGGATATGGCGGTGGCCCTGACGGTTGGTATCAGGAAATGTCCGCGGCAGGGGTAGGCAAGCTTAGCGCTTACGGCCACTTTGTTGGACGTCGCTACCGGCATTTCGACAATATCATGTGGGTCAACGGCGGCGACTACAATCCTGCGGACAAGGATCTCGTCAGGGCTCTCGCCAAGGCCATCATGGAAGAGGATCCTAAAGCCCTCAGCACTTTCCACGGCGGTTCCGACACGGCGCCAGTCGATTTCTGGGGGCACGAACCCTGGCTGGAGGTGAACAACGTCTTCACTTACGGCCCGGTCTACACTGCAGCGATCAGGGAGCACAATCTTAACAGGGGCATGCCCTTCTTCCTGATGGAGACCGCCTACGAATTCGAATATGGCGCCGACGAGTACCGGATCCGAATTCAGGCCTACCAGGCGATCCTATCGGGTGCGTTCGGGCATCTCTACGGCAACAACCCGATATGGCATTTCGGTGGGCCTGGCTTGTTTCGACCGACTATGGGGTGGAAGGAGGCTCTCGACAGTCCCGGCGCGAAGAGCATGGAGGGGCTTTTCGATTTCATCTCGTCAATAAAGTGGTGGCTGCTCGAACCTGACAGCAAGAACAGATTGCTGGTCGACGGCATGGGCAAGGACATGGGGAGGGCGGTCGCCGCGACGGCCAGGGACGGCTCCTATGCCGTCGTCTATATGCCCAACAATGACGGCGTCACCATCGACCTTGCGCAACTGTCGACGACTTCTATCCGCGCCCTCTGGCGCGATCCTACGAGTGGGGAAGTGACCGATGTCATAGGTTCGCCCTTCAAGGCGGAGCGAACAGGATTCAAGCCGCAAGAACTCAACAGTCGCGGATATAGGGATTGGATTCTGGAACTCATACCTCAAGACCCTGTGGCGCAAAGCCAATAAACGCGGCGCTCCTTGCGGCAAGGGAGGGCCAGGCGTGCGCGCCAACTGGCCCGAAAGGATTAGACAGCACCGCTCCGAAAGAAGTAGCCGGCGACTACGCTTCGTCCAACAGGGCATCCTGGTCGCCCATTGGCGTTCTCCTCCATTCCTCTGGGTCCAAGTAGCCTCTGCGCGATCACTATCCACTTGAGAAGAGGTGCACGATGAAAGTCATGGTAACCGGCCATCAAGGCTATATCGGCTCGGTGATGGTGCCGATGCTGCTCCGTGCAGGGCATTCGGTGACCGGCTATGACAGCGATCTGTACCGGCGCTGCACGTTTGCTTCGGGAGGAGAGCGGGCTTCCGTTCCCTCCATCCAAAAGGACGTCCGGGACGTGCGTGCGCACGACCTCGAAGGATTTGATGCCGTCATTCATCTGGCAGCGCTTTCCAACGATCCGCTTTCCAATCTCGATCCGGACATCACTTACGAGATCAACCATAAGGGAAGCGTCCGTTTCGCGACGGCGGCCAAGGAGGCCGGCGTGTCGCGCTTCCTTTTCGCGTCGTCGTGCAGCAACTACGGACAGGCCGGCGACGGGATGGTCGACGAAACAGGCGACCTGAACCCGGTTACGCCCTATGGCTGGTCCAAGGTGCTTTCGGAACGGGATATATCCGAACTGGCCGACAGCAGCTTCTCTCCCGTCTATTTTAGGCCCGCCACGGCCTATGGGCTGTCGCCCCGGCTCCGATTCGATATCGTGCTGAACAATCTCGTTGCCTGGGCGGTTACCAAGGGCGTCATCCTCCTAAAGTCCGATGGAACGCCATGGCGGCCGATCGTCCACATCGAGGATATTTCCAGGGCGTTCATTGCCGGGCTGGAAGCGCCGCGCGAGAGCATCCACAACGAAGCCTTCAATGTGGGACGGACGGACCACAATTATAGGATTCGAGACATAGCCGAAATCGTTGCCGAGGTCGTGCCGGACTGCCGGCTTGAATTCGCGTCCGATGCCGGACCCGACAAACGCTCCTACCGCGTCAACTTCGACAAGATCGCGCTTGCCCTTCCTGCCTTCAAACCGCAATGGGATGCGCGCAAGGGTGCCGAGCAACTTTACCAAGCCTATCGGAAGTCGAATGTCACCCTTGAGGAATTCGAGGGCCCGCGCTTCCAGCGCATAGGCCACATCAGGCATCTTCTCGCGAGCGGACTTCTGGACGAGCGGATGCGGGTCGCCGAAGCCTCGAGGACATTGGAGGCTATGGCGGGATAGCCGGGATGGAACATGTGAACCCCGACGGGCTCGGCTCGCCACCTGCTTCTATGAGTGTCGGCCAGGAAATCTACGCTCTGGCCGAACAACTCTTTCCGATCTGCAGGAGCATCACCGGAGACGGCGTGCGACGAACTCTGGATATCCTGTCGGAGCACGTCAATCTGGAGCGTCATGAGGTACCCACCGGAACGCAGGTGTTCGACTGGACCGTTCCAAAGGAATGGAACATCCGCTCGGCCAGTATCAGAGGCCCGGATGGGCAGACGGTCGTGGATTTTGTCGACTCCAACTTGCACGTCGTCAACTACAGCACTCCCTTCAAGGGAACACTGACGCTCGAAGAATTAAAACCGCACATCCATACGCTGCCTGACCAGCCCCAACGCATCCCCTATCGTACGTGCTACTACGCCCCGACCTGGGGTTTCTGCATGGCTCACGACCATTTGACGAGGCTGCCTGACGGTCTTTATCGGGTGGATATCGATACCGAATTGAAGGACGGCAGCCTGACCTATGGCGAATATCTGCACCGCGGGCAGACGGACCGGGAATTCCTTCTTTCCGCGCATATCTGTCATCCCTCCTTGGCCAACGACAATTGTTCAGGACTAGCCCTGCTGGCGCTTCTTGCAAGAAGTCTAAAGGCAAAGCATACGCGAAACAGCTACCGCTTCCTGTTCGCTCCTGGCACGATCGGCTCGATCGCATGGCTGTCTCGCAATGAAGACCGGACACATCTCATCGACCACGGCCTGGTCCTTTCGTGTGTTGGGGACGCCGCAAGCCCGGCCTACAAGCGCAGCCGCCGCGGCGACGCCTTCATCGACCGCGCGATGACGCACGTGCTCGGGCGTGAAGCCGGAGCGAAGCTGATGGATTTCTCCCCCTACGGCTATGATGAGAGGCAATACTGTTCGCCGGGCTTCAACCTTCCGGTCGGTATGTTCCAGCGGAGCGTTCACGGGACCTTCCCCGAATACCACACGTCGGCCGACAACCTCGACTTCATCCGCCCGGAACATCTCGAGGATTCTTTTCGCATCTTGACGGACGTGATCGACATTGTTGAAGAGAACTGGACGCCGTTGAACCTCTTCCCCAAGGGCGAACCACAACTCGGCAAGCGCGACCTCTATGCAGCCGTAGGAGGGCAGAAATCGTCAGGCGTAACGTCGATGGCCCTGCTTTGGGTGCTTAACCTCGCCGACGGCCAGCATTCGCTATTGTCCATGGCGGAGCGTTCGAACCTGCCGTTCAAGGAACTGGCCGCCGCGGCGATACTTCTTTCGGAATACGGTCTCCTGACAGCAGCCTTATGAGGCTCCGGCAGCGGTCCGCCGTCTGATAAGGGGCCACCTTTTGTCCCGGTCCGACATTGCTGTCGGCATCAGTGGCCAGCTAATCGAAAAGGCAGGGTCGTTGTAGAGGACGCCTGTCGATGCGTTGGGCGTATAGAACTGCGATATGAGATACGAGACCTCGGTGTCGTCCGTAAGAGTCTGGAGCCCGTGAGCGAACCCGGCAGGGATATAGACTTGCTTCATGTTCTCGGGCGTCAGCTCGAAACCAAGCCAGTTATAGCGTGTAGGCGAATTCGGGCGCAGGTCCACGACAACGTCAAAAATCGCGCCGCGGACACAAGAGACCAGCTTGATCTCGGCATAAGGCTCCTCTTGGTAATGTAGCCCCCTGAGCGTTCCCTTTTTGACCGAATGAGCACGGCTGTGCTGGACAAAACGCGTCGCCAGACCGCAGTCAGCCATTTCCTTTTCACAGAAAAGACGAGTGAAAGAACCACGGTCGTCAACCATGGAAGTAGGCTCGATCAGCCAGACGCCTTGAAGCTCTGTTTCGGTAAACTGCATGTCGCCCTGAATCCCCGGTGCCGAGCTAGACCGGCCCGTTAATTGTCAGCGTGGTCAGCCTAAGCTGGAAGGGCTACCTAAGCCTTAGGTGGCCTCTCCGATAGCGGTAGATCCGCAACATCGCTTTAGCCGTTCGGCGGGCTGGCGGCGGCATTGCCGCAGCCAGTTCTCTATAAGGACTAAGGCACCCGACGGATTGGCAAATCGAACCAAGGGGGGCGGGGTTCTAACCTGCCGCCATCTGCCTACGGAGGCGCTGGCGGCAAGCATAGGTTCTTCGTAGCCCACAGCGTCTCCGTTTTTCCAAACCAGCCGTCCAGGAGTAGGGAATGAACATTCAGGCTGTCGAAATCGTTCGCGATCGTGGTGCGGCACGCCGGAATGTCGGTTGCAGGCTTTGCGGGTCGCTCCTGCGCAATACCCTGGTCGATCTTGGCATGTCGCCGCCTTGCGAGAGTTTCCTGCAGGCCGACCAGCTTGATCAGATGGAACCCTACTATCCGCTTAACGTGCTTGTCTGCGACACCTGCTATCTGGTGCAGCTCAAGGAGTACATGAGCCCTGAGACTATCTTCAGCGAATACGCCTACTTCTCCTCGTTCTCGACAAGCTGGGTGGCTCATTCGAAAGTCTATTGCCAGGCGATCACAAAACGCCTTGGGCTTGGCTCCGACAGCCTTGCAGTGGAGCTCGCAAGCAACGATGGTTACCTGCTGCAGCACTTTCTACCGCTCGGCGTTCCTGTGCTCGGCGTCGAGCCCGCCGCCAATGTTGCGCGCGCCGCCGTCGAGAAGGGCGTGCCCACCCGGGTCGACTTCTTCGGGGTTCGGCTGGCAAATCAAATGGTGGCCGAAGGACTTCGCGCGGACCTCATTATCGGCAACAACGTCTTGGCGCAGGTGCCGGACCTCAATGACTTCGTCGCTGGGATGAAAATCCTGCTCAAACCAGAGGGCGTGGTCACCCTCGAGTTTCCACATATCGAGCGACTGATGGCGGAGAACCAGTTCGACACGATTTACCACGAGCATTTTTCATATTTCTCGCTGCTGACGATCGACGTGATGGCTGCTCGCCACGGATTGCGGCTGGTCGACGTCGAGGAGTTGTCCACCCATGGCGGCTCACTGCGCGTCTATCTCGCCAATGAGGGCAGTAGCTGGGGCGTCAGTAGTCGAGTTGCCAAACTTCTCGACCGCGAAAAGCGGCACGGGCTGACGGAGATGGCTACCTATACCTCGTTCGGCCACAAGGCACAGCGTGCGAAGCGCGACCTCCTGGCTTTTCTTATCTCGGCCAAAAGCGAAGGCAAGAAAATCTGTGGCTACGGTGCGCCCGGAAAGGGCAACACGCTGCTCAATTACTGCGCGATCGGCACCGACTTCCTCGACTTCACCGTCGACCGTAATCCTTACAAGCATGGCCGCTTCACACCGGGAATGCATATCCCAATCAAATCCGTCGAGGCGATCGACGAGGCCCGGCCAGATTACATCCTGATCCTTCCATGGAACCTGAAGGACGAGATCATCGAGCAGATGCGCCATGTCGCTGCTTGGGGTGCAAGGTTTGTGGTGCCAATTCCTTTCGTGACAGTGATTGATCCATCGGAGTTACGGAGATGAAAGTTGTCCTTTTCTGCGGCGGTCGCGGGACCCGGATCCGCGACTATTCCGACAGTATACCGAAGCCGATGATTCCACTCGGCCACCAGCCGATTCTGCGCCACGTAATGCAGTGGTACAGCGACTATGGACATGACGAATTCGTCTTATGCCTGGGCTACAAAGCCAACGTCATCAAGGATTTCTTCCTCAACACACGACCGCAGACTTTTTCCGATTGCGTGGTGACGCAGGGAGGCCAGGATGTGAAACTGCTCGGTGACAAGGTCAAGGACTGGAGCATTACCCTGCTTGATACGGGGGTCTGGCGCAATATTGGCGAACGCCTCTGGGCAGCAAGGGACCAGGTCAAGAACGAGAAGATGTTCCTGGCCAACTATTCCGATGGCCTGACCAATGTCGATCTCGACGATGTGATCGCGAGATTCGAGGCCAGCGGCAAGATCGGCTGTTTTCTTGCGGTGCGCGCGCCGCTGACATACCATTTGGCCGACATCGCGGAAGACGGTCGTGTGCGCGAGTTCCGCACCACGGATACGTCGGAGATCTGGATCAATGGCGGCTACTTCGTGTTTCGCCCGGAGATTTTCGACTATATGAGAGACGGCGAGGAGCTTGTTCTCGAACCCTTCAGACGATTGATCGATGACAACATGCTTATGGCGTACAAGCACGAGGGCTTCTGGCGTTCGATGGACACGCTGCGCGATTGGCAATCGCTCGAAGACATGGTCGAACGAGGCGACATGCCCTGGAACAAGAAGGTCACCGCCGAAAAAATCAGGCGCAGCATGGTGTTGGCCGCATCATGAGAGGGCTTGGCCTCGCACGTCGCGGGGAGGAACTTTCGATCCTCTGCCTTGGTGCACATTCCGATGACATCGAGATCGGAGCCGGCGGCACTATTCTCGGATTGATCGAGTCTGGGGTCAAACTAGACGTCCACTGGTGTGTACTGAGCGCCGGCGGCCAGCGGTCGGCCGAGGCCAGCGCTTCGGCCGAAGCGTTTCTTGAGGGATCGAAATCGTCCAGGATTGATATCGCGGATTTCGAGGATAGCTACTTCCCGGCCCACAGCCGAGCGATAAAGCAGTGGCTGATAGATTTGAGATCTCGCGTTCATGCCGACGTCGTGTTGACCCACGCGAGGTTCGATGCGCATCAGGACCACCGGGAAGTCAACCAACTGACCTGGAATGTCTTCCGCGATCATCTCGTGATCGAATACGAGATTCCCAAATGGGATGGCGATCTTTGCCAACCAAATGCCTATGTGCCGCTTACGGCCGCCGTGCTGGAACGCAAGATCGAGCTTCTACACCAGCACTTCGGGACGCAGCGCTCCAAGGACTGGTTCGACCGTGAGACATTCGCCGGGCTGGCAAGATTGCGCGGGATGGAGTGCCGGGCGCCGGAACATTTTGCCGAGGCATTTACGCTCAGAAAGGCCAGGCTTCTTTAGCAGGTGGCTACATTATCTCGCGAAGAAGCTGTGGGTGCGCGAACTCTGACCAAGCGGTCCATTTACCCCACGAACGTTCCCTACCTCGCCACTATCTCTCGGCCGAAATGCGATGCCGCGCTGGCTCAATCCAAGAGAATGAAAAAGCAACGTCTTCACAACGTCATGACGTTGCGACGAGCCGGTGGGCCTCTGACTGCCGGCTTGTTGCACTGCTTGCAGCGAGTGGGTTCGCAGAGGCCACAGGCATCCTTGCCTGTTCATCGCCATTGTTAAAGCGACGGAACACGGGTTGCGAGGGGCGACCGACCAAAAAGTGGCTTGGTCCCGATTCCAAGGCCCGCGCGTACACTGCCAGCGCCCCGTCAACGGCTTCGATCGTCTTCATGACCGCGGCGTCGTCGTGAGTGTAGCTGACGACGAGAGATGGCATGAGCACACCACGCTTGATCGTCTCCTGCAGGAACAGGGAACGGTATGTCTGCGAGGGCTTGCCGCCTGGATCGAACGTGGTGTACGCCAGACAACTGGGACGGCCGACAACCTTGAAATGCCTATCAACTCCATGGTGTCTGGCAACCTCTGCGATGCCGTCCCTTAATTTCGTTCCCTGACGGTGCAGATGTTCGATGACGGGCTCGTCCCGATAGGTGCGCATGGTCGCGATCGCCGCGGCAAGCGCGTGGGTTTCCGCCCCGTGCGTGGTCGACAACAGAAACACCCTGGGGCGATCCGTATGATCGAGCCCACCGAGCCGCATATATTCGCGTTTGCCTGCCAGGGCCGAGACCGAAAATCCATTGCCAAGGGCCTTGCCGAACGTCGACAAGTCCGGTTCGATGCCGTAGAGCGCCTGTGCGCCAGCCGCATGCCACCTGAACCCGGTGATCATCTCGTCGAGAATGAGCAGTGCGCCGTTTTCCCTGCAAAGATTCTGGACTTCATGCAGGAACCCGTCCGCCGGATCGTCGCCACGGGAGGGTTCGAGGATCAGGGCGGCAACCTTCCCCGGGTACCTGTTGAACAAATCCACTACACTGGCGATGTCGTTGTACCGGAAAGAGACGGTCAGGTTCCGGACCGCTTCCGGGATTCCCGCATTCATCGGTGTGGTCCCAATGAACCAATCGTCTGTTGAAAAGAAGGGGTGGTCGGCGCAGCATGCGACGAGATCGCGACCCGTATATGCGCGGGCAAGGCGGACAGCCCCCGAAGTCGCGTCCGATCCGTCCTTGCAGAACTTTACCATCTGGGCGCCAATGAGCTCCAGGAATGTTTCGGCGCAGTCGACCTCGATCCTGGCTGGTCGCGTGAAGTTTGAGCCACCGCTGAGCGCCGTCTCCACCGCTCTGAGCACGGTTGGGTAGGCATGCCCCAGCCCGACGGAACGGTTGCCCATGCCGAATTCGATGTATTTGTTACCATCGACATCCCAGACGTGGCACCCCAGACCACGTTCGATGAAGCCAGGCGCGAGAATGGGATACTGATCCTCGCCTTTCGCGTAGGTGTGGCTTCCGCCCGGGATCAGTTCACGACCACGTTCTTGAAGGCGTCCGGATTTTCGAAAACAGGGGTTTTGCTCAGACATGCGGACCACTCCATGTTGATAGAAAGTCTACATGTTTGGCCCTGGATTTTCGCGTTCTCCATAAGGTCACCGGTTAGCACTTATGGTGGATGGAAGGCGCGGATCCGCCCTTGGCTCCGCATGATGAGGCGATCTTTGGAATTTTAGAACAGCCGGATCCGTGCGCTTTTGGAACGCTCATGAAAAATCGGCTGCGGCATCGTTTTGCGCTCTGGGTAGCGAGCCGCGCCAGAGCGCGCCCATTGTCGCGGATCAAAAATTGTCAGCGTTCGCGAGCGACCCGATTTTGAAGCAGAGTAGTTTAAGAACGGCCCCTCCGCTTGAAGGAGGGCCGCTTGTTACTGCGATAAGTCTTCAGCCGGGGTTCCTTCCGCGAAGAGATCATTGACCTTGTAGGCGACTTCCGTACGGTTGGTCGCCTTGAGCTTCTTCATGATGTTGCGGATGTGCACCTTCACGGTGCTTTCTCGCAGATTGAGCTCATAGGCGATGATCTTGTTCGCCTTGCCGCGTCGGAGCGCCTGGGCGACCTCAGCCTGCCTAAGCGTGAACATGCCGGTTAAAGGCCTCGTGTCACGGCTGCCTGCATCTATCAGGTGCCGCATGGATAGGACGCTGCTTGCCGGAACAAATATGCCGCCCGCCGCCGCGAGATTGATTGCCTCGACACAGACATCGATCCCTACAGAGGTGGGAATGTAGCCACGTGCGCCGCATTCGAGAGCCGTCAATATCTGTGCAAGGTCGTCTGTGTCGGCCAAAATCACCACAGGCACCGACTCGAATTCGCTCGAAATGCGCCTGATCTGCTCCACCATACCATGATCGGTTACCTTCCGACCTCCAAGGTTGAAGAGAATGGCTGCAAGGGGAGGGGGCGTCCCCTTTTTCGCGCGCCATTCGTCGATTGAACCCATGGCCTGGACCGCCATGCCGAGTTCGTGATCCTGAAGGGCCGATGCGAGACATTCGCGGTCTAGGGCCCTTCCGTCTAAGATGAGGAGGCATTCCCTGCCTACTTGTTCGTTGACTATTCCCGTTCCGTCGGACGGAATTTCTTTGTGATTTGCCAATGTGTACTTATGCAGTCCTACTGCGGAACTCATATTTCTACCCACCCTTTTCCCACAAGAATCCGCCCTGCGGCGGCCAATTAGCCCCTCATTCTTCACATACTTCGGAATTTCAAAAGTTTGATACCCAGCCCGTTTTGAGAGCTTTAGCTGGGATTTCCCAACTTGGCGCCCTCTGCTGCTCCTTTTTGCCCAATCAGAACAACCTGATCAGCTTATGGGCTATTCGCAAGCAGTCGCTAACATAGGTTAATTTTTGGTAAATAATTACGCCGGCGACAGAAGCCGATGTCGAGCCACGCCATATGCGCTGCAATCTGACTAAGGCGGAAGAGATGCCGGTCCTTATCCGATAGGGGGAAGTTGCGGCTTCTTGCATCCCCTGACAACGTCAAACCTTGCCCGAAAGGTCCCCTGCCGGCCCGGCAGGACGCCAAGCCGTGCAGATGAGCCGCGGTTACCCCGAGACAGAGGTACGAGTGATGAATGCCCGGCCTCAGGCGGTTCCCTGAGGATCAGCTTCGGTCAGCCAACACACATCCAGAACGGTTCCGTCATTCTGGAGCTCAGCTTCGAAAGCGTCGATGAGCCTTTTGGCGGCTTTGCTCGCAAGATGGCTCTCGGGGTACTTAGCCTTCACCGCCCGTGCACACTCGTAAACCTCCTTGAGTTGCCTGACCTGCTTGGGCCCGAATGCGCGATATACAACCTGGGTGGTCATATCGCCTGTCCTCCTTGTGCTGGAGCTTTAGACAACCGCCCATTGCCGAGCCTCCCATTTCCGTCATCATTGACACAGGTTTTGCGACAGAAAGCAAAAGCTGCCTACGACTTTGGTAAGGTCACAGACTTCCCTAGTCGAGCCGTTCTTTAGGCGGCGTGCCGGGATTGAGGGTTAGCCATTTGCAGGAGGGTACAGGAACAAGAATACAAAGGCTCGCCATCACTAAACACCTCAATGGCTCCACGGCGCCGACTCGCTTACCGCTCCTCCGAGGGCCTATTTTGTCCTCCGTCATGACCACATGCATTTTCAATGCGAGAGCGATAGCAGCTACATTCGGCCTCAGAGCGATGGTGAGCGGGCCACCACTTTCATTGTTAGCCGTAAGGGAGGTGGAAACGCATCTGCGCTTTCTACCTTCGCAGGTGAGGCTACCCCCTTTGACTCTCTTGCCCGGGATATCCACCTGCCGAAAGATCGACCGTCGGACAGCTTGCTGTATCCGCGTCACTGGGGCCAACCAAGCGGGAAGCTCGATCGGCATGCAGGTGTCTTTGCCGGGACTGCTAATATGCGCGGCTATTTTGGTCGTTGCCTACTATTCAAGGGGAATGCTGATCATCGGCTTGATCGCTTCCCAGGCCTTCGGTGCGACGGCCGTCATGACCCTTACCTTTCTGGGCGGGTCATCGCCGTTGATCTACACCATATTCGCGGTCCTGCTCGTCACGGCCGTCGCGGCGAGGCGTCGAATCTGGTTTGACCTCGGAACCGTATTCGGAAGCATCCGGCCAGTCTGGATTCTTACAAGCCTCATGGTTTACGCAATCATCGGATCATGGCTGTTTCCTAGGTTATTTGCAGGACAGACAGCGGTCTTCGTGCAGTCCAAGACCCGGGGCACAGTCGTAGAAGATTCTTTGGCGCCGGTAACAGGCAACATTTCTCAGACGGGTTATTTCATTCTTGGTGGACTCGCCGCGATAGCGCTTTGCACTCTGCTGCTGCACTCCAACCGGATCGACCAAGTCCGCCGCGGCTTCTTCCTTTGGTGTGGCCTGCACACGGGAATGGGGTTGATCGATTTTGTCGGCAAGAACGTGGGAGCGGGAGACTTGCTGGCCCCGATCAGAACCGCCAACTACGCGATCATAACGGACGCGATCGAGGCCGGATTCGTACGGATCACCGGGCCTTTTTCGGAGGCCTCTTCGTTCGCCAGCGTTTCCCTCGCCTGTCTGGCATTCTGCTACAGCTACTGGAGGAAGACAAAATCACCTCTTGCGAAATGGCTGTCGGGTATCCTGCTCTTCCTGTCCATTCTGTCGACTTCATCGACCGCCTACGTCGGGCTGACTCTGGTATGCATTCCTGTTGCTTTTTCTATGTTGGCTTCGGTCCTTAAGGGAAAAGTCGAGCGCGAAGAGATGCTGATAATCGCTCTCATGGTGGTGGGCGGGACAGCCATATTGGGCATCAGCCTTTACAAAGCCGAGGCCTTGGACCCTTTTGTCAGGCTGATCAACAGCACTATCGTTAACAAAGCGGATTCCGCGTCGGGCCATGAGCGCACCTATTGGAATGTGAAGAGTCTACAGTCCTTTCTCGATACCAGTGGACTGGGCGTTGGTTTCGGCAGTTCAAGGGCATCGAGTTGGCCGATCGCCGTCCTTTCCCAGCTGGGCTTATTCGGATCGCTGATGATGGCTATCCTGCTCTGTATTCTGGCCAGGGGGCTGGGCGCGGCTCGTGAGTGGGTGGACCCAGAGACCGATGCGGTCGTGGCAAGCGTCAGGAGTGCTGCCCTTGCAAGCATAATTGCCATGTCGGTGTCGGGTGGCAGCGCCGATCCAGGCATTCTCTTCTTCATAGCACTTGCAGTCGTTTCCGCCACGCGGGCCCGCGCTCTGCGCGGTATGACCGCATTAGGACGAAGCGCCCCGCCGTCGGGTCATGGTACGGTCAACGTCGTGTACGGCGGTTCCGCCGGATTGGCTTTGCAGCGGCAAAGATTCTTGGCGATGTGCCAGGGCCCCGTCCAGTTCAATACCGACAGTGATACCGAATAACGGACGGCCATGGACTGCCGAGTATGGGAGACGCAGCCCTCAATCTGCGAGTTATCAACGCCCGCAACTTCCAAACTGCGTATGTCTCAAGCACCAGAAGCACATCTAAGGCTACGAAGTAGAAGCCTTCAAATTCTTTGGAATACCTTCGCCACGGTTGACGACTGACCGCACGCGAAGCTGGAACGGTTCAAAAAACCTTTATGGTGCAATCGATGTTTGCTTCCATAACGGGCCGACGGCTTTCGTCGGACACAGTGACCGAGAGTTTGCTCTGCAATTCGTCCCGAACTTCGTCCTGCGCCATCGCGACGAGCATTCTAACTGCGTCTGCGCGGGCCTCAAGCGCACCTGCGTAGTGCGTGCCCTCTGTGTCAGGAGAATGGGATTTGCCGTCTTGGACGTCGAAAAAAAACAGCGGCATTTTTGAATCCGTGATTAACAGCAATGCGCTCTTAAGGGCAGAGATCTTGTAGGTTCGCTCACGGCTGCTTAAGGCATTTTTTTGGAGGATTCCAGCAACTGCAGATAGGGCAAGTGGCTGCGGCTGTGGACAACTCGAATCATCTCGATCACAAGACATTAAAGAGAGTTATGGACCCGTTACCGGCTGAAAAGCAGGATCTTTCAAGCCGCGATAATGCCGCTGTAGCGGGCGGCAATCTGGTCTTTGTCGGAACGCCGTATAGACCCAAATCACATCGCAAACGGCACCGCGAAATCGAACGCCAAAGTCTGCATCTCGCTGACGATATCAAGCCTGCGGGCATTGCAAGAACGGCCAGGCAAAAAGCCTCATCTCGGATTCGCCCATCCTATCGTGGAAGCCTGGTCAACCAAAGTGATAGATAGGGGCTTGCGAATGGTTCTGGTAACCTGCCGCCTCGACAACATGGCATTTCCTGCTGTTCGGAGTTTCCAGTCTTGTCGCTGAATTTCGTTGACGAAGCCCGGCCCAACACATTCGAGTTTGAAACATCGGCGCTGATCAAGGCGTCCGGGTTTAGGGAGTATGACGCGCGCTGGTGGTTTGGTCAGGTAGCACCCGAACTGAACCTGATCGGCGTCCAGGCGCTCGGAATGGGGCTCGGCACGCTGATCCGCCGTCTCGGCGTTGGACCCGATATCGTCACCGGGCATGATTTCCGCTCCTATTCGCTTTCTATCAAGCTGGCGCTGGTGTCCGGGTTGATGGCCGCTGGCGCGAGGGTCAAGGATATCGGTCTGGCCTTGTCGCCGATGGCCTATTTCGCCCAGTTCGCGCTCGATACGCCGTCGGTCGCCATGGTCACCGCCTCGCACAACCAAAACGGTTGGACTGGCGTTAAGATGGGTGCCGCACGGCCACTGACCTTCGGTCCCGAAGAGATGAACGCGCTGAAGACGATTGTGCTGGCCCGCGATTTCGATCTTGTTGGCGGCGGCTCTTATGATTTCATTTCCGGCTTTAGAGAAGCATATCTAGACGATCTGACCCAGGACAAGCGCATCTCGAAAAAGCTCAAGGTCGTGGTCGCTTGCGGCAATGGTACTGCCGGCGCCTTTGCGCCTGAAGCGCTGGAACGGATCGGCTGCGAAGTGATCCCGCTCGACATCGAGCTCGATCATACATTTCCGAACTACAATCCAAACCCAGAAGACATGCAGATGCTGCATGCCATCAGGGACAAGGTGCTGAAGACCCGGGCAGATGTCGGGTTGGGTTTCGATGGCGATGGCGACCGCTGCGGCGTCGTTGACAATGAGGGCAACGAAATCTTCGCCGACAAGGTCGGTGTGATGCTGGCGCGGGATATTTCGCTTCGCTATCCCGGCTCGACCTTCGTCGTCGACGTCAAATCGACCGGATTGTTTCACACAGATAGCGTGCTGCAGGCCAACGGCGCGGTCACCGACTATTGGAAGACCGGCCACTCTTACATCAAGCGTCGCGTCGCCGAACTCGGCGCCGTCGCCGGCTTCGAAAAATCTGGTCATTTTTTCTTCAACCCGCCTATCGGTCGCGGTTACGACGATGGGTTGATCACCGCCATCGCCATCTGTCAGATGCTGGATCGCAGTCCCGGCAGTTCGATGGCCGACCTGTATCGCGCGCTGCCACTGACCTTCGGCACGCCGACCATGTCGCCTCACTGCGCGGACGACGTGAAGTATGGCGTCGTCGAGCGGGTGGTCGCCGACTTTCAGGCTATGAAGCAGAATGATGCCGCATTCGCCGGCCAGAAGATCGCTGACCTGATCACCGTCAACGGCGTGCGCGTCGTCGCCGAGGACGGCACCTGGGGGCTGGTGCGCGCTTCGTCGAACAAGCCGGAGCTTGTCGTGGTCGTTGAAAGCCCCATATCATCGTTGCGCCGCCGGGAGATGTTCGAGGCCGTCGACGTCGTGCTGCGCCGCAGTTCGCAAGTGGGCGCTTACAACCAGACTTTCTGAGCGCCCTTTCCTCCACTGGTCAAGTGATCCCCAACAGCTGGCGCAGGCGGATTGGCAATCGGGGCGAGGCTTGCAGTTCGCCACAACTTGCCTCCCATTTTAACAGATACTCGGCGATCGGAATCCCGGTCCGTCCAGGCCAGCAGTTGAGCGCGCCCAGCGCCTCGATGCAGTCCGGCGCGCGCTCGTATTCGGCGAGGATGGTCAGCGACATTGCCTGAGCGAACGGATTGAGAGCGGGCGTTTCGATCTCGCCGCGATTGCCGGCGAACCACGCCGCGGCGTCGCCGGTAAGCCCCTGGCTGTCGGCGAGCGCCGTATAGCGGTCGATGATATCCTGGCGGTATCGGGCGATGGCATCGCCGAAGGCGTTGTCGCCAGCGAAGGGCGGGGTCTCCTTCCAGCTTCTCGCCAGACGCCCGAGCCCGCGCAGCGAGTGGGCCTCCACCATGGCTTCCTCAAGCCATTGGCAGGGCGGCGCAGGCTTGGCGTCGGCCTGCCAGCTGTTGCAGAGGACATGGCCGAGCTCGTGGCCGAACTGGTAGGCGAGCTTCGACCAGTCACGCTCACCGATATCGACGATGATCCAAGCCATGCTGCTGCCGTCCGGGTGCAGCCAGATGGCCGGCGTGCCGGAAGTGTGCTCGTCGACACGCAGGCGCGTCGGCTGGCGGTCAGACAACAGGCGAACGCCGTCGAGGCAGGCATGGCGCATGCGTTCGAGAACCTGAACGGCAGCACCCTCCAGCATGCGGCCCCAGTCGCCGGCAAGCTCGATGGGCGCGGTAAGGAGGGTTGGCGATGGGTGGGCCAACGTAGATTTGGGAGACATGGCCGCGTAGGCTTTCCGAGAGTGGCTCAACAGCGCAACTGATGCCAAGCCGGTAGCCAATGAGACGGCCGCAAGTATACTGAACTCTCGCCTGTTCGTCAGCTTATGCTCCTTTGTCCAAACATACCCTTCGAGGCATGATGCGGAGCGCGCGATCGCTGAACTTACCGCAACCCCACACCCATTGAACAACGCTTAGGTGGTATGTAATTTGCTAAGGCCTTCGCAGCGGCGACTAGCACTTGAATCGGGAATGGCACTGGTCTCTCTCATGCACCGATTTGCGCCATGTCCCACAGACACATCGCCTTCGATGCGTAGTGTTCCTCCGGCATGACCAGGAGTGGCAGAGGCAACGAGAATGGCGGTTGCTGTAAGTTGAGAAATCCGAATCCGCCCGTTTCCAGCGCAATGTCCTGTGCCGAGGTCGAATGGCTTGAGGTGAGCAGCCAGCGCGCGCCGCACTTCTTGAAGTTGCGCAGCACGCGCCAGATATCGGGCTCGGTCAGATGCTGCAGACAGTCGCGTGAAAAAATGAGATCGACGTTCGGCAGCGGATCTGCAGCCAGATCGAGGACGCAAAATTCGCGATCCGCATATCGCATGCGATTCGTTTCGATGACTTCCGGAACAATATCACAGCCGACGTAGTGCGTTTTGCCCAAATCGACAAAGCGCATCCAGTTGAAGTCGCCGCAGGGCGCATCAAGCATGGACTTTACATCCAGTGCGCGCAAAAGCATCGGCAATACGGTTCGCACACGATGCGTCGTCGCGTACGCTGAACCGAGCCCGGAGCGCGATTCCGCGGAGCCCCACTCGTTGGTTTGGTAAATGCGCGCGAAGGCTTCGTGGGAATCATCGGGCGTGCTTTGCGTCATCGAATGCAACCTCATCGACGTGCTCAATCCCGATTCCAGCCGCAAAACGGAAAGGTCGTCAAGCACGTTTCCTGGAAGGGGACGTGCGCTATGCGTTGATGCGAGCCAGCGTCACCACTGTGGAGCTCGTTCTCCAGTCGCCTTACCGGGCCAACCCACCGGCGTCACATAACCGACCGATGAACCCGCAAGCATTGCTATGAAATCTCGTCGCCTCACCGCCTATTCCTGTCGCTTCGCTGAATGATATCAGATCTCGTTCCACCTATGGCGCTGGAATTAGATTTAGCACGAGGGCAGCGGCGGCCAACTATCTTGTTAGGTATGACTGTGGGTCAACCATGCGGTTCGATGTCGTTATGGACCTTTCAAGGGCCCCGGCAGACTCCTCAAGCATAGGTAGGAATGGATAGAACCAAAGTGTGTGGTCAGGCCTGGGCGGCCAATTTGGAAAGTCGAATTCAGTCGGATATACGGTCGTCGACGGGGCGCGCTCGATCAGGTCCGATCTCACGTACGACAGCTCCATCACGGGCGCGACTACGTACCCATCGACAATTCCCAAAGGCTCATTATTGTTTGAATGCACATGAAATAATGTGAACTCGTCGTTAATTTTCGATAGTGCCGCCACGAAACCAGTTCTGTAAGTCGGATCGCTCAGTCTGTCCAACCAGTGAAGTTCCATCGTAATTTGCCGGAATTGTCGAAGCACCGCTTGCGGCATCGCCGAAAACACCTCGAACTCAGCACCTTCGATATCGATCTTCAGAAGCAGATCAGTCCGCCCCTCATGGCCGAGCCTGTTAAGCTGATATGCTAGCGTGTATAAGGACGCCGCTTCGCGGTTATCTGCCGCCAACCCGTGCTTTTGGAAATGGAAGTTCGGGTGCCCAAGCGGAGGCCCGTCAACGGTGTGGTCGAACATGAAGATATTTTTTCCCATGCCCGCCATTTCAATATCAAATGAAACCTGGTTGCCAATGCCGAAGCTGTAGACGATTTCTATCGGATCCAGATCATCAAGAATTACATATCCCCCATCACTTTTGCATCCGACCCGCGTCTTGAGGAATGGTTTTACGTCGTACGGCTTGAGAAGGCGCAAAGCATGGAAAATCTCTTGTGAGCGAGGAGGCTCCGACAGCGAAAAACTCTCGTAGCCGAGGCAATGGGGTCTGGAAAGAGTTATGCGTCCATCAAGCTCGGCGCAAAGGAACGTGTCGCCAACATGAAAACCTACCCAAACCCAGTGCTTCGGGAAGATTTCCAACCTAGTGGGCGCCGACGTCTTGGGGTCCTTAGCGACCAGCGAGCAATCTGACTGAAAAGCAATTGGAAGACGGTGATCATCGCCACTGAATATCATCTGCCCTTGCTTTCCATCGGACAGAAATCTGACATTTGTAGACCAGCTGTCGATCGGACCATGACGCAGCTCACCAGTGTCGACTTTCACGTACAGCACCGTGCCGTGAGCCGTATATATCCAAGGGAGTGTTTCGAACTGCTCCTTGGTGATGATGTCCGATGTGGCATCAGGCTGAGACTTGGTGGATCCACGCGACTTCAAGACGCTCAGTACCCGCTTATACCGCTCCAGATTTCCCCCGCTTTGCAGATGGATTGCATCCTTCTCTGAGGAGTGAGGAAGCGAACCCGTGGGGTAAAAAGGTTCAATTTCGGAAGGCGAATTCCATATGAAAATAGGAAGCTGGCGAGATGAAAAGTAGAGAGAGAGAACCACATCGTCACTTTGCCGGCAGTCCACGTCTTTCGAAGTCTCTTTTACGTACTCTTGGAAGTCGTCTCCAATGCACGCAGGTGGGTACAGCACTGTACCAAATCCCTCGAACATTGATACTTGCGTTTGACCGAATTTGAAAGTAATGCTGCCGTCTGAGTTGAAGTCTCCCCCATGCCTCGCAAGTATGCGATGTTCAGAATCGCGATGTCCGCGACATAACATTGCCAGCTGATTTTCAGGATATGCAAAATCGTCGTCGACAGACCATAGGTACGTTTCCTGATCGTCCTTGTGTCGCAGCAGTGTGGGGGCAATTTTTGTAATCGGGCCGAAGTCGTCCGTTCGAAAAATCTTTACCCGTTCCATTTCCGTGAGCCATGTCGGCAGCGTGTACGGTTCGTCCGTACGCGCACACACATATGGAACATTTAATTCAATATGCTCCACCGGGACGGTTTGACTGAGCGCGCTCTCAAGTGCAGGACCAATTCGATCAATTCGCGAGGGAATGGTGGTCATTGAAGCGATTATTCGCATAGCCTGTCCTATCTGTACGGATCGAAACGCCGATGCTGATATTGCAGACTCCGCTAGGGTGGATGGGGGCAGAGTCCTATTCGGGCTGCGAGCCGTCTACGTCTATCCGGTCTGACGGCGGTTCGGTATCGTGGATGACGAGTGGTGGTATGGAAACGTAAGCTTGCATCGAGCCATATGCCGCACACATCGCGCAATCGATACCCGTGTCATCGAGGATGACGGCAGTTCCAGGAAATGGGATCTGTCTGCTTCGTAGCGGCAGACATTTTTCCAGGAGTATTCGTGCGCCTCTTGGTGTCAATGTGTACGCCTGAAGTCCAAATGAATGCTCTACCCTGATGAGGGAGCGCGAAAATCTCTCGATCTGAAACAAGGCAGGTTTATTTTTATATCGACGATCGTAAAATTCGAGCTTGGCTTTGGAGAAGCCGAAATCCAACCAGAGAAACAATGGGTCGAATATATATCCCCACTGTATCAAGTCCCATCCGGCAGGTGCTTGAGATATGATATTGGCGGAGTCCTCCATGAATCGAAACGATGCTCGAACGTCATCTTCGAAAATGGTTATCGTCTTGTTCTCTGACGCCGACAGCTTCCACAAGTTGATATGGGATAGAGCGCACCCCAACGTGCCCGGGGGATACGGACAATCACTAGTAATCAGCCCTTCCTTGATGAGCGCCTCCCTGTCGAGAGAAGTGCCGTCAACGGCCGATACCCGAACCGTATTGTGTGTTAGGTGCCAGTTATTACTTTGATACCTGTTCCAGCGCTCGACGCTACGGTCGAGGTTTATCAAGTGTATTTTCGGCGAACCCTTCGGCTCGACATGTCGATCTGGTGTCGCTAGGGAGCCCGAAAGCGCGGCGCCAGTGAATACGGGGGCATCGCCCGCACCGTGAAGCAGCGTTCGAGCACGCTCGATCCCGTCACTCACATGGTATTGGCCGTCGCCGAAGGTGATGTAGCCGTAGACCTGCCGGTTGTCCATGTACTGGACGACGCCGGCCTTCCTGGCGCTGTCGGCAAAGATGACATACTCGTACCTCGACGTGCCGTCATCATATGTCAGTTCCGTCAGTACGTCGGCGCGGATAAGATAGGTGCAGTGCACGAGCGGCATCTCGATAATGCCGCGCACGTGGCGGTTGAGCACCCAGCCATATTGATCGCACTGCAGATAGTAGCCGTTGGCGTCGACCTCGGCATGGTAATTCGAATAGTATTGGCCGGGCGAGATAGAGCGCAGCAGGGGAGCGACGATAGGCAGGTCGAGCGCGACAAGCTCTCGTAGCGTGGCCGGTCGCACAAAATTGTCGACGTCGACGACGAAATAGAAGTCGCAATTGTGCTCGAGGGTCTTCCCCAGGCTGATGTTACGGATTCGGCCGAGCACCTTGAAACGCGTCTCGTTCCATTCGTGCTCACGAAACTGCTCGACCCGATCGGCCACGTCTGAGGCATCGAATTCAACCGCCGCATAGAGGTGGCGTACACGCTCCACCCATTCGCGGAGTATGTGCTCGGTCTTGTCGGTGTTGTTGTTTGTCCTGATGTACAGCACGATCGACGCCTTCGGGTAGTCGAGCGCCTCGATGCATTCGAGGTAAAGGGGTAGTGCCGGCTCTTTCTGCTTTGCCAGGATTGTAACCAGAACGCGCGGCGTGCCTTTCATTCGCGATCGCAACGAGCGCTGCGGGATGAGCTTGTGCTGTTCAGCAAGGCTCTCGGCGCCGAGTCTCCCCAAAGCCGGGGGCTCGCCGACCTGAAGCTTGTCGGTGGCGAAGCGCGCGTTGGCGACCACGCGCTTCAGCATGTTTGCCGGCAACTTGTCGCTGGCCAGTAATTTCAGGCAGGCATCGAGTGATTCCCGGTATGCGCCTGCCCAGTATGCGTTGACCGAAAACTCATCGAGAAGCCCATAGTCGTAGACCCAGGGCTGCACGAAAAGGCCGGCGGGTTGAGCAAGGTCGAGCCCTCGACGCGCAAATTCCATTCCTTCCGCATTCCGGCCTTGGTTGCGGCAAAAGAGGCTCGCGGCGTGAATAGCCTCCGCACGGGCGGGAACGGTCTGCGCGGCACGTTCAAAGGCGGCAATGACCTCGGCGAATGGCCGTCCCAGCGCTGCCATGAGGTTGCCCGCCTCTAGAAGGCTGACATAAACCTCCTGCTCCCAAAAACCCAGCTCGGCGCGCTTCAGATAGTTCCCCAGTGATTTTTCACGTTCACCGAAGTCCCTGTAGCTCTGCGCCAAATAGAAGGTGTATCGCGAAACAAGGAAGGGGTCAGTCTCCGTCGCAAGCGCATTCTCCAAAACGGCCGCGTCGTCCTGGTACTTTCGCGGGTTTTGACTGCGTGCTCCGCCGCGCCCCGTCGCTATGCTGAACCCCTTTGCTGTTTCGCGGGTGAGATGGCCAGGAGGAGCCTCGAGATACTCGTGCAGAACGCCCTTGAAGGTGAAGGCCATTCGGTTCCGAGATATCTGCGGGCGATAAAACGAAATGCCCCCATGAGACACCTCAACGTCGTACAGGTCGTGTGCCATCTGCGACTTGAATGCGACTGGATTGAAGTTGGGGTCCAAGATGAGGACATCGTCCGCATCGATGATCATTGCATAGTCGACAGTCTCGACCTCACGCAATCTTTCAAGGGCGAAGGTACGGTTGTATGCGAAGTCCCGCCACGGCTCGTCGATGACAACGCCTTGGACATTGTGAGTGGCGAGGAAGCTGCGGATGATTTCTTGCGTGCCATCCTCGGAACCCGTGTCGACGACGAGAACATAATCTACAAGGGGGAGCACGCTGGCGAGGCATTGCAGGATGACCTTCGCTTCGTTCTTGACGATCATGCACAGGCCGATGGTGCTCATGCCGTTTCCTTCAGCGATCGAGTGCCGCGTTGCGCGCCTGCTCGAAATTGTGAAATGGGAATTCGTGCAGCTCGCCCGGCAGGTTGCGGGCAGCGAAGAACGATTTGATGAAGTCCTGGGTCCCGTCCGTCGAGCCGCTATCGCCGATGACCCGGCAGTCGATGTGGTCGGCGACCGCCCCGAGACAGCGCTGCAGGTTCGCCATCTCGTTTTTGATGATCATGTTGAGGCAGAGCCTTTTGCCGTTTGTCATGTGGGATCTATCGGCTCTTTGCCAGGCTTCGATCGCTCATGCATTTCCCCGCTGCCTCTGCCCTCTTGCCGGTTCGGCCGCGGGAACAGCCTGTGTTCCTAACGATCCGACCATTCCTTCTGACGGTTCGTGCGGCTTCGTCCCCAGGAAGCCGCGCTTAACCTTATCCATCACGGTTAGCTGTCGCCCGTCGCGCCACGAAGGTTTTCGCCGAACTGCAACTGCCTGCTCTCACTCCTTCGTCCAGCCCAACCGGCTTACGCCGTATACTTCATACTTCGCCGCCATTTGCCAACTGCCGTCAAGGTTTCGACAGCCACATCCGCGGACGAGGCGTCCCGGCTGGCATCCCTGCAAGCATCAGTGCTTGCAACGCAGCATGGACGACGAACACCTTCAACTACAGCATGTAGCTGACAGCATTTGAATTAATGTCGTTAAGCTACGGATTTTCAGACCGATTTTTTCCCATCTTGCCTGCTGGTCTCGCTTACGCGGGGCTCCCTGTTTGCCGCTAATTTAGAACATGCTTAATTAATAGTTTACAATTTGCTAATTTTATAATTTACTAAAATACGGTGTTGAGGGGCGCCCGCGGATTGGACGGCCGCTCGCCCGAATCTCTGCGAAGGTCTCTCTCAGGGAGTTGGGTTAGCGGGGTCTGGGTTATCAAGGCCGTTCCACAGATTGCAAGGCGCGTCCACGGGCGCGCCAGCGATATGTCTTGTGCATGCCTCCGTGCGAGGCGGACGGCTTCCCATTCCCCCCGAGAGTTGTCGGCGAGGCGTTAGCGTCACGGTAACGGGAGTAGGTTGTGAATCGGGTAGTATCGCGTGCGTATCGTAAGGATCGTGCAGGCCCCGGTCTGGGTGGTCTCCACGCAACATCGCCGCTGGGAAGCGATCGGCCGAATTGGCTGACCGACGCGCCTCGGTCCCGCGCTTTCGAACTCTCTTTCACCGATCCCTCGATATCAGATCTCGGCGTGATCTTCCGAAATGGGACGCCGGAATCCGACGCGATCATGCTCGACGCTAAGCGTCCGCCCGTGCGGCCGGGCGCTCGGAACGAACTCATCAATGCACTCTCGCACGCATTTCGAACGCCACATGCGCTGACCCAGTCGGACGGCGGGCATCCGGCGGCAAATGGAAATTGACGGCGCGGCACGGTGGCCGCCGACCAAGGAGGATAAGATGAGCTACACAGCAGGTTTTGCGGTTATGGAAGTCACAGTTAGAGGCGTCTTGCCGATTGGCGACACGACCGAAAACGTGACTTATTTCATTCTCGACACGGCCAAGAGCGCCATCGTCGGCCAGGTCGTTCTTCCCAAGGCCGTCAAGCGAAGCCTCGCCGTTGCACTCACCGTCAAGGTCCCAGGCACCGCCGCATCACTTGCAATCGGTACGTTCGGCGATGGCGGGAATTTTGAGGCCGCCAGCTTCCTGCGTGTAGAAACCCCCGCTGTCGAACAGCCCGACGCCGCTGCTGGCCCACTCGGAAGATGACGCTCCCAAGCCCATCGTCCCTAGCATTCGCCGCCCAAGCTAATGGGCGGTTTCCCTTCAATTGAATTCGAAGCCAACAGGAGCCAGTCATGGCCCGCGCCTCTGAAATTCTCTTTGTGGATCCTTCAATCTCCGACCTCGATACGGTTCTCGGCAACCTCAGGCCTGAAGTCCAGGCTGTCGTGCTCGATGGCCGCCGGCCGGCCGCGCAGCAGATCGCTGCCGCGCTCGCGGGGCACGAAGGCCTGGATGCGGTCCATATCATGGCGCATGGCGCGCCTGGCCGGGTTGGTTTCACTGCGGGAGAGTGGGCGATCGGGATCTTGAAAGAAGCGGCTGACGATTTCGCCGCGATCGGCAAGGCGATTGCTGCCGACGGCGAGCTGCGGCTGTGGAGCTGCGAGACGGCATCCGGTGACACGGGCGAGACCTTCGTAGCAGCACTGGAGGAGGTGATCGGTGCGGACGTCCGCGCATCCAAGTTCCTTGTTGGTGCAACGGTCCTTGGTGGCGCTTGGGAACTGTCCGGGCGTGCGTCCATTCCCTTGCCCCCGCTGACATCGGATGGGTTGGCGCACTACGCCGGGGTGCTTGCCGGAGGCGACCTGACGCTTACTGGCATCACGGATGCTGGTTCCAGCAAGAACATTAACACGTACTATCTTGTAGATACAAATGGCACGGCGCCTACCACTGACGACACCGTCGTTGGCAGCTTCAATCTTCCCTCAGCAGCAAATTCAGCAGCTCCAAATTTTTCAATATCCATAACTGTTCCAGATGCTACTCACACATATCTTATTTACGATTCCGGATTTCACTTATACGGCACGCTCACGCCTATTGTTCCTGCGACTGTTCCTCCGACCTATACTTTCACGACCACGGCTATCAATAGCCCCGGCGGCTCAAGCAATGATGGCAACCACTTTACCGGAGGCCTTCTGACTGTCACGTCGACCGGAGCCCAGGGTGCAACAGGCCCGACGGGCGCAACTGGTGCTACCGGAGCTACGGGCGCGACAGGGGCTTCAGGTGCGACGGGCTCGACCGGCGCCACAGGTGATACCGGAGCTACCGGTTCGACCGGTGCCACGGGTGATACGGGAGCGACTGGCTCGACCGGCGCCACAGGCGATACCGGAGCAACCGGCTCGACAGGAGCAACTGGGTCGACCGGTGCGACTGGTGCCACGGGCTCGACCGGCGCCACTGGCGATACCGGGTCGACTGGAGCGACCGGCTCAACCGGTGCCACGGGCTCGACTGGCTCCACTGGCGATACCGGGGCAACCGGATCGACTGGAGCAACCGGTGACACAGGTGCGAC
>NZ_KI421453.1:490807-493655 GCF_000472705.1 Mesorhizobium erdmanii USDA 3471 | reverse complement strand
TTGATCGGCCTTGCGTCCACTTCGCTGACCAAAGACCTGCTGAATGTCCTCAAGACGATCAGCGGATTCGGCAACAACCAGAACAAGCCGTCCGGAGCGAGCACGGATCTCACCTCGGACCAGACCAAGCCTGGCGCCGGCTACGCCAGCAACGACCACACCGTCAAGACCTCCGTGAAGGATCTCTTGAAGCCGCACGAGTGAGCGGCGAGTGGACCTGGACGGTGACCTGTCCAGGTTGAGAACGGGCGCGCGGGCTTCGCTGGAGGGCGGAACCCGCGCGCTGATCATTCCACCCTGTTTGCTCGGGCTTCCGTCTCACAGCGCCGCCGATCATGGCCAGCTGTAAATGGCGTTCGAGCAGCTCTGCGGCTGGCGCGGCCGCGCCGCCTTCCGCGGGATGACAGCAACCAACAGGACGCTGCCAAGTCTTCGATTTTCAAAACCAATTTGCGCGAGTCCGGCGCCTCAATATTAGCCGAAATCTGCTGCCTCGTTCTTGTGAATTTACCAATTCCCTACTTAATAGTTTACAAATCGCTAATTTTCGAATTTACTAATGTTGGGTATGGAGGGTGCCTGCGGATCGTACGGTCGGTGGCCGCAAGGTCTGTGCAGGCGAGTTGGGCTGGGATCTGGGTAGCAAGGCAATTTCGCGGATGAAGAGGGTGCGTCCAACAGGCGCGCCGTGAGGCGCCGCGTCTATGTCTGTCCTTCGGCGGAAGGCAGACGTTCCCATTCCGAAGTTAACTCGCGAGTTTGCCGTCGAGACGTCGGCGGCACGGGTGATGGGAGTGGGTGTGGTGAATCAAGTGTTGTCGCGTGTGCCCAGTGGGGGCGTTGTGCCCCGTTTCGATGGGCGCCAAATTCATCCGCTTCCGGCCGCTGCACCTGATCGCCCGAATGCGCGGGCCGATGCGCCCCGGCCGCGCACTCGCGAACTCGTTTTCATCGATCCCTCGGTATCTGATCTCGGCACGATCCTGCGAAACCTGCGGCCACAGGTCGAGGCGATCGTTCTCGACGCCGCGCGCCCGGCCGCGCGCCAGATGGCGCTCGCCCTCGAAGGTCGGGACGACCTCGACGCCGTGCACGTCATCGCCCACGGCGCACCCGGCCGCGTGAGCTTCGCGGCGGGTGAGTGGTCGGCACGGACGCTGGACGACGATGTGGTCGACCTGGCCGCGATCGGCCAAGCCCTGGACGGATTGGGCGCTCTGCTCCTGTGGTGCTGCAACGCCGGTGGCGGCGCGGCCGGAACCGATTTTATCGATGCGCTGGCGCGCGCGACGGGAGCACCCGTTGCGGCAGCGAACAACCTGATTGGGGCGCCGGCGCTTGGCGGCGACTGGAAACTGAACGTGCGGACAACAGAGGCTGCGGCGAGGCCGCCGCTGACCCGTGGGGGCGTTATGAACTACGCAGCAGTGCTGGCAGTGCCGTTGACCTCGACAGGCCAAGGCGAGCGGCTCACCGTTTTCGGGCAGTGGCCCGCTGGCACGGCGGCGGGCACCTATTTCATAGTCCTGAATGACGGTGGGACACTGAATGTCATCGGTCAATTTATTGTTCCGACAAATTTCGGCGGCACTTTTGCGATCTCCGAAGCGCTTCCTGCGGGGCGCTACACTGTGGGTCCAAGCGCCCCAGGGCCGAATACCATCGCGGTCTACAATGGTCGCTGGAGTTCTTCTGGCAACAATGCCGGGACATGGTCCGTCGGCGACTTCAATCCGGCGTTATCGGCAACTCTGAACAACACAGGTGACGTCACCCCCAACCAGACTGACCGGGGGACAGCAAGATGAAAAACGCTTGCGAAATCGCCTTCATCGATCCTTCAGTCGCCGACATTGCCGTGCTTGTCGCAGGGTTGAGGCCGGGCGTTAAGCCGGTGCTTCTCAGTGGTGCAAGGCCCGCTGCCCAAGAGATTGCGCACGCGTTGCGCGGCCGCGAACGCCTCGATGCGATCCACATCGTCGTCCATGGCCGCCCGGGTGAGCTCAGCTTCAGCTGCGGTGCACTTTCGCTTGCAAATGTCGACCGGTATTCCGCTGATCTCGCGGCGATCGGTCGCGCCTTGGGGCCTGCTGGCGATCTGCTGCTGTGGGGTTGCAGCACAGGGGGAGGCGCTCGTGGGCAGGGATTTGTCGCGGCGCTGTCGCGAGCTTCCGGCGCCCCTGTCGCGGCCGCGACGGGCCTCGTAGGCGCCGCCGCGCTCGGCGGAAGATGGGAATTGGAGACGCAGCCAGGTCGCGCGCCCGTGCCGCCGCCGCTGACGGCGGCAGGCATTGGGGCGTACGGCGATGTCTTGAACAATAATATCTCTGCTCCGGCCGGCCTTAGCTTTGTCGAGATTACCTACCCCAGTTCTGCAGCCGGGGGTGTCTATTTTGTCACAGCGGTTATTGGCGGAAATACGATAGTCGTTGGATCTTTTACTCTACCATCCGGTATTACGGCTAGCGGAACTATGGTCGTTCCAATCTACCTCACAGCCGCTGCGACTGTCACTGTGAATTCTGGCAACGTTAACAGCGGCAACTCGGGGACTTGGGCCGTTGGAACTGCGGTAAACTCCGGCAGTTGGACCGTGGTCGATCTAACCGCCGCAGGTCCGACTGGCCCCACAGGCGCAACTGGTTCGACCGGTGCCACGGGCTCGACTGGAGCCACCGGTGCGACGGGCGCTACAGGCGCGACCGGCGCCACGGGTTCTACCGGCGCTACAGGTACGACCGGTGCTACGGGCTCGACCGGCGATACGGGTGCCACGGGTTCGACTGGAGCGACTGGAGCCACAGGTGCCACCGGCGATACGGGCGCCACAGGAGCAACCGGCGCCACC
>NZ_KI421453.1:486738-489407 GCF_000472705.1 Mesorhizobium erdmanii USDA 3471 | reverse complement strand
ACAGGTTCGACCGGAGCAACCGGAGCCACAGGTGCGACCGGCGATACGGGGGCCACGGGTTCGACCGGAGCAACCGGCGCCACAGGTGCGACCGGCGCCACAGGTGCCACGGGCTCAACCGGAGCCACTGGCGCAACCGGCGCGACTGGAGCCACAGGCGCGACTGGAGCAACCGGCGCCACTGGCGCAACTGGTGATACAGGTTCGACCGGCGCCACAGGCTCGACCGGCGATACAGGCGCCACAGGTTCGACCGGAGCAACCGGAGCCACAGGTGCGACCGGCGCCACAGGTGCCACGGGCTCAACCGGAGCCACTGGCGCAACCGGCGACACCGGTGCCACGGGTTCGACTGGTGCCACAGGTGCGACTGGCGATACGGGCGCCACGGGTTCGACTGGAGCAACCGGGGCCACAGGTGCGACCGGCGCCACCGGCGCCACAGGCTCGACCGGTGATACAGGCGCCACAGGTTCTACAGGTGCAACCGGCGCCACAGGCGCGACCGGCGATACAGGCGCCACGGGCTCGACTGGAGCAACCGGAGCCACAGGTGCGACCGGCGATACGGGCGCCACCGGCGCGACCGGAGCAACCGGAGCAACCGGAGCCACAGGCGCGACCGGTGATACGGGTGCCACAGGTGCGACCGGCGATACCGGCGCTACGGGTTCGACCGGAGCAACCGGAGCCACAGGTGCGACTGGTGATACCGGCGCCACAGGCTCTACCGGTGCAACCGGAGCCACCGGTGCAACCGGCGATACGGGCGCCACCGGCTCGACCGGCGCCACGGGCTCGACCGGAGCTACCGGTGCCATAGGCGCAACTGGTGATACGGGCTCCACGGGCTCGACTGGAGCAACCGGATCCACGGGTGCGACTGGAGCGACCGGAGCCACAGGTGCGACCGGCGATACCGGAGCGACGGGTTCGACTGGAGCCACAGGTGCCACAGGCGCCACTGGCGATACAGGTGCCACCGGAGCAACCGGCGCCACAGGTGCGACCGGCGATACCGGAGCCACTGGGTCAACCGGAGCAACCGGCGCCACGGGCTCGACTGGAGCCACAGGAGCCACAGGTGCGACTGGCGATACAGGTGCCACCGGAGCAACCGGCGCCACAGGTGCGACCGGCGATACNGGAGCAACCGGCGCCACAGGTGCGACCGGCGATACGGGTGCCACCGGCTCGACCGGAGCAACGGGTGCCACAGGTGCCACCGGCGATACGGGCGCCACGGGCTCGACTGGAGCAGCCGGCGCCACAGGCGCGACCGGTGATACGGGCGCCACGGGTTCGACCGGAGCAACCGGCGCCACAGGCGCGACCGGCGATACAGGCGCCACAGGCTCGACCGGAGCAACCGGAGCCACAGGCGCGACCGGTGATACGGGTGCGACGGGCGCGACTGGCGATACAGGCGCCACGGGCTCAACCGGCGCGACCGGAGCCACAGGTGCCACCGGCGATACCGGCGCCACAGGCTCGACTGGCGCCACAGGCTCGACCGGCGCAACCGGAGCCACAGGTGCGACCGGCGATACCGGCGCCACCGGATCGACTGGCGATACCGGAGCGACTGGCTCGACTGGAGCAACCGGAGCGACCGGAGCAACCGGCGCCACAGGTGCTACCGGCGACACAGGCGCAACTGGAGCAACAGGCGCCACAGGCGCGACCGGCGATACAGGCGCCACGGGCTCGACTGGAGCAACCGGAGCAACGGGAGCGACAGGTGCGACCGGTGATACGGGCGCCACGGGTTCGACTGGAGCAACGGGTGCGACCGGCGACACAGGCGCCACAGGCTCGACCGGAGCAACCGGTGCCACAGGTGCCACCGGCGACACGGGCGCCACGGGCTCAACTGGAGCAACCGGAGCCACAGGTGCGACTGGCGATACGGGGGCAACGGGCTCGACTGGAGCAACCGGCGCCACGGGTTCGACCGGAGCAACGGGAGCGACAGGTGCGACCGGCGATACCGGCGCTACGGGTTCGACCGGGGCAACCGGTGATACGGGCGCCACGGGCTCAACCGGGGCGACCGGAGCCACAGGTGCGACCGGCGATCCAGGTGCCACGGGTTCGACCGGAGCAACCGGTGCTACTGGAGCGACAGGCTCGACCGGAGCTACCGGTTCCACAGGCGCGACTGGCGATACGGGCACCACGGGTTCAACCGGTGCAACCGGAGCCACGGGTGCGACTGGCGATACAGGCGCCACCGGCTCGACTGGAGCAACCGGAGCCACAGGCGCAACCGGCGATACCGGAGCGACGGGCTCGACTGGAGCAACCGGTGCCGCCGGCTCGACTGGAGCAACTGGAGCCACGGGTGCGACTGGCAATACGGGTGCCACGGGTTCGACTGGAGCCACCGGTTCCACAGGCGCGACTGGCGATACCGGCGCCACGGGTTCAACCGGTGCAACCGGAGCCGCAGGTGCGACCGGTGATACGGGTGCCACGGGCTCAACTGGCGATACGGGTTCCACTGGTGCGACCGGCCATACCGGCGCCACTGGTTCAACCGGAGCGACAGGCGCGACGGGGGCAACCGGCGCCACGGGTACGACTGGCTCTACCGGCGCAACAGGTCATACCGGAGCGACCGGCTCGACTGGCGCGACCGGTCATACCGGTGCCACTGGTGCGACCGG
>NZ_KI421453.1:0-485561 GCF_000472705.1 Mesorhizobium erdmanii USDA 3471 | reverse complement strand
TTGATCGGCCTTGCGTCCACTTCGCTGACCAAAGACCTGCTGAATGTCCTCAAGACGATCAGCGGATTCGGCAACAACCAGAACAAGCCGTCCGGGGCGAGCACGGATCTCACCTCGGACCAGACCAAGCCTGGCGCCGGCTATGCCAGTAACGACCACACCGTCAAGACGTCCGTGAAGGATCTCTTGAAGCCGCACGAATGAACAGGGAATTTGACGATAGACCGCTGATGGGAACGTACGCGGAGATTTTGCGGGAAAGCGGGATTCGCGCAGCCGGTCGGTTCGGAGTACAATACCGCATGGGAAACGCCTCGGTCTGGCCATTGTTGAACCGTCGCCCCGCGTACGGGATGAGAAATCCATGGTGAACGTCCCCGTAAACGCCGAAAGCCAGCCGGTCTCGATGCGCGCAGGCACCGAAGTCGAGGGCGCGACTGATCAGGCCGGCGACCACAACGCGGCGGCGCGGGCCTCAGGCGGCCCCGTCGAGTTCGACCAGTTAGGGCCACGCCTCAAGGCGGTGATGCGTGTCGCCCGCTACCATGGCGTCGAGATCGACCCCAGCGAATTCAGGCCGTCCAGCGCAAGTCCGGTTCCAACCGCTTCCGACCTCGCCGAGTGGGCCCAGAACGGCGGCATGTGGTCGCGCGCCCTCCACATTCGCTGGTCCCACCTCTTGCGCTTTCAGGACACTGGACCCGTCGTCCTGCTGTTCACCGATGGCGGCGCGGCTCTCCTCACCGGGGCGAGCGCCGAGCGGAACGTCATTTTCCTGAAAAGCGCCGACGCACCGGACGACGGTGAGGCCACAGCCATCGACGAGCTACGACTGTCGCAGGTGTGGACAGGCGATGCGGTCTTGTTGCGCTCGGCTCGATCCGAGGTCGCGGCGGATGCGCCGTTCAGCCTGCGCTGGCTCGTCGAACTGATACGGGTCGAAGGGCGACCCCTGCGCGATATCGCCATCGCCTCGTTCACGCTCAGCGTTCTTACCATTTTGCCGCCACTGATCGTCATGACGTTGGTCAACAAGGTGCTGCAGTTCAACAGCATTTCGACACTGGTGCTGCTGTCGACGATCATCGCCGTCGTCTTCGCCTACGAGACGCTGCTCGGTCACGCCCGGCGATTGATCATCAATGTCGTGGGCGCCCGTCTGGACACAAAGCTGCAACTGCACGTGTTCAGTCGGCTGCTGCGCCTACCGCTCGACTATTTCGAGCGCCATCCGGCCGGCGAGACGATGTATCATCTCGCCCAGGTCTATCGCATCCGCGAGTTCCTGACCGGAAAACTGCTGAGCACGTTCCTGGACCTGATCACGCTTTGCGTCCTGGTACCGGTGATGTTCTACATCAATGCATCGCTGGCGTGGATCGTCATTGCCTGCGCTGTCGTCATCCTCCTGATCATCCTCGCCTTCCTCAAGCCGCTGCGTCGCAGGTATCAGCAGGTGGTCGATGCCGAGACCTGGAAGGCGGCCGCGCTCGGCGAAACCGTGGTTGGCATAAAGACGGTGAAGGCGCTCGGCCTCGAGCCGCAACGCAAAGCGCTTTGGGACGAGCGTGTGGCTGAAGCGGGCAGGGCGCGTCTCGCCTTCGGGCAACTCGCCAGCTGGCCGCAGACCCTGGTCACGCCGATCGAACGATTGATGGTGCTCGGGACCATGCTTATCGGCGCGTATCTCGCGATGAACGACAGCTCGGGCTATATGGTAGGTAGCCTGTTTGCCTTCATGATGATCTCCCAACGCGTCGCCCAGCCGCTGGTCGGGCTGGCGCGGCTGGTCGAAGATTATGAAGAGGTCGGTGCGGCGATCGGCGAGGCGGCGTCCGTCCTCAATCGGCCGCTGGAGAGCAGCTCGAATTCCATCGGCCTGAGGCCAAAGCTTGTTGGCGAGGTCAGCTTCAAGGACCTGACCTTCAGCTATATCGGCACCAAGACACCGGCGCTTGACCGGGTCAGCTTCGATATCCCGGCAGGGTCGATGTTTGGCATTGTGGGACGCAGCGGGTCGGGAAAATCGACCATCGCGCGCCTCCTGCAGGGTATCAACCGCGATTACAGTGGGTTCCTCAAGCTGGATGGCGTCGACCTCAAGGAGATCAACCTGCGCCATCTTCGCCAGGGACTCGGCGTGGTCCTGCAAGATAACTTCCTGTTCCGTGGGTCGATCCGTGACAACATCATCGCCGGGCGCGCAGGGTTGACCCTTTCCGACGCGATGCGTGCCGCTCACCTTGCTGGTGCTGAAGAATTCATCGAGCGCATGCCGAATGGCTATGACACCTACATCGAGGAAGGCTCGCCCAATTTGTCGGGCGGTCAGAAGCAGCGGCTGGCGATCGCACGCGCACTCATCCATGATCCGACCATCCTCATCCTCGATGAAGCGACCAGCGCACTCGATCCGGAGAGCGAAGCCGTGGTCAGTGCCAACCTTATGCGCATTGCCAGCGGGCGAACGATGATCATCGTTTCGCATCGGCTCGCCTCTCTGACCGAGTGCGACCAGATATTGGTCATGGAGCAGGGCAAGGTGCTCGACGTTGCGCCGCACGCGGTCCTGCTCGAACGATGCGCCCTCTATCGCCAGCTGTGGTCGCAGCAGAATAGGCACCTGGACGGCCGCAACGCGCGTCCGGCTGTCGTCCCCCCGAGGTTGGTTTAGTCATGATCGGCGCGGCCCATGAGTAGCACCTCACTCACCATCCGTCCCGCCCGGTGGCGCCGGACGAAAGCGAGCGATCCGACGTCTCCTGCCATTCTCGAATTCCAGTGGCCGTCGACGGCGATTGCGAACGCCCCGATCCCGCGCGCCGCGCGCGGCATCGTCTGGGTCATTTCCAGCCTGGTGGTCGTCCTGGTCGTCCTGGCGGGGCTGATACCGGTCGATCAGGTCGTGACGACCAGAGGGCTCGTGGTCTCGCAATCGCCCAACATCGTCGTGCAGCCGCTGGAGACAGCGATCGTGCGCTCTATCGACGTTCGTGAAGGGCAGCATGTACAGGCCGGACAGTTGCTTGCCCGCCTCGATGCGACATTTGCCTCAGCCGATCTCTCAGCCCTGGCGATGCAGGTTTCGACGCTTGAGGCCGAAGTCGCACGATTGAAGGCGGAGGCCGACGGCCAGGCGTTCAACTATGACGGTCTTGACCCGAGCTGGACCTTGCAGGCGTCGATCTTCGAGCGGCGCAAGGCCGTCTATGATGCAAAGGTTGAGAATTTTGACCGACAGCGCGACGAACTCTCGTCCGCGATTTCGCGCTCGCAGTCGGATGCTGACGGCTACCGTCAGCGGCTCGCTGTAGCCGGTTCGATTGAAGACATGCGCAAGCAGCTCGAAAAAAGGCAGGTGGGCAGCCGCCTCAACACATTGCTTGCCGAAGACAATCGCGCGGAAATGTCCCGGGCGCTCGGTAATGCCCAGCAGACCGCCGAAGCCGCCAAGCTCCAGCAGGCGGCAGTGGCCGCTGAACGCGACGGCTACATTCAGAATTGGCGCGCGGAAGTCTCGCAGAGCCTGTCGGAGGCGAGTTCGCGGATGTCCGATGCGCGCGAACTCCTCACCAAAGCAAAACTGCGCAAGCAATTGGTCGAGTTGAAGAGCGAAGCAGACGCCATCGTTCAATCGGTGGCCAAGGTCTCGGTTGGCTCGGTCCTGCAGTCCGGTGATCGGCTGATCACCCTTGTGCCTGCAAACGCGAAGCTTGAGATCGAGACAAACATCGTCGGCCGGAGCAGCGGATTTGTGCATGTCGGTGACCCCGTGGTCATCAAATTCGACACCTTCCCTTATTCGCAATACGGCCTCGCTCACGGCACGGTTCGCGCGGTTAGCCCGGATTCGTTCTCGGCGCGGGAACAAGCGCGCGACCCGAACAGCTCTTTGTCGATGCTGCCCGCCGATGCCGAACCATTCTACCGCACGCAGATTTCCATCGACCAGGTCGCCCTGCACGGTGTTCCAGCCGGTTTCGCCGTCAGTCCCGGCATGCCGGTTACCGCCGACGTCAAGGTCGGTCGACGCACTGTGCTCAAATACCTTCTTGGGGCGATGCTGCCCATAGGCCAGGAAGCGATGCGAGAGCCTTAGGCTCGGCGCAAACGAAAACGGAGTGCTCTGGGGCTTGGATCGATGACAATTCTGGATCGGCTGACCGGTCTCGTCAACCCGACGGCAGCCCTGCGCCGGGCGATCCATCTTTACGACATCGGAAAGCACGCCGAGGCATTTCCGCTCCTGGCCATCGCCGCGCGTGCCGGGATAGTCGACGCGGAATTTCGGGTCGCGCGTTGCTATCTGGAAGGTTCGGGCGTGCCGCCTAGCCGGATGGAGGGAGCGCGCTGGCTGCGGCGGGCAGCCGACCGCGGGAGCGCGGATGCGCAGGCGCTTCTCGCAGCACTCTACGTTACAGGGCTGGTGCCTGCGGACGCTGATGGCAAAGGCCTTGGGTCGGAGCGCTTGTTCGATCGAGATTCCTCGGGCGAGGCGGACTTCGCGGCCGCGCGCGACTTTGCAAAGAAAGCCGCCGAGGCCGGTTCGGCAAGCGGTCAGGCAATCCTCGGCTACATCCTTACCAATGGTCCCAAACCGATGCGCGACGCGGATGCAGCGCACCATTGGTATGAGCAGTCGGCCGCAGCCGGTTGTGCCGAAGGATGCCTCGGACTTGCCCTTTCGCTGGCTCGGCGTGGCGGGACCGCCGAGCGGGGCAGGATTGCCAACGAGATCCGACGCGCGGCCGACGCAGGCCTGCCGACCGCTATCTATCTTCTCGCCGTCATAACCGAGCACGGGCTGGGTATGTCGAAAGACCCCGCGGCAGCCGCAAGACTGTATCAGACCGCCGCGGAAAAAGGTCTTCCCTCGGCCCAGTTCCGGCTTGGATTGGCACTGATCGACGGTGCACTCGGCGGCCATGACGCGGCAGCCGGGGAAGCTTGGATGCGGCGCGCCGCTTTGGCGGGTAACATCGAAGCGGCCTATGTCCTCGGCGATCATTATGTGAAGGACCGGCCTCCGAACTACGCAGAGGCCGCAAGCTGGTACCTGCGGGCGGCAGAGGCAGGTCACCAGGCCGCTGCTCGCGCAATTGCCTCTCTCTACCTGACGGGAAACGGGGTTGCCAAGGATGACAAAGAAGGGAGGCGCTGGTTGCGCGCTTCCGCAGACAGCGGCAACCAGGAAGCGCGGGTCGACCTAGCCAATCTCCTCCTCGGAGGGACCGGCGAGCTTGACGACACCACAGGCGTTGCCGAGTGGTTCGAGGCGGCCGCGTCGTCGGGCGACCTTATCGCGGCGTTCAATCTCGGGCTGTGCTTCGCCAAGGGCGTTGGTGTCAGGCAGGATGAAGGGCAAGCCGCACACTGGCTGAGGCGTGCCGCGGAAGGGGTGCCGGAGGCGCAATATATGTATGCGCGGATGCTTCTGGATGGGCGCGGCCTGGAGGCCGACCTCCCGCAGGCGCGCGTCTGGTTTGCCGATGCAGCCGATGCTGGCATGCTCGACGCAAAAGTGGCTCTTGCCGAGATGTTGCTCAACGGGCGCGGAGGTACGAGTTCGCCGGCTGCTGCGGTGCGACTGTTCGAGCAGGCGGCCGGCGAAGGTCACGTCGGTGCGATGTTTGCGCTTGGTGCGCTGTGTGAAGCTGGACAGGGCCTTCCGTTCGACCAGAAGATGGCGCAGAAATGGTTCGCTGCCGCAGCCGAGCTTGGGCATGGCCAAGCCCAACTCATGCTCGGCCGCTATCTCTCCCGAGGTCTCGCCGGGGAGCACGATCCCGTGGCCGGTCGCCGTTGGCTCGAAAAAGCGGCTGCGCACGGCATTCAAGAGGCCAATGACGAACTGGCCGAGTTTGCTTCGGATCAAGCTCGGATGAAGGTTCAGTAGCCATTAAGTTCGCCTGTTTTGGCTACCCTCGAAACTATACGGAGAGGTTCTGATTTTGGCTCACGAGAAATCCAATTCAAATCAGAGGTTAGAACATGCCTCCGGACCCAGTATGGTGTTTGATTCTGAAACGAAAGAATAAGCTACTTGGTGGAGCAATGACGGTACTCTTCAAGGCGAAGCGGGCACGCTGCCGGGCGCTACGACGCGGGAAGATCGTCCAATTGATTTCGATAGTCGATGAAATCTCTAATATTTTGCGGCGATTTCCCTTGAATTCAAAAGCGCAACTTTTTTGACGGACCACCAGGGCAGCCAATACACCAGCGAGCAGTTCCAGCGCCTGATGGCCGACCACGGCATCACCTGCTCGATGAGCCGTTCGGGCAACGTCTGGGACAATGCAGCAATGGAGAGCTTCTTCTCGTCGCTGAAAACCGAGCGGACAGCCCGCAAAGTCTACAGAACGAGGGATGACGCCAGGGCGGATGTGTTCGATTACATCGAGCGCTTCTACAACCCTCGGCGAAGGCACTCGACACTGGGCTATCTGAGCCCCGTCGAGTTCGAGGAGCAAGCTATGCTAGCTTAACTGCGTGTCCGAAAAACCGGCAGCAGGCCAGCCAACGCGACTTGGGCTGATGGGGCGAGCGTAACGGACAAATTCTGGTTTCAACGCTTGAGCTCCGAAACCGGGTGCAGCATTCACGCTATACGGGCTTGCAGCGTATCAGTACGAGCACATCCTTGACGGAGATGACACGCGGCGAGGCACCAACCTTTGGACAGACGGTCTCATGCCGTTCGAGACGTACCAGCGGCGCTACCTGCGGGGTGTCACGCTCGACTTCTCGCGACCGGGAAAGCCAACGGACAACGCTTACATCTACGCCTTCAACGGCCGCTTCAGGGCGGAATGTTTGAGCGCTGATTGGATCTAGCGCGCTGGCGCTTTGGATGTAGCAAGATCGGCCGCTTGGGGCGAAGCGTTAAATTGGTCCGACCTTCACCTTCGAACCATTGGTCAGCCGCGCGAGCTGGAAGGGAGTCGGATCGACGCTCGGCGTCTCGTTGGTGATCAATTCCGCGGCAAGATAACCTAGGCCTGGGCCAAAGCCGAAGCCGTGACCGGAGCAGCCCGCTGCCAGATAAAGCCCTCCCAACGCTTCGATCCCGGACACCACCGGCACGGCATCAGGCGTGCAGTCGACGTAGGCACCCCATGCGTGATCGATTTCGAGGCTTGCCAGTTGGGGAAATGTGCCACGCACATTGTCCATGATCGCATTGACCAGCCGCCGGTTTGGAGCCGGATCGAGAACGCGATTGCGCTCGAAAATCGTCGGATCCTTCCCCAAAAGCGCGCCCAGGGACTCGGGACCGGCGAAAAACGACCTGCCGAGTCCCATCTGCACCGCCTTCAGGCGCTTGATGAATTGCGGCAAGAACTCACGCGCGAAGCGGAGGCCCTGCGGCGTCACTTCCAGCGAGGCCCGGCCGCTGATCGCCATGGTATAGCTGCCGTCAAGCCGCCGGGTCATCGCGAAATCGGGACTATAGAGCACCTCGCCGACATTGACCGTCCGCTTCGTGCGTACGACGGTTTGCCGCACGCTCGCTTGCGGAAAGACGATTCCATGACGACCCAGGAAGCCGGAGGCCCAGGCACCAGCGGCGCACAGCACGGCATCGGCACGGATGTAGCCCTTCTCCGTATGTATCCCCGTTACCCGGCCGTTGGCGACATCCAGGCCGCGTGCGGCGCAGTTCTGATGGATTGTCGCGCCCAGCGCGCGGGCGCCTTCCGCTAGCGCCGGCGCGGCGATAGCGGGCTCGGCCTTGCCGTCCGCGACAGAGTGCAATCCACCCAACCATTTGCGTCTTGTTTCCGGAATTCGGTTTCCGGCTTCAGCCGCACTCAGCATATGGGTTTCGACGCCGAACTCTCTCGCCGTTGACCTCCAGGCTTCCCAGCCGGCCAGCATCGCGGCATTATCCGTCGTGTAGATGAGGCCTGTGCGGCGGAAGCCCAGGTCCTGCCCTATGTCGGTCGCCAAACTGGCCCACAGCCGCATGGAAATGAGCGACAGAGGCATTTCGCGAGGATCGCGGTTCTGCTGCCGACACCAGCCCCAGGTGCGGCTCGATTGCTCACATGCGACGTGACCTTTCTCGAGCAGCGCTACGGAGAGCCCACGCTTTGCAAGAAAATAGGCGGAGGCGGTGCCGACGATTCCTGCGCCTACGACCACAGCGTCCACTGCCTTCGGCAGGGCTTCATCGCTGGAGACAGACCGGACGACAGGAGACATAGCTGGGAACCTTGTTGGGTTTACGCGTTCAGCCATGGCCAGGGAGGCTCGCGATCGCGTCTATTTCAACCAGATAGCCATAGTGCAATTCAGGCACGGGAACGACCGTACGCGCGGGCCGCGCCTCGCCCAGCATTTCCCCGTAAACGCGATTGAACTCCGGCCAGTTCTGCACGCCGACGATATAGGCCGTCACCCGGCAGAGGTCGTCCGGCTTGCCGCCAGCTGCCTCCAGGATCGCCAGCATGTTGGCGATAGACAGGCGCGCCTGGAGTTCGAAGCTTTTGTCAGCGAGTGGCGCCTTGTCGGCCCTGATCGGAAGCTGGCCTGAAATGTACAGACTGTTGCCCGATCGGACAGCCTGCGAATAGTGGCCCGCCGGCGCTGGTGCGTCCTCAGCCAGGATGGTTTGCGGCTTGCTGTTCATTACCAGCCCCCAAAGCGCTGCCACTCGCCCTCGACCGCGTCGGAGGCGCCACGGACGACATGATAGCTGCGATGCTGGGCACCGGTCGCGCAAGCGTGATTGGGTAAAATCCGCACCCTGTCGCCGATCTTGAGCTCGGGCAAAGTCGCGCCGGAGCCTCGGCGCACCTTGATAATGCCGTGCTCTTGGTTCGCATCGGCCAGGATAATATTGTCAAACAGCCGGCCACGGCTGTCACAGACGACGCCATAGCCCTGATTGACCTCCTGCCTGGAGGTTCCGCGATCCTGCGACATGGCCATCCACCCGGCGTCGACCAGTATCCAGCCCTTTTCGCGCTGATGGCCGATGACGGTCGCCAGCACGGAGATCGCAATATCGTCAATCTGGCAGATGCCAATGCCAGCCATCACAAGGTCGAAGAACACGAAAACGCCCGCACGGACTTCGGTCACGCCGCTCAGCTCCGCTGCACGATGCGCGGTCGGCGTCGAACCGACGCTGACGACGGGGCAGGGCAGCCCCGCATCGCGCAGAATGGTGGCTGCGGCGACTGCGGCATGCCGCTCTTCCTCTGCGCAGCGCCGCAGCGCCGCAGCGCCTCGTCTCCTCGCGCCGCATAGCTGCCGCCGGCATGGGTGAGGACGCCGCGCAACTCTCCCCCGTCGATCAAGGCTCTGCCGATTGCAACCAGCCGATCCCGGTCGTTTGGCAGGACGCCGGATCGGTGACCGTCGCAGTCGATTTCGATGAGGGCGGGAATGGCCATGCCGGTTTCTCGCGATGTCGCGGCGACGGCTTGGGCCTGTTCGACCGTGTCGAGAACCACGGCAAGGTCGACGCCCTGCCTCCGCAGTTCGATGACCTTGGCCAGCTTCCATGGTGCGATGCCCACGGCATAGATGATGTCCCGGACACCGGCATTCGCGAAGAGCCGCGCTTCCCTGAGGGTGGAGACGGTCGCCGGTCCCTCTCTGGTGGCCATGACGCGGCGGGCCACCTCGATTGACTTTGCGGTCTTGAGATGCGGCCGCAGCGATACGCCAAGAGGTGCGAGCCGTTCGCGTAGTCGAACGATGTTGCGATCCATACGATCGGAGTCGAGGATTAGGCAGGGCGTTTCCAGATCGTCGAGGCGTGTGGCGGCGCTCTCGTGCTGCACCTGGTCCAAGGTTTCTACCTCACTCACCGCCTGCTTCCTTGCGTCTATTTTGATGATCATTTGCGTGGGCTCTCGAAAGGCGAGCCGCGCGAGACCGGCAGCTGAAACTCGGGCCGCTCATCCCGGAAAAATCCCAGGATGGCTTTGGTCTCGAGATACTCCTCGAGCCCAAAGACGCCATATTCCCGACCATTGCCCGACTGCTTGTACCCTCCAAAAGCCGCAAAACCGTCCCATGCGGGATGGTTGATATGCACTTGGCCGGCGCGAATTTTTCCCGCAACGCGACGCGCGCGATCGATATCGCCGGATTGAACATGGGAACCCAGACCATAGACAGTGTCATTGGCGATGCGGATTGCCTCATCCTCATCCTGATAGGGGATGAGGCACAGCACCGGTCCGAAGATCTCTTCCTGGGCGATACGCATTTCCGACCGCACTTCGGAGAAGACGGTCGGCTCGACGAAATAGCCCTTCGACAGATCTTCAGGTCGTCCAGGGCCGCCGCAGACGAGCTTGGCGCCTTCGGCAATCCCGATGCGTATCATGTCCTGCACTTTGTCGAACTGGTTACGATTGGCGAGCGGACCAAGGACGGTCGCCTCGTTGAGCGGGTCGCCGACAGTCATGGTAGCCGCAGCCGACGCCGCCAGTTCTTCCACCTCCCGCAGTCTCTTGGCGGGTACGAGCATTCGCGTGGGGGCGCTACACGACTGGCCGACATTGCGAAACGCGGCGGCTACCCCGAGAGGCACGACGCGCCCCCAATCTGCGTCGTCCAGCAGAATGTTGGGTGACTTGCCTCCCAACTCCTGGGTTACGCGCTTGACCGTGGGCGCCGCGGCCTGCGCCACCAGCACGCCGGCGCGTGTCGATCCTGTAATCGAAATCATGTCGATGTCGGAATGTGACGCGAGCGCTGCGCCAACATCTTCCCCCGTGCCGGTCACCATATTAAAAACACCCGGCGGCGTTCCGGCATCATGCATGATCTGCGCGAACAGGTGGGCGCTGAACGGCGAAAGTTCACTGGGCTTGAGGACGATGGTGCAGCCGGCGGCGAGCGCCGGGGCAACCTTCGCTGTGATCTGATAAAGCGGCCAATTCCATGGTGTAATGAGAGCGCAGACGCCTATCGCTTCCTTGGCGATCGCGGTCGTGCCCTGCTTCTTGATGAAGCTGTAATCTTCCAGCACCTCGATCGCGGCGCGGATATGCGCCAGCCCGAAAGGAACCTGCGAGGAGCGGACAAAGGCGATGGCCGATCCCATCTCGCGGCATATTGCCTGTGCCAGATACTCAAATCGCTCTTCGAGGAGAGTGAGAATCCGCTTGAGCAAATCGATGCGCTCGGACGGTGATGTCGCTGCGAATGACGCAAACGCGCCGCGGGCAGCGGCAACGGCAATGTCGACGTCCAATCCGCTGCCTCGAGCGACAGATCCAATCACCCCTTCCGTCACCGGACTGATGATTGGGATCGCCGCGGCTGGCTTTGCAGGCAGTCTCCAGCCGCCTTCCAGATAAAGCAGATCGCATCGCGGCATTTCCATCGATTCGCTTTCTCCGTTCACAGACCAAACAGCGGCGGCGTGTCAGGCTGCCCTTTCGGCGCCGTTGCCTGATTGGGGAGAATATGCCACGACATGAATATCGCAATTAATCCAATCTTCATCATCCATTAAGGTATGGCTTAATGATCTCGACGGACGATCTGACCTTCTTCCATGTCCTTGCGACCGCGCCCTCGCTCGCGGAAGCTGCACGCAGGCTCGATGTGACGCCTCCGGCGGTGACACAGCGCCTGCGGGCACTCGAGGGCCGCGTCGGGGTTAAACTCATCGAGCGAACGTCACGCGGCCTCAGCCTTACGGATGAGGGTGAACTGGTGGCTTCGGAGGGAGCTACGATCATCGCAGCCGTTGACGATCTGTCGGAGCGACTGGCCAGCCGAACCAGCCAGGTGCGGGGCCATTTGCGTGTTGCCGCGCCCTATGGCTTTGGAAGGCGATATATCGCACCGATCGTACAGGAATTCGCGAGCAAGCATCCTGCGGTATCGGTCACATTAGAACTCTTCGAGAGCCCGATACGACAGATGTCCGAAAGCTGGGACATCGTGTTGCACATAGGATCACTGCCGGAGAGCGATCGCCTGGTAACCACGCTCGCGCCGAACCAGCGCGTCCTTTGTGCATCCCCCGGCTATCTGCAACATAGTTTGCCTATCCTCGAGCCGGGTGAGCTTGTCCTGCATCGATGCCTCGCCCTTCGAGAAAACAACGAGGACGTAACGCTTTGGCGCTTTGCCCATTCCAAGCATGGCAACACCACCGTTCGGGTCAAACCGTCCATGTCGAGCAATGATGGCGAGATCGTCCGCGACTGGGCGCTCGCCGGCCTGGGAGTCATGGTACGAAGCGAGTGGGATGTGGCTGATGATCTGGCAGCAGGAAGATTGCAGGCTGTTCTCCCATACTGGTCGTCCCCACACGCTGACGTGGTTGCACTGCTCCATGCCCGCCATGGACGCAGCAGTCGGACGAATAAGTTTCTGCAAGCGCTTAGGGATAGCCTGAACCCACCTCCATGGCGTCAGTGACATGCCCGCCCCCAGAACCGCTGCACACTTCGGGGCGACATGCGTTAGACCGCGCGGCCGAAGCGATCGATCCTGAAGTCATCGAGCGGCGTTTCGCAACAGCCGGTCGCAATGAGCTCGGCCATGGCGTCGCCAACACCTGGACCGAGCTGGAAGCCGTGTCCGCTGAAGCCGAAGGCATGGAACAGGCCAGGCGTCGTCATCGAGCGTCCCATGACGGGCAACATGTCGCGAACATAGCCCTCGCAGCCGGACCAGGTTCGGATGACTGCCACCTGGGCGATTGCCGGCAGCAGCCGCGCGACGGCCCGCAATTGCGTCGTCAGCCGCGTGGGGTCGGCAACCGCGTGACCTGGGTCGAGGTCCACCGCCACCCTTTCAGCGGCTCCGCCGAAGACGATGTTGCCCCTCTCGACCTGACGCAGATAGGCGCCATGGTCCTTGTCGCGCGTCCAGATGCCAACCACCGGCGGTACTCGATAGGGCAGTGGCTCGGTCACCCCCATCTGCGGGCCGCGGGCATCGAGAGGAACCTCCTCACCGAACTGTGCGGCGATGCGCGCGCCCCAGGCGCCAGCTGTGTTGAGCAGGCACTCGGCGGTGAATGAACCTTTTGAAGTGGTGACAAGGAAATCGGGACCTTTATGCCTGATCGCCGCGACCTCGGCTCCCTCGACGATTTCCACGCCGAGCCTCCGGGCGGCGTCGGCGAAGGCCGGCGCGATCAGCCGCGGATTGCCGCTGCCGTCGTGCGGCGAGAACGACGCGGCGATGGCTCCCGGACCGAGACCCGGAAAACGGGCGTGAATGTCGCGCGAAGTGAGTTCCTCAAGGTAAAGGCCCCAGGCTCGCGCCGCCTCCGCATAGGCCCGCATGTCGGCGAGACTGCCGTCGTCGAAGATCAGCCGGATATGACCGGTGGCGCGGAATTCCACGTCCCGGCCGAGCATTTTCTCAGCCTCGTTCCACAGCCTGAGCGAGCGATGCGCCAGCGGCAGCTGGGATAGATGCCGACCCGTGCGCCGGATGTTGCCAAAGGAGGCGACAGTCGCTCCGGTGCCGATCCGATTGCGCTCGATCAGCGTCACCCGCGCGCCGCGCCTGGCGAGGAAATAGGCCGAGGCCGTCCCCATCAGTCCGCCGCCGAGCACGATCACATCCATAGTCAATCCTCAAGCAGGGCGGATGATCCTTGAATACGCCAATCTTGTCCGCGCCGCGGCCTTGCGTCAAAGACAGGTTTGAACCAGAGTCATAAGTTGCACCTATGGAGCAGCAATGCGGGCCCGGCAGCTGGAAGTGTTCATCGCCGTCATGCGCGCCGGCACCGTGACAGCCGCTGCTCGGATGCTGAACATTTCCCAGCCGGCGCTCAGCCAGATCCTGCTTCACACCGAAGACGAACTCGGTTTCGCGCTGTTCGAGCGGGTGAAGGGCAGGCTGCGCCCGACTCCGGACGCGCTCGAGATTTTCCCGGATGCCGAGAGGCTGTCGGCGGGGCTCGAAGGACTACGCCGCAAGACCACCGACCTTCGGCTGGGCAGGACTGGGCTGGTGCGGGTTGCGGCCTCACCGCCGCCGGCCATGGCAATACTGCCGCGCGCCTTCACCAACTTCCGGGCCCAGCATCCCGATATTTTGCTGCGTTCCCATAGTGCGCCGATCGCCGCGATCGTAGACATGCTGCGCGCGGGCGACGCCAGCCTCGGCGTGGCCATGGACGACCGCCTGCCTCCCGACATCGAGGCAGAGGTGATCGGCAGTGTCGGCTTTGCATGCCTGCTGCCCGCCGGGCACGCTTTGCAAAGGAAAACCGAGCTGACGCTCGCCGATCTCGTCCGGGAAGAGCTGATATCCTATCGTGGAAACACGCGCCCTGCCGAGGAACTGGCCCAGGCGGCGCGCGCGCAGGGTCTCACACTTTCGCCATCGCTCGAGATCGACGTCTCGATTTCCGCAATCGGCTTCGTCCAGGCCGGTCTGGGTATTGCCCTGGTCGATGCGCTGTTGCCTTGGCAGCAGTTTGCCGGGCTCGCGGTCAGGCCGCTAGCGGCGGGACCGGAATCTCCGATCGCACTTCTTACCTCGCGCACGAGAGCGCTTTCACGTGCCGATGAGATGATGCGCGATGAGATCCGTGCGGCCTGTCACGCAATTCTCGGAGAACATCGCGCAAGGGCATAAGCAAGACTTATATCCTTGCTCATCATGCGTCTTGGACCTGTCCCATCGGGTCGTGCCAGCATTCAGGTGGCAGACAGGAAGGGACGCATCATGGATGGTGCCATCGCGGCGAATCTGGCGCAGGACGGAGCCGACTGGAAGGTCGGCGTCGATATCGGAGGCACCTTCATCGATTTCTGTGCGCTCGAGGCCAATTCCGGGCGGGTCGCCTCTCTGAAAGTGCTGACGACACCGGAAGATCCGGGTGCCGAACTGATGACGGGTCTTGCCCTTCTGGCCGAGCGAGAAGGCTTCGATCCGACCCGTATGACGCGCTTCGTGCACGGCACGACCGTTGGCATCAACACGATCATCCAGCGCAAGGGCGCGCAGCTGGCGCTGTTCACCAATGCCGGCTTCGAGGACGTGATCGAACTGGCACGGCTTCGCATGCCGGACATGTATTCGCTGTTCTGCACGCGGCCGGAGCCGCTGATCCCGCGAGACATGGTCTTCGGCATTCCGGTTCGCATGCGCGCCGATGGCAGTGAATCCCAGGCGCCTGACATGGACGCCGTGGAAAGGGCAGTCGCGACGGCGAAAGCGACCGGGGCACAAGGGATCATCGTGTCCTTCCTCCATTCCTGGCGCAACGGTGCACAGGAGGCTTCGGTGAAGGCGGCGATCGCGCGCCTTGCGCCGGAACTCTTCGTCTTCTCCTCGGCCGAGGTGTGGCCCGTCATCCGCGAATACGAGCGCAGCTCGACCGCCATTCTCAACGGCTACGTCCATCCGCGCGTCTCGGGCTATCTGACGGCGCTGGAAGAGCGGCTGAAAGGAAGCGGCGTGCCAGCCCGTCCGATGCTGACGAAATCCAACGGCGGGTTGATGAACGCTGCCGAAGGCAAGCACGCCTGCGTAAACATGCTGCTGTCGGGAACGGCCTCCGGCGTCATCGGCGCCTCGTGGCTGGCGCGTCAGGCAGGCGAGGGTAAGATCCTGACCCTCGATATCGGCGGGACCTCGGCCGATTTCGCGCTCATCATCGGCGGTGAGCCGCAGTTCGGCACCGGCGAGCTGATCGGCGAATTTCCGCTCCACATTCCTTCCGTCTCGGTGAGCTCGATCGGCGTAGGCGGCGGCTCGATCGCCAGCGTCGACGCTCAAGGGGTGCTACGGGTCGGGCCGGAGTCGGCCGGCTCGACGCCTGGGCCCGCATGCTACGGCCGTGGCGGCGAGCGCGCGACGGTGACGGACGCCATGGTGGTGTGTGGATGGCTCGGCCACACCGAGATGGCCTATGGCCAGCTCAAGATCGATGTCGGGTTGGCGCATCGCGCGGTCGGCGACCTCGCATCCCGACTCGGCCGCACGGTTGAGCAGACCGCGCAGGCGATCCTCGACATTGCGGTGTCTGAAATGTTCGTCGAGGTCGAGAAACTCGCCTCGCGGGCAGGCGTGGACTTGCGGGATTTCACGCTGATGCCTTTTGGCGGCGGCGGGCCCATGCTCGGCGCCTTCCTTGCCCGCGAACTCGGGATGAAGCGCCTCATGGCGCCCCGTCGCCCCGGTGTGGTGTCGGCGCTGGGCGGGCTGGTGGCGGATCTTCGCGGAGACTTCATACGCACTATCTTCGCTCCACTGTCGGATGCGTCACTTCCAGGAATTCACAGCGCCTTCGAGGCGCTCGCGCGGGAAGGTCGTGACTGGCTGGCGGCACAGGGGCACGACGCGGCGGCGGAACTCAGTCTCTCCTGCGACATGCGATACGTCGGGCAAAGCTATGAGATCGAGGTCGTCGTTTCGCCGGAATGGCTCGTGGAAGGCGACGCGGCCGCCATCTCGCAGGCCTTCCACCTCACGCATGAGCGCCTCTACGACTTCCACGACCCGGAGGGCGAGATCGAACTCGTCAACGCCAGGCTGTCCGCCGTAGGCGCCGGTCCGGCATTGTCCTTCCCCGAGATCGACGAGAAGGACGCCCGGGCCATTCCAGCGCGGCGGCTCCCGGTCTACACCGGCCAGAGGGTCGAGACCGTCGACCTCCACGACCGGCAGGCGCTTGTGCCGGGCAGCGTGTTCCACGGGCCTGCCGTGGTGGTGCAGGAAGACACCACCTTCGCGATCCCGATCGGAACGCAGGCACGCGTCGATCGCCATCTCAACCTTCTTCTGACCTTCGGGGAGTGACGCCATGTTCGACCGAACAAACCTTCAGGTTCTGGCGAACCACGCCCGCGCAGCCGCCGAAAATATGGCCCACACGCTGCACCGCACCGCGCACTCCGCCTTTGTCAAGGAAACGCAGGACTTCACGGTGATGCTGCTGGACCGCTCCGGCGCGACCTTCGCCGTCCCAATGGAACTCGGCACCACCTGGCATCCCGGGGTTTCGTATCACCGCGCAATCGCGATGGTGGACGACTACCGGCCTGGAGACGTTGCCTTCACCAACGATCCCTATTCCGGCTACGTTGCCACCCACGCGCCCGACACGCATTTGTGGAAGCCGGTCTTCGTCGATGACGAGATCATCGCCTGGACCGGAGGGCACATCCACAACACCGACATGGGCGGGGCGGTGCCCGCTTCTCTCAGCCGGGCGCTGACCGAAATCCATCAGGAAGGCATCCGCTTTCCTCCCATGAAGCTCGTAACCGAAGGCGTGTTCGACGAGATGATCCTGCGGATCATGAGCACCAATGTGCGCAAGCCCGACCTCAACATAGGCGATATCAAGGCGTTGGTCGGCGCGCTCAACACCGGCGAGCGCAAGATCCAGGCGATGGTGCGGAAGTTCGGCAAGACCGGCTTCGTGGAAGGCGTTGCTGCTCTTCTCGACCATGCGGAGGCGCAGGCACGCGACGTGCTGCGCTCCATGCCAGACGGCACATGGGAGTTCGCCGACTATGCCGACGAGGATTCGGTCGAAGCCAATCCCTGCCGGCTGAAGTTGACGCTGACGATCAGGGGCGACGAGGCGGTGCTCGACTTCACCGGTTCAGATCCGCAGCTCGGCTCCTCACTCAACGTGCCCACCGGCGGTGACCCACGCCACACCATCCTGCTCGTCGGCGTTTACTATGTGCTCTATACACTCAACCCGAAGATCCTGCTTAACACGGGCCTCACCCGGCCCTTCACCTGCATTACCCCTCATGGTTCGGTGCTGAACCCGGTCTATCCCGCTGCCGTGGGCATGCGTTCGCTCACCTGTGCACGCCTGCGGTCAGTCATCTTCGGCGCCTTTTCGCAAGCGATGCCGGCACGCCTGCCGGCGGCACCGGCTGGCAACAACTGCATCGTCAACGTCATGACGACGGACGAGCGCACCAGCCAGACCGTCATCGCAGCGGTCAACCCGGTGGTAGGGGGCGGCGGCGCGATGCCGCATCGCGACGGAACCAACGGATCGGGCGCCGATGCCGCCTATCTCAAGAACACGCCGATCGAGATCACCGAAACCGAGACCCCAGTCGAATTCCTGAAATACGGGCTCGCCCGGGATAGTGGCGGAGCCGGTCGCTGGCGCGGTGGGCTGGCGACCGAGATGGCCTTCCGTGTCTTCGCCCCCGATTCCAGGATCACGGCGCGCAATCGCGACCGCAGCTTCTTTCGTCCCTGGGGCGTGCTGGGCGGCAAGGCGGCCGGCCTGTCGGACATGATCGTCAATCCTGGGACCGAACATGAGAGGCGGCTGGGCAACATCGACACCGCGGTACTGCAGCCCGGCGACGTGCTCGACATCCGCTCCGCGGGAGGCGGCGGGCGCGGCGAACCGCATCAACGCGAGCCTTGGCGGGTCGCGCAGGACGTTCGGCGCGGCTATGTTTCAGTGGCATCGGCCGAGCGCGACTATGGCGTCGTCATCCGCGACGGCGAGGTCGACGAGCAGGCGACGGAAAGGCGGCGCGCAGAGCAGCGGCCGGCCACCGGCCATTTCCATTTCGGTCCGGAGCGCGAAGGCTACGAAGCGCAATGGACGCCAGCAGCCTATCACCGGCTCACCGCCATACTGAGGGATTTGCCGATCCATTGGCGGTTCTTCGCCAAGACGGAGATATTCCGTCGCATGAAAGGGCGCTCGGGGTCGGAAGGCGTCCAGGCGGCGTTTGATGGGGTCTGCAAACGGTTCCCCGAACTGCCGCGTTCTCAACCCGTGCAAGAGGCCGCGGAATGATCACCGCCGGCCGCATCGTCCGGTTGGCCGAACCCGACCGGGCGCAGCTGCATTTCTTTCTCGATGGGGAGAAGCGCTCTGCACTAGCGGGCGACACTGTGCTGACCGCCATGCTGGGTTCCGGACACGCGCTGCGAAGCTCCGAGTTCGGACCCGAGCCGCGCGCGGGCTTCTGTTTGATGGGAGCCTGCCAGGATTGCTGGGTGTGGCAGGACGAGGGACCGCGCCTGCGGGCGTGCTCGGCGTTTGTCACCGAAGGTATGAAGCTGCGCACGACGCCACCGGAGAACTGGCCGTGAGCGAAACCTCAGTGTCACGGGTCGTGATCGTGGGCGCCGGTCCGGCCGGCATAAGGTCGGCGGCAACGCTGGTCGAGGCCGGGCTCCACCCGGTGGTGATCGACGAAGGCAATCGCGCCGGCGGACAGATCTATCGCCGCCCGCCGGCCGGCTTCGTCCGAACGCCAGAGCAGCTCTACGGATCGGAAGCGGCGAAGGCGCGTGCGCTGCATGCGCTGTTCGACCGGCTGGCCAAAGACGGGCGGCTTACCCACTACGCAGCGAGCTCCGTCGTCGCCGTGCACGAGAGGCGGTTGCACGTGCTGGGGGAGAGTGGCGTGCAGATGATCAGCTACGACCGCGTGATCCTCGCCACGGGCGCATCCGACCGCGTCACTCCCGTCCCGGGCTGGCAGAGCGCCGGCGTCTACAGCCTTGGCGCCGCCCAGATCGCGCTCAAGGCGCAGGGCGTGGCGCTCGGGCGGCGGATCATCCTGATCGGATCGGGACCTCTGCTGACGCTGGTCGGTGCCCAGCTCGTCAAGGCTGGAGCGGATGTGGCGGCGGTGCTCGACACCTCACCCTGGCGCCAGCAGATGCGAGGGCTCGGGGGAATTGCCGCTCGGCCATTGGTCGCGCTGCGCGGCCTGGCCCTGCGGGCGAGGCTCGGCCGCCGCTACCATGCGGGCGTGACGCTCGAACGTATCGAGGCCGACGAACGAGGCGTCACCGCGATGCGCTGGCGCGACGCCGGCGGAAGGCAGCGGCTGTCCCCATGCGACATGGTCGGCATGGGCTGGCACCTGCGGGCAGAGACCCACTTGGCCGACCTCGTGGGATGCGCGTTCACCTATGACGAACAGTGGCGGCAATGGCTGCCAAAGACCGACGAAATGGGTCGGGCCGGCAATGGCGTCTACCTTGCCGGCGATGGGGTTCGCCTTCTGGGAGCGGACGGCGCGGAGATCGCTGGGCGTCTCGCGGCGGCGGCATGCCTTGCCGATCTCGGACATCCGGCGCCCTCCACCGCGGCTGATCTGCGCAAGCTCGCCCGGCTCGCGCGCTTTGCCCGCGGCCTGGCTTGCGCCTTTCCCTGGCCGGTCGAGATGGCGTTGGCACTCCCCGACGATGCGATCGTCTGCCGCTGCGAGAATGTGAGTGCCGGAGATGTACGCCGAAGCGTGGATTTCGGTGGCGGCGAGGCCAACAGGGTTAAGTCGCTCTCGCGCGCCGGCATGGGGCGTTGCCAGGGGCGTTACTGCCTTTTGGCTGCCGTTGAGCTTGTTGCCGCGCAAGCAGGCTGCACGCCCGACACCGTCGGCCGGTTTCGCGCACAGGCCCCTGCCAGGCCCGCTCCTATCAGCGCTTTTCTGCGGGATGGCTGAGGCCGTGCATGAATGACGATCACATCCTAGAAATCGGCGACCTTTCCCCAGGCCGAAGCATCGAAGCGCCGGGGATCATAGGATGTCGGATCGACGATCGGTTCCGACCCGGTCACCAGGTCCGCGACGAGGTGCCCGGCGCCAGGCCCGATGCCGAAGCCGTGCCCCGAAAATCCCGCAGCCAGGAAGAAACCAGGAAGAGTGGTTATCTCGCCGATGGCGGGCACGCCGTCCGGCGTGCTGTCGATGTAGCCGGCCCAGGCCGCGCTGACCGTCGTCTTTCGGAGGTCGGGCAGCAGTTCGAGCGCGCGGGCGTGGGTCAGGCGAATGGTCGCCCGGTCCGGGATTGGATCGAGGATGCGCATCCGCTCCATCGGCGTCGGCTGGTCGAGCCGCCAGTGTCGAAGCGTTTCGTGGCCCGAGCGCATGCCTTGCAGGCCGCCGGGCGCCAAGCTTCGCCACCGCTTCAGGAACATGGGCACGAATTGCGAGGAGAAGCGCAGCTGCTGCGGCGTGACGTCGACGCGGCCGCGCCCGCTTATGGCAAGCGTGTAACCGCCGTCGCCGCGACGCGTGGCCGAGATCCTTGCCGTGTGCAGCGCATCCGGCAGGCCCTCTGCGCCGGGCGAGACAGACAGGATGGAGGAGCGCACCGATGCTTGCGGGAAGCGGAAGCCGAACTGATGGCAAAAGGAGGACGCCCAGGCGCCGCCCGCCAGGACCGCTACCTTCGTCCGGATCGTGCCGCTTTCCGTCACCACGCCGCTCAGGCGCCCGCCCTCGGTCTCGATACCGCGCGCGGCGCAATTCTGGTGTACGGAGCCGCCGAGCTTGAGGATGGCACGGGCGACAGAAGGAGCGGCCCGCGACGGGTCGGCTGTGCCGTCGGTCGGCGAGGAGACGCCGCCCTTCCAGGTTTGGCCCGTGGCGCGGCCCCGCTCGCTAGCTTCGGCGCTGTCAAGCATGTGTGTGGTGACGCCGGCCGGCGTGGCAAAGTCACGCCAGCGCGCCCAGCCGTCCAGTTCCGCCTCGTCATTGCTGAGATAGAGCAGGCCGCAGCGGCGAAAGCCGGTGTCTTCACCGGTTTCCGTTGCGAAGCTGTCCCACAGATCGAGGCTGCGGGTCGCCATCGGCAGTTCGCGGGCGTCGCGGTTCTGCTGGCGGCACCATCCCCAGTTCCTGGAGGACTGCTCGGCGCCGATGCGCCCCTTCTCGACAAGCGCGACCTTCATACCGCGCCTGGCAAGATAGTAGGCTGTGAAGACGCCGACGATGCCGCCGCCGATCACCACCGCATCCGCGGATTGCGGCAGTTCACTGGACGTCTCGATTTGCTGCAACGGCGCGCGCATGGTCCCTCTATCCTGAAGCGCCAATCTAGCGTGTTGCGCAGGCAGCCGCTGCTGGAGTTGAAGCCGAAGCAGAATTTTATTCCGGCGGCCCGGCTTAAATCGGGAGACACTGCGTTTCAAAGCGATGTCCGCCCGGATGGACAGGCCAGCGGGCTGTGATAGTGTCGATGGCTATTGGTACGGCAGCATTTTGTGCTGCGGCATGCGTTCTGCGGAGACGGTCATGAAACTGGATCGGATCGACATCAAGATTCTTCACGAATTGCAGAAGAACGGCCGCATTACCAACGTGGAGCTGGCCGATCTTGTGCATCTGTCGCCAAGCCCGTGCTTGATGCGGGTCAAGAGACTCCAGTCCGAGGGCTACATTGAAGGGTATTCCGCGCAGATCAATCTCGGCAAGCTCGGCCAGGCGCTGACCGTCTTCACCGAAATCACCTTGAAGAACCATCGTCAGGTGGATTTCGCCCGCTTTCTCGCCGTGGTGGAGAAGATAGAGCAGGTGATCGAATGCCACCTCGTGTCGGGCGGCTACGACTATCTGATGAAATTCGTGACCGCCGGCATCGGCGAATACCAGACCATCATGGAACGGCTGACCGACATGGATATCGGCATCGACAAGTATTTCTCGTTCGTCGTGCTGAAGTCCCCCATCGTCAAGGCGCACATGCCGCTGCCAAGTCTTTTTCCGAGGTAAGGCTCTGCCGTCTCGTCAGCGGTGGCCGTACTGGCTGACGAGTTCTGGGTCGCGGACGAGGCCATCGAGCCACGTCGGATCAAGCTTTGGCACGGAGGAGAAGAGAAGCTTCGAATAAGGATGGGTGGGCGCCTTGAGCTTGTCAGGCGTGATCTGCTCCACCCGCTCCCCGTTGTACATGACCATGATCTCGTCGCAGATCGCTTCGACGACGGAGAGGTCGTGGCTGATGAAAATGTAGGAAAGGCTCAACTCGCGCTGCAACTCCTTGAGCAGTTCGATCACGGCGGCAGCGACCACCGTGTCGAGCGCCGAGGTGATTTCGTCGCAGATGATGAGCTTGGGGCCGGCCGCAAGGGCGCGGGCGAAGTTCACCCGCTGCTTCTGGCCGCCTGAGAGTTCCGACGGGCGACGGTAACGAAGCGTCCTCGGCAGGCGAACCATGTCGAGCAATTCGTCGACGCGTTTCGAGCGCGCCTGCCTGTCGAGTTGGTGATAGAAGGCCAGCGGCCGGGAGATGATGTCCTCCACCGGCTTGGCCGGATTGAGCGCGGTATCGGCATACTGGAACACGATCTGCATCTCGCGCAGTTGGTCCTGGCTGCGTTTCCCTGCGGCGCGCTCCAGTTGCTTGCCGTCGAAGACGATGTTGCCGGTCGCAGCCGGATGGATGCCGGCGATGACGCGCGCCAGCGTCGATTTTCCGCAGCCGGATTCGCCGATGATGCCGAGGTTGCGTCCTGTCTCGACGACCAGGCTGACGGAATCGACGGCCCGGATGAGTGGCAGCCCGTTCTCTCGCACCGCGCCATAGCCGGCGGTCACATTGTCGATGCGCAGCAACGGCTTGGCGCCTGCATCCCCGTCCGCATGCGTTTGCCGTGGTTTCGGCTCGAAGGCAGCCAGCAGTTCGCGCGTATAGGGGTGCTGGGCAGCGGAAAGCATCCGAGCCGTGGTGCCGGCCTCCTGCACTTCGCCGCCCTTCAGCACCACGATGTGGTCGGCGATCTGGGCGACGACGGCCAGGTCGTGGGAGACATAGATACCTGCTATTCCGCCCGCGCGCATGACCGATTTGAAGGCTTTCAGCACGTCGATCTGGGTTGTCACGTCGAGGGCCGTCGTCGGCTCGTCGAAGATGACCAGCTTGGGATCGCCGATAAGCGCCATGGCCGCCGCCAGGCGCTGCAATTGCCCACCCGAAACCTGGTGCGGATAACGCGCGCCGATCCCTTCCGGGTCCGGCAGCGACAGGGCCTTGAACAACTCGACCGCACGCTGACGCGCTCGCTCGGGCGGCATCAGGTTGTGGATCCGCGTGACCTCGATCACCTGCTCCATGATCGTCGACGAGGGATTGAAGGAGGCGGCGGCACTCTGCGGAACGTAGGCGATGTCTGTGCCGCGTAACCTGGCGCGCTGCTTTTCGGAAAGCGCCGCCATGTTCTTGCCGTTCACGTTGATCTCGCCGCCGGTGATCCGGCAGCCGGGCCGCGCATAGCCCATGAGCGAGAGCGCCACCGTCGTCTTGCCGGAGCCGCTTTCGCCGATGAGGGCGACGATCTCGCCGTCGGGGATGTCGAGGCTGACGCCCTTGATGATCTCGACAATCCTGCCGGCGTCGGTGGTCGCCTCGATCCTCAGATCCCTGACCTCGACGAGATTGGTCATGCGTCCCGGTCCCTGATCTTTTGCGGCAGATTGTCGATCAGCAGGTTTACGCTGATGGTGAGGCTGGCGATCGCCAGCGAGGGAATGATGACGGCGGGAGCCGCGAAGGGCAGGCCGCCGATATTCTCGCGCACCAGCGCGCCCCAGTCGGCGAGCGGTGGCTGCAGGCCGAGGCCCAGGAAGGAGAGGCCCGAGAGCAGCAGAACGATGAAGACGAAGCGCAGGCCGAAATCGGCCAGCACCGGCCGGATGATGTTGGGCAGGATCTCGGAGCCGATGAGATAGGCGGTGTTTTCGCCGCGCACGCGGGCGACGGTCATGAAGTCCATCGTGTTGATGTTGACGGCGAGTGCCCGCGCGAAGCGGTAGGCGCCAGGGGTATAGATGACCGCGAGCGTCAGGATCAGTGCAGGGATCGACGAGCCGACCGCGGCAACGACGACAAGACCGAAAAGCTTGCTGGGAATGGAGTTCATCGCGTCCAGGAAGCGGCTGAGGCACGTGTCGAGCCAGCCACCGGTGACGGCTGCTGTCATCCCCAGCACGACGCCCGAAAAGCAGGCAATGAAGACGGCGGCAAGTGAAATTCCGACGGTATAGCGCGCGCCCATCAGAACCCGCGAGAGCATGTCGCGACCCAGATAGTCGGAGCCGAGCCACAGCCCTTGCCGCATCGGGCCGAAATAGTCGTCGTCGACAATGTCTCCGATCGAATGGGGAATGATGTAGGGAGCGAGGATCGCGACGAGCATCCAGGCCAGGATGACTAAAGCGGCGACGACGCCCACGAGGCTGTAGCTATACCCCAGGAACGACCGTCGGGAGGTTGTCGCGCGCGCCATCGTCATCTGAGCCTCGGGTTGGACATGATGGCGACGATATCGGCGGCGGTGATGAGGAAGAGGTAGCCGAGGCAGAAGATCATCGCGCAGCTCTGGATCAGGGGCAGGTCGCGGGTGGCGACGGCATCGACCATCAGCTTGGCGATGCCGGGATAGTTGAAGATTGTCTCCACGATGATGACGCCGCCCACCAGATAGGATAGCGAGAGCGCAACCGCGTTGACGATGGGACCGAGCGCATTGGGGAGCGCGTGCCGCAGCACCATGCGGCTTCGCGAGGCGCCTTTCAGAAGCGCCATCTCGACATAGGGCGTGGAGAGCGTCTCGATCACCGCGGCGCGGGTCATTCGGATCATTTGCGCGGAGATGACGAAGGTGAGCGTGATCACCGGCATGGCATAGATGCGCACAAGGTCGGTCAGCGAATGCGCCTCGTTGACCGAGGACAACGCCGGCAGCCATTTCAGATAGACGGCGAAGAGCAGGACCGCGAGGGTCGCGACCATGAATTCCGGCACGGAAATGACGCCGATCGAAAAGACGGTGACGGTGCGGTCGTAGACCGAGCCCCTGAGCATCGCTGCGGTGATACCGAGCGTCAGCGCCAGCGGCACCGAGAGCAGCGTCGTGATGGCGGCGAGCTTCATGGTGTTGACCAGGCGCCCGCCGATCAGCGCCGCGACCGGCATCTGGTTGGCGTAGGAGGTGCCGAGGTCGCCGTGCAGCAGGCCGACGAGCCAGAGCACGAAGCGGAGGATCGCCGGATCGTTGAGATGCATGGCCTCGCGCAGGCCTGCGACAGCCTCGGGTGTCGCCGCCTGGCCGAGAAGGATCGACGCGGTGTCGCCAGGCAGCATGCTGGTGGCGAAAAACACGGCGAACAGGACGATCAGAAGGGTGACCACCGCGACCGCCAGCCGCTTCATCACGAGGTTCAGAACCCCAGACTTCATGGAAGCGCTCCCGGGTTGCAGTCGGCCAACAATCTTGCGCAATGCAGTGCCGGGGGCCGGCTGACCGGTCCCCGGCAGGCTTCTCTCAGGCTTCGAGCCAGAGATATTCCGCCATTGCGTAGCCCATCATGCCACCGAGCGGGTTCGCTTCCAAACCCTTCACCTTGCTGGAGAGGGCATCCACGTTGGAAATGTAGGCCGGGATGATGGTGCCGGCCTCCTCGGACACCATAGTCTGCATCTGGTTGTAGATTTCCTTGCGCTTGGCCTGGTCGAGCGACCCGCGCGCCTCGACGAGCAACTTGTCGAACTTCTCGGACTTGTACTGGCTCTCGTTCCACGGCGCGTTGGAAGCATAGAGGAGTGAGAACAGGATGTCCGGCGTCGGGCGTGGATTGATGTTGCCGAAATGGATAGGCGCCTTGAGCCAGTAATTGTCCCAGTAGCCGTCGGCCGGGACGCGCTGGACGTCGAGCTTCATACCGATGTCGGCGCCTGCGGCCTGGATGATCACTGCCATGTCGATCGACGAGGTCGCGGCGTCGGAGGCGACCACCGGGATGGACTGGCCAAGCAAGCCCGCCTTCTGGAAGTGGAACTTCGCCTTGTCCGGATCGAACGCCTTCGGCTTGAGGTCTGCATTGTGGTAGATGTTCGCAGGCGAGACGGGCTGGTCGTTGCCGATTTCGCCGAGCCCGCGCAAAGCCGATTTGACGATCTGTTCGCGGTTGACGAGATACTTCATACCGGCGACGAAGTCGGCCTTGCTGCCAGGATCCATGTCGAGCCGAATGTTGAGGTCGGTGTAGTTGCCTGAAGTCGATTGCAACAATTCGAAGCCTTGCTGGCCGCTGACGAGCTTCATGGCGCGCGGATTGATCGAAGCCGCAAAATTTATGTCGCCGGAAAGCAGGGCGTTGACGCGGGCGCTGTCGTCGCTGATGGCGATGAACTCGAAGGAGTCGAGGTAGGGCTTGCCGGACTTCCAGTAGTTCTTGTTCTTGGTGACCACCGAGCGCACGCCCGGTTCGAACGTTTGCAGCACGAAGGCACCGGTGCCGTTGCCCTTGGAGAAGTCCGTGGTGCCGTCCTGGACGATCATGAAATGGTGCAGCGCCAGGATGGTCGGAAGATCCGCATTCGGGTCGGCGAGGGTGATTTCGACGGTCGACTTGTCGACCGACTTGAAGCCGGTCATTTGCGCGGCGATCTTGGCGACCTTGGAGCCGACCGCTTTGTCGAGATGGCGCTTTAGCGAGTAGACGACGTCGTCGGCGGTGAGGTCCTTGCCGTCGTGGAAGGTGACGCCCTTGCGCAGCTTCACTGTCCAGGTCTTGGCGTCCTTGCTGTCGAAGCTTTCGGCCAGCTCCATCTGCGTCTTGCCATCCTTGTCGAGGAAGGTCAGGCGATTATACAGCGAGCAGCAGCGGACGTAGTCGGTGGAGAGCGACGCCTTTGCCGGATCAAGCGTGTCGGCGGTCGAGGACGACCAGCCGGCCGCCTTCAAATTTCCGCCGGAAACGGGCGTGGCGGCGACGGCTTGGGTCGCTCTGCCGAGCACCACGCTGCCCGCGGCAACCGCGGCGCCGCCGGCCAAGAGCATCTTGAGAAGTTCGCGACGGCTGGCGCCGCGTCGAATGGCATTTTCGACCATGGCATCGTCCGCGCTGGTCCAGTTCGTGATCTTGTCGGTCATGTTATTCCCCTTTCTGTTTGTTTGGTCGGGATGCTCGTCTTGCTGCGGCTTTCCGGGCTTTGGTTCAGGCTCGTTCCTTCAGGCTTTCCCGAACGGCCGCTGCAAGGGAGGCCATCGAGGTGAAGTGGTGGTCTGGTACGGTGAAGCGCTCGGGCTCGATCGTGCCGCCATAGCCCTTCTGGGCGTGTCGGCGTTCGATCCAGCAATTGGTCACGCCAAGCGCACGGGATATGCCGATGTCGTGATATTGGCTTTGCGCGACGTGCAGGATGTCGTCCTTGCTATCGCCCCTTGAGGCGACGAAATCGAAGACCTTCTGGAAAAAGGCCGGATCCGGTTTCTCCGTGCCGGTGTCGTCGGCCGTGAAGGTGGCGAAGAAGGGCGATCCAAGCTGCCTCTCGAAGTGGTCGAGCGCCCAGCGCCGGGCATTGGTCATGGCAATCAGCTTGTGGGATTTCGCAAGCTCAGCCAATGCCGTCGCGCTGTCGGGGAAGCCTTGCCAGGCGCTGGCGGAGTCCCGCAGCCGGATGCCATATTTCTCCTCGGCCGGCAGGCCGAGTTGCGGCGCGATGACCATGTAGACACGCACGAGATCGTCAGGGAACAGTCCCGCGTCGGGCATGTAGCGGGCCTTCCGATACAGGGTCAGCGCGGCTTCGCCATCGATGGAAAGACCTGCATCGTCGGCAATCCCGGCCAGGCAGATCGTAATGCCGCCTTCGAAGTCGATCAGCGTGCCGACGACGTCGAAGGTCATGTACTTGAATTCTCTAAAGCCCCTGGCCAAAACTGGCTCTCCTCTGCGCGCGGCCGAATTGCATGTGCTGAACAGAACAAAATTCCGTGCTGTCCGGGGCGTCGGCCTTTTTAGAAGGCTCGGAAATCCGGGCTTTCTGGCCTTGTCTTATGAGCAGTCTGGCACTTCCCCCGCGCTGGATTCGCCGAAATGGCGCTGGGACGCGGCACAAAATTGCGAAATCATCCGTCCCGGCGATATTTCGAGACATGGAAAATCCGCCCGTCATGCCATGTCCCGGCGGACGTCCGGATCGGCCAGCGTCTGGTCGAGCGTTTGGCGCGTGCGTTCGATGATCGTATCGATATCGCTATCCGTGCAGCAGAGCGGCGGGGCGTAGCCGATAACTCCATGCGCAAAGGCACGGATGATCAAGCCGTTGTCCCAGGCCCTGTCGAAGACCCGTCGGGCCGGCACCGAAGACGCCGGAAGCGGTGTCTTTTTCCGCTTGTCGGTCACCAGTTCGACCGCCGCAAGCATGCCGCGACCGCGCACGTCGCCGACGAGAGGGTGGTCCTTCAGGCTCTCCAATCCCGCCATCAGGTGGGCGCCGGCCTTGATGCCATTTTCCAGAAGGCCGTCCTCGTAAAGCTTCAACACTTCGAGCGCGACAGCGGCGCTGACGGGATGGGCGGAATAGGTGTAGCCGTGGCCGACCGCCGAAGCGCCCGCGCCATCGGCGATGACGTCGTACACGTGATCGGCCATGAATACGGCGCCCATGGGAACGTAGCCCGAGGTCAGGCCCTTCGCCGTCGTCATGAAATCGGGAACGATGTCCTCGTCCGTGCAGGCGAACAGAGGCCCGGTGCGGCCGAAGCCAGTGATCACCTCGTCGGCGATGAACAGGATGCCATATTCGCGGCAGAGCTCGCGCACCGCCTTGATCCAGCCTTTCGGTGGCACAATGACCCCGCCCGAGCCCTGGATCGGCTCGGCGTAGAAGGCGGCGACCCGCTCCGGCCCGATCGCCTCGATCTTCGCTTTCAGCGCGGCGAGCGATGCGGCGGTGATCGCGTTGCCGTCTTCACCCACCGGGTTGCGATAGGGATAGGGCGAGGGGATCTTGTGCTGCCACTCGAAGGGGATGCCGAAACCCGCGTGAAAGGCGGGCAGGGCGGTCAGGCCCGCGCCGACCACCGACGACCCGTGATAGCCCTGCTCGATCGAAATGAACTGGTCGCGCCGCGGCTCGCCCTTGGCGTTCCAGTAGTAGCGGACGAAACGGATCGTGCTGTCGACAGCGTCCGATCCTCCAAGCGTGAAGTAGACATGGTTTAGATCGCCGGGTGCCCGCTCGGCGAGCTCCGAGGCAAGCCGGATGGCCGGCTCCGAACCGAGGTCGAAATAGGCGGTGGCGTAGGGAAGCTCGCGCATCTGCCGGGCCGCCGCCTCGACGATGCTGTCGTGGCCGTAGCCGGCGTTGACGCACCACAATCCTGCGAAACCGTCGACGAGCTGCCTGCCGGACGCATCGGTCACGGTCGCACCCTTGGCCGATTTCAGCACGCGCACGCCGAGCGCCTCATGGCCGCGATATGACGAGACCGGATGGATGAGATGGGCGCGATCGAGTTCGATCAGGGAATTGGCGAGCATTGTTATTCTCCGGACTAAAGCAATTCCAGGAAAAGTGTGAGCGGTTTTCCGTCCGGAATTGCGTAAAAACAAAGAGTTAGAGCTGATCACCGTTTCCGTGAAATGGTGATCAGCTCTAGCCGAGCGCCTGGTTGGCGAGTGCGTAAACTTTTGGCCTGGCCTGTCGCGCGCTCCTGTTGGACGGACGGTCCATGGTGACGCCACCGCCGACATGGGCGAGGCCGATTTCCGCGAGCCAACCGGCCAAGCCGGTCCGGCTGTCGGTATCGACACGCAGGAAAGCGCCGCCGCGCGACGCGGCGAAGAAGCCGATCAGGGCCTTCGCCTCGTCGGCGCTTCCCGCGATCACCGGACCGACCACCTCGCCGCGTCCGAACGGGCGGATCGCCGCATAGGCTTCGATGGCGCCGTTGCGGCGGATGACCGCGAATTGGCCGCGCTCCGAGAGCGCATCGATGAGGGCTTCGCGGTCGGCGCCATAGGCGTCGCGGTCCAGCGCCTTGATTTCAAGCAAATCATCGATGCCCGCGGCTTCCACGCCATCTGGCGCGCCGAGTTCCGCGACCTGGCCCTGATGTTGCAGAATGGTGCCGGAGGGCACGAAGCCCAGTTTCTCATAAAGAGGCATGCCGTCCGTCGTCGCGACAAGCCGCAGCGGCCGGTCCTCGGCCAGGGCGAAACCCTTCTCCATAAGCCGGCGTCCGAGCCCCTTGCCCCGCATGGCCCTGTCGACGATCACCATGTTGATCATGGCGCAGTCCATGCCATAGGGCGTCACCAGGATGGTTCCGGTGACCTGGCCCCGGTCGTCGAGCGCGACCGCGCCGCTCGAGAGCTGCAGCGCCATCCGCCAGTCCTGCGGGCGATGCGGCCAGTTCTCCTGGCGAGAAAGCGCCACCGCGCCTTCGATATGGTCAGGCCCGAAGGCCCGGAGTTCGATCTCACCCTGCTGCATGGAGCATCCTTCCATCTGCACGCAAGTCTCGGGCATCGGCGCGCCGCAGATCGTCTGAAGGCTTCGGTCGCGGCGGTATCTTTCGCCTTTGCGCGGGGCGCGCGCCGCATCTTCTGCTGATCCCCTCCTCGGTGGGGGCAGTTCAGGTCGCGGGCGGGCGCTCCGATCGACGGCCAGATGCTACAGCGTGCCAAACCCGATGGCGGATACGGAACTTTCTGCTTTCGAGAGGGCGATTTCGGTCAGGTGGGTCGCTGCCTGCCGTCCTATGATGAGATACATGCCAACGCGGGTGTGCTTCCACCGGAGATCGACGGACATGGCTTCTTTCAGGCCCAAATACATCACCTTCGACTGCTACGGCACGCTGACCTTCTTCCAGATGGCGGAAGCGGCGCGCGACCTATACGGCAGCCGGCTTGATGAGGCGCGCATGCAGGAGTTCATCAAGAACTTCGCCGCCTATCGGCTCGATGAGATTCTCGGCGACTGGAAGCCCTATGCCGACGTCATCCACAATGCGCTTGAGCGCTCCTGCAAGCGCAATGGTGTCGCCTTCAGCCCCGATGACGCCAAAATGGTCTATGAGCGTGTCCCGACCTGGGGGCCGCACGCCGATGTTCCGGCGGGTCTGGCGAAGGTTGCCAAGGAAATCCCGCTGGTCATCCTGTCCAACGCTATGAACGCGCAGATCATGTCCAACGTCGAGAAGCTCGGCGCGCCGTTCCATGCCGTCTACACGGCCGAGCAGGCTCAGGCCTACAAGCCGCGCTTCAAAGCCTTTGAATATATGCTCGACATGCTGGGCTGCGGTCCGGAAGACGTCCTTCACTGTTCGTCGTCGTTCCGCTACGACCTGATGTCGGCGCATGATCTCGGTATCAAGAACAAGGTATGGGTCAACCGCGGCCACGAACCGGCCAACCCTTACTATGGCTATATCGAGATACCGGACATTTCGGGTCTTCCGGGCGTGGTCGGGCTTTGAAACGGGCGGATTCCCGATGAAGCTGGTTTCCTACTGGCACGACACCGCCCCGGTCTTTTCCGGCGGCGCGCAAGGCCCGGTCGAGGGGCACTACGATGCCGCGATCATCGGTGGCGGCTTCACCGGTCTTGCCGCCGCGCGCCAACTGGCCAAGGCCGGCTCCAAGGTGGCTGTGCTGGAAGCGGAGCGGGTGGGCTGGGGAGCATCCGGCCGCAATGGTGGGCACCTGAACAACGGCCTCGCCCACAGTTATCTCTCGGCCAAGGCGGAGCTCGGCAAGGAACGCGCGATCGCGCTCTACCGGGCGTTGGACGATTCTGTCGACACCATCGAGGCGCTGGTCGCCGAGGAAGGCATCGATTGCAATTTCCGCCGCGCCGGCAAGCTGAAGCTTGCCTCCAAGCCGCAGCATTTCGCGGCGATCGCGCGCAACTTCGAAGCCGTCCATGCCGAGGTGGATCAGGAGACGGCGCTGCTTTCGACGGCCGATCTCAAATCCGAGATCGGCTCACCCTTCCACGGCGCGATGCTGTCGAAGAAGAGCGCCATGATGCATATGGGCCGCTATGTGGCGGGTCTCGCCACGGCCGCCGCCCGCCATGGCGCCGTCATCCATGAGAACACCAGGGTGACGGACCGCAAGCAGGCCGGAAGCAGGCATGAGCTGGCCACTTCGCGAGGCCGGATCAGCGCCGACAACGTGCTGGTGGCGACCGGCGCCTACACGACGCCTGACTTCGGCTATTTCCGCCGCAGGCTCATCTCCGTCGGCAGCTTCATCATCGCCACGCGGCCCTTAAGCGACGCCGAGATCACTGCCACCATGCCGGGCAACCGGACATGCGTGACCTCGATGAACATCGGCAACTACTTCCGGCTTTCGCCCGACAGGCGTCTGATCTTCGGCGGTCGCGCACGTTTCTCGGCCACGTCCGACCAGCGCTCCGACGCCAAGAGCGGGCAAATCTTGCAGGCCGGCCTCGCGGCGATCTTCCCGCAGCTCGCCAAGGTCGAAATCGACTATTGCTGGGGCGGGCTGGTCGACATGACCAAGGACCGCTTCCCACGCGCCGGCTACCATGACGGTGTCTGGTACGCGATGGGCTATTCCGGCCATGGCGCGCAGCTTTCCACCCATCTCGGCATGATCATGGCCGATGCCATGCTCGGCCGCGAGGACCGCAATCCCGTGAAGGGTCTCGAGTGGCCTTCCATTCCCGGTTATTCGGGCAAGCCGTGGTTCCTGCCGATGGTCGGCCTCTACTACAAGGCGCTCGATCGGATCCAGTGATTGGGGGCGGCCTCAGCCCAGCCCGCCCATGTGAAAGCTCTTCATCTCGAGATATTCCTCGATACCGGCCTGGGCCCCTTCGCGCCCGAGGCCGGACTGCTTGACGCCGCCGAAGGGAGCCACTTCCATCGAGACGGAGCCGGTGTTGAGCCCCACCATGCCGAACTCCAGGGCCTCGCCGACGCGCCAGGCGCGCTTCAGATTCTCGGTATAGAAGTAGGAGGCAAGCCCGTAGGGCGTGCCGTTTGCCAGCGTGATCGCTTGCTCCTCCGTCTCGAACCGGAAAAGCGGCGCGACGGGACCAAACGTTTCCTCGCCGGCGAGCTGCATCTGCGCCGTGGCGCCGGTCAGCACCAGCGGCGCAACGTATTGAGGACCGTCGGGCAAGGCCGGCCTGTCGGTGATGATCTCGGCACCTTTGGCGAGCGCGTCCTCGACGTGGCGGTTGATCTTCTCGACCGCCGCCATGTTGATCATCGGCCCGATGGCGACGCCGGGCTGCGTGCCTGGCCCAACCGTCATGGCGTTGACTCGAGCCGTGAGCTTCGCTGCGAACGCGTCATAGACGCCGGCCTGGACGAGGATGCGGTTGGCGCAGACGCAGGTCTGGCCGCCATTGCGGAACTTAGAGACGAGCGCGCCCTCGATGGCGAGATCGAGATCGGCGTCGTCGAAGACGATGAAAGGCGCGTTGCCGCCGAGTTCGAGGCTGAGCCGCTTCACACTGTCGGCCGCGCCGCGCATCAGCAGCGAGCCGATCCGTGTCGAGCCGGTGAAGGAGATCTTGCGCACAGTTTCGTTGGCCATGATCTCGTTGCCGATCTCGGCCGGCATGCCGGTGACGATGTTGATGACGCCGGCGGGGATGCCCGCCCGCTCGGCAAGCACGCCCAGCGCCAGCGCCGAATAGGGCGTGAACTCGGATGGCTTGATCACCACCGTGCAGCCGGCGGCCAGAGCCGGCGCGACCTTGCGAGTGATCATCGCATTGGGAAAATTCCACGGCGTGATGATGCCGCAGACACCGACGGGTTCCTTCAGCACGATGATGCGGCGGTCGGATGTGGGCGAGGGGATGGTGTGACCGTTGATGCGCCGCGCTTCCTCGGCGAACCATTTGACGAAGGACGCGCCATAACGGATCTCGCCTCTGGCCTCGTCCAGCGGCTTGCCCTGTTCCGTGGTCAGGATCAGCGCTAGATCGTCCAGATGGGCGAGCATCAGGCCATGCCAGGTTTCCAGGAGGCTGGCACGCTCGGCGTTGGTCTTCTTCCTCCAATCCCCATAGGCGGACGCCGCGGCCTCTATGGCCGCACGGGTTTCCGGACCGGCCATATCAGGCACCGTGCCGATGGCGGCCTGGGTCGCCGGATCGATGACCTCGACCGTCTTGCCGGAGTCGGACACAACCCATTTGCCGCCGGTCAGGCCGGCCTCGCGGAACAGACTTTTGTCTTTCAGGTTTTTCATCGAAGACGACCTTGCAATCAGATGAGCGCCGCGACGACGGCGGCCGTGATGGCTTCCGTGCGATCCTTGCCGGCAATGGTTCCAATGCCGCGCGCGGTTGTCGCTTCGACGGCTTTCATGATGCGGTCGGCGACGGCTGTTTCGCCGAGATGATCGAGCATCATGGCGCCGGACCAGATGGTGGCGATCGGATTGGCGATGCCGAGATGAGCAATGTCCGGCGCGGAGCCGTGCACTGGCTCGAACATCGACGGCGCCGAGCGGTCCGGGTTGATGTTGGCGGAGGCGGCGTAGCCCAGTCCGCCCTGGATCGCCGCGCCGATGTCGGTCAGGATATCGCCGAAAAGGTTGGAGGCTACGACCACGTCGAGGCTTTCCGGCGCCATGATCATGCGCGCGGCGAGCGCGTCGACGTGATAGCTGGTCACGGCGACGTCGGGATAGTCCGCCGCCAGCTTGCCGGTGATCTCGTCCCAGAACACCATCGAGTATTTCTGCGCATTGGACTTGGTGACGGAGGCGAGCTTGCCCCGGCGCGCCCGCGCCTGCTCGAAACCGAAGCGCAGGATGCGCTCGACGCCGGCGCGGGTGAAGATCGAGGTCTCGACTGCGACCTCGTCCTGCGTGCCTTGGTGCACGCGCCCGCCGGCGCCCGAATACTCGCCCTCGGTGTTCTCGCGAATGCACAGGATGTCGAAGTTCTCCGCCCGCAGCGGCCCTGTCACGCCCGGCAGCAAGCGATGCGGCCGGATGTTGGCGTATTGCACGAACGCCTTGCGGATCGGCAGCAGCAGGCCGTGGAGCGAGACGGAATCCGGTACCTCTGTCGGCCAGCCGACCGCGCCGAGAAGGATGGCGTCGAAGGCGCGCAAGGTGTCGATGCCGTCCTGCGGCATCATGCGGCCGGTTTCCTTGAAGAACGTGCAGGACCAGGGGAACTCGGTTCCCGTCAGGACAAAGCCTGCGTGTTTGGCCGCCGTTTCCAGCACGGACCAGCCGGCGGCGGTCACATCGCGGCCGATGCCGTCACCGGGGATCAGGGCAATCGAGTAGGATCTCATCGGCATCTCTTCACAGGCTGATCAGGACGCTCTTGGTCCTGCGATTGGCGAGATAGGCTTCGCGGCCAAGGTCCTTGCCGATGCCGGAGCGCTTGTAGCCGCCGGTAGGCAGGATGTGGTCGCGAGAGCGACTGTAACGGTTGACCCAGACCGTGCCCGCCTCGAGCTTGCGCGCGAGACGGATGGTGCGGGAGAGATCTGATGTGAACAGGCCGGAGGCCAGCCCGTAGGTCGGATGGCTGGACAGCGCCAGCGCCTCTTCCTCGGTCTCGAAGGTCTGGACGGTCAGGACCGGGCCGAAGATCTCCTCGATGATCGCCGGATTGGACTGGTCGACATTGGCAATCAGCGTCGGCTGGTAGAAATAGCCCGGACTGTCCATGGCCGACCCGCCGGTCAGGCATTCGCCGCCGGCCTCGACCGCGGCCCGCACGATGCTGTCGATGCGCGATCGCTGTCGTTCCGAGATAACAGGCGAATACTGCGTGGTCTCGTCCCAGGTCGGGCCCGGCCGAGCCGCCTTCATCCGTTCGAGGATGGCGGACGTCAGCCTGTCGGCGACACCCCTCTCGACGATCAGACGCGTGCCGGCCACGCAGGCCTGGCCGGCATTGAAAGTGACGCTGCCAGCGATCGCCATTGCCGCCTTGTCGAGATCGGCATCGGCAAAGACGATTTGCGGGCTCTTGCCGCCGAGTTCCAGCGTCATCGGCTTGACGCCAGTGCGGGCGACATTCTCCATGATCGCTGAACCGGCGCGGGTCGAGCCGGTGAAGGAGACCTTGGCGATCTCGGGATGGCCGGTCAGCGCCGTGCCGGTCGTCGGACCGTCGCCGAGCACCACATTGATCAGCCCGGCCGGCAGGCCGGCCCTGACGGCGAGCTCTGCCATATAGACAGCCGAGAAGGGTGTCATTTCCGACGGCTTCAGCACGACAGCGTTGCCTGCGGCCAGCGCTGGACCGAGCTTCCAGCCGGCCATCGAGATTGGAAAATTCCAGGGCGTGATCGCGCCGACCACGCCATAGGGCTCGCTCATGATCATGCCAAGGGTGGCATCGTCCGTGGGCACAAGCTCGCTGCCCTCCTTGTCGGCGAACTCGGCAAAAAAGCGGATCTGCTCGGCGGTTATGGCAATGTCGCCGGCGACAAGCTGGCCGACGGGCCGCGTCGAGCACAGCGCCTCGATTTTCGCCAGCGTATCGGCTTCCGCGTCGATCAGGTCGGCCCAGGCCTGGAGCGCCCTGGTGCGTTCGCGCGGCCGAACCCCGCCCCAGTTGCTGGCCTTGAGCGCCGCCCTGGCGCTCGCTACCGCTCGGTCGACCATATCGGCGCCAGCCACCGGGCAGCCGGCATATGCCTTGCCATCCGAGGGGCGGCGCATCTCGATCGCGCCCTCGGCCACGATCACCTCACCGCCGATAAACTGGCCGATGGGGAGAGTGACCTTGTCTGGATTGAAGCTCAGGCTCATGGGTGACCACTCAGCAGCATTGACCATGACCCTAGCGTGGGCGGGCAAGCAGCATGCATCGTTCGGCGAACCGCCGCGGACGAATGTTGCGCGCCCGCCGCGCGGGACGGCAAAATCTGTTGCGGTGGCTGAAAAACTTCGAGCGGGCCGGTCAGCCGACGGTCACGTAGATCTTGCGCACCGTTTCGATGGTCTTCCAGACTCCGGTGAAGCCGGGCTTCATGACAAAACTGTCGCCGGCGCGGTAGGTCACCGGCTTGCCGCCGTCGGGCGTGATTTCGATCACGCCGGTGAGGATGTGGCAGAATTCGAAAGTCTCGCCCTTGATCGAGCGCGTCTCGCCCGGCGTCGCCTCCCAGACGCCGGTATGGACGAGGTCGTCCTTGGCCACGTCCTGCGCCCAGGTCTTGAAGGCGGGGTCGCCGGCTATCAGCCTTTCGGGCAGTGCCTTGGATTCGCGAGGCGAGAAGATTGGGTCGGTATCGACGGTCTTGAGCAGGGACAAGGGGATGGCCTTTCAGGTTGGACTTCAATAGCCGCGCGACCGGTCGACGAGCCCGATGGGGTCGAGCCCGGCGCGGTGGCGTCGGATGTCTTCGATGATCGCCCGCGCGGCGGTGGCGGGCTGGGTGACGCTGGCGACATGCGGGGTCAGGATGATCTTCGGATGCGACCAGAAAGGATGGCCCGCGGGAAGCGGTTCGGGATCGGTCACGTCAATGCTTGCGGCCGACAGATGGCCGCTATCGAGGGCGGCGATGAGGGCTTCATGAGCGAGCTGTGGCCCTCGGCCGGTGTGGACGAGCGCTGCGCCCTTGGGCAGTTTCGCAAACAGATCGGCATCGAGGAAACCGCGCGTCGCCTCGGTCAGCGGCAGCAGGCAGACCAGTATGTCGCTGGCCGCGAGTATCTTCTCCAGCCCGAACTCGCCGTGATGGCAAGTCACGCCGTCGATCTGCCGCGGCGAGCGGCTCCAGCCGGCGAGCGGAAAGCCGAAGGGCTTCAGCCGGTCGAGGACGGCCTGGCCGAGTTGCCCGAGGCCGAGCACGCCAATCCGGCACGACCTGGCCTGGAGCTGCGGGATATCACGCCATTCACCGGCGCGCTGCTGTGCCAGATAGGCGGGCAGGTTGCGATGCAGCGCAAGCACGGCCAGCGTCACATATTCCTGCATCATGCGCACGATGCCTTCCTCGACGGTGCGCACGATCTTCACTTGTTCCGGTAATGTATCGAGGCGGAACTGGTCGACGCCGGCGCCAATCGAAAACAGGATCTCCAGGTTTCTGTAACGCGCGACGTCTTCTGGCGAGGTCCAGGTGATGAGATAGCGTACGGCGTCGGGATCGACGGTCGTGGCGTCCATGGCGAAGGGGAGGTCGGGCAATTCCTTGGCGAAGGCCTCGGCGAAGACCGCGCCGCGCCGCGCATCGGAATTGAAAAGGAACGTCATTGCGGTTCCCTTCAGGCCGCGCAACGGGCGCCAAGCGCCTCGATCATCCGCTGGCAGGCGGTGAGCTCGCTGGCGAGAATGTATTCGTCCGGCTTGTGGGCGCGGCCGATGTCGCCGGGCCCGCAAATGATCGCGTCTAACCCGGCGGCCTGGTAAAGTCCGGCCTCGGTGCCGTAGCTGACGGCGGCAAGCGGCGCTTTGCCGGTCAACTCGCGCAGCAATGCCGCCAGTGCCGCGTCTTGTGGCAGCGACAGCGCCGGATAGGCGCTCATCGGCGTCCACTCGACCCGAAAACCTTCGGCTGCAAGCGCGTCGGCTCGCGCCTTTACCGGCGTGAGCAGGTTGGCCGGGTCGACGCCTGGAATGGCGCGAGCCTCCAGGTCCAGAGTGCAGGTGTCGGGAATTATGTTGACCGACTGTCCGCCCGCCACCACGCCGGCTTGCAGCGAGGAGTAGGATGGCTCGAACGAAAGGTCGAACGGACCGCGCGTCAGCCGCCCGGCTTCACCGACGGCCGTGCTCAGCACATCAGCCATGCCGTGGATGGCGTTCAGGCCGAGATCGGGCCGTGAGGAATGCCCGGTACGCCCGTGGACGGTCACGCGGGCGGCCGCCTTGCCCTTGTGGCCGCGCACCGCGCGCATGACGCTCGGCTCGCCGACGATGACGCCGAGCGGCTTGGCGCAAAGTTCGGGAAGGCGGGCGATCAGATGCGGCACCCCTCGGCATCCCACCTCCTCGTCATAAGAGAAGGCGAGGTGGATTGGCCTGGCAAGGCGAAGTCCCGCCAGCGCAGGCACGGCGGCGAGCGCTGCGGCCAGAAATCCCTTCATGTCGGTGGTGCCGCGTCCATAGAGCCGCTCGCCCTCCAGGTGCAGCGCGAAAGGAGCCGAACTCCATTGCGGCTCGCCGGCGGGAACGACGTCCATGTGGCCGGACAGGATGTAGCCGGGGACATCGGCGGGCCCGACCGTCGCGAAAAGATTGAAACGGTCGCCTTCCGGCCCTGGAAGCAGGGTGACCTTTATTCCGTGTCCCGCGAGGTAGGCCTCGATCCACCCTGCGATGTCGCCGTTCGGCTTGCCGGCAACCGATGGAAAGGCGACGAGACGGTCGAGAATGTCGAAGACGTCCATTCCAGCTCTCAAAACGTTTCGGGTTCGCCGGGGTTGGGTGCCGTCGACCATAGTTGCAACATTGCCGGGAAGGATGTGCGCGGTCTGACGCGATTGCGTGCCGAAAGCGGAAATGTTTCAGTTGAATCTTGCGTTGGCACGCGGCTTTCGAGCAAATCGTACGGGGCCAGTTTGTTTAGCGTTGGTGAGCAGAGGCGACTGTAGCGTGTCGTCCGTCAAGTTGCGGTAATCTTTCAGAGGCATGGAATTGAAGCCGTCCGAAAGCTTGAAAGTCGACACCTTCTCGATGCGCATCGGCGACATCGGAGGGGTCGAACTGGACCGGTTGCACGCTCTCTCGCTCTCCGTGGGATGGCCGCATCGGGCCGAGGACTGGCAGTTCCTGCGAGAATCCGGACAGGGGTTCGTGGCGCTTGATGAGATCGGCCGGGTTCTCGGTTCGGCTATGTGGTTCGCGCATGGCGCCGATTTCTCGACGGTCGGCATGGTCATTACCTCGCCGCGACTTCAGACGCTGGGGGCCGGCCAATGGCTGATGAAGCGGGTCTTTGAGAACGTCGTCGGCTGCGATCTGCGGCTCAATGCAACCCGGGCGGCAAGGCGGCTCTATCTCTCGCTCGACTTTCAACCGGAGAAGACCGTTTATCAATGTCAGGGCATTGCCCGCACACTGACGACGGGTAGGGTGACAAATACTCCAGGTGACGTTCGGACTTTGGGGGCAAACGATATTGCCGCGGCGATCGCCCTCGACGCGGCAGGATTTGGCGTGAGGCGGGCGGCCCTGATCGAAAAGCTTTTCGCGCACTCTGCGGGTTACGGTCTTTTCAAGGGCGACACATTGAACGCGTTTGCGCTCTGTCGGCCGTTCGGGCGGGGTCATGTTGTAGGGCCGGTCGTGGCGGAACGCGACGCGGACGCCATCGCGGTCGTCAAGCCGCACGTGACCGACCATTCGGGGTCTTTCCTGCGGATCGACACCCACATGCACAATGGCGAGTTCGCCGCCTTTCTGTCGCACAGCGGAATGCCGGTTTTCGACACTGTGCTCACCATGTCGATGGGCAAAAGCCTGACCGATTTTGCCGCCGGCGGTGCAATCACGCCGATGACTTATGCCCTTGCCAGTCAAACGCTCGGGTAGTTCAGCCAGGATGTCCGTCTTGCGGCTGTACCTGCCTTCGCAGGCAGTCCTCCGGCACCAACTGGCAGACCAGCGTCGACGTAAGCACGCTCGCGAAAACGATACGGGAAGAGTGCTGAACCCGGCCCCGCAATTTGCCGGCCGTTGCGGAGGCAGGCTCGAAAGGCCGTGCGTTTCGCAGGCAACCGCGATGACCCGAAGGCTCAGTTGATGGGGCGTATCGAGCAGAGATAGGCAAAGAGCCAGCAAATCAAGATGATCGGAATCGAACTCGCGGCGTCGAGGACAGAGCGCAACGTTGCGGTGTCGGTTCAGGCAGCGCACGACGCCTGAACTCAACGGAACCGCCAGCGAGATCTCCGCCGATCGCAGCATCGATAAGCGAAGTGGCGCTGGCTTCTAAACCGTGGGCGTCGTCTTGCCGCCCGGAACTCAGGCTCATTTCGCGGCGGCGTAGATGCCATAGGTGAGAACGCCGAGGTTCGAGACCCGCGCGATCGTCGAGGCCACGCCGAAATCGGACATCACCTTTGACGCTGCACCGCTCCAAGCACACGAAGTTCTGGTCGAGACGCGCTGGTGGTCCATACGCCAGCTGGTTCTGCTAGCGCTTTGCGCTGCGCCACTCTTCGTATTCTGCCCGGGCATCGTCATGCAGCGGATAGTAGCGTTGCAACGGCGCGCCTTGCATGAGCTTCTCTCGCGAAAAATCTTCCCAATCGTGATGCTTCTTCGATTCTTCAATCACTTTTGAGGCCATTGCGACTGGAACCACCACCACTCCGTCGTCGTCGGCCACGATAATGTCGCCGGGGATGACCGTGACGCCGCCGCAGGCAATCGGAACGTTGACGGCGTTTGGATAGATGCTGGTCTGCACATGGTAGTTGGGCGTCCAGCCGCGCAGCCACAACGGCAGATCGAGCTTCTCGACATTGGGCCGGTCGCGCATGCATCCGTCGATGACGATACCCGCGCCGCCCCTGCCTTTGAAATAGGTCGACATCATATCGCCGAAGACGCCCGAGCTCATGTCGCCGCGCGCGTCGACCACAACCACGTCGCCCTCCTGCGCATGATAGAGCACGTGCCGATGCAGTTGGGTCTCTGGATCGGCGTATTCTCCCTCGTTGAAAAGATCCGGCCGCTGCGGCAGGAACTGTAGCGTCAGCGCCGGCCCGACGATCGACTTCCCGTGGTTCTGCGCCACCGGTCCGACCATATGCGGATTGCGGAAGCCCATGTGGCCAAGCGTGCCGGCAACCGTTGCGGCGCCGATCTCCCTTAGCGCGTCGATCAGGTCTCTAGGTGGCCGCGTGATGTCGGGGGTATGCGTCATGATGGACTCCGGTTGAAATTGAACTACCAGTTGGTGACAGAACCATCGCGGCGCTTGAGGTGGGGCGCTTCCCAGAAACGGAAACTCCGCGCTCGGATCGCCTCTTCGTTGACCTCGACGCCGAGCCCCGGCAGGTCGCTAACCGGATAGTCCGGGCCGTCCAGCCGTGGTTGCACGGGAAAGAACTCGGAATTGTCGAAGCCCAGCTTCCTTTCCGGCGCTCTGGTCTCGAGCCACGCGAAATTCGGCACCGCGGCGCCGAGATGGATAGTCGCGGCGGTGCACACCGGACCAAGGGGGTTGTGCGGCATCAGGTCCACATAGTGCGCCTCGCTCCAGCCAGCGACTTTCATCGCCTCGGTGAATCCGCCGACATTGCATATGTCGAGCCGGTTGAACTGATGGATGCCGCGTTCGATGTAGGGCAGGAACTGCCACTTGCTGGCAAATTCCTCACCGATGGCGAACGGAATGTCAGTCATCTTGCGCAGCGATTCGTAGGCCTCCGGCGTCTCGTCGCGTATCGGCTCCTCGAGGAAATCCAGCACGCCGCGGCTGAGCTTGTTGCAAAAGCTCGCCGCCTCGGCCACCGACAGCCGATGATGATAATCGATGCCCAGCACGGCGTCGTCGCCCAGCGCCTCGCGGGCCTTGTTCATCGTCCTCGCGGTAGCGCCAATCGACTCGCGCGGCTCGAAGACGTCTCTGCTGCTTTGCCCGACGGGGAAGAAGCGGATCGCCTGCCAGCCCTGCGCGCGCAATTCGCGGGCGCGCTCGATGGCAGCATCGCCCTCGGCCTCGTCTCCGGTCGATGCAAAGGTAGGAATACGGTCTCGCTGCTTGCCGCCGAGCAACTCGTAGACCGGCACCCCCAGCGCCTTGCCCTTGATGTCGTGCAGGGCGATGTCGATGGCGGAAATCGCTGCCTGCAAAACGCGCCCGCCTTCGAAATACTGGCTGCGATAGACCTCCTGCCATATCCGCCCGATCTGCATAGGGTCGCGGCCGATAAGAAACTCACGATAGTGCTCGACAGCGCCGGTCACCGCCCTCTCGCGGCCGCTCAAGCCGCTCTCCCCCCAGCCGAAGATGCCTTGGTCGGTCTCGATCTTGACGAGCATTTGGTTGCGCGTTCCTACCCACACTGGGTAGGGCTTGATCGCGCTAATCTTAAGCTTCTCGGTCATCCGCCCCCACTCCAAATGCACCTGTCCTGTCTCAGTCAGCCTCGAGGGCCATTTCAGTTTCGCCGTCGAACAGGTGCATCCGCTCCTGGTCGAACTCGAGCCAGATCTGCTCGTCTGGCGCGACGGCAATCGCCGGCGGTACGCTGACATTGACGATAGCTCCGGACACGAACGCCTGCACGAAGGTGATGTCTCCGGTAGGCTCCACTGTGTAGGCCTTGGCAGGGACGCTGCCCGGCACCGCGCTCTTGTGGAGCTTGATCGTCGAGTGACGTGCGCCGAGCACGACTTTCCTGGTCGCTGCCCGAGCGACTTTCCGGGCGTTGCGCGGCGAGAGCTCGAGGCTCCAGCGCTCCGCGCCCGTCAGCACGATGTTGCCGTTTGTCGTCGATGCTTCCAGCGGAACAAGGCTCATCGCCGGGCTGCCGATGAAGCTGGCGACGAACATGTTCACAGGATGGGCAAAGACCTGCGCGGGTGAATCGTATTGTTGCAGGTAGCCGCCGTTCATCACGGCCATCCTGTCTGCCATGGTAACGGCTTCGAGCTGGTCGTGCGTCACATAGATGATCGTGGCCTTGAGGTCCTGGTGGAAGCGCTTTATCTCCGACCGCATTTGCACGCGCAGTTTTGCATCGAGATTGGAAAGCGGCTCGTCCATGAGGAACACAGCGGGATCGCGTACGAGGGCGCGGCCCAGCGCCACACGCTGCTGCTGCCCGCCCGAAAGCTCGCGCGGCTTACGCTCGAGCAACTCCGTCATATCGAGCACGCGCGCCGCTTCCTTGACCTTCCTTTCGATCTCGTCCTTGGGCAGTTTGCGCATCTGCAAGGGGAAGGCGAGATTCTTGTAGACCGACTTTTGCGGATAGAGTGCGTAGTTCTGGAACACCATTGCTATGTCCCGGTCCTTCGGGTCGAGGTCGTTGACCACCCGGTCTCCGATGACGATGTCGCCTGACGTGATCGGAATCAGACCAGCGACGAGATTGAGGGTTGTTGTCTTGCCGCAGCCTGACGGACCGACGAGCGCAACGAACTCGCCGTCATTGACGGTCAACGAAACCTCGTTGACGGCCTTGAAGCTGCCGTAGGTCTTGACGAGATCTTTGAGGACCACATGGGCCATCGGCAACTCCCTAGTGCTTGACCGCGCCTTCCGTGAGGGCGCGTACGAAGTATCGTTGCAGGACGAGGAAGAGGACCACGACGGGCACGCTCATGATGAAGCTGGCTGCCATCAGGCCTGGAAAGTCCGTCGTGTTTTCCGAGAAGAAGCGTTGGATGCCGACCGGCAACGTCAGCTGCTCGTTCTTGGAGAGGAAGGTGTAGGCGTAGATGTACTCGTTCCACGCACCGATAAAGGAATAGATCGCCGTGGCGATGATTCCTGGCGCCGAGAGCGGCATCACGATCAGGATAAAGGCCTGGAACCGCGTCGCACCGTCGATTCGCGCTGCCTGCTCGAGCTGCACCGGGATGTTGTCGTAGAAGCCCTTCAGCAGCCAGATCGCCAGCGGCAGGCCGAAAGTGAGATAGGTCAGGATCAACGAGCCATGCGTGTTCACCAGCCCGATCGCGCGCATCAGGATGAAGAGCGGCACGAGAAAGATCACCGCCGGGAACATGTTTCGAAGCAGAACCGCGAAGAACAGGAAGTTCCGGCCCGGGAAGGTGAAGCGCGAAAACGCATAAGCCGCGGGAACCGCCACGATGACGGAAAGCATGGTCGTGGCAGTGGAAACGAAGAGGCTGTTCCAGAAGAAGCGGAGAAAGTCCTGGCCGACGCTGTTCTGCGGATCGAGCAGCTTCTGGTAGCTGGCAAGTGTCGGTTGGTCAGGCCACCATTGCGGCGGGAATTGCATGGCCGCGAAGCCGGACTTGATCGAGGTGAGCAGCATCCAGATCATCGGCAACGCGGTGTAAAGCACCATGAAGACGAGGAAGATGCGCCCGCCCCACCGCCATCCATCGACGCGCATGCGGCGGCGGGGCTGGCCTCGAGCGGCGGTTTCAGCGGTCGTGCTCATGCGCTGCCATCCTTTCGCTCGTTGCCGCTTAGCGCACGGACATAGAAGTAACCGAACATCATCAGGATGAGGAACAGCAGCACCGAATAAGCCGACGCCACTCCCCAGCGCTGGCGGCCGAAGGCGAGCTCATAGATGTGGGTGATCCAGATATGCGAAGCGTTCGACGGGCCACCGCCCGTCATGATCCAGGGGATGATGAAGGAATTGAAGTTGGCGACTGCCAGCAGCAGGATCGTCACCGTCGAGACGTTTCTCAAATGCGGGAAGGTGACATGCCAAAAGCGCTGCCATGCATTGGCTCCGTCGACCTTTGCGGCGCGTAGCAACTGGTCGGGAACGGTCTGCAGGCCGGCCATCATCATGATCATGGCGAACGGGAACTCGCGCCAGATATTGACGACAATCAGCGATGGCAGCACCGTTGAGACGCTGTCGATGAAATTCGGCGGCCGGTCGGCCAATCCGAACTGGACCAGCACCGCGCCGATGATGCCAAAGTCCGAATGGTAGATCCACTTCCAGATATAGGAGGCGGCGACGGCGCTGATGACCCAGGGAATGATCAGGATGGCACGCAGGACACCACGGCCGACAAAGTCGCGATGGAGCGCCAGCGCGCAGGCAAACCCCAGGACAAAGGCGATGAAGGTGGATGCCAGCGTCCAGATCAGGGTGTTGGAGGTGACCTTCCAGAAAATCTCGCTGCTGAGGATCGCCGTATAATTGTCGACGCCGACGAAGATCTTGTCGCGAAGCTGCAGGCCAGGCGGTGTGTTGAAGAACGACAGCTCGACCGTGTAGTAGATCGGATAGGCGATCACGATCAGCATCACGGCGATCGCGGGAAGCACATACGCATAGTCGGCGCGATGTTCCCAGATCTTCCGCAACAGGGGTCGCAATCCTCCCCGAGTCCCGGTCTTGCCGGTCAGGATCGTCACTTTGGCGTGCCCTTATTTTTCGGAACGGGCCGGTTGCGCTCCAGGCGCAACCGGTAAGATCTCAAGTCAGGCTTCGGCTAGAGCCCGCCGCCCATCAGCTCTTTCACCCTCTTGGCCGCATCGTCCGCTGCCTGGTCGACAGTCATCGCTCCGGTCAGGGCATTCTGCAGCATGTCGGGGACGATGATGTTCATGATCTCAGGCGACTGGGGCAGCGCCGGAAACGGGATGCCATATGGCAGCATCGAAGTCGTGACATCGAGGAACTTGATGCTGTCCAGACGTTCCTTCATCCATTTGGTCTTGAAGCCGTTGAGATTGCCCGGATTCGAGCCGGCGTAAGCCATCTTCAGCGACCATTCCGGGCTGGTCCACATGCATATGATGGCCTTCGCGGCCGGCTCGTCCACCTTGCCGCCCTCGACATATTCGGGCTTCAGGATGTGAATGTTCGAACCGCCGAAAACGACGGCACGCTTGCCGTCGGGGCCGGTCGGAATCAGGCCATAGCGCATGTTGTTGATAACGGTCTGCGCCTTGTCCTTGTCGGTGCCCGTCGCCCTATTCTGCAGGTCAAGCATGACATTGTAGTCGGACGGATGCGAGATCATCATGCCGAGCTGGCCGGCGAGGAACAGCGGCTGGTTGTCGGCCTGCTGGTTGGTGAGTGCCGAAACCGGAACCGACTTGTCGCGAACATACATGTCGTAAGAGGCTTGCAGCGCGGCCTTGCTCTGCGGACTGTCGAGCTCGATCTGCTTGTAGGTCGGGTTCGCCGTGGCTTCGTCGAACACGCCGCCGCCATAGGCCCACAACTGAGGCATGAAGCGGTACGGGGTATTGCCGGCATTCTTACGGGCCACGAGGCCGTAGCCGGCAATGCCGAGCTTGTCGTGGATCTGCTTGGAATACTTGACGACATCGTCCCAGGTTGCCGGAGCCTTGTCCGGATCGAGGCCTGCGCGTTTGAAGATGTCGGCGTTCCAGATGAAGGCCATCGTTTCGTTGTTGGTCGGCACGCCGTAGGTGACGCCGTCCCAGGTCACGGCCTTCATGGCGCCGGGCCAGAAATCCTCGGTCGAATATCCCACGTCCTCGGGTTTGAGCGGCTGCAGATAGCCCTTTGAGGCGAACTCCGTACCGCCCAGGATTTGCAGGCGCACCGCCATCGGCGCGGCATTGCCAAGCAGCGCCGTGCGGAACTTGTCCAGGAGATCGTTGTAGGTGAGGGCTTGGTCCTCGAGCTGGATGTTCGGGTAGGTCTTGCGGAAGGTTTCGAAGAAGTCCTTGTAGTACTGGCGCAGCAGGTCGGGGTCGCCCTCGAACACGCCCTGGTACCAGAACGTCAGTCGCCCCTTGTAGTCCAGCGGGGTGACCTTGGCGCAATCGGCGGCCGTGTCAAAATCCTGTGTGCCTGCAATGGAGCGCACATATTCGGGCGACCATTTGCTCAAGTCGACCGGAGCCGCACCCAGCGCCGGTGCGGACATCAACGATGCCACTAACGCAGTGGAGACAGTGCCGCGCAGGACGGCACCGCCGAGTGTAATCCTCGTCATAGGTATCCTCCAGGTTTCTCTCCCATGCCGCTCTGCATCGAGGCGAGCGGCCTTACTCGTCGGCTGCGGGACATCTCCTCAAATGTATCCCTTCGAGCACTTTATACGTTTTCAGATCGAAGTTTGGCTGTCAACGCAACAAATCGTACATTGTTTATGGAAATCGTGCGTGATATCGAGAAAGATGTGTACTCATGGAAGGGGAGCCGGCCTTGGCCGAAACGCGGGAATTCAAAGCAGAGCCACCGGCGGGGATCGATCCTCTTGGGGCCTCGAGCGAGGGCGCCTCGCTTTATGAACTGATCCGGGATGACATCATCGAGGGGCGGCTCGCCGCCAACGAACGGCTGGTGGTCACTGATCTGGCCCGGCGTCACGGCACCTCGACCAATCCCGTGCGCGAGGCCCTGCAACTGTTACGCGGCGAAGGCTTTGTCACCTTTCTCCCCAATCGCGGGGCACGCGTGCGGCCCATAGATCAGGATTTTGTCCGGGATATCTACGAGATCGGTGTGCTGATCGAGCCAGCCTTGACGCGATGGTTTGTAAACATGGCTACCGACGAGGACATTGCAGAGCTCGAACGTCTTCAAGGTCTGATCGAAGAGAACAACTTCGCCGACACTTTCAGGCATAGCGAGCTGGATACGGCTTTCCACACCGTGATGTACCAGCGGCACTATAACCGCCATGCCGCCGAGCTTTGGTGGAAGCATCGCGAAGTGCTGCGCGCCGTAAGCCGGCGTTTCAATTTCACGCTCGCCCGCCGTGCGGCGATCATTCGCGAGCACCGCGAACTCATCGCTCATGTGAAAGCTGGAAATGCGAACGAGGCAGCCGAACTCATTGCGCGCCATGTCGAGGGCTCCGGCCGGCATGTCCTCGAACACATGCGCGCGCGCAGCGCGGCCCGGGCTGGATAACCGGCCCGGCGATCGTTTGCCCGGCCATTTCAGACAAAGGTTAGTGAAGATGAAAATCACAGGCATCCGGCCATGGCTGATCAAGTCCCCAGCCTCATACTGGGGAGAATACCTGTTCGTCGAAGTGACGACCGACGAGGGGGTGAGCGGCTGGGGCGAGATCACCACCACCACAAAGCTGGCCAACCGCGTGCTCTGCACGATCCTGCGGCAGATCGGCATCGCCGTGACTGGCGAGGATCCGGCGCGCATCGAGCATCTATGGCACAAGGTTTTCCGCAGCTTCACCTACATGGGCAGCCGCGGCGCCGCCGTTGAATGCGTGAGCGCCATCGACATAGCGCTGTGGGATATACGCGGCAAAGTTCTCGGCAAGCCGATCTACGAGTTGCTGGGCGGGCCGGTGCGCGATGAAATCGCCCTTTACACCCACCCCAACCAGGCCAAATTCACCAGCAAGGAGGCCGTGGTCCGCGAAATTCGCGACATCGTCGAGTCAGGACACACCGGGCTCAAATTCGATCCGTTCCCCCACCAGGGGCCCAGTGTCGATGGCGAGGCCCGCGAAAGGAGGGACGGCTATCTCGATGGCAGCATGACCCGCAAGGATGAACGCGAAGCGGCCGAACTCACGGCGCTGATCCGCGAAACGGCAGGCCCCGACGTCGACATCCTCATCGATGCGCATGGCCGCTTCGACGTTCCCACCGCCATTCGCCTCTGCCGGAGCCTCGAGGAAGCCGGCCAGATTGACTGGTTCGAGGAGCCCTGTCCTCCCGAAAGCCTTAACGCGCTCAAGCAGGTGCGTGAAAAGGTCAGTGCCGCCATCTCGTGGGGCGAGCGCGGCCACACGAAGTGGGATTTCGTGCCAGTGCTGGAGAACAAGCTCGCTGACTACATCATGCCGGACGTTACCTGGACCGGCGGCATTACCGAACTCAAGAAGATCTCAGCTCTGTGCGAAGCCTACTACATCCCGGTCTCGCCTCACGACGCCGCGGGGCCGATCAACGTGGTCGCCGGAGCGCAGGTGATGATGACCGTCCCGAACTTCTACAAGCTCGAAACGTCGGAATGGAACCTTGGCAAATATGATCACCTCATCGACAGGCCGCTCGACGTTTCGAACGGCAACCTCAAGCTGACGTCAAGGCCTGGCCTCGGGGTCGAGATGAACCGCGACTACCTGCAAGCCCACGAGATCGAGCTCGGCTAAAGGCGCCCTGGACCTCAAGGACAAGCCCCGCCGATCAGAACGAGGACAAGTCATGCCAGAGACGGGTGGAGCCGGCGAGGCTCTCAATCGGGTCAACACGAACTCCAAACCATCCGACCTTCGCATCACCGACATGCGGGTGGCCGAAATCGTCGGCGCCCCGTTCACCTCGGCGTTGCTCAAGATTTACACGAACCAGGGCGTCGTCGGGCTCGGCGAGGTGCGCGACGGCGCCAGCGCCACCTATGCGCTGATGCTCAAAAGCCGGCTGCTTGGCGAGAACCCTTGCGACATCGACCGCCTGTTTCGCCGCATCAAGCAGTTCGGTGGGCATGGCCGGCAAGGCGGTGGCGTCTCGGCGGTAGAGATCGCGCTCTGGGATCTCGCCGGCAAGGCCTATGGCGTCCCAATCTACCAGATGCTCGGCGGCAGGTTTCGCGATCATGTGCGCGTCTATTGCGATACCGATGCCGAAAAACCGAGCGGCACCGAAACCGGCAAACGTCTCAAGCAGCGCATGGACCGCGGTTTCACCTTCCTCAAGATGGACCTCGGTTTGATGCAGATCGCCCATGTCCCTGGCGCCGTGACGGCGCCCGCCGGCGTGCTCGAAGGGCTTTACGGCAATCCGCGCGGCCGCGGTGGTGCGCTCGATGAGCGCAAGGCCCGCAATCGTGCCTATGACGCGCAGAACGTGCGGCACCCTTTCACGGGCCTGCACTTCACCGAAAAGGGTATCGACCTGCTCGAGCAGTATATCCACGAGGTCCGCGAGGTGATCGGATACGAGATCCCGCTCGCCATTGACCATGTCGGTCACATCTCGCTGCAGGATGGCATACGACTGTCGCGCCGTATCGAGAAATACGTTCCCGCCTGGCTGGAGGACGTGATTCCCTGGCAATACACCGAACAGTACCGGCAGCTCCAGCAGGCTACCACGGTGCCGATTTGCACTGGCGAGGATATCTATCTCAAGGAGGCGTTCGAACCTCTGCTCAAGAGCGGCGGCCTCTCCGTTATCCACCCGGATCTGCTCACCAGCGGCGGCATCCTCGAGACCAAGAAGATCGGCGATATGGCGCAGGATCACGGCGTCGCCATGGCGATCCATATGGCCGAAAGTCCGATCGCCGCTATGGCCGCCGCACATGTCGCCATGGCGACCGAAAACTTCATGGCTCTCGAGTACCACTCCGCCGATGTCGACTGGTGGGACGACATCGTCACCGGCCTGCCCAAGCCGCTCGTCAAGGACGGCTGCATCACCGTGCCCGACAAGCCGGGGCTGGGCATAGACGATGTGGTCGACGAGGTGATCAGCCAGCATCTGCAGCCCGGTGTCACGGCAATATGGCAATCCACCGAGCAGTGGGACAATGAATATAGCTGGGACAGGACCTGGAGTTAGCCTAGAGCAATTCCAGGAAAAGTGTGTAACGGTTTTCCGTCCGGAATTGCGTAAAAACAAAGAGTTAGAGTGGTTCGGCGATTCTACCGATCGCTGAGCCGCTCTAGCCGCCCTGCCTTCGTTCCCCAGGGCTCACAGGGCCAACGACCGACCATTCGTGCCGACCTCTCCCAAGGCAGAGGCAAGGAAAGAAACGGACGAAACCATGATCTACGAACTGCGTATCTACGACTGCCTGCCGGGCAGGCTGCCGGCTTTGCTCAAGCGCTTTTCCGAGCGAACGCTGGCCATCTGGGAGAGGCATGGCATCCGCCAGGCCGGGTTTTTCACCACGGCGATCGGCGAAAACAACAATCGCCTCACCTATTTCCTCGCCTGGGAATCGCTGGCCGAGCGTGAGGCGAAATGGGCGGCTTTCGTCACCGATCCGGTATGGCACAAGGCCCGGGACGAGTCTGAACGCGACGGGCAGATCGTTGCCAATATCAGCAGCCAACTGCTCACGCCGACAGCTTTCTCGTCTGTGAAATAGGACTGCGCCATGAAGATCACCGACCTGCGCTGCGCCGTTATCGGCAAGCATCCGATCGTTCGCGTCGTCACCGATGAGGGCCTCTATGGCCTGGGCGAAGTCGAGTATACCAAAAGCTATCTCAAGCCCTTTGTGCTGCATTTCCGCGAGGCGCTGATCGGCGAGGATCCGACCGACGTCGAGCGGGTGATGCTGAAGATCCGGCAGCGTGGCTCCTTCAAGCCCTATGGCGCCGCAGTGAGCGCTATCGAGCATGCGCTGTGGGACATTGCCGGCAAGGCGGCGGGCGTGCCGGCCTATAAGCTGCTCGGCGGCAAGGTGCGTGACAAGGTGCGCGTCTACAATGGCTCGATCCGCCGGAAGCGCTCGGGCGATCGGCCGGAGGATTATGCCGCTGATGTCAGATGGATGATGGAACAGCCGCAGAACTTCTTCATGATCAAGCAGGGAATCTCATTCCACTCCAACATGAAGGACAGCATCGAGGACTTCCATTACGGCGTGACACAGAAGAAGGCCGGCTATCACGGTGCCATGGACCAGGGCGTGATCAGCGAGCGTGGTTTCAATCACATGCTGGACTGCGTGATCGCGATGAAGGAAGTGCTGGGCGACAAGGTCAGCCTGGCACTCGACTGCGGCCCGGGCTGGATGCTGCCAGACGCGATCAAGTTCGCTCGCGCGGTCGAGAAGTACAATTTGATGTGGCTCGAGGACATGCTGACCGGCGACTATGTGCCGTGGGTCAATCCGCAGGCCTATCGGGAGTTGACGACCTCTACCTCGACGCCGATTCATACTGGCGAGCAGATCTATCTCAGGCATAACTTCAAGGAGCTGATCGAGACGCAGGCGGTGCGCGTCATCGGTCCGGACCCGGCCGATATCGGCGGCATCGCCGAGCTCAAATGGGTCGCCGAGCACGCCTACATGCACTCGATCCTGATGGCGCCGCACGGCACCGCGAACGGCCTGCTCGGTCTCGGCGCGCTGATCAATGTATGCGCCACCTTGCCCGCCAACTACATCGCCTTCGAATATCCGAGCGCCTCGGACCCGTGGTGGGAGGATCTGGTGATCGGCTTGCCATCACAGATCGTGAAGGACAGCATGGTTGACCTGCTGGAAGCGCCGGGGCTGGGTCTCGATATCGACGCAGAAGCGGCCGGCAAATATCTCGGGGAAGAGGATGCGGGCTTCTTCGATCGCTGAAGTTCCCGTCGGGGCATCAACCGGGTCGTGGTGTGCGCCAGTCATACTCTTGCCGGAAGCCAAGGACGTCGCGCAGGATAGACAGGCGTCTCTGACGCACCCGCGCTGGATTGGAACCTGGCGGATGCATCGGATCCAGACAGCCACCCCGGGACAGGTCGACACTCATTGCGGATGGTTCGGCTCTGAGGTAGTTTACACATCGGGATGAGGAAGGTGCCTGCGGCCGGGGCGGTTTTTCAGTCTTTTTCTGTTGCTGTTTCGGCGGATTGTGAGTTCTTCAACAGACCTTGATACCGCAATCTGGGGAGCTTGTGGTCGTCAGGTCGCGGCGGTTGAGGCGGTTGCCATGCTCCGACTTTGCGGATTGATCGCGGTTTTCCTCGTGGCCGCCTTCACGACCTTCGAGGCGTCGGCCGATCGAAGGGTCGCCCTGGTGATCGGCAATTCCGAGTACCGGGAGATTCCCGTTCTCAAGAATCCCGACAAGGATGCCGAGGACGTGTCGAAGACGTTTCGGCTGGCCGGCTTCGAGGTATTCGTTGCCAAGGATCTCACCAAGCTGCAGTTCGAGGAGCAATTCCGCAACTATCTGGCGGCGGCGGACGGTGCCGATCTGTCCGTCGTCTACTATTCCGGCCATGGCTTTCAGATCGGCGGCGAGAATTTCCTGATCCCCGTGGATGCCTCGCTGAAGAATGCCGCGGACATAGAGGTGCAGGCGGTCAAGCTGGACGATGTCCTGCAGCAATTGCGCGCGAAATCGAAGATCCAGGTGATCATCCTCGATGCCTGTCGCAACAATCCCTTTCCGCGCAAGGATTATTGGTTGAGGGACCAACTGATCACGGCGGGCAACACCGGCCTCGCGCAGGTCAAAAGCTCGCTGAACACGCTGATTGCCTTTGCCACCGAGCCAGGGGCGGTCGCCTACGACGGGGCGGGAGACCTCAGCCCGTTTTCATCCGCATTCTCTCGTCGGGCGCTGGCGCCGAACCAGGAGATACGCACGGTCATGGCCGCGGTGCGCCGCGATGTGGTCGAGGCCACCGAAGGCAAGCAGGTTCCCTGGGAAAACTCCTCACTCATCGACGAAGTTGTCCTGATGCGCCGCGCCAACCGGCCCTCGTTGCCGCCGGTTCTTGAGAAGGTCGTGCCGTCAGGTGTGGGGCCGGTTGCCCTCGACTTGCCGGAACCGGTCGATGTCGATGGCGGATCGATCACCGTCAGCATCGAAAGGCCGCCGGCACTTGGGCGCCTGCTGCTGGACGGCAAGGCTGTGGCGGTTGGCGAACAGATCGACGGCAAGGACCTGCCGCGCCTGAAGATGGATGTGCCCAAGGGCGTCGCTGCGGCCGAGGAGGTCGACATGCTGGCCTACGCCACCCATGACAATTGGGGCGGCGAAGCCCAGGGCATCATGGTGTTCCGTGTCAAGAACGGCGAGGGCGCCCAGGGCGAGCAGATCGTCGCCTCGCTCGAGACCGAACAGAAACAGCAGGTGCTGGAGAGGGGCATCCATATCACCGGCGCCGCCGAGGCGATCGAAGACCGCGAGATCAGCGTTCCGGTCGGGGTCGGCCCGGTTCCGCTCAAGCTGGATTTCCCGACCAGGGACCCCGCGGTCAGCCTGAAACTCGCGAGCTATCCGGCAACGGGTACACTGTCCCTGCCGGATCGTGCCTTGTCGCCGGAATCGAGCCTGATGGCGGATGAGGTCGACCAACTGCGCTACGAACCCCAGATCGGTGCGGCCGCGCCGGTCGAGGTCGGCTTCGAGATCCGGGCCGACAGCAATTCGTCCAAGCCCGCCACCATGAAGCTGTCACCAAGCGTCGATCCCTGCGACCAGGCCGCCGGTGAGCCTCTCGACCTGCAAGGCGTCGTCCCCGGCCTGCTGCCGAATGAAATCGGCGCTGAAGCCGTGAAGGCCTGCGAGGCGGCGGTCACTGCCTATCCCGATGTCGCCCGCTTCCGCTACGAACTGGGCCGGGCGCTGCTTGCCGCCGGCAAGATCGAGGAAGCAAAAAAAGCCATCCAGGCGGCAGCCGACAAGGGCCACGTCCGCGCCGTGTTCGAACTCGGCTACCTAAACGCGACAGGAACGGGAATGGCTGTCGACCGCAAGCGGGGCAATGGCTTCTATGCGGCGGCGTCCGACAAGGGCGATCCCTATGGGATGACGTCGTGGGGACGTGCCTTGTTCAACGGCTATGGCGTCGAGCGCGACACCGGCAAAGGGCTTGACCTCCTGCTCAAGGCGGCGGCCATGGGCCATACCTACGCCATGAACGATCTTGCCGCGATCTTCACGGAAGGTCGCAATGGCGTGCCCGCCGATCCGGCTCGAGCCGTGGCCTTTCTGAAGGCAGGTGTCGAGCGGCAGGACATGTACTCAATGAACCTGCTCGGTCGCAACTATCTGGCCGGCGTGGGTATCGAGAAAGATCCTCGGCAGGCTCAAGCGCTTTTCCAGAAGGCCATGGATCTCGGCCAGCCTTACGCTCCGGCTAGCCTCGCCCGCATGTATCGCGACGGTGTCGGCATGGGACAAAACCTCGATGAAGCGCAAAGACTGTTCGAGCTGGCCACCGCACGCGGCGATCAGTCCGCCGCATATGATCGCGCGGCTCTGGAAATGCAGAAGGGCGACAAGGCCGACCAGGCGATAGCGGTGCGGTTCCTGGCCTTCGCGGTTGCTCTCGATCTTCGCAACGAGTTGCCGGGCGCCGAGGCGACGCTGACAAAATTCGGAGTCAAGGCGAAAACGGCGGCGCTGAAGCAGTTGCGCGGCGAACTCAAGTCGAAGATCGCGGCGAACGGCTCGCTCGACGACCAACTGGTCAAGACGGCCAGGGCGGTCTGGGAGCAAGCCAATCCCCGTCGGGACTTGTTTTGATCACAAGGAGGCAACAGTGGGCAGGGCAGTGAAACAGGCATTGATTGCGACAGTTCTATCCGGTGGCCTGGCGGCGCTGACGGGTTGCATATCCGTCGCACCCAAGCCCGAACCGATGGTGACGACGACGAAGCACAAGGCGAAGCTCGTTCGCACGACGTCCACGCCAAAGATCGACCAGCAGAAGAAGGTCACCGCCAAGAAGGTGATCAAGCCGGTTGAGGAAGCACCTGTCGTCGTTCCAGCTTTGGGTGGTGGTGGCGGCGGTGGCGGTGGCTGGGGATGAGCCCTTCAACAGACGGTCAATCCCCGATCCTGCCATTTGGGACCAATTCCGCGGCGCAGACCCTGACCGGAGACCGGCCGCAACTGCTCGCCAAGAGCATGCAAGTGCTTTATACTTCGCTCGCGTTCGCGCGGTGTCGGTGTCGATACGGTGGTCCTGGGCAGGGGCGTTCCATGTTCGAAGTCGTCGCATTCTGGTGGAAGACAATGTCGAGAGGCCATGCTGCAAGAGCTCTCGGCCTGATCGTTGCGTTGTTGCTGCTGCTCGGATCGCAAGCCGCCAGCGCCGCGCCGAGCTGGACGCTCGATCCCGCCGCTTCGGTGATCACCTATCAGTCGGTCAAGAAGAACACGATCGTCGAGACCAACAAGATCAGGAACATCACGGGCACGCTTAGCGCGGCGGGGGATGCCAAGGTCACGTTCGATCTCAATTCGGTCGATACCGGCGTCGACCTACGCAACGTTCGCATGCGGTTCCTGTTCTTCGAAACATTCAAGTACCCGACCGCCGAGCTGACGGCGAAAGTGGATCCCGCCGCATTCGCCGATCTCGCGACAAAGCGCAGGGTGAAGGCGACGCTGCCGTTCCGCCTCAATCTGCATGGTGTCGACAAGGATCTTGAGGCCAGCGTCGTCGTCACCATGATCAGCGACACAATGGTGTCGGTTGCTTCGGAGGCTCCGGTCGCTGTCCACGTCGAGGACTTCGGCCTGTTGCCGAACGTCGACAAGCTGCAGCAGGCCGCCAACGTCACCAACATCGTGCCCACCGCGTCGGTCTCGTTCGATTTCGTCTTCACCGCCGATGGCAGCAAGCCGGCCGCCACCCAGGCCGCCGCGGCGAGTTCGGCCGGTGTCGGCCCGGTTGCCACAGATGCGGCCAAGGCGAACTTCAGCGACGAGGAATGCCTGAACAGGTTCGCCGTGCTCTCGCGCACCGGCGCTATCTATTTCCGGCCCGCCAGCGCGCGGCTCGATGCGAAAAGCCGCCCCTTGCTGACCGAGGTCGAAGGTGTCGTCGGAAAATGCCCGAGCCTGAAAGTCGAAGTCTCCGGTTATACCGATTCAGACGGCTCGCCGGAGGCGAACAAGCAGTTGTCCGAGCGCCGGGCCCAGGCCGTTGCTGACGCTATTGTTGCCGCGGGCATCCCTCGCACGCAGATCACGGCAACCGGCTATGGCGAGGAGCGGCCGGTTGCCGCCAACGATACACCCAAGAACAAGGCGCTCAATCGGCGGATCGAGTTTTCCGCTACAAAGCTCTGAGGTTGCGGTGAGGCACGATCTGATCGCCCGTGGCAGTGGCCTGTTTCGCGCCGCTGGTCTGGCGGTGCTCGCCTTGTTGCTGACTTTGACCGCCGCCAGCGCCGAGCGCCGCGTCGCGCTGGTCCTCGGCAACGCCCAGTACCAGCACGCGGCGCCGCTGGCCAATCCGGTGCGCGACGCCCAGGCCATGGCTGAACGCCTGAAAAAACTCGACTTCGAGGTGGTTTCCGGTTTCGACCTGACCAAGCCGCAGACACAGGCAACGATCGCCCTGTTCGCAAAACAAGTACGCGGTGCCGATATCGCGCTGTTCTTCTACGCCGGCCACGGTCTGCAGGTTGCGGGCAAGAACTACCTGCTGCCGGTCGACGCCGCGCTGGAGGACGAGACCTCCCTCGACTTCGAGGCGGTGTCGGTCGATTTCATTTTGCGCCAGATGTCGCGCGAGACCAGTATCAGGCTGGTGTTTCTCGATGCTTGCCGCGACAATCCCCTTGCCAAGGCGCTGGCCAAGTCCTCTGGCGGCAACGGCGCGAGCAGCGGCCTGGCCGAAATCCCGATCGAGAATGGCGGCGCCGGCACGCTCGTCGCTTTTGCCGCCAGTCCCAATCAACTCGCCTATGACGGGTCGGGCGAATATTCGCCGTTCACCGCCGCACTGCTTCAGCACATCGGCGCCTCCAACGTCTCGATCACCGAGGCAATGAACAGGGTGACCGGTGACGTCTTCAAGGCAACCTCCGGCAAGCAACGCCCCTGGATCAACGTTTCGCTGACCACGGAGGTCGTCTTGCACAAGGTCGATCTCAATGCGCCATTGATCGTCGGCGAAGCGAGCGAACCTCAAGCCGAAGGCGGCTCGGACGCGCGCAACACCGCCGCGGCAAGTGCGACAGCCCAAAACGGCGACCAGCTTGCACTCGATGTGCTGCGCCAGAAAATCCCCAAACTGGCCTCGGATGCACCGATCCTTTTCGACCATCCGATCGAGTTCGGCGATGCGGCAATCGACGGCAAGAGCATCGCCGAACTGATCAAGAGTAAGCCCCTGTTCAGTCCCGTGGAGGGATTGGACAAGTCGGTCTGGGAGGGCAAGCACTGCGACGGCTGCCATGAATGGAACGAGGCCCGTCTGTGCGATCAGGCGAAAAATTTCGCCGCCAACGATGTCTCTGTCTTGCGCCTGCAACATCCGCTGGGAACACGCTTCAAGGTGGCGCTTGCGAAATGGGCGCAGGGCGGCTGCAAGTAGGGAGCCCGAATAGCGGCTCTAGAGCAATTCCAGGAAAAGTGTGTAATGGTTTTCCGTCCAGAATTGCGTAAAAACAAAGAGTTAGAGCGGTTCGGCAATTCCATCAAACGCTGAACCGCTCTAATATGCATCCGCGGATTGCTGCAGCGCTTCGATCTCGGCCATCTGGATGCCCATTTCGACAAATGCCGAAAGAACGGCAAACCGGTCAACCAGAGCGACACGGGCCAGTCCGGCCAGAATCCCGGCATTGACGGCATGCGCAGCAGGAAAGGGTTGCAAAGCCGGTGCCTTCGTCGTGGCCATGGCCGAACCGTTGTCGCGCCATCCGGCGGCCAGCGCAATCCAACCGACCGGCGTTGTCGGCGGTGTCGCCGCGGCTGTGCTGACCGCAGCCCGATGGCGAGGATTGTCCGGTTCGCCGACCCAGTCGCGAACATGCGCAAGCAGTTCCTGATCGCTCCCGTCGAACAGGTCGGTCAGATGGCTCAGGCATTCATGCGCCCACCAGACCGCGGCCCGCTCGGGCAGCAAATACGCACAGAAGGTGACGGCTTCTTCGGGAACGCGCCCGGCGAGGAGGTCGCGGCAGAACGCGATCGCGTTTTGTTCGGTAGGAAGGGTTCTCATGTCCCGGGCAATAGCGGGACAAGTCGCGAAAAGATCCCGTGCCGTTTTGAATCGGAGCCCATTGGCCATGACCGCCACGCCTTCATCGAGAAGCCTTAGGCCACTCAAGCCTCAGGCGCGGCTCGGGTCAAGTGACGTCGCACCACTCATCGCGCCTCCAGCGTTTATCGACAGACAATCGCCTTGGAGTTTGGTATGATGGCGATCATCGAAACGGATGCTCAAACAGGAGTAACCGCTATGCAGTGGGGCAGTTCAGCCTTTGTGTTGGCGGTCGTGTTTTTCTCGACCCACGCTTCCGCCGACCCCGTTCAGAAATCGGAAGACATCGTGAAGTTCTTTGCCGGCGCGGCCGATCTCGGCAAATCGCGCGGAATTTGTGTCGGCACCGAGGAGGAGTGCAAGAGCAAGACCAAGGCTAAGGACGCGCCGGCCGGAAAATCCAGCCTCGATATGCTGATCAATTTCGGCTTGGATTCGGCCGCCCTCGATACCACCGCGCGGGCTGAACTCGACGAGTTCGCCAAGGCGCTCAAGGACAGCCGGCTCAGCACCTTCAGCTTCGTCGTCGAAGGCTACACCGATGCCACCGGCACGGTGCACTACAATGAAGGCCTGTCGCAACGGCGGGCGCAATCGGTTGCAGCCTTCCTGACGGCCAACGGTATCGAGGCAGCCCGCATCGACGCGGTCGGCATGGGCGAAAAGAACCCGCGCAGCGCCAACCCGTACGATCCGCTCAACCGCCGCGTGGAAATGCGGATAAAGACGCAGTAGCGCGCGGCCGTCAGTGCTTGAGTATGCCTCCGACGGCCACACCGGCGCCGAAAATCAGCGCGCTTGTCAGGAAGTCGTTGCCGCGCCGGCTTGGCGGAGGATCATCCTGCCACGCCACCGTCTCGCGTGTGCGACGTTTCTGGACGATCTGCTGCTGTTTGCGAGGGTTTTGTGCAACGGGCCTCATTGCGCGGACCTTCTGCACCACCTGCTTCTTGGGTTGCGACGCATGGGCTTGATCGGCCGCGTACCTAGCACGCACGGCCTCCATCATCGGATCCGTCTGGATCACCAGCAACGCCAGCTGTTCGCGGGTCAGATAGGTGGTTTGCGGCAGACCGTTCCCGGCTTGCCAGACGCCGATCGCCTGACGGGTCTGCGAGCCCAGGTTTCCGTCGATACGCCCAAGTTCGTTGCCCAGCGCCTCGATGCGCAATTGAAGGTCGATGCGACCCTGGCGATCGAGGCCGATCGCATTTTCCGTCAACTGGCTGCCCGGCGTGTGCTTCACCTCATCCGGAATGCTGACCGAGGCCGGAATGGCAGAGCCCGAACTGGCATTCGCCTGGTTCGCATCGAGGGCCGCTACCTGCCGGTTTCGAGCCGTCGGGTCGTTCAATTCGTCGATGTTCAGCCGCGCCACGGTGGCGAAGCGGCCGTCCGGAAACTGGTCGAGATAGGCTTGGTAGAACGGGCCGGAATTGTGCTTTGAAGCCTCATCCCAAAGCCGTTGCTCGACTTCCCACGACGCAGGATCGCTGGTGACAGGGATAGGAGCGGATGTCGCTGCCACGTTCGATCCGCCCGCCGCCGAGGGTGCGGTCGGCGTCGCTGCGGCTACCGGCTTTCCGAGGAAGACCTCGCGTCCCAGCGATGCGTTATGCCATGGCCGCTGGCGACCTTGCGTGGTTTCGGTCACTTCGCCGCGCACGCGCGTCAGCGCGCTCTGGATTTCGACGCCGGGTTCGGTCAGGTGCCTGGCGAGCGCCGTCGAGTAAGGACTGTCGGCCCCTGTGCCGTCGAAAGCGATGGCGCCCGGATCCGTTGCATAAGCAATCAGCAGGCCGCCGGTACCGACGCCGTCCGATCTCGCTTCGACCGGCGCCAGGCCAGTACCCAATGCGGTGGAGCGGCTTTTCGGCAGTGAGGCCGCCAGCGTCCTCGCCAGCGGATTGTCGCCGCAGGCATCGAGGATGATGACGCCGATCGCCGGGTCGGGCGGCAGCGCAGCCATGAAATCGTCGATCTGAATGGTCCGGGTCTTGAGATAATGCATGTCGCCCAGAAGTGTGCAGCGGTCTTGGGATAACGACATGCATCAAAACAAAGACTTAAAGTGCGTCGCCTGAATCCGTTTCAGAGCGACGCGCTTTAGGCCGGCGACGTCAAATCGGCGTCGACCGGGATCAGGTAATTCTTGCCGTCGACCTGCATGCCGTGACCGGCATAGAAGATGACCGCGAGATCGGCGTCATAGGCTTGCTCGGTAAATCGGCTGATGAGGCCGTGCATGCCTGCATTGTCCTGATCGACGCCTTCGATCACTTCGAAGCCGGCATTGCGCAGCGTCGATGCGATGAGGCGGGCATCGTTGGCGGGGTTCGGCAAGGTAACCGCATGGACATAGTTGCTGTTGCCGATCACCAGAGCGACGCGTTTGGCGTCGGGCTCGGCGGCTTCGGCGCCGAAGCCGACAAGGAAAACCAGGACAACTCCGCTCAGAAAGACCGCGACCGCTTTCATGGACCAGCCCTCTACCATCAGATTGCACTGTCGATGTCTGCGGATGCCATGTTTCGTCGGCGACTGGGTCGCTTGTGCCAAAAACGGCTCCTGGGCATATGTGGTCCCGATCGCGGTTTTGGTTCACAAAGGCCTGAAAAATGGTGACGCCAAATGCCCGGGCGACGGATGCCGTGCCGGGCAGGGTCAAAGCGTATTCTGAATCGAGCTGACGAGGGCGGTAACGGCCTGCTTGTATTTTTCGAACTCCGGCGATGTCTGGCGGATCTCCGTGGTCGTCACCGGTGGGCTGGCGTCGGTGGCCACACGGCTCAGCTTCTGGCCCATCTTCCTTTCGGCCCAGTCTACCACGTAGCTGGCTGTCTTGCCGGTGAGAAACGGGTTGGCCTGGATGACGGCCGACCCCAGCACGGCGCTCAGTTGCGCCGACCCTGGCGCCGCCAGCACCTGATGCGCGCCTTCCATTCCCAGGAAATGACAGAGATAGAGCCGGCCGGCTGTGATCTGGTGACCGCGCGCCCGCAGATAGGCCTCGCCTTCGCGCGCCAGATTGCGCACCATCTCACGCGAAATGGTGGCGTCGTAGCGCAGAGCCAGCAGGTCGGCGGTCGACAGTGATCGTGCAAGGTCCGGGCGATAGGTATTCATCATCCGGATCCAGGTCTTGGTTATGAACTGGCCGGCGCCGGTCGCCGAAGAATTCGGGTTCTTGGCGCGAGCACTGCCACCGCTTTCGACATGAACGATACGTTCGGTGAGCGTTTCGACGGCAACATCGCCGGAATTACCGGAATTGCCGGTATCATAGGTGGCGACCGTGGTGACGGTCCCCAACGGATCGATCGCCTCGCCGTTCTGGTAGAGTTCGAAATGCAGGTGCGGGCCGGTCGAAAGCCCGGTGGTGCCGATATAGCCGATGACGTCGCCGGCCTTCACCTTGGTGCCGACGCCGCTCGCAATGGCGAATTTTTGCATATGCGCGTAGCGCGTCTCGCGCCCGTTCGCATGCGAAATCTTCACCAGATTGCCATAGCTGCCGCCATCGCCCTGGAAGCTGATTTCGCCGTCGAAAGCCGCCATGATCGGCGTGCCGACAGGGGCTGCCCAATCGACGCCCTTGTGGATACGGACGACGCCGAGGATCGGGTGCTTGCGCGGGCCGAAGGTCGAGGTCATGACCCCGTTCACCGGCGTGACCATGCCGTTGGCTGCTGTCAGCGAGTGCACCTCGTCATTGCCGGTGACGCAGGCGAACTGGCCGTCGCTCTGCTGGAAGACGAAACAGTCGATGGTCTTTTCACCGCCCTGGACGCCGACATAAAGCACCCGCCCGGATGTCTCGTCCTTGCCGCGCGGCGTCTGTGAGTAGATCAGCACCAGGCGCTGGTCCTCGCTGGCGAAAGCGTCGAGGTCCTGTCCTCGCGACAGGTACATGATCGCCTCGCCAATGACGCCGGTCGGAACCTTGTTACGCGCAGCCGTCGAATAAATCGCGTCGAGCAGCCGGTATTGCCGTTTGAGCCCTCCTTGATCGGCACCGGAATAGTTGAACAGATCCTCGCGCACCCAAGGGTCGACGCCTGACACGAAGGCGCCCGCTGTATTGCGCGTCAGCGTGCCGACAAAGACATTCTTGGCGTAAATCGAAACCTGCATGAGCGACATCGTCGTCGTCTCGCGGTTCGGCCGGAATCCGCGCATGGCAACGACATAACCCGGCTCCAGGCCGTCGAGGTTGAACAGGCTCTTGAGCGCCTCGCTCGCAAGCTTGGCGTCATCGGCCGAGAAATGCGCGTCGACGGCGACGCTCTCCAGGCTGCGGTCGTTGAGGATCTTGACGAAAGTGTCCCCGGTCGCCTCGAAGCGCTGGTACTCGCTGGTCACGGTTGCGACGGTCGTATTGTTCTCGATCTGGGTTTTCTTGAAGGTGGGCAGCGCTGCCTCGCCCTGATCGATGGTCTCCCCCCAGCCGGCCTCCGGGTCGTCGGCATCCGGCTTCGGCGCCGAACCGGCCGGACCCTCGCTCGCATCGGGCGCCGCCTGAAGGTCATTATTCAAGTCGCCCTGCTGGTCGTCCGGTGCCGCCGCCGGGGCAGGCGGAGAGGCCTGCTCGTTGGGTACGGCAGCCGCGGAAGTCGGAGCGGTCCGCCGCTGTGCCTGGAAGAACGCGAAGTCCTCCTGCGTCGACGGGATCGTCGTCATGAACTTTTCGCTGGCACTCAGCATTACGTCGGAGAGAATCTCGATCTGCGGCGAGGCGCCGGAACTGTCGAGCTCGGCCGGGCGCGCTACCGAATGGCCCTTGCTTGCCGTGTCCGCATCGGGGGCAAGCGTGATCCACATCGGATCCCCCGCCAGGTCGATAATGGCAGGCACATAGACGGATGCATCGGCCGGCATATCGTCCGCGCCTTCGACCGCGTGCAAGTCCTGGTCTTCGTCACCGAACGACCAATAGTCCGCGGTGAGGTAGAAGCCCGCGGCGATGGAAAGCAGGACCATGAAAGCGAAACCGGCAATGAGCCTGCGCCAAAGCGTTCGCCGGCGCAGCGCGGCGCGCGCCTGCTTCTTCTGCTTGAAGCTCGTGTCGATGCTGTGCGTCACGGGTTGCTTCCGGTCAGGAAGAAGGTCCACCGCACCTGTTCAAGCGTATCGACTTCGAGGAATTGCGCCGCGATATGGCCACGCTGCCAGCACTCGTCGATGCCGCGGATCGAAAAACGCCGCCGCTCGATGCACATCTCGGTCGCGCCTGTCAGGATCGCATGGCCAAACACGTCCGTCGCATAGATGTAGATGTAGCGGTTCGTCAGTTCCTCGCGGATGACGTTCACGCATTGATTTGCGCCGATTGTCCACCAGCCATCGGTCTGGTCCGCATTGTCGACCTTCTGGCCGACGGCCAGGTTGACGACGTCGAGCGTCTGGTTGCAGACCGTGAATTCGGCGCGCGCTTGGCCGCACGACAGTACGGACAGCACTGCCGCTCCCGCCATGACCGCAAGCTTCATACGGCCCGTCAGGGTAAGCAGGGCTCGAGCCGGACCACGCTGCTCGATAGGCAGGTCTGCGGACGAGTGGGGCAAACATGCACAGCGGAGTTCCATCGGGCGCCCATGCTATCCGCCGAGCCGGAAATACTTGGCGGTGGCTGAAAATTGAGAGCCGTCGGTCTCGATTTCTTCGAGAATTTTGGGCAGCAGCACTGAGGCAGGCGTTGGCGTCGAGAAGGCGGCCGACTGAATATCCTGAGGACCCGTGATCACCATGATGAGCTGCGGCACCGCCTTTCCGGCGGCCTTGTCGGCGGCGCCGAGGCCAATCGGAATGCTGAAGGTGGCCTTGTTGGGTTGTACGACGATGCGGTCGTCGAGATTGAACACCATGCCTTTGTGATCGATCAGCAGCACGCTGGACATGAGCCCGCCACGCGTCACCAGCGTGCCGCTGATCGGCGTGCCGTTCGGCACCGATGTCCGGTCGAGAACAAGCTGTGGCTTGTCGGCCGCGCTCTGCCCCAGAAAGCGCAGGAAGTTGGTGACTTCGCATTGGCTCGGCTCGATGAGGCGGACGCTGATGTCCGGCTCGACATGGAATTTTGCCTGGAAATCGCCGAGCATCCGTTCGAATGGCTGGACCGCTGTGCCAAACCCTTCGATCGCGGCGGCCGTGTCGGTCGCCGACGTCATGGTCGCATAGAAACAATCGCCGCCGCCGAAGTCGCGAACCCAGGAGACACGTTGCGCGACGTCGTCGACGACCGGTGGGATCGCTGGTTTGGGCACGTTCAAGGCTACGACGGGTTGGTCCGGCTGCTTCGCCGGCGCTGACGAGGCGTTTTGGCCCTCGGCACTGGCGGCATTCGTCGGGCTGGCAGTGGGTTTGGGCGCCGGCGGGGTCGCCTTGGGCGCCGCCGGCGGGCTGATCCGAGGCTCGGGCTTTTGGCTCTCCACAGTCTTCGGCTGGGCCGGCGGCGTCGAGACCTTCTCGGCTGGCGTGGTCGGAGCGCCCGCGTCGGGCGGCGAAGCCGACATTTGACTGTTGCTGGCCATCGCATTCGGCTGGGGTGCCGGCGATGTTTTTTCAGACGACTGAGTGGCCGTTGTCGATGGCTTCAGCGGTTCCACGGTTTGCGGTGGAAGGATGGGTTTCGCCGGCTCCGGTGTCTGCACGGTCTTGACATCCGGCTGGCTTCTGGCCGGTGGCGCGCTCGCCTCTGTTTGCGGCTGCGCTGCCGTTGCTGGCGGCTTCGGCGGTTCCTCGGCCTGCGGTTCGGCAGGCTTGGCCGCCGGCGGCTTTTGAACCGCCGTGGCATCTGGCTGTTCTTCAGCCGGCGGGACGCTGGGCTCCGGCTGCACGGGCGGAACTGGTTTTGCCGGCTCGGAGGCGCTCGCGACTTTGTCCGTTGAGACCGGATTTGATTTCTCCACTACCGGCTTCGATGGCTCGGGCGCGGAAAGCGATGTCTTGCCGGCAGTCGGCGTCGCAGGCGTCATCAAGCCGCTCAAATACAGGCCCGCGCCCGAGGCGACAGCCAGCGTCGCCAAGGCAGCAATCGCGATGGTTCGGGTCTTTGCGGGTTTTCCGGGGACATTACGGGTGGCCGTGGGCGGCGGGCCGGGGCGGGCCTGAGGCAGCGGTTCGGACAGATGCGCGGGTCGGACATGCGGGACGAAGCGTTGTTCGCCGGGGCCGGTTGCCGGCGGCGCGCCGTGTCCCGCGACATTGGAGGGCTGGGGCTGGGCCCTGGGATCCGGGACAAGGGTGTGCCCGGCTCGCGGCAAACCCGGCCGGTCGCGGGGGGTGATCGACGTCGGCGGCGTTGTTCCTTCCTCTTCGTCGCGCGTCATCCTGGCGATATCCGCCATGCTGGCTGGCCGGTCTCGCGGATCCGGTTGCAGCATGGCTTCGACAATGTCACGAAAATCGTCGTCGATGTCGGACAGATCAGGCACCGTCCGGCGCTTTTCGATGATCTCGAACTGTGATCCGCTCATGTCGATCGGCTTGCCGCGCAGGGCGGCGGCCAACACCAGCCCAAGGCTGTAGATATCGGACTGTTCACTGACGTCGCCGCTGTACAGTCCGAGCTGTTCGGGTGAAACGTAGTTGTATTTGCCCGCGAACTTTCCGCCGATCAGCGTCTCCCCGCCCACGGTCGCCGATCGTGCGATGCCGAAATCGATGATCTTTGCGCGGTCGACCCGGCCTCCCGGCAGGATGATGTTGTCGGGCGAGAGGTCGCGATGGATCGCGCCCGCCTGATGCACGGCACTCAGGCCGGATGCCAGGCGATGGCAGAGCCTGCGCACCGCTTCCGCCGGCATCGGGCCACGTCGCATGATGTCGAACAGCGACTCGCCGTCGACGAATTCCATGGCGAGATAGGGACGGCCGATCCCGGGATCGATGGTGAACACGTGGTAGCGCACGACCGCGTCATGGGACAAATGGTTGAGGATCGAGGCTTCCTTGCGGAACAGGGACAGGATCGTCTGGTCGCGGGCAAATTCGGGCAGCACGATCTTGATCGCGACATGGTCTCCGGTCTGGATGTTGTGGCCACGGTAGACCTCACCCATGCCGCCGAACGCGATCCGCTCGTCGAGCTCGTAGATGCCGCTGAGCTGCGTGCCGACCGCGGTGTTGGCCACTTGCGGCGATATTCGCGTCTTGTCGTCGGCGCTCATCAGCCTCGGCCCTCCGCCCTGGACAGATCAGGGTGGGGCGATTGTCCATTGCGCCCGTTTCCGATCTTCACCAGCACGATGGTGACATTGTCCGTTCCGCCTCGTGCCAGCACCGTCTCCAAAAGATTTTCACAGGCCGCCTGAGGCGTTGCCGACATCACCGCCGCCTCGATTTCGGCATCGGTGACATGCGCAGTCAGCCCATCGGTGCTCAAGACGAAAATGTCACCCGGCATCAGCTCGCCTTGCTGGAAGTCGATGACGAATTCGTCGCTGACGCCGACCGCATGCGTGATGACATTGCGGCGTGGCCAGGTGAGCGCCTCGGCCGCGCTGATCATGCCTCGATCCAGCAGTTCCTGCACTTCGGTGTGGTCTTTCGAAATCTGCGAGATCGAGGCATTCCGGATCAGGTAGACCCGGCTGTCGCCAGCCCACAGGCAGGCAAATCGCCCATCCATCGCCAACAGTGCGGCGACCGTGGAGCCGATGGTGATGCCGCGAGATTCCGATATCCTGCGGATTTCGGCATTGGCCCGGCTCAGCCTGTCCTCGAAGCGCGCCCGCAGATCCGGAGCAGAGCTTGCGATGCCGATCGTGGCCAGATGGTCGACAATGCTGGCAGAGGCGACCTCTCCGGCATCATGCCCCCCCATTCCGTCGGCCACCACCCAAAGCCCGGTTCGTGGCTCGAGCAGGTAATTGTCTTCGTTGACCTCGCGGACACAGCCTCTGTGGCTCACGCCGAAGCTGTCAAAGGGAAGGGCGACATCGTTCAATTTGCCACCAAACGCTTCTCAAGCGTCCTCTGCGGCGCACTCCCGGGCGCCGGCTCACGGCAGTCTGCCACAGGCTCGACCATTAGAGTATCGAAATTAAGGTCCGGGCGGCTGAGGCCCACGCCTGGCGCCACCGCTAGGGGAAGCTCGAAGCCCATCTCAAAACGCCTTCGGACAACTGAAACCGGACAATGCCGGAAGCAGGAAGGGGCTGGGACCGGAACCCGTCTGGATCGTATAGGCGACGTCGCGCCCACCGATCACGAAGCGCGCTTCGACATTGCCGTCGGTGCCGGTGATGGCAGCCTTGTCCATGAGCCGCTTCAGCGCCCACGGCCCTTCGAACTTGATGGTGGATTCGCGGCCTGGCATCTCCGGCGTCAGGCTCAGACTGGCGGATCCGGAGGTCGCTCCGCTCGGCCAGGTCACGATGCTTGGTGCGTTGCCTGCCTGGTTGCTCTGGACGGTCTGGCCATCCACATCGAGTATCGCCGCATCGGCATCGCCATGCAATGAGAACGGCGTGAAGGTAATGCTCACCGAAGGCGTCGAACCGCCCTGGGGAAAAAAGGCGCTGCGGATTTCGGCCGCGAGCTGGAAGTCTTTCAGTGTCGATTTCGACAGGTCGCGCCCGAAGCGCGCATCCTGCTTCCAGCTCCAGTCCTGGCCGGTCATGTCGATCAGCGACGCGAGGTTCTGCGCGAAGAACCGATCCATCAGTCCGCCCGGTGCGAACAGTCTCGCGAAATCCGCCATCGCCATGTCCTCGGCACTAGTGCCGGCGAAAGGATAACGGCCGTTGACCGCCGCTTCGCAAGGAGCCGTGACCGCCTGGTCGAGCATCTGGTTCAAATTCGCCACCGAGGTTTCCGTGACGTTGCCTTCGAACTCGTCCGCCGTCGCATTGACCATTCTGGCGAGCTGCTTCGGCAGACGCGAGACGTTGGCCCGAAGGGTGGCTATCTGCAGCTGCAGATTGGCATTGACCCGTTCCGTCTGCGAAGGCACGTCGGTCGCCATTTGCAGGCTCTGGTAGATATCGCGAAAATTCTGGGTCAAGGCATCGATCGGGCGATGTCCGGCAGGACCGCCCACCAAGGCCCGGAATGATCTGAACTGCGCTTCGATGTTGGCCCCGGGATTCTGGTTTTGCGCTGCTGCTGTCCCTGTGCCCGCACGGCTTTGCGATTTCCCGGTGGCGATTTGAATGCCGATGCGAGCCAGGCCCTTGGCCATGCTCGCGGCGTCGGGTGACTGGCCTTGAGCCGGGCCTCCTTCAACCCCGGTGCCTGAGTCCTTGCTGGACGCAGCGTTTTGCGTCAGGGCTGTTTCGTCGGCGATCGCGCTAAACAGCTGTTCGATCGGAGAGGTCGGCGAGGCGACGGCGGAAAGCGCGATATAGTGCGGCTTGTCCTTCAGCATCGGCTTGAATTTCAACGCGTCGAGAACGCTGTTCCAAGCCGGAGCGAATTCTTTCCCATAGCGGTCGAGAAGTTCGGGGCCGAGCTTCGGCAACTCCTGATCGATGCCGCCCTGCTCGCCGCCGCCGCCAACTACCCACTGGTCGTCGACGAGCGTCTGCGCAATGCGAGACAGCTGTCCGAGATAGAAATGGTTGAAGCCGGCCCAGGTATAAAGGCCGGGAACACGAAGGCCCGACAGGTCGCCACCATCGACACGCTCGAACAACAGTTGCGCTTCCGGTCCGCCTTTCACGGACACGGAAAAATCCTCCAGCGCTGCCGCATAGACCGCCGACTTGATCGATGCGGAGGCGCGATCGGCAAGGCTCATCCGCCCAAGCGTCCGCTGGGCGGCTTGGATCAGCGGCTGGTTCAGTTCGAAAACCGGATCATAGGCATCGTCCAGGGCAAGCATGGCGCGCAGGTGCTTTTCGAGCTGCTCGCGTCCTGCGCGGTTGTTTTCGCCTGGATAGCGGTTTTGTTCCCAATCCTGCTTCATCCAGGAAACGATCAACGCGTCGTCGACCTTCGGCGCCTTGCCGCCGAGCATCAGGTAGATTTTCAACGGCTCGTAGAGCGCGCCGGGATCGGCCATCTTGGCCTGGATGGTCCGCTCGGCCTGGATCAGCAGGCGCGATCGCAACATCCGTTCCAGCGCCTGCCGGTAAGCCGCCTTGGACGCCGAAAGCAGTCTCTCCCGCTGGCTGAGGCCGAACGTCTCCTCGATTGGTGTCGGCACGCCGCCGGTCTCGAATCCGGCCGGCAGATCGCGCAACTGGTCAAGTGGGCCAATGACGTTTTCGAGGTCGACATCGGTGACCTCGGTACTCCCGAGCAGCGCGTCCGCCGTCGTTCGATACTGGCCCATGGCCTGCGTGGTGGAGGCTATCAGCGACCTGTTGGCCGTGAAGCTCAGGGCCAGGGTGCCAAGGGCCGCCGCCGCGATCAACGCGATGGCGCAAAGTCCTGCAAATCTGGCGATCGCCGCACGTCTTACAGCCGATTTGTCGTAGGAGACCCATCCGGATTCGGCAAAAATGACGCCCGTCAGCAGATCATGCAAGAAGAAGCTTTTGCCGGTTCGGGACATATGGGCCCGGGAATTGCCGCCGAAGCTTCGGCCGATCGCACCCAACACCTGATCTATTGGGGTTCCCTCTTGCGTGCCTGAGGAGAAATAGAGTCCGCGCAGGCTGACATTCACCTGGCTGCGGGCTGGATCGAACAGGCCGGCGATAAAATGCGCAACGCGGCCCCTCAACGCGCTAAACTGCGCCGGAAAGCCAAAGACGGATATGCGCGCGGCCGGGTCGGCCTCTTCCTGAAGCCGGTCGGGCAACTCCTCGACCAGGCGTCTTGCCAGCGCATCGAATTCGGCCGGAGCCTCGGCCGCCATGTTCTTGGTGCGATCGCTGGTCTGGAATGTCGCGCCCCAGACCTTGCGCCGGCGCGGCTCGTCGAAAGCGCCGAAATAGTCCATGAACCCGGAAACAAGATCGGCCTTGGTGAAGAGCAGATACACCGGAAACTGGATTTTCAGCGTCTCGTGGATTTCCCGCAGGCGACTGCGGATATCGACGACATGAGCGTCAAGCTGCTGATCGTCGAGCCCGATGAGATCGGCAAGGCTGATGGCCAGGATGACGCCGTTTATCGGTTGGCGTGTGCGGTATGTCTTGAGCAGCGACAGGAAGGCGAGCCAGCTCTTCTTGTCGCTCTCGGCATTGGAATCCTGCGTCGTGTAGCGTCCGGCGGTGTCGATCATCACGGCCTGGTCGGTAAACCACCAGTCGCAGGCGCGCGTTCCGCCGACGCCGGCGACTGGCTGGGCATCGCCCGAACCGGCCAGCGGAAAATTCAGGCCCGAATTGACCAGTGCTGTCGTCTTACCCGCGCCGGGCGGACCGATGATGATGTACCAGGGAATCTCATAGAGGAAGTTGCGTTTGCCGCTCGACCGTTTGAGCGCGGCGATCGCCTCGTTCATGCGCGCCTCGAGCACCTGCGAGTCCTCATTCCTGTCGTCGTTGCGGGCGACGGCGGTCTCCAGCGCCTGCTGCGCCTTGTGCATCCGCCAGAAACGCAATCCGTAGAAGAGCGCCACGGCGGCCACGATCACGCAGATGATTGCGGCACGCAGCCAGGCAGGCCCGAGCGGACGGCTATCGGCGAAACGGATCAGAGGTCCGGCAAACCACACTGCCGCCGAAAAACCGGCCAGCGCGATCATGCTGAATATCCGCAGCAGCCAACGCGTCATCGGCGCTTCCACTCGGCCCTGCTCACAATGTTTCCTCCCGGGCGATCATCACATCGACACGGCGGTTCTTGGCGCGGCCTTCCGCCGTCGCATTGTCGGCGATCGGCTCGTCCTCGCCCTTGCCGTCCACCGTCAGCCGCGAAGGATCGCTGAACTTCGCCGCCATCATTGTTTCGACGGCCTTCGCCCGGGCGACGGAAAGATCGAAGTTGGACTTGAACGGGCTCGATTTTCGCGGCTTCACATTGTCCGTATGCCCCACGATCCTGATTGGTCCGCGCTCGGCTTCCAGCGCCGCTGCGATGTCAGCGGCAATGGGCTGGAATTCTGGTTTGGCGTCGGCTTTGCCGGACTGGAACAGCAGAAGATTGTTGATTTCCACGACGATGAAGTTGCCCTTCGTGCTGATGGCCAGCCCGCCGCCTTCGACGTCCTTGGCCAACGCCGAACGGATGCGATCGATCTGCGTGGTTGTAGCTTGGGGTGGGGCAACTTTCACCGGCTCCGCCAACGGCGCCACGCTGGCGCGCTCGATGGCGATCGGCGTCGAAGGGTTGAGTGCCAGCAATTCACCAGCGGCGGCGTCGCCTTCATTGGTGATGAAGATCCGCAACGCGAAGAACGCCGCTGTCAGCAGTGCCGACGCCGCTGCCGCAACGACCCAGAGCGGAAGCCGTGTCGACGATTGAGCCACCGTCGCCGCCAGGCCCTGCCAGCGGGGCGAGATGTCTTCGGCCGCGCGGGGTCTGAAATAGCGAAGCGTTTCATAGACGTCTCGTCGAACGCGCTCGAGACTGGTGTCGTCGCGTATCAGGCCTCGATACTGGCCCTCATACCCGAGCGACAGGCAGACATGCATGAGTTCGAGCAGGTCGTAATGCGCCTCCGGGCTGGCCAGGATTTTGTTCAGCGCTTCGAAAAAGCCCGTGCCGTTGGGCTCGACGTGGAAGAACTGCGACAGCATGCTGTGCTGCGCCCAGGCGTCTTTGCGCGGCCAGGGCAGGTTGCCGATGAGATCGTCGGCGGTTTCGCAAAGGACAAATTTCGCGATCCGCGCATCCTCCTCGGCAGCGCATGATTTCTCCAGTACCCTGTCGAATTTATCGATCGCCTCGGCGACATGTTCGGCCAATGGGTCCGCCTGTCTCTCGACGGGGACAAGCCTGAACTGGCCGAACAGCATCAGCAACGGTGCCGCCGCCGCAAGGATCGGGTTTTCCGCGCAATAGCGGACATTGTCGGTGAGATTGAACAGGGCCTCCTGCCGCAGGGCCGGCGTGGGTGTTGTCGCGGAAGCGCCGCCTCCTGCCGGCACGGAAGCCTGATAAATCACCGTCCCGGATGTCCAGCCCGGCGGTGTATGCCGACCGATGCCGGGATCGAACACGGTCCGCGAGCCGCCATCCGCGACGGGTACCTCAGGGGCCGGCGCTGGTTTTCGCTCACGTCGTGGCGTGGCGCGAATAACGGTCTTGCCCGCCGGAGTGGAAGGATCGTCCTTCGAGCTCATCGCCGATCGTCCGTTTTCTGCTTGTCGGCCTTGGCATAGGCTTCGCTGAAATAGGCCAGGAATATGTCCAGCATGCCGTTCTCGTGCGCTTCCTCCATGGTTCGCCACGTCGCGACGGAAGCGTCCCAGGCCTGGCTCTTCTTCGACGAGAATGACGTCGGCGGGAGCTTTCTTCCGATCGCTTCGGGGGACAGGTCGTCGAGCAGCCGCGACAGCGCCGCCTGCATGGCGGCATAGGTGGCGAATTCGTGCGTCTTGAGATCGCGGAACGCATCCTCGATGCTGCGCCTGGCATCGAGATAGCCGGCCCGGCGCCGTGCGAACATGATTTCGAGGATGTCGTCGGTTCCCGGAACGAACTTCAGCGGATTGTTGTCGGCGGCGCTGATCATCGTTCGCTGCGTGCTCTTGGCCAGCATTTTGGCGGCCGCGCGCGCCTTCAGCAGCACGGCGAGTTCCTCCACGACCGTCCTCAGCACAGCGCCGATTTCGGCGGCAACTTCATGCGGGTCGCGCGATTGCAGCAATTCCGGCGAGATGCCGGCTCCGATCGCGATTTCCCGCAGCACTTCGTCCCTGGTCGAGGGCAAAGGCGGTTGCGATGGGAACGTCGATGGTGGAACCCGCTGCCCGGACCGTTGCTCCGTGGCATCGAAGAATGGCCCCTGTCCGAATTCCAGCGGCCGACCTTCCGCGACCGGCATTTCGCGCTGCGTCGAACCGTGGCTGGGATGACCGGTCGCGGCGCGCTCCTCGTCGATCGACACGAAGATGACATAGCGGCCAATCAGCATCCGGTCGCCGTTGGCCATCCGATGCGGGCCGATCATGCGCTGGTTTGATCCGTTGATGTAGGTTCCGTTGCGCGAGACGTCATGCAGCCAGAACGCGCCTGCCTCGTAGCGGACCTCGCAATGCCGGCCGGAGATGAACTTGTCGGGGTCCGACAAGGTCCAGTCGCAAGCATCGCGCCCGATTTCGAAGCTGCGATCCCGCGCCGCGTAGCCGGTCGGGATGCCCGCAGGCAAGGCGTCGACATTGTTGATTTGCAAACTGATGTACATCCAGGGTCGCCGTCGAGCACTGACCGATACTCCACATTCTAGCAGTTTGCACATCCAACAGGACAGCAGCGTTTCGAGGCGATGCGTCGACATGGTAAGGTTTTTCCGCCGTGCCTCCTCTTTGGCCGGCGCGACAACATGTGGTAGGCTCAACATGGCCTGATGCGGCGGGCCTGAAAAGTTCCTGGGTAGATGGCGGGAACTTCAAACCCACCGCGTCGGCGGCCGCGTCCAGGAGGGGCACGACCCATGCCGAACGAACGTGCCACGGTTGTGCAGACACCGGTCGGCGCCGAGCTGACCTTCACGCATCTTGTCGGCCGCGACGAGATCAGCCGTTGCTTTGCCTATACCGTCGGGTTTGTCGGCCCCAGCTCCGACATCGATCCGCTGAAGATGCTGGGGGGTATGGTTTCGGTCGAAGGTGAATCCGACCCGAAACGGTGGTTCAGCGGCCTGGTGTCGGAATTTCGCCTGACCCGCATCGAAGACCGCCTGGCCTACTACGAAGCGGTCGTCAGGCCGTGGCTCTGGTTCCTCGGCAACACCACTGATTGCCGCATCTTTCAGAACATGACCGCTGTCGAGATCGTCGAGAAGATCTTCTCGAAATACGGTACGGCGAAATTCGAGAAGCGACTGCAAGGGTCGTACCCTTCGCGCGAATACTGCGTGCAGTTCGACGAGAGCGATCTGGATTTCGTACAGCGCCTGCTCGAGCACGAAGGCATCTTCTATTTCTTCGAGCATGACGAGGGCAAGCACACGCTCGTGCTGTGCGATGCGATGAGCAAGCTGAAGCCGGCGCCGGGTTACGAGAAGATACCTTATAACTTCGAGGGACACGCTTCGCGGCGCGATGTTGAATACATCACCGAATGGATTCCAGGGAGTTCGGTACGGCCGGGGGCCTATGCCCATACCGACTATGATTTCAAGAAGCCCGGCGCCGACCTGATGGCGAAGTCCGCCCAGCCGTTCAGCCACAAGGAAGCCTCCGGCGAGAATTATCGCCAGCCCGGCGCCCATCTCGATGTGGGGCGCGGCGACACCCTGGCCGGCATCCGGCGCGAGGAACTCCAGGCCGTGCACCAGCGCATCACGGCCGTCGGCACCGTTCGCGGCCTCCATTCGGGCTGTACTTTCAAGCTGGAAAGCTTTCCGCGCGACGACCAGAACCAGGAGTACCTGGTTGTTAGCGCCGAATACAGGCTGTTCGATCCGGGCTACAGAACCCAGAACGAAGCCCACAGCGAGAATTTCAAGGTCGTGCTGGGCGTCGCGCCGACAGCCTTGCCCTATCGTGCTCCGCGGATCACGGCGCGGCCGATCATGCGCGGCCCGCAGACGGCGACGGTGGTCGGCCCTTCGGGCGAAGAGATATTCACCGACAAATACGCTCGGGTGAAAGTGCAGTTCCACTGGGACCGCCTGGGCAAGAAGAACGAAAACAGTTCCTGCTTCGTCCGTGTCTCGCAGACCTGGGCCGGCAGCGGCTGGGGTTTCGTCCAGATACCGCGTATCGGCCAGGAGGTGATCGTCGACTTCCTCGAAGGCGATCCCGATCTGCCGATCATCACCGGCAGGGTCTACAACGCCTCGCAGATGCCGCCCTACGGCTTGCCGGGCAACGCAACGCAATCGGGCTGGAAATCCAATTCCTCGAAAGGCGGCGGCGGTTACAACGAGCTGATGTTCGAGGACAAGGCCGGCTCCGAGTTGGTCAACTTCCAGGCGCAGAAGGACCACAACCTTCTGATCAAGCACGACCGCACCAAGCTCGTCCAGCACGACCAGTCCGACCGCATCGACCACGACGCCAAGCATTCCGTCGGCCACAACCTCGACGAGGACGTCGGCAACAACAAGACGGTCAAGGTCGGCGTCGACCAGACCACGAATATCGGCTCGAACGATACCGAGACGGTGGGCAAGAACCGCTCGCTGACGGTGGGGGCGAATGAGACGATCAGCATCGGTTCGAACTCGACGGAGACGATCGGCTCCAACCACTCGCAGACGGTGGGGATTGTCCAGACAGTGACTGTTGGCGCGGCTCGCATCGATACGGTCGGGGCCTCCGAGACACGAAGCGTTGGCGGGCCGCAGACAAACACCATCGGCGCGACACGGTCGGTCACGGTTGGCGCGGCGCAAAGTCACGATATTGGGGCAGCGGACAGCTGGAACATTGCGGCGGCGCAGTCCGTCAATGTCGGCGCAGATCAGAGTTTCGCTGTCGGCGGGGCGCAGACTTCGGAGATCGGGAAGGGCCGCAGCGCTAAGATTGCCGAAGATGATGCGACAGAGGTCGGCGGCTCCCGCGCACTTAAGATCGCAAAAGGCAGCTTGCTAGAGGTCGGCGAAGATGGCGCCATCAAGATTGGCAAGGATTTGTTGATCGAGGCTGGCGACTCAATTGTGATCAAGTGCGGCTCGGCGGCGATCTCGATGAAGAAGGACGGCACCATTAATATCGAAGGCAAGGATATTACTATCAAGGGGTCCGGCAAGATCGATGTCAAAGCGTCGAGCGACATTACGATGAAGGGCTCGAAGATAAATCAGAATTGAGGCTCACATGGCTGACATAAAGGACCGGGTTGATGGGGTGGTTATCGGCATTTTCCTCGGCTTCGACGACAGCGCCCCGCTGGTGGTGTTTCCGGGCAACCCTGAGGAAACGGCCCTGCCTGCTCGCAGCCTGGCCGAATTGTCTTCAGAGATGATCGGTTCGGAAGTCGCGTTGTTGTTTGAGAACGGCGATCTGCGAAAACCGCTGATCGTCGGCAGGATCGTTGATCCAGTTAGGAAGCCGACAGACACTCATATCATCCGTGACGGCGAGACAGTGAAGATAACTGCCAGCGAGCGACTGGAGTTGCGCTGCGGCAAATCGGTTATCATTATGGAAAAAGACGGCCATTTGACCGTTCGTGGAACATATGTTGTCAGCCATGCCACTGCCACAAACCGCATCCGCGGCGGCTCGGTGAATCTGAACTGATGCCGGCGCCGGTTCTTCCCGATATTTTGCGGCAGCATGCAGAACAGGCGGCGTTCCTGTGGACGGTTTACGACCGCGCGCTGCTTTTCCCCGAGGAAAACCCGGAACTTGACGCGTTGCGCCTATCGCGCCTGCTCGAGCGGCTGGAGGCGCACCTGGACGGGTTGCGTGTTGCAGGGCCCGATGGCTTGAGTATCGCGAGGGAACGGTATGGGGAATACCCCGAAGCGGGGGAACTGTTCGTTCTGCGGATGCTAACGCCGGGGTCGGAACGGCTCCGGGTGGCCAATTTGGACCTGGTCAGGGTCAGGGCCTATCTGGCTGAGACGCTTCAAGGCGGTCGCTAGCCGCCGTACCGGGTCATGTCGAGGCGGCTCAGGAAGATGTTGCCGTCATAGCCGAATTGAAATCCCGACCATTCCGTGCCGTCGAAGACGAAGATTTCCTTCCAGCCCGCTACCACCAACTTTTCGGGTGAAGTATGCATGGCGAAGGCGTGCCGAAGCTCGCGGAAAGGCACGACATTGTCGCCGTCCTGGATGTTCAGGCCCCAATTGGCGTCGCTCCAATAGCGGCGGCCCTTGAAGCTGCGGATGCAAAAAAAGTCGCGCTCGGGCGCCGCAAGCTCGATCAGTTCCCCGTCGCGAAGCGCCAGTGCGAGGCCATCCGTGCCGCCGAGGTGGACTAGTCCTTCATTGGTGACTTCAAGCGTGGTGAAAGAGCGCTGGTCGGGCAGTTCAATCTGTTCCCAGGCGCGGCCTCGCAAGCGCAACACAGTGCCTTCATCGCCGCAAGCGTGAATCAGGTCAGGGCTTGGGCCGTGGATATCGCTCAAGGCCAAATCGTTTAACGGTGGAACCAACTCCCACGCGCCCCCGTCGCGCAGGTAGCAGACGCCCTCATCGCCTACTACATATTGCGGACCGCCATCGATATGGTAGATCCGTCGCAAGACGCCTTCAGGCAGATTGGTGATGCTGTCGCCGTCCGGCGTCAGATCATGCATCTTTCCGCCGATCTGCAGCGCGAGGTGACGGTCCACGGCAAGGCTGGCATGCGACATGAACGTTTTTTCGATCTGCTTGCGGATCGTGAACGTCAGCGTCTTGCCGAAGTCGATCTCGAGCAGGTAGGACCGGAAGTATTCTTCGTCATGGTCGGACAGCTCGAAACTGGCGGAATACCGCGTGCCGCCGAGATGAAAACCCTCGATTGCCTCGATATGGATTTCTTCCGGCGAAAGTTCGTCGATCGGATTGCTCGTTTCCATGCTTCTGTCTCCCTAGTACGAATTGACCCGGAGTTTCGTGGCCCTCATTTCGGTCTTGGTGGGCTGCCGTTTTCCGCCCGGTGCCTTTGGATCCTTAACCGGTTCAGCCACCGCCTGCAGGTAGGCCATCAGAATGGTTTCCATACAGTCCAGCGCCTCATCCTGCTTCTCGTTCGGCTTCAGCTTTTTTATCCGTGGATCGTGGGCGCGGTAGGCTGCTTTTGTCTTGTCGACCGCAGTGCCCAGCGTCGGAGTATCGTTCTTCTCCAGGAAATCCCGCATCGCGGTGGTCTTCTTGTTGTGCGGCGTTCCCCTCTTCGGCCCATCTGCGCCTGCTGGCTTAGAATGATCGTCCTCGTGCCAGGATTGCATGCAAACGCACGGCGCGCCGGCTGTGGTGTAATTCTTCCATGGCTTGTAGTTCGTGCCATCCTTCCGTTTGGTCTGCATCATCTGGTTTTCGAAATAGTGCTCGGACTCGTCCGGACTTTCACAGGGCGACTCGCCGTGGACGTGGATCTGCATCCCGATCTTGTTCAGTATCTTGGCGCATACCATGACCGCCGGGTTCGCCTTGCAGATTTCCGGCCAGGGTCCTGTATTCCCGATCGGCGACGCGTGGTTGTGCGTCGCCAGGTCGCTGAACCGGATCACTGGCTCGCCGTCGAATTTCACGTCATTCGACCAGGAATTGAAATATTTCTTGCCGGTGTTCTTCGAAGTGATGACGCCCTTCTTTGCTGCGCACCCAGCCTCGGTACCGGAAGTCTTCGACTCGTCGGACTTGTTCTTGATATTGACAGTCTCGCCGCCGATAAAAACGGTGCCTGTGCCGCTTTCGGTGTCCGAAGCCATGCCGAAGCTCGGATAGGGGACCGGCACGCCGGGCGGCGTCGCGGGATTTTCCGGCGGCGTGAAGCAGACGTCGGGCATGGCGGCGATCGTCTGCGCCTGCACCGCCTTGCCGGATATTTCCAGCCCGTTAGCGAAGACGCCCGACATCAGGCGGCCCTCCTCGCAACGGAGGGCTGGACATCGTGCAGGACTGCTGCCCCGCAAGCGCCGTCGTCGCCCGACGCCTCTATCAGTACCGGGGTGCCTGGGGCATAGCCTTTGACCGCCGCGGTCAGCGCCATGCCGAGCATCGCCGGCACAACCGCCGCGCCGACATTGCCGAGGTTCTCGCCTGGGCTCCAGAAGTCCTGAAACGCGGTCCGTCCGCGTTCCAGGCGGAGGCTCGCGAGCGTCGATTGCTTGAAGAAGAATTGCTCACCGATAAGGTCGCCGATCCGGTATTCGACATGCGCCAGATCGACATTGGCCGCATCCATCGCCGCCTTGTAGGCCGCCGTCATCCCGTCGCCGCGCAGAGGCAGGTGCGTACCCTCTTCGCCGAGACCGTTATAGATGAAGGCTGGTTCGCGGGCGAGGCCGAGCCCAGTCAGGCGCAACGCGCCACTTCGGCCGACCAGAACAGCCGCCGCCGCTTCGCCGGGGATGAACCCATTGGGGTTCTCGGCGCCGAGCAACCGCTGCGCGTCTAGATAGTGAGTGATGCCCGCAATGGTCAGGTAGCTGTCGACACCAAGGATCAGGACATGGCCCGCCGTGCCATCGGTCAGCAATTTGCGGGCGCGATCGAGCGCCACAAAACCTGACGGGCGCCCATGGGCGATCATTTGGGTTCGGGTGCGAACTGGCAAGTCGACGATGGCGGCAAGGTCACGCAGGAAGGCTTCCGGATCGGTCACCGGACGACCGGGGCGGGTGTCTTCGGCGAGGCAAAGAAGGAGGACCAGGTCGTCCTCCGCGCCCGGTGCGGCGGCGAGCGCGTCCAGCATCGCCCCTGCAGCAAGACGCACCATCCGCTTCTGACCGATCCACAGGCGGGGCAGCGGCACCGGGGCGCCGATCAGCCAATTGCTGTCGAGGCCGAGGAAGCGGGTTTCCCGAAATCCATCCAGCCTTGCCCGCATCGCCGCACAGCTAGACGGTGCGTCGAGACCGACCGCCGTCACCATGCCAGTCGAGACGATGTGGAGGTTCATGCCGACTCCGTCTCAGCGTCTTTGAACGGCACTGCGTGTGTACGGATATACTCCTTGCCCGTTGCCCGCGCGCGTTCCATGCCGCGTGTCGGCGGGCCGACCCAGCAGTCGGCAAAATCGAGAATGGTTCGGTCTAGGCGTTGAGAGATACGCCACACGAGAGAGAAGCGGCGGTGTTCCGGGTCGAACAGGATCGTGTCGGGCAGCGCATTGGTTTCGTAAGCTTTTTCGCGCCCCTTGAACAAGGTCATTGGCAGGGCGGTCATTGGCAGGCGAAAGGAAACGCGGCCTTCCGGCGTTAGGTTGATAAGCGTGACCTCCTCGCCGCCGCGCGGCAGGTCGATCTGCTGGTCCGGGGGCGCCATCTGATAATAGCGCTCGTCGAAATCCGCCGGCAGGAACGGGAAGACATTGTCGATCCAGTTCTGGTCGTAGGTGCCGCCATATTCGATCCGTCCAGGCCAACCACGACCCATCGGGCCAAAACTCATCGGCTTGTAGTCGCCGAAGGGCGAGCGGATCTCTTCGCCGACCGCCTGGGTGTTCGGCAGACGGAGGCCAGGGATCAGGCGCTGGTTCCTGGTGCGCGACCAGCCGGTTCCGACCGGATTGTACTTGTAGCTGGCCGGCAGCTTGTCCTCCGGGTCCAGCCTGTCGACACCGCCCCACGCGACGTCATAGGAGATGGGCAGCTTCAGGAAGGGTTGCGGCGCTGTGGCGGTAAAAACCGGGCCGATGGAGCGCCATTCCCGGTGGCCGACGACCTCGAACAGTTTCGACCAATTGCCAACCTTGATGCCGACCGGCACGCGCTCGGCCGGGCGCCCGCCCGGCGCGTAGGCGCAGCCATTGGCGATCACATCGCAGCGCGGTTTGCGGAAGGCGAAGTCGGTCTCCCAGAGCGTGGCCGAGTAGCCGGGCACGCCGGTCTGTGTGTCGGCCATGACCAATGGAACCTGCTCGGCCGATTTCTGCACCCGTGCGCTCGGCGTCGCCGGAAAATCAAAGGTGCCTTTGACAACCACGACGATCCACTCATGGCCAGCCTTGTCCATGCCCATGGTGAATTGGTGCGGATAGCCCATCTGATTCCAGATCTGCATCAGTTGGTCTCCCAACTGGCGGTGAGGATCTGTTCCAGCGTCGTTTGCGGCGATTGCGGATCGATGTCGAAAATGTCCGAACGAGCTGTCCACATCACCATGTCGCCAATGACCTCGTCGCCCGGCTCGACTGATGGCACCGGCAGTCCGGCCAGCGCGGCATCCAGTTCGTCTGGCGTCAGCTCGCCGTTCTGGGCGGCGAAGGCCGCCTCTTCGATCCCGGAGAACCACGCGTCGGCGTCGGCTAGTTGAACGGAAGCCTCGGCAAGCTGCGCGACGACGCTCAAAGGAAATTTCCTCCCGACCCTGTCCGCGCTTTGAACGATGATGCCTGCCGATGCGCCGAAGGAAGACGGGCCAGCCAGAAAGCGCAGCGCCGTTGTGCTTGGCCAGAATTCCGAGCCAAACAGCGGAACGATATGCTGCGCCAGCCAGCGGTCCCAGCCGCGGACAAATTCGCCCGACAGCCGCCGCGTCACGAAATCGCCGGTGGCCGGTATTTTGCCGTAGAAGCCGGGCAAGGTCATATCTGCGGCGGACATGAGAATTTCTTGAACATTTCCAGATTGTAGGGGTTCTCGACGCTGGCGGCCTTGAGCTCGAAATCGGCCCACATGCCTTTCGTGCCCAGGCGCAGGCTGTAGACATCGGACAGCGACGTGGCGGCGAAACGACCGGCGCGCAGCATCCTCAGCCAGGCCCAGCTGCCGGTTTCGTTGAGCATGATTTCGGGTGATCCGTCGATCGGCTGGAAGGCGAGCGAGATGACCCCGGTGCCGTCCTTGCCGGGCCATGTCATCGGCTGCGGCCGCGTCGCGTTGTTGAAATAGACGAGCGTCTGGCCATCGAGATTGAGCGTCACGCGCGTAACGTTGGGAGAAAGGTCCTTCGGTTCGAGCGTGAAGCTCATCACCGGTCCGGTACCACCGGGAAAGAGATCGTCGCGGATATGCCTGGCCTGCTCGAACGCCGCCAGCGCCGAAGGATCGAGGCCGAAATCGGCCCGCCATTTCCATGGCTGGCTGGTGGTGTCGACATAGTTGATGAGGTGGTCGTTGATGAAACCGTCGATCAGCCCGGCCGGTCCGAACAGGCGGGCGAAATCACGCACATTGACGTCCACCGCGCTGTCGGGGCTGAATGGGTAGCGGTCGTTCAGCGCTGCCTGGCAGAAAGGCAGTATGTCGGCGCGCCAGATTGCGTTGAGCTCCGAAGTGACCGCCTTCTGCGTCAAATTGCTGGTGTCCCCGGCAATTCCGCTGAGCCAGACGTTTATGGGGTCGGGCAGGATCTGCGCCTGCCTGGCGACCGCGCCCGTCAGCTCGGCAAGGCCACCCTGCTTCTTGATGGCATCCTGCGGATTGGGGTTCGCGGTGACCGTCTGCAGGACATTCGAAAGCGCGGTCAGCGCGACAACGGCGGCATCAAGCGCCGGTGGCTGGCCGTCGACCTCGGCAATGGTACTCTTCAGCGGCTTGAAATGTACGGCCACCAGGTTGCCGGTCAGGTCCACCTCCGTGGCTGACCCGGCGCGGGGAAGCAGTTTCGCACCTGATGTCGCCAGCTTGCCGAGTTTGCCAAGCTTGCCGAGCAGTTTCGAAGCGCCCTTGGCTGCCGCCTTGTCGTCGGCGGGCGCCTCGTCGGATCGCGTCAGTTCGGTCTCTTGGACAACCGCCGTCAGCAGCCGCTTCAGCGCTGAATCGGCGCTCGAGAGATCCTTCAGATTTTCACTGGCGACATTGAGATCGGTCAATGGCGCAAGCCGCATATCGCGCAGGAAGCTGTCCCATTGCGCGATGTAGTCGTCATAGTAAAGCTTCAGAATATCCTCGGATAGCGCCGAGACGGAGGTCTCGGAATTCTCCGAGCAGCCGCCGGCAAAGACCGCACGATCGAGGGCCGCCTGGGCGGCGACATCGTCGATGCGGTCGAGAATGGCATCGTGGAAGCCGGCATAGGTGAAGGCTCCGGAAATGCCGACGCGCAGCGTCTTGTCGGAACGCCGTGCAAAGACCTTGCCGCCATTGGGGCCGGCGAAATTGGCCGGGATCCACTCCTTGAGCCCGGCCACAGCCGGATCGGCCAGCAACTGCTTGTAGGCCCGCGCCGGCAACGAGATCGTGCACACCGTTTTCAGCGCTTCGGCGACCAGCGCCTGGTCGGGCGCGACATAGCTTTCGTCGACCGCCATGCGGCGGATGGCGGCAAGCTGATGCTCTTCGGCATCGGCGGTGGGAAATGGTGCCGCGGCCGCGAATTCGGGCAGGCTGTTCACCCACCAATTCTGGGCGAAATCGGGGTCCATCTGCGACAGGCCCGTCATCATGCGGTAGGTCTTCAGCGCGCCGAGCATGAAATCCGGATCGCGGATCTGCCGCCACATGGTCGCCTCGAGCAGCGCGACCATGCGTGGCTCGAGCACGTTGCGCAAAGCGTGGTGGTAGGTGTCGGTCTGCGCCCGCACCATTTCGGCCGAGGCGGATGGGCCTAACAGATCCTGGGGCGCGCCCGGCGGTGGCGTCCGGGCGCTTGCGACCGCGGCCATGGCTTCGAGCGCGCCGTCGATGGCAGGCTGTTGCACCGATGCCGGGCTTGCGGCGGCGGAGGTCAGCGGCGTTTGCAGCGCTTCGAACTGGCTTGCCTGAGCCGTGATCGCGTTGCGGTTATCAAAATAGGACCAGGTGAACAAGCCGCCGGCCAGCAACGCCGCAGCCGCGCATGCGGCCGCGGCACCGCGCCATATCCAGGCGCGCCGGCGTTGCGCCAGCGGATCGAACGTGCCGAGACCGGCTTCCTTGAAGATGACTTCGGTGAGCAGGTTCTTCAGGAAGAAGCTGCGTTTCTCGACCCTTGGCGCGGGCAAGGCCCGCCGTGGCGGCAGGCCGAAGGACGACGACAGCGCCGCGGTCAGCCGGTCGATGGGCGCCCCTTCCTGCGTCGCCGAAGTCAGATAGAGGCCGCGCAGCCAGGCGGCCTCTTCGTACCGGCTTTCGCCGAACATCGCCTCGACCAGCACCTGGATCGGCTCGGACAGGCTGGACAGCTGGGCTGGAAACCTGAAGATCTCGGCGCGGGCGGCGAGCTTGTCCTCGTCTTCCAGCCGCGGCACCAGCCGCCGCTCCAGTTCCGTCGCCAGCGTTGAAATTTCCCGTTCGATGGTCTTGGCGTCGACGCGCGCATCCAGCGCGAAGGTCGTTCCCCAGACCTGTTCGCGCGAAGCGGTCGACAGGCCGCCGAAGAAAGCCTCGAAACCCTTGATCAGATCGGCCTTGGTCAGCATCAGATAGACCGGAAGGCGGATTTCGAGCCGGTCATTGAGTTCGGCCAGCCGGCGGCGAATCTTGCGGCCATGCGCCTTGATGGCTTCGTCGCCCTCCGAAAGCACGTCGATCGACAGCGCGACGATCACGCCGTTGAGCGCACGGCGGCCGCGATGCTTCTTCAGAAGATCGAGAAAGCCCAGCCATTCGGCCGCATCGACGTCGGGCTGGCTCTCCTGCTGGACATAGCGGCCGGCGGTGTCGATCAGGACCGCGTTCTCGGAAAAGAACCAGTCGCAGTTGCGCGTGCCGCCGACCCCTTGCAGATCATCCGTGAGGTCGATCGGAAAATTCAGTCCGGACTGGCGCAAGGCCGTGGTCTTGCCGGTGGCCGGTGGCCCGACGATCACGTACCACGGCATCTCGCGCAGGAATTTGCGTCCGCCGAGCTTGCGGCGCTTCAGTTCGGCCATCACCTCGGCGAATTTGGCACCCACGGCGGCGACGTTCTCTTCGCCGGGGCTGAGCGGCTTTTCGGCCACGGGCGCCGCGATCTCGGCGACGAACATGCGGTTGGCGCGGATCGCCCGGCGCTGGGCGACGATCAGCCAGATCAGCCAGAAGATGACCAGCAGCGCGATGATGACGATGCGCACATTCTCGGAGGTGAATGGCTCGTAGGGACCGACCCTGACGATCGGACCGAACACCCAGATGACCAGGGAAAGCAGTGTGATGCCGATCAGCGTCCACAGCCAGCGCGATGTCAAAACCGCCCAGAGGAAGCGCAGTATGAACATCTCACAGCCTCTTTTCGACGAGCACCTCGACGCGGCGATTCAAGGCTCGCCCCTCGCGCGTGCTGTCGCTGGCCACCGGGTCGGTGGCCGCACGGCCCTCGGAATGCACGCGGTCCTGCGGCACCCCGTTCTGGACCAGCATGTCGGCAATCGTCTGGGCGCGTGCCTCCGACAGCCGCTGGTTGGTCGACAGCGGATTGGTCTTCTGCAGCGGAACGCCGTCCGTATGGCCGATCACCGTTACGTTCCCGATCAATTCCTGATTGGCGAGGATCACCTTGGCGATCGAACCGATCAGCGGCTCGAAGCCGTCGGTCAATTCTGGCCGCGACGACTGGAACAGTTCGGGGTTGGAGGCCTGGATGATCAGCTTGGCCAGCGAAACGCTCTCGGTGCCGCTGAGGGCGGATTTGAGGTCGGCCGGCGCCCCGGCCTGGAATTCCGGCAACAGGGCAAAATCCACTTTCTCCGGAGGCGGGGCGTCCACCTTGGGCGACGTTCGGCTGATGTCGCCGCGTTCAGGCGGCGGCAATGCACGAACAAGGGCGGAAAGCTCGACCGCCTGGCTGCTCAATCCCATAGAGAGCCCGATATGGATGGCCGTGGCAACAACCGCCGCACCGAGCGCCATGACCCAGATCGGCACGATGAAGCGCTGTGGTTCATCGGAGGCGATCACACCCTTCCAGTTCGGCGACAGTGGCGCGCCTTCGGCGTCGGCATCGCGCAGGAAGCGTGCCGCCGCCACGCGAACGGCGTTGAGCGACCGATCGCCCGAGCGGCCGGGCACGCGGTATTTGCCGCGGAAGCCGAGCGCCATGCAATCGTACTGCAGCTCCAGCAATTCGCGGTCGCGGTTGGGATGGCGTTCCAGTTCGTCGAGGCGCGTGAAGAACTGCGTGCCGGCATCGACATCGCCGCGCAGCATGACCACGAGCGGCTGGCGCGGCCAGGCGCTGGCGCCGCCCCATGGCGTGTTCAGGGCGAGATCGTCGAGCAAGGCCGCCACCACCCAGGCTGCCTGATCGGCCCGCTCCAGCGAGGACCCCGTCGCCATTGCAGTGTCGCGTGCCCGAACCAGTTCTTCGAGCAATCGGGTGCGCAACGCTTCCGGGTTCTCCGGCGCCAGCGCGCTTTCAAGCTCGGGCGCGAATTCGAGCAAGGGTGCGAATGCGTTGACAAGCGCGTTCGGGTGGGTGCGAGACCGCTTCATCGCCGCGCCCGGCAGGAGCGGCGCCATCGGCCGCGGCATCGGCGCGCCGGTCAGCCGTATGCGGGTGCGTTCGCGATCCTCCGACAGTCCGAAAGGATCATCGCGGCTCATCATCTCACCTGTTCACCGAATAGCAGTCCACCTGCGGCTCGCTTGGCAATACGCCCGAAACGCCGATGACGAACCCGGGAGCATCGAGCAGCGATGCCCAATGCTCGCTTTTCTGGTCCAGCTCGAGGCAAAGCCGATCGCCGTCGTAAGGGATTTCGCGCGGCTGGGAGTGAAGCGGCTTCAGCGGAATGCCGGGCAAACGCGATTTCCACAGGCCTTCGAACTGGTCGGCCGAGCCGACCGTCGCCTGATTGACGAATATCTTGCGCAGTGCGTCTTCAGAGAGCTCCGAACCGACCCGGATGACGATGCGGCTGGCGACCAGCAGCTTCGGATTGTCGATGCGGATTTTCCAGACATTGGTCGAATGCCGCATGACCGGCAGCGCACGCGATTTCGGCTCGATGTAGCGCAGGCTGAGGATGAGCGAGCGCAGCGCATCCGCCAGTGCCATGTATGCGGGGCCCGGCGCCATATGATCGTACGCCGGCAGCTCGCCCAGCCGCCGCGCGCTCGATCCGTAGGTCGCCATCGAACCGGCGAGCCCGGCAAGCTCCAGGTAAAGCTCGGCCGGATGGAAGACATCCTGCGCCAGCATGTGTGCCAGCCGCGGACGCGCCGCATTGGCAAGATTGAGCATCAGCAGGTCTTCGACGCTGCGCCCCGGCCCGCCCATGACCATCTTGCCATGCGCCTCCGCGATCTGGTCGAGCCCGGTGACGACTTCCAGCAGCAATTGCCGATACCAGGCCACCGCGCCGGTAACCAGTGTCGGCGGCAGGAAGCTCTCATCCAGTGAGACGCCGCCATCGGCGCGAACCCCCTTGAGGTCGGCAATCGGCAAGGCCGTGTAGCCGCCGACCGATTTGCCGGGTGCGAGCAGCAGCGCCTGCGGACGGGCGATTTCGATTTCTTCAGGATCCGAACCGCCCTGGACGGCGTCGCGTACCGAAACGATCCGCCCATGATAGCGTGCTCCCGAGGCTGCGGCGTGCGCCGGATCGAAGCCGACACCACCGGCGGGCTCTAGCGGCAGGGCGACCAGCACCGGTCCGGCCCCCGTGTCTGGGGAAACCGGCAACGGTCGCGGTGCGTCCATCATGTCTGGGATGGAGAAAGGCGTGCCGTCCGGGAAGATGCCGCGAGCGGACAGGATCGCGACCTGGCCGGCATCGAGCAACGCCTGGTCCAGCGTCAGCTGTTGAAAGCCGAACGTATGCAGTTGCCCGGCCTGCAACGCGCCGCGCACAGTCGCCTCGAAAAAGCGATCCTGCTGCTGGAAATGCTGGGTCCGCAGAAAAAGCCCTTCGGACCACAGCACCCTGTTTGCATCGCTCATGCCGCTACTCTCTGCATTGAGCTCCCCTTGCCCTGGCCGCTAAGCGGAAATACCGCCGCTGCCAAGCGTGACATTGATCGTGAATTTGGACCCCGACGACACCGACTTGGTGGTGCGCCAATTCTTACCGGTGGGCTCGCGAATCAGGGCAACGAAGCCCAGCGCCGCGGCATCCGGCTCGACGGTGATGGTCTTGGAAGCGGATTTTCCGGGCCCGACGGCGATCTGGTCTGATCCGATGAGATCGCCTGCCAGCGCCGAGCCGGCATCACCCTGCAGGGCAAAGTAGTCGGCGGAATTGAATTTGCCGGTGCTGCGCAGCCGCATGACGAGGACCGTCACCGGCCGGTCGCCACCGCCAGGTCCTGGGTTCATGCCGGCCCCGCCGGTCACGTTGATCGTAATCACCGAAGGTTTTGGCGGGCCGCTCTGGCAAGCCGTAAGCAGGCCTGTCGCGCCCAGGGCAACGATAAATTCGCGTCGGTCGATCATGTCTCACTCCTCCTCATATGCGTCCCGAAAATCAGCGCCGATTTCGCCAAGGAAGCTTTTCTCGGCGCTCTCGGCGATCTCACGATGGCGTTTCTGGTAGAGTTCCCACAGCTTGGCGCCGCGCCCGCCCGAAAGCAGCGTGCCGATCGCCGAATTCGATTTCAGCTCTTCCTCTATCGCTGCCGGATCAAAACGGTCGACCATCCGACGCAAGGCGGCCTGCACGCCGCGCCAGGCGCGCACGTGATGTTGCGCAAGATCGCGCACCGCGTCGGCGATAGCTGGCTCGCCGGCGAGAAATCCTGGGCTGCGCTCGGCGATAAGCGTGACGATGGCGTCGTCGACCGAGGGCAGGAACTTGAGCGGATTGACTTCGGAAGCCCCGACCATGGTCTGGGCGACGCGAGCATTTCCCTTTTCCTCGGCCCGCTTGCGCAGAAGCTGCATGAGGCCTTCCATCATCAGCCGGTATTCGCGGCCGAACTTCTCCATTTCCGCGATGCTGTCGCGCCCGGGAAAATCGGCTTCCTCGACGCCCATGCCGCGCAGGAATGCGGAGCGAAGCGCCATGTCCCCCGGCTGCGCCGCTGCCGGCGGGCGGGCCGGTGTGGCAGCGGCACCCGTGCGCGCTGGAGACGGGCCATCAGCCGCTTGCACTGGCAAATCCCAGGGATTGCCGGGACGCTGGGCGATACGCTCGCGCTGTCCGGCCTGGCCGACCCCGTTTGCCGAACCAGTCGCCGCGGCGGGTCCGAAACCAAAATCATCACTGAAGTCGGACGGCTTTGCAGGAGCAAGTTGGGCTCCGCGGCCGAGCGACGGCGTGGGGTCGAGGCTGAACGGCTCTGCCTGGCTCGCCGCGCCGCCGGGTTCGGGGTAAGGGGCGGCTTCTTTCGACACGGGCGTCGAAACCGGATCGAGGCTGAACGGGTCATCGAAAGCCGGCGAACTGCGCTGGCTGGAGGCGGCACGCTCGAACGCGCCCGCAATCGGCTGCTCGAACGGGTTGGGCAGATCGGCCGGACGTGGCCGCCGCGGCTCTTCCTCGACCTTGGCGGAAAAGAAGTCGTCACGGCCGATGCTGATCGGTGCCCGCGATGCTGGTGGTGAGCGGTCCGGGATCGGCTGGCTGGCCGTTTGTGCCTGGGCGATTGGCGCCTGCAGGTCGACATAGACGACGTAGTCGCCAAGTCTCAGCCGCATGCCACTTTGAAGGCGCGTCGACTGGCCGGCCCCGAGCGGGCTGTCGGAATCGTTTATGAACAGGCCGCTGCTCGACGTGTCGGTGACGAAATATCCGTCTCGCCCCCCCGAAATCTTGCAATGAGCGCGGGAGACGAACATGTCGGGATCGTTTATCTGCCAGCCAGCGTCCGCGCTTCGGCCGATCACCAACTCGCCCTCGTCCAGCCGGGTCTGCCGTACCGCTTGGGTGCGTGGTCCTTGCTCCAGCGTCAGCAGCAGGCTCATGCCGCGACCCCCGCCATTTCCGGCCGCCATCCGACAATTGTCCGCAGCCGCAGATCGTCAGCATCTCCCCTTTCGGCGGGCCGCGCAAGCCAGGCGGTCCGGCCGAGCTGGACCGTTCCGATACGGGGCGGCGGCACGGCTTCACGCGCCAGCACGATGCGCAAGTCGACGTCGAGCGATTCCCCGACCATGTCGCGAACGGCCTGCTTGAACAGTCTAAGGCGCGGACCTCCCGGCAGGAATGCCTTGAATTCCTCAAGACCGAGAGGGCCGACGCGCAGCTCGATCCTGCTTTGGCGGTTGAAAACGCGCGGGCCGATGGTCGCCCCCCGGCCGAGCCCCGCATAGGCTTTTGCGAGGCGGGTCTGGAGCCCGGCTGGGATTGTTATCCAGGCGGCGATGAATTCCTTGATCTGAACCGGCACCCTGAATGCCTCCGTCAGGAACAGCGTCAGCCGTTCCGGACCGTCGACCTGGTTGGCGAGCGACGCGGCCTGGCGAAGCTTGACGGTGTCGAGATCAGGGTTCCGGGTGCCGGGAAGCCCGATCCCGGCCATCGCTTCAAGCATGGCGCGGACGCGACCACCGACCGCGCGCTCGACCTGGACGGCCGGATGCGCGTCCGCCCAGGCGCGGTAGTAGAGGGCGATCATGCGGTGCTGGAGGATGTTGACGAAGTCGACGAACGTCGTGTCGCTGGTCTGCTGTGCGTCGGCGCCGGCGAACCAGCGCTGCGACAGGCGGTCGAGCACCCAGCGCGTCAGATGCAGCGGCATCGGGCCCTCGGGTCCGAGCAGGCCGAGATTTGCAACCGTGACCCGGGCCGGCGCCTTGTCGTTGGCCTCGCGGAATTGCACCAGGTCGCGCGCGGAAAAGGCGAGGCGCACATGCTGGCCGAGCCTTGCCGGCTCGCGGTCGGGGCGTCCGGAATGGCCGAACAGGCCGCTGCGCTGTTCGAGACGGCGCAGCAGTTCGAAAAAGTCGAACGCCTCGGACGGACCTTCGGTCCGCTCGGAGTTTGGTTTGTCTAGATCAGGTAGCGATTGCCGGGCGTCATCGGCCATGGCACATCCTCCTGCTTCTGCAGCAGCCGCGTGCGCGTTCGCACGAAGCCGTTTATTCCGGCATGACGGGCAAACAGCCGCGCCAGCAAGGCCGAAAGCAGCAAGGTGCTTTGACCTGCCAGCACCGACTGGTCGACATGCAACGTCACCTCAGTGCCACGCCCGAAGCACATCGGCCCGTCGATCTGCAGCCGTTCGATCACCGGTCGCGAGTCGATGCGCACAATCGAATGCACGTTGCGGGCAAGGCTCGGATCGCCGCGGTCGGCATAAAGATCGAGCAGCGCATGCAGCGGATCGACGCCGCGGCCTTCCTTGGCGAGGCTGAGGAAGTTGAGCGCCAGTTGTGCCACCAGCCGCCAGGCGAGATCATCGGCGCGGGATTCGCCGTCGGCCCCGGTAGGCAGTGCCGCGGGGATGGCCGGCTGCGGCGGACGCAACGCACCGAGCAGCCGAACGGATTCGACCGGATCACCAGCTTCCAGCGTCAAGGTCGGATTGTCATCGAGGATCGGCAGATCGCGGTTGGTGCAAAGTGCCATGATGTCGAGACGTTTCAACTGCCGGTTGGTGGCACTTGCAAGCGGCCGGGACACGGCCAGGAAAACATCGTCCCCGGTGTATGATGTGCGGGTCAGACCGTCGCGGCGTTCATCCTCCGTTGCCCGCCTTGGCCGCCGCTCCGTCGAATAGACCCAGCCACTGCCGCGGTTTTGCCCGAGGCTGAACAACTCCGGTATCTCGGCATCGCTGCCTTCACTGTCGGCGTCCTCGACGCGCAGGACACGATAGATCTCGAAGTCGCGTGCTCGCGTGCGGTCGGCATGCAGCACCTGCCGCGTCTTGCGCTGATCGAGCTCGACGACGTTGCATTCGCGCTCGAACAGATTGATGATCGGCGTCGCGAAGAGTTCGAAATCCGCCGGCGTCAGGTCGGCGAGTTCGGGGGCCGGGCGGCGGAACAGGAAGATTATTTCGAGTCCGCCCTCGCATGTACGCACCACCGGCTGCAGCCCCGAGACCCGCGCATAGTGAAAGCGCTCCGGCATGACGAAATATTCGCGCAGCAGGCGGTAGCCTTCGAATGTCGGGCGGGTACGCGGCATCAAGGCCTCGTCGTCGCTGATGCCGACCATTTCGGGTCCCGGCAGGCGCGATAGCCGGTTGGTCTTGCCTTCCGGGCGTGCGCCAATGGCCACGCAGGCGCCGAAAATCGCGTCGAACAGAAGCGGCGCCTTGGTGCGTCCGGCAAAATAGAGGTCAAGCTGGTCGAGCGCCAGTTCGTCGAGTTTTCCCTTTCCGGTCCGCGTCAGCGCCAGACGCAGCGCCGCCTCGCCGGCGGTACCGCCGATCGGTCCTATGCCGGCCGCCGCCAGCGCGCTGCGATCCTGAAAATAGCTGACCGAAGTGATCGCTATGGGCCACAGGGTCATGTCCTGCGCAGTGGAGAAAGTGCAGCGCGTCGACAGGCCGGGCTGCAGGCTGGAGACCAGCCGCGTGTTGCGCTTGACAACGTGGCCGGCCGGCATGGTCTGCACCTGCTGGCCGGGTTTCAGCACGGCCATCGCCGTCGCCGGCGCCGGCGTCACCAGATCGGGATAGAGGACATCGAGCACGCTGCGCGAAAATCGCGAGCGCTCGGCGTCGACCTTCAGCCGGGTACGCGCGGCGAGGAAGGCGACGCCGTCCAGCAGTCGTTCGACATAAGGGTCCGGGCAGGGCACCGTATCGAGGGAAAGGTTGCGCGCCACCGCCGGATGCATGTCGGCGAATTCCGCCGCAAGGCCGCGGATATGGGTCAGTTCCTCCTCGTAATATTCGACGAAAACCCGATCCATCTCAGGCGTCCCTAATTTCGGTCCGCGCCAAGCCGTTATCGAGATTGATCGTGGTGCGCAGGCGCATGCGTTCCGGCGTGGGCGTCATGATCAGCACCGCATCTATCTCGATCTTCAGGCCCACGGTCTTGTCGCCCAGCGTAACCGTAACTTTCGTCGCGCTTTCCTTGAGGCGGGGCTCGAAGGTGGCGAGCACCGAGCGGATTTCGCGCGCCAGCACGTCGCGGTCGAAGTCGCGCGACGACCGGCCCGAAAACGAAGGCACGCCGTAATTGACCACGCTTCGGCGCACCTCCGGAAAGTCGGCGAGCGACGGTGGATTGTCGGCCACTTGCTCGTTTTCCAGGTCGGAAAGCAGCGGCGTGGCCTCGAAGCGCTCGGTGTTGAACAGCGCCTCGATGTCGCGCCGCACCGCCTCCCTGAGCACGCGGGCCGACACCACCACACCACGGCTTTCGATCTCGGTGCGATGCTGGGCCTGAAAGGCCAGGCGATGCAGACGCCGTTTCTGGTCGGGCGTCAGCTCCGCATCGGCGTCGATGGTCCGCGCACTGCCGGCAACGAGGGTTTCGAGACGGTCCGCGCCAAGCTCGTCCACCAGGACATGGCGCAGCCCGTCTATCTCCGAGGTCAGGCCCGGCAGGTCATTGACGAGGCGGTCCCATAGCGATGGCTGCACCGCCTCGCTTTTTGCGCGCAGGCCGCCCGCGATCTGCTGCTTGCCCGCGCCGGGCCGCCGAACCTCACTTGCCGACATAGACATCCATTTCGGCTTCATCATTGCCGTCATAGACGAACTTGATCTTCTTGTAGGCGAAGCTGACCTCTTCCTGGATCAGGTCTTCCTCATCCTCGGCCTGCGACATGTCGTATTCCATGATCGAGGCGTCGGTGAGCGTGACGACCAGATAATCCTTGGTCTCGCCATCGATGGTCCGCCGTGCGGAGAACACCACTTCATCCAGCGCCTTGTTCTCGAACAACGCCTTTGCCAGGTAGGGCGAGGATTTGTCGTAGTGTTTGGTGAACTTGATCATGCCCATGGACACGCGGCCACGGCGTGAGAGCGAATTCGGATCAAACGGCGCGACCATCTTGTAGTCGACGCCATGGATTTCGATCTCGTCCGAGTGGCCGTCGCGGGTGCTTGGGCCCTTGATATCGGGAACCTTCAGAAAACCATCAATCTTGACAGGCATTGTCTTTCTCCACCGCTTTCAAACAAAACAAAGTCTGGTTGCTGCAAATCAAGTCTTCACGGACGGCAATTCCGATACCAGCCGCAGCGAGGCGTTGATGCCCTCCAGCTGGTAATGCGGACGCAGGTAGAAGCGGGCGTTGTAGTAGCCCGGCCGTCCTTCCACGCTGTCGACCTGGACTTCGGCCGCCGCAAGCGGGCGCTTGGCGCGCGCTTTGTCGTCGGCGAAGGCTGGGTTGGCCAGCACGTAGCGGTTGATCCACTCGGTCAGCCAGATCTGCATGTCTGAGCGCTCCTTGAACGAGCCGACCTTGTCGCGCGCGATCGCCTTGAGGTAGTGCGCGAAGCGCGAGACCGGGAAGAGATAGGGCAGGTTGGCGCTCAGCCGTTCGTTCGACTGTGCATCGGGGTCGACCAGCCGACCGGCGCGCGTTTCGTCGTCCTGCAGCGAATGGGCGCCGATGAAGGCCGCGAGGTCGGTGTTCTTTCGATGCAGGATCGGCATCAGGCCGAGCTTGGCCAGTTCGGCCTCGCGCCGGTCGTCGATGGCGACTTCGGTCGGACATTTCATCGCGATCGAGCCATCGTCGGTCGGGAAGCTGTGCACCGGCAGGTTGAGCACCGTGCCGCCATTCTCGACGCCGCGGATCTGCGTGCCCCAGCCGAACAGCTTGTGGCTACGGTTGATATTGACGCCCATCGGGAAGGCGGCGTTCATCCAGACATATTTGTTGTGATCGCCCTGCACCTCTTCCTCGAAGGTGAAGCCCTTCACCGGAACGGTATCGGTGCCATAGGGCAGCCTGGCCAGAACGCGAGGCATGGTCAGGCCGATATAGCGGGCGTCCTCGCTCTCACGCAGCGACTGCCACGAGGCATAGGCGGGGTTGGAGACGATCTGCTGCAAGTCTTGCGGGTTCGGCAATTCCTGCCAGCTGTCCATGCGGAACAGGCGCGGCGAGGCGGCCGCGATAAACGGCGTGTGCGCCGATGCGCAGATGCCGGAAATGTTGCGCAACAGGCCGACGTCGCGCGGGTGGTTCGAGAATTCGTAGGCGCCGATCACACAGCCAATCGGCTCGCCGCCCAGCATCGAATACTCGTCCGTATAGACTTTCTTGAAGATCGGGCTCTGGTCCCACATCTGGCCTTCATAGTCTTCGAGCGTGTCGGCCAGTTGCTCCTTGGAGATGTTCATCACCCGGATCTTCAGCTTCTGATCCGTCTCGGTGTTGTTGACGAGATACCAGAGGCCGCGCCATGTGCCTTCCATCTCGCGCACTTCCGGCGCGTGCAGGATCTCGTTGACCTGTGTCGTCAGCATCTTGTCGATGCCCGCGATCAGCGACTTGATCGACTTGATCGCATTGGACGAAATGGTCGTGGTGTCGGAACGCGACTGTGCCGCGAGGGCGAGATTGCGCACGAGTTGCTGCAGCTTCTCGCTGTCGTCCTTCTTGACCTTGAAATCCTTCTCGAGGAGCCCGCTGAATTCTCCAAGGTCGATGGCTTCGGCCTCGGCGGTGACGGCGGCGGTCTTTTGCTGTTCGGCCATGGTTTACTCCCCTGCCTTGTCGTCGTCGGCCAGTGCCTGGCTGGCGATCTTGCCAAGAAGCGGCTCGTTGTTCAGAAGCTGCGCGATGCGTTTTTCGGCGTCGACGCGGCCATCCATGAAGCCGAGCAGTTCCTCGAGCTGGCGCCGCATCTTGAGGATTTCGGCCAGTTGCGGCACCTGCTCGGCAACCTTGTCCGGAGCGAAATCACCCATCTTGGTGAAGGTGAGATCGAGCGCCAGTTCCTCGTCACGCTCCTGGCCTTCGGCTTGCGGCAGCGTGTTCTTCACTCGGGCTTTGACGCGCGGCCCGAGCGCCTCCATGAATTTGGGAAAGCGGTTAGCGTCGGTCTCGACGAAGGACCGGTCCAGCACCGATTTGGATGCTTCCTTGGTCTGCGAAGCGCCGGAAAGGTCGGCCATCACGGCCATTACAAACGGCAATTCGATCGTCGTCGGGCTACCGTAGGTTTCCACGTCATAGGCGATCTGCACCCGCGGCGCACGATTTCGTTCGATGACCTTCGCTTTGCTTTCGGCTGGCATGTGCTGTTACCTTTCATCCTTCTGAGCCGTCTTCTTGACATCCGGAACGCCGGCAAGGAGCCGGAATTCCTTCAGCCCCGACGGGGCGAGATCTTCCATCAGTTCAACGAAATCCATGTGCACCATGCGGCGTACGCGCCGCGCCAGATGCGGTATCGGGCTCGATGGTTCGGTGCGGTCATAGAAGGCGACGACCAGGTCGAGGCACTTCACCACGTCGTCGCGCGAGGAGATCCGGTCGGGAAGCCCGGTGCTGGTCTCCGTGTAGCTTGCCGCACTTGCCATAGTCTCGGCTCCATGACCGTTTCGAGCAGGCGTTGCCGGTTCTGCCGGGTTGGGCGGCTTGGCCGCGCCGTTGGCCACCGCACCCGCCGCCGAATTCCGTTCGAGGGTCGTCAGCAAACGCTGCAGAAACCGCTTTAAGTCCGGAACGGGAGCGCCGCCGCCTTCGAGGCGGGCGTTCAGCGCTGTTTCCACCGCGTCGAGGGCTGCGATCGCTGCCCGGGCGTCGGCGACCAGCGAAACCATCTCCGCACCGGCCTGATCAATCTGTGCCGCACATCCGGCGCGCACCCGGTTCAACAATTGCCCGTGCGCGCTGACCAGCGCGGCCTTTTCCGCAGTGTTCAATCCCGAGGCGGCTTCCTGGAGCATGACACGGTCGTCGAGCGCGCTCTGTTCCAGGTCGCGTCCGCTGATCGGCCCGATCGAGCGTGGCGTTAAGAAAATCATCTGGCGCAGGTTCGCCAACAGCCCGTCCTGACCATTCTGCAGGTCGAGTAGCGCGTTGATACGGCGCAAGGCGGCATCGCGAGGCGAGGCGCCGGGCCGCAGGGCCGGATGCATGGTTTCCCAATGCTGATCGAAGGTCTGCGCGATCAGGGTCAGACCTTGCGCGAGCCCGGCCAGCCCTTCTTCATTGGCCAGCGCACGCGTGACGATGACGAGGAGGCGCAGGTCGCGGCCATGCGCGCGCAAGTCCGCCGCTTTTGCCAGCACAGCGGACCAGTCGACAGGAATGGTGCTTTGCGACGTGGGCTTGTTGTTGCCGTCGTGGACGACCTTGACCTCGGGCTCCGTCAGGCGCTCCAACTCATGGAAAGCCGGGTCGTTGCGCAAATCCTCCCCTGACGGGTTTCCACCGTCGAGCGGGCTAAGCCAGAGCGCGGCATCAATCACTCAAACCCCCAGCGACCGACCTCAAACCGTACGTGACGCCACGTTAGCACACGGTTGCACTTTACCACAATTCAATGGCTGTCCAAAAATTTAACAGAAGCTAAACGAAACCGCTTCCCAGTCGTTGAAATCGGTGGCTTGCTTGCCTAAGCCGTATGCGAATCGCATCTCGCAGGGGCGCCCGGGCACGTGGCTGTTCGCAGACAGGGATGCGGGACTTTCCACAAGTGAAAAGGGCCGGCTGAACCGGACGTCGCGCCATCGATCCGTCCCGCGCTTTGTCAAGTGACGGCTTATGTGGCAGTTTATCGGCTGGCAGATCGCAGGAGCACGTTCGATGGAACAGCGCCGGTCATCGCAGACCTTCAAGCGCAAGGAACTGGTCGGCAAGCTCAATGCCGTGGGTGTCCGCGCCTTCAAGGCCGCCGCCGACACCGCCAAACTACGCGGCAATCCTTACGTCGAGCTCGTCCATTTTATCCAGCAACTGGTGCTGTCCGAGCGCTCGGACGTGCAGATGATCGTTGCGGACGCCGGGCTGGATGCCAGCCGGCTGACGGCGGACATGACGCGAGCCATCGACAAGCTGCCCTATGGCGCAACATCGGTGGAGGAGTTTTCCGACCACATCTTCCACGCCATCCAGGAGGGCTGGAACCTCGCGACGCTGGAGTTCGGCGTCGAAGAGGTGCGCAGCGCCCACATCCTGCTCGCCTGCCTGAAGCTGCCGGTGCTGGAAGGCCTGGTGTCGAAAATCAGCGCCGAATTCGACAAGATCGACGCCGACGGCGTCATTTCCCGCTTCGCCGATGTGACCGAAGGCTCGCTCGAAGCCGGCTCGCCGCCTGCCGCTGGCCCTGCCGAGACGCCGCAGAAGCGCGGTCCGGGCGGGGATTCGGCGCTGGCGAAATACGCGACAGACCTCACCCAGCGCGCCCGCGACGGCAAGATCGATCCGGTCGTTGGCCGCGATCCCGAGATCCGGCAGATCGTCGACATCCTGATGCGGCGCCGGCAGAACAATCCCATCCTGACCGGCGAGGCCGGGGTCGGCAAGACCGCTGTCGTCGAGGGCTTTGCCTTGCGTGTCGCAGCGGAGGACGTGCCGCCCGCGCTGCAAGGCATCAGCGTGCGTATGCTCGACGTCGGATTGATGCAGGCGGGCGCAAGCGTGAAGGGTGAGTTCGAAAAACGGCTGAAGGCCGTCATCGATGAGGTTCAATCATCGGAAACGCCGGTCATCCTGTTCATCGACGAAGCCCACACCTTGATCGGCGCCGGCGGCGCCGCCGGAACCGGCGATGCCGCCAATTTGCTGAAACCAGCGCTGGCACGGGGCGAGCTTCGCACCATAGCGGCAACGACCTGGGCCGAATACAAGCAGCACATCGAGAAGGACCCGGCGCTGACGCGCCGTTTCCAGGTGGTAAAGATCGACGAGCCGTCGGAGGCGGTGGCCGTTCTCATGTTGCGCGGCGTGGCCGGCGTGCTGGAGCAGCACCACGAGGTGCAGATACTCGATGAGGCGATAGAGGCGGCGGTCGGCCTGTCGCATCGCTACATCCCGGCACGGCAATTGCCGGACAAGGCGGTCAGCCTTCTCGACACCGCTTGCGCCCGTGTCGCCATCTCGCAGCACGCCACGCCGGCGGAGGTCGAGGACATCCTGCGCCGCCGCCAGGCGCTGGAGGTGGAGCGCGGCATCATCGGCCGCGAGGCCGCGATCGGCATCGAGGTGGCTGACCGGCAGGCGCGCGTCGAGACCGGGCTTGCCGAAACCGAGGTCACGCTTGCCGCCGCGCAGCAGCGTTGGGATCGCGAAAAGGCCCTTGTCGCCGAGATCCTCGAATTGCGCGCCAGGCTGCGCGGCGAAGGCGTGCCGCTCGATCAGGCGGCGACCGCTGAGGCCTATACGGAGACTACAGCAACGGACGCGGAAAAGACCAAGGTGCCCAAGACCGAGCCGCTCAAGACGGAACCGCTCAGGACTGAAACGACGAAGGCTGAACTGGCGAAGGCCGTAAAGCCGAAGGCCAAGGCGGCCAAAGTGAAGGCCGAAATGGTTGCCGAGCCTGCGCCATCCGATCCGCCCCCTGACCTCGCCCGGCTACGCGACCTCATGGCCGAACTCGCCGCCGCGCAAGGCGAGACGCCGTTGATCCTGCCATCGGTCGACCGTAACGCGGTGGCTGCCGTCGTTCAGGACTGGACGGGAATTCCGACCGGGCGGATGCTGTCGAGCCAGACCGAAAAGGCACTGCGGCTCGCGGCCACCCTGTCCGAACGCGTGGTCGGACAGGATCATGCCATGGAGATGATCGCCAGGCGCGTGCAGACCAGTCGCGCCGGGCTGGGCGCGCCGGAAAAGCCGGTGGGCGTGTTCCTGCTGTGCGGCCCCTCGGGTGTCGGCAAGACCGAAACCGCACTGGCCTTGGCCGAGACGCTCTATGGCGGCGAGCAGAACCTGATCTCGATCAACATGTCCGAGTTCCAGGAGGCGCATACTGTCTCCACCTTGAAGGGTGCTCCGCCGGGATATGTCGGCTATGGCAAGGGCGGCATCCTGACCGAGGCGGTTCGCCGCAAACCCTATTCGGTGATCCTGCTCGACGAGGTCGAGAAGGCGCATCCGGACGTGCACGAGATCTTCTTCCAGGTCTTTGACAAGGGGATGATGGACGACAGCGAAGGTCGACGGATCGATTTCAAGAACACGCTGATCCTGCTCACCTCGAATGTGGGTTCCGAAGTCATCATGGACCGGACCAGGAACGGCACGGTGCGGGCCGGGCTGGACGATCTCGACACTGCCTTGCGCAGCCCGCTGCTGAAGGTCTTTCCGGCGGCCTTCCTCGGTCGAGTGGTCACGATACCGTATTATCCGCTCTCGGATTCGATGATCGAAGCGATCACCCGCCACCAGTTTGCCAAGATCGCTCGGCGGCTGCGCGCAACCAACGACGCGGAACTGGTGATCGGCGACGGTGTCATGGATATGGTCAAGGCCCGCTGCACGGAGATCGAATCCGGCGGGCGGATGATCGATGCCATCCTGACCAACACGCTTCTGCCGGAATTGAGCCGCGGCGTGCTCAACCGGTCGCTAGCGGGTGAAAAGATGACAAAGGTGACCGTAGGGGCCTCCAAGGACGGTTTCACCTATTCCTTCGAATAGCGTCAGGCGCGGCTGCGCTGCCAGCGCCCGGGCTAGCCTGATCCAGGCTAAGCCAACCTTGCCCTGGTCGTCCGCGGCGTTGCCAGAAGAAGGCTCGTCTCGCTGCCGGTAATGCCGGGGATCAGCCGTATCCGCCGCAGCACCGCGTCGAAATCGGTCAGCGATGCCGTGCCAAGTTCGACCACCAGGTCCCAGCGGCCATTCGTGGTGTGGATGGTCGAGACCTCGGCAAGACCGCCGAGCGCCCTGACCACGCGATCGGCGGCATGGCCTTCGATCTCGATCATCATGACGCCGCGTATCCTCTGGTCGACGGCGTCGGCGCGGAGCACCACAGTGTAGCCGATGATCTCTCCCGACTTTTCCAGCCGCTCCATGCGCGCCCGCACCGTGGCGCGCGAGACGCCGAGATCGATCGCGAGATCGGAGATGCTGCGCCGCGCCTCGTGCCTGAGCAGCGTGATCAGCCTTTCGTCGAGCGCGTCCATGATTGCCATCCATTTTGATCAGAATGATTGCCCAGAATGATAAATCAATTTTTTCGAAATGCCAATTTCGCCTGTTCAAACTGCCAGGCGAGGATGGTTCATTCCACGCATCAATCGCGAGGGCAGAAGAATCATGCGCTGCAGGATCGTTGGCGCGCCGGTGCAGGACGGCGCGGGCAGGATGGGATGCGAGATGGGGCCGAGCGCACTGCGCACGGCAGGGCTTGTCTCGGTGCTGTCGGAACTTGGCCATGAGGTCGAGGACTGGGGCGCGGTGCAAGCCGCTCCTGCGCGCGCTGTCGTCCACGGCAATCTCGCGCTGAAGGCCTTGCCGGAGATTTCCGCATGGACCGCGGCGATCGCCGAGACCGCCTATGCGGTTTCGCGGGACGCCATGCCGATCTTCCTTGGCGGTGACCATGTGATTTCGGCCGGCACGGTATCCGGCATAGCGCGCCGGGCCGCCGAGCGCGGCCGGCCGCTCTTCGTGCTGTGGCTCGACGCGCATCCGGATTTTCACACGCTCGACACCACCGTCAGCGGCAATCTGCACGGCGTGCCACTCGCCTATGCCAGCGGGCGGCCGGGCTTCGACGGCTATTTCCCGGACCTGCCCGTCGCCGTCGATCCGTCCCGCATCTGCGTCATGGGCCTGCGCAGTGTCGATCCGGCCGAGCGCCGGGCGCTGAACGAGGCGGGCGTGACCGTGCATGACATGCGCACCATCGACGAGCACGGCATTGCCCCTTTGCTTCGCGCCTTCCTGGCCTTGGTCGAAAAGGCCAACGGCCTGCTGCATGTCAGCCTCGATGTGGATTTCCTCGACCCCTCGATCGCGCCGGCCGTCGGCACCACGGTGCCCGGCGGCGCCACCTTCCGCGAGGCGCATCTGGTGATGGAAATGCTGTCCGACAGCGGCCTCGTCTCGAGCCTCGATCTGGTCGAGCTGAACCCGTTCCTCGACGAGCGCGGCCGCACCGCCACGCTCATGGTCGACCTTACCGCCAGCCTGATGGGCCGCCGCATCATGGACCGCCCGACCCGCAGCCATTCCGGAAGCATCTCATGACCCAGCCTTCCCGCCTTGCCATCGTCCCCTTCGTCAGCGTCGACCGCATGATGAAACTGGTGCTGGCCATCGGCGTCGAGCGGTTCCTCACCGAACTCGCCGCCTATATCGAGGAGGATTTCCGCCGCTGGGAGCTGTTCGACAAGACGCCGCGCATTGCCTCGCACAGCCATGACGGCGTCATCGAACTGATGCCGACCAGCGACGGCCGCCTCTACGGCTTCAAATATGTCAACGGCCATCCGAAGAACATGCGCGAAGGCCGCCAGACGGTCACCGCCTTTGGCGTGCTCGCCGATGTCGGTTCCGGCTATCCGATGCTGCTCACCGAAATGACGATCCTGACAGCATTGCGCACCGCGGCTACGTCCGCTGTCGCCGCCAAATACCTGGCGCCCAAGGGTTCGCGCTCCATGGCCATCATCGGCAACGGCGCCCAGTCCGAGTTCCAGGCCGTCGCCTTCAAGGCGCTGCTTGGCGTCGACCGGTTGCGGCTCTACGACATCGACCGCCAGGCCTCGGAAAAATGTGCCCGCAACCTCGCCGGCAAGGGCTTTGAGATCACCATATGCACCACCGGGCAGGATGCGGTGGAGGGCGTCGACATCATCACCACGGTGACCGCCGACAAGCAGTATGCCACCATCCTGACCGATAACATGGTGGGCTCCGGCGTTCACATCAACGCGGTCGGCGGCGACTGCCCCGGCAAGACGGAGCTCCACCGCGACATCCTGCTGCGCTCCGACATCTTCGTCGAGTTTCCGCCGCAGACGCGCATCGAGGGCGAAATCCAGCAGCTCGATGCCGACCATCCGGTCACCGAGCTGTGGCAGGTGATGACCGGCCAGGCAGAAGGCCGCAAGGCTCCGGAGCAGATCACGCTGTTTGATTCCGTCGGCTTCGCCACCGAGGATTTTTCAGCACTGCGGTATGTCCGCGACCAGCTCCAGGCCACCGGCCTGTATGAGGAACTCGACCTGCTCGCCGATCCCGACGAGCCGCGCGACCTCTTCGGCATGCTGCTCAGGGCAGCACCGCAGCCGGCCGCCTGAGCTTCACCCACATGTCCCGCCGCGCCTCTGCGAATTGCGGATCGATTACTGCTCCTTCTTGAACAGGTCCTGGAAGATGAGCGGGCCCCAAATGCGACCGCGTGCGTGCACCAGCGCGCCACCCTCGTTGAGCCTTCCCAGCTTGACGGGTGCGAACCCGAGTTGTCTGGCCAAGGCCGCCACGGGAACGGTCGCGTCTTCGTCGTCGCTCGACAGAAAGACGACCCGGTGGCCGCCCTCGACGATCGGATCGGTGGCCAGGGTGGCCGCGATCAGGTGATTGAAACCTTTGACGAACTTGGCGCCGGTAAACGCCTTCGCGACGAAGGCGGAGGACACGAGACCGTCCAGTTCCTCAGGTGGAACCAACGCATTCGTCGCGTCGACGACCGTCTTGCCTTTCCAGCTCGGCAGTGCCTTCGCCACCTCGCTATGCTCCCCGAACGGCACCGCCAGGATGATCGTATCGGCCTCGAGTGCTTCCCGCAGCGACTTGGCGACGACCGTGGGTCCAATCGCCCGTGCCTGCTGCGCCAACGCCTCAGGCGGCCGGCGGCTCGCGACGGTCACGTCGATGTTCCTGCGGGCGAAGGCGTGGGCGAGGGCCTGGCCAATCTTCCCGAATCCCACAATTGCATAGCTCATCGTATTTCTCCGATCTGTGTTGGTATTGATTCCCCGGCCTTCAACGGCGCTGGGTTATCCGTTTCGCTGCGTGGCGACCTTCGCGTCGGCTTCCCGCCGTACCGCCATGGACACGCTAGTTTCCGCCGGTTAGCCGCTTCCAGTGACCGGCGCGATTTCAGATGGCCGAGAAGCCGCCATCGACAGACAATTCCACCCCATTCACGAAGCTCGACTCGTCGGAAGCAAGAAACAGGGCGACCGCCGCAATTTCCTCAGGGCGTCCCATCGTTCCCCGCGGGATCAGGGATTCGAACATCCGCCTCGCCTCCTGGGTGAGAACTTGGTCCTGCATCGGTGTGGCGATCGGCCCCGGGCTCAGCACGTTCACGCGGATATTCCTGCCCTTCAGTTCGTTGAGCCAAGTGCGTGCGAATGAGCGTAGCGCCGCCTTGCTCGCCGCATACACGCCGTAACCGGGAAAACCTTTCACCGAAGCAACTGACCCGGTCATGAAGATGGATCCGCCATCGCTGAACAGCGGCAACGCCTTCTGAACCGTAAACAGCGTGCCGCGCGTATTCAGGTTGAAGGCCGCATCGAAGTGCTGCTCGGTAATCTCGCCCAGTGGGACGGCTTCGCCCGTGCCGGCGCTCGCATACAGGACGTCGATCTTGCCCTTTGCCCGCTTGACCGTGTCGAACAGGCGATCGAGGTCGTCGAGATTGGCCACGTCGCCACGCACGCCGGTCACGTTCCGGCCAATCAGCTTGACCGCCTCGTCCAGCGCCCCCTGTCTCCGGCCGGCGATGAAAACATAGGCGCCTTCTTCAACGAACCGCTTGGCGCTCGCCAGCGCCATCCCGCTCGATCCACCCGTGATGACTGCAACCTTACCGTCTAGCTTTCCCATGACTTTTCCTTTCAGGCTCTGCCTTTGGTCGTTCGGGAAGAACCCCGAGAGCCTGGAAATAAGTCTGCCGACGTCAGGCGTTCAGTGCGGAAGCGCGCACATCGGTGGTGCGAAATCGATCCGGCTGGACCACTGGCGCCAGGAGCGACGATCAGCATCGGCGTTCGGGATTGGGCCGCACTTGTCGGCTTGCGCTACGAGGACCACTGTGCTGCCCACGTACGAGATATGGTTCAATGTGTTAGATTTGGGATTTGGAAGGCGCACCGCGCGGTGCGAGATTGCACCATGATCGATTGGGATGACGTTCGCTACTTTCTTGCCGTTGCGCGCCGAGGCTCGGTGCGGGCCGCCGCCGAAGGCCTCGGGGTGAATCACTCGACCGTGCTGCGACGCATCGCCCAGCTCGAGGAACGCCTCGGAGCGCAGATGTTCGAGAAGCTGCCTTCAGGTTACCGGCTGACGGCGGCGGGCGAGGAGGTCCTCGAACTCGCGAACCAGATGGAAGCGTCGTCGCATCAGCTGGAGACGCGCGTCTTCGGGCGCGACCAAAGCGTGCGCGGGCTTCTGCGGGTGACGTTGGCCCCGACCCTCGCGACACACCTCTTCATGCCGGACTTCGCCGATTTCGCGCGTCTGCACCCGGACATCGAGATGGAGATCTTGTCGTCCGGGGAGCTGGCAAATCTGACCAACCGGGAGGCCGACGTGGCGATCCGCGTCGTCTACGACCGCAAAACCCTGCCGCTCAATCTTCACGGACTGAAGGGACCGGAGCTGTTCGGCGCCGTCTACATATCCCGCGATCGGCTAGCCGCATGGCGTGCGGGCGCGGCTGATCCCATCCGGTGGATCGTCATAAGCATGCATGGAATTCCGGACTGGGTCCGCCAGGGCGAGGTTCGCACGACGGGGGTTCCGTTCAGGACCACGGACGGCGAAGCGCAGATCGTTGCTGTGCGGCAGGGGCTCGGGATCACGACACTGCCGTGCTTCGTCGGAGACGCCGACCCCCTGCTGATGAGGGTGCCGGGCACCGAGCTGCACATGTACGGAACGCTATGGCTGCTCACGCAGGGGGAGACACGCAAGACGAAGCGCGTGCGGCTGTTCACGGAGTTCGTATCCCGCAGGCTCGCCGCGTACGCTCCGCTCCTCGCGGGTCTGTCCCTACCGTACGACTGAAGCCCGGCAGCGCGGCCGCCGCGATGAATCGCGCCCGTGCAGACGTGATGCCTCTTTCAGACAGCCTCGCCGTCGGTCCGTTTAACCGGACGGCTCTGGCGTCAGCGAGATATACGCATTGCATCGGTCGGTGATGTAGAGTGACGTGCAATTCGGCGGACGCGCGGTCCGCCGGTAGCCCGTGAACGACAGGGAGAATTTGATGCGGAATAGGATGCTGGGCTTGATGGCGCTTGCCTTGGCTGCGTGCCAATCGGCTCCTGCAGAGCGGCAACCCGCCGCTGTCGAACCCGCGCCAGGTCCCGTTGCCCCTCAACCCGGTTTGGCTCCCGCGGGTTCGGCAATCATGGATCAATCCGTGACGATCACTCCCCCGGCGAAAGGCGTTCCGGCCAAGTATGCCGCATTTTCGGGCATTTGGGCTGGACGATTGGAGGGCACTTCTGAAGCCGAGGTCGCAGTGCAGACGATTTCTCCGAATGGCCAGGTGACAGTCACCTTTGCCTGGAGCAATCTGGGCGACAACAATCCGGGAGAGGCAGCCGGCGCGGGAAGAATTGTCGGGACGACGTTGAAGCTCGGGCGTCTGCCGAATGGCGCCGACATCAGTCTGACGATGCTGCCTGGCGGAACCCTGGCCGGAACCTATGTGCTCGCCGGCCAGACCTACACCGGCACGTTCAGCAGGCAATGACGGAAACCCAACCTGGCGCATCGCAGGCAGACAGCATTAGTCAGCCTGCCATCCAGCCGCCGTCCACCATAAGGTTGATGCCGGTGACGTAGCTTGCCATGTCGCTGGCAAGGAACAGTGCGGCTCCTGCCACATCGTTCGGATGCCCGAGCCGCGGCCAGGGCGTGCGCCGGCGTGAATAGTCGATGGCGTCGGGGTCGTTGGCCACGCCCGGCTTGCCGGTGATGATCTTGCCGGGTGCGATGGCGTTGCAGACGATCAGATCGTCGGCGTGGTCGACCGCGATCTGCCGCGTCATCTGCACGATGCCCCCCTTACTCACCGAATAGGGAAGGTCGCCGGGACAGGCCACCATGCCGTGCTGCGAGGAAATATTGATGACACGGCCGCGCACGTCGTTGACCGGCGCCTGGGCGAGCATCTGCATCACCGCCCGTTTCGAGCAGTAGAAGAAACCGGTCAGGTTGACGCCTATGACCCGCTGCCATTGTTCCGGCGTGGTGTCGATCAGATTGGTGCTGGTGTAGATCGCGGCGTTGTTGACCATCACGTCGAGCCGTCTGAACTGGTCGACCGTCGCATTGACCAGCGCATCGACGGCGTTCCAGTCGGCGATGTCGGTCCGGATGTAGACGGCGGCTCCGCCGGCCGAGCGGATCAACTCCACGGTGCTCTGACCGCCCTCGATCGGCTGCTCGACCGTGTCGGCGACGACGACGCTCGCGCCCTCCGCCGCGAATTTCAGCGCGATCGCGCGGCCGATACCGGAACTGCCTCCGGTGACGATGGCGGTCTTGTTGGCGAGCAGGGGCATGTTTCCTCAGCTTTCCCGGGTGACGATGGTTCCGATTTTCGGCCCGATCCGTTTTCCCTCGCGCACGATCTCGCGGCCGCGCAGGAAGACGCTTGTCAGCCGCGCCTGGACGGTCCAGCCGTCGAAGGGCGTATAGCCCGCTCGCGACACCTGATCGGCATTGGCGATCATGCTGGAGTGGCGCGGATCGAGGATGAGCATATCGGCGTCGTAACCGGTTGCGATCCGGCCCTTGCGCCGAGCCAGGCCGAAGCGTTCGGCCGGATTACGCGCGCACAGGCGCACCAGATCGGGCAGCGTGATCAGATTTTCGTCGACCAGTTTCAGCATCGTCTGCAGCAATGTCTGCAGTCCCGGCATGCCGCCCGGAATGTCGGCGAAAGCCGCATAGGGTGCCGCCTTTTCGGCCGGCGTATGCGGCGCGTGGTCGGTGGCGACGATGTCGATCAGTCCCGCGCGCAGCGCGGCACGCAGCGCATCCACGTCATGCGGCGAGCGCAGGGGTGGCGAGGCCTTGAGATTGGCGCCCTGCATTCCATAGTCGTTGGCGTTGAAGAAGAGGTTCTGCGGCGTGGTTTCGACGCTGGCGTCGGCCATGCCGCGCAGCCGGCTCCAGGCCTCGACGCCGAGTTCGGAATTGATCTGGCGGACATGAATTCTGGCCTCGGCCGAGGCGGCGGCCACAAGCGCCCGGGCGATGCCGTTGGCTTCGGCCAGCGGCGGACGGCTGGCCTGGAAGGCGGCGATGGTGCCGGAGCGGTCGCGCATGGTGCTGCCGGTCAGGATCGATTGATCGCCGGGCGAGATGCCGATCAAGGTGTCGCTGCCGGCAAAAGCCTTCAACGCCTCGGCCACGGCGTCGAGCGTGGCGAAGAGGAAGTCATCGGGCACATCGGCGGTGAACAGCTCGAACGAGACCGGCCTGAGATCGAGCAGGCGCGGGATGAGCGACAGGTCGCGGCTGAGCACGGCCTGCAGGCCGACGTCGACGTGGAGGCGGCCTGCGGCCGTCGCCATCTTGTTGGCAAGCTGTTCGCCCGTCGCTGTCCACGGTTCGTCGGTCGGCATGTCGAGCACCGTCGTCACGCCACCAAGGGCCGCGGCATGCGTGCCGGAGGAAAAGTCCTCCTTGTGCGTCAGTCCGGGGTCGCGCAGATGCGCGTGCGCGTCGACCAGGCCGGGCAGCAGATAGGCGCCAGCCGCGTCGACAACGGCCCTCGCAGAAGCCGTCTCGCCGGGTGGGAGAAGCGCTGCGATGCTGCCGTCGCTGACGCCCACATCGCACCGCTCGAACCCTTCGGCGTTGACGATGGTGGCTCCCCGGATCAGCGTCTCGAACATGCCGTCTTGCTTCCGTTAGACCGCTCTAGCCGCGCCGCTCGAAGCCGGCATGATTGTCCAGCCAGAACCGGGCGATGTCTTCGCGGCGCATGAAGGCAGCGGCAGGGTTCTGCTTCAAATGTTCGATCACTTCGCGCAGGCCGGACGCCCGGTTTGGCTGGCCCATCCAGCGCGCATGGATGCCGATCGTCAGCATGCGACCGCCGGTCTCGCCGGCTTCGTCGAGCATGTAGTCGATTGCCGAGCGGCAGTCCTCGGCGAAGTCTCGCGGATTGCTGTAGCCCGGCGCCACCAGATAGCGGCTGTCATTGAGCGTCTTGGAATAGGGCACGACCAGGATCTCGGTGCCCCGATGGTCGAGGAAATAGGGCAGGTCGTCGTTGCAGGGGTCGGAGTGGTAGAGGAAGCCGCCTTCGCGCACCAAAAGGTCGCGCGTGTTGACGCTGGGCAGCGAGCGGCAATTCCAGCCCAACGGGCGCCTGCCCAGCAGCTTCTCGTAAAGCGCGATCGCTTCATGCAGCTGGCGTTCTTCCTCGTTGCGCCCGATGGTCGTGTAGTCGATCCAGCGCAGGCCGTGGCCGAGCAGGTCGTGACGTCGCGTCTTCATCCATTCGACCAAGGGCGGGTTGCGCTCCAGCGCCACCGCGCAAGCTGAGATGGTGATCGGGATGTCGTGGCGATCGAACAGCCGTGCCAGGCGCCAGACACCGGCGCGGCTGCCATATTCGAAATGCGTTTCGGTGCCGAGATCGCGCACCGGCGGGCTCGAGGTGAGATTGTATTCGCCCCAATTGTCGTTGCGGCCGTCTTCGAGCCAGGAATACTCCGAGCCTTCCTCGTAGTTGAGCACGAGGTTGATGGCGAGCTTGACGCCGCCCGGCCAGGTCATGAAGGGCGGGCGCGGACCATAGCCGACGAAGTCGCGCGGCTGTGGCGGTTGCGAGGCAGCACTCGGCGTCATGGCAGATTCCTCTCAGCTCGTTTCGTTGGCTTCTATCCAGTCCATGTAAGCGTGGAAGGCTTCCTTGCCAGGACGCGGCCGCCATGTGGTGTCGCGTAGGATGCGGGCGATGTCATACGCGCCCCACATGCCGCCTTTCAGTCTCACATCCTGGACGATGTTGGCGTCTTCTCCCGATGTCACCTCGACTTTCAGTCCGGGCACGCGTTCCCTTGCCCAGCCTATGATCTCGCCGATGGTCTGGCTGGAGCCGGAGCCGATATTGTAGTGGCGGTAATTGAGGCGCGGTGCATCGATCAGCGCGATAATCGCGTCGGCAACGTCGGTCGAGACGGTGTAGTCACCGACCGGCTCCAGGCTGTTCGGCCTGATCGTCTCGCCGGCCAGAGCCATATGCGCGACGCGGTTGGGAACATGGCGAAAGTTGCGGCTCTCGGTGGCGCGGTCCATCGGGCCGTAGACGGAAGCAAGCCGCACCGAGACCGCCGACAGGCCGAACAGGTCGGCATAGCGGTTGGTGACCATCTCGGAGGCGAATTTCGAGATGCCGTACAGCGTCAGCGGTGCGACATAGCCGTCTTCCGGCAGCGGTTCGCCGCCCCAGTCGGGTCCGTTATGGCGGTAGACGGAGCCGGAGCTGACATAGATGAAGCGTTTCACGTTCGGCCTCGTACGCGCCCAGTCCAGCATCCGCACCGTGCCCATGAGATTGACGTCGACGATGCGGGCCGGGTCCTCGGCCTCCGGCTGGCGCTTTGCCTCCGAGGCGCTGCCGCGCGAGATCGGCGTGATCGTCGCGCCATGCACGATCGCCGTGATGCCTTGCTCGTCGAGCGTCGAGGACCAGGTCATCGGGTCGAGGACATCGGCGGCGATCACTGTGAGCCGGTCGCGCACCGGGGCGAAATGCTTTTCGGCCGCGGCGTCGAGGCCGGACCGGTCGAGGATCACGGCGCGGGCTTGCGGGTCGCGGTCGAGCCATGCGCGCGCGACCACGCTCATGACAAAGCCGGTGCCTCCGGTGACGAGCAGGGTCATGCGAACTCCTTTGAAGTTGAACGAAGCGGGTCAGCGCGTCGCATAGCCGCCATCCACGAGCATGTCCGAGCCGGTGACGAAGGATGCGTCCGATGACAAAAGGAATGCAGCCGCCGCGGCGATTTCCTCCGGCTCCGCGATGCGGCCGAGCAGATGGGCCGGTCCAAGACCTGCGTTGGCGGCGTCGAAGTCCGGAAATCTGCGCAGCAGGCGCGTCGTCGCCACCGCGCCCGGCGATAGGCTGTTGACGCGCACCTTGTCCGGCGCGTGGTCGACAGCCATCGCCTTGGCGAGATGGATCAGCCCCGCCTTGGCGGCGCAATAGGCGACGGCCCTGGTGGTCGCGACCCGCCCGAATTGCGAGCCGATGAACACCACCGAGCCGCCGCCGCCCGCGGCGATCAACGGCACCGCATATTTGCTCATGAGGAACGCGCCGGTCAGGCTGACGTCGAGCTCATGTCGCCAGGATTTTTCGTCGAGATCGACGACGCTGGCGTTCGTCGATGGCGCGGCGGCATTGTGCACCAGTCCGTCCAGCCGGCCGAAGCGCTGCTTTGCCATGTCGACGGCGCTTCTGGCGGAGTCGGCATCGGTCACGTCGCATTGGCAACCGGCCGCCGACGAGCCGAGTTCGTCGGCAAGCGCCTGCGCCACCGCGAGGTCATGGTCGGCGCAGACCACGCTGGCGCCTTCCGCGACGCAGCGCCGGGCAATGGCGGCGCCAATGCCGCTTGCGGCGCCCGCGATCAGCACAACGCTTCCTTGCAGTCGGTTCATCGCGGCGACCTCAAACCCGTTCCTCGACACGTTGCAGGACCGGCGCCGTCACCGGCCGGCGCAGCAGATTGTAGCAGGCCGCGAGCGTAACCAGGGCAGCGCCGCCGCCGAGCAGCAGGAACATGGCCGGAGGCCCAAGATGCGCCATCAAGCCCGCGGCGACACCCGGCGTCGCCACATTGCCGATCGAATAGAGCAGCAGCAGCGTGCCGGAGGCGGCGACCATGTGCCGGCTATGAAGCTGCGACGCGCCGAAGGCCATCGCCACCGGATAGATCGTCAGCGCCGTGGCGCCATAGACGAAGAACAGCACGAACAGCAGCGGCACCGACAGCGTGCCGACCCATGCGATCGTGGCGCAGGCCGTCACCGCCATCAGTCCTTGCACCAGCAGCATCAGGCGGCGGTCGAACCGGTCCGACAGCCAGCCGACCGGGGTCTGTGCGAGCATGCCGGCGATGCTGATCGTCGTCACCAGCCAGACCGTGGCCGCCGCCGACAGCCCGATCTGCGTCCCGTAAAGAGGCGTCAGCACGAAGATGTTCATGTTGGTGATGCCGGCCTGGAAAATGGCAACGACCGTCACCGGCGCCAGCCTGAAAAGCGCCAGCGGCCCGAGCCGCCTGTCGGCCTTCGCTCCGGGTGCCGGATCGGCCGGCGCCGAAGGCAATGTCGGCCAGCGCAACCCCGCGAACTTCGGCGCGAACGCCAGAAGCACCGTCGCCGCCGCAACCAAAAACAGATGCGGAGATTTCGGACCGACTAGCGCGACCAGGATCTGGCCGAGCAGCACGGCGATCGCCGTCGTCAGCATGTAGATCGAGAACATCGCGCCGCGATTGTGCTGTTCGGCATAGAGATTGATCCAGCTTTCGCAGACGACGAACATCGAGGCCATGGACATGCCACCGAGCAGCCGGAAGCAGAACCACCCCGGCATGAAGTCGGTGAACACGAAGCCCAGGGCCGATAGCAGCGCGGTTGTCAGGATCAGCAGGAAGGTTCGCTCATGGCCATGGCGGGCGACCAATGGGCGCGTCATCAGGCATCCGATCAGGAAGCCCAATGGATAGGCCGTCAGCACGATCTGAACGACGTCGGGGTCGACGCCGGGTTTGCCGAGGTGGAACGACACCTCGGTCGTCAGCATGGCGCTGCCGATGCAGGCGAGACAGACGCTTGCCATGATCGGCAGCATGGCACGGGAGCGCTCGGCGTTCCGCCACAAGCGCATCGCGGATTGAGAGATTGACCTCATTTATGCCGCTGTCAGCCGGCTAGGACGGGCGGCGTCGTTCGCAAACGGGATCAATCACCGGCGCTGGACTCTTATGCATTGCGACGGCTCCCCTTGGCAGTCCCGCTGTCCGGCGGCTGCTCTCCCACACAGAAGCTACACCTCGCCATGCCTGTCACAAGCGAAGATTGACACGGCTATGGCGTCATTTTTTTTGGCCATCCCGGCAGCGGAAAACCGGGTTGTGCCGTGCGACAGGCTTTACAGGCCTTTTGCACGCTCCCTACGATAGGTCGCCTGCCAAAGATCGAGAGGGAGACCAGGAGATGACGATCGAACGCCTTGAGAACGGGCAACGCTTCTGCAGGGTGCTGCGCTACAACGGCACCGTCTATGTTTCTGGCCTGACGGCGGAGGACCTTTCCGGCGATACTACCGCGCAGACGAAGCAGATCTTCGCCAAGATCGATGCGCTTCTGGCCAAGGCCGGCACCGACAAGTCGAAGCTTCTCAGCGCCCAGATCTGGCTGCGCGACATCGCCGACTTCGAGATGATGAATGCGGCTTGGGACGCCTGGATCGATCGCAGCGCCATGCCGGTGCGCGCGACGGTGGAGGCACGGCTTGCCGGCGACCAGTATCGCGTCGAGATCATGGTCACTGCGGCGGTCGGCTGACGCCGGTTGGGGTGGGCAAATCGAATGCATGAGCTGGTGATCAAAGGCGGACGGGTTGCGCTCGACGACGGGTGGGCCGAATGCGACATCGCCATCGATGAGGGCCGCATCGGCGCCATCGGCACCGGGCTTGCCGGCAGATCCGTGATCGCCGCCGGCGGCCGCTGGGTCATGCCCGGCGGCATCGACGCTCATTGCCATCTCGACCAGCCGGTCTGGGGCGGAGCCGGCAATGCGGACGATTTCGAGTCCGGCACCATCTCGGCGGCGTTCGGTGGCACGACTTGCATCGTCCCGTTCGGCATGCCGGGTCCGGAGATGAGCACTGTCGGCGCCATCGATCGAGCGCTCGATCGCGCCACAGGGCGCTCGGTGATCGACTACGGGCTGCACGCGGTCGTGACCATGGGCACCGGCCCGGATGTCGAGGAACAGCTGTCGCAGCTCGCCAGCCGCGGCATCGCTTCCGTCAAGCTGTTCATGACCTATCAGGGTTTTGCGGTCGATGACGACCTCTTCTTCCGGGTGCTCGATACCGCCCGCAGGCTCGGCTGGATCGTCATGGTCCATGCCGAGAACGACGCTGCCATAAGGCGTACACGCCAGCGGCTCATCGATCTCGGCCGCACCGATATCCGCTACCACGTCGTTGCCCACAGCGAGACCATGGAGCGCGAGGCCACGCACCGCGCGCTGGCCTTCGCCGAAATGACCGGCGCGCGCATGACCATCGTCCACGTCTCCTCCTGGCAGTCGGCGGAAGAGGTGGCGCGGGCGAAGACGCGCGGCGTCGACGCCATCGCCGAGACCTGTCCGCAATATCTGTTCATCGGCGCCGCAGACCTCGACCGGCCGGCGCTCGATGCGGCGCGCTTCGTCTTTTCGCCGCCGCCGCGTTCGCCGCGCAGCCATGACCATCTGTGGCAGGCGCTCATCGATGGCGGCATCGATCTCTGGTCCTCCGACCATTCGCCCTATTTCTTCGCCGACAAGATCGCGCGATCGCAAACACCCGGCTTCACCACCACGCTGAGCGGTATTCCCGGCATCGAGACGCGTCTGCTGCTGCTCTTCTCGGAAGGCTTGTTGACCGGCCGGCTGACACTCGACCGCTATCTCGATCTCACCTCACGCAATGCCGCCGCGATCTATGGTCTGGCCCATGCCAAGGGCCGGATAGCTGTCGGCCTCGATGCGGATCTGGCGCTGTGGGATCCCGAGGCGACCTGGACGCTCGGCCATGCCGCCTTGCATTCGCGCGTCGACTTCACGCCCTACGAGGGCCGGAGCGTAACCGGCAAGCCGACAACCGTGCTGGTGCGCGGCGTGCCTGTGGTCGCCGACGGCAAGCTGCGGGTGCAGCCTGGGTTCGGAAAATTCGTAGAGCGCACGGCGGCCGATCCGGCCCGCGCGGGAAAACCAGTCGAGGAGACGACGTCATGGCTCGATGCCTGACCATAGCGGTGGCCCAGACCGGACCCATCCAGCGCAGCGCCTCGCGCGCCGAAACGGTCGATCGCCTTGTCCACCTGCTGGAGCGGTCCGCTGCCGCTGGTGCGGAGATTGCGGTGTTCCCCGAGATGGCGCTCACCACTTTCTTCCCGCGCTGGCGCATCGACGATCAGGCGGAGATCGACGCCTTCTTCGAGCAGTCGATGCCGGGGCCGGACACGCAGCGCCTCTACGATGCCGCCGCCCGCCTCAAGATCGGCTTCGCGCTCGGCTATTGCGAGATCGCGCAGGAGGAGGGCCGAACGCGCCATTTCAACACCATGGACCTTGTCGGCCCGGACGGGGGCTTCATCGGCCGCTACCGCAAGATGCATGTACCGGGCTCCGCCGAGCCGGAAGAAGGCACCACCACGCATCTCGAACGGCGCTATTTCGAGCCGGGCAATCTCGGCTTTCCGGTCTTCGACTATCGCGGCGTCCGCGTCGGCATGGCGATCTGCAACGACCGCCGCTGGCCGGAGACCTATCGCATGCTTTGTCTCAACGGCGCCGAGGTGGCGCTGCTCGGCTACAACACGCCACTGCTGCTCGACGAGGCGCCGGCGCTGGCGCACCTCAGGATGTTCCACAACCATTTGCCGATGCAGGCCGGCGCCTACCAGAACACGCTGTGGGTGGCGGCCGCCGCCAAGGCCGGGCTGGAAGACGGCCAGGCGCTGATCGGTGGCTCCTGCATCATCGCACCGACAGGGGAGATCGCCGCGCTGGCGATGTCGCTCGGCGACGAGATCATCGTACATCGTGCCGATCTGGACCTGATCGAGACCTGCCGGAAGGTCAATTTCAACTTCGCGCTCTATCGCCGCCCCGATCAGTACCGGCTTATCGCCGAATCGGTCTGAGAGCGAAGAACCAGATGAGCCTCATCGAAGCCAATCGAAGACAAGGTACAATGGCGCCTCCGGCCGATCCGCTGTCTTTGAGCGAGATCGTCGAGAACGGGCTCTGTATCGGCTGCGGCCTCTGCCGTTCGATCGCCGCGCCAGATGCCATCGAGATGGTGATGACCCCGGAGGGGCGCGCGCGGCCGGTGGCGCGGCAGGCGTTGGGCAGACCGACGCTGCGGCGGATCAATGCCGTCTGTCCGGGAACGCGCATCGCCGGTCCGCCACCGGCGCAATCAAGCGAAGCCGCCTCGATGGACACTGTCTGGGGACCTGTCGAGCGGCTCGTGCTCGGCCGCGCGAAAAACCCGACCGTGCGGTTTGTCGGTTCCGGCGGCGGAGTGCTGACGGCGCTCGGCCAGTTCCTGCTGAGCTCCGGGCGCGTCAAATTCGTGCTGCATGTCGCCGCATCGCATTCCCGGCCGATGCGCAGCGAAAGGCGGCTGAGCTTCGACGCCGCTTCGATGCTCGAAGGCGCGGGCTCGCGCTATGGCCCGGCCGCGACCTTGGTCGATTTCGGCGACATCCTCGATCGCGGCGAGCCCTTCGCGCTGATCGCCAAGCCATGCGACGTCACCGCGGTGCGCAAGCTGGCGCGACTCGATCCGCGCGTCGACCGGTACATGCGCTACGCCTTGGCCTTCATCTGCGGCGGCGCATCGGACCTGTCGAAATCGGAGCAGGTGCTGCAGCGCTTTGGCCTCAGCGAGGAGGAACTCACGCTGTTCCGCTATCGCGGCCATGGCAATCCCGGCCTCAACCGGATCGAGACCGGGGATGGGCGCGCCTTCGAACTGACCTATCGGCAGCTGTGGGAGGACGAGGACAAATGGATGATCCAGCCGCGCTGCAAGATCTGTCCCGACGCCATCGGCCAGGTGGCGGATATCGCGGTTCATGACACCTGGTTGAACGGTGGGCCGGCAGCCGAGGACGAGGCGCTCAACGGCATCATCGTGCGCACCAGGCACGGCCTCGAGCTGTTCGACGCGGCGGTCGAAGCCGGCGCACTGGAGATCAAGCGCGAGACCAGTGTAGCCGAAATCAGTGAGTTACAGTCACACCAGGTGCGCAAGCGCCGCGCCGTCTGGGCGCGGCTGAAAGGCATGGCGATCGCCGGCAAGCCGGTGCCCGTGGTGAGCGACCTGGCACTGGAGGATTGTGCGCGCCAGAATTCGCTGGCGGAGAACCTGGCCGAAGGGCGTGGCGCCCGCGAGCGTGCCCGGCGCGGGCGCCTGGGTGAACCGCCTGCCGTGCCGCGCGAAGATAAGGCTACGCAATCATGTTGAAGGATGGGTTGATATGAGTGCCGCCGAGGAAACCGAAATCATCATCATTGGCGGCGGCATTGCCGGCGCCGGCGCCGCCTTCGAGATTTCCCGCACCTCCAAGGTGGTGCTGTTGGAGCGTGAAAGCCATTGCGGCTACCACACCACCGGCCGCTCGGCGGCGAGCTTCACCGAAAATTACGGCAATGGCATCATCCGCCGTATCGTGCTGGCGAGCCGGTCTTTCCTGACCGAGCCACCGGCCGGCTTCTGTGATTATCCGCTGCTCAGCAAGCGCGGCATGATCACCGTGGCGCGCGCCGATCAGCTCGACCTCTTGCGTGAGGATATGGAGGCCGCGCAGGCGCTGGTGCCCTCCATCGTCGCCATGACATCAGCCGAGGCGATCGCGCGCGTGCCGGTGCTGCGCGCGGATTATCTCGCCGGCGCCTATATCGAACCGCATTCGATGGATATCGACGTCAATGGCCTGCACCAGGGCTATCTGCGCGGCGCCCGCGCGCGCGGCGCGCGCATCGTCACCAATGCCGGCATCAAGGCGATCGACCGGCAAGGCGGCCAATGGCGGGTCGAAACCCTGGCGGGAGCGTTCGTCGCGCCAACGCTCGTCAATGCCGCCGGTGCCTGGGGCGACGAGATCGCCGTCATGGCTGGCGTGCGCCCGATCGGCCTGCGGCCGAAGCGCCGCACCGCCTTCAACATCCCGGCACCCGCCGGTGTCGACATATCAGACTGGCCGCTGGTCAACGATGTCGGCGCCGAGTTCTACTTCAAACCCGATGCCGGCCAGCTGTTCGTCTCGCCGGCGGATGCGACGCCCTCGGCGCCGATGGATGCCTATGCCGAGGATATCGATGTCGCGATCGGTGCCGAGCGCCTCGGCCAGGCGACGACGATAGAGGTGCAGCGCGTATCGCGCTCATGGGCCGGTCTCAGAACCTTCGTCGCCGACGGCTCGCCGGTGGTCGGACCGGATGACGCGGTGTCGGATTTCGTCTGGCTGGTCGGGCAGGGCGGCTACGGCATCAAGACCTCGCCGGCGCTGTCGCGTGTCTGCGCCAGCCTGATCGCGGGCAAGGGCTTTCCAGACGATGTCACAGGGCAAGGCGTGTCGATGGACGATCTCGCGCCGCACCGGTTGCGCGGCGTCAAGTCTGGAGCCAGGCAGGTTGCTTCATGAGCAATGCCGCACTCACGGCCGGCGGCAGGCTGGCCGGGCATCTGCTGGAGAGGCTTGCGCATGCCACCACCGATGCGCCGGGGATCACGCGCGTCGCCTACGGACCCGGTGAGCGCTTCGCCCATGATCTCGTGCGCGACGAAGCGGAAAAGCTCGGCGCCACGGTGCGCACCGATGCCGCCGGCAATCTCTACCTGACGCTGAAAGGCCGCGACCCCGACCTGCCGGCGATCGTCATCGGCTCGCATCTCGACAGCGTGCCGCATGGCGGTAATTTTGATGGAGCCGCGGGTGTCATGGCGGGGCTGGCCGTAATGGCCGAGCTGGTCGGGCAAGGCCTCCAATTGCCGCGCGACCTGATCGTGCTGGCGACCCGCGCCGAAGAGGCTGTCTGGTTTCCGCTATCCTATCCCGGCAGCCAGGCAGCACTTGGCCTGCTGGAACCGGCAGCGCTGGATGCGAAGCGGTCGGACAGCGGCCGCACGCTGGCTGACCACATGTTGGAGGAGGGTTTCGACCCTGATGCCGTGCGGCGCGGCATGCCGGGCATCGATGCCGGCCGGATCGCGGCTTTCGTCGAAGTGCATATCGAGCAGGGACCGCGCCTTGTCGCATCTGGCGCGCCGGTCGGCATCGTCACCGGCATCACTGGCGGCTTCCGCTATGTCGACGCGAAATGTTTTGGCGCCTACGCGCATTCCGGCGCCGAGCCGCGTTTCGCCCGCCATGACAGCGTGCTCGGCTTTGCCGATTTGGTCGCCGGCCTCGAGGCGGAATGGGACGCGCTCGAGCGTGAAGGGCATGAGGCCACCATCACCTTCGGCCGGGTGGAATCCGATCCGAGCCAGCACGGCGGCAGCCGCGTCCTCGGCGAGCTCCGCTTCACGCTCGATGTGCGCAGTGCCGAGGCCGCCGTGCTGGAACGGATCGAGGCAAGACTGCACGCGCTCTTCGCCGAAGTCGGCCCGAAACGCGGCGTCAGCTTCGAGGCCGGGCCGCGCTTCATCTGGGAGCCGGCGACCATGTCGCCGGCTCTGATCGCGAGGCTGGACCGCGCTGCCACCACGCTGGAAATGCGGGCGCCGCATGTGCCGAGCGGGGCGGGGCACGACGCGGCCACCTTTGCCGGGGCCGACATTGCGACCGCCATGATCTTCGTGCGCAACGAGAACGGCAGCCACAACCCGCATGAAGCTATGGAACTCGCCGATCTCGATCAGGCGATCCGCCTGCTTCTTCGTTTCGTCACCGACTTCGACAATCCCCTGGGACAGCCATGAACCTTGCCGCGACCGCCTTGCTCGTCATCGACCTGCAGAACGAATACCGCCCCAATGCGGCCTGGCCGGTCGTCGGCTATGACGCCGTGCTCGCCAACGCCGCCGCGCTGATCGAAGCCGCCCGCGCTGCGGGTGCGCCTGTCATCCATGCGCAGGCCTGGGTGAAGCCGGAAGAACGCGACGGCTATGCGCGGCAGGAGGAAATCCTGACCGAGGAATTCCGCTCCGCCATCGCCGGCAGCACTGGCGCGGCGATCTGCGCCGAAGTGGCGGCTCAGGCCGGAGACATCGTCATCCACAAGCACTGGCCGAGCGCCTTTCGCCGTACCGATCTTTCAAGACGGCTTGCGGACCTCAAGGTCGAGAACCTGATCGTCACTGGCGTGCTGACCGACAGCTGTGTGACCGAGAGCGTGTTCGACGCGGTGTACCAGGGGTTCAGGGTCTGGCTGGTCAAGGACGCCTGTGGCAGCATGAGCGAGGCCATGCATCGCACCGGCATGCTCGACATGGCCAATCGGCTCTACGGCGGCGGCATCCTGCGCTTGCCCCAGGCGCTAAAGGCGCTCGCCGGCCAACCCTTCGACGGCTGGCGCTGCACGCGGCCGGTGGAATTCGTCTACACGCTCGAAACGGTGGACCGGATTTACGACGCTCTGTGATCGGCGCCGCAGCCGCATGCGCCCCTGACGACCTTTGAGGCCGTGGGCTTTAGAACCGCGCCCGGCAGTGCTCCGGTCGCCCTGCCGCCACGCCAGACGGATACGCCGTTGACGAAGACATGCTCGATGCCGGCGGCGGGCCGGCGCGGCTCCTCGAACGTGGCGGTATCGATGATCGTCTCGGGATCGAAGACGACGAGGTCGGCGAAATTGCCTTCGGCCAGCAGCCCGCGTTGGGCGATACCGAATTCGCGCGCCGGCAGGCCGGTCATGCGGAACACGGCCTCCTCCAGGCTGAACAGGCCGACATCCCTGGCATAGTGGCCGAGCACACGCGGAAAGGTGCCCCAGAGACGCGGGTGCGGATGGATGTCGTGTGGCAGGCCGTCGGAACCGATCATGGTTCGCGGATGAGCGATGATGGTACGCACATCGGTCTCGTCGAGCTGGAAATAGACGGCACCAGCCGGCAGCAGCCGCTCGCCGGCTTCACGCTCGCTGCAGTTCCATTCGCGCGCGATGTCGGCGATCTCGCGCCTGGCCATCTCCGGATGCGGATCGGACCAGGTGACGAGGATCTTCAGGCCGGTGTCGCAGCGCTCCAGACGCAGCACCGTCGAGCTCGCGGCATAGGGATAGACATCCATGCCGATGTCCATCGTCTCGCGCGCCCGGTCGATCCGGTCGAGTGATGGCCTGCTCTTGCCGAAATTGGCGCGGCCGGTGCACTGGTGGTGTGAAATGAACAGCTTGCCACCGGCATGATCGGCAATGTCGATCGCTTCCTCGATCGCCTCGTCCATCGTCTCGAAATAATTGCGCGTGTGGGTGACATAGGGGCCGCCGAGGGCGGCCGCCGTGGCCGCGAGCGCCTTGACCTCTTCGGTCGAGGACTTCACGGCCGGCGGATAATCGAGCCCGGTGCTGAGGCCGAAGGCGCCTTCGGCCATGGCCTCGGCGACCGCCTCCTGCATCGCCGCCGTTTCCGCTTCGTTGGCCGGACGGTCGGTCACTGGCATGCAGCGTTGGCGCAGCGTGGTGTGGCCGACCAACAAGCCCGCGTTGGTGGCGATGCCGCGCCGCTCGAGCTCGGCGACGTAGTCGGCAAAGCGATCGAAGCGGAAATTCTCGCGGCCGCCGACCAGCGTGAAGGGTGGCGGTGGTGTCCTGTCGAGAAGCAGCGGCGCCAAGCTGACGCCGCAATTGCCGGCGATCACCGTCGTCACGCCCTGGCTGATCTTCGGGTCCATGCCGCGGGGCGCGAGCAGTGCGCCATCGTCATGGGTGTGGACGTCGATGAAGCCGGGTGCGACCACCTTACCCCTGGCATCGATCTCCTCGATCCCAGTCGCGTCGTCCAGCCGACCGATGGCGGCGATCCTGTCGCCAGTTACGGCGATATCGGCCTCGAAAGGTTTCGAGCCATCGCCGGAAATCAACGTCGCGTGACGGATGACGAGATCGTATGGCATGGGCGCTGATTTTCAACTCTGTTGTTGGAGCATGATCTCTGGACAAACGGAAACCGTTTTGTCCGAGAAAACCGGTTCCCACTTTTCGGGATCATGCTCTAACCTTCCGGATTGGCGGCAATCTCCTCGCGGCGGCGCGCGACATAGGCGTCGAGTTCCTCGCGGATCGTCGGGTCCATCACCGGCTCTTCATAGTCGTGCAGGGCTTGCTGCCAGAGCTCCGTCGCCCGCTCCAGAGCATCCTTGCCGCCGGCTTCCTCCCAGGCGCCATGGTTCTGCCAGTTGGAGAGCATGGGCTGGTAGAAGGCGGTGGTGTAGCGCGACATGGTGTGCTCGGCACCGAAGAAATGGCCGCCAGCCGGCACAGATTTGATCGCCTCGAAGCCGAGGTCGTCTTCCTGGAACGGCAGCGGCCGCAGGAATTCCATCATGTTCTGCAGGATCTCGACATCGAGCACGAGCTTCTCATAAGACGCCGTCAATCCGCCCTCCAGCCAGCCTGCCGCATGGTAGATCAGATTGGCGCCGCCGAGCACCGCGCCCCAGGTCGCCATTTCGGTCTCATAGGCGGCCTGCAGATCAACCACGTTCGAGGCATTTGCATTTGAGGTGCGGTAGGGGAGATTGTAACGCCGCGCCAACTGGCCGGCGATGATGTTGGCCTTGGCATTCTCCGGCGTGCCGAAAGCCGGCGCGCCCGACTTCATGTCGACGTTCGAGGTAAAGGCGCCGTACATCACCGGCGTGCCTGGATTGACAAGCTGGGTCAGCATCACGCCGAACAGCGCCTCCGCGTTCTGCTGGCAGAGTGCGGCGGCAAGCGTCACCGGCGTCATCGCACCCATCAGGGTGAAGGGGGTGACGGTCACCGGCTGGCCGTGCTCGGCCATGGCGATCAGCCCTTCCGCCATCGCGTCGTCGAACAGGCGCGGCGAGTTGATCGAGATGATCGTTGTCACGCCAGGCGAGGCGCGCATCTCCTCGACGGAGATGCCGCGCGCGATCGCCATCATGTTGATCCCGTCCATGGCCCGGGCGCGGCCGATCGCGGTGCAGTGGAAGGAGAGATCGCTCAGCGTCAGATTGGCATGGTAGGTATCGAGATGGCGCGCATTGGCCGGCAGCTCCATCGGCGCCACTACCTGGTTGCCGATGATATGGATGGCGTTGAAGTGGTGCGCCAGCCGGATGAAGTTCTGGTAGTCGGGCAGATTGCCCTGGCGGCGGCCATTGATGCGATCATGCACATTGGGCGGACCGGCGACTAGGCCGAAGACCAGAGAATTGCCGCCGAGATGCACCTGCTTCTCGGGATTGCGGCTGGTCAGCGTGAAAGAGGACGGCACCGCCCGCAGCGCCTCGTTCACCAGGCTTTCGTCGATGCGGATGGTCTTGTCCTCGCGGTCGACGATGGCGCCCGCTGCCGCGAACAGATCCATCACTCGCTCGCTCATGACGCGGATGCCGAGTTCCGACAGGATGCGCATCGATGTGTCGTGCAGCCGCTGCATCCGCTCTTCGTCGAGCATCTGCATAGGCGGGTAGGGGTTCTTCACGTGTTGCCAGGGCAGCTGCGCGATGCCGCCGCCGCCGCGTCCGACCTTCGCCCTGCGGCCGCCGCCGCGCCTGTCCTGTGTCATGAGACTGCTTTCCTCTCGGTTTTAGTAACCGCGTTCCGGACTGACGACATTCTCCAGCGGCTCGCCGCGGCGGTAGCGCGTCAGATTGTCGGTGAACATGCGCACCGACTTGATGTCCCAGCCGTCATGGACAGCCGCGCAATGCGGCGTGATGGCTACGCTGCCGTAGCCCCACAGGGGATGGTCGGCCGGCAGTGGTTCGGTTGCAAACACGTCGAGCGCCGCGCCCTTGATTTTGTTGCCGTCGAGGGCTTGGAGCAGCGCGGTCTCATCGACCACGCCGCCACGCGAGATATCGATGAGCACGGCGGACGGCTTCATTGCGGCAAAGGCCGCTTCGTCGAGCAGCCCGCGCGTGGTCGGCAGCAAAGGCACACAGCAGATAATGAAATCGGCACGGTTGACCAGTGGCAACAGCGCGTCAACGCCATGAACCTCGTCCAGACTTGGTGTCGGTTTGGGGCGCGCGCGGATGCCCAGCGTGAGCATACCCATCGCCCGCGCCCGTTTGGCGACGGCCTCGCCGGTCTTGCCGAGGCCGATGATGAGGACCGTCTTGCCCTCGATCGGCTCGACACGGCCGCCGCCCCAGATGCGTGCCTGCTGCCTGCGCTCAAATCCGCGCAGGTCGAGCGAAAAGGACAGCATGGCGCCGAGCGCGTATTCCGCCAGCATGCCGGCGGCGACGCCGGCAGAATTCGTCACCGTCAACCGTGCCGGATCCCAGCGTCCGAGATGATCGGTGCCGGAGCCGCCGATCGAGACCCATTTCACGGTTGGGCTTTCGACCAGGGCCAGGCGGGGGTATCGCGGCGTGCCGTCGAAGCGGACGGAATAAACCACTTCCGCCGCCACGCGTCCGATGAGCTCGGGCAGGGCGGCGTAACTGTCGCAAGCATGGACTGCGAGGTCCGGATGCGTCTCCATGAGCACGGCCAGCGCCGCGGCCGGCCGGTCGGTGTGCAGGATGACGGATGGGCGACGGGACATGGCGCCGGTCTCAGTTCCGGCCAATGTGATCGGCCGAAGAGCCGAGCGCGGCGAGCAACGCTTCCCCATTGGCCAGGGTTGCATTCTCGTGCGGAGCGCGCAAGTTCAGCCAGCGTTTGTCGCCGGAGCGCACCGCAAGCACGGCCTTCATCGCCGGGATCAGGCCGGCATCCTGGATGATCTTGCGGAATTCCTTGATCGCCGCATCCGCTTCGGCAACGTCCTCTCCGGCCAGCGTGCGATCGTAAAGCGAGCGGATGGCCGCGGCGTTGAGGTTGACGGTGGCCGAGATGCAGCCTGCCGCTCCGTTGGCCAAGCCCTTGGTCAGTTGCGCTTCCGAACTCGGGAACACCGCAACGCTGGGTGCGGCCGCAATCACCGCTGCGGTGTTGTCCCAGTCGCCGGCGCTGTCCTTGTAGGCGACGACGGTGCCGGGAAACGCCGCGCTCAGCCGGGCGGTCAAGGCCGGACTCACCGGCACGCCGGAGTTCTGCGGGATATGGTAGAGGATCATCCTCATTGCCGGGTTTGCAACCCGCTCGATCAGTTCGCCGTAGTAGCGCGCCTGGCCGTTGTCGCCGGCGCCGGTGTAGAAGAACGACGGCAGCACCATCACGCCGGCGCAGCCAAGCCCGACCGCGTGCGCCGACAGTTCCACGGTTTCCGGCAAAGCGGTGACGCCGGTGCCGGGCATCAGACGGCTGGGTGAAATGCCGGCTTCGATCAGCCATTCCAGCGCTTGCATGCGCTCACCGAGCGACAGCGACAGCGCCTCGCCGGTGGTGCCGAAAGGGGACAGGAAATGCGCGCCCTGATCCAGCACCCATTTGGCATGCGACACAAAGAGATCGCGTGCGATGCTGCCGTCATCCGCGAACGGTGTCAGGATCGGTGCGATGGTTCCTTGCGGGCGGGTCATGCGTGTCCTCTGTGCGTGATGGGTTCCGTGCAGTGTGTTGACCGTCGCTGCCGCCGTCCGGCCGCTACCACGCTGGGCGTTGGAGCATCGTGGTGATCAGGGGAGGATCGTAGAGCAATGCCGAGAGGTCGCTGAAGAGGCTGTCGCGGTCATTGAGCGACAACACCGCGTCGCGGATCGCCTCGGCGCGGCCTTGTCCGAGCACCGGCGCGGCGAACTCCATGTACTTGGCCACGATCTCGGTTTGCGTCAGCGGCGCTTCCGGTCCGCCGCGCGCATGGACGTCGCCCGAGACGAGGATCCGCCCATCCGATGTCGTGATCGCCACGTCGGCCCAGCGGCCCGCCGGAAAACGGGCGCTGTGGCGCTCCGACTCGAGGACCGTGATGCGGCTCAGCATATCCGCGACCGCAGCATCTTCCAATCCGCTGCCGGAAATGTGCTCCAGTCCGATCCGGCCATGGACGATGAAGGTCGCGACGGCGAAGCGCAGGCTGTACTGCGCCTTGGAGGTCGTGTCCGGCATGCCGTCGAACAGCGTTGCGGCGTAGTGGAAGCTGTTCACTTCGACGTGGCTGATGTCGGCGGGTTCCAGATTATGCGCCTGGCAGAGCCCGCGCGTCGCGTCGATCGCGGCATGCGCCCAGCGGCAGATCGGGTATGGCTTCACATACTGATGCAGCACCTGCCAGAAGGCGCCGAGATCCTGCCAATGATCGGCGACTTCGGGCTCCTCGATCGTGATCGCCGGCGCACCGGTAAAGCCGCGTTCGGCGAGCACGGCGGCGGACAGGCCGATCAGCGTGCCGACGCCCGAGCCGTCATGCAGCATCGTCGGGTTCGCGATCTCGCGCATCATCTGGCTGCGTGGGCCGTGATACTCGGCAATGCCAAGCGCCTGGCGCAGCTGATTATCGTTGAGCCGTCGCAACCGCGCCGCCACCGCGACCACGCCCAGCGCGTTCCAGGCGCCCGATGTATGGTAGTCCGATACGGTTGCGTGCAGCGCGATGCCCGCCCGGCCGGCAATTTCGTAGCCGACGATCAGGGATGCCAGGGCCTCCGGCCCGCTAAGGTCGGGGCGTGCCTCGGCAAGCGCTGCCAGTGCCGGCACGACGGCGACGCCGATATGGCCCTTGGTCGGGCTGTACCCGTCATGGCCGTCGAGATTGTCGATCTGTGTCGCGGCCGCATAAGCAGCTCCCGCGATGCTGGCGCGGCGGCCGTCGAAAAGCATCCGTGCCGAATGCCGCGGGTCGGTCGAGCCGTAGAGAAGCGTTGCGGTGTCGCGGGCAATCCGGCCGGCTTCCATTGGACCCGCGGCAATGGCGATACCGATTGTGTCCAGCAGGAGATAGCGTGCCTGCTCGAGGACAGAGGCGGGGAATGCGGCCGCCGGCCGCCGTAACACGAAATCGGTGAGACGAACGGCAACGCTGGTACTCGCGTCAGGCCCTTCACGCCGATGCGACGGCATAGCCACTGGCAATACTCCCCTCTGCGTCACGACATCATTAATTTGGGTTCATCGTGCTTTCACGCAATTAGTTCGGCGGCATTGGCCAAAAAAAATGACGCCTTGCGATCCGGCACGATTGAACGCCGGCCCGTCTGTGGGATAGCTATTCCTACGTCTTGCAGGAGTTAGCGATGAAGCCGCCACCCCCGTTGAACTATATCAGATCCTTCGAGAGTTCGGCCCGGCATCTCTCCTTCACCGCCGCCGCGAACGAACTCGGATACACGCAGGCCGCGGTCAGTACGCATGTACGCGCGCTCGAACATTACATCGGACGGCAATTGTTCATCCGCTATCCGCGCAGTCTCAAGCTCACCGAAATGGGGGAGGCCTTCCTGCCGACCTTGCGCCAGGCCCTCGATCAGATCGACCAGGCGACGGAGGCGATCGTGACCTCCTCGCGCAACCGCACCGTCGTCGTCTCCTGTCCGATGAGCCTGGCGGAGAACTGGCTGGCCGGCTGCATGGCCGCGTTTCGCAAGAAACATCCCGAGATCGAAATCGTGCTGCACGGCACGATCTGGGAGGATATCAGCGAACAGATCGCCGACATCACGATTTCGACGCGGCGTTTCGACGACCGCCCGCCGGCGGGCATCCCGCTATGGAACGATGAGCTGTTGCTGCTGTGTGCACCTTCGCTGCTCGAAGGCGAGCATGCCGTGAAGGTCCCGGCAGATATCCTCAAGGTGGACTGGATCTTCGTGCACGGCCGCCAGGAATACTGGCAGGTCGTTGCCACCGCGCTCGGCGTCGACATGGACGACCACGACAAGGGGCTGTCGACGAACGCCTCCAACATCGCGCTCGAACTCGCTGCCATGGGGGCCGGATTGGTCGCCACCCAGCGATCGCTTGCCCACGCCTATCTGCGTCGCGGACTGCTCGTCGAACCCTTTCCGGTTCGGCCGCCAAGCCCCTGGAATTACTATCTCACCGAGAGCCAGCTGTCGAAAGGCAACATCGCGCGCATCGTGCGCGAATGGATCCTGTCACGGGCGCGCGAAGACGGCGCCTGACAGCGATCGGCGAGCCCGCACTCAAAAAATTGACACGCCAATGGCGTCGTTTTTTTAGGTCTTTAGGGCCGGTTTTTGGCGGTTCTTCAAGGTTCGAGCCCTTCCGGGATTTTTGCATCGCCCCTAACATGGATATCGCAAGGGGAATGTAACGGGCGGAAAGCCCTGAACCGGAGAACAACGATGACAATGTTCAAGAGCAACGGTGATCGCCTCCCGGCGGTTATCGAAAGCTACGCAGCCGAAGTCAAAAGCGGCAGGATGGATCGCCGCGAATTCCTGGCCATGGCAAGCGCGATGGGCGCTTCCACGGCGTTCGCCTATTCGATGGCCGGTATCGAGCCGGCCAAGGCCACGACGATCGTGCCCGGCAAGAAGGGCGGCATCCTCAAGATGCAAATGATCATCAAGGACATGAAGGATCCGCGCTCCTGGGACTGGTCCGAGATCGCCAACGTCATGCGCCAGTGCAACGACTACATGATCCGTTACACCACCGACTTCACCTTCGAGGGTCATCTGGTCGAGACCTGGGAGGTGAGCGACGACGCAACGGAATACACGCTGCATCTGCGCAAGGGCGTGAAGTGGTCGAACGGCGACGAGTTCAACGCCGACGACATCGTCCATAACATCGAGCGGTGGTGCGACAAGGCGGCCGAAGGCAATTCGATGGCCGGGCGCATGAACTCCCTGATCGATCCCGCCACCAAGAGAGCCGCAGCCGGCGCTATCACCAAAGTCGACGACCACACGGTGAAGCTGAAATGCCATCAGTCCGACGTCACCATCATTCCGGGCTTTTCCGATTATCCGGCGGTCATCGTCCATCGCGACTTCGACAAGAACGGCGCCGACATGCTCAAGACACCCGGCACCGGTCCCTATGAGCTGATTTCGTACAAGGTCGGCGAGTCGGCTTCGGTGCGGCGGCGCAAGGACTTCACCTGGTTCGGCGGTGAGCCCTATCTCGATGGCGTCGACTGGACCGACTACGGATCGGACGCCTCCAACCCCGCCATCGGCAGCGCCTTCGAGGCCGGTGAGATCGACTGCAACTACCAGACGGTTGGCGGCACCGTCGACCTCTACGACAGCATGGGGCTGGTCAAGGAGCAGGTGGTCACCGCCGGCACCATCGTGCTGCGCACCAACGTGACCAACAAGCCCTATGACGACAAACGCGTGCGCAACGCCATCCAGCTCGCTGTCGACAATGAGACGGTGCTGAAGCTTGGCTACAGCGGCCTCGGGCAGGTCGCGGAGAACCACCATGTCTGCCCGATTCATCCGGAATACTACGCGCTGCCGAAAGTGCCGCGTGACATTGCCAAGGCCAAGGCGCTGATGGCCGAGGCCGGCCAGACGGATCACGAGTTCGAGCTGATCTCCTACGATGCGGACTACGTCAAGGACCCGGCCGACGTCGTCGCCGCGCAGATGCGCGAGGCCGGCTTCAAGGTCAAGCGCACCATCATTCCGGGCTCGTCGTTCTGGAACGATTGGACGAAATATCCGTGGTCGACCACCGACTGGGGCATGCGGCCGCTCGGCGTCCAGGTACTGGCGATCGCCTATCGCAGCGGAGAAGCTTGGAACGAGTCGGGTTACGCCAATCCGGAGTTCGACAAGAAGCTCAATGCGGCGCTCGCCGTGGCGGACGTCGACAAGCGCAAGGAACTGATGAAGGATGTCGAGCTCACTCTGCAGGACTCCGGTATCCTCGTCCAGGCGTTCTGGCGTTCGCTCTACCGGCACCACGCGACCTATGTGAAGAACCTCGGCATGCACCAGACATTCGAACTGCAGCTGGACAAGGTCTGGCTCGACAAGGCCTAGGGCCGGCCGCAGCAAACATCTCAGGGGCGCATGTTGCGCCCCTGAACTCGCCGGGCGGCTGCGATTGACCCGTAAGCCAGATCAAACGCCAAGATAAAGTCGCCGAACAAAGGGAAGAAACATGCGTACTCATGCACAAGCCGTCGTCATCGGCGGTGGTCTGATCGGCTGCTCGATCCTCTATCACCTTGCCAAGTTCGGCTGGACGGATGTCGTCCTCCTGGAGCGTAGCGAACTGACCTCCGGTTCCACCTGGCATGCGGCGGCCAACATTCACGGCCTGCATGATTCCACCAACATCAGCCGCCTCCAGCACTACACCATGGCGCTCTACAAGGAGTTGGAAGCCGAGACCGGCCAGGGCTGCGGCATCTTCCAGCCGGGCTCCCTCTATCTCGCCCAGACCGAGGCGCGCGAGCATCAGCTGAGGCTGCAGGAAGCCAAGGCGCGGCGTTACAAGATGAATTTCTACGAAGTCGCGCGTGACGAGGCCGAGCGGCTGCACCCGCTGGTCGACTTCGACGGCATACGCTGCATCATGTACGAGCCGGAAGGCGGCAACGTCGATCCGTCCGGCGTCACCGCTGCCTACGCTGCGGGCGCGCGCCAGCGCGGCGCCGAAATCCATCGCTTCACGCCGGTCACCGCGACCGAGGCGCAAGCAGACGGCAGTTGGATCGTGCGCACGCCAAAGGGCGACATCCATACGCAATGGGTGATCAACGCCGCCGGCCTGTGGGGGAGGGAGGTGGCCGCGATGGCTGGCCTGCAACTGCCGCTGATCCCGACCGAGCACCAGTATTTCGTCACCGAGACCATCCCGGAAATCGCCGCCATGGGCCGCCGCTTGCCCTCCGTCGCCGATCGTGACGGCGAGTACTATCTGCGCCAGGAAGGGCTCGGCCTGCTCATCGGCGCCTACGAGCGCAAGATGAAGTTCTGGGCCGAGGACGGCACGCCGCTGGACTTTGGCCACGAACTGTTTCCCGACGATCTCGATCGTATAGAGGAGAACATGCTGCGCGCGATCGCCCGTGTCCCTGCCGTCGGCACCGCTGGCGTCAAAAAAGTGATCAACGGACCGATGATCTGGTCGCCGGACAGCGCGGTGCTGTTCGGGCCGGTGCCCGAACTCAGCAATTACTTCTGTTGCAATGGCATCATTCCCGGTTTCTCGCAGTCAGGCGGCATGGGCAAGCTGGCGGCCGAGTGGATGATCGAGGGCGAGCCTTCGCTCGACATGTTTGCCTGGGACATGGCGCGCTTCGGCCACTGGGCCGGCAAGGCCTTCACCAAGGCTCGCGTCCACGACCAGTACAGCCATCGCTTCAAGATCCATTTCCCCAACGAGGAACGCGCCGCCGGCCGGCCGGTGCGGACCAGGCCTGCCTATGAAATGCAGAAGCGGATCGGCGCCGTTTTCGGCCTCAATTTCGGCTGGGAGCACCCACTGTGGTTCGCTGCCGAGGGCGAGCCGCGAGAGGAGACGATCGGCTTCACGCGCCAGAACTGGTGGGGGCCGGTGGGCCGCGAGGCACGCATGCTGCGCGAACGCGCCGGCATCATCGACATCTCCAATTTCGCCAAATACGAGGTCAAGGGCACAGGTGCCGAGGCCTGGCTCAACGCACTGTTCGCCAACCGCATGCCGAAGAAGATCGGCCGCTCCTGCCTGACGCCGCTGATCGGCAAGCGCGGCGGCATTGCCGGCGACTTCACCGTGACCAGGCTCGCGGATGACGAATTCATGGTCATCGGCTCCGGCATGGCCGAGCGCTTCCACCAAAGGTTTTTCAAGGCCGTCCCCTTGCCCGAGGGTACGACCTTCCGCTCGCGCACCGAGGACCTCTGCGGCTTCAATGTGGCCGGACCGGGCTCGCGCGACCTGCTGCAGCGCCTGACCAACGAGGATCTGTCGAACGAGGCATTCCCCTTCATGCAGTCGCGCCGGATCACCGTCGCGGGCATCGATGTGGTGGCGCTCAGAGTGTCCTTCACCGGCGACCTTGGCTGGGAACTGCATTGCAAGGCCACCGACCAGGTCGCGCTTTACGGCGCACTGCTCAAGGCCGGCAACGAAGTGGGCGCCGGACCGGTCGGATCGCGCGCGCTGATGTCGCTGCGCGTCGAAAAGGGTTACGGCAGCTGGAGCCGCGAATACTCGCCCGAATATTGGCCGCAGGAGGTCAAGTTCGATGGCCTTGTCAAACTGGACAAGGGCGAATTCCTCAACCGCGATGCCTATGCCGCTATCGCCGAAAAGCCGGCCCGCGATGAGCTCATCATGCTGTCGATCGACGCCAGGGATGCCGACGCGACCGGCGGCGAGCCGATCTTCCTCACCGACGGCACGCCGATCGGCCAGGTCTCATCAGGCGCCTACGGCTACTTCGTCGAGCAGTCTCTGGCGCTCGGTTATGTCAAGGCGGGTTCCGCCAGGGCCGGCGACAAGGTCTCGGTCGCCATACTCGGAAGGCCGCATGAGGCGATCCTGCTGCCGCATCCGCCCTTCGACCCCGAGGGCAAGCGGCTGCGCTCGTAGAAGCTCGGCATTCGGGCGAAGCAATCGACGAAAACCGTAGCCGGCCGGAAACGCCGGCGAAGCCGAACGAGGAAGATTTCGACCGCCTGAAAACAAAGGGGAATCGCATGATCAAACGGCATCTGCTCGGCACCATGTTTGCCCTGGCCCTGACATGCTTCGCGCACGCCGGAGACGTCAAGGTCATCAATGAAGACGCATGGTTCGCCGAAGGTCCGATCTGGTACCAGGACAAGCTCTTCTACGTCGAATATGGCCGAGGCACGGTGACCGTCTGGGACGGCAAGAAGAACAAAATATTCTGGAAGATGGATGGTTGTGGCCCTTCAGCGGTGTTGCCGACGACCACTGGCGAGTTTCTTGTCACTTGCTACGACAGCAACTCGATCGGCCGTATCTCAGCCGACGGCAAGACGCTGCCGGCCTATGACAAGGACACGGACGGCAATCCGTTCAGCGGACCGAACGACTTCGCGCCCGACAAGGATGGCGGCATCTATTTCACCGGGTCCGGCAAGGGCGGGCCGCTCATCGACGCCTCGGCCTATTACATCGGCAAGGACGGCAGCGTGAGGAAGGTTGCCGGCGACCTGCACAATGCCAATGGCCTCGTCATGTCGAACGACGGAAAAGTTCTCTACCTGGTCGAGACCGAGGATAACAGGATCATCGAGTTCGACGTCCAGCTCGACCACACCTTGAGCAATCGTCGCGTCTTCCTGCGCCTTGACGATCTGTTCCCGAACCAACCGCATATCTGGCCTGACGGCATCAAGATGGACAAGGCCGGCGAGATGTATATCGGCCAGAGCCCGCGCTCGCTCGACGCGCCAGGCAAGATCATCGTCGTCGACAAGGATGCAAAGCTGCTGCGCACGCTTTCGGTGCCGTCGCCCTCCATGCCGAACTTCGCCTTCGGGCCCGACGAGAAGGAGCTCTACGTCATGGCGCTCGACCAGATCGATGCGGCGCCCTGGCACGGCAAGGTCTACGAGGTTCCGAACAAGTAGAGGCATCGCCGGCGGCCGGACCAATTCCAGGAAAAGTGTGAAACGGTTTTCCGCCCGGGACTGCGTCAAAACAATGCCGCCGGCCTCAGCCGCCGAACCGATCCAGCCAATGCTGGGCGAGGTCGGAGCGGCGGCAGATCCAGATGTCTGGATTGGCCTTGATCTTGTCGAGAAAGCGGGCGAGGCCGATCATGCGGCCCGGCCGGGCGGCCAGCCGGCAGTGCAGCGACACCGTCATCATGCGCGGTGTCTTCTCGCCTTCGGCCAGCAGCCAGTCCACGCCATCGCTGACATATTCGAAGAACTGGCTGCCAGTCTCCAGGCCGGAGCCGCGCGAGAACCGGCTGTCATTGTTGTCGAAGCTGTGCGGCACGACCAGATGCCGCTTGGCATCGACGTCGACAAAATAGGGCAGGTCGTCATTGTAGTCGTCGCAATCGTAGAGGAAGCCGCCATGTTCCGCCACCAGCCGCCGTGTGTTGAGGCTGGGCCGGCCGGTGTACCAGCCAAGCGGCCGAATGCCGGTCAGGCGCTGGACGGTGTCCACGGTCATCGCGATGTGATCGCGTTCCTCGGCCTCGCTCAGCGGCGCGTAATCGATCCAGCGCCAGCCATGGCAGACGATGTCGCTGCCGAGCGCCGCGATCGCCTTGCCGGCGGCCGGATTGAGTTCCAGCGCCCTGCCGACGACGTAGAACGTCGGAATGATGTTCTTTTCCTTGAACAGCGACACCAGACGCCAGACGCCGACGCGTGAGCCGTATTCGTAGAGCGATTCCATGTTGCGATTGCGCAGGCCCGGCACCGCCGGTGACACGGCAAGGTCCGACAGGATCGCCTCGGAGACACCGTCGCCCTCGCCGATACTGTATTCGGCGCCTTCCTCATAGTTGACGACGATGTTGAGTGCGAGCTTGGCGCCGCCGGGCCACAGCGCGGCTGGCGGCTCATCGCCATAGCCGATGAAGTCTCGGACGGGCAGGTACATCTCTCAAATCTCCCAAGGATGCAGTCTCGAAACAGGCGGTCGCCGGATCTATTCACCGCGCATGTCGATCAGTATGCGCAGCGCCCAATCCATCATCTCTTGCGGGCCGACGGTCGCGCGCAAACAATCGGTGAGGCCGTAGCCGCCCAGGCCCCGCACGATGAGATCGGCGCCGCGCAAGGCTCGCTCGGCCGCCTCCGTGGCGGCTGCGCCGGAGAAGCGGATCAGCGCGAAGTTCGTCCGGCTCTCGGGAACATCGTACCCGGCAGACCGCAGATCACGCACGAACCGGTCGCGAATTCCGGCTGTGCGGGCCACCGTCTCGCGCATATAGGCTTGGTCTCCCACGGCTGCGACAGCCATTGCCAGGCTTGGCGTCGTGACCTGGTTCGAATTCTGCATCTTGCGCACTTCGGCCGCGACCGAAGGCGCGAACACGCCCCAGCCGACGCGCGCCCCGGCCAGGCCATAGGCCTTGGAGAGGGTGCGCAACACCACGGTGTCGTCGCGCCCGGCAAGCGCAAAGATCGGCCCGGGGTCTTGGTCGTCGAATTCGCCGTAGGCCTGATCGATCACCAGGAGCACGTCCGGCCGCAACGCCGCGCGCAGCCGCAGCAATTCGCTGTTGCCGATACGGGTGCCGGTCGGATTACCGGGATTGCAGACGAATACGATGCGCGTTGCGGGCGTGACGGCAGCCAGGATGCTGTCGATCGAAACAGTGAAGTCGTGCTCTGTCGCCTTGACGTAGGTCGCACCGACACGCGCGGCTGCGGATGCCACGAAATTATAGGCATAGGCGGTGCCCAGCACCTCCTCGCCTGGCCCCGCAAACGTCGCGACGGTGCAACTGATCAGGTCCATCGAACCGGCGCCGCACAAGATCAGGTCTCGTTCGATCCCATAGGCGTGCGCGATCGCCTCGCGCAGTGCCGTCCAGTCCGGGTCGGGATAGAGATGGCTGCGGGCAATCGCCTCCTGTCCAGCGGCGATCGCCTTGGGGCTAGGCGGAAACGCGCTTTCATTCTGGGCAAGGGTTGGCCCGTCATAGCCACCGAAGTTCGCAAGCGCGAAGGCGGACATGGCCTCGATATGAGCGGCTGCTTTCAGCGGCACGCTGCATCCATCGGAATTCGGATGTCGATCATCGCGCGCACCCTTTTATTGGACCGGCTCTTGGGCAGGCTACAATCCGCCAGCATGTTCACAAGCAAAAACTTACCGCGCAATGGCTCCGGAATTCTGGCCCTTCGGGGAACCGCAAAACGAGTGATCGAGATGGCGGTCGCTGATGTCGTCCGACCCAGGACCTCGGCGCTAAAGGCGCCGTTGCTGTTTCTGGTATCGTTTGACAAGTCGCTCCCGCTTCAGGCGGGAGAGCCGCTCGATCCAGAAGAGGCCGTCGAGCTGGTCGATCTCGTGCTGGTGGCAGACAGCGAGCAGCCCCTCGGCTTCCTCGACGGCTTCGTCGCCGTCGAGTGTCTGGTAGCCGATACGGACGCGCGCATGCCGCTCGATCTCTTCCGTGACACCAGGCATGGACACGCTGCCTTCGACATGGCGGATCATTTCGTCCGATGCCCAAAGGATGGTCGGGTTGACGTAGCAACGCGGGCCAATCGTCGGCGACACTTCGATGACCACCAGCCTCTTCAGCATGCCGATATGAGGCGCGGTGATGCCGATGCCTGGAGCCGCGTGCATTGTCTCGGTGAGGTCGTCGGCAACCCGGCGCAGCTCGTCGTCAAAGACCGATATGGGCTCGGCGACGGAGCGTATACGAAGGTCGGGAAATCTCACGATCGGCCGTATCGTCACCTGTCACTCCCGCGTCTGACGATTGCTGACGCCAGGCAATCGAAGAGGCCCGGCTCCTTTGGACTTTGATCCATTGACAAGGGTCGGGTAACCGCACAAGTCCACGCTTCCATGGCCTCCGGTCTGGTTAGGCCCAGCCTAAGCAGAATTATCGAAAATCATTATTTGTGCATCGCACACAGCGTGCTTTTCTGCCGTCGCCGGCTGAAAGAGAAACATAAAGAACCTCAGGCGGCAGCCTTCGGCGATCCGTCCGAAGCGGGTTTTTCGGCGCCGCCAGCGCCTGACCTCAGAAAAAAGACAGGGGAACGTGATGACGACAATAATCTCGAAGTTCCGCCGTGCCGTGCTTGCGGCCGGCATTGCCCTGAGCGCCCTTTCGGTGAGCCTCCACGCCGAAGCCGGCAGCTTGAAATTGGGCATGACGACCTGGGTCGGATACGGCCCGCTCTTCCTTGCGCGCGACATGGGCTACTTCAAGGAAGGCGGTCTCGATGTCTCGCTCGAAATCATCGAGGAAGCATCGATGTACATGGCGGCCGTCGCCGCCGGCGAGCTCGACGGTAACGCTTCGACCATCGACGAAATCATGAAGTACCGCTCGAAGGATTTCTGCTTCAAATCGGTCTATGCGCTGGACGACAGCCATGGCGGCGATGGCGTCCTGGCACCCAGCGGGATCAAGAGCATCGCCGATCTAAAGGGCATGGAGGTCGGCCTGAACGAAGGCTCGGTGTCGCAGTTCTGGTTCAACATCCTGCTGAAGCAGGCCGGCCTGAGCCAGTCCGACGTGAAGATCACCAACATGACGGCGGATGATGCCGCCGCCGCCTTCATGGCCGACCGCATTCCCGTCGCCGTGACCTGGGAACCGCATCTGACGCTGGCCAAGAAGGAAAACAAGGGTCAGGTCCTGATCGATTCCTCGAAGACACCCGGACTGATCGTCGATGTGGTGGCGCTGAACTGCGACTATATCAAGAAGAACCCCGCGGATGTCGAGGCGCTGGTGAAGGGCCTCTACAAGGCCAACGAGTTCATCAAGGAAAATCCGGAGAAGGCCTATGAAGTGATGGCCAAGGGTGTCGGCGGCTGGCTGAAGGATCCGAAGGACTTCGCCTCCTCCGCCGCCGGCGTGAACTTCTACGGCAAGGCGCGCAATGCTGAATTCTTCGCCGGGGGCGAGGGTGGGGAGGCGGGCAAGCTGATCAAGCTTGGCGGCGACATCTGGGGCGGCTTCGGCAAGCTGAAGATGGATGTCAAATACGACGACCTCGTCGATACGTCCTTCCTGGCAAAGTGACCTCGCCTTTTGATGCGACTTGGCCTTCTGAAGTGATCAGGCCTTGCGCCTTGTAACGTGAGCTCGCCGGACCGCAGGCCGAACCTCTCGCCTGCGGTCTGTCCAGCCCAAAGGGTTTCCCTGTGACACTGGCACCGAATGCAACGTCTCCCATCAGCCATATCGTGACCACGAACGTGGATAAAAATCAGCCCGGTCGATCCGCCTGGAAAGCTGTCACCACGCCTTTTCGGGCCGTGTCGCGCCCGCTCTCCATCTCACTCAGCGTTCTGGTCTGGGTCGCGGTCATCGGCGGCTGGTTCGCCTTGACCTATTCCGGAGCGGTCAAGGAAATGTTCCTGCCGCGCCCCGAATCGGTCTTGATAACCACCATCAACATGGCGCTCGATGGCTCTCTATGGGAGCACGTGCTTGCCAGTGTCCAGGTGGTGTTGATCGGCTTCGTCATTTCGAGCGTCGTGGCGGTGCCGCTCGGCTTGACGATGGGCACCTACCGCATCGTCCAGGCCGCGCTCGATCCGCTCGTCAATTTCATCCGTTATCTGCCGGTGACGTCCTTCGTGCCGCTTTTCATCCTGTGGATCGGCATCGGCATCGAACAGCGCGTGGCCGTCATCATCTTCGGCATCTTTTTCCAGCAATTGGTGATGATCGCCGACAGCGCTCGCGGCGTTCAGCGCGACCTTGTCAACGCGGCCTATACGCTCGGCACCAAACGCGGCGACACGGTCTTCCACATCGTCTTTCCAGCCACGCTTCCCAACGTGCTCGACGTGCTTCGCGTCACCATGGGCTGGGCCTGGACCTATCTGGTCGTCGCCGAACTCGTCGCCGCGCGCAGCGGGCTAGGCTACATCTCGCTCAAGGCGATGCGCGGCTTCCAGGTCGACGTCATTTTCATGGCCATCGCCCTGATCGGCATCCTCGGTCTCTGCACCGACCAATTGTTCCGGGGCATCCGCCGCCTCGTCGCTCCCTGGGCCAATTGAGGAGGTCGCCGACATGGACGCCATGACACTCGCGACGAAACCGAAGAGCGCCGACATCGGCATCGACAATGTGGTCCTGCGCTACGGCAAGGGCGACAACGCCGTGCTGGCGCTGGACGGCATCTCGTTCCATGTCGTGCCCAACGAGTTCTGCGTGATCGTCGGTCCATCCGGCTGCGGCAAGTCGAGCCTGCTCTATCTCATCGCCGGCCTCGAGGAGCGTACCGGCGGGATGATCTCGGTCGGCGGCAAGCCGGTTACCGAACCGGGCCCTGATCGCGGCATGGTGTTTCAGGCCTATACGCTGTTTCCCTGGCTGACGGTGGCGCAGAACGTCGAATACGGCCCGAAGCGGCAAGGCATGCCGGCGGCCGAACGCAGGACCATCGTCGAGCATTTTCTGCAAGAGGTTGGCCTGGCGAAATTCGCCAACCATTATCCCTCGCAACTGTCGGGCGGCATGAAGCAGCGCGTGGCGATTGCGCGTGCGCTCGCCAACGATCCGCAGGTGCTGCTGATGGACGAGCCCTTCGGGGCGCTCGACAGCCAGACGCGCCACTCGATGCAGAAGCTTCTCCTGAGGATCTGGGATCATTCCAAGAAAACGGTCCTCTTCGTCACCCACGACATTGACGAGGCGATCCTGCTGGCGGACCGGGTGCTCGTCATGTCGGGCCGGCCCGGCCAGATCAAGAAGGAAATCCGCGTCGGCTTCTCGCGCCCGCGCAGCATGGACCTGGTCATGGAGCCCAACTTCATCGCCATGAAGCGGGAAATCCTCGAGCTCCTGAAGAACGACGAAGACGACGAGCATTAGGCGGCGTCGGCGGTCCTCGGGTGGATCACGAAACAGGCATGGCATGAGCATCCCAACCGCGGATTTCGACTATATCGTCATTGGCGCGGGCTCGGCCGGTTGTGTCTTGGCCAACCGGCTGAGCGCCGATCCCGCCAGCCGCGTCTGCCTGGTCGAGGCCGGCGGCAGCGATGACCGAACAAGGGTGCGCGTGCCGGCCGGCATTCTCTCGCTCTACGGCAATCCGAACTTCGACTATGGCTACAAGGGCGTGCCACAGCCGCAACTCGACAATCGCCGCATACCCGTCAACCGCGGCAAGCTTCTCGGCGGGTCGAGCTCGATCAATTCGATGGTTTATATCAGAGGTGCCGCGCAGGACTACGATGAGTGGGCGGCACTTGGCTGCGCGGGCTGGTCCTATGCCGACGTGCTGCCGGTCTTCAAGGCGCTGGAGCGGAACCGTCTGTCGCAAGACCCGGCCTATCACGGCTTCGAGGGCGAATTGCTGGTCGACAGTCCGCGTGATCCCAACGCTGTATCCCATCTGTGGGTGGAGGCGGGTCGTAACATCGGCCTGCCCGAAAACCGCGACTTCAACGCCGATGGCCAGCTCGGTCTCGGCATCTACAACGTCACCCAGGACAAGGGCGAGCGCTTCTCGGCTTATTCTGCCTTCGTCCGCCCGGTTCTCGGCCGCTCGAACCTCCAGGTCCTGTCGGGCGCCGAGGTGCTCGATCTGGCGGTCGAAAGCGGGCGCGTCACCGGCGTCAATGTGATCAAGGATGGGGAGAGCCAGCGGCTGGGATGCCGCGCCGAGATTGTCCTCAGCGCCGGCGCGATCGGCTCGCCGCGCATCCTGCTTGCCTCCGGCATCGGTCCGGCCGACGAACTGAAGGCGGCGGGCATGGAACCGGTGATGAATGTGCCCGGCGTCGGCAAGAACCTGCGCGACCATGTCGACGGCATGATCACCGTGCGATCGAAGAGCGCCAGCACGCTCGGCCTGTCGCTCGCCAATCTGCCGGCGATGATGGCTGCACCCTTTCAGTATTTCGTCCGGCGCAAGGGCATGCTGACGACCAACTATGTCGAGGCCGGCGGCTTCGCCAAGACCAAATATGCCGGCGATGTTCCCGATGTCCAATTCCACTTTGTTCCGGGCTACCGAAGCCATCGGGGCCGGCTCGTCGAATACGGCCACGGCTATGCCGTGCACACCTGCGTGCTGCGCCCCGGAAGCGTCGGCGAAATCACGCTCGAGCGCGACGGCACCCGCCGCAACGTGCTGATCGATCACCGCTTCTTCAGCGACGGGCAGGATGCCCTGACCCTCGTCGAGGGCATCAAGCTGGCCCGCTCGATCCTGGCTGCGCCGGTCTTTGCCGGTATTCGCGGACCGAAAATCCTGCCGGGACCCGATGTCGTCACCGACGGCGAAATCCTCGCCTATCTGCGTGCCGAGGCGCTTACCGTCTATCACCCGGTCGGCACGGCCAAGATGGGCAACGACGCGATGGCGGTGGTCGATCCCGCCGGCCTCAAGGTGCGCGGCTTCGACAATCTGCGCGTAGCCGACGCCTCGATCATGCCGACCCTGATCGGTGGCAACACCAATGCGCCATCCATGATGATCGGCGAGAGGGCGGCCGCGGCTATATTGTCGTAGGCTTCAGCGTTTAGGGACAAGCTAACCACTGCCACGTGAAATCGTAATTTTCGCTAATCGGCCGCTCCAGTACACCAGCGATCTGACCTCCTCGCATCCGCAGAAACTCTTGGGGGGAAAGGACGCAGAAATGTCGGTCGAAAAAATAGACACACTTGTCGTCGGCGGTGGCCAGGCCGGGGTGGCTATGTCTGAGCACCTGAGCAAATGCGCGGTGCCGCATCTCGTTCTCGAACGTGGCCGGATCGCCGAGCGCTGGCGATCGCAAAGATGGGACTCGCTGGTTGCCAATGGACCGGCCTGGCATGACCGTTTCCCTGGCATGGAATTTCCCGTGACCGGCCCCGACGGTTTTCCCCCCAAGGAGGAGGTTGCGGACTACTTCGCAGCCTATGCAAGGCAGATCAGCGCCCCGATCCGCTGCGGCGTCGAGGTCATGCGCGCGCAAAGAAATGTCGGTCGGCCCGGGTTCCGCGTCGAGACGTCGGATGGAGTGATCGAAGCCAACAACATCGTCGCGGCGACCGGACCTTTCCAGGTCCCTGTCATCCCCGCCCTTGTCCCCGGAGATGCCGGCATTCAGCAGCTTCATTCCAGCGCCTACCGCAACCCCGGGCAGTTGCCAAAGGGCGCGCTGCTGGTGGTCGGGGCGGGGTCGTCAGGTGTGCAGATCGCCGATGAGCTGCAGCGCTCGGGGCGGCGCGTCTACCTCTCGGTCGGCCCGCACGACCGCCCGCCGCGGGCCTATCGCGGGCGCGATTTCTGCTGGTGGCTTGGCGTTCTCGGCAAATGGGACCTCGAGACCCCGGGGCCCGGGACGGAACATGTGACGATCGCGGTGAGCGGCGCGCGTGGCGGCGAAACGATTGATTTCCGCCGACTGGCCGCGCAGGGGCTCACCCTGGTCGGCATGACCAAAACCTATCAGGACGGCATAATGACCTTCGCGCCCGATCTGGCGAGGAACATTGCCCGCGGTGACGCCAACCTGATGTCGCTGCTGGACGAGGCCGACGCCTATGTCGCGCGCAACGGTCTCGACCTCCCGGAGGAGCCCGCGGCCCGCCGGATCGACCCGGATCCCGACTGCCTGATCAACCCGATCGGCGAACTCGATCTGGCCGAAGCCGGAATTGCGGCGATCATCTGGGCGACCGGCTTTGCCGTCGACTACAGCTGGTTGAAGGTCGATGCTTTTGACGAGAAGGGGCGGCCAAGGCATCAGCGCGGCGTCTCGACCGAGCCTGGACTCTACTTTCTCGGCCTGCCCTGGCAGTCGCGAAGAGGATCGAGTTTCATCTGGGGTGTCTGGCATGATGCCAAGCATGTGGCGGACCGGATTTCGACGCAGCGCAAGTATCTGGCCTACCATGCCGCCGCACGGCGCGAGACGGTGGACGCTTGATCGACGCCGACAACAGCCACGAGCCCGATCTGATGGAGACCAGGATGGCGCATACGAGAATCCGCAAATTCAATACCAAGGACACCTATCCCGAGCAGAAACTCGACAATGATCTGTGCCAGGCGGTGGTCACGCGCGGCGGCCGAACGATCTATCTGCGCGGCCAGTGTCCGCAGGATCTCGACACCGCCAAGAATATCGATAGCCACGATCCGGCCGAGCAGACGCACAAGGTGATGCAGAACATCAGGCAGCTCATCGAGGAGTGCGGCGGCACCATGGAGCATCTGGTCAAGGTGGTCGTCTACATCACCGACGTGCGCCATCGCGAGGCGGTCTACCGCACCATGGGCGAGTACATCAAAGGCGTGCATCCCGTTTCGACCGGCCTCGTCGTGCAGGCCCTGGCGCGGCCTGACTGGCTGGTCGAGATCGACGGTACCGCCGTAATTCCGGATTGATGCGATGACCTTCTCCATTGTCGCGCGATGCGGCCGCACGGGCATGTTTGGCGTTGCGGTCTCGTCTTCCTCTCCGGCGGTGGCGGCGCGCTGCGCCTATGCGCAGGCGGGCGTGGGCGCGGTCGCCAGCCAGAACGTCACCGATCCGACGCTGGGCACGAGGGGGCTCGAACTCATGGCACGCGGTGCCTCGGCGGCCGAGGCGGTCGCCGTACTGAAGCGCACCGGGGCCTGGAGCGACTACCGGCAGGTGCTGGCTGTCGATGCCGCTGGCACCAGTGCTATCCATTCCGGGCCGAAGGCGCTTGGCATCTGGGCGGAAGCGCGCGCGGACAATGTCGCCTGCGGCGGCAACATGCTGGCCCATGGCGGCGTGCCGCAAGCCATGGTCGAGGCTTTCCTGGCCTCGGAAGGGCCTCTCGGCGACCGCCTGATCGCGACCATGCGCGCCGCGCTGAAGGCCGGTGGCGAGGCAGGCCCCGTCCATTCCGCTGGCATGAAGCTGGTGCGCGAGGTCGCCTGGCCGGTCGCGGACCTGCGCTGCGACTGGAGCGAAGGCAACCCTATCGAGGAATTGTCGGCGCTGTGGGACCGCTACAAGCCGCAGCTCGATGCCTATGTCACCCGCGCCATCAATCCGTCCGACGCGCCGAGCTACGGCGTCCCTGGCGACGAGTAGCCAGCAGGGGGCAACGGCATTGAGCGAACTCAGCCACAAGGACTGGATCGGCAAGGCGTCCGCGATCCGGTTTCGTGACAAGGCGTTCATCGACGGCAAGCCGGTCGCGGCGCGTTCGGGCCGAACCTTCGCCAGCATCAATCCGGCCACCGGCGAAACGCTGGCCGAGGTGGCGTCATGCGGCGAGGAGGATATCGATCTGGCGGTTGCCGCAGCCAGACGCAGTTTCGAGGCCGGTGTCTGGTCGCGCACCAGCCCCGCGCACCGCAAAGAGGTGCTGCTGCGGCTGGCCTGGCTGGTACGAGAGAACCTGCAGGAGCTCGCGTTGCTCGAGTCGCTCGATATGGGCAAGCTGGTCATGGAAGCGGCGACTGTCGATGTTCCGGGTTCCGCGGCGATCTTCCAGTGGTATGGCGAGGCCATCGACAAAATCTACGACGAAGTGGCGCCGACCGGCGGGAGCGATCTGGTGCTGGTGCGGCGCGAACCGCTCGGCGTGGTCGGTGCCGTGGTGCCATGGAATTTCCCGCTCGACATGGCGACCTGGAAATGCGCGCCCGCGCTGGCGGCGGGCAATTCGGTGGTGCTGAAGCCGGCGGAGCAGTCGCCTTTCTCGGCGCTCAGGCTGGCGGAACTCGCCATGGAGGCGGGACTGCCCCCCGGCGTGCTCAATGTCGTGCCTGGCCTCGGCGAGACGGCCGGCCAGGCGCTCGGCCGCCACATGGATGTCGACTGCCTTGCCTTCACCGGATCGACCTCCGTCGGCAAGATGTTCCTGCAGTATTCGGGCCAGTCGAACATGAAACAGGTATGGCTCGAAACCGGCGGCAAAAGCCCGAACCTTGTCTTTTCCGACTGCGGCGATCTCGATGCGGCGGCCGACATGGCGGCGTTCGGCATCTTCTTCAACCAGGGCGAGGTGTGTTCGGCCAATTCGCGCCTGTTGGTGGAACGCACCATCAAGGATGCCTTCGTCGAGAAATTGGTCGAGCGCGCGGCGGCCACTCAGCCGGGCGATCCGCTCGACCCGGCTTCGAAAATGGGCGCCATGGTTGATGCTCGCCACGCCGCCAACGTCATGCGCTTCGTCGAGGCCGGCAAGAAGACCGCGTGCCTGGTTGCCGGCGGCGATCGCGTCACGGTCAACGGCCGCGGCAGCTTCATACAACCCACCATCTTCGACAATGTCGCTCATGACGACCCAATTGCCAGGGATGAGATATTCGGGCCGGTGCTTTCGGTCATTGCCTTCGACGATGAAGAGGAGGCTATCCGCCTCGCCAATGACAGCCCGTACGGGCTGGCGGCATCGCTGTGGACCGACAGTCTGTCGCGCGCCCACCGCGTCGCCGCTCGGCTCCGCGCCGGCACGGTTTCCGTCAACACGGTAGATGCGCTGAACCCGATGACACCGTTCGGCGGCGTCAAACAATCCGGCTTCGGCCGCGACCTGTCGTTGCATGCGCTGGACAAGTACACCGCGCTGAAGACGACATGGATCAAGTACTGAAACGGTACGGGCGCTTGCTCGAAGTCGCTAAAACGGCAACATAGCTATCCATGCCGCTACGCTTCACGCTGAGACAACTGGAATATTTCGTCGCCGTCGGCGAAGCCGGCTCCATTACCAAGGCCGCCGAACAGGTCAATGTTTCGCCGCCTTCGATCTCGGCGTCGATCGCGCAACTGGAGGCCGAATTCGGCGTCCAGCTTTTTGTCCGCAAGCATTCGCATGGCCTGTCGCTCACGGCTGGCGGGCGCGTCTTCCTCAAGGAGGCGGCCAGGCTGCTTGCCGACGCCGATGCCTTACACGATATCGCCGGCGACATCGCCGAGAAGGTGCGCGGGCCGCTGGCGGTCGGATGCCTGCTGACCTTCGCGCAGATCGTCATGCCGACACTGCGCATGAAGTTCGAGCGCGCCTATCCCGAGGTGCGGTTCCGCCAGTTCGAGCGCAACCAGGGCCAACTGCTCGAAATGCTGCAGCGCGGTGAAATCGACGCGGCGCTAACCTACGATCTCGAATTGTCGCAGGACACGACCTTCGAACCGCTGATGCTGGTGCCGGCCTATGTCATGCTGCCGCAGGGGCACCGCTTCGCCGGCAAGGCGTCGATCACGACGGAAGAACTGGCCGTCGAGCCGATGGTGCTGCTCGACCTGCCGTATAGCCGCGAATATTTCCTCTCCGCCTTTCATTCGCGCGGCATCAGGCCGAACATTGCCGAGCGCACCGGCGACATCGCGGTGATGCGTTCGATGGTCGCGAACGGCTTTGGCTATGGCATCGCCAACATGCGGCCGCTCAACACTTTGGCGCCCGACGGCAAGCCGCTGGTCTTCGTGCCGCTGGAGGGGGATTTGCGGCCCCTCACCATGGGAGTCGCCTTGCCCAATGCCGAGCACCGCACACAGACCGTGCAGGCCTTCATCGATCACTGCCGCCGTTTCGTGGTCGAACAGGGCGTGTTCGGCAGCGGGCGGGTCGTGGAATAGCCGCGTTCCCTCACATCGCCTGAAGCCAGTGATCGGCAAGCCGCCGCAAGAGAGTGTCCAGCATGTCGTCGCAGCGGCGCAGCTGTTCGACGCTGACGAATTCGTCCGGCCTGTGCCCTTGTGCCATCGATCCCGGTCCGCACACGATGGTCGGCGTGCCGAGGTCGCGGCTGAACAACCCACCTTCTGTGCCGTAGGCAACCTTGATGGTGTCGTTGGCGCCGGTCAACGACTTGACGAAGGCCACGGCCCGCGAATTCGCCGGCGTGTCCAGGCCCGGATAGGTGTTGGTGATGTCGATGTCGATGGCCGCCTCCGGCGCGATCGTCGAAGCGGCAGCGGCAATACGGGTGGCCTGCGCACGCAGCCCATCGAGGATTTGATCGGCATTGTCGGCCGCGACGTTGCGGATCTCGAAATCGAGTTGGCACAGGTTCGGCACGATGTTGAGCGCCACGCCGGCATTGATCTTGCCGACATGGACGGTGGTGTAGGGAACGTCATAGTCGCCGTCACGCGCGCCATCGCGCGCCAGCCGATCCTGTTCCTGACGCAGTGCGGAGATGAAGTCGCAGCCGAGATGAATGGCGTTGAGAGCCAGGGGAGCCAGCGCGGAATGGCCTTCCCGTCCCTTGCAGAGGGCGCGCGCCGCAAGCTTGCCCTTATGCCCGGTCGCCACCTGCATGTTGGTCGGCTCGCCGACGATGCACAGCAACGGCCGGTGCGGTGCGGCCTTCAGCATGTCGATCAAGCTGTGCACGCCGATGCAGCCGATCTCCTCGTCATAGGAAAGCGCCAGATGCAAGGGCGTTTGCAGGTTCATTTTCGCGGCCTTGACAAAGGCCGCGAGCGCGCAGGCGACGAAACCCTTCATGTCGGACGCGCCGCGGCCGTAGAGTCTGCCGTTGCGCGCGGTCATCTCGAAGGGCGGCAGCGTCCAGTCCTGGCCGTCGATGGGGACGACATCGGTGTGGCCGGACAGCATGACGCCTGGAGTGTCGGCCGGCCCGATGGTGGCGAACAGGTTGGCCTTGTGGCCATCCGCGCTGCGGATGATCTGGCAGGCAATGCCTTGTGCCGCCAGCAACTCCGTCACGTAGCCGATGAGGTCGAGGTTCGAAACGCGGCTCACCGTCGGGAATGCGATCAGCTTTTCAAGGATCTGGATACTGTCCATGCGTCTCACATCTTATTAGTCAGGCACTGTCTAGCATCGCGCGGCCACGGCGTTGAAGTCGCATTTGGCTCAGCGGGGATTCACCGGAGGCTAACCCGGCCGGCTTGGAGATTAGGCCGGTCCTAATCGGCACAGAAGAAATCTGTAATTTTCCGGCGCTGGCGGCAACTTATGAGTAGGTTCACGGCATCTGCCACCGGGCGGACCGGCTTGGGCCAAGGTTTTGAAACCATCGCCGCGCATGCCGCGATGCGACGCTGGCAGGAAGGAATCTTATATGCGCGACCCACGCTACGCCATTCTGTTCGAACCCGTGAAAATCGGTCCGGTGACCGCCAAGAACCGCTTCTACCAGGTGCCGCACTGCAATGGCGGCGGCTACCGCGATCCGTCCGCTGCCGCCGAGATGCGGCGCATCAAGTCGGAAGGTGGTTGGGGCGTCATCTTCACCGAACAAACCGAGATGCACCACACCTCGGAGATCACCCCCTTCATCGAGCTCAGGCTGTGGGACGATGCCGACATCCCGGCGCTCGCCAGGATGGCCAAGGCCATGCACCAGCATGGCGCGCTGGCCGGCATCCAGCTCGCCTATTCCGGTATTAATGGTCCGAACCTCTACACCAAGGAAGTGCCGCGCGGACCGTCGGCCTTGCCCATTCGAACCTTCACCAACGATCCGGTCCAGGCCCGCGCCATGGACAAAGCGGACATACGCGACCTCAGGCGCTGGCACCGCAATGCCTTCAAACGCGCCAAGCTGGCGGGTTTCGACCTGGTCTGTCTCTATGGCGCGCATGGCTTCGGCATCATCCAGCATTTCCTCTCGACCGCCACCAACCAGCGCAGCGACGAATATGGCGGCTCGCTGGAAAACCGTTCGCGGCTGATGCGCGAGCTGATCGAGGAGGGCAGGGATGCGATCGGCGACACCTGTGGCCTGACGCTCAGGCTATCGCTGGACGAGATGATCGGCGATCTCGGCTTCGCCAATTCCGAAGTTCGCGACATGATCGAGATGCATGCCGACCTGCCCGACCTCTGGGACCTGGCCCATGGTGCCTGGGAGGATTGTTCGGGGCCGTCGCGGTTCAAGGAGGAGGCGGCGCAGGAGAGCCTGGTGTCGGGTATCAAGACGCTGACCTCGAAGCCGGTTGTCGGCGTCGGCCGCTTCACCTCGCCGGATGTCATGGTCAGGATGATCAAGTCCGGCACGCTCGATTTCATTGGCTGCGCGCGTCCATCGATCGCCGATCCCTTCCTGCCGAGGAAGGTGGAGGAGGGGAGGATCGAGGATATCCGCGAGTGCATCGGCTGCAACATCTGCATCACCGGCGACATGACCATGTCGATCTCGCGTTGCACGCAGAACCCGACCTTCATGGAGGAGTGGCGCAAGGGCTGGCATCCCGAACGCATGCAGGCCAAGGGCGACAGCGACAGCGTGCTGATCGTCGGCGCCGGCCCGGCCGGGCTGGAGGCTGCCCGCGCGCTTGGCCTGCGCGGCTATCAGGTGGCCATCGCCGAGGCCGGCACCGAACTCGGCGGCCGCGTCGCGCGCGAATGCCCTCTGCCGGGGCTGTCTGCCTGGGGCCGCGTGCGCGACTATCGCCAGTACCAGCTCAGCCAGATGCCCAATGTCGATATCTACTTCGAAAGCCGACTGTCGGCCGAGGAGATCCTGGCCTTTGGCTTTCAGAACATCGCGCTCGCCACCGGCTCGTATTGGCGCCGCGACGGCGTGGCGCGCGCCCATGTCGTGCCGATGCCGATAGATCCGGCCATGCCGGTCTACACCCCGGACGATCTGATGGCCGGCAGCGTGCCGACAGGCAACATCGTGCTGTTCGACGACGACCACTACTACATGGGTGGCGTCCTGGCCGAGCTGATGGCGCGCAACGGCGCCAAGGTGACGCTGGTGACGCCGTCCGCCTATGTGTCGGACTGGACCCGCAACACGCTGGAGCAGGGCGCCATCCACCGCCGTCTGGCCGAGCTCGGCGTCGAGATCGTGCTGAACCGGACTGTGACGCGCATCGTGCCGGGCGGCGTTGCCACCGCCTGCGCCTACACCGGCGCCGAACGCGACATCGCCGCCGACGCCGTGGTGCTGGTGACCTCGCGCCAACAGGACGACGCGGTGTGGCGCGACCTGAAAGCGCGGCGCGACGAATGGGCCGACAATGGCATTCGCTCGATCAAAATCATCGGCGACGCCGAGGCGCCAGGCCCGATCGCCTGGGCGACCTATGCCGGCCATCGCTTCGCGCGGGAAATGGACGAACACGATATCGGCGATGCGCTGCCGTTCCGGCGGGAAGTGACAGCCCTGGCGGCGGAATAGGCGGGGGTTGCGCCTGGCAACCATGGTCCGTAGACAGGCGGCCGTGAAGCACGTTTGCCGATGGCGGAGAAGAAACCATGCCGGACCGGATGAAGACCATCTCCTCTGCCAAGTCGCATGGCGGCGTGCAGGGCGTCTATTCGCACGCTTCGGATGCCTGCTCCTGCGAAATGACTTTTGCCGCCTTCGTGCCGCCACAGGCACGTGAAAAACCTTGCCCGGTCGTCTGGTATCTTTCCGGCCTCACCTGCACGCATGCCAATGTCATGGACAAGGGCGAGTACAGGCGGATGGCCGCGGAGCTTGGCCTGATCGTCGTCTGTCCCGACACCAGCCCGCGCGGCGCCGATGTTCCCGACGAGGCGGACAATTGGCAGTTCGGTTGCGGCGCCGGCTTTTACGTCGACGCCACGCAAGCGCCCTACGCAACGAACTACCGCATGTATTCCTACGTCACCGAGGAATTGCCGGCGTTGATCGCGCGGGAGTTTCCGGCCGATATGACGCGCCAGGCGATCTTTGGCCACTCGATGGGCGGGCATGGCGCGCTGACGATCGCACTCAAAAATCCCGAACGCTTCAAAAGCTGCTCGGCCTTCGCGCCGATCGTGCAACCAAGCACCGCCGGCTGGTCGCGGCCGGCTTTCGAAAAATATCTCGGCGCTGACGAGGGATCATGGCGGGGCTACGATGCCACCTTGCTCATCGAGGACGGCCACCGCTTCCCCGAGCTTTTCGTCGATCAAGGCACGTCGGACGGTTTTCTCAAGGATGGGCTGAGGCCTTGGCTTCTGGAAGCCGGCTGCGCCAAGGCCGGCATCCCGCTGACCCTGCGCATGCAGGACGGCTACGACCACTCGTACTTCTTCATTTCGACGTTCATGGACGACCATCTGAGATGGCATGCCCATAGATTGTCCGACCCGGCGCTCGGCACCGGGCCACGCTGAACCCAAAAACCGAGCGGGTCTAATCCCGCAGCAGGTCGAACATCAGCTTGAAGAAACGGTCGGCGTCGACCTCATGGGCGATACGCGCATTGTCCTTCTCGCCGCGCTCGCTCCAGAAATCGGCAACCGTCGCGCCGAAAGCATAGGTGCCGGACAGGTCGACGCCGATATGGGCCGGGCGCGTACGCACCAGTGTCGGGTCGATGGCCAGCGCCAGTGCCAAAGGATCGTGCATGGCGCCGCCGACGCCCATCGAGTTGCGGTGCAGCTTCTCGTAGAACAGCAGCCAGTCGTTGACGAGCTTGCCGAGCGGCGTGTCGATGGTAGCCAGTTCGGCATATTGCGGCGCCTCGATCAGCACCTGCATGGTGACATCGAGCCCGACCATAAGGATCGGGACGCCGCTGTCCAGCACGATCTTCAGCGCCTCCGGGTCGCAGAAGGCATTGAATTCCGTCGGCGTGATGATCTCGCTCTTGCGGTAGAACACGCCGCCCATCCAGATCAATTCCTTGATCTTGGGCAGCACGTCGCGATGCTTGAGGATCATGAGGCCGATATTGGACAGCGGGCCGGTGGCGACGACCAGGATCGGTTCGGGCGCGGCGCGCAGCTTGTCGGCCAGGAAATCGACGGCGTGCTGGTCGACCGGTTTGATCGTGGCCTGCGGCAGATAGGGCGAGCCTTCGAGGCCGCTCGGGCCATCGGCGGTGCCAAGCACCAGCGGCCGCGCCAGCGGGCGGTGGCAGCCTTGGGCGACGGGCACGTCGCCGGCGCCGATATACTCCAGGATGCGCAGCGCATTGGCCGTCGTCTTTTCGACCTCGGCATTGCCGCAGGTCGTGGTGACGCCGATGAGTTCGATGGCGGGCGAGCGATGCGCCATGACCAGCGCGATGGCGTCGTCGTGGCCGGGGTCGCAGTCGCGCGTGGTTTTCGGTCCGCCGCCGGGCAGCAGCTGCCGGCCGCGATGGGCAACCGTCTGTCCGCGTGCGAGGCGCCCGTCCAGCACGACATCGACGAAGAGCGGCTCGGTCATCGTGGCAAGGGCCGGGTCGAAAGCCAGCGCCACGGTGATCGCGTCGTCCATCGGGAATCCGACCAGGTCGAAGAACTCGCGCCAGATGTCGATATAGATCGGAAAACTGTCGGCGATCATGTCGACGACGGCGTTCTTTCGGGCAACGGCCTGCATGTCGGCGATGTCGTCGCGCGTCAGCATCGAGGCAGCGACCCGGTTGTCCTCACAGATATCGAGCGGCACCAGGATCTTCTCGACATCGGCGTTGAGCACGATGCGCGACGCCTCCGGATCGGCCCAGATATTGTACTCCGACAGCGGCGTGATGTTGCCCGGCGTCTGGAAGTTGCCGCCCAGCACCAAGAGCTGCTTGAGCGCGACCGTCAGGCGCGGCTCCTGCAGCAGCGCCATCGCGGCATTGGTCAGCGGCCCCGTCGTCACCAGCGTGATCTCGCCCGGATTGGCCATGACCGTCTCGATGATGAAGTCGACCGCATGTCCGGGCGTTGCCGGGCGGACGGGAGGTGGTGCCGGCGGATTGAATTTCTTGAGCCGGTCGCCGAAGCGAGCGACGAGCCGCTTCTCGAAATGCACCGGCGCCTCCATGTCGGCCTTGGCATTGCCGACGATCGGCCGCCACGCGCCGGCGTGAACCGGGATATCGTCGCGCCCGGCAAGCGTCAGCGTGTTGAGGACGACATTGGTAACCTGTTCGATCGGCCCGGCTGCACCGGTCACCGTGGTGACGCCTTCGAGCCTCACATTCGGGTTCGCCGCGGCAAACAGCACGGCCAGAATGTCGTCGCCGGCAGAATCCACGTCGAGGATTATGCGTTCCATGAGAGTTCCTTCATTGCGGATTTTTATCGACCTGGGCGCTGTTCCTGTCCGCCGACAGCAGTTTCTGCATCGACGCCAGCGTCTCCTTGATGATTTTTGGCCGCGCCCGGTAGGACAGCGCGAACAATGCCGTTAGCGCGACGACGTAGGGCACGGTAAGCACCAGATAGGATGGGAAGCCAAAGGTCTGCAGGCGCAGCGAGAAGGCATCGGCGAAACCGAACAGCAGGCAGCCGGCCAGCACCTTCAGCGGATCGCCGTTGGAGAAGATCAGGATCGCCACCGCCATGAAGCCGCGGCCCGAGGACATGTTTTCGGTGAACATGGTGATGTAGCCGAGCGACAGATGCGCGCCGGCGAGTCCCGCCAGCAATCCGCACAGCAGCGAGGCGATGTAGCGGACGCGGGTGATCGAGATGCCGAGTGCCTCGGCGGCTTCGGGCTTTTCGCCGACGACGCGGATATAGAGCCCGAGCCGGGTGCGGTTGTAGAACAGCACCAGCAACGGCACGGCGAGGAACGCGACGTAGACGATCGGCGTGAAGCCGGAGATCAGCGGCGCCCACGAGCCGAGCAGCGCCTGGGCGCCTGGTATTTGCACCTTGGGCAGGCCGACAATGCCGTGGCCGACGATCGATCCGCGCGTGCCGAAAATCGCTTTCATCAGCGAAATTGTCATGCCGCCGGCAAGGATGTTGAGCGCCAGCCCGACGACGACCTCATTGGCCCGGAACGTCACCACCAGCACGGCAAAGGCAAGCGCGAAGGCGAGGGCGGCGGCGACCCCGCAAGCGACGCCCGCGAACGCCGAACCTGTCCAGATCGAGCCGATGACGGCGAAGAAGGCGCGGGCCAGCATCTGCCCTTCGAGGCCGATGTTGAAGATGCCGGCCTTGGTCGTGAACGACCCGCCGAGCGCCACCAGCAGGATCGGTGCGGTGGTGCGCAGCGTCGCCGCGATCAGCGCGACGTTGATCAGCTTGTCTAGAATTTCCATCGCCGCTCCCCCGCCTGGCTGTCGCCACGGCGTTTGATCAGAACCTGCGCCGATACGCTGAGGATGATCAGCGCCTGGATCACGGTGATGATTTCCCGCGACGCTGTGGTGTCGACCTCGAGCAGCAGTGACCCGCTGCGCAGCGCGCCGAAGAAAAGCGCCGTGACGATGGTGGCGACCGGCGAGCCGTTGGCGAGCAGGGCGGCGATCAGCCCGTCGAAGCCGAAACCGGGAGCAAAGCCTTCCATGAAACGGTGATGCACGCCAAGCGTCTCGACGCCGCCGGCAAGGCCCCCGACGGCGCCCGAAAGCAAGAGCACGACAAAGCCCTGCCGTTTGACGTTGACGCCGCCATATTCCGCGAATTTCGGCGCCGATCCGACCATGGTCACGCCGTAGCCCCAACTGGTGTAGCGGAAGATCAGCGCGGCACCGACCGCCAGCACGAGGCCGATGAACAGCCCCCAGTTCAGCCGCGAGAACGAAAAGATCTCGGGCAGGTAGGCTGTTGCCAGGATCGGCGGCGTCTCCGACCAGCCGCCGGGCCGCTTGAACAGGAAGATGGTGAAATAGGAGGTGAGCAACACGGCGATGTAGTTCGACAGGATGGTCGAGACCACTTCGTTGGTGTTGTAGCGGGCGCGGAAATAGGCCGGGATGGCGACCCAGGCCGCGCCCGCGACGACCGCAAGGGCAAGTGCGGCCAGCGTATGGATGCCCGCGGGCAGGGAAAAGCTGAAACCGACCCAGGCGGCGGCAAACCCGCCGAGGAACAGCTGGCCCTCGATGCCGACATTGAACATGCCGCCGCGCAGGCCGATGCAGGCCGCGACGCCGCAGATCAGGATCGGCGTCGTCTGCAGCAAGGTGCCGGCAATCTTTTCCTGGTCGCCAAAGGCGCCGCGCAGCAGCGTCATCAAGACATGGACCGGGCTTTCGCCGACCAGGAGGATGATGATGGCCCCCATCAGCAGGGCTACGCCCACGGCGATGATCTGGCCGGAAATGGCGCGCAGGCGGTCAGTCATCACGCGGGCTCCAACTGCGGCATCACGCCCGCCATCATCATGCCGATCCTGTCCTCGTCGGCATCGTCGCCGGCGACTTCGCCCATGATCCGTCCGTTGAACATGACCAAAATGCGGTCGGCGAGCGCCGCCAGTTCGTCAAGCTGCACGGAAATCAGCAGGATCGCACGGCCGGCAGCGCGCTGGCGCATGATCTCGTCATGGATGGCCTCCTGGGCACCGATGTCGACACCGCGCGTCGGCTGGTCGATCAGCAGGAAGTCGGCGCCATTGGTGAATTCGCGCGCCAGCACGACCTTCTGGATGTTGCCGCCGGAAAGGCGCTTGACCGCATCGTCCGCTCCCTGCGCGCGGATGTCGAAGCCCTTGATCAGCGCTCCGGCATTCCCGGCAATCGCTTTCCAGTCGAGCATGCCGTTGCGGCTCCACGGCGCGCGGTGCTGGCGGCCCATCAGCGTGTTTGCCGCGATCGACGCATTGCGATCGACCCCGCGCACCATGCGGTCGCCCGGAACATGGGCAAGGCCGGCCTCGCGGATCGCGGCGGGGGAGAGTGTGGTGAGGTCCTGGCCTTTCAGCCAGGCTTCGCCATGGCTTGCCGGGCGCAGGCCCGACAGCACTTCCGCCAACTCCGTCTGCCCATTGCCGGCGACGCCCGCAATTCCCACCACCTCGCCGGAGCGGACGGTAAAACTGGCGCCACGGACAGCCGGCAGCCGGCGATCGTCGCGCGCCCAGAGATCCTTGACGTCCAGCACGATGTCGCCGTCAGGCGCCGCCCGCGGCCGCCGGTCGAAACTGACCTCGCGGCCGACCATCATGCGCACCAGCTCGTCCTTGCTGAGTTCCGATGTCGGGCGGGTCGCCACCTTGCGGCCGTTGCGCAGCACCGTCACCGTGTCGGACACCTCCATCACCTCTTCCAGATGATGTGAGATGAAGATCACGGTCATGCCCTCGGCGACGAAACTGCGCAGCGTCTGGAACAGTTCGCGGCTTTCCTGCGGCGTCAGCACCGCGGTCGGCTCATCGAGGATGATGGTGCGGGCGCCACGCACCAACACTTTCAGGATTTCGATGCGCTGCTCGATGCCGACCGAGAGCAGCCCAACGCGCTCGGTCGGATCGACATGCAGCCCGAAACGCTTCGACAACTCCTGCGTGCGCGCGATCTGCGCTTTATGGTCGATCAGCCCATGACGGCGGATTTCCATGCCGAGAAAGACATTGTCGGCGACCGAGAGGGAAGGCACCAGCTTGAAATGCTGGTGCACCATGCCGAGCCCCGCCTTGATGGCGGCCGCCGGATCGGCGACCACCGTCGCTTCGCCATTCAGCCGGATCGACCCTTCGTCGGGCTGCAGCAGGCCGAACAGGATGTTCATCAGCGTCGTCTTGCCGGCGCCGTTCTCGCCGATGATGGCGTGTATTTCGCCCCGGCGAACGGCAAGGTCGATGCCGTCATTGGCAACGAAGGCGCCAAAACGCTTTGTGATGCCTGTCAACTCGACGGCCATTGCGGCTGTGCTGTGGAGGGTCGGGGACCCCGGCGCGTTCGACACCATGCTCTCGCGGATTGAGGGGGCTCTCGCAGATTGGACACTGATCCGCCGCGGCTTGCCGCGGCGGATCAGTGTAGCGCTTTCTTGGGAGGGATGCGCTGTTGCTGGCCTATTTCGCCTTGGCGATCACGATCTTGCCGTCGAGGATGCCCTTCTTGATGTCGTCCAGCTTGGCCGTCACTTCGGCCGGGATCTTCGGCGCGATGTCGTCGCAGACCTTGAACTCGACACCGCCCGACTTGAGGTCGAAGGTGCGCGTGCCGGCGGTGACCTTGTTGCCCCCGACCTCGTCCTTGATCAGCGTGTAGACGGCGATGTCACCGCGCTTCAGCATGCTGCCGAGCACATTTCCGGGAGCCGTGCCGCACATGTCGATATCGACGCCGATCGAGTATTTGTCGGCGGCGGCACTTGCCTGCATCACACCTTCGCCGGTCGGGCCGGCGACATTGTAGACGATGTCGGAGCCTTGGCCGTACAGCGCCTGGGCGAGTTCGCTGCCCTTGGCCGGGTCATCGAACGTGCCGGCGAAGACGGAGTTCACCTTCACGTCGGGCGCGGCGTATTTGGCGCCCTGTTCGTAGCCGCCAAGGAAGTTGCGGATGACCGGGATGTCGCGGCCGCCGACGAAGCCGATTGCCTTGCCGTCGCCGATCTTGGGAATTCGCTGCCCTTGGCCTCGATCATGCTGGCCAGCGCGCCGGCGACGAAGGAACCTTGTTCCTCGGCGAAATTGGCATAGATCATCTTGGGATTGTCGAGCACACCATCGATGAAGACGAAGCGCTGGTCGGGATATTCCTTGCTGACCTTCTGCAGCGAATCCACCAGTTCCCAGCCCATCACGAAGATGAGGTCGTACTGTTTGCCCTTGGCGAGATTTTCGAACTGCTCCTGGTAGTCCAGGGCGCGGTTGCCGGTGTCGACCAGCTTGAGGTCGATGCCGAAATCGGTCTTGGCCTTGTTGAGGCCGTTGACGATCGAAACGCCAAAGCCCTGTGCAAAATAACCCGAGATGGCGGCGACCGAAACCTTGGTCTGTGCGGCGGCCGATCCCAACGAAACGGCCAGCATCGTACCGGCCAGACATAAACTTTTGAGCGCCCTTGTCATGTTATTCCCCTTCAGCTTTTTTCAGCTTTTGAAGCCACGCCTTGACCATCCCCACATGTCGCCGGAACGTCGGCGAGTTCGTTGATGGTCATATGAGTTTAGGAGCGGCCCGACAGGCTGTCAATCGTCCTCCCATGCAGTTTTCCAGGCCCGTCATCGGCATCCTCCGCCTCCGTGCTTGACAAATATCGGCGATCCATAATTGTTGATACTCTAACGGATTTCGAGAGCGACGGGACGAAGGATACGCGCAATGCCAGCAGTGGTGGTCAGGAAATTTCTGGTCCAGGTCGAAGAGATTTTCCATGAGGGCGGTCCGCCTGCGGCACGCCCGCCAAAGCGCGGGGCGATCGTCGCCGTCATCGCCAACCCTTTTGCCGGACGCTACGTCGAGGAGATCACCGGCTTCATGGAGGATCTGAAGCCGCTCGGCCTCGAAATGGCGCGGCGCCTGATCGATGCCATGGGGGATGGCGTGGCCGCTGTCGAAGGCTATGGCAAGGGCGCCATCGTCGGTGCCGCCGGCGAGCTCGAGCATGGCGCACTGTGGCACAATCCCGGCGGTTACGCGATGCGCGAACTCCTCGGCAACGCCAGGGCCATTGTGCCCTCGACCAAGAAGGTTGGCGGCCCCGGAACGCGCATCGACATTCCGATCACGCACATCAACGCCTCCTATGTGCGCAGCCATTTCGACGCGATCGAGATCGGCGTCGGCGATGCGCCGCGGGGCGACGAGATGGCGGTCATCCTGGCGATGACCACCGGTGCGCGCGTTCATGCACGGGTCGGCGGCCTGGCTGCCGCCGACATCAAGGGCGAGGACGGATTGCGATGAGCACGGAAATCCGCCGCATCATCACCATCGTCGAGGAAACCCGGATGGAGGGCGGCCGCCCGGTCGACCCGCCGACGCGGCGTGCCGCGGCGATCGCGGTGATCCGCAACCCTTATGCCGGCACGTTCGTCGAGGACCTGTCGGCATTGAGCGATATCGGTGAAGCGCTGGGCGACATATTGCCGAAGCGGGCCGTCGCTGCGCTTGGCATTGCCGGCGATCAGGTCGAGAGCTTCGGCAAGGCAGCCGCCGTCGGCGCCGATGGCGAGCTTGAACATGCCGCCGCCATCCTGCATCCGAAGCTCGGCGCGCCGTTCCGCGATGTGCTGGGCAAGGGTGCGGCGCTCATTCCTTCCTCGAAGAAGCGCGGCGGCCTCGGCGTGCCGCTCGACATTCCGCTCGGCCACAAGGACGCGGCGCGGGTGCGTAGCCATTTCGACGGCATGGAGGTCCGTGTCCCCGATGCCCCGCGTGCCGACGAGATCGTCGTCGCCATCGCCGTCACCGATTCCGGCCGGCCTCACCCGCGCGTCGGCGGGCTGACCAAGGACAAGATCGTCGGCAAGGACGGCGTCGGTTGATGCGCTCGCGGGCGGCTGCCGCCAGGCAGCCTTGATCTCTACGCCGCCTTGACTTCCGGCACCCGCATCGCCGGCGGCGTGTTGCGGCTTCGGCCGGTCCGCACCTCGCCGTCGATGACGACCATGCCGATGCCCGGCAGATTGCCGAGCGCCACGCTGTCGAGCAGCCCGTCACCGGCGCCGCCGATCGCCTGATCGATGAAGATCAGGTCGGCGGCACGGCCAACTTCGATGATGCCGCGGTCAGCCAGCCCACGCACGCGCGCCGTGTTGCCGCTGGCGAGACAGAACGCCACTTCCGGCGCGATGCCGCCCAGCGACGCCAGCATGGTCAGGGTCCGCAGGATGCCGAGCGGCTGAACGCCGGATCCGGCCGGGCTGTCGGTGCCGAGGATGACGCGCGAAAGTTCGCCGCGCTGCCTGGCTAGGTCGAGCACGAACAGGCCGGTGCGCAGATTGCCGTTGTGAACGATTTCCAGCGCGCGCGAGCCGCTTTCGCAGATCCGCCGGATTTCGGCCTCGGGCAGCGCCGTCGGTCCGCCATTGACGTGGGCGACGATGTCGGCGTCGACCTCCAGCACGACATCGGCGCCGATGCGGCCGGAGCCGGGCAGGGAAGGGCCGCCGGTATGGGTCATCGAGGTCATGCCGTATTTGCGTGCCCAGGCGATCATCTGGCGGCCGGTCGGACCATCCTTGACACCGCCAAGCCCGACCTCGCCGACAAGCGTCACGCCGGCTTCGGCGAGGTACCGGAAATCTTCCTCGACCAGGCCGTGTTCCAGGATGGGGGCGCCGGCCAGGATCTTCATGCCGTTGGGGCGGAAGTTGGAAAAGGTCCGCTGCGCCGCGATCGCCAGCGCCTTCAGCCCGATCAGGTCGCGCGGGCGGCCAGGCGTGTGGACCTCTCCCGCCGAAATGATTGAAGTGACGCCGCCATGCACGGTGGAATCCATCCAGCCGATCTGGTTTTGCCGCGGCGTCCAGTCGCCGGCCACCGGATGGACATGGTTGTCGATAAGACCCGGCGCCACCGCGCAGCCCATCGCATCGATGATCGTCGTCGCATTGCCGCTGTCGACGGCGCCGGCCTTGCCAATGGATGATATGCGCCCGTCGGTAACGGTGATGGTGTCGGCATCGAGGATCGGCTGGCCGAGGTCACCGCTCAGCAGCAGGCCGATATTGCGGACGACGAGCGAGTTGGCAGACGACTTGGGGTCGGACGACATCGGATCTCACTTCTACTGGTATGGGAAAGGTCTGGACGCGACTTACTTGCCGCCGTCGCCATTCGATGGATCGTCGTCATTGATGCGCTTGAGCAGGCGAAGCAGCGTTGCCTGCTCGGCGGGTGAAAGCGGCGACAGGAAACGGCGTCCGACCTCGACGCTGCGTGCGAGCCGCTCGAGCGTGTATTCGGTTCCTTTCTCGGTCAGCGCGATCATCGACAGGCGCTGGTCGGTGTCGGAAGCGCTGCGTGTGATCAGATCGTGTTTGAGCAATTTGCGCATGACGATGCTGATGGTCGATGGGTCCATCGCCGTCAGCCGGCCGAGATGGTTCTGCGAGACCTCGCCATGTTTGAGGATGGTGGCAAGGGCCGCGAACTGGGTCGGCGAAAGGTCTTCGCCAGCCATGACCTGCTGGAAACGCAGCGTCGCGCGCTGATGCGCCTTGCGGATGACGTGGGCCGGGTGCTCGTCCAAAGCGTAGCCGGTCTCGGCGTATCGCTCCAGCACCTGCTCGCGAGTCAGGGGTTCCACCTTGCCGCCTTGCCGCTTCGGCATCGCGCTTTTCTCGGATCTTTTTTCGGTCGTCAAACCGGACTCCTGTTGCCTGTCTCGGATGCCGCTGGCTCTGGATCGTTCAAGCCGCGACTTCGGTCGGTTGCAGCGACGTCCCATCGCGCAGCGCCGCGACGACATCAGCCGAATCGCTGACCACGCCGAAATGCGTCGCTATATCGTAGAGCGAGCTTTCCTGCTCGCGCGGTCCCGTCGCCGCGCAGCAGTCGCTCGGTACCACCACTTCATAGCCCTGGAAGAAGGCGTCGTGGACGGTCGATCGCACGCAGATGTTGGTGACCACGCCGAAGATGACCAGTTGGTCGATCTGCATGTCCTTGAGCGTCAAATCGAGGTCGGTCTGAAAGAAGGCCGAGTAGCGCCGCTTGATGACATGGATCTCGTCGTCGCGGGCGCCGAGATCCTCGATGATTTCGGGTCCCCAGCTGCCCTCCACGCAATGCGGTGTGCGCTTGACCCATTCGCGCTCGCGGCGCATGCCCGGCCTGTGCGCGTCGTGAACCCAGATCACCGGCACGCCGCTCGCGCGCGCCGCCTCGATGACGGCCAGTTGCGGGCCGACCAGCGTCTCGTATCCGGGCAGGACCATCGCCCCGCCCGGTTTGCAGAACTCGTTCACCATGTCGATGACGATAATGGCCGCGCGTTGCGGATCAAGGTGCACCGCGTCGTCGTGCCGATGTGAGGAAAAAACATCCACGGCCATGGCGGACTCCTTTGGTCGATCGTTGATGCTCATACAAAAAACCCTGGCGGATGCCAAGTCAATCCCGTTCGACGCAAAGCTCTGGCCACCAGCCTTGCGTACGCCGCTCGCACGAGCGTATGCGCTATTTGTCCAGCGCGAAATGGCCTTGACAAGGAATGGCAACCATGTGCTCGATTTGTATGACCATCAATGATATTCAAGCCGCCGGGCTTGCCGTGCCGAGGGCCATGATATGAGGACGATCGTCACCGGTGCCAGTGGCCTGCTAGGCCGCCATGTGGCGGAGGCCTTGCTTGCCGCCGGCCATGATGTGCTGGGCATCGATACCGTGGCGCCGCTAGGGGGTGCATGGCCGCACGCCACCGCCGACCTGGCGGATCTGGGATCGACCCTGCAGCTGGTGCGCGATTGCGATGCCGTCGTGCATGTCGCGGCGATTCCGCGCCCGACCGGGCGGGCCGGCGGCGAGGTGTTCAGGACCAATGTCGCCACCGCCTACAATGTCGTCGAGGCCGCCGCCATGGCCGGCATCAAGCGCTTCGTTTATGCCTCGTCCTTCAGCGTCTTCGGCTACCCGTTCTTCGAGAAGGCTGTCGTTCCGCCCTATCTGCCGGTCGACATGAACCACCCAGTCGGCGCGCAGGATCCGTACGGCCTGTCCAAATGGCTGGGCGAGGAAATCGTCGACGCGGCGGTGCGCCGCGGCGCCTTTTCGGCGGTCAGCATCCGCATGCCATGGATCCAGACCCCGCAAACCTTCTTTGCCGGCGTCGGTCCGCGCCGCGCCACCGCCGACAGTGCCCGCGACCTATGGGCCTATCTCGACGCGCGCGATGCCGGGCAAGGTTTCCTGCGGGCGCTCGAATGGCGAGGCGAGGGCCATCTGCGCGTCCTGCTCAGCGCCGCCGACACTTTCATGGAGGAGGAGACCGAAGCGCTCATGCGTCGGGTCTATCCAGGCGTCGCCCTGTCGCGGCCGATCGCCGGTTTCGGCTCCGTGCTCGATACGGCCCATGCGCGCGAAACCATCGGCTTCGCGCCGGAGCATTCATGGCGTGCCTATCAAAAACCGGAGACCGAGGGATGAAAAGGTTCGACCAGAAGAGGGTCCTTGTCACCGGTGGCGCTGGCGCCATTGGCGGTGCCGCCGTCCGGCGTTTCCTCGACGAAGGTGCCAAGGTGGCGATCGTCGACCGCGATGGCGTGGCCGCGCGGGAATTGGCTCGCTCGCTCGGCGAGGACGCCATCGCCATTGAAGCCGACGTCACCGACGAAGGCCAGGTGCGAGGCGCCGTCGAAGGGGCGCTCGCGAAGCTCGGCGGGCTCGATGTGGTGTTCAACAATGCCGGCATTTCGGGTGCGGTCGCCCCGGTTCATGAATTGCCGGTCGCGGACTGGGACACCATAATCCGCATCAATCTGCGCGGCATCTTCCTCGTCCTGCAGGCGTCGCTTCGGGCGATGATCAAGGCCGGGGCCGGTGGCTCGATCGTCAATATGGGATCGTCCATGGCCGGTTGGGACGTGCTTGCCGGCGGCGCCGGCTATGTCGCGTCGAAGCATGGCGTGGTCGGGCTGACGCGGGTCGCCGCACTCGATGCCGCGCCCTACGGCATACGGGTCAACGCCATCTGCCCCGGCGTGATCGAGACGACGCTCGGCGTACCGGCTTCCGGCGACGGCGATTTCAAGAGCAGCGTCCAGCACTTCGCCGACCGGATCCCGTTGCGCCGCATCGGCCAGCCGGACGATGTCGCGGCCGCCGTTGCCTTTCTCGCCTCCGACGAGGCGAGGCACGTCACCGGCGTCGACTGGCTGATCGACGGCGGCCAGACCTTGCAGAGCTGGGCCAACGCGCCGGCCGGCAACGCGTTTCCGAAATTTCGCTAGAGCAATTCCAGGAAAAGTGTGGAACGGTTTTCCGTCTGGAATTGCGTCAAACAGAAGATCTAGACCTCGATCTCTCGTCCTGGCTTGCGTCTCAAAGTCGCTTCGGCGGCATTGCCTGGATGATCCGGACCGCAAGGTCGAGATCGGCGAGGCCGCCTGAAAGCGGCGTGCGCGGTGTTGCCCCGGCCAGGATGCAGTCAGCGAAATGCTGCCATTCGCGGCGGAACGAGGTGTCGGAGATTCCCGGTATGACGCGCTCGGAGGCGGCTTCGCCCACCGCCTCGCGCAGGCGCACGATTGCTGAGGCGTTGCGGAAATAGGGGTTCTGGAATTCGATTCGCACCTCGTCGCGCTCGCCATGCACGTGGATCCACTCGTCCCACCATTCATACTGGGCGAGCGCCATGTCGAAGAGGCAAGGAACGCCGCCATAGTCGAGCACGGCCAGCAACTGGTTGGGACCGGTCTGCTGCGCATGGACGATGCGGTCCGGCGTGCCGAAGGCGCCACGCATGACCGCAAGGTCATGGCTGCTGAGACCGAGCAGCAGGAGATAGAGGTCGCGATAGCCGGCATGATCGCCTCCGAGTGCCGCCTCGACGCGCCGGGCGACCGCTTCGCGTCCCGCCGCAAGCATCTCGGCCGGCACGTCGGCGATGCGGGTCTGCGTGTAGAGCTTGCCGTAGCGGTCGAAGCGGCCGGCGAAATCATGGACATGGATCGACTTCGGCCGGCCGATCGCGGCAATGCGTTCCAGCCCGGTCTCGTAGCCGGGATCGTAGAATTTCATGTAGCCGACAAGGGCGACGAGGCCGCTCCGCTCCGCCTGTTCGACCAGAGGCCGTGCCTCTTCGGGCGTAAACGACAGCGGCTTCTCGACGATCAGGTGCTTGCCGGCACGGATCGCGTCGGCGACCATTTCGCCATGATCGTAGGTGCAGATCACCACCGCATCGACATCAGGATCGGCGAGCAGCGCGCGATGATCCGTATAGCGGGCCGCGACACCGTATTGCTCGCCGACCGCGTCGACGGTGCCAGGCGAGATGTCACACAGGGCGGCGATGCGAAACGCCGGCAATTCCATGAGATACGGCAAATGCATCAGCTGGGCGATCTCCCCGCAGCCGATGACGCCAACGCCAATAATGCGATCCTGCATGTCAACCCTTCACCGCGCCGGCTGTCAGGCCGGCGATGAACTGCCGTTGCATGGCGAGGAAGACGACGATCACCGGCAGTGTCGTGATCGTCAACGCGGCGAAATAGAGGGTCCAGAGCGAATCGTATTGCTGGAAGAAGGAGACCAGCCCGAGCGGGATGGTTTGCACCGACGGGTCGCGCAGCAGCAGGAAGGCGAGGAAGAAATCGTTCCAGATCTCGATGAAGCCGAAGATCAGGATCAGCGCGACGCCCGGCCGCACCAGCGGCAGCATGATGTGGATCAGGATCTCGAGCCGGCTCGCCCCGTCGACGCGCGCGGCATCCTCGAGATCGGCCGGCAGCGTGACGAAGAAGCTGCGCAGGATGAAGACCGACAGCGGCAGCGACGTAGCCGCATAGACGAAGGCGACGCCGAGCCGGTTGTTGATCAGGCCAAGGTCGCGCGCCACCATGAACAGCGGGATCGCCATCACCTGCGGCGGCACCAGCATGGCCGCCACCGCCACTGCCAGCACCAGGCCGCGTCCGGGAAACCGCAGCCGCGCCAGCGCATAGGCGCAGGGCGTTGCCACGACGACAAGGATGACCAAGGCCGAACCGGTGACCAGCACGCTGCTGACGATGCGCGATCCCATGCCGGCGATGCGCCAGGCATCGGCATAGTTCTGCAACACCAAGCTCGACGGCGGGCCCCAGATGTTGCTCAGCATCTCCTCCTTGGTCTTGAGCGAACCGAACAGCACCCAAAGCAGGGGATAAAGTGTCTCGATGAGCACGAGAGCTAGCGCCGCGTAGATGCCCGCGACTTCGAGCAGCCCGCGTGCGCCGAGGCGCCGGGGGCGGCGGGCCGCGCCGGCATCATGGGAAAGCACAGGCTCGGCTGCTCCGCTCATCAGACATCCAGCCTTTGCCGCCGCATCAAGGCGAGCAGGCCGACGCTGGCCAGCCCGACGATCAGGAACAGCACATAGCCGATCGCCGCGGCATAGCTCATGGCGCCCTCCTGGAAGGCCTTGCTCATCATGTAGGTGAGCACGACTTCGGTGGCATGGTTGGGGCCGCCCTTGGTCAGCACATAGACGATGTCGAAGTTGCGCACGAAGGCGCCGGACAGACCGAGAATGGTGTTGATGAAGATGATCGGCATCATCATCGGCACGGTGATGTGCCGGAAGCGCTGCAGCGGGCCGGCGCCGTCCATCTTGGCGGATTCATAGAGTTCCGAAGGGATCGTCTGCAGTCCCGCGAGATAGATGACGGCATGGAAGCCCAGCCATTTCCAGACGTCGACGACGATGATCGAGTAGAGCGCGATGTCGGCGTCGCCGAGCCATGACCGTTTCAACCCGCCGAGGCCGAACAGATCGAGCGCGCCGTTGAGCAGGCCGAAGACCGGATTGTAGATCCAGGACCAGAGCAGCCCGACGGCGACGAAGGACATCGTCACCGGAACGAAGGCGGCGGCACGAAAGAAAGCGCGGCCGACCAGCGCCCGGTCAAGCAGCAGCGCCAGCCCGAGGCCGAGCACGTTCTTGAGGAGGACGACGGCGACGACGAAGATCAGATTGTTGCGCAGCGCGCCAAGGAAGATGCGGTCGTGCAAGAGGCGCTGGTAGTTGGAAAGGCCCGCCCAGGTCGGGTCGGAAAACCCGTCCCAATTGTGCAGGCTGAGCCAGAAGCCATTGACGAAGGGCCAGAGGTAGAAAAGGCAAAACAGGATCGCGGCGGGCAGGATCATCAAGAAGGCCACCGCTCCGTCCCCGGCAAGAAAGCGCCAAGGGTCGGAACGGCCAGAAGCAGCGGCCTTTTGCGATCGCGTGGTCATGCGGCCTTGGCGTTTGGTGGCGTCAGCACCAGTCCGAGCGTGTCCCTGACATAGGCGATGCTTTCCAGCGTGCTTTGTTCCGCCGTCTTCTTCGACGCGTCCAACTCGATGATGGCGAGACCGTCGTAATCTGCCTCCAGCAGCACGTCGACGATGCCGGCAAGATCGACGACGCCGGCGCCGAGTTCGCAGAACGCACCGTAGCGGTCATAGCCCTTCAAGCCAGGGTCCACCCTGGTGTCCTTGAAATGCATGTAACGCACGGCCGACATGTAGGTCCGGACCGCGTCGACCGGATCGGAGTTGGTGTGGGCAAGATGCGCCGGGTCGATGCAGAGGCCGGCGAGATCGGTATCGAGCTCATCCATCATGCGGTCGAGCTGGTCGCGGCGCTCGATGAAAGTGTCGAGATGCGGGTGATAGACGGTCTCGATGCCGAGGTCCTTTGTCCGCCGGCCGATGTCCTCCAGGGCCCGGCAAAAGGCGCGGTAGTCGTCGGCGGTGTGGGCACCGGCAATCGCTTCCGAGGGACCGCCGCCGAGAACCAGCACAGGCGACCCAAAACCCTTCAGCATCCTGGTCAGCGCCACCAGCACGTCGCGTTCGTAGGCCCAGGCGACGGGGTTGGTGAAGATCGCATTGACGTAGAACGAGGAGAGCTTGATGCCATGCTCGCTCTGGCCTTCAGAAAGCAGTGCGTAGCGCCGCAGGATGTCGGTGTCGGTGGTGACCCCCATCGGCGGCTGGTTGCCCAGCTGCATGTATTTGCGGGCATACTGGTCCGACAGGCTGGTGAAGGCGAGGATCTCGAACCAGCCGAAACCCTGCTCGGCGAGGAACTTGATGGCTGGCCTCAGCGGCAGGCCAGTCAGATCCCAGCTGTTCAGATGATAGCCGATCGAGAAGCGCTGTCGTTCGGCACGCGTTTGCGTCATGGGATCTCTCCGGTTGATGAGGCGGCCCGAAACGGGCTGCCTCTGTTTGTCATGCCGCGCGGCTCAGCCTGGCAGGATGCGCGCCGGGAAGCGCTTACTTCGGCGGCCAGTTGCCCTGCGCCTTGAGGTCGTCGAAGGTGGTCTGGATCGAGGCCGCCGCATCCTCGGGCGTCGTCGTGCCGCCGACGATGCCGGCGATGGCCGAAGCCGTGGCCGTAGCGACCTCCGATGGCCAGATCCAGTCGAGGAACTTGATCGTGCTCGGGAAGGCCTGCTTGCGCAGCTCGACGGCATAAGCATCCTCGACCTGCGGCACGCCCTTGATCGAGGCAGCGATCGGCTGCTCCGGGGCAAGGTAGAGCGTCGCCACCTCCGGCCGGGTCAGGTATTCGATGAACTTGACCGCCGCATCGAGCTTTTCGGGCGGGATCGACGAGGCGACGCACATGCCGTTGTCGGCGCCGCCGCCATGGCCCGGCGCGCCCGGCGTTCCGTCCATCTTCGGAAAGGCGAAGACGCCCCATTTGAACGCCGTGACGCTGGTCTGCAGCGAGGGGATTTCCCAGGTGCCGCCATAGTACATCGCGCTCTTGCCGGCGGCGAAAGCTGCCCGCATGCCGTCCTGGTCGACCGAAAGCGAGTCCTTGGACAGGATGCCGTCGTCGACCCATTGCTTGATCAGCTTGAAGCCTTCGACATCGGGCGCGTCGGTGAACTTCGCCGTGCCTTCGAGGTTCTTCTGGGTCTTGCCGATGGCGTCGCCCGAGGCCTGCGAGAAGGTTTCGAAATACCACATCGGCCACATCACGGTGTTCGAGCCCTGATGCAGGAGCGGGATCACGCCCGCCGTCTTGAATTTCGGCACGGCCGCCTTGAGGTCGTCATAGGTCGGCGGAACGGGGATGCCGAGTTTCTGGAAGAGGTCGACATTGTAGAAGATCGTCGATGTCGACAGCGTCGAGATCGGCACCCCATAGACCTGGCCGCTGATGGTGAAGGCGCCGAGCGCGGCGGCGTCGATTCGGTCCTGGAAGGGCTTGATCTTGTCGGTGATCGGCATCACCAGCTTGCGCCGGACATAGGCGCCATTGGTGTAGAAGGCTGGGCAGGCGATCAGGTCCATTTCCTGGTTTGCGAGCTTGGCGGTCATCAGCCGCTGGATCGAATCGGTCTGCGGCCCCTGTGCGTCCCACTCGACAGCGGTCACCTCGGGATTGGCCTTGAGGAAGCCGTCAATGACCTGCTGCTGGATTTTCTTCTGCTCGTCCGGCGGCTGGCGCGGCGCGAGCTCGTCGAGGGCCGAGCCGCCGAAAACCTTGAGCGTGATCCCGTCGGCATGGGCGTGGCCGGGTATTGTGATCAGGCTTAGGCTTAGCAGTGCGGCGGCAAGGATGGGGCTGGCGGGGCTTTGTTTGGAACGATGGGTCACTCTCTGCTGAATGGGCATATGGCTCTCCTTTTCGCCAATGCCGAGGGGCAACCTCGGGACCAAGATCGTTGATGGTCATATGATCTTGGTCGCCTGTTATGATTTTTGTCAATCGGCAAGTGTGCCTATAATTTGATCGGTCGCGCGGGAGTTCCACGGATGCCAAAATGGCTTGGCCCGCCTTCGAGTATGCGCGCGTTCGAGTGTGAAAAAGCCGTGCCAGCAAGACCAGAGCCCGCCAGGCCGGGCTTGCGATCTGGCGGGCTGTCAGGCTTGGCGGGCTCCGCGCGTCAGATGCCGAACCGGTCCTTCAGCCGCCCCGAAAGAATCGCGGCCTTCACGCCCAGCGGCCAGAAGCGGTGGAACCGGATCGGCTTGAGCGGCGATATCGGCATCGGGAACGGCGACGTGTCTTCGCCTCGCAGCCGCTGCGCCAGGACAACCCCCATCGCCGAGGCCATGGCGACGCCGCGGCCGTTATAGCCAAGGCAGATCAGCACGCCGTCTTCCGGTTCGTGAATGTGCGGAAGATGGTCCTTGGTGATCGCGACGCGGCCGTTCCAGCCATGTGTCCAGCGTGTTCCCGCAAGTGCTGGCCAGAGCCGCAGCGCATAGTCGGTGAGGTAGCGGATGGCGGAAGCATCTCCGATCGGCCTCATCGGTCCTCGGCCGCCCATGAGGAGACGGTTCTGGCAGTCGATGCGGTAGTACACGGTGATGTTGCCCGCTTCGTAGACGACAGGCCTATCGGGGAGGATCGCGGCCGCGACTCCCGGTGCAAGCGGTTCGGTCGCCGCGATGGCACTGAACACGGGGACGAGCGACTGCTCGAGGCCTGGCCACAGGGCTCCTGTATAGCCATTGGTCGCGACAAGGACTTTCTCGGCGCTGACGGAGCCATTGGCGGTTTTGAGCACCCATCGGCCGGCCTCCCTCTTCAGCGAGAGGACTTCACCGCCGCCGAATATCCGCGCGCCGGCGTTTTGAGCGGCGGCCGCCAGGCCAAGGTTGTATTTCAGCGGATGAAGGTCACCGCCGCGACTGTCGAACAAGCCGGCTATGTAGCGGTCGGTTCCGGTTCGCGCCGCCATCGCCTGTGCGTCCAGCATTTTGACCGGCATCCCACGCCGTTCGCATTGCGCGGCGGTGGTCCGCACCGCGGTTTCCGGCTTCGGCCGGATCGCCGCGCGGATGGTGCCGTTCTGCCGCGCTTCGCAGGCGATCGACAGGCGCCTGATCAGACCGAAGGTGAAATCCGGCGCGCCATGGGAGAAATCGATCATCCGTGGCCCGAGCTCGGGGCCGAACATCGCCTCGATCGTGTCGGGGTCGTATTTGAGACCGGGATTGACCTGGCCGCCATTCCTGCCCGACGCGCCCCAGCCCGGCTGCTGGGCCTCGAGCACGGCAACGTCGTCGCCGGCTTCCGCCAGATGCAAGGCGGTGGAAAGGCCGGTGAAGCCGCCACCGACAATGGCGATCCTTGCCCGCTGCGCGCCGGCAAGCGCAGGGTAGTTGCCGGTGCCGCTTGCCGTTTCGCGGTAGAGGCTCCGGGGCGGGATGCTGTCGGACATATGGTTAGGCTCTTCCGGTAACAGGCTGATGGAACGCGTCACCGCGCACCGAGAAGAAACTCCATGCGGAACGGCAGTCCTTCGAATATCGGCCAGGCGCGCCAGGCAATTCAGCATGGCTTCCGGAAAATCACAACAGCTGCGACAGCGCACTCATGAAGTGGTCGTTTTCAAATGGCGAGCCGATGCTGACACGCACATAGTTGTCGAAGCCTTCCTGTTTCCACGGCTTTACGATGACGCCTTCGCGCAGCAGGCCTTCGACGAAGGCGCTGGCGTTTTGCCGGCAGTTGAAGAACAGGAAATTACCACGCGAGGGGGCAACTTCGAGGCCCTTGCTCCGGAGGAAATTCTCGACACGCGCTCTTTCCGCCTTGGCCAGCGCGACGACGTGAGCGAGGTGTTCCTCATCCGTGAGTGCAGCCAGCGCCGCGGCCTGGGCCATGCCGTTGACATTGAAAGGCGTGCGCACCCGATCAAGCAACGCGCGCAATTCCGGATCGCCGACAATGCCGAAGCCGATGCGCAATCCGGCAAGTCCGAACGCTTTGGAAAATGTCCGCAGCGCGATCCACGACCGGTCAGATGTGGCGAGGTGGGGCAGGGACGAGGCATAGTCGTCGCCCTCGGCATATTCGGCGTAGGCTTCATCGACGACGATCAGCGTCTCGTCGCCGACCGCATCCAGAACCCTCGACAGATCTTCGCCGGAGAGCCAACTGCCGACCGGGTTCATCGGATTGGAGAACAGCAGCATGCGGGGCCGCTCGCGCACCGCCGCGATCAAGGCCTCGACATTGATGGTGAGATCTTCGTTGACGGCTACACGTTTGACGTTCGCGCCCATCAGCGTCGCATAATCCTCATGCAGCGGGAACGATGGATAGAGCGTGACGAGGGTATCGCCGGGCCGCAACACGGCGCGGCTGATGACGGAAAGAAGATCCTCCGAGCCGTTACCGAGGATGACCTGGTCCTCGCCGAATTCATACCTGGCGGCGATGGCCTGGCGCAGCGCGCGGGCGGCCGGGTCCGGATAGAGCCGGAACATCTCGGCGCCGGCCTCGATCGTCGTGGCCAGGGTCGGGCTCGGACCAAGCGGGTTTTCATTCGAGCCCAGCTTGGCGATCCTGGCCGGAGCGTATCGCAGCATGACCTCGCCGATGGTCAGCCCGGAATTGTAGGGCGACAGGCGCACGACTTCGGTTCTGACCATATCCGAGGCTTTCGACACGGGACGGGCTCTCCTCTGCGGCTGGCCGACAGGCGCACTGGCGCGGCGGACGAAGTCACAAATAGCCTAGCCGAAATGGTTTGTATATGCTTGTATATGTAACCTGCCATCTGTTAGTCTCGGACCTGACGCCGGAGCCGAGGCTGTCAAGGAGGATCACATGCGCAATGCTTCTCTGTTCGATCTTGCCGGCAGGAAAGCGCTTGTCACCGGGGCCAGCCGCGGCATCGGGCGCAGCATCGCCGAGGCGCTGAGTGCCGCCGGCGCCGACGTCGCCATCACGGCGCGCAGCCTGGCCTCCCTCGACGAGACGACAACGGCCATCCGCGCAGCCGGTGGTGTCGCGCATGCCGTCGCTCTCGACGTCAGCGATGTCGGCCGTTGCCGGACGGCGACCGCCGAGGCCGCCGGCCTGCTCGGCGGTCTCGATATCCTCGTCAACAATGCCGGGATGGAAGAAGTCCGGCCCTCGCTCGACGTCGATGAAGCGCTGTGGGACCGGATCCTCGACACCAATCTAAAGGGCGCGTTCTTCTGCGCCCAGGCCGCTGCGCGGCAGATGCGCGACGCCGGGCGGGGCGGCGCCATCATCAATCTCTGCTCGCTGACGTCGGAAGTCGGCATCCCCACCGCTGTGCCCTATGGCTCGTCGAAGTCCGGCCTGCTCGGCATGACCCGGGCGCTGGCCGCAGAGTGGGGGGATCTGGGCATCCGGGTCAACGCCATCGCCCCGGGCTATTTCAGGACGGCGATGACCGATGTGTTCTACAGCAACGAGGCCTGGCAGCAGTCCATGCTCGCCAAGATCCCGCAGCATCGTTTCGGCGATCTCCGCGACCTGCATGGCATCGCCGTGTTCCTTGCTTCGGATGCCGCGGCCTACATTACCGGCCAGTCCATTCCGGTGGACGGCGGTTTCCTGGCATCGATCTGAGACGGCTTCCCCATGCGGTCGAAACCGAAGTCTTCCGCTGGTGTGACCGCCCGGCACATCGCGTTCTAACAAAAGGGAATACCCAATGTCCGACGTCAGCTTCCACGATCTGTCATCCCTCGACGCAACCCAGCGGGCCGGCCTGCTGAAACGCGCCGAGGCCGATCTGTCGGTCTTCGTCGAAAAGGTCCGCCCGATCATCCAGGCGGTCAAGGACGAGGGCGACGCCGCGCTGATCCGCTTCGCCAGGGAACTCGACAAGGCCAATGTCGCCGAAGGCGGACTCAAGGTGTCGGAAGCCGAGTTCGACGCGGCCTTCGACAAGGTCGAGAAGGATGTCGTCGAAAGCATCGGTTTCGGCATCGACAACATCAGGCACTTCCATGAGGAGCAGAAGCCGGAAACGATGTGGCTGAAGGAGGTCCGGCCGGGCGCCTATGCCGGTGACCGATATACGCCGATCGATTCCGTCGCGCTGTACGTGCCGCGCGGCAAGGGCGCCTTTCCGTCTGTGACAATGATGACGTCGGTTCCGGCCGTCATTGCCGGCGTGCCGCGGATCGCCATCGTGACGCCGCCGACATCGGATGGTTCGGTGGATGCGGCGACGCTGGTCGCGGCGCGCCTGGCCGGGGTGAACACTGTTTACAAATGCGGCGGCGCGCAGGCCGTTGCCGCTGTCGCCTATGGTACCGAGACCGTCAAGCCGGCGCTCAAGATCGTCGGTCCGGGCAGCCCTTGGGTGGTGGCGGCCAAGAGTGTGTTGTCCTCCATCATCGACACCGGTCTGCCGGCCGGCCCGTCGGAAGCCATCATCTTTGCCGATGACAGCGTCGACGGCGGCCTTGCCGCGCTCGACCTCTTGATCGAGGCCGAGCACGGGCCGGATTCCTCGGCCTATCTGGTCACGCATAGCCGCAAGGTCGCCGAGGCAGCGCTCGCCGCGCTTCCCGACCACTGGTCGCGGATGACCGAACAGCGTGTCGAGTTCTCGCGCGCGGTGGTGACGGGAAAACGCGGCGGCATCGTGCTGACCGCGTCGCTGGAGGACAGCTACCGCTTCATCAACGACTATGCGCCCGAACATCTGGAAATCCTGTCGAAAGAGCCGTTCGCGCATCTCGGCCACATCACCGAGGCGGCCGAGATCCTGATGGGTCCACACACGCCGGTGACGCTTGCCAACTTCGTCCTCGGGCCGAATGCGGTGCTGCCGACCAGCCGCTGGGCGCGAACCTATGGGCCGCTTTCGGTGACGGATTTCGTCAAGCGTTCGTCGGTCGGATATGTCACGTCGGCGGCCTATCCGGAACTGGCGAAGCATGCCCGCAGGCTTGCCCGGTATGAGGGCTTCAGTTCGCACGAGAACGCGGTTTCGGAAATCCGCGACCGCTATCTCGCCGGTTGAGGGAAAGGTGATCGCGATGAAGGCGGCACGGCTTTACGGACCCGGCGATCTGCGTGTCGAGGACGTCGCCCCGCCGGGCGCGCCGGATGCGGGCTGGGTGAAACTCAGGGTCGACGCCGCCGGCATTTGCGGTTCGGACCTGCACAATTTCCGCACCGGCCAATGGATAAGCCGCTCGCCCTCGACATCAGGCCATGAGCTGACCGGCACGGTGATCGAGCTTGGCGAGGGCGTCGACACCGTCGCCGTCGGCGACAGGGTGGTTGCCGATTCCCGTTTCTGGTGCGGAGAGTGCGCGCAGTGTCATGCCGGCAGGCGCCATCTCTGCGCTTCGCTGGGCTTCGTCGGCGAAGTCTGCGACGGAGGCTTCGCCGAACAGGCGGTGCTGCCCGCGCGTCTGTTGCATATCGTCGATGCCGCGCTCGATGAACGGGTCGCGGCGATGGCTGAGCCGTTGGCGGTCGCGCTGCACGCGGTGCGGCGCCTGCCGAAGACGGCAGGCTCGGTGCTTGTTGTCGGCTGCGGGCCGATCGGCGGCCTTGCCGCGTTGCTTTTGTCGCGAAGCTTCGCCGGCACCGTTCTTGTCGCCGACCGCAACCAGGCGCGCTCTGCCCGCGTAGCGCGGGTGACCGGTGCGACAATTGTCGACCTCGACCGCGATGCGATTGCCGCCGCGATGGCAAATGCCCCTTTGCTGGCGGCTGTCGAGGCGACCGGCAGCATCGCCGCATTCACCCAGTTGCTCGGCGTTCTCGATTCCGGCGGCGCGGTGGCGATGGTCGGCATCTTCCACGGTCGTCTCGACATCGATCCCAATCTCCTGGTCGAGCGTGAAATCGCATTGCTGGGATGCCACGCCTTTGCCGACGAACTGCCCGACGCCGTGCGCATGCTGGGCGAACTCAGCGACCCGCTGCTGGCCCTGATCGATCGCGTAATCGGTCTCGACGAGATTCCCGCAGCCTATGAGCGGCTGTTGGCGGGAAAGAGCGACGGCTTGAAAACAATCATCCGCATGCGGCAACCTGTCGAGCCGGCGTGATTTCCGATAGTTTGCCGGAAAGGACTTTGAAATGATCGATCTGCCCGATACGGCGAGCCCCCTCTACGAGAAGGTGAAGGACTATATCCTGGCCAACATCGGAACGGGCCGGTGGGGCAAGGATCGCAAGCTGCCGTCCGAGAACGAGCTGGTGGTTTCGCTTGGTGTCTCGCGGATGACGGTGCACCGGGCCTTGCGGGAGCTGACCGCGGCGGGATTCCTGATCCGCCTGCAAGGCGTCGGCACGTTCATCGCGCCGCCCCGGCCGCAATCGACGCTGATCGAGATCAACAACATCGCGGCCGAGATCGTCGAGCGCGGCAACAGGCATCGCTCCGAGGTCCTCGTGCTGGAGACCATCACGCCGACCAAGGAACTCGCGTTGACGTTCGAGTTCTCAAAGCGTGTCCCGATCTATCACTCCGTCGTCGTCAATTTCGAGAACGATTTGCCGGTGCAGTTGGAGGAGCGCTTCGTCAATCCGAGCCTGATCCCCGATTACGACAAGCAGGATTTCTCGAAGACCGCGACCTACGACTACCTCATGCAGAAGACCCCGGTGACCGAGGTCGAGCATATCATCTCCGCCATCCCGGCCGATGCCGAGACGGCGCGGCATCTGAACATCGACGTCGGCAGCTGCTGTCTGTTTCTGCACCGCCGGACGTGGACGGGCGCGATCGTCGCCACCATCAGCAAGCTGACTTATGCCGGCAGCCGTTATTCCCTTGGCAGCCGCTATTCCCCCTCCAGAACCAGCTGACGCCGACAGGCCATGCACGTCACGAAGGTTTCGCAACAAATGTATGTACATGTATTGATAAGAACCGCCTTGGCGGTGGGCTTGGCCGGAAGGGACGACCGATGACTCAGACATCGAGCCGCACGGCACGGATCAGGGCCCTCGCGCAGCATGATGTCGCCGAGGCGCAGCGCGCGCTGGCGGCTTTGCTGGGCGACCTGTTCGCGATGAGCCCTTCAAATGTCCGCATCAATTTCGACAAATACAGCCTCAATTCCCTGAACGGCTTCTTCGACAGCGAGGGTCAGGCCTACTTTTTCAAGTTCCATCAGGAGGAACGCGAGGAGGCCATGACCGGTGAGTACTACCGGGCAGAAATTCTGTCGCGTGCCGGCCTGCCGGTCGACCAGCCCGTCCATATGTCGGCGGAGCCGGGCGAGCAGATCCTCGTCTATCGACGCCGCACCGACCCGAGATTTTCGGATGTGCTGTTCGCGCTGGATGTCGAGGACGATGCCGGCACACGGCGCGAGGCGGTTCTTGCCGAGCGCGACCTCTCCGCCAGGCTGCTCGAGGTCTATCTTGGGACGCTGCATCCGGTGACGGTCGAGGAGGTGTCGGCGGAGCCGATCCATCGGCTGTTTTACGAGCGGCTGATCGACGCCGATACGCGTTTGTCGCCGGGCGGGCGGCTGGCCGACTTCTATGTCGGCAAGCGGTTTGTCTTTCCGGGCGCGGAACTCGATTGGGATCGGTTCTCCCTGTTGAAATTCGTCATCAACGGGCAGCTCTACCTCAACAGCATCGGTGAGCTTTTCGATGCCGCGGCCGCACGCTTGCGGCCGGAGAGACTGGCCGATGCCGGCGGCGTGGTCGCGCATGGCGACGCCCACAACGCCAATGTCTGGTACACGGCGAGGGCGGGGAGGGCGGAACTGTCCTTCTTCGATCCTGCCTTCGCCGGCTCGCATATCCCGACGCTGCTGGCGGAGGTGAAGGCGACGTTCCACAACATCTTCGCCCACCCGTTCTGGCTATACGATCCGGCCACCGCGACGGAGGCTTTTCGCGCGCAGGCGCGGCTGGACGGAAACCTTTTTCATGTCGACACGGACTGGGATTTGAGCCCGGTCCGTCGCGACCTGCTGGAGGTCAAGGCGACAGCTTTGTGGCGGCCCTTGCTGCTCGAGCTCAAGCGGCGCGGCATGCTGCCGGCGGATTGGCGAGTTGTCCTGCGCTCGGGGCTTTTCCTGTCGCCGACCCTGGTGATGAACCTGCGGGCGGGCGCGCGCAGCCACACGCCGGTCTCCTCCCTTATTGCTTTTTCGGTAGCGGTCATGGTCGGCAGCGAGCCGGATGGCGGAGCCGATCGAGTGACCGGGTTCCTCGATCTTATCGACCCGGAAAGAACGTGAATTTGTATCGCGCAGAGGTGGTGCGGATGCGCCCGATCAAAGTCGAAAATCGAGTCACGCCAACTTGTATATGCATGTATGTATTTTAGCCTTGACATCCGCTCCCGCTGACGCTGAAATATCCCCGCACTTCACCATGAAGTGGCGGGCAAGACGCCGGGGCACAGTGCCACGAGAGCAGAAACCTGCAGTCTCACCAGACCGGACGCCTGGGTAAAAGCGGTCTGATCATCAAGGGGAACGAGAGATGCGTAACCTAGCAGGACAATTTCGCGCGCTCATGATGGCCGCCGCCATCGGGCTCGCCACCGCGCCAGTGGCTCATGCCGCCGATGCGGCCATTCCCACGACGCCCGAGGCCGGGTCGTTCAAGATCGGCATCGAGCCCTGGCTCGGCTACGGCCAGTGGCATGTAGCCGACGCCAAGGGGCTGTTCAAGACGAACGGCCTGTCGGACGTCCAGATCGTCAACTTCGCCGAGGACAAGGATATCAACGCGGCACTGGCCAGCGGCCAGCTCGACGCCGCCAACATCGCCACCCATACGGCTATGGGCATGGTTGCCGCCGGCCTGCCGGTGAAGATCGTGCTGCTGCTCGATGTCTCAATGACGGCCGACGCCATCATCGCCGGCAAGGACGTCACTTCCATCGCCGACCTCAAGGGCAAGCAGGTCGCCTTCGAGGAAGGCACGACGAGCGACATCCTGCTCAAATACGCGCTCGCCAAGAACGGCATGTCGGTCGCCGATGTCCAGCCGGTTCCGATGCCTGCCGCAGATGCCGGTGGCGCCCTGATCGCTGGCCGCGTGCCGGTCGCCGTCACCTACGAGCCGTATCTCACCGTTGCCATGGCGCAGAACAAGGACGTCAAGCTGCTGTTCACCGCCGGCGAGGATCCCGGCCTGATCAGCGACGTGCTGGTGGTGCGCGACGAGGTGATCAAGTCGCGGCCCGGCCAGGTGCTAGCGATGATCAAGAGCTGGGATGCCGCGCTCAAGGATTACAATGCCGACACGCCCGGTGGCCGCGCCATCATCGCCAAGGCGGTCGGTTCCGACGTCAAGGACCTGAACACCGCTTTCGACGGGGTGCGCTACTACTCGCTCGCCGAAAACAAGACGGCGCTGACCGGCGATTTCACCACCAAGACATTCGCCGATGTCGAAGCGGCGGCCAAGAACGCCAAGCTGCTGCAGGCCGATGTGACGCCGGAGCAGATGATCGACCCGTCCTTCGTCAAGGCGGCGCAATGACCGAGGCCGGATCGCGGTGGTAACGCAGATGTCCGCGGAGCCCCCCGCGAAAACCAACCCGGCGCGCTCGGCGCCGGGGGCGGCCGCAAAACAAGCCAGGCGCCGCCGATCCTCCGGGATCGGCGTGCCCATCGCCAGGTCGCGTTTCCTGATGATCGCGGTGGCCGTCTTTGTCGGGCTTGGCCTCGGCTGGTGGGCGGCGACCGGGCTGGAATGGGTGAAGCCCATCTTCCTGCCGTCGCCCGGCAGCGTCGCGACCCAGATCGCCAAGCTCGCCACCGACGGCACGCTGTGGCTGGACCTCACGGCCTCGGCGTACCGCATCTCCATCGGCTTCCTCATCGCCTCGGCGCTGTCGATCCCGATCGGCGTGCTGATCGGCAGCTTCCGCTCCTGGGAGGCGGCCATCGAGCCGCTGGTGGATTTCATCCGCTACATGCCGGTCGTCGCTTTCGTGCCGCTCTCCATTTTGTGGGCAGGCACCGGCGATACTCAGAAATTCCTGATAATCTTCATCGGCACCTTCTTCCAACAGGTGCTGATGATCATGGACAATGTGAAGCGGGTTCCCGCCGATTTCATCGGCCTTGGCCGCACGCTCGGCCTGCCGGACCGCAAGATCCTGACGCGCATCGTCGTGCCCAGCGCCTTGCCCGGCATCTGGGATACGCTGCGCATCAGCCTCGGCTGGGCATGGACCTGGCTGGTGCTGGCCGAACTTGTCGCGGCGACATCGGGGTTGGGCTATCGCATCACCGTGTCGCAGCGTTATTTCCAGACAAACACCATCATCGGCTACATCCTGCTGCTCGGCGTGCTCGGTCTTATCACCGATCAGGTCATGAAGGCCCTGGAAAAGGTTCTGTTCCGGCAGGACGGCCATTCGCAATGAGGAGCCGCCTATGACTGTTCCCAAATTGCGCATCGCCGGTCTCGACAAGAGCTTCGGCACGGGCGAGCGGCGCACGGAAGTGCTGCGCGACATCAATCTCGATCTTGCCGACAATGAGTTCGTCTCGCTTGTAGGCACGTCCGGCTGCGGCAAGAGCACGCTGCTGTCGATCGTCGCCGGACTGCAGGACTTCGACGCCGGCGACCTCAGCATCGATGGCGCGCCGATCCTGCAGCCCGGCCTAGACCGCGGCGTCGTCTTCCAGTCCTACACGCTGCTGCCCTGGCTGACGGCTCGGCAGAACATCGAGTTTGCCCTCAAGGCCGCCGGCTACGATCACACGGCTTGCCGCGAGATCGCGCTCGAGCATCTCGACCTCGTCAAGCTGTCGCAGAGCGCCGACCGCTATCCGTCCGAACTGTCGGGCGGCATGAAGCAGCGCGTCGCCATTGCGCGCGCGCTTTCCTATCGCCCCAAGATGCTCTTGATGGACGAGCCGTTCGGCGCGCTCGATGCCTTGACCCGGCATCAGATGCAGGAATTGCTGACCCAGATCTGGGAGGAGCACAGGCTGACCGTGCTGTTCGTCACGCATGATGTGGAGGAGGCGGTCTATCTGTCGGACCGCATCGTCGTCATGGGGATCGGCCCGGGACGCATCATGCAGACCTTCGACGTCGACATCGAGCGCCCGCGCCGGGAAGAGGTGATGGAAACCCCGGCTTTCATGGATTTGCAGCGCGGCGTGCACAAGGCGATCCGCGAAGCGTCAAGACGTCCCGAAATGGCTTAGCGCTCGGGCGCTCAGCGTTGCCGATCCCGACGAGCCTTTGCACCCCGAGCGCCGGCGCCGGTCAAGATTTGTTGATTTCCGGCAGGGTGGAAATGGCTACCCCCAGCCTATTTGTCGGACCATAAGGCGCCCGTGCGATCAGGCTCTGGCTGGCTGGCACAAGCGAGGCAATCTTGCCTTTGGACCGGGATGCGCCACTTTGGCCAGAGCATAAGCCACCTGCATGACGGAATTGGCCACGGCATTGGAACAGCCTCAATTTGCCACCGAGCGTGATCCGAGGCTGAGGCTTATCATCCCGATCATCGTCGCCATCGCCTTTCAGATGGAGCAGCTCGATTCCACCATCATCACCACCGCGATCCCGGCCATCGCCCATAGCCTCGACATCACGCCGGTCCGGCTGAACCTTGCGATCACCACCTACATTCTGACGCTCGCCGTGTTCATTCCCGTCAGCGGCTGGTTCGCCGACAGGTTCGGCGCGCGCCGGGTGTTCGCGCTGGCGCTGTTCACCTTCACCCTCGGCTCGGCACTGTGCGGCATGGCCAACAGTTTCGGCATGCTTTTGGCCATGCGCGCACTGCAGGGGCTGGGCGGCGCCATGATGACGCCGGTCGGGCGGCTGATCCTGCTGCGCAGCTTTCCGCGCAGCGGCCTGATCACCGCCATGACCTACATGACCTTGCCGGCGATCATGGGGCCGGTCATCGGGCCGCTGCTCGGTGGCCTGCTGACCACCTACGCGTCGTGGCGCTGGATATTCTACGTCAATGTGCCGTTCGGCTGCCTCGGCATTCTGGCGGCGCTGCGCTTCGTCGACGATTTCCACGAGGAAAAGGTGCAGCGTTTCGACTTCGCCGGCTTCCTGATGGTGGGGTTCGGCGTGGCGCTGCTGCAATTCGGGCTGGAAAACATCGGCCGGCCGATCATTCCCGTGTCGGCCACGGTGCTGGTGCTGGCGGCTTCCGTCCTGCTGCTGCTCGCCTTCGGGCGTTACGCGCGCCGCGTCGCGGCACCGGCGGTTGACCTGACGCTGTTTCGGTTCCGCTCCTTCTGGGTCGGCACGCTGGCCGGCGGCCTGTGCCGCGTCGGCCTCAACGGCGTTCCCTTCCTCGTGCCGCTGATGTTGCAGCTCGGCTTCGGCATGAGCCCGGTCGCATCAGGCTCGCTGACATTCGTCGGCAGTTTCGGCGCCTTGCTGATGCGGCCGCTGCTGTCACCGCTGCTGCGTCGCTTCGGCTTCAGCGTCGTGCTGATCGGCAGCGCCGTCGTCGGCTCCGCCACGGTGGCGGGTTTTGCTTTGATGGGTCCCGATACGCCGCATTGGATGATCGGCGTTTATGTCTTCCTGTTCGGCATCGTCCGCTCGGCGCAGTTCATGACCTCCAACACTCTATCCTATGCCGACCTGCCGGCCGACAAGCTCAGCCGCGCCACCAGCCTTGGCGGCGTGCTGCAGCAGCTCAGCGTTTCACTCGGCGTCTCGATCGCCGCCATGCTGCTGGGCCTGATCGCGGGGGAAAGCCACGTGCTCACGCCGGAACGTTTTCATCAGGTGTTCCTGCTGACCGCGGTCATCCCGCTGATCTCCATTCCGGGCTTTCTCTACCTGCGCGCGGAGGACGGCGTGCAGGTCAGCGGCCACGTCAGGGGAACGCGTGGATAGGTTTCTTCCGGAAGGCGACAGCGATCCTGCTGGCACCGCTCACGTCGCTTTGCCGGCCGCCGCGTCCATTTCCATCTCTTCTTGCGAAATGTCGTCGAACGAGGCGTAGTTCATGTTGTAGAGGCGGGCGTAGAGGCCGTTCCTCTGCATCAGCTGTTCGTGGTTGCCGCTTTCGACGATCTCGCCATTCTGCAGGACGATGATGCGGTCGGCGCCGCGGATGGTGGCGAGCCGATGGGCGATGACCAGCCCGGTGCGGCCCTCGAGCAGTTTGATCAGCGCTTTCTGGATCAGCATCTCGGTGTAGGAATCGATGCTGGCGGTGGCTTCGTCGAGCACCAGGATCTTGGCGTCGGCCACCAGCGCGCGCGCGAAACTGATCAGCTGGCGCTGGCCGAGCGAGAGGTTGCCGCCACGCTGCTCGAGCTCGGTGTCGTAGCCGTGAGGCAACTGCTCGATGAAGTCGTGCGCGCCGACCGTCTGTGCCGCGCGCACCACCTCCTCGCGGCTGGCTGATGTCTTGTGGTAGCGGATGTTCTCCAGCACCGTGCCGGAGAAGAGGAACGGCTCCTGCAGCACCATGGCGACCTGGTCGCCGAGTGAATCCTGCGTCAGGTCGCGCACATCATGGCCGCCGACCAGGACCTCGCCGGACCAGACATCGTAGAAACGGTGCACCAGTGCCATCGAGCTCGACTTGCCCGACCCGGTCGGGCCGACAAGCGCGACCGTCTCGCCCGGATTGACGCGGAAGGAGATGTTCTTCAGCACCGGCTGGTTCGGCCGGTAGCCGAAGGTGACGTTCCTGAACTCGACCGAGCCGTCCATGTCGCGCGACAGTGCCACCGCATTGTCCTTGTCGCTGACATCCACCGGCACGTCGAGCACTTCGGAGATGCGTTGGCCCGAAGCCATGGCGCGCTGCATGACGCTGTACTGCATGGTGAGCGAGCGGATTGGATCGAAGAAGCGCTGGATGTAGAACAGGAACGCCACCATGACGCCGACATCGAGGCTGTGCGACAGCACCATCGAACCGCCGACGACGATGACCGTCGCCATGGCGATGCCGGTCAGCGTATCGACGATCGGCACCATCACCTGCGCGTATTTCGCCGAGCGAAGGTGAGCGTTGAGATTGGCCAGCACCTTCTCGTCATAGAGGTCGAAATTGACATGCTGGCGCTCCAGGCTCTGCACAGTGCGCACGCCGTGGATACCTTCGGCGAGCGCGCCGTTGGCGATCGAGTTGGTCTCATGCGCGGCCATGAAGGCGACCTTGGCGCGCGGCAGCCAGAACAGGCGCACGATGAACAGGATCGGCATGGTCGACAGCGTCAGCAATCCGAGCCGGAAATCGAGCCAAAGCAGGACGGTGACGATGCCGAACAGAAGCACGATGTCGCCGACCGACATGACGGAGGTTTCGAGGAATTCCTGCATCGAATTGACGTCGCCCTGCAGGCGCGACATCAGCCGGCCGACCTCCGTCTTGTCCATGAAGCTGAGCGAGACGCGCTGCAGGTGACTGAACATGGCGCGGCGCAGGTCTGACAGCACGTTTTCCGCCACCTTGCCGACGACGCTCTCCTGCACGTGGCTAGCGACATAGTTGATGAGAATGATGACGGTGAAAATGACGATCGCCGAGACCATCACCGAGCGGTCGAGCCTGCCGGGAGCCATGCCATGGTCGATAGCGTAGCGGATGACCAGCGGGATCGCCAACTGCGTCAGCGTGAACACCAGCACCGCCGCGACCGAGATGAAGATCCGGCCCTGATACGGCCTGACGAAGCTCCAGATGCGCCTGATGATGCGCGGATCATAGGCCTTGCCGAAGACCTCTTCTTCGTCGCGATGAGAGCCGACCACGGCCTTGGTCGGCCGCCCGCTTTTGTCTTCTTTTTCGTCGTCGTCCTGCGTTGACGTCATGCGGCTCCCTCCAGCCGGTCTTCGTCCGGCCGCAACTGCAAGTCGTAAAGCGCGCGATAGCGCCCCCCGAGAGCCAGCAATTCCTCATGCGTGCCGCGCTCGACGATGCGGCCGCCCTCGACGAACAGGATCTGGTCGGCATGCATCAGCGAACTCAGCCGGTGCGAGATGATCAGCGTGACGCGATCCCTGGCGAAGCGCTTCATCGCCGCCCGGATCCGCTGCTCGGTGCCGGCATCGATGGCCGCGGTCGAATCGTCGAAGACCAGAACCGAAGGCCGCAGCATCAGGCTGCGCGCGATGGTCAGACGCTGGCGCTGGCCGCCGGAAAGCGACGCGCCGCGTTCGCCGACAACCGTGGTGTAACCGGCCGGAAGCCCGATAATATAGTTGTGGAGCTGCGCATATTCGGCGGCCTGCCCAATCCGGTTCTCGCGAGCCCACGGGTTGCCATAGGCGATGTTGTTTTCGATCGAGGTGGTGAACAGGAATGCATCCTGCTGCACGACGCCGACCACCTTGCGCAGCGATTGCAGCGTCACCCCGCGGATGTCCTGTCCGTCGATGGTGATCGCGCCTGACGTGACGTCGTAGAAGCGCGGGATCAGATGCGCGATGGTGGACTTGCCGCTGCCGGGCGGGCCGACAATGCCTATTGTCTCGCCGGGCTTGGCCTCGAAGGAGATGCCCGACAGGGTCGGACGGTCGCCCGCGCCCTCATAGCGGAAGCCGACATTGTCGAAGCGCAGAACGCCCTCGGTGATGACGAGTTCCTTGGCATCAGGCGCGTCCTTGATGTCGAGCTCGGTGTCGAGCAGCTCGAACAGCCGCGTTCCGCAGGTCGAGGCTCGGGCGAACGAGTTGACCATCAGGCCGAGCTGGCGCACCGGCATCTGCAGGATGGTCATGAAGGTGAGAAACTGCGCCAGCGTGCCGACGCTGATCTGGCCCGCGATCACCTTCTGGCCGCCGAACCAGAGCACCAGCCCCATGGCCGCCAGGAACGAAAAATTCATGGCGCTGGTGTTGGAGACGCGGATGTCGACGCGCTCATTGGCCAGCTCCAGCGCATCCCGCTTGGCGCGGTCGAATTTTTTGAGCTCATGGCGTTGCGCCGCGAAGGCCCGCACGACCCGGATGCCGCCGAGATTCTCGTCCATCACCCGGCTCAGCACCGACAAACGTTCCTGCAGCGTCAGCCAGGTGCTGCGCAATTTGAGCTGGGTCACCGAGGAGCGCCAGGCGACGAACGGTACGAAGCTGAGGCTGAGCAGCCCGAGTACAAGATCGGTGCTGATCAGGAGATAGGCGCCGACGCCAATCAGCACGCTGAGCAGGACCACGCGCAGGATGCCGGTGGAGAAGAACATGCGCACGCCGTCGAGATCGAGCAGTCCGAGCGTGATGAGGTCGCCGGTATGGACCTTGTCGTGATAGGCGTAGCTCAGCCGCTGAATCTTCTCGTAGAAGGCTAGGCGCAATTCATAACCGGTCCGATGGCCGACAGCCTCACCGTAATAATTCTGCGCCATGGTGAAGAGGCCGCGCAGGATGCTGACGACCAGCAGTGTGAGCGCCGTATGCCACAGCGCCTGCTCCGCCGCCGTGCTGGCACCGGCAGCCATCACGCCTTGCGCCTGGTCGATGGCGCGTCCCAGCAGGCGGGGGATGAAAAGCTGCAGCGTCGCGGCGATGAAGGTCGAGACGAGGGTGATGGCGGCCTGCCAGGGATGGCGCAGCGTCATGCGCACGATACGCAGCAACGTGCTGAGCCCCTTGCCCCAGGAAGCTTCCGCCACATGGGCAAACGATTTGCCGCGCTTCGTCGCGCCGCTGGTTGCATCCGTAGGCAAGGAAAATATCCAGTCCAATCCGGACATTAGCCCGGACGAATGAAGCAGACTCAGTTCTGATGAGGCGATGTTACGCGTGTCCGACTTGACCCTTCAAGGGGCCAATGGCGCCATCGCACTGTGCCTGACAGGCCGTGCCGCTATCGGTCGCCGGACGTTTGCGGCCTTGTCGCCCGAATGGGTGCCGGGACGACATTTGCTGGCACAAACAATTCACGGCATTGACGCGCGGATTCTCCAGCTCGACCCAGCCTGGAGGGACTATCAGTTCTGTCACGCATCGCCGATATTCCATCCAGGCCGCCAGTCCGGCGGCAAGGCCGGCGCCGCCGTGGAACACCGAGAGGTTAGTCTTCCTTGACAAGTTTTCCCTTCACCGAAGCCATGCCGATCCAGTTTCAAGCGCCACTGCCGAAGGCTTCGGAGGTTGTGGTCATCGGTGGTGGCGTCATCGGCGTGACCACCGCCTTGTTCCTGGCGCGACGTAAAATTTCGGTGACCTTGCTGGAAAAGGGTCGCATTGCCGGCGAGCAATCGTCGCGGAACTGGGGCTGGATCCGGCAGCAGGGTCGCGATGCCGCTGAACTGCCGATCGTGATCGAAGCGCAACGCCTCTGGCGTCAACTCGCCGAGGAATGCGGCCAGGACATCGGGTTGAAGCAGACGGGCGTTACCTATCTTGCGCGAACGGACAAGGAGATGGCCCGGTTCGCCAAGTTCCTGAAGATCGCCGAGATGCACGGCGTCGATACACGCCTGCTTGACCAAGGCGGAGCAGCCAAGCTGATCCCGGCTATGTCGCGCACTTTCAAGGGCGCAATGACCACCCCATCGGACATGCGCGCCGAGCCTTGGGTCGCGGTGCCCGCGCTTGCCCGCCTGGCCGCCCGGCACGGTGTCACCATCATCGAGAATTGTGCGGCGCGCATGCTCGATACAGCGGCTGGACGCATCAGCGGCGTCTGGACCGAGCAAGGCCGTATCGCCACCTCGAATGCTGTCGTGGCGAGTGGGGCGTGGACGTCGCTCTTCCTGCGCGCTCACGGTGTATCCATCCCGCAACTCAGCGTCAGGGCGACCGTCGCCGCGACCGAACCCATGCCCGAGGTTCATTCGGGTGCCGTCGCCGACGAACATATCGCATTCCGGCGTAGGCATGATGGCGGGTACACGCTGGCATCGGGAGGTGCCAACCAGCTGTATGTCGGGCCTGACGCGTTTCGTCATGCGACCAAATACCTACCCGCGCTGATGGCCAATCCTTTTGGCACCCGCTATCTGCCCGCAGCGCCGCGCGGCTATCCCGACAGCTGGTCGACTCTACGCCGATGGAACGCCGATGAGGAAAGCCCGTTCGAACGGATGCGCATCCTCAATCCCGCTCCCAAGGCCTCGGCGCTGCGCGATATGGACCGCGAATTCAGGGCACTTTTCCCACAATTCGAGACAGTGCCCCTCAAGGCGAGCTGGGCGGGCATGATCGACGCGATGCCGGACGTCGTCCCGATCGTTGATCGTGCCGCCGAGATTCCCGGCCTCGTCATCGCCACCGGGATGAGCGGTCACGGCTTCGGCATCGGACCCGGGATGGGCCGCGTCGTGTCCGACCTCGTCCAGGGCAACGAGATCGGGCACAACCTTCACAGGTTCCGGCAATCCCGGTTCAGCGACGGCAGCTCACTCGAGCTGGGACCCAGTCTCTAGAGGGGCTACCTTTGCCCGTCGGTGGCCACAAAGCCTGCCCTCGCTACATCTCGGTCACGAACTTCGTCCGCAGATAGGCGTCGAGCCCTTCGATGCCGCTCTCCGAGCCATAGCCGGATTCGTTGACGCCGCCGAACGGCGTTTCCGGTGTCGACACCATCATGTGATTGACGCCGACCATGCCCGCCTCGAGCGCCGCCTCGGTCTTCTGGGCAAGGCTGAGATTGCGGGTGAAGACGAAGGAGGCGAGACCGTAAGGCAGCGCGTTCGCACGCTCTATCATGTCGTCGAAGGTCGAGAATGTGGTGGTCGGCGCGATCGGCCCGAACGGCTCTTCGGACATGATGCGCGCAGTGTCCGGCACGTCCTTCAGCAATGTCGGCGCGTAGAAATAGCCCTTGTTGCCGATCCGCTTGCCGCCAGTGACGACGGTTGCTCCTTTCGCCGTTGCATCGCTGACGAAACCGTCCATGGCGTCGAGCCGCCGCGGCGCGATCATCGGGCCCATCTGCACGTTTGCGTCGAGGCCGTCGCCGATCTTGAGCTTTTCGGCGCGCGTGGCAAAGCCGTCGATGAAGCGGTCGTAGACGGCCTCATGCACATAGAAGCGGGTCGGCGAGGTACAGACCTGGCCGGCATTACGGAACTTGAAGGCGACGACCGTGTCCAGCGTCCTGTCGAGATCGGCGTCCTCATGGACGATCACGGGGGCGTGGCCGCCAAGCTCCATGGTGCAACGCTTCAGCGTGTCAGCCGCCTGTTTCTGCAACAGCTTTCCAACCGCCGTCGAGCCGGTCAGCGAGACTTTCTTTGGGATCGGTGAGGCGATCAGATAGGACGAGACCTTGGCCGGCTCGCCGAACACGATGTTGAGCACGCCGGCCGGCAGTCCGGCGTCCTGGAAGCAGCGGGCGATGGCGACGGCGGTTCCCGGCGTTTCTTCCGCCGGCTTCAGGATGATCGAGCAACCGGCGCCGAGAGCGCCCGAGATCTTGCGGATGACATTGCTGGCCGGAAAGTTCCAGGCAGCGAAGGCGACGACCGGGCCTACAGGTTCTTTGAACACCATCTGCCGCACGCCGGGCAGCCGGGCAGGGACGATGCGGCCATAGGCGCGCTTACCCTCCTCGGCGTACCAGCGGGTCGCGTCCGCCGCGAACTGCACCTCGCCGGTGGCCTCGGCTAGTGCCTTGCCGTTCTCCATCGTCAGGATGCGGGCGATGGTGCCCTTGCGCTGCTCGATCAGGTCCGCGGCCTTGTCCGTGATCGCCCAGCGCTGCATCGCGGTCATCGTCTTCCACAGCTTGAAGCCCTTGAGCGAGGCCGCGAGAGCACGGTCAAGGTCGGCTTCCGTGGCATGCGGCACGGTCGCCAGCACTTCCTCGGTGGCGGGATTGATCAAGGGTTCGGACTTGCCGTCCGACCCTTGGCACCACACGCCGTCAATCAACAGCTCGATCGTCTCTGGATACATGTCTTGGCCCTTTCCGGCCCGGCGGCTCGCGAAAGGCCGCCGGCAGATTGCACGTCACAAGAAAGTTTCCGCGATGGCTTGACCTGTACATTGTATACAGTATGGTGTCGACATGATTTTAGCGCGCATCCAGAAATTGTCGGTAGCCATCCCGGAGAATCTCGCCGAGATGCTCGAGGAAGAGATCATCTTCGGCCGCCTCAAGTCGCGGGAGCGCTTGACCGAGGAAATGGTCGCCGCGCGCTACGGCGTCAGCCGGTCGCCGGTGCGCGAGGCGCTTCGGCTGCTGGAGCGCGACGGTCTGGTGATGCGTGAGGCCAGGCGCGGCATCTGGGTTTCACCGATGTCGCAGCGCGATTTCGACGAGGTCTACACCTGCCGCATCGAACTCGAAGGGCTGGTGGCCAAGCAGGCGGCCGAATTCGCCGACATCGAGAAGAAGGCCGAGTTCAAGAACCTTTTGTCTGAGCTGAAACAGGCCCAGGCCAGGAACGATGCGCGGCAGTTCTTCATCGTCGACGTGCGCGGCTCATTCCTGACCTACACATTGGCCGGCAACAAGACGCTGACGCGCCTGCTCGGTGGGCTGGAAAAGCAGGCCTTGCGCTATCGCTATCATGCCTACGAGCAGGATCCCAAGATCATCCAACTGTCGCTCGACGACACGGCCCGCATCTACGATGCGATCACCGCCGGCGATGGCGAAAGCGCCAAGGCGATGACCGAAAACCTCATCCGGGAAATCTGGCAGAGCATGCGGGCTGGCATTCGCGATGCCTTCGGAGAGGGCTAGGTCGTGTCCAGCTTCGCCTCGGCGTTCAGCGTCATCGATTCCCACACGGCCGGCCATCCCACACGGGTCATCTTGAGCGGCGTTCCGAAGCTTTTCGGCTCCAGCGTGCGGGACAAGCGGGACCATTTTCGCCAGCACTTCGACCATCTTCGTCCGGCATTGCTGCATGAGCCGCGCGGTCATGCCGCCATGGTCGGTCTCGTGCCGGTGGCCTCGGAGGTCGCCGACTATGGTGCCTTTTTCATCTCGTCCTATGTCTATCTCGACATGTGCGGTCACGGCACGATCGGTCTTGCCAGGACGCTGGCCTTCACAGGCCAGATCTCCGCCGAAACCGGTGACAGCTTCACGCTGGAAACGCCGGCCGGAGTGGTGACCGTTCATCTGATCTGGAACGAAGACGGCACGCTGGAGCGTGTGCGGATCGCCAATGTCCCGAGCTATGTCGGGCTGGAGCACATCAGCGTTGCCGTCGAAGATATCGGCAACATTGATGCCGCCATCGTCTACGCCGGTATGTGGTACGCGTTGGTGGACGCCGCGCCACTTGGCTTCAAGCTGGTCCCGGACAATGCGTCGGCCCTGATGCAGGCCGGCGCCAGGATCAAGGACGCGATCAAGGCAGCGACGAAGGACCTGCCGCTGCTGGCCGGTGCGGCTGCGCCGAGCGTGCTTTTTTACGACGCCGACAGCGAGACTTCAGCGACGCATTTTCTTGTCCTGGAATCCAACAAGTACGACCGCTCGCCTTGCGGCACCGGCACGTCGGCGCGCCTGACCGCGCTGCTCGAGAAGGGGCTGATCAGCCCCGGCCAGACTTATCACGCAAGCAACATCTTCGGCATTCCGTTCGAGGCGCGCCTGCAACGGCGCGTCGAGGCGCAAGGCCGCGAGGCGATGATCATCGAGATCGAGGGCTCCGCTTTCATCACCTCGACCCAGACAATCTACTTCGAGAAGAGCGACCCTCTCTCGAAGGGATTTCTAGCCCGGTAATCACCAAAAAAACTCAGAAAGGGGAATGACATGAAATTCACAGTAATGCGTACGCTCATGGCCGCTTTGACCATTGGCTTCGGCCTGCTCACCGCACCAATCGCCGCATACGCGGACGACAATCCATCCGCCGTCATCGACCAGATCCGCGCCAGCGGCGTGCTCAAGGTTCCGGTGATGACCGGCGAGGAGCCAGGCTACATCAAGGATCCGGCCACCGGGCAGTGGAGCGGCTTCTACTACGAATTCCTCGGCGAGATCGCCACCCAACTCGGCGTCAAGCTCGAGCCTGTCGAGACGACCTGGGGCAATCTGGCTGCCGACTTCCAGTCCAACAAGATCGACATCGCCATCGGCGTCAATCCGAACCCGAAGCGCGGTCTGGTTGTCGACTATCTGTGGGAACCGCTGTTCACCGACGCCTGGGCCGTGCTGACGCCTCCCGGCAAGCCGGTCAAGACCTGGGCCGAGCTCAACGCGCCCGACAAGACCGTCGTCGTGCAGAAGGGCAGCACCATGCAGGTGGTTGCCGAAGCGCTGCTGCCGAAGGCCAAGATCACGCCGGTGGAGGATCGCGGCCTGGCGCTGATGGAGTTGCAGGCCGGCCGCGCCGACGGCGTCGTGCTTTCCATTTTCGATGCGCTGCAGATCACCAACCAGAAAATCGGCAATGTCTCGTTGCCTGAGCCGATCCTGCGCAATCCGGCAACGCTTGCGGTCGCCCGCAAGCCGGGCAATGCCGGGTTCATCAACTTCCTGACCAACTGGATCCTGCAGGAACGCTCGCTCGGCCTTGCCCAAGGCAAGCTTGCCCGCTCCTGGGAAGCCCGCGGCATCGACCTGTCGATCCTCCCGGCAGGTTTCTCCTTCTAATCGCAACAGCCTGACCGCCGCCCAGCGCGGCGGTCAGGCCACCACTGGACGTGCATCGAACCAGTGAGGACGCCATGTTCGACTATACGGTCATAACCAACAATATCGGGCTGCTCTGGCAGGGCCTGCTGATGACGCTCTACTTCACCGTCATCACCATCGGTGCCGGCATGCTGATCGGCCTGTTCATCGGGCTTATCCAGCTCAGCACATTCAAGCCGCTGGTCATCCTCGGCCAGGTCTATGTCGAGTTCTTCCGCAACATTCCGCTGCTCGTCACGCTGTTGTGGGTCTACTACGCCTTCCCGATCTTCGCCGGCATCAATGTCACCAAATTCTGGGCCGGCTTCATCGGGCTGAGCTGCTATGTCGGCTCCTTCTATGCTGAAATCCTGCGCGCCGGCGTCCAGTCGGTCGACCCCGGCCAGACGGATGCGGCGACCGCCATCGGCATGTCCTATGGCCAGCGCATGCGCCGCATCATCCTGCCGCAGGCCTTCCGCAAGATGATCCCGCCGCTCGCCGGCCAGTCGATCATCCAGATGAAGAACACCACGCTTTTGTCGATGATAACGGTTCCCGACCTTCTCTATCAGGCGAGCTACATCTCGAGCTTCACCTATCGGCCGATGGAAGTTTACACCGCCGTCGGCGTCATCTTCCTGATCATCCTGGTGCCGCTGACGCTGCTGTCCCGGAAACTCGAAAAGAGCGGGAGCTTGAAATGAGCGCCAGTGACGCAATCGCCAGGGAAGCAGGCGCCGTGACGGACAAGAGCGACAAGCCTGTCCTGCGGCTGGACGGCATCTGTCTCAAGTTCGGCGACAAGCGCGTGCTGAACGGCATCGATCTCTCGGTCGTCGAAGGAGAGGTGGTCGTGCTGATCGGCGCCAGCGGATCGGGCAAGACGTCGCTGCTGCGCTGCATTAACCTGCTCAATGTGCCGACCAGCGGCAGCATCGTCATCGACGACGAGACGCTGTTCGACAGGCAGGCCGATGGCAAGGGCGCCCAGATACCGGCTCAGGAGGTCAACCGCATCCGGTCCAAGACCGGCATGGTCTTCCAACAGTTCAATCTGTTCCCGCACATGACGGCGCTTGAGAACGTCATGGAAGGCCCGGTCATCGTCAAGAAGGAGCCCAAGGAGCAGGCGCGGCAGAAGGCGCTTCAGTTGCTGGATCTCATGGGGCTGGCGCAGCACGTGGAGAAATATCCGCGCCAGCTTTCCGGTGGTCAGCAGCAGCGCGTCGCCATTGCGAGAGCCATGGCCATGCAACCGAAGGTGATGCTGTTCGACGAGCCGACCTCGGCGCTCGATCCTGAACTGGTCGGCGAAGTCATGAAGGCGATGGTGGAACTGGCCAGGAGCGGCATGACCATGGTGATCGTCACCCACGAATTGGGATTCGCCTTCGAGGTCGCCGATCGGGTCGTCTTTCTCGACCAGGGATTGGTCGCCGAGCAGGGGCCGCCCGCCGAGGTGCTGCTGCATCCCGAACATCCGCGTCTGAAGAGTTTTGTTGGGCGCTTCCATGAATCGGCCGACCTGCTTCGCCCGTTCCTCGAGGCGCGTGAAGCCGAGAAGGCGTGCTGAGGGCGCCGCTTCACGCAAACAGTCAAGCGGACATCGTCGAATGCGCCCCCCTTGGGGTTGGCCGCAAAAGGAAGACATCATGACACTGAGTTTCGATCCCGCCAAAATCGCCGTTCCCAGCGGCCATCATATCGGCGGCCAGTATGTTGAACTGCCCGGCGCGGCGATCGAGGTTCTGCGCCCCTCCGATCTCCAGCCCATGGGCGTGATCACCGACGGCGGCGAAGCCGCTGTGCAGCAGGCCGTCGATGCCGCGAAAAAGGCACTGGCGCAGAGCCGCTGGGCAAAGGTCGCGCCGCGTGACCGGGCCGCCGTGCTCATGCGTTTCGCCGCGTTGATCGAGGAGAATGCGACCTATCTCGGACAGCTGGAAGCGATGGGGTCGAGCCGGCTGATTTCGATGACGATTGCGCGTGATGCGGTGCGTACCGCCGGCGTCGTGCGTTACTACGCCGAGTTCTGCGACAAGGTCGAAGGCACGGTCACCGCGACAGAGGCGAACACACTCAGCATTGTCAGGCATGAACCCTACGGCATTGTCGGCGCGATCGTTCCCTGGAACTTCCCGATGATCACCGCGGCCTGGAAATTCGCCCCGGCGCTGGCCGCCGGCAATGCTGTGGTGATGAAGACCTCGGAACTGACCCCGCACAGCCTTCTGGCGTTGGCGGAGCTTGCCGCCAGGGCCGGCATTCCCGCCGGCCTGTTCAATGTCGTCAACGGTTATGGTCACACGACGGGCGCGGCGATCGTGCGCCATCCCGACATTCTGAAAATCTCCTTTACCGGTTCGACGCAGACGGGTGCCGCCATCATGACGCTTGCCGCCCAGTCCGGCATCAAGCCCGTCACGCTCGAACTCGGCGGCAAGAGCCCGCAACTGGTGCTGGCCGATGCCGGGGATATCGATGTGGTGGCCGGCCGTGTCGCCGCTGCCTTCATGGACAATGCCGGCCAGGTCTGCACGGCCGGTTCGCGGCTGATCGTCGAAGACAAGATCGCCGACCAGCTCGTCGAGCGCGTCATCGCCCGCACCAAGGCGATCAAGGCAGGACCGACCTGGGATGAGAAGACCACCTTCGCGCCGATCATCAGCCGCAAGCAGCTCGAACGCATCGACACGATGGTCCGCGCCAGTGTCGGTGAGGGCGCCTCGGTCGTCACTGGCGGCACGGTACTGGAAGGCCGCAACGAAGGCAGCTTCTATGCGCCGACGATCCTGGGAAACGTGTCCGACGACAATATCGGTTTCAAGGACGAGTTCTTTGGTCCGGTGCTGACAGTGCGCAGCTTCACCGATCTCGAGGAAGGCCTCGCCCAGGCGGCGCATCCGGCCTACGGGCTTGCCGCCAGCGTCCACACCACGGATCTGAAGAAGGCGCTCAAGGCGGCGGATTCCATCGAGGCCGGCATGGTCTGGATCAACCAGCACGGGCGCGGGCCGGAATTCACCTATCCGGCCGGCGGCTACAAGGGCTCCGGCTTCGGCAAGGATATGGGCCGTGCCGGCATCGAGGCGTTCCTGCGCCAGAAGGCCATCTGGGCCAATTACGCCTGAGCGAGCGCAAGTACATGCAATTCGATTACATCATCGTCGGCGGCGGCTCGGCGGGCGCCGTTCTCGCCAGCCGGCTCTCGGAAAGCGGCAGCAGGCAAGTGGCGCTGTTCGAGGCCGGTCCCGACACGCCTCCCGACGACGTTCCGGAAGTGATCGCCGACAGCTATCCCGGCCTTTCCTATTTTGACCCGAAATACCACTGGACGGAACTGCGCGTCTTCAACCGATCGCCCAGGCAGAACGCGCAGGTGACCAAGACCGCCAAGCTCGAACAGGCCAAGGTGATGGGCGGCGGCTCCAGTATCAACGGCCAGTTCGCGGTGCGCGGCCTGCCGCACGACTATGACGAATGGGAAGCTTTCGGCCTCGCCGGCTGGGGATGGGAGGGCATGCTGCCCTATCTCAGGAAGCTCGAACGCGATCTCGATTTCGACGGCGAGCTTCACAACAAGACCGGCCGGATTCCGATCCGCCGCGTCTTCCCGCAGGACTGGGCCGGCTTCACCAGATCCGTCCTCAAGGTGACGCAACGCGACTACCCCTACCGGCCGGACTATAATGGCAGTTTCGAGGATGGCTCGTTCCCGCTGCCCCTGTCGAACGAGAACGACCGCCGCGTCTCGACCGCGGTCGGCTATCTCGACGCCGCGGTGCGCGCGCGCAAGAACCTGCACATCTTTGCCAACGCCTTTGTCGAAGGTTTGGTGACAGAGGGAACGCGCATCACCGGCGCCACGGTGACGATATCAGGCCGGACGCAGGTCTATAGCGCCGGCGAGACCATCGTGTCCGCAGGCGCCTTGCACTCGCCGGCCATCCTGCTTCGGGCCGGCATCGGGCCGGCGGCGCAGCTGAAGCGGCTGGGCATCGAAGTGGTCGCCGATCGCCCCGGCGTCGGCGAGAATCTGACCGACCATCCGCATCTGGCCGTCGGCGCGCATTTCAAGAAATCGGCGCGGCTCAAGCCCGGCCAGCGGCGTCATATCTTCCTCGGCGTCAGATACTCTTCCAATTACGCGGATTGCCACCCCGGCGACATGCTCTTGATGCCGGTCAACCGCGCCGGCTGGCATCCGCTGGGCAAAGCAATGGGTGCGCTCAATGTCTGTGTCAACAAGTCCTATTCGCGCGGCACGGTAACGCTGAAGTCGACGGTCCAGACGGATGAACCGATCGTCGATCTGAACCTGGCTTCAGATGGCCGCGACCTGATGCGGCTGGTGGACGGCTTCAAGCGCATCTGCAGGATCATGCAATCGCCTGATGTCCAGCAGCACGTCAACACCTGGTTCCTGGCCGGCTACAGCGACGAGGCGCGTGCGCTCAGTGTGCGCAAGCCGTCGAACTGGATCAAGACCGCGACCGCCGCGTACCTCTTCGACTATGCGCCGTTCTTCCGCGAGACCTTGCTCAAGCGAAAGTTCGGCACCACCGACCGCATCCAGGCAATGCTCGGCAATGAGGATCTGATCGCCGACTGGGTGAGGCAATCCGTCTGGTCGGGCTGGCATGTCTCCGGCACCTGCAAGATGGGCAATGACCGGGATCCGCTGGCGGTGCTCGACGCAGACTGCCGCGTGCGCGGCGTGCAGGGCCTGCGCGTCGTCGATGCTTCGATCATGCCGACGATCGTCGCCGCCAACACCAACATCACGACGATCGCGATCGCTGAAAAAGCGGCGGACCTGATTTTGAATTCCCGACAATAGCAAAGGACCTCGAGCTATGCGCAAGAACAAGGTGAAGGACATCTGGGCCGCCGGCGGCGAAGTGGTAACGGGCTGGCTCGGCATTCCGTCGTCGATCTCGGCCGAACTGATGGCGCAGCAGGGCTGGGACGCGCTGACCGTCGATCTACAGCATGGCGCGACCGACTATGTCGATGCCGTGCCGATGCTGCAGGCGATCTCGACGACCGATACGACGCCGATGGTGCGCGTGCCGTGGAACGATCCGGCGATCATCGGCAAGGTGCTCGACGCCGGCGCCTATGGCGTCATCTGTCCGATGGTCAACACCGCCGAGGAAGCGGACGCCTTCGTCAAGGCCTGCCGCTATTTCCCCAAGGGCGGCCGTAGCGTCGGCCCGTTGCGCGCCTCGCTCTATGCTGGCGCCGACTATTTCCAGCATGCCAACGATACCATCATCACCATGGCGATGATCGAAAGCGAACAGGCGGTGAAGAATCTGGAGGATATTCTGAACACGCCGAACCTCGATGCCATCTTCGTCGGTCCGTCGGACCTTGCGGTGACCATGGGCGAGGCGCCCGGTTTCGATCCGCGCTATCCGGCCGTCTACGAGGCGATCGAATACATCGCCGCCAAATGCAAGGAAGCCGGCGTCATTCCGGGCATCCATTGCGGCTCGGTCGCTTACGGCGTCGACATGCGCAAGCTGGGCTATCGCTTCATGGCCTATCTCTCCGACTTCCGCATGTTGCAGCAGATGGTGGCGCGGTCGCTGCCGGCCTTCCGTGCCGGCACGCCGAGCGTGATCGCACCCTGACCGGCACAACGGATCGATCGCCATGACATCGACAGGCACGCCGCGCGGCAAGGTGACGGTCATCGGCGCCGGTATCATCGGTGTCTGCGCCGCGAACTACCTGCTCGAGCAGGGGGTCGCCGTCGAGGTGGTCGACCCGGCCCTGCCGGGCTCGGAAGAGCAATGCTCCTTCGGCAATGCCGGCGGCATCTGCCCGGGATCCTGCATTCCGAATTCGATGCCGGGCGTGCTTCGCAATGTGCCGAAATGGCTGATGGACCCGGAAGGCCCGTTGATCGTGCGGCTGGCCTATGTGCCGCACGCGCTGCCCTGGCTGCTGCGTTTTCTTGCGGCCAGCCGCAAACCGCGCGTCGAAGAGATATCGGCGGCAATGCGGTCGCTGCACCGCTATACATTCGAGTGCTACGAGCCGCTGATCAAGGCCGCCGGCTGCGAGGATCTTCTGCAGAAACGCGGCCAGCTCTTCGTTCATGAGACGGCCGACGGGCCGTCGAAGGGTGCCTACGGCCTTCGGCTGCGGCGCGAGCATGGCGTCAAGATGGACATCCTCGATGCCGACGAAATCCGTCAGCTCGAACCAGCTTTGGCGCCGATCTTCAAGAGTGCGGTCTACCTGCCCGAACAGGGACAGTGTCCCAATCCCGGCCGTCTCGTCGCGAAGCTCGCCGAACACGCGGCACGCCAGGGCGCCCGCTTCATCAGGGCAAAAGTGCTCGGCTTCGACATGGCGCCCAACGGGCCGTCGGCGTTGCGCCTCGAAGGCGGCGGTCGCATGCCGGTCGAGACGGTGGTGCTGTGCGCCGGCGCCTGGTCCGGCGATCTCGCCCGCCAGCTTGGCGACCGCATTCCACTGGAGAGCGAACGTGGCTACCACATCATGGTCAAGGGGGCCGATACCGGCCTGCGTATCCAGACCATTTCGGCCGACCGCAAATTCGTCGCATCGCCAATGGAGGAGGGCCTGCGGATCGCCGGCAACGTCGAATTCGCCGGCCTGAAAGCGCCCGCTAACATGAACCGGGCGGACGTTCTTCTCAAACAGGCGCGGCCGATGTTCCGAAGGCTGGAGGTCGGCGAGGTCACGCGCTGGATGGGGCATCGGCCCGGCACGCCCGACAGCATTCCGGTCATCGACCGGGCATCGCGAGCCAGGAACGTCATCTACGCCTTCGGCCATGGCCACCAAGGCCTCATTGGCGGCGCCGTCACCGGCAAGATCGTGTCGCAACTTGCCACCGGTTTGCCGCCGGCGATCGATCTGACGCCGTTCCGAGCGGATAGGTTCTGACTATTCAGGACACGCTGCTGCCGCAGCAGGCCTGCCGTTCTCGCATGAGGGAAGCGACGTGACCGCGAACACCAGCACACAGGCCGTGGAGCCGATCGACCCGCAAAGCGTCTTCACCGTCCTGATATGCGATCTGGTCGGCCTGCGCTTCGGACCCGACGGCACACCCGATCCGAGCGAAGTACGCGCCCATATCGAGGCCAAGGGCGGACGCTTCCACGCGGCTGCGCTTGGCGACAAAACGGGGCTCGAGCAAGGCCGGGTGCATTTCTTCTACCAGCCGGACCTTAGCGGCCGGCAAGAGCTGATCGAAGCCGCCGGCGACGGGCGCTATGACGCCGTCATCGCCGCCGCCACCTTCCTGCCCGCCGAGACCGTCTTTCCACTGGCCGGCGTGCGGATCGGCGCCGGCACCGGCAATATGGGCTCGCGCTCCTGGGGCGGCGGGAGCGGCGAGGGTGGCACCGCGGTGCTCATGAACACGCCGGGCATCAACAGCCGCGCCACCGCGCAGATGGTGATGAAGGCGATCCTGAAAGTGCTGCCGGATCTCCCTGTCGACTTGCTTCACGATAGGGTGGCGCGCGGCGCCTTCGACACTGGTAGGGAACTGCGCGATTTTCCGACCGAGAAGCTCGAAGGCAAAACCATCGCGATCATCGGCTACGGCAATATCGGCCGCGAGGTGGCCAAGCTTGCCCGCGCCTTCGGCATGCGCGTGGTGATCCACGCACGGCCCCGGCATCGCGACTGGATAGAGGCCGAGGGTTTCGTCTTCGCGCCGGACCTTGTCGAGGCAGCTGATAGCGCCGATGTGCTGAGCGTCCATGTCGGCCTCGGCAAGCAGGACGCGCAGACCGGCCGCTACGCCAATGCCGGGCTCATCGGCGCGGAGGTTCTCTCCCGCATGAACAAGGGCGCGGTGCTGGTCAACTACGATCGCGGCGAGCTTGTCGACGTCGCGGCGCTTGGCGGCGCGCTGGATGCAGGGCAGGTGCGCCACGCCGCCATCGATGCCGACCTGTTCAGCGACGCTTCAACCGGTGGCTTGTCCGGTCCGATGCTGCCCTATCTCGACCTCGTCGAGAGGCATGGCGACAAGCTGGAGCTTCTGCCGCATGCCGCGGCCGATACGGATCATCCCTCGCGCGTCGCCGGCGCCAGGCAGGCCATCGACCAGCTTTTCGACGTCATCTGCCGCAAATCGGTGACGAACGCGAAGGGCACCGTGCCGCCAGGCTATCTTTCCGTGGGGGCGACGACGCCTCCCGGCATTGGACCAGTGACGGCGGAACACCTTTTGAAGTTGACTTCCAGCGACTGTTCCGAGCTGGCGGATGTCTGCGATCGGCAAAGCCGGCTGTGGAAGGCTTTGTCGGACGCGCCGGCCACAGAGCGGGACAAAATCGTCGCCGAACGGGGCGAGGAACTGGTCCGGCTGATCGACCGCTTTTGCCTTCTGACCGAGAAACTGAATCTCAGGGGTCCGTATCAATAGTCTTGGCCTTCGCTGAAGAGCCCGCGGCCGAGTGGACCTCCAGGCTCAGTATCGGGGCCCGGCCACCATGCGGGCCACCCGTGTCATGTCGGTGCTCATCTCGCGGTCGTCGTCGAGCGGGCTGACGAGTGCGCGTATGGCGGCGAAAGTGCGCTGCGGTCCTTCGCCCATGCTGTCGACGACGCCGCGCAACTCGACGCCCGTTGCGGCGAAGATCAATTCCATGGCAACGAGATAGCGCATGCGCTCGATGATCTCGGCGGTCTTGGACACCACTCGGGGTGCCATCGACGACTGGTCCTCGATGCCGTCGGAAACCGCGAGCGGGCTGAGCGACATCGGGTTGGCCAGATGCCGAATCTCGGCTTCCAGCGCGGATAAAGGCTTTTGCAGCTCCGCATAGCCCTGGCGGCTGCCGCCCCTGGCCGACAGGAAGCGAGGCAGGTCGGCTATAGCAGGCGACATCAGCTTCATGCAGCGGTTGGAAACCACCCGTTCGCCCTCGGCCAGGATCACGGGATTGTCGCCTGAATGGGTCAGTTCGATCTCGGTGGCGAGCCGCGCCTGTTCGAACGCATTGAGCAGGCCGCCCCAGACCTGGGGTACACAGCGATAGCTGAGCGGATCCTGCAGGCGCCGCGCTGCTCTGTCCTTCCACAGGCCGCTTCCCGCCAGCTCCACGCGCAGCCGCGCGCCGATCTCGCGCTGGCCGAAGGCTGGCCGTGCCGCCAGCGCATGCTCGTCGATCGCGGTGAGCGAAGAGCGGAACGCCTCATAGTTGAGGGCGACCGCCGCCATTGCCCAGTCGATAAGATGGGCGACGTCTTCGAGACACAGGCACGCCGTTCCCGTCGACAGGCTGTTGGCGACAATGATGGCGTGGCCGTCCTTTTCGCGCAGGTCGAGCGGCTCGAGCCCGGCCAGAGCAAGCGCCTCGGTGGAAGGCATGATCCTGCCCTGGAACTCCGCCTCGCCGTCGCCGCGCAGCGACCTTGCCATATGGCCGAGATGGGCAAGGTCCGCCGCGCCGATCGAACCCCAGGTCGGGATGATCGGATGGACGCCGGCGTTGAGCGCCGCCACCAGGCCCATGACCACGCGCTCGGAAGTGCCGGTGCCGCCGGCGGCCATGCCTGAAATGCGCGCGGTCATCATCGCCCGCACCGCGTCGGTCGGCAGTGCCGGGCCGATGCCCATGCTGTGGCTGAGCGGCACGCTGTGCTGGAAGGCGATCAGGTCGGCCGGCGCGAGCGGTGTATCGACACAGGCGCCGAGCCCCGTCGTGACGCCGTACATCGGTTTGCCAAGCCCGGTCAGATGCTCGATCAGGGCGCGGCTTGCCCGGATGCGGCGCATCGCCTGTTCGCCCAGCATGAGCCGGGCGTTGCGGCGTGCGATCTCGGCCACATCAGCCGCGCCGAGCGGCTTGGCGTCGAGAAGTATCATTCGGCCTGTCATGTCTCGCCCGTATCCCGTGACCAGATGCCCGGACCAGTATGACAACGGGCGTCGCCGTTTGTGACGGCTCGCGGAGACGACTGCAAGCCATTCCCGTTGGGGCAGCGGCGAGAAGGCGGCCAGAGCCAAGGGTGGGGGATTCTTGGATTTACGCCGGCCGCTCCGCGACAGCATCAGGCACCACCACTAGCTTGCCGACAAAATCCTTGGCGACGAAGTCGGCCTGTGCGCGGTGGAAATCGGAGAGCCTGTAGACGCCGCCGACCAGCGGCCGGATCTTTTTCGCTTCGATATACCCGACGATGCGGCGGAAATCGGCCCGCGTGCCCTGGCTCGAGCCATGCAGCTGCAGCTGCTTCAGATACATGGTCCTGAGATCGAGCTGCACGACCGGGCCGGCAATCGCGCCGGCGGTGGTGTAGCGGCCTTCCGGCCTGAGAATACGCAGCAGGTCGTTGAAGATCGCGCCGCCGACGAGGTCGGCCACCACGTCGATCGGCTGGCCGCCGGTCGCTTCATTCACGGCTTGCGGCAGGTCGGCGACGCCACGGGTGATGACCGCCTCGGCGCCGATGTCGAGCACCGCCTGTTCCTTACCCTTGCCGACGAGGGCATAGGGAATGGCGCCGCGCGCCCGTGCCAATTGCACGATGCCCGAGCCGACGCCGCCCGAGGCGCCGGTGACCAGCACGCGCTCGCCGGCCTTCAGGCCGGCGCGTTCCAGCATCTGCTCGCCGGTCAGGTAGGCGCAGCAGAAGGTGGCGAGTTCGACGTCGCTCATCTCCGTGTCGACGACATGCGCGTTCTGCGCCGGCACTGTCTGGTACTCGGCGTAACCGCCATCACGGCCATGGCCCATATAGTCGATGTCGGCGAGTGAATCGTCGTCGCGGTTGTAGATGGAGAAATCGACCATCACCCGTTCGCCGATACGATCAGGCGAAATGCCTTCGCCGACGGCAACGATGGCACCGACCGTGTCGGTGCCCTGGATGCGCGGGAAAACAAGCGTGTTGCCCTGCCGCCGCCAGGTCGACACGGCGGAAGCGTCTTCCTCCGTGCCATAGGCGCCCTGGCGGACCCAGACATCGGTGTTGTTCATGCCGCAAGCGGTGACCTTGACCAACACCTCACCGGAGGCAGGCGCGGGCACCTTCACATCGGTGCGGTAGACGAGCTTTTCCGGTCCGCCGTGCCCGGTGAGCAGCACGGCGGCCATCGTGGCGGGGAGGGTTTTGGTCATGGCATTCATGGATCGATCTCAGAGATTGGCAAACACGATTTTCACCGCATCCGCCGTCTTCGAAACGACGATATCGGCTTCCTCTCGGGTCAGGCAGAGCGGCGGCGCGAAGCCGAGTATGTCGCCCTGCGGCATGGCGCGGCCGATGACGCCGCTGGCGGCAAGCGCCGTCGCCACTTGCGGACCGATCTTTTGCGAAGCGTCGAAGAACACCCGGTCGTCCTTGTCGGCGACGAACTCGACCGCCGCCAGCATGCCGTCGCCGCGCACGTCGCCGACGTGTCTGTGGCCGCCGACGGCCTTTGCCAGTTCGGCCCGGAAATAGGCGCCGGTCTCGCGGGCATTTGTCACCAGATCCATCTCGTCGATCAGTTCGAGATTGGCCACACCCGCGGCAACGCAGATCGGATGCGCCGAATAGGTCCAGCCATGGCCGAGCGAGCCGAGCTTGTCGGAGCCTTGCACCAGCACCTGCCACATCTTGTCGGCGACAATGACGCCCGAAAGCGGCGCATAGGCCGAGGTCAGGCCCTTGGCGATGGTGATGAGGTCAGGCTTGATGCCGTAATGGTCGGAGCCGAACATGGTGCCCAGCCGGCCAAAACCCGTCACCACCTCGTCGGCGACCAAAAGCACGTCATACTTCTTCAGCACGGCCTGGATCTTCTCCCAGTAGCCGGCCGGCGGCGGCACGATGCCACCGGTGCCGAGGATCGGCTCACCGATGAAGGCGGCGACCGTTTCCGGCCCTTCGGCCAGGATCATCTCCTCGAGCTTGTCGGCGCAGTGCTGCGAAAACTGCTCCTCGCTCATCGACCGGTCGGCGCGGCGGAAATAGTAAGGTGCTTCGGTGTGCAGGACCGGCGCGCGCGGCAGGTCGAAGGCGTTATGGAACAGGTCGAGCCCGGTCAGCGATCCGGTCATCACGCCCGACCCGTGATAGCCGCGCCAGCGCGAGATGATCTTCTTCTTCTCCGGCCGGCCCAGCACATTGTTGTAGTACCAGATCAGCTTGATGTTGGTTTCGTTGGCGTCCGAACCGGAGAGGCCAAAATAGACCCTCGACATGCCCTTGGGCGCGCGATCGATGATCATCTTGGCCAAAGTGATCGAGGCCTCGGTGCCGTGGCCGACATAGGCGTGGTAATAGGCGAGGTTCTTCGCCTGCTCTGCAATGGCATCCGCGATCTTCTGGCGGCCATAGCCGACATTGACGCAATAGAGGCCGGCGAAGGCATCGAGGCTCTTCCTGCCATTGTTGTCCCAGACGGTGACGCCTTCGCCGCCGGCCATGATGCGGTTCGGGCTCTCGCCCCGCGCATGCGTGCCCATATGGGTCGAGGGATGGAAGAAATGGTCGCGATCCCAGGCGGCGAGTTCGTTGGACTGATCGAGCATCTTTTTGACTCCTTGAAAGACAAACCGGGCGCGGCTTAAGCCACATCCAGGCAGAGATATTTGAGATCGGTGAAAGCCTCCAGCCCGTGGCGCGAACCTTCGCGGCCGATGCCGGATTGCTTGACGCCGCCAAACGGGATCGGCGCGCCGGTAATCTTGACGCGGTTGATGGCGACCATGCCGTAGTCGAGCGCGCGGCCCATGCGCAACTGGCGGGCGCCGTTCTCGGTCACGACATAGGCGACCAGGCCATATTCGGTGGCATTGGCGCGGCTGATCACCTCGTCCTCGCTGTCGAACGGCGACACAGCGGCGACCGGGCCAAACGTCTCTTCGCGCATGATCAGCGCTTCGTTGGCGACGTCGGCCAACAGCGTCGGCTGGTAGAACAGCGGCCCGGCCTGATGCCGCTTGCCGCCGGTGAGGCAGCGAGCGCCATGGGCAAGCGCATCGGCGACCTGCTCCTCGACCTTGGTGACAGCGCGCTCATGCATCAGTGGTCCTATATCAATCCTGTCGGCGAGCCCATTGCCGATCCGCAGCGCCTCGATGCGTCTGGCGAAGGCCTCGCAGAAGTGCTCGTAGATCGGGCGCTGGACATAGATGCGGTTGGCGGCGAGGCAGTCCTGGCCCGATGTGGCGAATTTGGCGTCGATGGCAATGCTCACGGCCTTGTCGAGATCGGCGTCGGCAAAGACGATCAGCGGCGCGTGGCCGCCAAGCTCCATCACCAGCCGCTTCATCGTCGGCGCACTCTGTGCAGCGATCAGCCGGCCGATTTCGGTCGAGCCTGTGAAACTCATGGCGCGCACGCGCGGGTCTTCGCACAACCGCCCGACGATCGTCGCGGCCTTGCCGGTGACGATGTTGAGGACCCCAGCCGGTAGGCCGGCGCGCTCGCCGAGTTCGGCCAGCGCCAGCGCCGACAGCGGTGTTTCCGAGGAAGGATGCGCGACGATGGTGCAGCCGGCGGCAAGGGCCGCGGCCGCCTTGCGCGTCAGCATCGCCGACGGAAAATTCCACGGCGTGACGATACCGACGACGCCGAGCGGCTCGCGCCGCACCATCATTTCCGCGTTCGGCAGATGGCTGGTGACGCTCTCCGCATTCAGGCGTTTTGCTTCCTCCGCGTACCACTCGACGAAGGAAGCGGCATAGTCGATCTCGCCCTGCGACTCCTGCAGCGGCTTGCCCTGTTCCAAAGTCATCAGCAGCGCCAGATCGTCCTTGGCCTCGATGATCAGTTCGAACCATTTTCGCAGGATTTCTGCCCGCGCCTGCGGCAGCAGGGAACGCCAGGCCGGAAAGGCGCGCGACGCAGCATCGATTGCCTTTGCCGTCTGGCGGTCGTCCAGCGCGGCGACGAAGGCGACCGTGGTGCCGGTCGCCGGATCGGAAACTTCGAAACTTTCGGCCGCTTCGCTCGCCGTCCAGTGGCCGTCGACATAGGCGAGTTCGCGCAGCAGCCGGCGGTCGACGAGACGGTCGAGCGCTTCATGGCGATGCGAGCGGGCGAAATGCGCGGACATGATCGAAGCCTCCCGGTGCGGTCTGATACCGGGAGACTATCCATCGCGGTCGGACAGAGAGGCTGTTTGGGCCCGCGCTGGTAGAGAGAGTCTCTCTATTGAGCCAGCAATGCAGACGATCTCTCCGGCGCTACGTCGGCGCCGGCAACAGGTCGGCGATGGGCAGGGCGATGTCATCCTTCACCGTCTTGATCACGATGTAGGTGAAGTAGCGGTCGATGCCGATTTCGCGCTCCAGCAAGCTGTCGACCAGCCGCTGATAGGCGTCGATGTCGCGCGCCATCACCTTCAGCACGTAGTCGACGCCGCCGCCCACCGACCAGCAGGCGACGATCTCGCTGATATCGCGGATGGCGCGCTCGAAGCGGTCGAAATCGGCCTGCCGGTGGCTGGCGAGCGTCACCTCCATCAGCACGGTGGCGACCGGCGCCACGACGCGCATGGCGATCTTGGCGTGATAGCCCGAAACGATGCCGGCCCTTTCCAGCTTGCGCAGCCGCATCCAGCATGGCGTCGGCGACAGCCCCACCTGCTCGGCCAGCGCCAGCTTGGTGATGCGCCCGTCGCGCTGGATGGCATCGAGGATTTTGAGGTCGATCGCGTCGAGTTTCGCAGCAGTCATCAGCGCCCACTTTTTCGTCCAGAATACCATGATGGCGCATTATTTCGATTGTCAATTGCACTGATTTCGATCTCTAATAAGTCATGACATTGTGGCAACCCGATCCCGCGCTCATCCGGCGGCCAGCCTATCAGTCGCTGGCCGACCAGTTCGCGCGCGCCATTCATGACGGGCGCTTGGCCAATGGCGCGCGGCTGCCGACGCATCGCCGGCTCGCCGACGATCTCAAGCTGTCGGTGCAGACGGTCAGCCGCGCCTATGAGGAACTGATCCGGCGCGGGCTGATCTCGGGCGAGATCGGCCGTGGCAGCTTCGTGCAGACGCAGCGTCGCGAGCCGGAACCGCCCTATCTGCCGGAACGTCTCGGCGAGGTCATCGATCTCTCCATCCTGAAACCGGTGTGCGAGCCGATGCACCTGGAGCGGCTGAAGCAAGCGCTGGGCTGGCTCGCCGAAAACCTCCCGTCGAGTTCGGCGCTGTCGTTCCGGCCGAACATGGTGTTTCCACGCCACCGCGCCGTCGCCGTCGAGTGGCTGAGACTGTGCGGGCTCGATGCCTCCGCGCAAAACATCAGCCTGACCAACGGCGCCACCGCCGGCATGACGGTGGCGCTGATGAGCGTGGCGCCGCCGGGATCGACCGTTGCCACCGAGGCGATCGGCCACCACACGCTGGTGCCGCTGGCGCGTTATCTTGGCTTCAACCTCGAAGGCCTGCCGATCGACGGCAATGGCCTGATCCCGGAGGCGCTGGACGAGGCTTGCAAGCTGTCCGACATTCGCGCCGTGTTCGTGCAGCCTTCGGTGATCAACCCCACGGCAACGCTGATGGATGCGCGGCGGCGCGAGGAAATCGCTGCGGTCGCGCGCAAGCATGACATCGCCATCATCGAGAACGACGTGCTGGGGCCATTGGTCGAGGACCGGCCACCGCCGGTCGCCGCCTTTGCTCCGGAGCGGACGCTCTACGTCACCTCTTTCACCAAGATCACCGTGCCCGGCCTGCGCATCGGCTATCTCGCGGCGCCCGACCGTTACGTCGCCGCCGTTGCCAACCGGCACCTCGTCTCCAACTGGATGGCAACGCCGCTGGTGGCCGAGATCGCCACCAAATGGGTAACCGACGGCACCGCGATGGAACTCGTGCGCTGGCAGCGCGCCGCCCTGCGGCGGCGGCAGGACATCGCCGCCGAGGTGCTTGCCGGGATCGACTATCGCGCCCGGCGCGACGGGCTGCACATCTGGCTGCAACTGCCCGACGACCGTGCCGAGGAAAGCTTTGTCGCCCAGGCGCGGCTGCAGGGCGTGGCGATCGCGCCGGGCACATCCTTCCGGATTTCCGATGCGCCATGGCATCCGGCGGTGCGCATCTCGTTGGGCTCGACCACCGAAGGGGAACTGCGCGCCGGCCTCGGCGTTGTCACCAAGCTGTTGCTTGGCGATCCGGAGCACCTGCTGCTCGCCATTTAGGGCGGTATTGCTCCCGAATTGTGCGGAATGGGAAATATTGTCATGATATTATTTTCCCAATTGACATGATTTGACTCGTTCCGCATCGTTAAGGGCACAAGCTTCTCCAGCAGGGGAAATTCATTTGTCCACACCCATCATCAAGGTCGATGCCATTTCGAAGAGCTTCGGTGCCTTCAAGGTGCTGGACGGTCTGTCGATGCAGGTCATGCCGCGCGAGAAGCTGGCGCTGATCGGGCCCTCCGGGTCGGGCAAGACGACGATCCTGCGCATCCTGATGACGCTGGAGCGCATCGACGGCGGTCATATCCAGATCGAGGGCGAGCAGCTCTACCACATGGAACGCAACGGCCAGCTGCTGCCGGCCGACGAGCGCCATCTGGCGCGGATGCGCCAGAAGATCGGCATGGTGTTCCAGTTGTTCAACCTGTTTCCGCACAAGAGCGTCATCGACAATGTGACGCTGGCGCCGATGCTGACCAAGGGCACGCCGCGCGCCGCCGCCGAGAAACGGGCGATGGAATTGCTCGACATGGTCGGCATGGCCGACAAGGCCAAGGCGATGCCGGCGCAACTATCCGGCGGCCAGAAGCAGCGCGTGGCGATCGCCAGGGCACTCGCTCTGCAGCCCAAGATCATGCTGTTTGACGAGGTGACATCGGCGCTCGATCCGGAACTGGTCGAGGAGGTGCTCAACGTCTTGTGGCGGCTCTGCGCCGAGACCGACATGACCATGCTGCTGGTCACGCATGAGATGGGCTTCGCCCACGACTTCGCCGACCGGGTGCTGTTCTTCGATCGCGGCAGGATCGTCGAGGAGGGCAAGCCCGACGAGATTTTCCGCCATCCCAAGCAGGAGCGCACACAAGGCTTCCTGAAGAAGATCATCGCGGCCGGACATCGCGTCTGACCGTCATGGAAAGGGTGGCGGGAAGCCATCCTTCGACAAAACCAAGACAAGAAACAAGGAGTTGGGAACAATGAAGAAACTTGGCATTCTGGCCGGCGTCGCCGGCCTCGCACTGACGGCGGTGCTGGCCGCATCGATCCCGGGTTCGGCTGCTGACAGCAAGCTCGAGCAGTTGAAGTCGCAGGGCTTCGCCCGGGTCGCCATCGCCAATGAGCCGCCCTATACGGCGGTCGCCGCCGACGGCAAGGTTTCAGGCGCGGCACCCGACGTGGCGCGCGAGATATTCAAGCGGCTCGGCGTCGCCGATATCGTCGCTTCGATCTCCGAATATGGCGCGATGATCCCCGGTCTGCAGGCCGGACGCTTCGATGTCGTCACCGCCGGCCTGTTCATGAAGCCGGAGCGCTGCGCGGCGGTCGCCTATTCCGAACCGGTTCTGTGCGACGCCGAGGCGATGCTGGTGAAGAAGGGCAATCCGAAAGGCTTCAAGAGCTACGAGGACGTCGCCAAGGATACGTCGGCCACGATCGGCGCGCCTGGCGGTGGCACCGAGGAGAAGCTGGCGCTCAATGCTGGCGTGCCGCGCGAACGCGTCATCGTCGTGCCGGACGGCCAGAGCGGCCTGAAGATGGTGCAGGATGGCCGCATCGACGCCTATTCGCTCCCGGTCCTGTCGATCAACGACCTGATGAAGAAGGCCAACGATCCGAACCTCGAAGTCATCGCTCCGGTGCAGGGCGCGCCGGTCTATTGCGACGGCGCCGCCTTCAAGAAGGGCGACGAAGCCTTGCGCGATGCTTTCGACGTCGAACTCGCCAAGATGAAGAAATCAGGCGAATTCGCCAAGATCATCGAGCCCTACGGCTTCTCGGCCGCCGCGGCGATGTCGACGACCCGCGACAAGCTCTGCGCGGCAAAGTGATTTTTGCCTTCTCCCCGTTTACGGGGAGAAGGTGGCCCGAAGGGCCGGATGAGGGGCAGCGCCAAGGCTCGCAAAGCTAGCGCCGCCCCTCATCTGCCTGCCGGCATCTTCTCCCCGTTGTACGGGGAGAAGGAACCCAAACCACCAACGTTGGAACCTAGATGACCCAGTGGTCCGGCTATTTCGGCCTGATAGTGCAGGGCGCGATTGTCACCATCGAGCTGACGCTGATGGGGTCGGTGCTTGCGCTGATCATGGCCTTTTTGGCCGGCCTGGGGCGGCTGTCGCGCTTGTTTCTGCTGCGCGCATTGGCCACCGCCTATATCGAATTCTTCCGCGGCACCTCGATTTTCGTGCAGCTGTTCTTCGCCTATTTCGTGCTGCCGCTGATTGGCCTGGAGCTGACCCCGCTGCAGGCCGGCGTGCTGGCGCTCGGCCTGAATGTCGGCGCCTATGCCGCCGAAGTGGTGCGCGGCGCCGTGCAGTCGATCGGCCGCGAGCAGCATGAGGCCTGCATCGCGCTCAATCTCGGTCGCTGGCAGGGCCTGCGCCACGTCATCCTGCCGCAGGCGTTTCTGGTGATGCTACCGACCTTCGGCAACAACGCCATCGAGTTGCTCAAGGCAACATCGGTCGTCTCGCTGATCTCGCTTGCCGACCTGACCTTCCAGGCGCAGGTGGTGCGTGCCCAGACCGGCAACACCATGGTGCCGTTCGCCACCATCCTGGTCATCTATTTCATCCTGGCACTGCTCATTTCGTGGGGCGTGCGATCGCTGGAACGCCGCATGGCGCGCGGCCTCGATGGGGTGCGCGTCTAATGGCCGATGGACCTGCTGATAAATTTGGTTCGCTGATGGCCAAGGTTTTCTGATGGATTGGGACTGGAATTTCGTATGGCAGATCATGCCGACGCTGATCCAGGGGGTGAAGATCACCATCCTGGCGACGCTGCTCGGCTCGGTGCTGGCGGCGATCGTCGGCCTCGGCATCGCGCTGGCGCGCCGCTCACCCAACAAGGCGCTGTCGCGCACCGTCGGCTGGGCAGCCGAATTCATCCGTGGCACGCCGCTGCTGGTTCAGCTCTATTTCATCTTCTACGTACTGCCTGACATCGGCATCCTGCTGCCGCCGCTCGTCGCCGGCGTCATCGGGCTCGGGCTGCACTACGGCACCTATACGGCGGAGGTCTACCGCGCTGGCATCGAGAATGTGCCGCGCGGCCAGTGGGAGGCCGCCAAGGCGTGCAATCTCAGCGCCCGGCAGACCTGGACGCACATCATCATCCCGCAGGCCATCCCGCCAATGATCCCGGCGCTGGCCAATTACTTCATCGCCATGTTCAAGGAGACGCCTTTGCTTTCGGCGATCACCGTGCTGGAGCTGATGAACCAGGCGAAAAGCGTCGCCAACACCTACTATCGCTACCTGGAGCCGATCACGCTGGTCGGCGCCTTCTTCCTCGCCATCAGTCTTTGTTCGGTCGTGCTGCTGCGCTGGCTCGAGCGTCGTTACGGCAAGATCGAGAGGTAACCGATGAAACCCTTGCCCGAAATCACAGTCCATCCAAAACGGTCATCACTCGATGATCGTCCGCTCGACAGGCGCATCGGCCTGATCATCCTGGCCACGGACCACACCAGCGAGCCGGATTTTCGCCGCATGGTGGCGAACGACCGCATCGGCGTCTATGTCGCGCGCATTCCCTATGCCAATCCCACGACGCCGGAAAACCTGCGCAAGATGCAGCCGGCGCTGACGGCGGGCGCGGCCTTGATCCTGCCCGACGAGACGCTCGACGCGATCTGCTATTCCTGCACTTCGGCCTCGGTGGTGATCGGCGATGCCGAGATCGAGGCGGCGATCCAGGCTGCCAAGCCCGGCGTGCCAGTCGTCACGCCGCCAGCGGCCGGCGTGCGCGGGCTGAACGCCTTTGGCGTGCGCAGGATCAGCGTCCTCACGCCCTACACGGTCGAGACCTCCAGGCCGATGGCGACCTATTTCGCCGAGCGTGGTTTCGAGATCGCCAGCTTCACCTGTCTCGGCTTTGAGGACGATCGCGAGATGGCGCGCATTCCGCCGGCAGCCCTTGTCGATCTCGCACGTGAGGCGACCCATCCACAGGCTGACGCCCTTTTCGTCTCCTGCACGGCGCTGCGCGGCGCGCTCGCGGTCACCGGCATGGAACAGGCGATCGGCCGTCCGGTGGTGACCAGTAACCAGGCGAGTGCGTGGAACTGCCTGCGCCTGTGCGGTGATGATTCAGCCCACCCCGAATTCGGCCGTCTGATGACGCTGCCTTTGACGCGCGATTGACGATCATGGTGACAGTGACCCTCGACGACATTCGGTCTGCACGCGAACGTATCGCCGGCAAGGTGGAGCGCACTGCGACCGTGCTTTCCCCGAGTCTTTCCGAACAACTCGGCGTGCCGGTTCATCTCAAGCTCGAACACCGCCAGACCACGGGCAGCTTCAAGCTGCGCGGCGCCTCGAATGCCGTCGCTTCGCTGAGCGCGCGGGAGAAGCAACGCGGCGTGGTCGCTGCATCGACCGGCAATCATGGCCGCGCGCTGGCTCATGCGGCCAAGCTCGAAGGCATGCGCGCGGTGATCTGCATGTCGCGTCTGGTGCCTCAGAACAAGCTCGACGAGATCCGCCGGCTCGGCGCGGAAGTCCGCATTGTCGGCAACAGCCAGGACGACGCCCAGCAAGAGGTTGAGCGGCTGGTGACGGAGGAGGGACTGGTGATGCGGCCGCCCTTCGACCATCCCGCCATCATCGCAGGGCAAGGCACGCTCGGGCTGGAGATGATCGAGCAGGTACCGGATGCTGGTCTCGTGCTGGTACAGCTTTCCGGCGGCGGCCTGGCCTCCGGCATTGCCGCAGCCGTCAAGGGCGTCAGCCCCGAAACAAAGGTCATCGGCGTCTCGATGGCGCGCGGTGCCGCGATGAAAGCGAGCCTCGACGCTGGCCATCCGGTGCCGGTTGAAGAATTGCCGACGCTGGCGGATTCGCTCGGCGGCGGCATCGGCCTCGATAACCGGCTGACCTTCGCCATGTGCCGCGACCTGCTCGACGACGTCATCCTGCTCAGCGAGGACGAAATCGCCGCCGGCGTCCGCCATGCCTATGCACAGGAGCGCGAGATCGTCGAGGGCGCCGGCGCGGTCGGCATCGCGGCGCTGCTCGCCGGCAAGGTCAGGGCAAACGGACCGGTGGTTGTTCTTCTCTCTGGCCGCAACATCGACATGAACGCACATCGCAGGATCGTCTGCGGTGCGGCAATCGGGGAGCGCGCCGCATGAGCCGCATGACGGTACTGACCGAGAGAGAATTACGTGAGATCGTGACGCTCGATCTCGATGCCGTCGCCTGCGTCGAGAACGCTTTTCGCGCACTTGCCACTTTGCCGGTTGCGATGCCGCCGATCCTGCGCCTCGACATCCCCGAACATCACGGCGAGGTCGACGTCAAGTCCGCTTACGTACCCGGTATCGACGGTTTCGCCGTCAAGATCAGCTCCGGCTTCTTCGACAATCCAAAGCTCGGCCTGCCGAGCGGTGGCGGCATGATGGTGCTGCTTTCGGCAAAGACCGGGGTGGTCGAGGCGCTGCTGCTCGACAATGGCTACCTGACCGATGTCCGCACCGCCGCGGCCGGCGCGGTCGCCGCGAAGCATCTGGCTCGCGAAGACTCCACCGTAGCGGCGATCTTCGGCGCCGGTTTGCAGGCAGGTCTGCAATTGGAAGCACTGCGCCTTGTCAGGCCAATCGAGGAAGCGCGCATCTGGGCACGCGACGCCGCCAAGGCCGAGGCCACCGCTGCCCGCTTGCGCGAAAGACTGGGCATTGTCGTGCGCGCTGTATCAGACGCGGCGAAGGCGGTTGCCGGCGCCGACATCATCGTCACCACGACGCCCTCGACCGAGCCCCTGATCAAAGCCGGCTTCGTCGCCGCCGGCCAGCACATCACCGCCATGGGCTCGGACGCCGAGCACAAGAACGAGATTGCCCCTGCCATCCTGCGCATGGCCGATCTCTATGTCGCCGACAGTGCCCGCCAGACGCGGCGGCTGGGAGAACTCCATCATGCGATCGCCGCTGGCGTGATGGCAGCCGACGGCGAGATCACCGAACTCGGCCAGATCGTCGCCGGCGAGAAACACGCAAGACGCTCGGCCAGCGACATCACCATCGCCGACCTGACCGGCACTGGCGTGCAGGATACCGCGATCGCCACGCTCGCCCGCGACCGCGCGCGGGCAACCAATGCCGGAACCATTTTTGAAAGCTGATGCTGGCCGCACGAGCATGATCCGGAAAAGTGGGAAACCGGTTTTCCGAAAAGGATCATGCTCAAGCCCAACAAACGAGGACCAAGAACAATGCAACCAAATCTGAAATTTTCGCGCGGCGAATTTGCGGACCGCCTCGCCAAGACGCGGCGAGCCATGGCGGCGAAGGGCGTCGATCTATTGATCGTCAGCGACCCCTCCAACATGGCCTGGCTGACCGGCTATGACGGCTGGTCCTTCTATGTGCACCAGGCGGTCATCGTGCCGCCGTCGGGGGAGCCCGTCTGGTACGGACGTGGCCAGGATGCCAACGGCGCCAAACGCACCGCCTATCTCGCGCAGGACAACATCGTCGGCTATGCCGACCATTACGTGCAGTCGACCGAGCGTCATCCGATGGATTTCCTGTCCAGCGTGTTGACCGATCGCGGCTGGGGCAAACTCACCATCGGCGTCGAGATGGACAATTACTGGTTCTCCGCCGCCGCCTTCGCCTCGCTGCAGAAGCATCTGCCCAATGCCCGTTTTGTCGATGCAACAGCGCTGGTTAACTGGCAGAGGGCGGTGAAGAGCCCGACGGAGATCGACTATATGCGCAAGGCCGCCCGTATCGTCGAAGCCATGCACCAGCGCATCGTCGACAAGATAGAAGTCGGCATGCGCAAATGCGATCTCGTCGCCGAAATCTACGATGCCGGCACGCGCGGCGTCGACAACATTGGCGGCGACTACCCGGCGATCGTGCCGCTGCTGCCGTCAGGTGCGGATGCCTCGGCGCCACACCTAACCTGGGACGACCAGCCGATGAAGCGAGGCGAGGGCACCTTCTTCGAGATTGCCGGCTGCTATAACCGTTATCACTGTCCTCTGTCGCGCACCGTCTTCCTTGGCAAGCCGACGCAGGAATTCCTTGATGCCGAGAAGGCCACACTGGAAGGCATGGAGGCGGGGCTTGCAGCTGCAAAGCCCGGCAACGCCTGCGAGGACATCGCCAATGCTTTCTTCGCCGTGTTGAGGAAGTACGGCATCGTCAAGGACAACCGCACCGGCTATTCGATCGGTCTTTCCTATCCGCCGGACTGGGGCGAGCGCACGATGAGCCTGCGCCCCGGCGACCGCACCGAACTCAAGCCCGGCATGAGCTTCCACTTCATGACCGGCCTGTGGCTGGAAACGATGGGGCTGGAGATCACGGAGTCGATCCTCATCACTGAAACCAGTGTAGAGTGCCTTGCCAACGTGCCGCGCAAACTGGTGGTGAAGAATTGAGCCCGATGTCCAGCCTCCGTCCATCGCCCATCGCGCCGACTGTCGATTTCGACAAGGATGGCGTGCAGCACGGTTTCCTGCGCTTGCCCTATAGCCGCGACGACTCCGCCTGGGGCTCGGTGATGATCCCGATCTGCGTCATCCGCAACGGCAAGGGACCGACGGCTCTGCTTTCCGGCGGCAACCATGGCGACGAATATGAAGGGCCGCTGGCGCTCTACGATCTTGCCCGCACGCTCGACCCCAGGCAGGTCAGCGGCACGGTGATCGTTGTGCCGGCGATGAACTATCCGGCCTTTCGTGCCGGCACGCGCACGTCGCCGATCGACAAGGGCAACATGAACCGCAGCTTTCCCGGCCGTCCCGACGGTACGGTGACTGAAAAGATCGCCGATTACTTCCAGCGTGAATTGCTGCCCCGCGCCGACATCGTCTTCGACTTCCATTCCGGCGGCAGGACGCTGGACTTCGTGCCGTTCTGCGCCGCACACACTTTGCCCGACAAGGCGCTGGAACAGAAAGCCTTCGACGCGGTCGCGGCATTCTCGGCCCCGTTTTCGATGCGCATGATCGAGATCGACTCGGTCGGCATGTATGACACGGCGGCCGAGGAAATGGGCAAGGTCTTCGTCAGCACGGAACTGGGCGGCGGCGGCACCTCGCGTGCGCAAACCGTGCGGATCGCGCGGCGCGGTATCTTCAACGTGCTGCGCCATGCCGGCATCGTCGATGGTGCGATCGAGACGGGCAGAACGCAGTGGCTGGACATGCCGTCGGGCGATTGTTTCTCCTTCGCCGAGGAAGACGGCATGATCGAAACCATGATCGATCTCGGTGATCCCATCGAGAAGGGCGCGGTGCTGGCACGTATCCATTCCGTTGGTCGCACCGGCATTGCCCCTCAGGAACTCCGGGCAAAAATGTCGGGCATGCTGGCAGCGCGGCATTTTCCCGGCCTGGTCAAGGCCGGCGACTGTGCGGCGGTGGTTGCTGTCGAGGCGGAGGGTTAGGCGCGCCCTCAAGGCACGGCCTGCATATCGACCTGGACGCGCCAGAGGGCGGCAGGCGCGACGTCGACCTTGCGCTGGAAAGCGCCAGAAGTGAATTTTCACGGAAAATAGAAGCCAAAATTAACGAGGAACGGACAGTGTGGCCGCGGGCAGGCGGGAATGCCCGCCGTTGCCTATGCGGGTCGGCCGCAGTGGCGACGATCGTGCAAGGCGCGGGGCACTTGGTCTGAATCATGAAGTCTTCGACTGGAGAACATTATCCGGCGCTGGACCATGTTCGTGGCCTGGCGGCCTTCCTGGTCTTCACGTGGCATTTTCTCCATCAGTCCCCCGATGGTCCCGTTCCGTATGGCTTCGTACCGGCTTTGCCCATCTTCAGCCTTCTGGATGAAGGCAATACCGGCGTTTCGCTGTTCATGGCGCTCTCCGGTTATCTGTTTGCCAAGCTCCTTGATGGAAAACAGGTCCGCTATCTGCCCTTCTTCGCCAACCGGGCGCTGAGGCTGCTTCCGCTTCTGCTGGCCGTGATAGCCATCGAGGCTTGCCGCAGATATGAGGCGGGCCAGCCCTTGGACGAGTATTTCACCGACGTTGGCAAGGGCGTGATCTTCCCCACCCTTCCGAACGGCGGTTGGTCGTTGACCGTGGAAGCCCATTTCTACGTTCTGCTGCCGTTCCTGCTGATGGCGTGCAGGCGGTTCCTGTTCGCGCCCTTGCTGTTCGTCGGGGCAATGATCTTGCTGAGGTCGGCGCTCTATGTGCATTTCGGCGAGGTGCAGTCGGCTGCTGCCTGGACCATCATAGGGCACGCCGATCAGTTTCTGGCCGGCATTCTCGCCTTTCATTTCCGCGCCCATGCGAAAGGCCGGCACTGGCTGGCACTGGCCGTTCTCGTCGCATTTTCGATGTTCTTCGGGTGGTTCGATGCCGCCGGAGGATTTTACCAGCTTGGGCACTATCCTTCGTCGCATTGCATATGGATCATCCTGCCAACCGTAGAGGCGGCGGCCTATGCGTTTGGGATCGCCTATTACGACACCACTTTCCCGAGGAAACGAGAAGGCCTGCCGTTCAAGATCCTGGAGAAGGCGGGAGCCTACAGCTATTCGATCTACCTTCTGCATCTGTTCTTCGTCATGCAGCTTGCGGAGTTCATAAACACGAACGTTATGAGCATAAGCAATTTCTACATTGCCTGCCTCTGGTCCCTGCTGTGCTTTCTGGCGACGATCCCGATCGGCTATCTCAGCTACACCTGTATCGAAGCGCCATTCCTGCGCCTGCGCATACGCTACGCGGAGCCGGCCGCTGCTGATCCGATCCTGTTCAAGGACCAGCCGGCCACGGCCGTATAGGCGGGCGTGCCTCCAACGGGGCAGCGCGCTGCAGAGATATCCGACAAGAAGTATCGGCTTGGGCTTCGGGCATCCCGTCGTTAACGCTCGCTGGTCCGCAGCGGCTCGGGCCAGAACTCGTACACGAGGATACTTATATCCCAATTGGTTTTCCATTACGCTGGACGCCGCGTGAGGGGAGCATCGATTGCGCGGATTTGCGGAAAGCCCGATCGAGAAGCCGAAGACGGTTGCCGAGCAGGTCGCCAACGTTCTGCGCGAGGCCATAGCTAGCGGGACGCTGAAGGCCGGCACGGCTTTGCGCCAGGACGAACTGGCCGAAGAGTTCGGCTTCAGTCGCATGCCGATTCGCGACGCGCTTCGCCAGTTGGAAGCCGAGGGCATCGTGTCCATACATCCGACCAAGGGCGCGCATGTCACCCGGATGGACGGCGCCGAGATCGGCGAAATCTACGCGGTGCGTGAACTGCTAGAATGCGAGGCGCTCCGCCTCTCCATTCCGGCTATATCGGATGGCAAGCTCGATGAGGCCGAACAGGCACTCGACCAGATCGACGCGGAGCGCAATGTCGGCCGCTGGGGGGCGCTGAACCGGACCTTTCATCTGTTGCTCTATCATGCCTGCGGCAACCAGCGTCTGCTCGGCCTGATCGAGGCGCATCATAACGCCGCCGACCGCTATGTCCGCATCCTCTTGTCGAGTCTCGACTATCGCACCCGCTCGCAGAGCGAGCATCGCGACCTGCTCGCCGCCTGCCGTCAGCGCGACGGCAGAAAGGCCGTGAACGTTCTGCGGCAGCATCTGCGCGAAGGCAGCGCGACGCTCGTCAACGCGATTGAGGATGGCGGCATGTCGCGAAGGCCTTAGCCCTGGCAGGCAAGACCGAAACCGACCCCGAAAGGTCACGCTAATGTCTGATGGTTTCATCGGCTGTGGCGCGCTGGTCGAGGCGAAGCCGTCGACGGCACGGAAGGCCGAGGTAGCCGAGATTGCTGTCGCCGCTCAATCCGGCGACATAGAGCGCGCCATGTCGAGAAAGGCACGCACCAGCTTGCCGCCGCTTCGCTCGCGCAGGCAGATCAGCGCTTCGTCCATAAGGGTTTCAGGGGCGTCGATGGTGATCGGCACCAGACGCGAATCCTGGCCGAATTCGGCCGCCGAGACAAAGCCGATGCCGGCGCCCGAGGCGACGATCTCGCGCACCGCCTCGCGCCCCTCGGCTTCGATCACTGGCCTGAGTTCGACCTTTGACGCCGCGGCCAGGTCCTCCAGCTTTTGGCGCGTCTTCGAGCCGCGCTCGCGCATGACCAGTGGTTCCTGCGCCAGTTGCTTCAGCGTCACCGACTTTTTTCCCGACAGCGGATGGTCGATGGAGGTGAAGGCGATGATCGGCGTCGAGTTCAGCTTCAGCACCTCGAAATCGCGCCCGGCCGGTATCTCGCCCAGGACGCCGATGTCGGCATCATAGCTGTAGAGGCTGCTGATCACCGTTTCGGTGTTGCCGGAGCGCACCGAGACCTGGACGCCGGGGTAGCGCGTCCGGAAGCTGCCGAGGATGTGCAGCAGGTGGTGCGCCGCATCGGCGACGATGCGCAGCGTGCCGGAACGCAGCGCGCGCGACTCGGTCAGCAACTCTAGCGCCTGCTGTTCGGTATCGAACATGCGGTGGGTTATCTCAAGCAGCTTCTGGCCCGAATGGGTCAGCGTGACCTGCTTCTTGTTGCGGTTGAACAGCAGCACATCATACTCTTCCTCGAGCTTGCGCACCTGGTCCGATATGGCCGGCTGGGTCAGGAACAGTGCTTCCGCGGCCCGAGAAAAACCGCCTGAGATCGCCACCTGATGGAAGGCTCGCAGCTGAACGTAGCGCATTCTTTTTCACCGTCGGGATATCCGGAATCGTGTAGCAATCTACCATAAGCCCAGGTTTCCAGAAGGCCGAGACAAACGATTTGGCTTATGGTCAAAAAGCGAATTTATCCGGCTTCACAGCCGTGTCATGACCGCGATGCAATTTGTATCACGTGGCTCGTCCTACTATCGCAAAAATCGATACTTCGATACAAAATAACGATTTTACAAATATGTCGTTCAGGCCAAGAATAAGGCCACATCAAAATGCAGTGATCTGTCGGAGGACACCATGCTCGCCGAAACGAAGTTTGCCGCGGAGCCGCTGGCCAAGCCGGCACTGGGCGAGCCCTATCTGCTGACGCCGGGTCCGCTCACCACGGCCTATTCGGTCAAGCAGGCGATGCTGCGGGACTGGGGGTCCTGGGATGGCGACTTCCGTGCCATGACCGCCGACATGCGGCGCCGGCTGCTGGCGCTGACCGGGGACGCGAAAGGCGAATTCGACTGCGTGCCGATGCAAGGCTCGGGCTCGTTCTGCGTCGAGGCGATGCTCGGTTCCTTCGTGCCCGGGGACGGCAAGGTGCTGGTGCTGGCCAATGGCGCATACGGGCTGCGCGCCGCGCAGACCATGCAGTATCTCGGCCGCGCCTACACGCTGATCGACAAGGGCGACTACCTACCGCCGCGCGGCGACGAGGTGGCGGCCGCTCTCGATGCCGATCCGGCCATCACCCATGTCATCGCTATCCATTGCGAGACCAGTTCCGGCATTTTGAATCCGGTCGCCGAGATTGCCGAGGCCGTCCATGCCAAGGGCCGCAAGCTGCTGGTCGATTCCATGAGCGCCTTCGGCGCCATCGCGCTCGACGTCAACGAAATCCGTTACGAGGCGATGGTTTCCTCCGCCAACAAATGCATCGAGGGCGTGCCGGGCTTCGGCTTCATCATCGCCCGCAAGACCGAACTCGAAGCCGCCAAGGGCCGCAGCCACTCGCTGTCGCTCGACGTCCATGCGCAGTGGGCGCACATGAACAAATCAGGCCAGTGGCGCTACACGCCGCCGACGCATGTCGTTGCCGCCTTCCTCGAAGCGTTGCGCCAGCATGAGGCCGAGGGCGGCGTCGCCGGCCGCGGCGCTCGCTACACAAGGAACCGCGACGTCATGGTGGCCGGCATGCGCGAGCTCGGCTTCGAGACGTTGCTGAAAGACCGCTGGCTGTCGCCGATCATCGTCACCTTCTTCAACCCGGCCCATCCCAACTTCACCTTCGATCGCTTCTACGAGCTGATGAAGGACAAGGGCTTCATCATCTATCCGGGCAAACTGACCGTGGTTGATAGTTTCCGGGTCGGCTGCATCGGCCAGATGGACGAACATGTCATGCGCCGCGTCGTCGAGGCGGCGGCTCTCTCGCTCCATGAAATGGGCGTCGACACCGCCGCTCCGCCCGCCGCGGCAATCGCCGAACGCGCCAAACTTGCCGCCTGAGGCGGCAGATCTCGAGGATTTTCGATGAATCAGATGTCTCCCATCAACGTCGCCGTCAACGGCCGCACCTACGCATGGCCGCGTGTGCCGGCGATCGCCATCTGCCTGGACGGCTGCGAGCCGGCCTATCTCGACGAAGCGATCAAGGCCGGGCTGATGCCGGCCTTGGTCAGGATCAAGCAGAAGGGCACGGTGCGCTTTGCGCACTCGGTCATCCCGAGCTTCACCAACCCCAACAATCTGTCGATCGCCACCGGTCGCCCGCCTTCAGTGCATGGCATTTGCGGCAACTATCTCTACGAGCGCGAGACCGGCAAGGAAGTGATGATGAACGACCCGCGCTTCCTGCGCGCGCCGACCGTTTTCCAGGCCTTCTATGATGCCGGCGCCAAGGTCGCCGTGGTCACCGCCAAGGACAAGCTGCGCGCGCTGCTCGGCAAGGGGCTCGCCTTCGACGAAGGCCGCGCGCTGTGCTTCTCGGCCGAAAAGTCCGATACCACGACTCTAGCCCAGCATGGCATCGACAACGCCTCGAAGCATTTCGGCCTGCCGGTGCCCGAGGTTTATTCGGCCGAATTGTCTGAATTCGTATTCGCCGCCGGCGTCCAGTTGCTCAGGGAATTCCGCCCCGACATCATGTACCTGACGACGACGGACTATGTGCAGCACAAATACGCGCCGGGCGTTCCCCAGGCCAACGCCTTCTACGAGATGTTCGACAAGTACTTGACCGAGCTCGATGCGCTGGGCGCGGCGATCGTCGTCACCGCCGACCACGGCATGAAGCCCAAGCACAAGGCGGATGGTTCGCCCGACGTGGTCTACGTCCAGGACTTGCTCGACGAATGGCTGGGCAAGGACGCGGCCAGGGTCATCCTGCCGATCACCGACCCCTATGTCGTGCATCACGGGGCGCTGGGCTCATTCGCCACGGCCTATCTGCCTGACGGCGCCGACCAGGCCGGCATCATGGCACGGCTGGCGAAGATCGACGGCATCATGCTGGTTGTCGATAGCCCGACCGCCTGCGAGCGTTTCGAACTGCCGGCCGACCGCATCGGCGACATCGTGCTGATCTCCACCGAAAACAAGACGATCGGCACCTCGGAGCATCGCCACGATCTGGCGGCGCTGAACGAACCGCTGCGCTCGCATGGCGGGCTGACCGAGCAGGAGGTGCCGTTCATCGTCAATCGCGTGCTGCCGGACCTGCCGAACGAACCCACGCTGCGCAATTTCGACGCCTTCTACTACGCGACGATGGCGGCTGCGCTGGCGTGAGCGTTGAGTTGGGTGTCAGCAAGGTATGTAGGCATTCATGATGGTGCTGGCCGACACGCGATGGCCCGCCGACAAGAGATCAATGTTGCTCGCTGAGCATCGGAAACACTGACATGACCCAACTCGACCCTTCCATCAAAGTTCGCCACGAGCCGATGCGTATCGCCGGCAAGAAGGTCGATGCCGATGGCATCGTCGAGGTGCGCTACCCCTGGAACGACACCGTTATCGGCACCGTGCCCGCCGGTCGCGCCGAGCATGCGCGACGAGCCTTCGAGATCGCTGCCGGTTACAAGTCGAAGCTGACCCGTTACGAGCGCCAGCAGATCCTGTTCCGCACCGCAGAGGCGCTGGCCTCGCGCCGGGAGGAGATATCCGATCTCATCACGCTGGAACTCGGCATCTCCAAGACGGATTCGCTCTATGAGGTCGGCCGCGCCTATGACGTGTTCACGCTGTCGGCGCAGATGTGCATCCAAGATGACGGCCAGATATTCTCCTGCGATCTCACCCCGCACGGCAAGGCGCGCAAGATCTTCACCATCCGCGAGCCGCTGAAGGCGATCTCGGCGATTACGCCGTTCAACCATCCGCTCAACATGGTCTCGCACAAGGTGGCGCCGGCGATCGCCACCAACAATTGCGTGGTAGTCAAGCCGACCGAACTGACGCCGATGACGGCGCTGCTTCTGGCCGACATCCTCTACGAGGCCGGCCTGCCGCCGGAAATGCTGTCGGTGGTGACCGGCTGGCCGGCCGATATCGGCAACGAGATGATCACCAACGACAACATCGACCTGATCACCTTCACCGGCGGTGTTCCCGTCGGCAAGATGATCGCTCGCACCGCCGGCTACAAGCGCCAGGTGCTGGAACTCGGCGGCAATGATCCCCTGATCATCCTCAACGATTTGTCGGACGAGGATCTGGCAAGGGCAGCTGACCTGGCGGTGGCCGGAGCGACGAAAAACTCCGGCCAGCGCTGCACGGCGGTCAAGCGCATCCTGGTCCAGGAAAGCGTCGCCGACCGTTTCGTGCCGTTGGTGCTTGAGCGGGCGAAGAAGATCCGCTTCGGCGACCCGATGGACCGCTCGACCGACCTCGGCACCGTCGTGCACGAGAAGGCGGCCGCACTCTTCGAAGCCCGCGTTCACATGGCCGCCGAACAAGGCGCCGACATCCTCTACAACCCCGGCCGCCAGGGTGCGCTGCTGCCGCCGATCGTCGTCGATCGCGTGCCGCACACCTCCGAGCTGGTCATGGAAGAAACGTTTGGGCCGATCATCCCGATCGTGCGCGCTCCCGATGATGACGAGGCGTTGATCAAGCTATCCAACTCGACCGCCTTCGGACTTTCGTCGGGCGTCTGCACCAACTCGTTTCCCCGCATGCAGAAATACATCGCCGGCCTCGAGGTTGGCACGGTCAACATCTGGGAAGTGCCGGGCTACCGTATCGAGATGTCGCCTTTCGGCGGCATCAAGGACAGCGGCAATGGCTACAAGGAAGGCGTCATCGAGGCGATGAAGAGCTACACCAACGTCAAGACTTTTTCGCTGCCGTGGTAGGCTCGATGGACCGCTACGATCTCGCCGTCGTCGGCTCGGGCATCGTCGGGCTGGCGCATGCGCTGGCGGCGGTGCGGCGCGGGCTCGGCGTCGTTGTCGTCGACCGCGACCAGAAGGCGAATGGCGCCTCGATCCGCAATTTCGGCCTTGTCGTCGTCACCGGGCAGGATTCTGGCCTGTCGCGCCGGCGCGCCGAACGCAGCCGGCAGGTCTGGCTCGACCTCGCCGGCGAGGCAGGGTTGGAAATTCTGCAGCGCGGCAAGCTGGTCGCCGCGCAGCGCCCGGAAGCGCTGGCTCTGCTGGAGGCCTTCAGGTCCGGACAGGATGGCCAGGACTGCAAGCTGCTGACGGCACGCGAAGCGGCCGCACACCTTGATGGCCTGGATGAGAAGGCGCTTGTCGGCGGGCTCTACAGCCCATTCGAATTGCGGGTCGAATCGCGTGAGGTTCTGCCCAGGCTGACGTCGTTCCTGGCCGAAATGCACGGCGTCGAATTTCGCAACGGCATCTCGGTGACATCGATCGCCGCGCCGGTCGTCGAGACCAGTTCGGGCCGTCTGTATGCCGAAAAGATCGTGGTCTGCCCCGGTGATGATTTTGCCTCGCTCTATCCCGAGCGGATGGGCCAATATGGTATCAGGCGCTGCAAGCTTCAGATGCTGCGGCTTGCCGACCCCGGACACCGGTTTCGCTCGGCCCTGACCTCCGATCTCAGCCTGCTGCGATACGGCGGCTTCTCCTGCCTGCCGGAGGCCGGCGCCTTGCGGAAAAGATTGACCGAACAGTGCGGCGCGGCGCTGGAAAACGGCGTCCATCTGATCGTCGTGCAAAGCGCCGACGGCTCTCTGGTCATCGGCGATTCCCATCACTACGGCATGACGCTCGATCCATTCGGGTCGGATGCGGTAGACCAGCTTATCCTCGATGAATTCAAGACCTTGTTCGGCGGCAAGGCGCCTGAGGTGGTCGCGCGTTGGACGGGAACCTATGCGTCGGCGGGCTCTGCGATGATCCGCGACGCCCCGCATGACGATGTGCGGCTCGTCATAGTCACCAGCGGCACGGGTGCCAGCACCGGATTCGCCATTGGCGAGGAGACCGTCGCGGAGCTGTTTGGATGATTGATATCTTATGGTGCAAGGCTTCGCTGCACCGGCAAAGGCGCGACAATACGTGTGAGGAACAATGACCCTCGTCCATACCGAAGGTGAATCGAACAGTTCCGCCGCGCGCGGCGCCTGGACGGCAAAACAGGATGACGCGCCAACGCGTCGCCTGCTTGCGCGCGATGCCGCCGCCTTCCTGCACCAGAGCCTGTCCAGCCCGTGTGTCTCGGCCATCGCCAAGGCCGAAGGCATCTGGATCGAGGATATCGCCGGGCGGCGCTACATGGATTTCCATGGCAACAGCGTGCACCACATCGGCTACGGCCATCCGCGCCTGAAGGAAGCGATCCGCGCGCAGATGGACGCCTTGCCCTTCGCGCCGCGCCGTTTCGCCTGCGAGCCGGCGGTGGAGCTCGCCGAGACGCTCGGCGAACTGGCGCCGGGAAATCTCGGCAAGGTGCTGTTCACCACCGGCGGGTCCGATGCGATCGAGGTAGCGCTGAAGCTGGCGCGTGCGGCCACCGGCCGCTTCAAGACGCTGTCCTTCTGGGATGCCTTCCATGGTGCCGGCTTTGGCGCGTCGAGCGTCGGCGGCGAGGCGACCTTCCGGTCGGGCATTGCCGGGCCGCTTCTGCCTGGCGCCGAGCATGTCGCGCCGTGGGCGCCGCACAACTGCCCCTATGGCACCACTTCGCTGGAGGAGTCTGCCCGCGCCTGCGCCAGCATGATCTCCTACGTGCTCGGCCGCGAAGGTGATTTTGCTGCCTTCATCGCCGAACCGATGCGGGCGACGCCGCTGGTGCCGGCGCCCGGTTTCTGGAAGGCGGTGCGCGAGGCCTGCGACCGCCACGGCACACTGCTGATCTTCGACGAGATACCGACCGGCCTTGGCAAGACCGGAAAATTCTTTGCGTCCGAGCATGACGGCGTCACGCCCGACATGATCGTGCTCGGCAAGTCTCTGGGTGGGGGCATCCTGCCCATCGCCTCGGTGATCGCGCGGCGCGACCTCGACGTCGCCGGCGACTACGCCATCGGCCACTACACGCATGAGAAGAACCCGGTCACCGCGCGCGCCGCGCTGACCACTATCGCCATCGTGCGCGAGGAGGGACTGGCCGAGCGCGCCGCCGAGCTCGGCGCCCATGCCATGGCACGCATGAACGACCTCATGCGGCGCTCGCCCTTCGTTGGCGACGTCAGGGGCAGGGGATTGCTGTTCGGCGTCGAGATGGTCGAGGACAAGGCAAGCCGCGCGCCGGCGCGCGCGCTCGCCGAAAAGGTCTATTACCGTTGCCTCGAACAAGGGCTGAGCTTCAAGATCAGCCAGGGCAATGCGCTCACCCTTTCGCCGCCGCTCGTTATCGCGCGGGCCGACCTCGACCGGGCGCTGGACATCGTCGAGGCCGCGGTGCTCGCTGGCTGAGCATGAGGAGTGTTGTCGATAATGAAGGCCGTGCGCACCGACCGGGAACTCGAATGTCCCGAAATTGATGCCGGCTTGCGGGCGAGGGGCGTCGAACTGGTGACGCTGCCGGATGGCATTTCCGAAGACGATCTCATCGATGCGGTCGCCGATGCCGATCTTCTGCTCATGTGCTACACGCCGATCACCGCACGGGTGATCGAGGCGGCTCCCAGATTGAAGGGCATCGTCAAATACGGTGTCGGCATCGACGCCATCGACATCCCGGCTGCGATGCGGCGCGGCATTCCTGTCGTCAATGTGCCCGACTATGCCGAGGAAACCGTGGCTGAGGGCGCCTTCGCCCTGATGATATCGCTGGCCAAGCGGCTGCCGGCGATCACCGCGGCGGTTTTGCGCGATGGCTGGGTCTGGCCCGCGCAACGCTGGCTCGGGCGCGACATTTCCGGGGCCACGCTGGGGCTCGTCGGCTGCGGCAAGATCGGCCGCAGCATGGCGCGCATGGCCGGCCACGGGTTTCGTGCCCGGGTGCTCGGCCTCGATCCCGGAGTCGATGCGGCGACGATGCAGGGCGCCGGCATCGAGAAGGTCGACGATCTGCAGGCCATGCTGCGTGCCTGCGATTTCGTTTCCCTCCATTGTGTACTCAATGACGGGACGCGTGGTCTGATCGGCAAGGCCGAACTCGCCTGCCTCAAACCTTCCGCCATCATCATCAATGTTTCGCGCGGCGCGCTCGTCGACGAGGCGGCGCTTGTCGAGGCGATCGTTGCCGGGGCGATTGGCGGCGCCGGGCTCGATGTCTATTCGGTCGAGCCGCTGGCCAGATCAGGCCATCCGATGAGCGCCCTGTTCGATCGCGACAATGTGATCCTGTTTCCGCATCTCACCTTCTTCACGCATGAAGCGATGCGCCGGCTCGGGGACGATACGCTTGCGCGCTGCTTCGAGATACTCGAGGACCGGCCGGTGACCATCCGCTCGCATGATCCGCGTCTGCGAGCGCAGGCATCGGGCGTTTCATTCGGCCGATAGTCTTTGTTCTTCAAACAGATAGACGCCTTGCCCATAACTGCTTTGGCGCCCGCGACAAGCATGCGACAGTTCCATGACAAATATCAGAAGAAGTTTGTCTGTCATAAAATAAATAGATTTTACTTATCGATCACCGATCCCCACAGTTGTCACAACGACGACATCCAATCGGCTCAACGTCCGCCAGAGACGAAGGTGGTCGGTCCTAGTGCATCGCAGAATGTGCCTTCAATCACAGGGGAACTGATCCATGAAATCGCGCAATGCAAGCATCGCAATGGCCCTCGCCGTGTCGCTCTTGGCTTCGTCGGCTCTCGTCGGCCCGGCCTTCGCCGACGGCGTCGTCACTATCTATTCCGCCGACGGCCTCCATGACGGCAATGGCAGCTGGTACGAGACCGAATTCGCCGCCTTCACCAAGGCCACAGGCATCACCGTGCAGTATATCGAGGCTGGCTCCGGCGGCGTCGTCGAGCGTGTCGCCAAGGAAAAATCGAACCCGCAGGCCGACGTGCTGGTGACGCTGCCGCCCTTCGTCCAGCGCGCCGCCGCCGGCGGCTTGCTGCAGGACTACAAGCCGGAAGGCGCCGACCAGATCGACGGCGGCACCGACAAGTATCGGCCTGTCGTCAACAACTACATGAACTTCATCTACAACAGCGCCGTGCTGTCGGAAGCGCCGAAAAGCTACAACGACCTGCTCGATCCCAAGTTCAAGGGCAAGATCCAGTATTCTACCCCCGGTCAGGCCGGCGACGGCACTGCCGTGATGCTGCAGGTCATCCATGCCTTTGGCGGCGAGGATGCCGGCTTCGAGTTCATGAAGAAGCTGCAGGACAACAATGTCGGCCCGTCCGCCTCAACGGGCAAGCTGACCGCGCTGGTCAACAAGGGCGAACTGCACGTCGCCAATGGCGATCTGCAGATGAACATGTCGCAGATGGCCGACAATCCCAACATCAAGGTGTTCTGGCCGGCCGGACCTGACGGCGTGCGCTCCACTTTCGCGCTGCCCTATGAGATCGGCCTGGTCACCAGTGCGCCCAATGCCGACAACGGCAAGAAGCTGATCGACTTCCTGCTCGCCAAGGAAGCCCAGTCCACCATAAGCTCGGTTGCTCTCGGTATGCCCGCCCGCAAGGATGTCAAACCCGATGACGCCAACTTCGCCAAGCTGCAGGAGGCGATGAAGGGCCTGACCATCTGGTCGCCGAACTGGGACGAGGCGCTGAGCAAGCTTCCCGACTACGTCAAGAAGTGGAACGAGGCGACCGGGAGCTGACACCCGAGGGCAGAAATCCGGAGGACCAAGCCATGTCGGCCGCCGCCTTTACTGGTACCAGTGTCATGGACATCGACGCCGCGAAAATTCGCGGCGCCGGCTCCAATGTCCACTTCGACAAGGTCAGCGTCGCCTATGGCGCACATGTCGTCTTGCACCCGCTGACGCTCGACATCGCGCCCGGTGAAATCCTGGCGATGATCGGTCCCTCCGGCTCCGGCAAGACCACCGCTCTGCGCGCCGTCGCCGGCTTCGTGCGGCCGGTCAGCGGCCGCATCCGTATCGGCGCCACGGACGTCACCGATCTGCCGCCCTACGAACGCGGCCTCGGCATGGTGGTGCAGAACTACGCGCTGTTTCCGCACATGCGGGTGGAAGACAACGTTGCCTTTGGGCTGCGGGCGCAAGGTGCCGAAAAGGCGCTGATCGCCGAGCGGGTCAAGGATGCGCTCGGCACTGTCGGCATGGCGACTTTTGCCCGGCGCTATCCGCGCGAGCTGTCGGGCGGGCAGCAGCAGCGTGTGGCGATTGCTCGGGCGCTTGCCGTCAGACCGCGTGTGCTGCTGCTCGACGAGCCGCTGTCGGCGCTCGACGCGCAGATTCGCCGCAACATGGTCGAGGAGATCGCTCGCCTGCACCGCAGCCTGCCGGGCCTGACGATCCTCTATGTCACCCACGACCAGACCGAGGCGCTGACGCTTGCCGACAAGATCGCCATCATGCGCGATGGCAGGGTCTGTTCGCATGGCCCAACGACGGAACTCTACCGCCGCCCGCCGAACCGCTTCACCGCCGAGTTTCTCGGCCGTGCCAACCTTCTGCCGGTCACGGTTGCCGAGGCCGTCGGCTCGAAGGGCTTTGCCACGGCAAGGCATGGCGACGCGGTGCTGACGGGCGCCGGCCGCGACGAGAAGGCCGGTGACAGGAGCCTGCTCTGCATCCGGCCGCAGCATCTCAGCCTGACTGCCGAAAGCCAGCATACCAACCGCATCGTCGGCACATTGCGGGAAGTGCACTGGCAGGGTGAACTCACGCATCTTGTGCTCGATGTCGGCGGCACGCCGGTGCGCGTCTCGGCAACGAAATTGCCCATCGCCTTGCCCGAACCCGGCGCCCAGTTGCCGCTGTTCTTCGCCCCTGCCGACACCTCGCTGCTGCCGGAAGACGCCGGTGTCTGACGCGGTCGCCATCGGTTCGCCGGTCACCATCAGGCGGGAACCCGGCAAATTCTGGATCGTGCCGCCGGCGGCGCTGCTGGCGCTGCTGTTCTTCTATCCACTGGCGCTCATCGCCCGGCAGGCCTTCCTCGACGACAGCGGTGTCGCCAATGCCGCCGAGATCTTTCGCGTGCTGCATTCGCGCTTCTTCCTCAACGCGCTGGTCAACACGGTGACGATCTCGATTGCCGCGACGGCCGGATGCCTGATCGTTGGCCTCGTGCTGGCGCTGATCCTTGCCTTCGTGCCGTTCCCCGGCTCAGGCTTCATCGCCCGGCTGATCGACACCTTCATCGCGCTGCCGACCTTCCTGGTGACGCTTGCCTTCACCTTTCTCTACGGTTCCGCCGGCATGCTCAACACCGGGCTGATGGAGGCCTTCTCGCTGCCGCTGCCGCCTGTCGATTTCCTCTATTCGACCTGGGGCGTGGTCCTGGCCGAAGTCACCGTCTACACGCCCTTCATCTTGCGGCCGCTGCTCGCCGCCTTTTCGCTGGTCGACCGCGGCCAGATCGAAGCGGCAAGCGTGCTTGGCGCGCGCCCGTTCCGCATTGTCCGCCAGGTCATCCTGCCGGCTGCGATCCCCGCGCTCATAGCCGGCGGCAGCCTGTGCCTGCTGCTCACCGTCAACGAATTCGGCATCGTGCTGTTCATCGGCGCCAAGGGTGTCATCACGCTGCCTCTGCTGATCTACGGCAAGGCGATCCAGGAATCCGCTTACCAGGTTGCCTGTATCATCGCCGTGATCAACATCGCGCTGTCGCTCGGACTGTTCGGCCTCTACCGTTTCGCCGCCGGCCGGTTGGGGGCTTAGCGATGCTGGTTTGGTCGCGCCCCGGTCGCATTGTGCTGTGGATGCTTTTCGCGCTGATCTTCGGCGTGCTGTTCCTGGCGCCGCTGGCTGTCATCCTGCTGTCCAGCCTTGCCGACCAGTGGAACGGCGTTCTGCCCAATGGCCTGACGACGGAGCATTACACCGATGTGGTTCGGGGCTCGGCGTGGAACGCGGTCAAGGCCAGCCTGATCACCGGTTTCCTGGCCAGTGCGCTGGCCCTGGTCAGCGGCACCTGGGCGGCTCTGTCGCTTCGCCTCCAGGGTCACGCCTTGAGGCGCCTGCTCGGTCTGCTGTTCTTCATCCCCAGCGCAGTGCCTTCGGTGTCGGTCGGCCTTGGCCTGCTGGTTGCCTTTAGCCACCCGCCGCTCTTGCTCAACGGCACGATAGCGATGGTCATGATCGCGCATTTCGTGCTGATCTCGGCATTCACCTTCGGCAATGTCTCGGCCGGCCTGGCGCGGCTTTCGCCCGACTTCGAACAGGTGGCGTCGAGCCTGGGCGCGCGGCCGGCCTACAGGCTCTGGCATGTCACGCTGCCCTTGCTGGCGCCTTATCTGGTTGCCGCTTTCGGACTGAGCTTCGCGCTATCGATGGGCGAACTCGGCGCCACCGTCATGGTCTATCCGCCGGGCTGGGTGACGCTGCCGGTATCGATTTTCAGCCTCACCGACCGCGGCGACATTTTTGCCGGCGCAGCGCTCACCATGATCCTGGTTGCGGCGACACTGGTGCTGCTGCTCGGGCTGGAGCGCATCACCGCGCGTGCCACCGGCTCTTAGGGCTCGCTGCGTTTCAGCTCTGCGCCGGCTTGCGTTCGACGATGTAGATATGGTCGGCGGCGAGCACGACGTCGCCGCGCTGGTTGATTACCTCGCAGCGCTCGATCACCCGTCCTGAATCCGGCCGCTTGGGATCGTCCTCCTTGGCCGTGATGGTGGTGCGCGTGCGGATGGTGTCACCGATGAACACCGGCTTGATGAAGCGCAGCCGGTCATAACCGTAGGAAAAGGCGACAGGGTTGACGATAGCAGCCGTCAGCCCGATGCCGACCGAGAATACCAGCGTCCCATGGGCGATGCGCTGGCCGAACGGCGTCGTCTTCATATACTCGGCGTCCATGTGGTGCGGGAAGAAATCGCCGGTGTGGCCGGCATGGACGATGAAGTCGGTCTCGGTGATGGTGCGGCCGCTGGTCAAGCGTGACGAACCGATCTCGTAGTCTTCGAAATAGGTGATCTGTTCCATCAGGGTCTTTCCGCGATCGGCGTCGCTGGAGCGGCACTTGAACGATAGGCGGCTTCCACCAGCGCCATGGTGTTCCAGGCGTCCTCGACCGAACTGACCAGCTTGTCGTCTTCTCCGGCCGCAAAGCGCTGGACATTGGCCATGCGTCCGACGAAGGCGTCGGGGAACCATTCGCCGGCCAAAGGCACGGCAATCCAGTCCGTCCCACCCTTGGGATAGATTTCCAGAATGTCCGGCTCACCAGTGGGATAGTCGAGATTAAGGCCGAGCTTGAGATAGGCCGCGCCCTCGGTGCCGCAGATACGGAACTCGCAGGCCTGGTGCCGGCGCCCGAATTTGTGGTCGTGGTTGATCGACAGCGCACAGCGCACGGTGTCGCCATAGTCGAGGATGGCGCTGGTACGCGTCTGCGCCACCTTGTGGTTGGGATGGCCGAGTGTCTTGGCGTGGACGCCTTGCGCATCGCCGAGCAATTGCCTGATCAGGTCGAGATAGTGGATCGAATGCATGGCGATCTCGACGCGCGGCGCCTTGAGCAGGAATTCCCACAATTCCCAAGGCGTGGCCAGTGCCAGCCAGGCGTCGAAGTCGACGACCTCACCCAGCCAGCCCTTGGCGATGGCATCCTGCAGCGCCAGCATCACCGGTGCGAAGCGAAGCTGGAAATTCACCGCCGCCTTGAGGTCCTTGCCGCGGCAGATCTCCAGGATTTCGGTTGCCTCGCCGAGATAGTTGCCCATCGGCTTTTGGATCAGTGCGACCGCGCCGCCGGGCAGTGCCTTCAGGATCTCACCGTGCCGCCCGGGCGGCGTGGCCAGATCGAAGATCGCATCCTTGATATCAGCGGCCTCGTCCACCGAGCGGAACGCGGTGATGCCCCATTTCCCGGCCAGGGCCTGCGCCTTGGCCTGGTCCGGATCGTAGAGGCCGGCAATCGGGAATCCCGCTTTGCGATAGGCGGGAAAATGCGCGTCGCCGACGATCGAGCCGGCGCCGAAGGTGACGATCGGCCGGGGCTTTGACGGTTTGGGCCAGGACTGGACGAGCGAGGCAGGGTCGAAACCGCCCTTAGTCCCTTCAGTCATGGTGAAAGACCTCGTCCATCTCGGCCCACCATTCGCCCTCCTTGCGTGTCGCCAGCGGCTCCTGGCAAGGTATGCAGACCGCCCACCACTCCTGCGTCCTGGGATCAGCGGCCATTTTGGCCATGTCGGCGGCATAGTCGGTGCCATGATATTCGAAATTGGAGAACAGCAGGTTTTCCGGCCGCTTCAGGTAGATCGAGTAGTTCTTGATGTTGCAGGCCGAAATCATGGTCAGCACGTCAGGCCAGACGGCGGCATGCAGGCGGACATATTCCTCGACCTTTTCCGGCTTTAGCCCAAGTACAAATCCCATCCGCCGCATATCAGCTCCTTTATGCCGTGATCGCCGTGGTGAATTCGGCGATGCTGATGCTCTTCACCGCGTCCCAGTCCCAGTCGATGCCGATACCCGGTTCGTCGGGCGCCAGCGCGTGCCCATCCTCGATGCGCATACGCTTGCCGGTCAACTCGTCGAGTTGCGGAATGTACTCGACATAGCGACCGTTCTGAACAGCGCAAGTCAGGCTGACATGCAGTTCCATCAGGAAATGTGGACAGACCGGAATGTCGAAGGCTTCGGCCGCATGGGCGATCTTCAGCCATGGCGTGATGCCGCCGATGCGGCCGACATCGACCTGCACGATCGAGCAGGCGCCTTTCTGCATGTACTCACGGAAATGCCGGATCGAATAGAGCGACTCGCCGATGGCGATTGGCGTCGGTGTCGAATTCGACAACCGCACATGCCCGTCAATGTCGTCGGCCGGCAGCGGCTCCTCGATCCAGGCAAGATCGAGTTCGCGCAGCCTGGCCGCGCGCCGGATCGCCTCGTCGACCGAAAACCCCTGATTGGCGTCGGTCATGATCTCGTAGCCGTCGCCGACCGCCTTGCGCACCGCCGACAGACGGGCAAGATCCTCCGACCCGTGCGGCCTGCCGATCTTCACCTTCGAACCGCGAAATCCCTTGGCCTTGGCTGCCAGTGCGTCGTCGACCAGCGCGGCCGTCTCGATGTGCAACCAGCCGCCCTCGGTGGTGTAGAGCGGGCAGCGGTCCTTGGCGCCGCCCGCAAGTTTCCACAGCGGCAGCCCCTGCTTCTTCGCCCTCAGATCCCAGAGTGCCGTATCGATCGCCGCGATCGCGATGGCCGTGATCGCGCCGATCGTGGTGGCGTGGGTGGCGAATTCGAGATCGTGCCAGATCGCCTCGATCATGTCGGGGTCGCGGCCGATCAGGCGCTGTGCCAGATGGTCGGATAAAAGCCGCATCACCGACGAACCGCCAGTGCCGATCGTGTAGCTGTAACCGGTGCCGACCGCGCCATCGGAATCGGTGATCGTGACGATTGGCGTTTCCTGGCTGACGAAACTCTGGATGGCGTCGGTACGCTTGACCTTGGGCACAAGGTCCACCATCCGCAGTTCGACTTTCTCGATTCTAGCCATGTCGGTCAGCTCCGCAATGTCTTTCCGGTATCGGTGGCAAACAGGTGCGCCTGCGACAGGTCGAGGCTCATGGCAACGCGCTCGCCCGATTTCAGAGGTTTCGGGTTCAGCATGCGCGAGACCCAATCGCTGCCGTTGAATTCCACGAACACCAGCGTCTCGTTGCCGAGCGGTTCGGTGACGGTGATCGGCAGTTCGATCTGGTGAACGTCGGCGGCGCCGCCGGAACTGATACCATGGCCCGTCGGATAGATGTCGTCCGGCCGCAGTCCGAACACGACCCTGTCGCCGGTGGTAACATTGGCCTTGAACTGGCCAGGCAGCGGCAGCTTTTCGCCGCTGGCGAAAACCAGTTGGCCATTGTCGATCGTCGCCTCATGCAAGTTCATCGGCGGCGAGCCGATGAAGCCGGCGACGAAGCGTGTCGATGGCCGCCGGAACACCTCCTCGGGCGTGCCGACCTGTTCGATGTGGCCGTCGCGCATGATGACGATGCGGTCAGCCAGCGTCATCGCCTCGACCTGGTCATGGGTGACGTAGATCACCGTCGACTGCACCTTGGCGTGCAGCTTCTTGATCTCGGTGCGCATCTGCGTTCGCAACTTCGCATCCAGATTGGAAAGCGGTTCGTCGAACAGGAACACGTCGGGATCGCGCACGATGGCGCGCCCCATGGCGACGCGCTGGCGCTGGCCGCCGGAGAGTTGCGAGGGGCGGCGGTCGAGCAGCGCGTCGAGACCGAGGATGGCCGAGGCCTCGGCGACGCGGCGGTCCATGTCTTCCTTGGCGACGCCCGCGATCTTCAGGGAGAAGCCGAGATTCTCGCGCACCGTCATGTGCGGATAGAGCGCGTAGGACTGGAACACCATCGAGATGTTGCGCGAACGCGGCGGCAGATCGTTGACGACACGGCCGCCGATTTCGATCGAGCCGGCGCTGATCTCTTCCAGCCCGGCGATCATGCGCAGCGTCGTCGACTTGCCGCAGCCGGACGGCCCGACCAGTGCGATGAATTCGCGGTCGGTGATATCGAGATCGATGCCATGCACGATCCCGACATTGCCGTAGCGTTTGGTCAGCTTTTTGAGGGAAACGGTTGCCATGGGATCAGCCTTTCACCGCGCCGGAGGTCAGGCCGCCGACAAGGTGTTTCTGGACGATGTAGGTGAGGGTGAGCGCCGGGATGATCATCACCACGGCCAGCGCGCACATGCCACGCCAGTCGATGGTGAACTCGGCGGTGTAGTCGAGCAGGCCAACCGGCAGCGTCTTGGCGCTCACCGAACGGGTCAACTGCGAGGCCAGCGCGAACTCGTTCCAGCAAGTAAGGAAGGCGAAGATCGCGGCCGACGCAATACCAGGTCCCGCAAGCGGGAACTCGACCTGCCAGAACGCCTGCCAGCGCGTGCAGCCATCGATCTGCGCGGCTTCCGCGAGATCCTTCGGCACCTGGCGGAAGAAGCCGTCGATCAGCCAGATCGTGAACGGCACGTTGAGCGCGACATAGGCAAGGATCAGCCCGAAATGCGTGTCGATGATGCCGAGCCGCACATAAAGGAAGAACAGCGGCAGCGACAGCGCGATGCCCGGCACCGTGCGCGTCAGCATCAGCCCGAGGAACACGCTCGACTTGCCGCGAAAGCGATAGCGCGCGAATGCGTAGCCGCCGGCCATGCCGATGGCGACCGCGATCACCGTCGAGGTGACCGAGATGATCAGCGAGTTGCGGAAATACTCGATGACGGGGATGCCACCCTTGCCGATGCCTGAGAACATGGCGACGTAGGCGTCGAAGGAAATATCCTGGGGTATCCACACCGGCGGCTTGGCCATGATCTCGACAGTCGGCCGCAAGGACGACAGCACGATCCACAAGCCGGGCAGGCAGATGGTCAGCATCGCCAGGAACAGGCCGATGCGATAGACGATGCCGGTGAGCCGGCGCTTCAGGCGGGCGGCGGAATTTTCGTCCATCACCACTCCGCACCGATCTGCGTGCGCGCCGCGGCGAGCTTGTTGAAGAAATAGACGGTGAAGGCGATCGACAGCAGGATCGAGAAATAGGCCATGGCATTGGCCATGCCCATGCGCCCGTCGCTATAGGCGGTGCGCGCCACCAGCGTCCACAACAGTTCGGTGCGGCCGGCCGGTCCGCCATCGGTCATGATCTTGACGATGTCATAGGCGCGCGCGACGTCCAGCGAGCGGATGGTCATGGCTATGTAGGCGAAGGGCATGACGAACGGCCACGTCACATAGCGGAATGTCTGCCACGGCGTGCAGCCATCGACGCGCGCCGCCTCGATCGGCTCCTTCGGCATGGCGAGCAGGCCGGCCAGGATCAGGATGGCGAAGATCGCCGTCGACGACCATATCTCGGCGATCGAAATGGCGATGAAAGCGAGATGGCCCTCGATCAGCCATGGGATCGCGTCCTGCGTGAGCCCCAGCGATTGCAGGGCATTGTTCACCAGGCCGATATTGTCGTTGAACATGAACTTGAACTGGAAGCCGACGAGGATCGGCGAGAACATCATCGGAAACATCATCAGCGTGCGAAGGATGCGCTGGCCGCGCGTCGCCTTCTCGACCAGCATGGCAAGGCCGAGGCCAAGCAGCATTTCGAGATTGAGAGCGATGGTCAGCAGCAGCACCGTGCGGCCGAACGCCCACCAGAAATCGGTGTTGGACAGGATCGAAAGATAGTTCCGGAAGCCGACAAAGACGAAGAAGGTTTCGGGCTTGGTCAGGCGGAAAGGCGTGAAGCTGGAATAGAGCGACAAGAGCAACGGCACCACGACGACCGCCGCCAGCACGATCATGGCCGGAAGCAGCAGCAGGAATGGCGCGGATGGCTTGAAGCCCTTCATCAGAATCCTGTGAGGTTTTGACATTGAATTCCGGGCATTTCCGGGCCGCCTGTTGGCCGAGACCCAGGCCGGGACGAACGGGATAGTCCGTACCTGCAAGGCGCGATCGCCTCCCCCATCGGCGATGGGGGAGGCAGCCTTGGGAACGGTTGCTAGAGCTTGCCGGCGTCCTGGAGGATTTGCGTCGCCTTGGCGGCGGCTTCATCCAATGCCTGCTTGGAGGTCTTGTCGCCGAGGATCGCCGCCTGCAGTTCCGGATAGACGGCGTTCGAGATCTCGATCCATTCAGGCGTCTGCGGCACGGCGAAGGCGTGCTCGGCTTCTTCCTGGAACGCGGACAGAACCTCCTTCTTGTAAGGATCGTTCTCGGCCTGCTTCAGGTCCCAGTCCCAGACAGCGGTGCGGGTCGGCAGCGGGCCGGCCGCGGCCTCGAGCTTCTGGCTGTCCTCATTGGTCAGCCACCAGACCAGCGAAGCGGCGGCCTCCTTGTGCGGGCAGTTCTCGGTCACCGAGAAACCGTGGAAACCCGACCAGCCGGTACGCTTGCCGGAAGACCCCTTCGGCGCGACCTTGACGCCGACATTGCCGGCGACCTTCGACGACTTCGGATCGTTGAAGAAACCGGCCCAGCCCGGCCAGTCGAGATTGATGGCGACGGTGCCCGAGGCAAAACCCTGGCCGAGATCGTCCCAGAGGTAGTTGGTGGTGCCGGCCGGCACGGCCTTGGCCTTGTAGAGGTTGACGAACCAGTCGAGCGCCCGGATGCCGGCCTCGGAGTTGAAGACGGGCTTGCCGTCCTTGTCGAGATACTCGCCACCTTCGGCGACCACCATCTCGTAGAAACGGCCGTTGATGGCCTCTTCCTTGCCGGCGAACTGCGTGCCGTAGAAATTGGGCGGGTTGGCGAAGAACTCGGCCTGGTCGGTGACTTCCTTCCAGGTGTCCGGAGGCACCAGGTCATAGCCGTATTTCGCCTTGAACTTGGCCTTGTTGTCGGCGTTCTCGTAGAGGCTCTTCTGGTAGTAGAGCGCCGAGACGTCGAATTGCGCGCGCGGCAGCATCTCGAGCTTGCCGTCTATGGTTGCCGCCTTGATCGTCGACGGTACGAACGCGTCGATCTCTTCCTTGGGCAGCAATTTGCCGAGGTCGGTGTAGAGGCCGGTATATTGCGGCGCGAATGACGAATGGTTCCAGCCGACGCACCAGTTGGTGCTGCCCGAGGCGATGTCGGATTTGAGCTCCTTGTCGATGTCGAAGCCATTCTTCTTGGTCAGGATGTTGACCTTGGCGCCGGTCGCCTTCTCCCATTCGGGGATGCGCTCGTAGAGCTTTTCGTATTGCTGGCCGCCGATCAGCTTCACGTCGACGGTAACGCCTTCGAACTTGCCTGGCAGGTCGCCGGCAAGGGCCGTGCCTGCACCAAATGCAAGCACCAGTGCGCCGGCGGAGACGCCGGAAAGCAGTCTGTTCATTGGTTTCCTCCCTGGGTGCGCCTCGCGGCGACCGCAACTTGTCCGCGTGACAAGAAATGCTACATTCATATACAAACAAAACATTCATACGTACGTCAAGGCGAAATTTGTTTCCGCCGGTCGCGATCTTGCGTATATGAAGAATCGAATTCACTGGAGAGATGGCGCCATGGATGACAGCGAAGACGAGCGTTACCGCGCGCCGGCGCTCGACAAGGGGCTCGACATCCTCGAACTGCTGGCGGGCGTCGACGGCGGCCTGACCCAGGCCGAAATCGCCAAGAAACTCGACCGCAGCCCGAACGAATTCTACCGAATGCTCGACCGGCTGGTGCGGCGCGGCTATGTCACGAGGCTGGACGGCGACCGCTATTCGCTGACCCTGAAACTGTTCGGCCTGGCGCAATTGCACGCTCCGGTGCGCAGGCTGGTCTCTTACGCCACACCGCTGATGCGCGAGCTGGCCGAGACCTCGCAGCAGGCCAACCAACTCGTTGTTTTTGATCGCGGTTCCGCCGTGGTGATTGGCCAGCAGGAGGCGCCGAACTACTGGGGAATCTCGATCCGCGTCGGCTCCCACATCAGTCTGTTCGACACCGGGTCCGGCCATGTCCTCCTCGCCTTCCGCTCACCCGAAGAACGGCAAATGATGATTTCCGAGCATGTCCGCAGCACCGACAAGACAGCGCAGTCGCCCGAGTTCTTCACCCGTCTCGACCAGATCCGTGACCGTGGCTACGAGATGATGGCCTCTATGCAGACCGCCGGGGTCTACAATCTCTCCGCACCGGTGCGCGGCTCCGACGGCAAGGCGATCGCGGCTCTGTCGATCCCCTACATCAGCGTGATCAACACGCCTTCCGCGCCGGACATTACTCGGACCATCGAACTCTTGCTGGCAACCTGCGAGAAGCTGTCGCATCTGGCGGGTTCGACTGTTGGCTCATCCGCATGAATTCTTATTTGAATGAAGAATTCTCCCGTGAGATGATATGAAAACGCCGGAGGGAGGAGCCTCACTGTGATCATCGACACCCATCTGCATCTCATCGACCGCTCGGCCCTGCGCTACCCCTGGCTTGCCGGGGTGCCGGCGCTCAACCGCGATTTTTCCTATGAGGACTATGCCACGGAGGCACAGCGCGTTGGCGTCGGGCGCGTGCTGCATATGGAGGTTGACGTCGATCCGGCCGACATCGAGGCGGAGACAGCGCGCGTCGAAGGCCTGTCGCGGCAAGCCGGCAGCATGCTGGCTGGGGTGATCGCATCCTGCCGGCCGGAGGAGGCCGGCTTTGCCGCCTATCTCGAACGCCAGCGGGCAAATCCTTTCGTCAAGGGTTTCCGCCGCGTCCTCCATGTCGTTCCGGACGACCTCTCGGAAGGCGCGATGTTTCGCGACAACATCAAGCGGCTTGGCGGCACCGGCCTGACCTTCGATCTCGTCGTGCTGCCGCACCAGATCCCCAAGGCGATCGCTCTTGCCGATCTTGCCCCCGACGTGCGGTTCGTGCTCGACCATTGCGGTGTCCCCGACATCAAGGGAAATGGCGAGCATCCCTGGCGCGAGCATATGGGCGAGATCGCGCGGCGTGCGAACGTCATGGCCAAGATATCGGGCGTCGTCGCCTATGCCGATCCTGGCAGTTGGACCGTCGAGACGCTGCGGCCTTACGTCGAACACACCATCGCTGCGTTCGGCTGGGACCGTGTCGTCTGGGGCAGCGACTGGCCGGTCTGCACGCTCGGCGGTGGCCTCTCGACCTGGGTGGCGGCGACTAATGCGCTGCTTTCCGGCTGCAGTGTCTCGGAGCGTGACAGCTTGCTGTCGGGCAATGCCCGCAAGTTGTGGCGTCTCGACTGACTGAACCCGCTCGACGTCTGGTCAGATCGTCGTCGAGACGTGTCGTTCACGGCCGTAAAGCGACACCAGCAGGACGATGATGAGGCCCAGTGCCGCCTGCACCGCCGACGGCTGGAAGCCGAGGCCGATCAGCAGCGTGTTGATTTCGGTCAGCACCAGCACGCCGGCGATGGTGCCGAGATAGCTGCCGCGTCCGCCGACAAGTGCGGCGCCGCCGACGACGACGGCCGCAATGGTCTGGAACAGGTAGGGTTGGCCGACATCGCCATAGGCCGAGCCTGTGAAGCCGAGCAGCAGCACGCCCGCGACGGCGGCAAAGAAAGCGCTTGCCGCATAGGTGATGACCCACATGCGAACCGGGTCGATCAGCGCCAGCGGTGCGGCGCCCGGATTGCTGCCCAGCGCATAGAGCCGGCGGCCATAAGGCGTCCGCTCCAGCACCAGCACGACAATTGCCGCCACCACGACCAGGCTCGGCACCAGCCATGGCACCGGCAGCGGTCCCGCCGATCCGCCGATCGACACGAAGCTGGAAACCGCTTGCGGTGCCGAGCCAGACGGGAAGCCGGCTGTCCACAGCAGCACCAGCCCCTGCACAACCATGCCGATGCCGAGCGTGACGATGAGCGGCTGGATGTCGAGGCTGCGCGCGATCAGTCCATTCAGGCCGCCGATGAGAACTGCCAGCACGCCGACGAGGCCGCAGACCAGGACAAAATTCCAGCCATCGCCATAGAGCTGCGCGGCCACGACATTGGCAAATCCGATGACGAAGGGGATAGAGAGGTCGATGCCGCCCATGATGACGACCAGCGTCTGCCCGATCGAGGCAACTGCGAGCAGCGAGGCGAGCACCAGCATGGCGCGCACGGCAAAAGGCGAGGAATAACCCGGAATGAGCATTGTGCCGGCAAGATGCAGAAGGGCCGCGACGCAGAAGGCACCGACGACCCGGGCATTGGTTGTCGCGAACAGATTTCGGCCGGCCATGTCAGCGCCCCCTCATGGCAAGACGTTCCTGCAGCGCGGTCAGCATCACCGCCAGAACCAGTATGGCACCATAGGCTATCTGCAGCACGAAGGTCGAGACGTTGAATGTCGTCAGCACGCTCTGCAGCAGGAAGATGTCGATCGCGCCGATCGCGGCGCCGGCGATGCCGCCACGACCTCCGGCCAGGCTGACGCCTCCCAGGGCGACGGCGGCGATGGCGATCAGCGTGTAGGTCGGTCCGATGTTGGGATCGGCCGAACCGATCAGCGCCGTCAACATCAGGCCGGCGCATCCGCCAAGGATGCCAGTCATCACATAGGCGATGAAGCGTACGCGCGTGACATCGACGCCGGCGGTGTAGGCGGCGCGGTCGTCGCTGCCGACCGCCATCAACTGGTCGTGGTACGGTGTGCGGCGCACCAGCCACCAGGCAATGAACATCAAGGCCAGTGGCAGCATCGACAGCGGGCCCGACAGGGTTTTGAGCCAGGCCGGCGCCGGGCCGATCGGCGCCGGCAGGATCGTCAGCGTGACGCCGGTGAGGATCAGATAGGTGCCGAGCGTGGCGACGATCGGCTGGATGCGAACGATTGTCGCCAGGAACCCGTTCGCCGCGCCGACCAGCGCACCGATGAGCAGCGCCGCCGGGACAAGCAGCAGCGGCGAGGAGATGCCGGCCTTGAGGAAAAGCATCTGGATCACAACGGCATTGACGAAGCCCATCAGCGGCCCGACCGAGATGTCGATGCCGCCACGCCCGGCCAGGATTACCGGCGTCGAGGCGATAGCCGCACCGATCAGCGGCGCGGCCAGTCCGACCAGCGCACCCCATGATCCCGGCTGGAACCGCGCCGGACTGAGGATGAGATTGACCGCAAGCAGGACGGCCAGCAGCACGACAGCGAAACCGACGCTGCGCCCAAGCGACAAGAGGCGTGCGAGAGGGCTCATGCCGCGCGTCCGAACATGGCGGAGATAACGCTCTCGGTGGTCATCGCCTCACCGGAGATTTCCGCCGCGACCTCGTTTTCGCGAAACACCAGCACGCGCTGGCACAGCAGCAGAATCTCCGCGATCTCGCTGGACAGGATGACCAGCCCCATGCCGTCGGCAGCCAGCCCGCGAAAGACCTCGTAGAGAACATGCCGCGTCGCCACGTCGACGCCGCGCGTCGGGTCGTTGAGGAGCAGGATGGCGGGGTCGAGCGCCAACGCCCGGGCCAAAAGCACCTTCTGCTGGTTGCCGCCCGACAGTGTGGTGATCGGCGCATCGGGCCGTGGCGCCACGATCGACAGTTTCTCACGGTAGATGTTGTAGCGCGCCTTGCGCGCCGCCGGACTGATCAGGCCGAGACGCGCGTCACGCGACAAGGTCGAAACGGCAAAATTGTCGAGCACCGATTGCGTGGGAAAAATGCCGTTGGCGCGTCTGTCGCGCGGCAGGTAGGCGATGCCGCTGGCGACCGCTTTGCGGAGCCCGGTGATCTTACGAAATGTGCCGGACACGCCGAGTTCGATCGAGCCGCTAAGCGGCTGCTCCAGACCTGCGAGCATCTTGAGGAACAGTTCCTGGCCATGGCCATCGAGGCCGGCAAGTCCGACGATCTCACCGGGAGCGACCTCTTGCGTTATTGCGCTTGCGGAAGGCGCGATGACCAGATCGCGGACGGCGAGGCCAGCAGCCGTGTGATCAGCCATGCGCCAGCTCCGCCGCCGTCCGCGGCGCCATCGCCCTGAGCAATTCCGCTGGCGTGGACGCGCCGCGCTCTTCGGTCCGCACCACGCTGCCGCCGCGCAGGATCGAGATGCGATCCGACAGCGACATTACCTCGTCCATGCGGTGGGTGATGAACAGGATCAGGCAGCCTTCGCCTGCCAGCGCGCGCATCAGCGAAAAGACGGATTCGCGGTCGGCGAAGTCGAGCGCCGCTGTGACCTCGTCGAGAATCAGGATTTTTGGGTTACGCACGATCGCGCGGGCGAGAACGACCAGTTGCTGCGCGGCAAGCGGCAGCAGGCCAGCGGGCATGTCGAGGGGGACGTCGGTGACGGCGAAGCGCTTCAAGGCGGCCGCAGCCCTGTCACGACGCTCGTTGCGGGGAACGATGCGTCGGACCAGCCCGTCGAGGCCGAGCAGGATGTTATCGGTCACGCTGCGGTCCGGCGCGATCAGCACCTCCTGGAACACAGTGGCAAAGCCTTGCTCCTGGAAGGCCGAGGGGCTGGCGCCTGAGAAGGGCTTGCCTTGCAGCAGGATCGCGCCGCTGTCCGGCTGGACGATGCCGGACAACAGCTTGACCATCGTGCTCTTGCCCGAACCGTTTTCCCCCAAAATGGTATGGATGGTCCCCGCCCGGAACGCGATCGAGGCATCCGCGAGCGCGACCGTCTCGCCATAGCGTTTGGATATGGTTTTGATTTCAAGCATGCCGTGTTTCAAGGCTGGCAAGCCGGCTCCGTGAAAGGAGCCAGCTTGTTGAGGCTGTCGCGGGGATCACTTCGCGCAGGGGTTACTTTGCACAGGCATCTGGCACTTTCGAATAGTCCCAGCCCTTGGTCGGCGCCGGATTGGAGAAATAGGCGTCGAGCCACTCCTCCGGCATCGGATCCTTGGGTGGGATCGGGAAGATCGAGACGGCATCGGTCGTCATGCATTCCTTGTACCATTGGCCGAGATCGGCGCTGTGCACCGGCGGGATCGGGATCAGCAGCGTATTCAGCTTAGGCTTCTGGCCGTCGAGCATGCGTTCGCCGACGCGAAACAGCGTCTCGGCCGTCCAGTGCGGCAGCACCGCATGGCCTTCGAAGCGGTATTTGTCGGGATTGGCCTTCCAGTAGCCCAGCGCATCGCCGGTGATCGAGCCGGTGATCAGCGGCGCCGGCCGGCCGGCTTCGGCGAAAGCCTCGGCGACGACGCGGCTTTCGCTGCCGGTCGTCCACACCGCATCGATCGGCGCCGGATTGGTGGCGATCGCTTGCAGCACCACCGTCTTGGTGACATTGGCGGTCCAGTTGCCGTTGACGTTGCGCGAAATCTTCAGCTTCGGATTTTCGGCTAACGCCTTGTCCGCGCCCTGGCGCTCCTGCACCACGATCGGGTGGCCGGCAATGCCTTCGACGAGCAGGATACTGGCGCCGTCGGGCTGAGCCTTGCCGATCGCCGTCATCATGTCATAGCCCCAGCGCGCATAGTTGGAATCGACGTTGACCGCGTTCGGGCTGGTCACGGAGCCGGCGGCGGTAATGAACGGGATGCCGGCCTTGGCGGCGGCATCGATCGCGTCATCGAGTGCTGTCGCCGAGCCCGGGATCGAGGTGATGATCGAGCACTTCTTGTCGATGAAGGCGCGGATCTGGTTGATCTGCTGGCTGGCATCGTTGTTGGAATCGGACACTTCGAAACTCGACACCGTGCCGTCGGCGATCAGCCCGTCGACCAGGCGCTTCAACTCCTTGGTGACGGTGACCCGCCATGGATTACCCTGGTAGGATTCCGAGTGGCACCACTTCCATGGCTTCGGCGGCGGCGTGAAATTGTCCCAGGCCGAGGGCAGCACCTTCTGCGGCGCGCCGTCATACTGCGCCTTGAGCTCTGTTGGCAGCCCGCCGATGACGCCTTGCACGTCCTGGGCAAAGGCGGTCGTCGCAAGCGAGGCGAGTGCGGTTGCGGCGAGCATGCCGCCTAACATTCTTGTCATCTTGTTCTCCTCCGTTCGGTTTGGTTCAGGCTCCTCCACCGGCAGCGCCGGACACCTGCACGGGAGAACTCTCCCGGAACAGGCGATTGAGATCGGCAACGACCTGACCGGCTTGGTGCCCTGAGGTCATGCCTGAAAGGATGCGGTCGGACGCTGCCTGCTGGAACGCCATGTAGCCATCATGGCGTGGCCGCACCCATGCGCCCTCCAGCGTCGCGAGGGTGTTCCTGTAGAAGTTGCCAGTCGCGGCATTGACGGTCTGGTCCTCCCAGCCGGCGGCGTGACCCGGCTGTCCGCCGGCGGCGGCATAGGGACCGCGCTGGACGTCGCCGCTCGCGACCCAGTAGGCAAAGTCGATCGCGGCATCCATGCCCCTGGAAAAAGCCGAGACGGCGATGCCGGTACCGCCGAGCGCCGAGCCGATCGGGCCGCTGGACCCAATGACCGGGATGTCGGTGAAGGCCAGCCGGTTCGCGCGGAACCCGGCAATCGCGTAAGAGACATAACCGTAGATCAACGGTGCGCACACGATCCGCGAACCGGCCAGCGCCATGCGTTCCGAAACGGCGATCGGATCCATCTCGAAGCAGCCCGGTTCGACCAGCGCGGCAATCTCGCGCATCGCCTCGAAGACTTCGCTGCCGGCCTGGACATCGATCAGATCGGTGGACGGATCGGTCGCGCACGGATGACCGAGATTGCCGGCAAGCGTGTAGAACACCATCAGCACGTGCGGCGGCCGCAACGGCAAGAGCACGCGGCCTTGCCGGGCGAGATCGAGCACCTCGCTCCAGTGCGCCGGCGGCGCATCGAGCGCATCCGGCCGCCAGGCCTGGACCTGGGCCGCCGCATCGATCGGAAACGCCCATTGCCGCTCTTGCCAAGCATAGCTCGGATAGGATTGGCCGACACTGCCCGAGGCGAGCGCAGTGCGCTCCGCTTCGCGGCCGGCAACATCCAGCGGCGCAAGACAGCTTTCCGCGGTGATCTGGCCGACATGGGGATGGTCGATGACGATCAGATCATAGGCGCGCGCCAGTTCCTCGACCGGAAAGGATTCGAAATCCTGCAGCGAGCGCTTGTCCCATTCGATGCCAACGCCGGTCTTTTGCTGCCACAGAGCCGAGCACGCGACCATCGGATCGTAGCCGCGCGGATGGCTCCAGGTCATACCCTTGAGCGTGGTCACAGGCCGAACTCCGCGCGGATCGCATCGCTGTGCTCGCCGATGCGCGGTGCCGCCCGATCGACCTTGGCTCTGATGCCATCGACCCTGAGAGGCGAACTGGTGGTGAGGATTGAGACATCATCCTCGCGCGTCACTGTCTGCAGCATGTCGAGCGACTGGAAACCTTCGCTCGCCAGCATTTCCGGCCAGGTCAGCACCTTGGCGCACCAGATGTCGGCTGGTTCCAGAATGGCCAGCCATTCGTCGATCGTCTTCGTCGCGATCCGCTGCGCGATGATCGCCTTGATGTCGTCGCGCGCGGTGAACCACGATGCCGGTTTGTCGCGATAGGGCGCCAACTCGTTGAGTGATAGCAGATCGGCGAGTTTCGGGATCGGCGTCATGGCGATGGCCAGGTAGCCGTCCTTGGCCGGATAGACGCCGTAAGGCGCCGAGAGATAGGCATGCGCGCTGCGGAAATTGGAACGCTTGGGCAAGCGGCGGCCATCATTGAGATGCGTCGTCAGCACCTCGAACTGGAAGTCGACAAGCGCTTCCAGCAGGCTGGTTTCGATATGGCTGCCCTGGCCGGTGATGCCGCGCCGCACCAGGGCGGCCAGAATGCCTTGCGCGCAGGCAGCGCCCGCCAGCATGTCGCCGATGGCGAGGCCGAACGGTACCGGTCCCTGGTCCTCGTCGCCATTCAGCCACATGACACCCGAGCGCGACTGCGCCAGCAGGTCCTGGCCGGGCCGCTTGACCCAGGGACCTTCCTCGCCATAGCCGCTGATCGAGGCATAGACCAAACGCGGGTTGATCTTGCGCACGGCCTCATAGTCGAGGCCGAGCCGTTCGATGACACCTGGCCGAAAATTCTGGATCAGCACATCGGCCTTGGCCAGCAGGCCGCGCAACGCCTCGAGATCGGCCTCGTTCTTGAGGTCGATGGCAAGACTTTCCTTGGCCCGGTTGATGGCATGGAAAATGGTGGAATCGCCGCCGATCTCGGTGTCGCTGAGATAGAGCCGGCGCGACAGGTCGCCGCCGTCCGGACGCTCGATCTTGATGACGCGGGCGCCGAGATCGAGCAGCCGGAGCGAGCAGTACGGCCCGGACAGGAACTGGCTCATGTCGACGACGACGAGGCCGGCAAGCGGCAATTCGGCCTGAGCCGGCATTTCTATTTCTCCGTCTTGCCGGCGAAATCGGCCGGGTTGCGGTACTTCACCGTCTGCAGATGTTCGCAATACAAAACGAGCTCGCCTTCGCCCTTGAACACCTCGTAGCTGGCGCGGATCAGCCCCATCTCCTTGTAGCGGGGCTTTTTGTCGAGGTTGGAGCGGATCGAATAAATCGTGTCACCAATGAAGACAGGCTTTATGAAACGAAGCTTGTCGTAGCCATAGGAAAATGCGTTGACGCAGTTGGTGGCGACCAGCCCCAGCCCGGCCGAGAAGACGAACGCGCCGGCGATCAGCCGCTTGCCGAAAATGCCCTCGCTTTCGGCAAACATCTGGTCCTGCACATAGGGGTGGATGTCGAGCACCAGCGTGTTGAAAAGGTGGCTGTCGCCTTCAGCCATCGTGCGCCGCAACGAGCGGATTTTCTGGCCGACCGGCCAGTCCTCGTAGAACCAGTTCTCGGCGTTCCACACCGGCAGCGCGGCATGATCTTCGGGCATGTTCCTGGGGTGCGTCGAGGCAACGCCGACAGTGGGCGCGAAGTCGTTCATGGCTGGCTCCGCCGGTCCTGGAGGAGGCACAGCGCAGCCATCTCAACGCGCGTCGAGGCGTATGAAAGCAAGACGTCTCCTCCTGTCAATCTTCTTTTGTAAATAGTATTTTCACATATGGGGTTGCGTTGCAAGCGAGGACAGGCGAAATTTTGGTTGTTCCCACGGTGCCAAAGCGCCGGCGGGCAGGGGAGGAAATCATGAGCGGTGCATGTCTGGTGTTTGTCGGCAGCCTGAACCGGGAAGCGCCCTACTTTCAGGGCGCGCGCGGTGTCGGCCTCGGCGTCTACAGCTTCGACGAGGCAACTCTGGAAATCCGGAAACTGGCCGAGACCAGCGACGTCGACAATCCGACCTTCCTGTCGGTGACGCCGGACGGCTCGCGGATCTATGCCAATTCGGAAGTATTTGCCTGGCGCGAGGGCACCATCTCCGCCTACCGCTTCGATCGTGGCTCAGCCACGCTCACCTATCTGAACAAGCAGCCATCGCTCGGCAGCATCACCGCGCACAACACCATCACCCGCGACGGCACGAAACTGCTGGTCGCCAATTACGGCATGGGCGAGGGCGGTCCGGATCGCGCCGTGGCCGTGTATGGCTTCGACAGGGATGGCGCACTATCGCCACCGCTGGCCAGCGTGTCGCACAAGGGCACCGGCCCGAATGCGGCGCGGCAGGAACGCTCGCATGCGCACAGCGTCACCGAAACCATTGCCGGTGGAGCGGCCATCGTCGCCGATCTCGGCACTGACCGCCTGGTGTCATACCGGATCGAGCAGGATGGAAATCTGACCAAGCTTGCCGATTCCGCTTTGCCGTCAGGCGCCGGTCCGCGCCATCTCGCACTGCATCCGAACGGACGCTTCGTCTTTGTGATGAACGAGCTGGATTCGACCGTGGTTTCGACGGTGCTGGACGAGGCCACGGGAAAACTCTCGGTCATCGACGCCAAGCCAGCGGTTCCGGCCGAGGCGCGCGACAGCAATCATTGCGCCGATATCCAGATCTCGCCGGATGGCCGCTTCATCTACGGCTCCAACCGTGGCCATGACAGCGTCGTCATCATGGCCGTCGACCAGCAGACCGGTACGCTCGGTCTTGTCGGTTATGTCCCCTGCGGCGGCGCTACGCCGCGCAATCTGGCGCTGACGCCGTCAGGCGGCCACCTGTTCTCCGCCAACCAGAATGCCGACCGCATCTCGATCTTCGCTCGCGATGCCGGGACCGGCATGCTGACCGACACCGGACGCGCCATCGAGATCGGCACGCCGATGTGCGTCAGGATCGTGCGCTGAAGCGCTCGTGGGTCAGAACGGCCGGACTCAGGCCTGCTGTATTGCCGAGAGCTTCCAGTTGGAGCCGCTCTGACGCGTGAAGGTCCACAGTTCGGTGGTCTCCGTCGGGTGATCCTCGTCGCCGTCGACGACCTTGCCGCTGGCCCGTTCGCGCGTCACGTCGCGAGACTCGTAACGCAAGGCGGCGGTGGCGTAGTCGCGGTCGTCCTCGCGCCAGCTTTCGGCGATATCGGCCTGCAGCAAGGCGATGTCGGAGACCTCGTTCCTGAGACCTCTCTGGGCGTTGTCGGCCAGCTCCTCCGAGAGATAGGACACCATCTCGGGCGTGACTGCCCGACGCAGCGCGGCATGGTCTTCGCGTCCGAATGCTTCCTGGACATCGGTTAACAACTGCTGGAAGGCGTCAAGGTCGGATTGAGCCAACGTGATCTCTTCGGAAACGGCGGCCGGCGAGCCTCCGCCCGAACCGCCGCCAAAGCCGGGAATTGTGAAGGAGCCCGCAGCCTGCGGCTGGCCCATTGCGCGGTTCTCAAAACTCGACGCCGGGGCGTTGCCGGCACCGGCGAGCGCGGGGCCACGTGCCGATTGCGACCGGAAGAAGCGGATGGCCAACATGATCGCGCCGCCGATGAGCAGGGCCTGCAGCAGGAAACCGAACATGCCGGCCAGGCCGCCAAAACCTTGGCCGACGAGTAGGCCGATCAGGCCGCCGAGCAGCAGGCCGCGCATCATTGTTCCGCCGAAGCCGCTCATGAAGCCGGGCCTTTGCGGGCCGGCCTGCGGCTGCCGGGCGGCGGAGTTCACACCGGTGTTGGGCGTCATCGAACGTTCGACCGGAGCGGTCGGCGCCGGAGCGGTCCTGGTCGGTGGCGCCGATTGGAAGGTGCGCGTGCCGCGACTGCCGAAACTGCCGCCGCGCCGTGCCTCGGCATGATCGATCGCGACCATTGAGAAGGCAAGGAACAGGCCTGCGAAAAGAGTGGCAAATCGGCTGGTGCGGGAAAGCATCGGTATGGACCTTTGTCGATGTGGCTTTGGAAATTTCGGCAGATGCCGGCGGGCTTGCCCGCGTCATGCAGTCAATCGAACAGTTCTTCGAAGAATGATTTCTTGCGCTTCGGATAGCGGTGGCCTTGAGAGCGCGAATAATCGTCATCGCGGCCTTGGCCATGGTGCGGCTGGGAGTATGCCGCCGGTTGCGCCTGCGTGGCGGGCGGCGCTTCCTTGGCCGATCGCTCGATGATCTTGTCGAGTTCGCCTCGATCGAGCCAGACGCCGCGGCACTGCGGACAATAATCGATCTCGATACCTTGCCGTTCGCTCATCACGAGCGCGACGCGGCAGGAGGGGCAAACCAGACCAAGCAGGGAAGTTGTCATACGGGGCTCCAAACCGAAAGTATGAGCCCGCTTGACCGAAAAGGAAGGAACGGGCCCGTTAAAGCGGTCCGACATCACAATCACCAGAAGCGATCGTCAGAGGGGCCCGGCCCGCACCCGACAATTAGGAATGCGGAGCTGTGCCTTCAAGGGCGATAGTGCCGGCAAGAATGATTTGTTCGCCGTTGCCGTTGCTCAGATCGTCACTACGCCCCTCGTTCGAGCCGGTGCGCTGGTGGCGCTGTTGCCGGACCACCCGCGCCATCTCTACGACTGCCACGCCCTTTGGCTGCAAACGCCGCATCTGCCGCTCAAGGTGCGGCTTGCCGTCGACGCGTTGGCGGCAGCCTTGCCGAAACTTATGGCCTGATTGCGAGCCGTGCGGGCTTGCGCTCTTTGAGGCGCAGCTTTCCAATGCCATATGAAGGCGGAATTCACGCATTGCAGGAGAGGCGGTTCATGACCAAAGGTTCGGATCTGTTCGTCGCGGCCCTCGAGAATGAGGGGGTCGACCGGATCTTCGGCATTCCGGGCGAAGAAAATCTCGACATCGTCGAATCGATCCGCCGTTCGTCGATCCAGCTGATCCTGACCCGCCACGAACAGGCGGCCGCCTTCATGGCCGCCACCTATGGCAGGCTCACCGGCAAGGCAGGCGTGTGCATCACCACGCTTGGTCCGGGCGCGCTCAATCTGACGACGGGTGCTGCCTACGCGTTGCTCGGCGCCATGCCGATGATCATGCTCACCGGCCAGAAGGGCATATTGTCGTCGCGGCAGGCGCGCTTCCAGATCGTCGATATCGTCGCGGCGATGAAGCCGCTGACCAAGCTGTCGCGCCAGATCGTATCGCCCAGGATGATCCCATCGCTAGTGCGCGAAGCTTTTCGCGTCGCCCAGGAAGAGCGGCCGGGTCCCGTGCATCTGGAACTGCCGGAAGACATTGCGGCGGCGGAATGCGAGCCGGTGGCGCTGGTGCCGACACATCCGGTCGAACTGCCCACGGCAAGTGCTGCCGCGCTCGATCGTGCCGCCCGCATGATCATGGAGGCCAGGCGTCCGCTGCTGATGTTCGGCGCGGCGGCGTCGCGGCCGCGCGTGACCCCCGATGTCGCCCAGTTCGTGCTGCGCACGCAAATTCCGTATTTCACCACACAGATGGGCAAGGGCACCGTGCCCGGCGGCACCGAGCTCTATATGGGAACGGCAGCCCTTTCGGAGCGCGACTATGTGCACGAGGCCATCGAGCAGGCTGACCTGATCATCACCATCGGCCACGACACGGTCGAGAAACCGCCCTTCATCATGGGCGCCAACGGACCGAAGGTGATCCATGTCGGCTACCACTCGGCCGATGTAGAACAGGTCTATTTCCCACAGGCCGAGATCGTCGGCGACCTCGGCCCGTCGCTGGCGCTGCTGGCCGACCGCGTCGAGGGCAAGATTCCCAATGCGCAGGCCCTGCTGCCGCTCAGGGAAGGTATTTTGAGCCGGATCGCCGCGCGTGCCACCGAAGACCGCTTCACGCCGCAGCGCATCGTGCATGATGTGCGCGCCGTCATGCCCGCGGACGGAATTCTCGCTCTGGACAACGGCATGTACAAGATCTGGTTCGCGCGCAACTACCGCACCCGCATGGCAAACACACTGCTGCTCGACAATGCGCTGGCGACCATGGGCGCCGGCCTTCCCTCGGCGATGATGGCGGCGCTGCTCTATCCCAACCGCCGAGTCATGGCCATCTGCGGTGACGGCGGCTTCATGATGAACAGCCAGGAACTGGAAACCGCCGTCCGGCTCAAGCTCAACCTCGTCGTTCTGCTGCTGGAAGACCATGCCTATGGCATGATCCGCTGGAAGCAGGCGGTCGACGAATTTCCGGATTTCGGCATGACCTTCGGCAATCCCGATTTCGTCAAATACGCCGAGGCCTATGGCGCCAGGGGGACCAGGGTTGCCGAGATCGCCGCCTTGCGGCCGGCGCTGGAACAGGCCTTTGCCGGCGGCGGCGTGCATCTCGTCGTCGTGCCTATAGACTATTCCGAAAACACCAGGGTGCTTGTCGACGAATTGCGCGAGCGGCTGCCGGCCCCAAAGTCGACCTGACGGCGGCGAAGCCGCCGTCAGGATGCCGAGGTCCTACAGCTTGCAGTAAGGCGTTACCGGCGCGATCTGGCCGAAATCCTTGACGATTTCGTAGCTGATGCCGTCGGCCGCCGCCTTGCCGACATAGGAATGGCAAAGCGTGTGGTTGTTGGAGGCGTCGACGCGGATCTTGCCTTGCGGCGCGTCGAACTCGATCGTCGGCAGCGCCTTGAGCACATCGTCGTCTTTCAGCGATCCGGCCTTCTCGGCGGCCAGCGCATAGAGGTGCAGGCCGTTATAGCCGGCCTCGCCGATGCCGTTGACCATTTTCTCCTGGCCGAATTTCTCGCGGAAGCTCGCGATGAACTTCTTGTTGACCGGATTGTCGAGTGCCATCCAGTAGGGCTGCGGCGCATAGGTGCCGGCGGCGACGCCGGGTGGCAGCGCGTCCTTGTTGAAGACTTCGTCGAGCGGCGCGATCAGCGGCTGCTTGATATCGAAAGAGCGATACTGCTTGAGCTGGGTGACGGCGTCGTTGCCGACCACCATCGACCACACGACATCGGGCTTCAGCGACTTGATCTTCTGGAAGGCCGGGCCGAAATCCGTGGTGCCGAACGGATAGTAATCGGCGCCGATGACCTTGCCGCCGGCCTTCTCATAGGCAGCCGTGATCGCCTCGGTCATCTTCTGCGGCCAGGCATAGTCGGAGGCCATGACATAGATCGTCTTGCCAAGATTCTCGGCTACCCAGGGCATCATCGGGTCGACCTGCTGCATCGGGATCGGGCCGGTGGCGACGAAGTAGCGGTTGCATTCGCCACCCTCGAAATTGGTCGGGTAGAAGAACAGCTTCTTGGCCTTCGAGGTCACCGACAGCGTCGCGCTGCGCTCGGGCGAAATGATCGTGCCCATGATCACGTCGACCTTGTCTTCATTGAGAAGCTTGCGCGCCTTGTCGATCGAACCCTTGGTGGTTGTCTGGTTGTCCTCGATGAACAATTCGACCTGGCGGCCGCCAATGCCGTTGGCGGCGTTGAGTTCGGCGGCGGCGAGCTTGTAGCAATTGAGCAGCGTCTCGCCGAGGATCGCTTGCAGGCCGGTGATCGGGATCGACAGGCCGACCTTGACGGTGTCGGCGGCGCGCAGGATCGATGGCGCGCCGACCATGGCGAAGGCGGCGGCCGCGCCGCCGGATTTCAGGATGGTTCTTCTGCTTATCATTGTTGTGTTCCCTTCCAGTCCAGGCGCGCCCCATGCACGCCTTACAAAGTCAAAAAATCCCCGGCGCGCTTCACGTGCGCCTTACAGGGCCAACAGGTCTTTCAGCAGGCTCTCGTCGGCGAACGCCTCCGGCGTGCCTTCGTGCACGATCTTGCCCTTCTCCATCACCAGGCAGCGGTCCGCCGCCTTGAGCACGAGATCGAGATTCTGCTCGACCAGAACGATCGCGATGCCGCGCTCGCGGGCGATGCGCGGCACCAGTTCGGCGATCGATTGCACGATGTTCGGCTGGATGCCTTCCGAGGGTTCGTCGAGCAAAAGCACGGAAGGCAGGCCGCAGAGAGCGCGGCCGATCGCCAGCATCTGCTGCTGGCCGCCCGAAAGCGTGCCGGCGACCTGCGCTTCGCGTTCGCGCAGGATCGGAAAATAGTCGAAAATGTCGTCCGGAATGCCGCCATCGCCGCGATCCCTGGCGGCGCGGGTGCCGACTTCCAGGTTCTGCCGCACGGTCAGCTGGTTGAAGATGCCGCGCCCCTGCGGCACATGGGCGATGCCTGCTCGCGCCCGGCGGAAGGCCGGGGCGTTGGTAAGGTCCTGGTCGCCGAGAAGCACGGCGCCACCGCTCGCCTTCAGCCCGCCGGCGATGACGCGCAACAGCGTCGTCTTGCCGGCGCCGTTGCGGCCGAGCAGGCCGACGACTTCGCCTGATGCGACGCTGAGATCGATGCCGTTCAGCACCGGGAGCAGGCCATAGCCGGCTGAGATCGCCAGTGTCCGCAGCATGGTCAGCGCCTTCCCAGATAGACGTCGCGGACCATTTCGTCGGTCTCGATGTCGTGGAAAGGACCGCTGCGCAGCCGGCGCCCCTGATGCAGCACCAGCGTCTCGCAATTCAGCGCCCGCACGAAGCGGATGTCGTGTTCGACGGCGACGATCGAGAACTCCCCCTTGAGCCGCAGCAGCATCTCGGCGGTCGCCAGCGTCTCCTGCGGTGTCATGCCGGCGGTCGGCTCGTCGAGCAGCAAAAGCCGCGGTTCGATCGCCAGCGCCATGCCGATCTCCAGCCATTGCTTCTGGCCATGCGCCAGTTCGCCGGCCAGCGTGGCCGCGCGGCTACCGAGCGCGACCAAGTCCAGCAACTCGCCAAGCGGGCGAACCGGCGCGGGCGCGCCCCACCGTGCAACCTTCAGATTGTCTTCCACCGACAGGCTCGGAAAGACCGACGGGATCTGGAATTTTCGCGCAATGCCGAGCCGCGCGATGCGGTGCAGCGGCAGGCCGGCAATGTCGTGGCCGAGGAAGCGCACGCTGCCGCTGGTCGGCCGGAGCGTGCCGGTCAAAACGTTGAGGAAGGTGCTCTTGCCGGCGCCATTCGGCCCGATGATGCAACACAATTCCTTGTCGCGCACCGTCAGGTTCAGCCCTTCCAGCGCCTGCAATCCGCCAAAACGGATACCGACATTCTCGGCCAGGAGCAGGACGTCGCTCATGGCGCGTGCCTCCGGCTTTTGAACAGGCCTTTCAGCCGCGCATAGATCGACAGGATACCGTCGGGCAGCACGAAGACGATGATGACGAAGACGCAGCCGAGCAGCAGCGGCCACAGGCTCGGGTTGAAGCTTGAGATCGTCTGCTGCGCGCGCTGGATGAAGATGGCGCCCAGCACCGGACCTAGCAGCGTGCCACGCCCGCCAACCGCCACCCAGACGATGACTTCGGTCGACAGCAGCAGGCCGGAGAGATCGGGCGCTACCAGTCCGGCCATGCAGACATAGAGCGCGCCCGCAAGCCCGGCGATCGCCGCCGAGAGGATGAAGGTAACGAGCAGCCGCAGCGGTGCATTGTGGCCAAGCGCTGCCGCCCGGACTTCATTGTCCTGGATGGCGGTGAGCACCGTACCCCAGCGGCCGCGGCTGATCGACCACAGCGCCAGCACGACAATCGCGACGATGGCCGCGACGAAGACATAGCTCGGCAGGTCCTGGCTGAGATCCACGTGCACCCCGCCAACATCGAACGCGATCGGCGGGATGCCGATCAGGCCGCTGTCGCCGCCGGTGACCGAACTCCACGAGACGGCGGCCTGCTGGCAGATGACGCCCATCGCCAACGTGACGATGGTGAAGTAGCTGCCGCGGATGCCGCCGAAGAACAGGAAGTAGCCGATGATGGCGGCAACGAAGGCCGCGCCGGCCACGGCGCCCAGAATGCCGAGCAGGCTGCCGAAGGGAATGGCGTCGTTGAGCGTGATCAACGCCATGATGTAGCCGCCGATGCCGAAGAAGGCGGCGTGGCCGAAGCACAGGATGCCGGTGCGGCCCCAGAAGAAGTCGAGGCTCGCCGCGAACAGGCCGAAGATCAGCGCGTCGCGGATGACGGTCAGCTGGTAGCCGTCGGCGAACAACGGATAGACGACGGCTAGCGCTACGCAGACGGCGAAGATCAGCAGCCAGTTGCGGTCGCGGGCGATCATCGCGATGCTCCGTTGAACAGGCCGTTGGGCCGCAGCCGTACGGCGACGATGGCCGCGAGCAGCACGATCGCTTGTGCCAGCGAGGGCGAGATCTGGTAGTTGAGGATGCTGGTCAGTCCCCCAACGAAAACGCTGCCGGCGACGAGGCCGCCAATCGAGCCGACGCCGCCGACAATGACGACGAAAAAGGCGTTGGCGAGATAATTCACCCCCATCTGCGGCAGCACGATCGCCAGTGGCGCGACCAGCCCGCCGGCAAGCCCGGCGATGGCCGCGCCGAAGGTGAACGCAATGGCGTAGGTGCGCCTCGTGTTGATGCCGACGCCTTCGGCCATCTCGCGGTTCTGGATGACGGTGCGGATGTCAAGCCCGAACGACGTCCGGCTGATCAGCAGCACGACGCCGAGCAAGGTCAGCATGGCAATCGCGATCAGGATCAGCCGGTAGGCCGGATAGACGGTGAAGAACAGGTCGAACGTGCCCTCGATCGGCGGCGTCACCGGCTTGGCGCCGAGGCCGAAGGTCAGTTCCAGCCCTTGCTGCAGGATCAGGCTGACACCCCAGGTGGCGAGCACCGTCGAGACCGGCCGCGAATAGAGATGGCGGATGATGGCGAATTCCAGGACGCAGCCGACCACTGCACCGGCGAGGGGGGCAGCAAGCAGCCCCAGCCAGAACGAGCCGCCGATGCTCTGGACGAAATAGACCGCGAAGGCGCCGACGGTGACAAATTCGCCATGCGCCAGATTGGTGACGTTCATCAGGCCGAAGCTGATCGCCAGCCCGAGGCCGACCAGCATCAGGATGCTGATCAGTGTCAGCGCGTTGAGGAGCGTGGTGACCAGAAAATCCATCGCGTCAGGCAGCACTTGCAAGCCGTTGGCGCAGGCCCGCGAGCAGGCCTTCGGCCGCGTCGATCACAGCCGCCTGATGCGGCTGCAGCTCCTGCCCGGCCCATTCGTCGATATGGTCGGACAGGGGATCGACCACTTCAGTGCGATGATTGGCCAGCGTCTCGATCACGGCATGGCCGCAGAACGGCACATAGCCTTCGGAGTAACCGCCTTCGTGGGTCATCATCAGCCGCCCGTTCGACGTCTCGGCGGCCAGCGCCACCATGCGCGCGGCAAGGCGCCGGAAGCATTCGCTGTTGAGCATCATGCGGCCGAGCGGATCGAAGCCCGAAGCATCGAAGCCGGACGCGACAATGACGAGATCCGGCTTGAAGGCGCGCAGCGCCGGGGCAATGATGCGGTCGAACGTCGCTTCATAGGCGCCGGTGCCGCTGCCGGCGGGCAGCGGGATGTTGATGTTGTAGCCTTCGCCTTCGCCCTTGCCATTATCGGCCTGCGCGCCGCGCCCGGTCGGATAGAGATTGTCCTGGTGCAGGGAAATGGTCAGCACCGAAGGGTCGGAATAAAACACCGTTTCGGTGCCGTTGCCGTGGTGCACGTCCCAGTCGACTATCGCCGCGCGGCCGAGCAGGCCTTCATGCTGCAGCCGGCGCACCGACACGCCGATGTTGGAAAACAGGCAGTTGCCCATCGCCTGGTCGGGCTCGGCATGATGCCCGGGCGGCCGCGCCAGCGCGTAGGCGTTGTCGACACGGCCCGTCAGCACCGCGCGCATCGCCGCATAGGTGGTGCCCGCCGAGAGCAGGGCGATGTCGAAACTGTTGAGGCCGATCGGCGCCTGCGGCCCGGCGAAGCCGCATCCCCGTTCGCTGAGCATCCTGATGTCGTCGATATGGCGCTGCGTGTGGACGCGCAGCAGGTCCTCGACCGTCACCGGCTCGGCAAGGATCGGCACCAGATGGCGCGCCAGGCCGCTGACCTGGATAAGGTTGTTCAGCCGGCGCTTCGACCCGGGCGATTCCAGGTGCCGCCCGGGTTCCACGAAACGGCCGGGAGGCATCATGTCGGCACTGGAGCCGGTGTCATGCCACATCAGCTGTTCGTGAAAAACGTAACCTGTCGCCATCCGCAGCGTCCTCTACAATCCGCAGGAGGCTAGCAGGCTAACGAAACGATGGCCCGACCCGAAAGAGGGGTTGCATCAGATGTCTATACCCCTCCTTTCGGAGGGGGACGAAGGTTTGAGGCGACCTGGGCGGCACGCACGGCTTGCACGCGGTTCGATACCGAGAGCTTGCCGAAAATGTTCTTCAAATGCCATTTCACCGTCGTCTCGCTCACCGACAGGGCGACCGCGATATCGCGATTGGACATGCCTTCCGACAGGCAGCGCAGCAGTTCGGATTCGCGCTGGGTGAGCTGCTCCTTTTCGGCCGTCGGTGCTGCCGGCTTGCGCGTCGGTACGGGCATCGTCTGCGCGGCATCGATGATGCGCGTCGCATAGGCCGACAGGGACGGGTCGGTCTTTGCTTGAGCGGCCCGCAGCCGCATCAACGCTTCGACGACAGGCCTGCCTTCGTCGACGAAGGATCGGATGAAGCCGGAGGGCTGGGCAAGGCGCAGCGCTTCCAGAAGACGCCGGTCGGCCTCGCGCTGGTCATGGCCGGCGTTCTTGGCGCGCAGGATCAGCGCCAGTATGTGGCGGCGCATGCGCCCGCTGCTTTTCGTTCGCTCCAGCAACGTGTCCAAAAGTGTCGCGGCCGCCGCATAGGACTTTTCAGCCGTCAGCAGCCGGCCCTCGGCGAAGAACTCGAATTCGTTGGCTACGGTGGGGGCGGTCTCAGTGCTTTCGCCGCGATGCTCGTCGAGCAGGTCGCGTGCCTCCAAGATTCGGTTCTGGTCTAGCAGAAGCCGGATGCGATCATGCACCAGCACCGAGGCAAGGCGGCGGTAGACCGAACCGCGCACACGCTGGTAGACGCGCTCCAGCATGTCGAGCGCCGCGTCGCCGCGACCGGTCAGCTGCAGCACGCGGGCATAGGTCGGCACGCTGGCCAGGGGATAGACGATGACCGCGGCGCCCTCGATCAGCGGTCCCAGATTCTCGACCAGCGTCAGCGCTTCGCCCGAAGCGTTGGTCTCGTAGGCGAGTTCGGCAAGCAGCGTTCCGGCGAGTGCCTCGGCATAGGAATTGGCGCCGATCCGTGTCCTGGCCTCGATGATCGTGTTGCGCAGCAGCCGTTCGGCGGCGGGCAGGCGACCGGCGGAGCGCTCGATGACGGCCATGTAGCAATTGGCGATGGTGACGCCGAGCAGGCTGCCGCTTCGCTCATGCGCCTTGCGCGCCGCGTCGACCGCCGCCCGGGCGCCCTCGAGGTCGCCCAGAGCGTAGAGATTGTAGCCGATGACGTTGGCGGTTGCGCCTTCCATGAACCAGGCATCGGGCGCGATGATGCGCAACGCGGCCAGCGCGGTGTCGCGCGCGTCCTCGAACCGCTCCAGCGTGCTGTGCACGGCGGCATCGAGAACAGCGATCTCGGCCTCGATCGTGGTGCCGGTCAGCGTGCCCGGATCCTTGCCGTCGGCCGGCCCGGTCTCGACCAGCTTGCGCGCATTGGCGAGGGTCATCTGGGCGATTTCGGGCTGGCTCGAGTGCACCGCCAGCCACAGCACGATCAGCTGCAGCCGGATGCGCTGGTCGACCAGTTGCTTCGGCAGCAGCGCCAGCAACTGGCGCACGTAAAGCAGCTGGCACTGGGCGATGAGTTCGAGCGCGTTGTTCTCGACGAACACCGCCGCGCGCGCCTGGTCGCCGGCGGCCAGCGCATGCCCGATCGCCTCGGTCAGCATCTTGCGTTCGCCGAACCATTCGGCGGCGGCCAGGTGCAGCGGGGCGATCATCTCCGGCTCGCGCCGTTCCATTTCGCGGCTGAGGAAGTCGTGGAACAGATGATGATAGCGGAACCAGCGCCGCTCCTCGTCGAGCGGGACAAGGAAAAGATTGCGGGTCTCGATTTCGGTGATATCGGCCTCGGCATCCGCCGCACGCAAGACTGCCCGGCAAGCCTCGGCGCTGAAGCGCTCGAAGATCGAGCTGTGGAGCAGGAACTTGGCCAGCGCCGGTGGTAGCCCCAGGAAGACTTCGCCCATCAGGAAGTCGGCGACGTTGCGGTTGGCGCCGGTGAAGTTGCCGATGACGGTTTCCGGCGCATGCGCGGCACTCAGCGACAGCGAGGCGAGTTGCAGGCCGGCGGCCCAGCCTTCGGTTCGCGAACACAAGGTCTCGATCGTGCCGCTGCAGACGCTCAGGCCGAGCTTGTCGTTGAAGAAGGCCTCGGCCTCGGACGAGGCGAAGCGCAGATCATCCGGGCCGATTTCGAAAACGTCGCCAAGCACCCTAAGCTTGCCGAGCTGCAAGTCGGGCAAGTTGCGCGAACCGATGACGAAGGCAACATTGGCGGGCGCCTGCCGGGTCAGCCGCTCCATGAACCGCTTCACCGGTGGCGCGTCGATGACGTGGTAGTCGTCGAAGAACAGGGTGATCTCGGCGTCGCGCGCCGCAAAGCCCGCCACCAGTGCCGCAAGCACGACGTCGAGCTGCGGGATCGGGCTCGACTGGAAGGCGAGGTCGAGTTCGGCCGGGTTCTGGACGAGATGGCGCAGCGCGCCCACCAGATGCGACAGGAAGGCGCCTTCGTCATTGTCCGTCGTCTCGCAGGACAGCCAGGCGGTCAGCCGGCCGTGGCGCACGACTTCCGCCGCCCATTGCGCCATCGTCGTCGACTTGCCGAAGCCGGCGGGCGCGGCGAACAGCACGATGCGCGTGTCGACATGTCGCTCCAGCCTCGACAGGATGCTTTCGCGCCGCACCCACCGGCGATGGTGAGACGATGAAAGGCCGGCGGGTTGCGAAGACGGTCTCATCTGGCGCCGGGCACCCATTCCGTCGTGATCAACGGGATCTGCGGGGCCGCATCGCGCGGCAGGGTCCCCTTGATCCGGGGATCGTCGGTTATTTCGAATCCGGCGGCATAGGGTTCAAACCCGCAAGCCCGGTAGAAGCCGATGACGCTGTGATGATCGATGCTGCTGGTGTGCAGCCAGATGCGGCCGGGACCGAGGCGCCATGCCTGGTCGAGCGCGCCGGCCATGAGCCGCTTGCCGAGGCCTCGGCCGGTCAAGGCGGGGAACAGTCCTAAATAGGTGATCTCGATCTCGTTGCCGTCCGCCACGCGGAATTCGACCATGCCGACGTGGTCGCCGCTTTCATCATGGCCGTAGTAGAGATGCTGGCGCGGGTCGGCGAAATGCGAGGTGATCTCAGCCTCGGACATTTCGGCGGCGCGATCCCAGAGCCAGGGAGCGCCGATCTCGAGGAAGATCGTGCGGTAGGCGGCACTGTCGGGCTTGGTGATCCGGGTCATTGCCAGGGGTTGGGCGAGACCTGGCACTGGCGCGCGCGCTTCCATCCACGTCACGGCATTGACGATCTTGCCGGCCGGCACGCGCCGGTAACCGGGAGAGAGATCGGTGACTTCATCCGGCAATGGGCCTTCGGTGACCAGCATCTGTCCTCGATCTCTGCTATCCAGCCTCGCTGGCATACAGCAAGCTGATGCCAACTATGCGCCCGCATGCCAAGGGGTTCCCGCGTTGGGCCATAGTTTTGGCCCGACCTGTCTCTTTGCCTTTTGAGAAAATGGCATATGAGATATGATACACCATTCATGGGAAAGCGGAATATCATGCCTGAGCGAATTGCCGACGAAGCCATTTTGCATGCGGTTGATGACGGCTTCGCGCGGCAAGTCGCTTTCCTGGCGGACCTTGTGCGCTTTCCCTCCCAGCGCGGCGAGGAGCACGCCGCGCAATCCTTCATGGCCGCCGCTTACGAGGCCGACGGTTATGCGGTCGACATGTGGCGTGTCGATGTCGACGCGATCCGCGACCTGCCTGGGTTTTCACCGGTTGCGGTCTCCTATGACGATGCCTTCAATGTCGTCGCCACCCATACGCCGCGAAACGCCACCGGCCGCTCGCTGATCCTCAATGGCCATATCGACGTGGTGCCGACGGGACCGCTCGACCGCTGGGTGCGCGACCCCTACGATCCGGCGATCGAGGATGGCTGGATGCACGGGCGCGGCGCCGGCGACATGAAGGCCGGCCTGTCGGCCTGTCTCTATGCGCTCGCCGCCTTGCGCGGCCTCGGCTATCGGCCGGCCGCGAATGTTTACCTCCAGTCGGTGGTCGAGGAGGAGTGCACCGGCAATGGCGCGCTCGCCTGCCTGCAGCGCGGCTACCGCGCCGACGCCGCCTTTATTCCCGAACCCCTGGAACCGCGACTGATGCGGGCGCAGGTCGGGCCGATCTGGTTCAGGGTCGAGGTCGACGGCGATCCGCAGCATGCCTCCGGCGCTTTCTCGGCCGGCGCCAATGCCATCGAAAAGGCGTTCGTCATCATCCAGGCGCTGAAGCAGCTCGAAATCGTCTGGAATGCGCGCAAGGTCGATGATCCGCATTTCTGCAATCACCCGCATCCGATCCGCTTCAACCTCGGCAAGATCGAAGGCGGCGAATGGGCATCGAGTGTTCCGGCGCGCTGCGTCTTCGAGATGCGGGTAGCGACCTATCCGGGCCAGAAGCTCGAGGATGCCAAGGCCGAACTCGAAGCCTGCATCGCCGACGCGGCGCGCGCCGATCCGTTCCTGGCCAATCGCCCGCCCAAGATGAGCTACAATGGTTTCATGGCCGAGGGCTACGTGCTGGAGGGCGCCGACGAGATGGAAGCCGTGCTGCGGCGCAGCCATACCGCCGTGTGGGGCGAGCCGCTGACGGAACACGTCACCTCGGCGACGACGGATGCGCGCTTCTTCGGCCTCTATGCCGACACGCCGGCGATCGTCTACGGCCCGATCTGCCGCATGCCGCATGGCTATGACGAGGCCGTCGATCTCGATTCGGTGCGCAAGGTTACGCAGACCATTGCGTTGTTCATCGCCGACTGGTGCGGCCTCGAGCCGATCGATCCGGAGGCCGGATCATGAATGCGGCCGTGCCTGACGGTTTCGGCGAGACGCTTGCCAAGGACGCGCCAGATGTCTCTATCGCCGAGGCGCTTGCCATCTTGCGCCGGCACTATGGCCTCATCGGCACCGCGCGTCCGCTGCCCGGCGAGCGCGATCACAATTTCCATATCCGGACCGAAGGCGAGGGCGAGTTCGTCCTCAAGGTTTCCCATCCGGCGGAAGAGGCCGGCTTCACCGATTTCCAGAACAAGGCGCTCGATCATATCCTGGCGGTCGATCCCACATTGCCGGTTCCCTTGGTGCGCAGGAGCCTTGAAGGCAATGCGCAATTCATGGTCAGCCTCAGTGGATCGGCGCCGCGCATCATCCGGCTGGTCAGCTATCTCCCCGGCCAGTTGCTGTCGCGCTCGCCGGCATCGGCCGCGCAGGATCGCAATCTCGGCATTTTCCTCGCCCGGCTTGGCCGGGCGCTGCGCGGCTTCTTTCATCCGGCGGCCGGCAGCGACTTGCTCTGGGATATCAGAAAGGTCGCCAAGACACGGCCGATGATGGCGCATATCGTTGACGGTGGCCGGCGCGCCATTGTCGAGCGTGCGATCGACGCATTCGAGGAGCATGCGGCGCCAGTAATCCCGAAACTTCGCGCCCAGATCGTCCACAACGACATGAACACCTACAATGTCGTGATGGACGCGTCGCGGCCGGAGGTGGTGGGCGGCATCCTCGATTTCGGTGACATGATCCATTCGCCGCTGATCTGCGATCTCGCCATCGGCGCCGTCTATCGCTGGCCGGCGGAGGGCCATCCACTGGCGCCGGCCGCGCGCTTCGTTGCCGGCTATCAATCGGTGCAGCCGCTCGAGGTCGAAGAAATCGGCATTCTTTTCAATCTGATCCGCGCCCGCCTTGCGCTCATCGTGAACATCACGACGTGGCAGGCGGAGCGGTTCCCGGCCAAACGCGACTATGTCCTGCGCCACGCCGCGGAGGTCTGGACCTCGCTCGAACGGCTGGATGGGCTGTCATCCGCGGACGCCCGCCACTATTTCCTCGACCATTCCAATCCGGAGTAGATACTCGTGTCCCAGTCCTCGCCAAATGCCGACGCCACAGCCTCCGAGCGCGCGCTGCTCGAACGCCGCGCCAGGCTGCTCGGGCCGACCTACCGCGCCTTCTACCGCAACCCGATCCATCTGGTGCGCGGCAGCGGCGTCTGGCTCTACGACGCGCAGGGCCGCAAATTCCTCGATGCCTACAACAATGTCGCCTCGGTCGGGCACTGCCATCCGCGCGTCGTCGAGGCGCTGTCGGGTCAGGCCGCCACGCTCAACACGCACACGCGCTATCTCAGCGAGATCATTCTCGACTACGCGGAGAAATTGCTCGGCACCGTCCCGGCCCATCTCGGCCATGCGATGTTCACCTGCACCGGCAGCGAGGCCAACGATCTCGCCATTCGCATCGCCCAGCATTCGAGCGGCGGTACCGGCGTCATCATCACCGACTTTGCCTATCACGGCGCCACGATCGCGACGGCGCAGCTGTCGCCGGCGGCGGTCGGGGCAAAAGGCGTGCCGGCGCACCACCGGACCGTGAAAGCGCCCGACACGTTCCGCGACCATGGCCGTGCCGCGCATGATTTCGCCAGGAATGTCGCCGCCGCCATAGAGGATATGCGCGCGCAAGACATCCGCCCGGCGGCACTGCTGCTCGACTCGGCCTTTTCCAGCGACGGCATCTTCTTTCCCGACGCTTCCGTCATGCGCGAGGCGGCGGATCACGTCAGGAACGCCGGCGGCATCGTCATTGCCGACGAGGTCCAGTCCGGCTTCGGCCGCCTTGGCCAGGGCATGTGGGGCTTCGCCAATTATGGCCTCGAGCCCGACATGGTCACCATGGGTAAGCCGATTGGTGACGGGCATCCGATGGGTGCGGTGCTCGTGCGGCCGCAACTCGTTTCGTCCTTCGGCTCCAACACCGGCTATTTCAACACTTTCGGCGGCAATCCGGTCGCGGCGGCTGTCGGCATCGCCGTGCTCGAGGTGATCGAAGGCGAGGGGCTGATCGAGAATGCACGCAATGTCGGCGCCTATACGGGCGACCTTTTGGACGCACTGCAAACCCGGCACGGCATGGTTGGCGACGTCAGGCACAACGGCCTCTATTTCGGCGTTGAACTGACAGCCGATGGCGACGAGGCGCTGGCCGCCAGCAAGACGTCGGCGGTCGTCGAAGCCATGCGCGAGGATGGCGTCCTGATCTCGTCCTGCGGTCCACGCGGCAATGTGCTGAAGATCAGGCCGCCTCTGCCGTTCGCCAGGGACAATGCCGAGCAATTGGCCGAGACACTCGACCGCGCACTGTCGAACTGGTGATCGGAGCGGGCCGCGCATGCTGAAGCTCGAACATCAGACCCTCAATGACCGCGCCTATGGCGCGCTCAAGCAGGAATTGATTTCAGGCGGCTTCAGCCCGGGCCAGACCCTCGTTATCCGCAAGCTTGCCGAAACCTTCGGTATCTCGACCACACCGATCCGCGAGGCGCTGCAAAGGCTGGTGGCCGAACGGCTGCTCGAGATGCAGAACAACCGCTCTGTCATCGTGCCCTTGCTGTCGGCCCCCGCCTTCGAGGAACTGACCCAGATACGCATAGCCGTCGAAGGGCTGGCGGGTGAGATGGCAGCCACGCGGATCAGCGAAAGCGGATTGGCCGATATACAGGCGACGCTGGCCGGCATGCAGCGCGCCATCGAGGCCGGCGATAACAGGGCCTACCTCTCGCTGAACGAGGCGTTCCACTTCGCCATCTACCAACATGCCGGCGCGCCGATACTGCTCAATATGATCCGCGATCTCTGGGGTCGCGTCGGGCCTTATCTGAAGCTGCTGATGCAGGCCGATCGCTACATTCCGCGGTCGAACGACGCACATCGCAGGACTGTTGCTGCATTGGAGCAGGCCGATGGCCCTGCTGTCCGGGTTTCCCTTGAACAGGACATCGCGGTGGCGGCCGCGGTTCTCTCCGAAAATCTTCGCACGACGGCCTGATCAGGCGGTTGCTTGGGGAGGCCTGCCCGTCTCGTCCAGCCGATCGCGCAGCATGCTCCAGCCGAGCAGCATGTTGGGAGCGTGCCGCAGCAAGGCGTGGAACGGGATCGGCGCCGGCGGCGCGAACGGCAGCGGCAAGTCACGCGCCTCGGTTCCGACGGCCCAGTCGGCCAGCACCTTGCCCATCGCCGTCGTCATGGCAATGCCGCGTCCGTTGCAGGCTCGGCCGGCGATCAGGCCCGGCCCGAGGTCCAGCAAATGCGGCAGGAAGTCCGGTTCGACCGCGGCCATTCCCGACCAGCCATAGGCGAGCGGCGGCAGGTCTGGCAGGCCGAGATGATGGCCAAGCCGTCGCCAGATTGTCCGCGGCACGCGCGTGTCGGCGCCGACGCTCAGAATGTGCATCCCGCCGGTGATCAGCCGGTTGTCGGCATCGAAACGGAAGGTGAAGAGATTGCGCCTGGTATCTCCGACACCTTGCCCGCCAGGAAGCAAACGCGTGCGCACTTCGCGCGGCAGGGGCTCGGTCGCGACCTGGAAAACCTTCAGCGGCAAATAGGTTCGCCGCAGCAGCGGATTGAGCGGCCCGCCATAGGCGTTGGTGGCGATCAGCACCTTGCCGGCGCGCACCGAGCCCGACGGCGTTTTCAGCGTCCAGCCATCGGCCACGCGATCGACCGCGGTGACGCGCGTGTGCTCGAAGAGGCGCGCGCCGGCCGTCTGCGCCGCATCGGCCAGACCGCGCGCATAGGCGACCGGATTGAGCACGCCACCCGAACGGTCCATCCAGCCTCCGATATAGCCACGCGCGCCCGTCAGCGCTTCGACCTCTTGCCGATCCAGCGTGACAGCCGGTCGGCCGCGCCGCGCCCATTGCTCGGTCCGTGATTTGACCTTCTCGAAGGCCGCGGGCGAGTGCGCCGGCTGGATCCATCCGTTTTGCACGGCGTCGCAATCGATGCCGTGCCGACGGATCAGGTCGAAGACGAGGTCGGCGCTGCCGGCGGCGAAATCGACCAGCCTCTCGCCATGCTCGGGGCCGAGATGCGCAAGGATGTTGTCCGGGTCCATCTTGGCAAAGTTCGGCACGACGAATCCGGCGTTCCGACCTGTCGCGCCCCAGGCGATGATTTCGGCCTCGAGAACAGCAACGGAAAGTCCTTTCCCTGCGGCGTGCAGCGCGGTTGAAAGGCCGGAAAAGCCGCCACCGACAATGGCGAGATCGACATTGATCCAGTCGTGCAGCGCCGACCGGTCGCGGCGATCGCGGCTGACGGCATGCCAGAGCGAAGCGCCATGCGCCTCCTGCTGGATCGCATTCATGAGTTCGAACTGCTGTTGGCCGCGTTCACCTTCGCCCGCTTGCCCGGGCGCCTTGGCCTGTCGCCGAATAATCCGTTCGGCCGGAGCAGCAGGATGACGCAGAGCATGACGCCGATGGCGACGATCTGCAGCGAGGCCGCACGCGCCTGCTGCTCCGGCGCGAACAGCACGCTGGTCAGTGTGCCGGACCCGGCCCATATCCCCCACACCAGGATGCTGCCGATGACGGCGCCGAGATTGCTGCCCGAGCCGCCGACGATCAGCATGACCCAGACCTGGAAGGTAAGGATCGGCAAATAATTGTCGGGCGCGATGAAGCCGGTGAAATGCGCCTGCAGCGCGCCGGCCAGCGCCATGATGGCGCCACCGACGGCAAAGGCCTGGACGCGGTAGAAGCGCGCGCTCTTGCCCAGCGAAATCGCCGCTCGCTCGTCCTCGCGCAGCGCCTTCAGCACGCGTCCCCAGGGGCTGCGCGCCAGGTGCTCCAAAGCGAGATAGGCGATGAGCGTGACCACGCAGACGACGGCGAGGTTGGACAGGTTGAACAGCAGCGGCGTCTCGGCAAGGCCGCCGAAGGGGCGCGGAATGAAACCGATGCCGAACGGCCCGCCGGTGAGCTTCTGCGCGTTGAGCGCCACCAGTTGCACGACGACGGCGACGCCGAACGTGGTGATCGCCAGATAGTCTGACCTGAGACGCAGCGTTGCCATCCCGGTCAGGGCGGCCGCAATGCCGCCGACGACCATTGCGCCCAGCCATCCGACGAGGATCGGCAGGCCGAAGCCACCGAGGCGCGCCGCATCGTCCGGTGTCGTCAGCAAGGCCGAGGTGTAGGCGCCGATGGCGACAAAGCCGGCGAGCCCGACATTGAACAGGCCGGTCAGCCCCCACTGCAGATTGAGCCCCAGCGTGACCAGCGAAAAGATCAGCGCGGTGGTCAGGAAGAAGGCGCCGTAGCCAAGCAGGTCCATCAGCGTTCCCTCACACCAAAAAGGCCGATCGGCCGCACGAACAGCACCGCCATCAGGATTATGAAGGAGACGGCGGCGCGCCATTCGGCGCCGATCAACTGCACCGCGCCGGCTTCGGCGAGCCCGATGATCAGGCCGCCGAGCACAGCGCCCGGAATGCTGCCGATGCCGCCAAGGATGGCGGCGGCGAACATCGGCAACAGCATGTCGAAGCCCATGAACGGGCGGATCTGCACCAGAATGCCGATCATCACGCCGGCGACGCATGCGAGCGCACCGCCGATCACCCAGGTGACGCGCACCACGCTGGCGACGTCGATGCCGACGATGCGGGCCAGCGCCGCGTTCTGGCTGAGCGCCTGCATGGAGCGGCCGGTCTGCGTTCGCGTCATCAACAGGTGCACGCCGAGCACCAGCACGGCGGTCAACAGCAGAAGCGCGATCTGGTCGGGGGTGATGCGGATGCCGAAGCCGACCGGCATGGCGATCTGGATCGCTCGGCTGAAATAGGTCGGACGCGAGGTGAAGGTGAATTCGAGCAGGCTGCGCAGCGCCATCGAGGCGCCGAAGCTCGCCATCACCACGATGATGGCTTGCCCCTGTGAGCGCAGCCGCGAGAACAACACTCTGTCGAGTAGCAGCGCCAGCAAAGCAGTGAACGCCATGCCGACGACCAGGGCAACTAGCAGTGGCCAGCCGAAGGAAAGCGGCGCGATCGGCGCCACCTTGCCGAAGGTCGCGCCAATGGCGCTGACGACGGCCAAGGTGGCATAAGTGCCCCAGGCCATGAAGTCGCCATGGGCGAAGTTCGAAAAGCGCAGGATCGAATACGTGAGCGTCACGCCGATGGCGCCGAGGCCGATCATCGAGCCGGTCAGCAATCCGTCGACGATGAATTGCAGGCTCATGCCGTGCCTCCTCTCGCCGCATGCCCCGTCCTCTGTGCGCCAAGAGGGCGCTGGCCGAGATAGAGTTCGGCAACGACCGGATCATTCCACAATTCGGAAGCAATGCCCTCGTGTCGATCCCTGCCTTCGACCAGCACATAGGCGCGGTCACCGATGGCCAGTGCCGCCTTTGCATTCTGCTCGACCAGGAGAATGGTGACGCCGGATTTGCGGATGCCGGCCAGCATCTCGAACACCATCGAGACGAATTTCGGCGACAGGCCGGCCGACGGTTCGTCGAGCACGAGCACCTTGGGATGGACGACCAGGGCGCGTGCGACGGCAAGCATCTGCCGCTGCCCGCCCGACAGATTGCCCGCGGCGGTGCGGCGTTGGCGCACGAGGTCGGGGAAGGCGGCATACATCTCGTCGATACGCGCGGGGATTTCGCGGCGCTGGAGGATGCCGCAGGCGACCTTGAGATTGTCCTCGACCGACATCAGCGGGAAGATGTTCTCGGTCTGCGGTACGAAGGCCAGGCCGAGCCGCACCATGGTGTGGGCGGGCGCGGCGGTGATGTCCTTGCCGTCCAGGAACACCGTGCCGCCGGTGATCGGGACGAGGCCGGCGATAGCCTTGATGAAGCTCGACTTGCCGGCGCCATTGGGCCCTAGGACGACGACGATCTCGCTCTTGTTGACGGTGATCGAGGCCCTGCGCACGATCGGCACGCCCGGCTCGTAGCCGGCCTCGAGATCGCGGACGTCGAGGACGGTTTCGCTCATGCCGTGCCTCCGAGATAGGCTTCGACGACGCGCGGGTCGCGTGCGACTTCTTCCGCCGTGCCTTCGCTGAGCAGTTGCCCGCCCGCCATGACCAGGACGCGGTGGCAGAGCCGCGTCACCATGTCGATATTGTGCTCGATCAGCAGGAAGGTGATGCCGCGCCCATTGATGTCGCGGATGCGGTCGATGATGACTTCCAGAAGCGTTGCGTTGACGCCGGCCGCAGGCTCGTCGAGCAGGATGATCGCCGGGTCGGCCATCATGACGCGGGCGAGTTCGAGCAATTTGCGCTGGCCGCCGGAAAGTACGCGCGCCGGCTCATGCGCGAGGTGGGTGAGGGTGACGAGTTCCAGCAGCGCCAACGCTTTTGCCCTGGCCGCCTTTTCCTGCGCTGCCACGCGCCAGGGCGTGACGAAATTGGCGAGCAGTTTTTCGCCGGCCTGGCCCTGCGCCGCCAGCATGATGTTCTCGATCAGCGTCAGATTGGGCAGTGGGCGCGGGATCTGGAAGGTGCGGCCAAGGCCGCGGCCGATGCGCAGATGAGCGGCCTCGCCGGAGACGCGCGTGCCGTTGAGCAGGATGTCGCCGCTGGTCGGCAATATACTGCCGGCGAGCAGATCGAACATCGTCGTCTTGCCGGCGCCATTCGGTCCGATCAGGCCGAGGATCTCGCCCGCTTTGACATCAAACGAGACGTCGTTGACGGCGACAAGGCCGCCAAACCGCCTGACGACGTTTCGTGCTGTCAGAACCGGTGCGCGGGTCTCCTTCCCCTGCCGTTCGGCTGCCTCGCTCATCAAACCCTCTGGCCGAAGACGATCATGGTCGTCTCCTGATTTTTGATTTGTGATCACACTTGCTTTGATCACGCTATTCGGCTTTAATTTCATCCGCAAGCCGAAAACGGGCCAGACCGGGAATGCCATGCAAAAGGCTGCCATCGAGCGAAACAATGAAACGATCGCGGCCCAGCTTACGCCGGTCGGCCGCGAGACGGTGCAGGATCGCGTCTATTCCGAGCTCCGCCGGGCTCTGATCGGTGGCCTGTTCGAGCCGAACCAGGTGCTGACCATCCGTGGCCTCGCTGATGCCCTGGTGACCTCCACCATGCCGGTGCGCGAAGCGCTCGGACGGCTGATCACGGAAAAGGCGCTGGAGGCGCTGCCCAATCGCTCAGTGCGCGTACCGCCGATCACGCTGGAACGCATCGACGACCTTCTGCGCGCCAGATCGCTCATCGAAGGCGAAGCGATCGCGCTTGCCGCCACGCGCATGAGCCAGCGCCAGATCGCTTCGATCGAAGCCATGCTCGGCGAGTGGGACGAGATGCGTGCGCTGAAGCACAAAAAGGATATCGACCGCGAGGCGACGCTCAACCAGAGCTTTCATTTCGAGATCTACCGCTGCTGCGGCTCGGCCGTGCTGATCCCGATGATCGAGAGCCTGTGGCTGCAATCGGGGCCTTGCATACGCGTTGCCATCTACGCCTTTTCCGACGCTGGCGAAGTCGACACCGCGCACTATCACCGCCGCATCGTCGCGGCTCTCGCCAGCCAGGACGCGCAGGCGGCGCGCGAGGCACTGGTGGCCGATATCAGCCGGCCTTTCGCTTACCTGCGCGACAAGCTTCAATCCACGAAAGAGCTGACATGAACAAGCCAGCCATCAGGATCACCGAGCCGCGCTCGAACCTTTCCGTGACGGCGCTTTTGCTGCCCGAAAAGGCGCCGGAAAACACCGCCTTTCTCCAGGCGTATCTCACCGCCACGCGCGTCGTCCCCGGCATCCATGCCATGTGGACCGGGCCCGAGATTTCCTGCCCGGTTCCATCGGCGGATCTCGAAGGTCAGGCCTATGCCAGGCCGTTGCCGGCGGAGAACGCGACACTGACGCCGCAGCCCGGCGACATCGTGCTGTCCTACGTGCCGCCGCGCATGTGGGGCGGCAATCCCAATGCCATCTTCGATATAGGCCTGTTCTACGGCCAGGGCGCGCGGCTGCTGTTCCCGATCGGCTGGCTGGCCGGCAGCGTGGTGGCGCAAGTGCGCGCCGGCGAGCGCGACCAGTTCGCCGCCGCATGCGGGGTGATCCGTCGCAACGGCGCCTGCGACATCACCTTCAGCCTGGTGGAGGCCTGACATGGCCGATGACAGTTTCGAGCTCTTCGATCTTCGCGTCGAGGCGGTCATTCCCGAGGGCAAGCCGATCTATTGCGGCGCCAGGTCAGGCGACTATTTCGAACTCAAGGGCGAGATGCTGTCGATGCCGGCGGGGCAGGCCTTCTCGATCTATTCGCTCGCCGCAGTGCTGCCGCTGCTGGCGGCAAAGCAGCGCCCGACAGACCGCAATGACTGGATGACCTCGGACGCCGAGATCGCCTGTCCCGATCCCAATTGCGCCAGCCGGCTGCGGATCGTCAGGACCGGCAAACGGCGATTCAGCCATGCGCAAACCACGGCGGTGCCGCTGCCGAAGGAGAATGACCAGGAATGATCGCCAAGACTTTCGAACTCGGCCCCGGCTACACGATCTCGCGCGTCATCCGCGGCGGCTGGCAACTCGCCGGTGGTCACGGCGCGATCGACCGCGGTCAGGCAGTGGCCGATCTGATCGCCACGTTCGATGCCGGGATTTGGACCTATGACTGTGCCGACATCTACACCGGCGTCGAGGAACTGATCGGCGCCGCGCGCCTGCGGCTGGCCAGCGAGCGTGGCCTCGATGTCGCCGCGAAAATGAAGGTGCATACCAAGCTGGTGCCCGACCTCGAACGACTGGCCGGCATCAGCCGCGACTACATCAGGGGCATCGTAGACCAGTCGCTGCGGCGGCTGAAGACCGAGCGTATCGACCTCGTGCAGTTCCACTGGTGGGACTACGAGCAGCCTCGCTATGTCGAGGCGATGGGCTGGCTCAATGAACTGCGGCTGGAAGGCAAGGTGCGCAATCTCGGCACCACCAATTTCGACACGCCGCGGCTTGCCGAAATCCTTGCCGCCGGCATCCCGTTGGTCAGCCAGCAGCTGCAATACTCGGTGCTCGACCAGCGGCCCGCCAACAGCCTTGCGGCACTCGCCAGGCAGAATGGTGTCAACTTCCTCTGCTATGGTTCAGTGGCTGGCGGCTTCCTCAGCGACAAATGGCTTGGCGCGGCCGAACCCGCCATGCCGCTCGAAAACCGCTCGCTGGTCAAATACAAGCTGATCATCGACGATTTCGGCGGCTGGGACCTGTTCCAGCAACTGCTTCGGGCGCTCAAGGCCGTCGGTGATCGACACGGCGTCGACATCGCCACCATCGCCAGCGCCTGGGTGCTGGAACAGCCGCGGGTCGCCGCCGTGATTGTCGGCGCCCGCAACCAGGCCCACGCACTGGCCAATGCGAAAATCATGGACATCGCACTCGACGCCAATGACCGGGCGAAGATCGAGGCTGTGATCGCGCAAAGCCAAGGCCCCCTGGGTGACGTCTACACGCTGGAGCGCGACCGCCATGGCCGCCACGGTTCGATCATGCACTACAATCTGAATGCGGGCCGCACATGAGCGCCGTCGACGCGACACTGTTTTCAAAGGCCAGCGCCGAGGTCATCGGCCTGCATCGCTTCTTCGTCGACTGGTTCGTCGCGGCGCGCGCCGACACGGTGCATTTTTCGCGCTTCGAGCGGGTCATGGCTCACGGTTTCACCATGGTCGCACCGGACGGCCATGTGCTTGATCGCGTCGCCGTCATCGATCACGTCCGCTCCAGCCGCGCCACTTGCGACGACGGTTTTGCCATTTCGATCGAGGATATCCGGGCGGGCTGGCAGGACGAAGACACCATCGTGGTCCTCTACGTCGAGGCGCAGTTGCGTTGCGGCAAGCATAGCCGGCGCCAGTCGAGCGCTGTCTTTACCACCAGTTCATCGGCGCCCAACGGCGTCGAATGGCGACATCTGCATGAAACCTGGCTGCAGGTGCCGGAACGCTGAACAGGCTCCACAGATCAAATTAGAGTCGAGTAACGAAAGGGGAACAACAATGAGAAAGACGATACTCCAACTCACCACGGCACTTGCTCTCGTGACGCTGGCGGGTGCCGCGCAGGCCGCCGACTGCAAGATCACCGTCGGCCTCGTCATGGAACTGACTGGTCCGGCCGGCGAATACGGCCAGGCCGGCGCCAAGTCGGTCGAAATGGCTTTTCGCGACATCAACGAAGCGGGCGGCGTGCGCGGCTGCGATCTGGCCACCGATACGCGTGACAGCCAAAGCCAGGGCAATATCGCCGTCGACGCGGCGACCCAACTGGTGCAGGTCAAGAAGGTGCCGGTGATCATCGGCGGCATCATCTCTTCGGTCTCGATCCCGATCCTGACCTCGGTCACCGCGCCGGCCAAGATCGTCCAGGTGTCGCCGGCCTCGTCCTCGCCGACGCTGACGGCGCTCGGCCGTGACGGCAAGACCAACGGCATCTTCTTCCGCACCATCACGTCCGATGCGCTGCAGGGCGTCGCCGCCGCCAAATACGCCATCGACAAGGGTTTCAAGAAGCTGTCGATCATCCATGTCAACAACGACTTTGGTGTCAACATGGTGGCGGAATTCTCGCGCGCCTACAAAGCGCTGGGCGGCACCATCGTCTCCGACACGCCCTACAACGAGAAGCAGTCGAGCTATGCCTCGGAAGTCACGGCCGCCATGGCCGGCGAACCGGACGGGCTCTATCTGGTCAGCACGCCGGTCGACGGCGCAACCGTTGCCCGCACCTGGATTTCGCAAGGCGGCGTGCAGAAATTCCTGCTCAATGACGGCATGAACAGCCCAGATTTCATCGAGTCCGTCGGCGCCGATTATCTCAAGGATGCCTATGGCACGTCGTCCGGCACCAGCCCGACGGCTTCCACCGATTACTTCATGAAGAACTACAAGGCGTTCTCCGGCATCGAGCCGTCCAACCCGGCGGCCGATCGCTCCTATGATGCCGGTGCCATCGTCGGGCTGGCCATCGCCATTGCCGGCTCCGAGGATCCGGCCAAGATCAAGGACGCCATGTACAAGGCCGTCGATCCGGCCGGCACGCCGATCTTCGCCGGCAAGGACGAGTTCGCCAAGGCGCTCGGCCTGATCAAGGACGGCAAGCCGATCCGCTATGAAGGTGTCATCGGTCCGGTCGCCTTCGACAAGTATGGCGACATCACTGGCCCCTTCCGGCTATGGAAGATCGTCGACGGCAAGGTGACCACGGACGGTGAAATGACCACCGACGACGTCAACGCGCTGCAGGCCAAGCTTCAGTAGGCCAAGCTTCAGAGGTCAGTGCCGCCGGCATCTATCCCGCTTAACCGCGATCGATGCCGGCATCGGCTGGGGCAGGCCGATATTGCTTGCACGGCAGGCGATCCAGAATAGGATCGGCCGGCTGCAATTGAGGGGTGGCGAGCGTGTCGGACAGGAATAGTCATCGGGCCAACCCGTCGTCGGAAGCAGACGGTGCGCTTCGCCGCGCAGGCGCCTGAACCCAATGTCGCCTGAAACGCAACGACTTCTGTCCGCTCTCGGCGATCGGCTGGGCGCCGGCGGCGTTCTCGCCGGCTCCGATGTCGACCAGCGCTATCGCGACGATCCCGACGGCAAGCTGGGCGTGCTTCCCGAAGTGGTGCTGCGTCCGCGCGATACCGTCGGTGTCGCGGCCGCGCTTGCCGGGTGCAACGCTGTCGGCCAGCCGGTCGTGATCCAGGGCGGACGCACCGGGCTGGCCGGAGGTGCACGCGTCCAGCCGGGCGAGATCGTGCTGTCGCTGGAGCGCATGAGCGGTCTCGCCGTGCCGGACAGTCAAGCCGGCAGCATCATCGCCGAGGCCGGCGCGACACTGCAGGCCGTGCAGGAAGCCGCGGACGGCGCCGGGCTGATGTTCGGCGTCGACATCGGTGCCCGCGGCTCGGCAACGGTCGGTGGCAACATCTCCACCAATGCCGGCGGCATCCGTGTGCTGCGCTTCGGCATGTACCGGGCGCAGGTGCTGGGGCTGGAGGCCGTGCTTGCCGATGGCAGTGTGCTGACCTCGCTGAAAGGCCTGCCCAAGGACAATTCCGGCTACGACCTCGGCCAACTCTTCATCGGCGCGGAAGGGACTCTCGGCGTCGTCACGCGCGCCGCGCTGAGGCTGCATCCAAAACCGGCATCGGAGGTGAACGCATTCTGCGCGCTGCCTTCGCTGGACGCGGCGATCACCTTGCTCGGGCTGCTGCGGCAAAAGCTCGGCCCGCTCCTGTCCGCCTATGAGGTAAACTTCGCGCCGCTCTATGACGTCATGGCTGCCAGCATGGCCATGCCGGCACCTTTGCCGGCGGGCTCTCCCGTCTACGTGCTGGCCGAGATCCAGGGCAGCGAGCCCGAACGCGACGGCGAGCGCTTCGCCGAGGTTCTGATGCAGGCGGTCGAGGACGGCGTGGTCGACGATGTCGTCGTCTCGCAGTCGCCGCGCGAGTTCCGGGCGCTGTGGGACGTACGCGAGGACGCTAACCGCGTCCTGTTTTCGATCAAAGGCCTGATCAGTGTCGACATCAGCATCCCCCTGGCGCGCATGGGAGCGTTCCTGCAGGAAACGGACGCCGCCATCCATGCCATCGACCATGCCGCCGCTATCTATGTCTTCGGCCATCTCGGCGACGGCAATCTGCACTACCAGGTGCTGACGGTGGATCCGGCGGCGGCCTACGTCATCGTCTATCGCGGCGTGGCGGCGGCGGGCGGCGGCGTGTCAGCCGAGCACGGCATCGGCCTCGACAAGAAGCAGTGGCTGCATCTGGTGCGCAGCGACGCCGAGATCGCCGCGATGCGGCGGCTGAAGACGGCACTCGACCCGAAGAATATTCTGAATCGCGGGCGGGTCTTCGATCTCAACCAGCCGTGACTTGGCCGATGACGGTTGCCCGTCAACTCAACTCCGTTCCGTCGCCATCTGCCTGGGGATGAGAAAACGGGCGGCGAGCACGCAAAGCAGCACGGTGAACATCAGGATCAGCGCCACCAGCGCGTTGATGTCGGGTGAGAAACCAAGCCGCATCATCGCCCACAGCCGGACCGGCAGCGTGCTCTGCGTGCCGGTGACCAGGATGGTGATCATCGTCTCGTCGAAAGACAGGGCGAAAGCCAGGATGGCGCCGCCGACCATGGCGCTAGACAGGTTGGGCAGGATGATGCGCCAGAAGGTCTGCCAGCCCGTCGCGCCGAGATCGTAGGACGCTTCGACCAGCGTACGGCTCATCGACTGCAGCCGCATCAGCACGGTGCGGTAGACGATCGCCAGGACAAAGACGGTATGGCCGATGACGACCGTCAGCAGCGAGCGCTCAAGCCCGATTTCGCGGAAGAAGATCAGCAGCGCCAGGCCGCTGATGATCGGCGGCATCAGGAACGGCAGGAAGATGATGAACTGCAGGATCGACCGTCCGGAACGGCGGCCGTGATAATAGAGCGCCAGCAGCGTTCCGCTGACCACCGACAGGATGACGGTACAGACGCCGACGACCAGCGTGGTGCGCAAGGCGACCAGGATGTCGTGATTTTCGGCGAGCGCTACATAGGTCGAGAGGGTCGGCGACGACCAGTCGACATTGCCATGTGAAACCGTGAAGAACGACGACACGATCGGCACGAACAGTGGGCTGTAGAGCAGCACCGCGACCAGCGTCGTGATGGCGGCCAGGAAGATGGTGGAGGGCCGGGGCAGGGCGCTCATATCGACGTCCCCCGATTGCGCCCGAACCGTTCGCCGATGAGGATGGCGCAGATCACGACGATCGCCAGCGCTACCGAGAGTGCGGCGCCGAACGGCCAGTTATAGGCCGTGCCGAACTGGCTGTAGAGGATGCGGCCAAAGGTGAACCCGCTGATGCCGCCGACCATTTGCGGTGTCAGGAAGTCGCCGATCGCCAGCACGAAGACGAAGCTTGCCGCCGAGGCGACACCGGGCAGGCTGAGCGGCAGGGTGATGCGCAGGAACGTCTGCAAGCCGCTGGCGCCAAGATCGTCGGAAGCGCGCAGCAAGGTTTGCGGTATCCGCTCCAGCGACAGGAAGATCGGCAGGATCGCAAAGGGGATCAAAAGCAGGCTCAGCGTTAGCAGGATGGCGTTCATGTTGAACACGAAAAGCGTCGACGGCTCGTGCAGGATGCCGAGCGCCACCAGCGCCTTGTTGAGGAAGCCGTTGAGGCCGAGGATGCTGCGGATCGCATAGATCTTGATGACGTAGCTCATCAGCAGCGGCACCAGAAGCAGCATCAGCAAGGCATAGCGCCAGCGCCCCTTCAGCGTCGTCAGGAAATAGGCGGAGGGATAGGCAAGCAGGATGCAGATGACGGCTACCGAGACACACAGCACGATGGTGTTCCAGAACACCGGCAGGAAGATCGGGTCGGTGAAGAACCTGACATAATTGCCGAGCGTCGGCGTGTAGACGATCGTGCCTTGGTCGACGCCGAAGAAACTGTAGACGAGGAAGATCGCCAGCGGCACGAGGACGAAGAGCACCGGCAAGGCGAACGCCAGCACCGTCACCAGCAGAGGCAATCGCCGATCCCTGGGCAGCATGGAGCCGGCCTTTCTCATGCCAGCACCAGATGGCCTTCATGCGGCGCAAAGCAAAGCGAGACCGTCTCGCCGGATTTCAGCGCGCTGCCGTCGATCCGGCTCGGCATGCGTAGCCGCAGGCGTTGCGCCGCATTATCCGCACCCGTCATGATCGTGGCGACGGTCGACGAGCCGGCAAAGGCCAGGTCGGCAATGGTGCCGTAAAGGCGGTTACCGTCGTCCGTCGCATCCGCAAGACGCAAGGCCTCGGGACGGAACGCCGCGAAGGCGCGGGCGCCATCGGGTGCGGCCTTCAGATGCGGCTGGCCGCTGATCGAACAGACCAGGCGCCCGAGGGCCGTCTCGATCGGCCGCTGCTCGCCCTGGACTGGCCCGAGCTTTCCGGCAACCAGATTGTTCTCGCCGAAGAAGCGCGCCACGAATTCGCAATTCGGCTTGTAGTAGAGGTCGTGCGGTGTGCCGAGCTGGCGGATATGGCCGGCCTGCATGACGCAGATCCGGTCGGCCATGCCGATCGCTTCTTCCTGGTCGTGGGTGACGAACAGGAAGGTGGTCTTGATCTCGCGCTGGATGGATTTCAGGAACTCCTGCATCTGCCGGCGCAGTTCGAGGTCGAGTGCGGCCAGCGGCTCGTCGAGCAGGATCAGGCGCGGCTGGCAGATCAGTGCGCGGGCGAGCGCGACGCGCTGGCGCTGGCCGCCGGAGAGTTGCGCCGGGAAGCGGTCGGCAAAGCGCCCGAGTTGCACCAGTTCCAGCGCTTCCGCGACACGGCGCGCGATCTCCTTGCGCTTGATATGACGCACTGAAAGCCCATAGCCGACATTGCCGGAAACGGTCATGTGCGGGAACAGCGCGTAATCCTGGAATACGGTGTTGAAGGGCCGCTTGTTGATCGGCATGCGGCTGATGTCCTGGCCGTCCAGGCGGATCTCGCCTGACGTCAGCGGCTCCAGCCCGCCGATCAGCCGCAGGACGGTCGTCTTGCCCGAACCAGAAGGCCCGAGCACGGTCAGGAACTCACCGTCCTTGATCGATAGGTCGATGTCGTGCAGCACCGGAACCGTGCCGTAGGATTTCGAGACGGACCGCAGCGTCAGCAGGTCGGTGTTCTGGTTCATGATATGGTCTCGCACACGCTGCGGCGGTCCGGAACGTCCGGACCGCCGGGTCCTTCGAAGTCGGGTCCGCGGAAAGGATCAGGGCGTCGCCTTGATCTCGTTCCACAGGTCCGAACGCTTGAGCGGATCCTCGACATTGTTGAGCCAGACCAGCTTGTCATTGCCGCCGGCGCTGCTCGACTCGACCACGGTGTTGCCGAAACCGGTGCGCTCGGAGAGCTCGCCGCCGACCTTCTTCGTCAGCATGAAGTCGATCCATTTCTCGGCCGCCGCATTGTCGCGGACGCCCTTGGAGATCACCCAGTTGTCGAGCCAGGCCAGCGCGCCCTCGCTCGGATTGATGTAGGCGACATGGGCGCCGATCTTCTGCAGCGCCTTGACCTGCTGCTGGCCGTAATTGGCCCAGATCAGGGCAACATCATTGTTCTGGTAGATCTGCTGCGCCTCATCGGCGGTGGTGTAGAAGCTCAGCACGTTGCGCTTCAGTTCGACCAGCTTGGCCTTGACCGCCGCCATCTGCTCGGCGTTGAGGTTGAACGGATCCTTGTAGCCGAGCGTCAGAGCGGTGAACGAGAAATTGTGCTCGCCATTGTCGTAGGCCAGGATCTTGCCCTTGTAGGCCGGATCCCAGAGCACCGACATCGAGGTCGGTGCAGGCTTCACCTTGTCGGTGTCGTAGATCAGCCCGATGGAATCGAAGCAGAACGGAATGCCGTAGACCTTGCCGTCCTTGGTGTCGCCGCTGACCTGGGACAGATCGCGGAAGCGCGGCAGCACCTCCTTCTGGTTGGGCAGCTTGGAGATGTCGATCGGCGACACCAGGTCGGCCTTGATGTAGCGTTGCAACTGGGCGGTGTTGACCGCGAAGACATCGAAATCCTGGCCCTCGCTGCCCTTGATCTTGGCCCAGATCTCGTCATCGCTGCCAATGAAGACGACATCGACGCCGATGCCGGTTGCCGCGGTGAAGTCCTTCACCCAGTCCGGGTCGGCATAGCCGTCCCAGGCCAGCACGCGCAGGTTCGCGGCCAAGGCCGCCGAGGTCATCAGGCCGATGCCGAGCCCGATTGTCGCTAGTCGTAGAAACGCTTTCTTCAGTCCCATTTTTAATCTCCCATTGTCGTTCTGGTGGACCGTAATTTCCGGGCTTGCGCCGTCACAGCGGGGTGACGGTGACCAGCCCCTCGTCCGGCACCGACACCATCCGGTTGCGCAGCGCCTTGCCGAATGTCTGTGCCTGGATTTCATACTCGTCGCCGGAGGCCGTCTTGACGCCGGAGGCGTAGCTCATCACCGCCGCGCCGAAGAAATAGGCATGCAAATCGCCCGCCCTGCGATGCATCGGGTAGCGGAAATGAAAATGTTCGAGATTGGCGATCGAGTGCGACATGTGCGCCTCGCCCGACAGGAATTCCTGCTCCCAGATAACGGTGCCGTCGCGCAGTATGCGGGAATAGCCGCGCACTTCGTTCGGCAGATCGCCGATCAGCAGTTCGGGGCCGATCGAGCAGGAGCGAAGCTTGGAATGCGCGAGGTAGAGGTAGTTCTCGCCCTCCGTCACGTGGTCGGAATATTCGTTTCCGAGCGCGTAGCCGATGCGATAGGGATGGCCGTCCGGGCCGTTGAGATACAGCCCGACGATCTCGGCTTCCTCGGCCCCGGCTTTGGCGAATGCCGGCATCGGCAGGTCCGCGCCAGGCGGCACGACGCAAGTGCCGACGCCCTTGAAGAACCATTCGGGCTGGATGCCGATCTTGCCGGCGCCAGGCTTGCCGCCCTCCAGGCCCATGCGGAAGATCTTCAGGGAATCGGATTCCTCGGCACCTTCGCCGTGGGTCAGAACATGCATCTGGTTGCGCGCGGCGGCACTTCCGGTATGGGTCAGGCCGGTGCCGGTGACCAGGAAGCGCGCCGGCTCGGGATGGTCGACCGGGGCGAGCACGCGGCCATCGCGCAACAACTCGTCATAGTCGACCGCAGCCGTGCTCGTCCGCTTTTCGGCCAGTGCCGCCATGGACGTGCCCTCGGCGATCGCCGTTTGGGCGAGTTCCAGCACGCTGCCGGTTTTTTCCAGCGGATGCAGGTGATTGCCGTCATCGGAGACGCGGCCGACCCGCCTGTCGCCATCGAGTGTCGTGTACTGAACAAGACGCATCAAAAAACCTTCTTCCGTTGAAGCCGTACGGGTCACACCCAGCCCGCATCGACAATGAACTGTTGGCTTGTGCACATGCGGCTGTCGTCGGCGGCGAGGAACAGCGCCATGCGCGCGATATCGGAGGGCTGCAGCCGGTCGGGCAGGCACTGCCTCTCCGCGATCTGGCGTTCGCCGGCCGGGTTCAGCCACAGCCGCATCTGGCGTTCGGTCATCACCCAGCCCGGCACCATGCAATTGACGCGGATGCGCTCGGGGCCGAGTTCGCGGGCCAGTGCCCGCGTCATGCCGTAGACGGCTGCCTTCGCGGTGACATAGGCCGGGCAATCGGGATCGCCGACCATCCAGGTAATGGAACCGAAATTGATGATCGAGCCGCCGCCTAGCGAGGCCATCTGCGGGCGCACCGCCTGGGCCGCGAAGAACTGGTGGCGCAGATTGACCGCCATGCGGTCGTCCCAATACGCGACCGTCACGTCCTTGGTCTGATGGCGGTCGTCATTGCCGGCATTGTTGCACAGCACCTGGATCGGGCCGTTGCGCTGCGATGCCTGCACGGTCGCGGTCTGCAATTGCTCGACATCGCGCAGGTCGCAGGGAATGAACAGCGGCGCGTCATGTCCCTCCGCCGCAATCGCATCGACGAGCCGCCGGGACGGCTCCTCGGCCATGTCGACAAAGGCAACGCGGCTGCCTTGCGCGCAGAAATGGCGCACCAGGCTTTCGCCGATGCCGCTGCCGCCTCCGGTGATGAACACGCTGCGGCCCTTAAGGCTTGGATAGGTCGCATAGCTGCCGATAGGATCCGTCATCTCGCGCCTCTAGTGGGAATGCCGGGGAATGCCGGCATCGCGCCGGCCGACGAGGAAGTCGAAATCGCAACCTTTGTCGGCCTGCAGCACGCGCTCGACATAGAGGCTCTGGTAGCCGCCTTCGGGCGGCGCCGGCGGCTTCCAGTCGCGGCGGCGGATCGCCAGTTCCTCGTCCGATACCAGCAGTTCCAGGCGGCGACCGGCGACGTCGAGTTCGATGAGATCGCCATCGCGCACCAGCGCCAGCGCGCCGCCCGCCGCGGCCTCCGGCGCCACATGCAGCACCACCGTGCCATAGGCGGTGCCGCTCATGCGTGCGTCCGAGATGCGCACCATGTCGGAGACGCCTAGCTTGAGCAGTTTGGCCGGCAGCGGCATGTTGCCGACCTCGGCCATCCCTGGATAGCCACGCGGTCCGCAGTTCTTCAGCACCATCACCGAGGAGGCGTCGATCTCCAGTTCCGGATCGTCGATGCGCGCGTAGTAATGCTCGATGTTCTCGAAGACGACGGCCTTGCCGCGATGCTGCATCAGTTCCGGGGTCGCCGCCGATGGCTTGATGACCGCCCCGTTGGGCGCCAGATTGCCGCGCAGGATCGAGATGCCGCCTTGCTCGGTCAGCGGCTCGCTCAGCGGCCGGATCACCTCGCGGTTGTAGTTGGGCGCCCCGTCGATCAATTCACCGATCGTCTTGTCGCTCACGGTCATGACGTCGCGATGAAGAAGCCCCACTTCATCAAGCGACGCCATGACCGCAGCCAGCCCCCCGGCATAGTAGAAATCTTCCATCAGGAACCGGCCCGACGGCATCAGGTCGACGATGGTCGGAACGTCGCGGCCAAGGCGATCCCAGTCCTCGAGGCTGAGGTCGACGCCCACCCGGTTGGCGATAGCGATTAGGTGCAGCACCGCATTGGTCGAGCCGCCGATCGCGCCATTGACGCGGATGGCGTTCTCGAACGCTTGCCTGGTGAGGATTTGCGCGATCGTCACGTCGCGGCGCACCAGATCGACGATCTGGCGTCCGGCCAGCTGGGCGAGCACGCCTCGGCGCGAATCCACCGCCGGGATCGCGGCATTGTCCGGCATGCCGATGCCGAGGGCTTCCACCATGCTGGCCATGGTCGAGGCCGTGCCCATCGTCATGCAGCTGCCCGCCGAACGGCTCTGGCCCTGTTCGGCGGCGAGGAAGTCGGCGACCGGCATGCGGCCGGCCTTCACCTCTTCGGCGAATTTCCAGACATGGGTGCCCGAGCCGATATCCTGTCCGCGGAACTTGCCGTTGAGCATCGGTCCGCCGGACACGGTGATGGTCGGCAGGTTGCACGAGGCGGCCCCCATCAGGAGCGCCGGAGTGGTCTTGTCGCAGCCGACCAGCAGGATGACACCGTCGACCGGATTGCCACGGATGGATTCCTCGACATCCATGCTGACCAGGTTGCGGAACAGCATGGCGGTGGGGCGCATGTTGCTCTCACCCAGAGACATCACCGGAAATTCCAGCGGCAGGCCGCCAGCCTCGTAGACACCGCGCTTGACGTGATCGGCGAGCGCCCGCAGATGCGCGTTGCACGGCGTCAATTCCGACCAGGTGTTGCAGATGCCGATCACCGGGCGGCCGTCGAAAGCGTCGGCCGGTATGCCCTGGTTCTTCATCCAGCTGCGGTGCATGAAGGCGTTCTTGCCTTCACCGCCGAACCAGGCTTCGGACCGCAGTTTACGTTTGGTCTCGGTCACGATTTCTGTTCCCGATCCTGGCGGCGTCTGTTGCGGTTCTCCACGCTGCGGCGCACGTCGTCCTCGGCATTGTCGATGAGCACCAGCAGCGCTTTTTGCGCACCGAGAGCGTCACCGGTGGCGATCTTCTCGGCCACCTCGCGATGCAGCGGCAAGGAGTGGCGCTGCCCTTCCGGATTGTCGTTGGAAAGGCGAAAGCTCATCACCAGCGCGGTTTCGACCAGTGCCGCCAGCGAGCCGATCAGCTCGTTGCCGGTCATGCGCAAAATGGTCTGGTGGAACAAAAGATCGGGCTTGGCGAAGCGGTCGCCATCATCGACGACAGCTTCCATTTCAGCCAGCGCTGCCTGAATCTCGGCGATCTGCTCACGGGTGGCCCGCTGGGCGGCGAGTGCCGCCGACATCGGCTCGATGGCGCGGCGCAATTCGAACAGTGCGCGGCTATCGTCGGCACTGACGCCGCCGGCGTAGCGCCACGACAGCACGTCCGGATCGAGGAAATTCCAATCGGAGCGCGGGCGCACGCGTGTCCCGGTCTTTGGCCGCGATTCGACCAGCCCCTTGCCGGCCAGCACCTTGATCGCCTCGCGCAGCACCGTGCGGCTGACCCCCAGCATCTCGCTGGAATCGTCGGCGTTGGGCAGCGCCTCGCCAGGCAGGAAGTCACCTTGCACGATGCGCAAGCCGATCTGCTCGACGACAGTTGCGTGCAGCGCGGTGGAGCCGCTGGAAACCGCCACCGCCACCCTTGACGTGCGCGCCGTGCTGAAAGATTTCTTATTCTTCATACTATTCATATGATATGTCTTATCGCTATGGTGATCGGAGTCAAGGGATGGGACGTGCCGATGACAAAGAATTCCACAGCCGTTGCAGAACGGCACACGGAGCTGGTCTCGATCGGCGACGGCATTGCGACGGTCGACATTGCTCCGGCGACCGGCGGCGCGTTGGCGTCGTATCGGTGGTGGCACAATGGCTCTGCCGTGGACTGGCTGCGCCCGGCGGATGCAGCGGCGGTCAGCTGCCGCGATGCCGGCGCCATGGCCTGCTTTCCGCTCTTCCCCTATTCCAACCGCATAAGGGAGGGCCGTTTCGAATTCGCCGGTCGGACCATCCAGCTTCCCACGACCGCCGACGATCCTCATCATGAGCACGGCCATGGCTGGCGTCATCCGTGGACGATTGTCACACACGAAGCCAGCACGGTCGTCCTGCGCTATCGCCACGCGGCCGATTCCTGGCCATGGAGCTATGAGGCCGAGCAAGAGATTTTCCTGGCTGACGGCATACTTTGCATGACCATGATGGTGCGCAACCTGTCGGACGCACCGATGCCGGTTGGCTTTGGCCTCCATCCCTATTTTCCGTCGACGCCGTGGACGCATGTCCAGGCGCCGGTGTCCGGCATGTGGGAGACGGATACGGAGGTCCTGCCCACATGCCACGTCCTGCCCCCGGCCGGGGCCGATCCATCGATCGGCTTTGACGTGTCCGAGGTTGACTTCGACACGGTCTTCACCGGATGGGCGCGCCGCGCCCGGATTTCCTGGCCGGAGCAGGGGCGGCAACTGGACATCGAGGCCGAGGCGCCGCTCGATTTCCTCGTCCTCTACACGCCGAGGGGGCAGCCGTTCTTCTGCGCCGAGCCGGTCAGCAACATCACCGATGCCTTCAACCGCATGCGGGGCGGCATCGACACCGGCTGTATCGTACTGGCGCCCGGGCAGATGCAATCCGCCAGCGTTCGCTTCACGCCGTCCCTGGCAGTTTGACCGTCACGGTCAGCCGCGGGACGAGACCGGGTCAGAACGGATAGTGCTGGCCAGGGTCCTCGATCGTCACCCAGCGCAGATCGGTAAACTCGGCGATCGAGGCCTTGCCGCCGAAGCGGCCATAGCCCGAGCCCTTGACGCCACCGAACGGCATCTGCGCCTCGTCGCCGACGGTCGGTCCGTTGATGTGGCAGATGCCGGCTTCGATGCGCGCGGCAACAGCCATCGCTCGCTTGATGTCGCGGCTGAACACGGCTGACGACAGGCCGTATTCGGTGTCGTTGGCGACACGTATGGCTTCCTCCTCGCCCTTGACGCGGATCACCGGCTTGACCGGCCCGAAGGATTCTTCCGCATAGACGCGCATCGCTGGCGTGACATGGTCGAGCAGCGTTGCCTCGACCACCGTGCCGGTGCGCTTGCCCCCGGCGGCAAGCCTGGCGCCTTTGGCGACGGCGTCCGCGACGAGTTCCTCCATCTTGTCGGCGGCCTGGCTGCTGATCAGCGAGCCCAGCACGACATGGCCGCGCGGGTCACCTGCCGGCAGCTTCGATGCGCGCACAGCCAGCTTGGAAACGAATTCGTCAGCGATCTTTTCATCGACGATCAGCCGTTCGGTCGACATGCAGATCTGGCCCTGATGCATGAAGGCGCCGAAGGTGGCAGCACTGACCGCGGCGTCGATGTCGGCGTCGTCCAGTACCAGCAGCGGCGCCTTGCCGCCGAGCTCGAGCAGCGCCGGCTTCAGATGCCGGCCCGCAAGCTCGGCGATGATCCGCCCGATCTTGGTCGAGCCGGTGAAATTGACGCGCTTGACGGCAGGGTGCGCGACCAGCGTCTCGACGATGCCGGCGGCGTCCCTGGGGTCATTGGTGACGACATTGATGACGCCCTTGGGCAGGCCGGCCTCGACCAGCACCTGGCCGATCAGCCGATGCGTGCCGGGGCACATTTCCGAAGCTTTCAGCACCACCGTGTTGCCGCAGGCGATCGGCATGGCGACGGCGCGGGTGCCGAGGATGACCGGCGCATTCCACGGCGCGATACCAAGGCACACGCCCGCGGGTTGGCGGATCGCCATCGCCAGCGTGCCCGGCTTGTCCGAGGGGATGATTTCGCCAGAGATCTGCGTCGTCATCGCTGCTGCCTCGCGCAGCATGTTGGCCGCCAGCATGACGTTGAAGCCCGCCCAGGGGCCGGTAGCCCCGGTCTCTTCCATCATCAGCTTGGTGAACTCGCCGACCTTGGAGGCCATGACGTCAGCCGCCTTGGACAGCAAGGCGCGGCGCTCGCCGGGACCGGTCTTCGACCAGGTCGCGAAGGCAGCGGCAGCGGCTTCGACGGCTGCATTGGCGTCGGCTACGCTTGCCGCCGCGGCGCGTGTCGCCAGTTTGCCAGTGAACGGGTCCATGCGCTCGTAGGAGGCCGAGCCGGCCGCATCCCTTTTGTCGCCGTCGATCAGAAGTCCGATATCCATGATGGTCTCCCTTCGCTCCATCGGGAGCGCGCTCATTGAATTAGAAGCCGAACATTTCGGCATTGATCGACGCTTCGAGGCCACCGTCAACCGGCACGTTGGCACCGTTGATCCAGCGCGCGCCGTCCGAGCACAGGAACAGCACGACCGGCGCGATGTCGCCCGACGTGCCGGCGCGGCCGACCCTGGCAATGTCGCTGTCGACACGGGCATCGCCAAGCACGGTTCTGAACTGTTTCAGGATCGGCGTCTCGACCGGGCCGGGGCTGACCGCATTGACGCGGATGCCACGGCGTTTGAACAGATCCTGATGCGCCGCGCGGAAAGTCCACAGCAGCAGCAACTCCTTGGAAACGGGATAGCCCTCCTCGTTCCTGACGGCATGCGTGCGGACCACATCGGCGACATCGGGAAAACCCTCGATAGCGACCATCGAGGCGGCGCGGTTGAGATTGGCGCGCCAGCCATAGCCGGCAATCGAGGCGACGTTGACGATGGCGCCGCCTTCGCGAAGCCGTGGCGCAACGCCCTCCGAGAGTGCCCGCAGCCCAAAGAAATTGACCGCCAAAGTCGAGGCCGCACCGGTGCTGCCGGAGAGCCCGGCGACATTGCAGAGCGCATCGATCCGCTGCGGCAGACGCGCGATCAACTCGTCGACACCGGCCTTCGACGAGATATCGGCTTTGACGAAACTGCCGACGGCTGCCGCCGGCTCGCGGACATCGACGCCGATGACGTCGGCGCCGAGTTGGCCGGCGAGCTCCGCCGTGCGGGCGCCAATGCCGGAGGCGACACCGGTGATGAGGATGGTCTTGCCGAAAAGCATGGTCATGCCTTCTCCTGATGCTGCGTGGTTTGCCGCGGCAGGGGCGCGTCATCGCCGAGTGCTGTTGCAGGGTTCCCCGGAAGCCTGACGCGGTAGCCGACCGGCAGCAGGTGCAGGCCAAAGCGCTCCTCGACCGTCCCCCACAGGCCGCGCGGCAGGAAAAGCGAAAACAGCACGGCGGTGGCGCCGAGGCCGACCAGATACCAGACGCCGGTGCCGCCGAACCAGGTCTCGATCAGGAAGAAAACCAGCGCGCCGAGGATGGCGCCCTCGAACGTGCCGATGCCGCCGACCAGCACCATGAAGATCATGTAGGCGGTCCACTGCACGTTGAAGTAGGTCTTCGGCTGGAAGGTTATCGAGGTCGCCAGCCACAGCGCGCCGGCAATGCCGATGCCCAAGGCGGCAAGCACGAACAAAAGCCGCTTGGTGCCGGTGACGCGCACGCCGACCGAGGCGGCCGCATCCTCGTTGTCGCGGATGGCGCGGATGGCGGCACCAGTGCTGCCGCGCAGCAGGCCGAACAGGATGGCGAGCAGTGCCGTCATCGACGCCAGCGCCAGCCAGTAGATGACAGTCCGCCTGGTGCCAGCGTCGTAGACGTTGAGCGAGATCAGCGAGGTGCCGGTCTCGCCTTGCACCAGCCGGTCGAGGTTGACCAGCAGATGCGTCAGCGCCGCGATGACCCACATGCCGATGGCGAACTCGCCGTTCCTCAACCGCAGCATGAACAGCGACAGCGGCCAGGAGACGATGCCGACAATGACCGCCGAAACGAAGAGCGAAGCGAAAGGGTTGAGGCCGGCATCGGCGAGCCGGATGGCGAAATAGGCGCCGAGCCCGAAGAACACCTGCTGGCCGACCGAGACCAGGCCGCCAAAGCCGGCCAGCGCGTTCCACATCGCCGCCAGGATCACATAGATGAACAGCGCCGTCATGCGGTCGACCGCGCCGGCCGACAGGAACTGCGGTGCGGTTGCGAGCAGCGCGATGATGATCACGACCGCGATCGCCGCGATCCGCGACGTCGCCGTGCCGCGTTCGATAATGGGCGACGGCGAGGCGGCGCTCATGACGCGCTCCGCGAAGGCAGCCGCAGCAGGCCACGCAGGCCCAGGCCGGATGCCGAGAGCCGCACGAACAGAACGATGAGGAAGATCGCGTGGCCGCCAATCAGGAAACCTTGCGGATGCACTTGCGCGCCGAGTGTCTGGGCAAGCGCCAGCACGATGCCGCCGATCAGCGTCCCCCACAGCGAACCGGCGCCGCCGATCACAGCCGCCTCGAAGGCAAACAGCAATTGCGGCGCGCCGGCATAGGGATCGAAGGTGGCGCGCATGCCGAGGAAGGCACCGGCAAGCCCGACCGTGACCATGGCGATGGCAGCGGCGATGGCGTTGGCGCGGCGCGCATCGACACCGACCAGGCCGGCTGTGTCGGGATCCTCCGAAGTGGCTCGGATCGAGCGCCCGAGCCGGGTGCGGGTGAGGAACAGCTGCAGCCCGCCAAGCAGGATCACGGCGCTGGCGAACATGATCACGGCGAGCTTGCCGACATAGATGCTGCCCGGCCATTCCCACGAATCATAGGACAGGCTGCCGATATAGGGCGCCAGCGAGCGCGTATCGGCGCCGAACTGCTCGAACAGCATGTTGTCGATGACGATGGCCAGTCCAAACGTGGTCAGGATCGGCAGCAGCGCCCCGCCGCGCGCGCTGCGCTCGAGCAGGAAGCGCTGCAGCGCCCAGCCGATCGCTGCCATCAAAGGCAGCACGATGAGCAGGCCGACAAAGGGCGATATATGGAACCGCGAGGCCAGCCACCACAGCGCAAAGGCAGCGAACACTGCCAGGCTGCCATGGGCGAGGTTGATGATGCGCATCACCGAAAACATGAAAGACAAGCCGCAGGCGATCAGCGCGTAGTAGCCGCCGAGCAAAATGCCCTGGATGATCTGGTTGCTCATGCCGGAACGCTCCCGGGGCTTTTCCGGTGCAGGCCGAAATAGGCTTTCGTCACCTCGTCACGCGAAACCGCCTTGCTCGACCCCTCCAGCGCGACACGGCCCTCGAGCATGCAGATCACCCTGTCGGATACCGAAAGCGCGCGGTTGAGGTCCTGCTCGACGAGAATGATCGTCGTGCCGGAAGCGATCAATCCCTGCAGTGCCGCATAGACCCGGTCGACGACCAGCGGCGACAGGCCGAGCGAAACCTCGTCGAGCAAAAGCACGTCCGGATTGCTCATCAGCGCCCGGCCGATCGCCGTAGCCTGCTGCTCGCCGCCCGACAGATGGCCCGTCCTGGCGTGGCGGCGCGGTTTGAGGTTGGGGAACATCTCCAGCACTCTGTCGACGCTCCAGTCGCCTGCCCGGCCGGCGGTCTTGCCGAGCAGAAGGTTTTCCTCGACCGTCATCTGCACGAAAAGTTTTCGCCCCTCCGGCACCAGCGCGATGCCCATGCCGACGCGCCGGTGCGATGGCACGTTGGTGAGGTCGGCGCCGTCCAGCAGCACGCGGCCGGCAGCTGGCTGGTGCGCACCGGCGATTGCCCGGAGTAGCGTCGTCTTGCCGGCGCCATTGGCGCCGACCAGCGCCAGCGTCTCGCCGCGCTCGATGCTGAAACTCACCCCGCGCACGGCCTGCAGCAGGCCATGCCGGACAACCAGATCCTCGACGGACAGCAGGCTCATTTCGGGCCTCCGCCGAGATAGGCGCGGACGACCTCCGGATCGGCCATGACGGCTTGCGGCTCGCCGTCGGCGATGATCTTTCCCGCATCCATGCAGATCAGTCGCTCGGCCACCTGCAGCAGGATGTGGACGATATGCTCGATCCAGACGATGCCGATCTTGCGCCGGCGCAACTCCTTGATCGTGTCGACAAGTTCACCGGCTTCGCCATCGGTCAAGCCGCCGCCGATTTCGTCGAGCAGAAGCAGTGTCGGCCTGGCGGCCAGCGCGCGCGCCAGCTCCAGCCGCTTGCGGTCGAGCAGGCCGAGTGTCTCGGCGCGCCGGTTGGCGACACCCAGCATGCCGCACAGCTTCAGCGAGCCGAGCGCCTCCTCATAGGCTTCGTCGCGGCCAAGGCCGGCGCCATGCGAGGCGGCGACGAAGACATTCTCGAAAGTGGTCATGCCGCTGAAGGGTTTGGGCACCTGATGCGTGCGCACCAGGCCTAGCCGGCAGCGCTGCGTTGCCGGGAACGCCGTCACGTCGCCGCCCTTGAAACGGACCGTGCCCGCACTCGGCGGAAAGGCGCCCGAAAGCACGCTGAGCAGCGTCGTCTTCCCGGCGCCGTTCGGGCCGACAATGCCGACCGCCTCGTCCGCGCCCATGGTGAAGTCGACGGCATCCAGCACCACCAGCGCGCCGAAGCGCTTGTGGATGCCGGTGGCGGCGAGAACAGCCTGTTGTTGCGGATCGGTCACCAGGCGGTCCTCGTCAGCGGTCCGTCAGCCGTTGTAGGGCAGAAGCTTGGCTTCGACAGGCACCTTCGGGTCGGTGGCGTTCTCGGTCACGACATAGTCGAGCTGGAATTTCGAACCTTCCTTGGCGGCGACCCACTGTGTGCCGATGATCGGGCCGGGCGATACATTGGCGACCGGGCCACTGGTGAAGTCGACTTTGCCGATCATCGTCTCGGTCTTCAGCGTGCTCAAAGCCTTGGCCACGGCTGCCTTGTCCTTGGCGTCGGTGCTGGCCTTCAGCGCTTCGAAACCGGCGTCGAGCAGCGACATCGAGGCGCCGAGTTGCTGCGTCCACTGCTTGCCGCTCGCCGCCTCATAGCCGTCGGCCAGCTCGGCACCCGAAACGCCGGTCAATGGCGATTTATAGGGGAAGGCCTTGTGCCAGTAGGCGGCGCTCGAAATCTTCACGCCGAGGTCGCCGAGCGCTTCTATATCGGACGGGAACAGCCCGGTCTTGGCCACCTGGCAGATCTTGATCTGCTTGATCAGCCCTTGCTGCGCCGCCTGGCGCCAGAACGCCGCGAAATCCGGCGGGATCGGGAAGGAGTTGAAGATCTCGACGCCTTCCTGCTTGAACAGCGCGATCTGCGAGGAATAGTCGGTGGTGCCGGTCTCGTAGGCACCCGGATCGACAATCGTAAAACCTTGCTTGGCCAGAAGCGGCGCCAGATTGGCGCGGATGGCGTTGCCGTCGGCGTCGTTGGGATACATGACGCCGACCTTCTTGTTGGTCTCGATCAGGTTCCATTGCGAGATGTAGGTCTTGAAGAACTCGCCGACGCCGAAGCCGAAGTGATAGGTCCATTTGAACGGCGAGGGCGCGCCGGGCTTGGCGCCACGGCCGAAATACCAGGCTTCCCATGGCATGACCGTCGAAAGGCACGGCACGCCGGCGGCTTCGCAGGCGTCGGCCACCGGATTGATCACCTCGGGCGTCGACACCGCCAGCATCAGGTCGATCGCCTGGTTGTTGATCAGGTCCTTGGCCAGCTGGCCGGCGCGGGAAGGATCCGATTGCGTATCCTGGTCGAGGATTTCGACACTGTATTTCTTGCCGCCGATGTCGAGGCCACCGCCCAGCGCCTTGCGGGCGAGGTCGAGCACATAGCCGTCGGTCTGGCCGAAGCCGGCCAGCGGCCCGGTGCGCGGACTGACAAAGCCGACCTTGAGCGTGCCGGCTGCCTGGGCGAACGCCCTGCCGCCGCCGAGCGCGAGTGCCGCGCCTCCGGCCATCGAAGTGGCGATAAACTGGCGCCGCGAAATGCCGCCAACACTGGATTTTCTACCGATGGAATAGGTCATGCGTTCCTCCCTCTGTGGCTCCTCCATCGGCACAGTGCACCAGCGTTTTGGTTCGGTAAAATGATATTTTGCGGTGTTTCATTAACCCTGGAGTTAGTGGATCTATGAGGAGGACGGAGCTAGTCTGACCAGTCGATGCCTCAGCTCCCCGATCTGGCCGCCTCGCGAATGGTCTGCAGCAGGATGGTGAAGGCCGGCGAGGGCGCTGTGTCGGTGCGCATCGTCAGGCCGACCGGCCCCTTCGTTTCCTCGGTGTCGACCGGCAAGGCGACGAAGGCGCCGTTGGCGATCTCGTTGGCGACCACGCCGGCCGAAATGATCCACACCGCATTGCTCTGCCGCATGAAGGAGCGGCCGAAAGAGTCCGAGACGGTTTCGATCTCGGTAGTCGGCGCGGTCATGCCGTTGGTGATGAACAGGCGATCGACAAAGGGGCGGATGACCGATTCCCGGGTCGGCATCAACACCGGGAATTCGTCGAGCCTAGCGAAGATGTCCGCGCCCGGTTCCAGCAGCGGATGTCCGGCCCGCACCACGAACAGCACCTGTTCGGAGTAGAGATGCTCGAAGAAGAAGCCGGTCATGTTTTCGGGCGCGGCCAACCGTCCGACGACGAGATCGAGCGCGCCAGTGCGCAATTGTTCGAGCAGCACGGCGTTCTCGCCGGTGACGATCTTGATCGCGGCCCCGGTATTTTCCCCGAGGAACAGGCTCATGGCCCGCGGCATGACCTTCGCCGACACCGTCGGCAGCGCGCCAATGCGGATCGGGTGGCGGTTGATGGCGCCGTCCTGGCGCACGGAATCGACGCCGCGCTTCAACGCCGTGATCGCCGAGCCGGCATGGCTAAGGAAGATCTCGCCAAGCCTCGTGACGCGGATGCCGCGCCCGTCACGCTCGACAATCGCGACGCCGAGCGCCTCTTCCAACTCGCGCAACGTCTTGGTCACCGCCGGCGCGCTGACATGCAGGAAGTCGGCGGCGCGCACCACGCTGCCTTGCCGCGCGACCTCCAGGAAGGCCTGCAGGTGACGGAACCGAATGCGGCTCTCGGCCATAGGTTGATAACCCCTGAGTTAATGGAACGGCGAAAAATATCATTTTACCGAACCAAATGCCTTGTGCAATGTGGAGATGGAGGATCGAAATCGTGCCATTCGTCACAATCGGCGGCATCACGCTGCACCATCGCCGGATCAAGGCGACCGGCAAGGCGCGCCCGATCATACTCATCAATTCGCTGGGCACCGACTTTCGGATCTGGGACGATATTGTTGCGGCGCTTGATGGCGAAATGCCCTTGCTGGTCTATGACAAGCGCGGCCATGGGCTATCCGACATCGGCGACATCAGGTCGATCGACGATCATGTCGACGATCTCGCGGGGCTGATCGATCATTTCGGGTTCGAGGATGTCGTGCTGTGCGGCCTGTCGGTCGGCGGCATGATCGCGCAAGGCCTCTATGCCAGGCGGCCGGAGAGCGTCGCGGCCATGATCCTGTGCGACACGGCCCACAAGATCGGTACCAACGAGAGCTGGAACACGCGCATCGCGACGGTCGAACGCAGCGGCATCCAGGCGATTGCCGACGGCGTGCTCAAGGTGTGGTTCACTCCGACCTTCCATACTGCGCGGATGGCCGAGCTTGACGGCTATTGGAACATGATGACCCGCCAGGCGGTCGCCGGCTACGTCGGCACCTGCGCGGCGGTTCGCGACGCGGATTTCACTGATGCAGCACGCCGCGTCGCCGTGCCAACGCTCTGCGTTGCCGGCGACCAGGATGGCTCGACACCTCCCGATCTCGTCCGCTCGCTGGCCGACCTGATCCCCGGATCGCGTTTCGAGATCATCCGCGACGCCGGGCACATTCCTTGCGTTGAACAACCCCAAGCGCTGGTCGCTTTGATCCGCGATTTTGTCGCATCGCTTGCCTCTGGAGCAGACAACCATGGATGAAGTCCCCGGCAACGCAGCCAGATATCGCACGGGTCTCGCGGTGCGGCGCGCCGTGCTCGGCGATCGGCATGTCGATCGGGCCGAAATTGCCGCCACCGATTTCGACCAGCCTTTCCAGGAGTTGATCACCGAGGCTGCCTGGGGGACGGTGTGGGCACGGCCGGGTTTCAGCAAGCGCGAGCGCTCGATCGTCACGCTGGCGCTGCTGGCGGCGCTCGGCCATGATGAGGAGGTCGCCCTGCATGTGCGCGCCACCGCCAACACCGGTGCCACGCGCGAAGATATCTGCGAGGCGTTCCTGCATGTCGCCATCTATGCCGGCGTGCCGGCCGCCAACCGTGCCTTCAGGATAGCCAAGGACGTGTTTTCGGAAATGGACGGAGCCGACGATGCCAGCTGAGTCCGGATCGAACCGGAGGCCCGAGACCGGCGCTTTCTTCCAGCGCGACCGGTCATGGCATCCGCCGGCGCTGACGCCGGGCTACAAGAGTTCGGTGCTGCGCTCGCCGCAGAAGGCGCTTTTGTCCTTCGATAACACGCTGTCGGAAATAGCCGGACCGGTCTTCGGCCACGCCATGCTGGGTGAGCTCGACGCCGACCTGATCTACAATTTCGCCAAGCCGGGCGAGAGCGCCATTGGCGAGCGCATCATCGTCCATGGGCGGGTGCTCGACGAGCGCGGCGTTGGCGTTCCAGGCGTGCTCATTGAATTCTGGCAGGCCAATGCCGGCGGCCGTTACCGCCACAAGAAGGACGGTTATCTCGCACCGCTCGATCCGAATTTCGGCGGCTGCGGACGCACCATTACCGGCCAGGACGGCGGTTATGCCTTCCGCACCGTCAAACCCGGCCCCTATCCCTGGCCGAACGGGCCGAACGACTGGCGCCCGGCGCACATCCATTTCTCGGTCTTCGGTCATGGCTTTGCCCAGCGCCTGATCACGCAGATGTATTTCGAAGGTGACCCGCTGATCTGGAAATGCCCCATCGTGCGCGGCATCGCCGACAAGGCGGCCATCGAGGCGCTGACAGCCAGCCTCGACACGCAGGCGACGATCCCGATGGATGCGCTCGCCTACAAGTTCGACATCGTGCTGCGCGGCCGCCGCTCGTCGCTGTTCGAAAACCGGCTGGAGGGCAATTGATGGCCCAGTCGCTCGACCGGCTGAAGGAGAGCCCTTCGCAGACCGCCGGCCCTTACGTCCATATCGGGCTGACGCCGAATTTTTGCGGCATTGGCGGCGTCTATGCGAGTGACCTCGGCGCGACCATGGTCAACGACAAGACCAAGGGCGAGCGCATCGGTCTCAAGATCCGCGTGCTCGACGGCACCGGCACGCCGCTCAGGGACGCGCTGGTCGAGATCTGGCAGGCGGATGCGGACGGGCTCTACAATTCGCCGGTGGAGATGCGCGGTGCGGCCGACCCGAATTTTCAGGGCTGGGGCCGCTGTCCGACCGACATGGACACCGGCCTCTGTACCTTCGAGACGATCAAGCCGGGCCGCGTCCCGTTCAGGGATGGCAGCCTGATGGCACCGCATATCACGCTGTGGATCGTCGCGCGCGGCATCAATCTCGGCCTGCACACACGGCTCTATTTCTCGGACGAGGAAAAGGCCAATGCCGGGGATCCGATCCTGGCGCGCATCGAACATCGCGTCCGCGTGCCGACGCTGATCGCCGAGCGCCAGGGCGACACCTACGTCTTCGACGTCCATCTCCAGGGGGAGAAGGAAACGGTCTTCTTCGACAGCTGATGCGCAGGAGATCCGAGCCATGACCGTATCGCCCTTCGACCATCCGCTGCTGTCCGCTCTCCTTGGTGACGAGGAAGCATCGAGGCATTTTTCCGTCGAGGCCGAAATCGAGGCGGCGCTTGCGTTCGAACGGGCGCTGGCGGAAGCCGAGGCCGAGAACGGCCTTGTCACGACAGACGCGAAGGCAGCGATAGTAGCGGTGTTGGCTTCGTTCTGGCCGGATACCGCTTTGCTGCGGGCAGGCGTCGCCAAAGACGGCGTCATGGTACCGGAGCTGGTGCGCCAGATCAGGGTGGCGGTCGGCGAACCGCATGGCCAGCACGTGCATTTCGGCGCCACCAGCCAGGACGTCATCGACACGGGCTTGATGCTTCGGCTGAAATTCGTCGTCGAGCACCTCGGCCTGCTGTTGACCGAGACCATCATACGGCTCGCCTCGCTGGAGGACCGCTTTGGGGACAGGGCGCTGACCGGCATGACGCGCATGCAGCCGGCAATTCCAGTCCGGGTGGCGGATCGCGTGACGGCATGGCGGGCACCGCTGCAACGGCATCAGCAAAGACTGTCGGAGCAGGTGAGGCGCCTGCTGGTGGTGCAGTTCGGCGGTGCCGCCGGCACGCTGGAAAAGCTTGGCGACAAGGGGCCGGCGGTACGCGCCGAGCTTGCCGCGAAACTCGGCCTTGCCGATGCGCCGCAATGGCATAGCCAGCGCGATGCGCTCGTCGATTTCGCCGGCTGGCTGTCGCTGCTGACCGGCAGTCTCGGCAAGTTCGGCCAGGACATCGCGCTGATGGCGCAAGGCGGTGCCGACATTGCGCTCTCCGGCGGCGGCGGCTCATCGGCGATGCCGCACAAGCAGAACCCGGTGAAGGCCGAGGCGCTGGTGGCGCTGGCCCGCGTCAACGCCACGCAGCTTGCCGGCATGCATCAGGCGCTGGTGCATGAGCAGGAGCGCTCCGGCGCGGCGTGGACGCTGGAATGGCTGCTGCTGCCGCAAATGGCTGTCGCCACCGCCGCGTCGTTGCGCCTCGCCGCCGAAGTGACCACACAGATCGAAAGTCTCGGGCACTAGTGTATGTCGCCCAAAAGTGCGCAGCGGTTTTGGGAGTAACGACATGCACAAGAATATGCGTACCCAGATCGTCATTGTCGGGTCCGGACCGTCCGGCCTGCTACTCGGGCAACTGCTGGCCGGCATCGGCGTAGAGACGGTCATACTCGAACGCTCGAGCGGTGAGCACGTGCTTGGCCGCGTGCGGGCAGGGGTTCTGGAGCAGGGCACCGTCGAATTGCTGGAAGAGGCCGGTGCTGCCGCAAGGCTGCACGCGGAAGGCTTGCCGCATTCCGGCATCTCGCTCGCTTTCGACGGGCGGCTGCACCGCATCGACCTTTCCGCGCTGACCGGCGGCAAGCATGTCACCGTCTATGGCCAGACCGAAGTGACGCATGATCTGATGGACAAGCGCGAGGCGGCCGGGCTCGTCACCGTCTACGAGGCGTCTGATGTCGCGCTGCACGATTTCGATGGCGACGCGCCTTTTGTCACCTACGCCAAGGACGGCGTCTCCCATCGCATCGACTGTGACTTCATCGCCGGCTGTGATGGTTATCACGGCGTCAGCCGCAAATCGGTACCGGAGCGTGCGCTGAAAACGTTCGAGCGGCAGTATCCATTCGGCTGGCTCGGCGTGCTGGCCGAAGTGCCGCCGGCCGATAACGAGCTGGTCTATGCCAATCACGAGCGGGGTTTTGCCCTGTGCTCGATGCGCTCGACGCACCGCAGCCGCTACTATGTCCAGTGCCCGCAGGATGATCGCGTGGAGGCCTGGTCGGACGACCGCTTCTGGGACGAGTTGCGCCGCCGTTTGCCGGAACCGACGGCGGCAAGCGTCACCATCGGGCCATCCTTTGAAAAGTCGATCGCGCCGCTGCGCTCCTTCGTTGCTGAACCGATGCGTTTCGGCCGGCTGTTCCTGGTCGGTGACGCCGCCCACATCGTGCCGCCGACCGGCGCCAAGGGCCTCAACCTCGCCGCCAGCGATGTACGCTATCTCTTTGCCGGGTTGCGCGACTTCTACACAGAAAAGTCCGAAGCCGGCATCGAAGCCTATTCGCAAAAGGCGCTGGCGCGGGTGTGGAAGGCCGTGCGTTTTTCCTGGTGGATGACGACCATGCTGCACCGCTTTCCCGACACCGGAGACTTCGGCCAGCGCATCCAGGAAGCCGAGCTCGACTACCTCGTGCACTCATGCGCCGCATCGACCGCGCTCGCCGAGAACTATGTCGGACTGCCTTACTGACCGGCGCCCAACAATCCAGCCGCTACCGCCCCAAGAGATTGCGCTCGACGGTTCGCAGATGCGCCAGCATGGCCTGGCTGGCGCTTTCGGGGTCACGGCGCTCTAGCCGGCGGGTCAGCCGGTTGCGCCGGCGTAGGTATCGAGAACCTCTGTCACGCCAGCGATCAGCAGTTCCCTCGCCTTTGGCGCGATGGATCCATTCGCCACCGCACCGCCGAGACGGCTGAGATACTGGCTGACCAGGGGTGAGGGGATGTCGCGGTCGCCGAGCGCTCGCATCAGCGCACCCACGGCCTGCTGCGCCGCCGGTGCCGGCCAGTAATAGCGGATGCGGTCGCTGTAGGAGAAATGCCGTTCGATCCGCTGCTCGGTCGCGGAGCCGTGATAGTAATTCTTCCAGTTGCCCGGCGCCGCCAGCATGACGCGCTCCATCGCCGCCGGCAGGTTTTCGCGCGAGGCGTCGGGGGCAAGAATGTCGGCGATGTGGCTCAAGCCATAGAGCGCTTCGCGCAGCGCGAAGGTCAGCCATGGCCCGACCTTGAGGATGGCGAAGCCGTCATCGACCAGCGCGCTCAGTGCCGAGACCGGCTGGTAGTCGGTCGAATGCGCCTCGAAGACGAATTGCGGCAGGTCCCGCAATGTGCCGGCCAACGCGCGCGCGCGGTCCGGTTGGTAGGTGATCACCTCGGCATTGCCGAATTCGACGCCCGGCTGCACGACGACGCCGAGCGCCCGTGAAAAGGCCTGGTCGAGGCCGCGCCGGCTGAAGGCTTCGCGGTGAATGCGCATCGTTTCAAGTGCCGCCTCCGGTGTCGTCACCGCCAGATGGTCCATTGCTTCCAGGGCGCCGCCGGGGACAGGCACTTCAGTGCCGATGACGTAGATGGGCATGGCGCCGCCCGTTCGTTGCGTCGCGGCCTCCGCCACTTCGGCGAGTTCGGCGGCGCGCGCGGCGATCGTCGCGTCGGGCGGTGCCGCGCCTTCGCCGGCGCAACCCATGCTGGCGTCGAGGTGGATTTTTGTGAAGCCTGCCTCGGCATAGGCGTCGACCATGCGCGAAGCCTTCGCCATGGCCTCGGCCGCCGGCAGGTGTTTCCACGGATTGGGACCGAGATGGTCGCCGCCCAGCACCAGCCTGTCGAGGGAAAAACCGACCTTGCCGGCGATCGTCTCGACGAAGCGGCGGAAATCGGCGGGGGTCATGCCGGTATAGCCGCCTTCGTGGTTCACCTGGTTGCAGGTGGCCTCGATCAGCACATCGGCGCCGCGCGCCTTGCCGTGGCGCAGCGCCGCTTCGATGACCAGCGGATGGGCCGAGCAGATCGAGGCAATGCCGCGGCGTTCGCCCGCTGCGCGGCGCGCCGCGATGGCCGCCAATCTGTCGGTCGCCTGGCTCATGCAAGCGCTCCGGCCTTGGCCGTCGCGACGAACGCTTCGACAGTTTCAAGCGAGGCGATGCCTTCCATCGGTCCCTTCTTCGTCACCGCCAGCGCGCCGCAGCCATTGGCGATGCGCAGCGCGGACTCGGGTGCCGCCCCGCGCAGCCAGAAGGAGACGAAGGCCGCCGCGAAACAGTCGCCGGCACCGGTCGGATCGATTTCGTCGACGGCGTAGCCAGGCGCGGCGGTGCGTCCGGCTTGATCGTAATGAACGGCACCGTGCGCACCCTTCTTGACGACCACGGTTGAAATCCCGCGGTCCAGCATCTCGCGCACCGCACTTTCTTCGTCGCTTGCCTCGGCGAAGATGAACAGTTCAGGCCCGCTCGGCAGGAACACATCGGTCTTCGACAGCACGAAATGCAAGGCCTCGCGCATGCCCGGCAGATCGAGCATCTCCTTGCGGATGTTGGGGTCGAAGGAGACCGTGCCGCCGCGCGCCTTGACCGCCTCGATCCCGTCGCGTGCCACCTCGATCACTTCGGGTGAGAACAGCGAGGTGCCCATGACGTGAAAATGATCGGCGCCGGCCAGCAGCGCGCGCGCCTCGGCGCCGATCTCGATCAGGCCGGCCGCACTGTTCTTGACGTTGTAGACGAAGTGCCGGCTGCCGTCCGTGTCATAGGTGACGAAGGCGGTTCCGGTCGCGGCCCCCCGGTGCACCTTGATGGCCGAGATGTCGGCGCCATCGGCACGCAGGCGCTCGATGTTCAGATGGCCGAAATCATCATCGCCTACTGCGGCGATCAGGCCCGCCGGCTGACCGAGCCGTGCCGCCTGGTCGATGAAGATCGCCGGCGCGCCGGAGGGAAACGGGCCGACCAGCGGGCCGGGGGCACGGAAACTCTGGCCGATACGCTCGGCCATGATCTCGACCAGGATCTCGCCGGCGCAAACCAGTTTCTTCATATCCTCACCATTTGCTGGATGGTTGGCGCCCGGTTGCCGGGGCCTTTTCTCCATATCCGTGCAGGCGTAAAGCCTAGGTTGCTGATTTAGGAGCGTCAATAAATAATTTGACGCGCGCAATGGTTCCGAGTTTGTATTGGAAACAGGAAAATTTGACTGAATAAGTTCGGTCAAGCAATGCTGCCTCACGGCAACGGTCGCAAGACTGATTCTGGCCCGGCCGGAAAGTGGCGGGCGGCGCGTGCAAAGGGGCTGGACATATCGATGGCGGAGAAGACCCACCGCACGATGGATGATTTCGCCAAAGCGTCCGGCGTATCGCGGCCGACCCTGTCGAAGTACTTCGACGATCCGGCGAGCGTGAAGCCGGCGACGCGGGCACGCATCGAGGCGGCACTGCGCTCCTCGGACTATCAGCCCAACGTTTTCGCGCGCAATCTCAACCGCAAACGCACCCGCAACGTCGGCATCGTGGTGCCGACGATCGCCGATCCGTTCTATGCCGAAATGGTCAGCCGCATCGAACTGCGCTGCCGCGACGAGGGTTTCTGGCCGATCGTCATCTCCTCGCACGGTTCGCCGAAACTGGAGGCGGAATCGGTCAGGACGCTGATGTCGCTGAAGGTCGCCGGCGCCATCGTCGCTCCCTTGGGGTCGGTTTCCGAACCCGGTGTCTTCGAGCGGATGAGCGAGGACATTCCGATCGTCTATTTCGACACCTACATCGAAGGCGACACGCCTTTCGTCGGCAACGACAACCATCAGAGCACGTCGACCATCGTCGATTATCTCTGCCGGTCCGGCGAACCGCCGGTCTATGTCGACATTCCGCATGTCAATCACAATTCCGGCGAGCGTCTGCAGAGCTATATCGACACGATGCAGGCAGCCGGCCTGGGACCCGTCGTGCTCAAGGCGGCGGGTGACTACAGCTGGGACTTCGAGCGCATCGGCTATGAGTGGATGGACAGGACGCTCGAGCGAGATGGCCTGCCGGCGCGCACGCTGCTGTGCGCCAACGACCGTCTCGCCTTCGGCGTCATGGCCGCCGCCTTCTCGCGCGGGCTGAAGATCGGCCGCCGCGCCGATTGCGACTTCCGTGTCGCTGCCCATGACGATCATCCGCTGAGCCGCTACACCTGTCCGGCGCTGACCACCATGGCGCAGGATTTCGCCGCCATGGCCGGCCGCAGCGTCGAGATATTGCTGGCCTTGCTGGACGAGGCCGATCCGCCCGGCCAGGGGCTGGCGCGCAACGTCAAGCTCGGCGCGACGCTGGTGATGCGTCAGTCGGCCTGAGCGCGCGTCCGCGGTCGCAGCCACGCCGCTGCCTCGCTCACCGCCTGCCGCGCGGCCAATATGTGGCGGCCCATCGACACGAAGCCGTGGATCTGGCCCGGCCAGTGGCGCAGCACCAGCGGCACGCCGTCGGCTTGCAGGCGCTCGGCATAGGCCGTGCCTTCGTCGGCAAGAATGTCGTGGCCGGCGATCACCACGAACGCAGACGCCACGCCGGCCAGGCTCGGCGCCAGCAGCGGCGAGACGCGCCAGTCCGCCATGTCGGCGGGGGTTCGCACATAGTGGTCGCGGAACCAGGCCATGGTGGCGGCGGTGAGCCCGAAGCCATCGCCGAACCGCCGATAGCTGTCCGCCGTCTGGCGGGCATCGGTGTTGGGATAAATCAGGATCTGTGCGGCAAGCGGCGGTGCCTGCCCGTCTCGGGCGAGCAACGCCAGAACGGCGGCTAGGTTGCCGCCGGCGCTGTCGCCGGCGACGGCGATGCGGGCCGGGTCGATGCCCAGTTCGCCGGCGTTCTCGGCCATTAAGCGGAGCGCCGCCGTGCAATCCTCGAGCCCTGCCGGAAACTTGTGCTCCGGCGCCAGCCGGTAATCGGGGCAGACGACGACGGCGTTGCACAGATTGGCCAGCCAGCGGCAGATCTCGTCATGTGAGTTGAGACTGCCGATGACCCAGCCGCCGCCATGCAGATAGAGCACGGCGCGCGCTCCGGTCCGTGGCGCGCCGGTGCCGCGGTGGATGCGGATCGTAATCGGGCCATTCGGCCCGTCGATCGCCTGTTGCGAGGTCGCTGCCACCGGCTCGTGCTCGCCCTGCTGTGTCGGAAAAGAAGCGTCGTAGGCGGCCCGCGCCGCGGCCACGCTGCCGTTCTCGAACGGCTCGCCGCCGGCCGCGCGGCCGATTTCAAGCACGCGCAGCGCATCCGGATCGAGCGTCATTACTATCTCCGCCAAAAGCAATTCCAGGAAAAGTGTCCAGCGGTTTTCCGTCCGGAATTGCGTGAAAACAAAGAATGCCTAAGCGAGAAGACTGCGTGCCTCGTCCTCGGTCAGCAGCGCCGGTTGGACGACATCGCCGGCAATGGCGACCGAGCTTTTCGTTTCGCCGGAATGCAGGATCGCCTCCATGATCTCCAGCACATGCAGCGCCAGAGTGCCGGACGCGCGGGGCGTTCCCCCTGTCTTCAGCGAGCGCACCAGATCGGCGACTCCGAGCATGCGGTAATTGGCGCGGTCGGGCGCCGCATAGGGCCAATTGCGGGCACCGTAAAGTTCGCCTTCGCTGGCAAAATCCTTCCAGTCGGCGCCGCGTTCCGACAGCGAGACGGTGCCGCCGAACGTGTCGGGATCGGGCAGGCGCAGCGAACCCTCCGTGCCATGCAGTTCAATCGGGTGGTTGGAATGCTTGAAGACATCCCACGAGGCGCCGAAGGTCACGGTGGCGCCGGAGCGGAATTCGAGCAGCGACAGTACGTTGGTCGGCGTGCCGACCTTGAACGTCGTGTTCTTGAATGGCCCCTCGGCCGATATCAGCCGTTCCTCCTGTCCCTTCGTCGCCATCGCCATGACGCGGGCAACGGGGCCAAGCAGGTTGACCAGCATGGTCAGGTAATAGGGTCCCATGTCGAACACCGGGCCGCCGCCCGGCTGGTAGTAGAATTGCGGATTGGGGTGCCAGTGCTCCATGCCGCGTCCCATCATGAAGGCGGTGCCGGTGACCGGGCGGCCGATCGCGCCCTCGTCCATCAAGCGGCGCGCGCGGCGTCCGGCGGCGCCGAGGAACGTATCCGGCGCCGAGCCGAGCAGCACGCCGCGCTTGGCCGCCTCCGCCACCAGCCGGCGCCCGTCACTGGCCGACGTCGCCAGCGGCTTTTCGGTGAAGACATGTTTTCCGGCCGAAAGGGCTGAAAACGAAATGTCGAAATGCGCCGCCGGAATGGTCAGGTTGAGGACGAGATCGATCTCGGGGTCGGCGAGCAGCGCATCGACACCGAGCGCCCGGATGCCATATTCCTTTGCCCGCAATGCCGCCATGTCGGCGGAGATATCGGCGCAGGCGCGCAGTTCGATGCCGCCGAAGAGCGCGGCATTGCGCAGATAGGTCATCGAGATGTTGCCGCAGCCGATGACGCCGATGCCAAGCTTGGCTTTTGATTTGGCCTGCATTTCCTGCCTTACCTCCCAGTGTGTCGTCGTTTGCCCGCTCCCTGCCGCGGAAGCGGATCACTTTCGAAAAGCGCTATACAACATTTTAAATATTGACGCGCGTAAAATTTTTATGCAACATGCGAAAACGCTGGCGGCATCGGAAGAATGCCAGCCTTGGGAGGAAAAAATGCCGGACATGAAAAACGGCCGGGCGCCGATACCAAGCCCGTCGTTCATGCATGCATTGGATCTTCCCGTTGAGTCAGGGGCCGCTACGGCATCAGGCATAGATCACCTTGGCTCGGGTCCTCTCAAGCTGGGTGCGAATTGGATCGGGCAGGCCATCGTCGGTGATCACCACATCGACGCCCGACAGGGAAAATGCCTTGGAGGTGCCGCTGACACCCCATTTGCTCGAATCGGCGAGGAGGACAACGCGCCGGGCCATGCGAACGAGGTTCCGCTTCGTTCGCGCCATGTCTTCGTTCACGTCGACCACATCCAGCGACGAGTCGATCGCATGCGCTCCAACAAAAACCTGATGCGCTACCAGGCCGCCGAGAGCCGTATCGGCGTCGGTGATCAGCGTGCTCACCGTGTCCGGATAGACGCGGCCGCCGATCATGTGAACGTCGAGCCCGGGCCGATGCATCAGATGCTGCACGATATTCATCGCCGTGGCCGCGACCACGACATTGTTGAGCGGCGGTAACAGCATGGCAACCTGCATCAATGTCGAGCCGCCGTCGAAGATGACCGATTGGTTGTCCTCGAACAGCTCGACCGCTGCCCGGGCGATGCGCTTCTTTGCATCGAGGTTCGTTTGCATCCGCCGGGCGAACGCGGCGGTGGTCGAATCGGTGGTCCGGGTCACCGCCCCGCCACGGGTCTTGGTCAAAAGCCCCTTGCGGTCCAGAATCTCGAGGTCGGAGCGCACCGTGACTTCCGACACGTCAAAATCGTCGGACAGGTCCTTCGTGCGAACCTGCCCGCTGCGTTGCACCTCACCCAGGATCGCCTGGCGTCTCTGCTCCGACAACATTGCCCTGTCCTTGCCTCCATGCGCCAGACACTCGCTCTGGCCTCGGTTCACTCTACCAAAAATATGCAAATTCGAAAGCTTTCGAAAGATTGCTTTTCTTGTTTCTTTCGAAAAAACTGGGTTCAGGGTTTCGGAACTAAACCATTGGAGAATTCTGTACTCATGAGCCTAGGAACCAAGGTGCGCTTGGCGCGCCTCTTTTCGCATCCATCGGGAAACCTTTTTGGCGGCGCGGTCGACCATTTTGTCGGCTATGGCGATGTCCGCAAAGGAGGGCTTGCCGACCTGCCGGGCGCGCTGGCGCGGGTCATGGCGGGCAAGCCCGACTACGTCAGCATCCAGCCTGGCACGGCGCGCCATCTATGGCCGCAATACGCGGGTAAAGCCTCTCTGGTGATCCAGGCGGGCTGCTTCACCCCTGACGATCGCATCAGTGAACTGATAGCAACGCCCGAGGACGCAGTGCGCGCGGGGGCCGATGCGTTGGCCGTGGCCATTCCGGTGCGCGGCGCGACCGAGGGCAAGTACATACGGTGGCTGACCGATTCGGTGAATGCGGCGGCCCGCTACGGCATGCCTGTCGTGGCGCATATCTACCCTCGCGATTTCACCGACGGAGCAAAAATCGTCTTCACCCCCGACGAGATCGCCTATGCGGCGCGCATCGGCTACGAGTCCGGCGTCGACGTGATCAAGATTGGCTACACGGGCGATTTTGAGTCGTTCCGAGAGACCGTCCGCACCTGCCCGGTGCCGGTTGTTATCGCGGGGGGTCCGAAGACCGATACGCTGCTCGGCGCCCTTCAGCAGACGGCGGATGCCATTCGCGCCGGCGCCCGCGGCGCCGTGGTCGGCCGCAATCTCTGGGGGCATGGCGATCCGCAGAAGGCAGCGCTTGCCTTTCGGGGTGTCATCCATGACGGCCTTTCGGCGCAGGACGCCCTGGCGAAGGCGGGTGCCTGAACGATGCCCACCGTCCCCTCAATCCTCGGCTTCGGCGCTATCGCGATCGACGACATCGTCTATGTCGATCAGCCGTTGTCGGCGGGCAAGGGGAAGGTTCTGCAAAGTGCCCAGGCTTTTGGCGGCAACGTCGCGACGGCGCTTGCCGCCGTCGCGCGGCTGGGTGGAACCGCTGGGTTCGTCGGATGGCTGGCCAGTGCCGCGGACGACGCCGTGCTGTGCGATCTCATTACCAGCGGCGTTGAAACTGCGTTCGCGCCGCGCCATCCGCGCGCGCGCCCGGTGCGCTCACGGATCACCGTCGGCTCGGATGGAGAGCGGTTCATCGCGTATGACGACGAAGCGATGCTGGGCACCGCGCCGGACTTTCCGGACGAGGTCCTCAGCCGCGCGACCGTGCTGGTCGTCGACAGTTACGCGATCCGGTCGCTGGATGTCGTGGCTCGGGCTCGCGATCTCGGCCTTGCGATCCTCGGCGATATCGAATGGAGCGGCGGGCCGGCCACCGAGAAACTGATCGCGCTCTGCGATCATCTCATACTTCCCCTGGGCTTTGCCCAGGCCGCCACGGGCCGGAGATCGCCCGCTGAGATGCTCGACGCCTTGTGGTTGCCGTCGCGGTCCGCCGTGGTTCTGACGGATGGCGGCAGGGGTGTCTATTATCGCGGGCGCGACGAAACAGGGCTTTGGCACTTGCCTCCCCACCGGGTTGCCGTCGTCGACTCGACCGGCGCCGGCGACTGTTTTCATGGCGCCTATGCCCATGCATTGACGCGCGGAGCCGACACCGCGGGCGCGGTCGCATTCGCGGCCGCGGCCGCGGCTTTGTCGATAACGGGGCGTGGCGGGCGCGAGGCGCTTCCGACCGACGAACAGGTCACGGAACTCCTGGCATCGGCGAACGCTCCGTCGGCGGTCGAACTGAAATATGCGCGGCTCGATACCGGAACATAGGCTAGGACGATGCGAGGAAATATTTCGCAAGGGAAAACGGCCACAAACTTTAAAAAAATCAGTGGCTTGGACTTGTGGAGGGAGGAAGATGGCAGAAGTCGTTCTTGAGAATATCTGCAAGACCTACGGGAACAATTTTCGAGCGATCGATCAATTGAACCTATCGGTCGAGGATGGCGAGTTCTTGATTCTCGTCGGCCCGTCTGGCTGCGGCAAATCCACCGCGTTGCGAATGATCGCGGGATTGGAGGACATCACCAGCGGCAGCCTTCGGATCGGCGGCGTCGACGTCGTTGATATGCCGCCAAAGGATCGCGACATCGCGATGGTCTTTCAGAGCTATGCGCTCTACCCGCATATGACGGTGTTCGAAAACATCGCCTTTTCGATGCGGTTGGCAGGCAAGCCGAAGGCCGAGCGCAAGAAGCGCGTCGACGAGATCGCCAAAACCCTTCAACTGACGTCGCTGCTGGACAGCAAACCCGCCAACCTTTCAGGCGGACAGCGTCAAAGGGTTGCCATGGGCCGCGCCATGGTGCGCGAGCCGGCGGCCTTTCTCATGGACGAGCCGCTTTCCAATCTGGATGCGAAGCTGCGCGTTCAAATGCGCGCCGAAATCACCAGCCTGCAAAAGCAGCTCGGCGTCACGACCATATACGTCACCCACGACCAAATCGAAGCGATGACGATGGGGGACAGGGTCGCGGTGTTGAAAGGCGGCGTGCTGCAGCAGGTCGACACACCCAAGAGGCTGTATGAATCGCCGGTGAACGCCTTCGTTGCCGGCTTTATCGGCTCTCCTTCGATGAACCTTTTCGAGGCGACGCTGAAGGGCGACGACCTGACGTCCGCCGCCTTCGCCATCCGGCTGCAGGATGCAGCCTTCGTGCGCAGGCCGGGCTTGCGGTCGTATGCCGGGCGCAAGGTCGTGTTCGGGATCCGGCCGGAGGATCTCTATGACAGCAGCCTCGAATCCGGGCGCAAGTATCAGACGATACCGGCAAAGGTGACCTCGATCGAAGAACTCGGCTCCGAACAGATCGTCCACCTGAACATCGACGCGGTCCGGGTGGATTCCGGCGACCCGGACGCGGTGGACGATTTTGGCCTGGCATCGAACGCGGTGGCGAGATTCGAGCCGATCAGCGCCGTCCGCGCCGGCTCGGAAATCCGGTTGGCCGTGGATGATGCCAAGTTCCATTTCTTCGATCCCGAGACGCACTTGGCGATCTGAAGAAGCGTGGCAAGGCCCGCAGGCGAGGGCGAGGCGCCTGCGAAAGAAGACTTCTGAATAACCAGACGATCGGCGGCATTGTGCGGTCGATCTTAAAGAAGGAGGAGAAAATGACGTTTCGTTTAAAACCCGCGGTGCTGAAAATGGCCGCGGCCGCTTGGTTGCTTGGCGCAACCAGCGCCATGGCGGCGGACACGACGCTGGAATTCACCCAATGGTGGGAGCCCGAATTGCCGGCCGGCTCGCTCAGGGCAATCATGAATGACTTCGAGGCCGCAAACCCCGGCATCAAGGTGACGCTGGTCAGCGGCCCCTATGCGACCACGCGAGACCAGATCTCGGTTGGCGCCGCAACCGGAACGCTCAGCGACGTCGTCGGCCTCGATGGCGCCTGGGTGAACAATCTGAACGCGCAGGGTGCGCTGGCCGACATGAATCCGTTGATGGATGCCAGCAAGTTCGACAAAGCCCAGGTCGCGGATATCATCAAGGTCGACGGCAAGGCGGTGATGTTTCCCGTCGCTTCCTTCGTCTATCCGGTCTTCGTGAATCTGGATCTCGCCGCCCAGGCAGGCGTGACCAAGCTGCCGTCGACCCGTGCGGAGTTCCTCGACGCCGCCAAGAAGATGACCCATGCCGACAAGAACCAGTATGGCTGGGTGCTACCCCTGTCGCTGCAGTCTCCCGGCGGCGTCCAGAATGACCTGATGTCGTGGGTGTGGGCTTCGGGCCAATCGATGATGGCGAACGGCAAGCCCGACCTCGAAGGCAAGCCGGTGGTGGACATGCTCACCTTCGTCAAATCGCTCAACGACGCCGGCACCATCTCGCCCGGTATTGCCACCAAGACCGAACAGGAAAAGGTCGAGGAATTCGTCAACAACCGCGTCGGCATGATGATCGACTCGCTCGCGCATGTGAACCTGATCCGCAAGCGCAACCCCAACCTGAAGTTCGACCTCATCCCGGTCCCGGTCGTGGACAACTATACCGGAAAGCGCGGCCTTCCCTATGCCTCCTGGGGCATCGGTATCTCGGCTAGCTCGAAACACCAGGAGGAGGCCTGGAAACTCGTCCAATATCTGATGAGTGAAAAGGTCAACGCCAAGCTCGTGTCGCTTGCAAACGCCTTCCCGGGCAATGTCAACGCCAAGCCTGACTTCGTGACCTCCGACAAGGCTTTCGGCAAGGCATTCGAAATCTTCAAGACCGGCTATCTCGCCAACGAGTTCACCGGCCTGCCGGTGGCTGAAGACCTGATGACCCAGTTCGACGTGCAGGCCCAGAAGATGCTTGCCGGCGAGCAAACGCCGGAGGCGGCGGCCGCTGCCGCGCAAAAGGGCTGGATGGCGAAATTCTGATCGGCGTGTTTCGCGTTTGCTATCTTCGACCGGGTGGCCTGACTTCGGGCAGGCCACCCGGCAACAACGGATCGGCAATCTGAGATGGATCTGTTTTTAAAGCTCACCTTCTTTTGAAGGCGTATTCCAAGGTTGGCACATGACCCGGCAGAAGCGCTCCCACCATAAACTGAAACGAGCGGTCGCACCCTATCTCTATTTGTCGCCCTCGCTCATCATAATCGGCCTGCTGATGCTGTTGCCGATGGCGACGGTGATTGCCTACTCGTTCCAGAACAGCGCGGTGCTGCGTCGTGACCCATCATTTGCCGGGCTGAAACACTACCAGGCGATCTTCGCCGACCCGGTGTTTTGGGCCTCGCTGTGGCACACGCTCTACTTTACCTGCATGAGTGTCGTTTTCCACATGACCATCGGCATGGTCTTCGCGCTCATGCTGAACAGCGACCGCATCAATCCGATCCTGCGCAACGTGCTGCGCGTGCTCTACATACTGCCCTGGCTGTTCACTGCGGTGATCATCGCGGTGATCTGGCGCCTGCTGCTCGAGCCGAACGGTGTCGTCAACAGCATCCTCATGCAACTGGGCATCATCGGTTCCAAGGTCGAGTGGTTTTCCTCGCCGCAGACCGCGCTGCACGCCGTCACCTTCGCCAATATCTGGGCGGGCTACCCGCTCTTCATGGTGAGCCTGCTCGCAGGCTTGCAAGGCATCCCCAAGGACTTCTACGAGGCCGCCGATATCGACGGCGCGAAGGCCTACCAGAAGCTGTTCTTCATCACCATCCCGCAACTGATGCCGATCATCATCAGCATCTCGCTGCTCGACTTCATCTGGACCATGCAGGTCTTCCCGTTGATCTGGATAACCACAGGCGGTGGTCCGATCTATTCGACCGAGGTGCTCAGCACCTACACCTACAAGCTGGCGTTTTCGAGCTACAACCTGTCTCAGGCGTCGGCGAGCGCCGTGGTCATCCTGTTGATCTCTCTCGGCCTTACGCTGTTCTATATTCGCTATCAGCGGGCTAGGTAGGACGCCATGACAAGACGAAACACTGGCAAAGACAAGTTGATTACCGTCGCGCTGCATGTTGCTCTTGCGGCAGGACTGTTCTTCGCAGCCTTCCCGATCTACTGGATGCTCAGCAGCTCGTTCAAGTCGAATACCGAAATCTTCGCTCTGCCGCCAACCATCCTGCCGAAGGCCTTCACGCTGGAAGCGTATGAAGCCATCCTTGGCGATCCGGTAAAGCTGCGCTTCTTCTTCAACAGCTACTTCGTGGCGGGAGCGGTGACAGTGCTGACGGTGCTGATCGCCTTGCTGGCCGCCTATGGGTTCAGTCGCTTCAATTTCCGCGGCAAGGGCAGCCTGAACACACTCATCATCAGCACGCAGACCATACCGCCGATCACGCTTTTGATCCCGTTCTTCGGGCTTGTCGTCTCCTATGGAATATTCGACACCTATGTCGCATTGATCCTGACTTACCTGGTGTTTACGCTGCCCTACGCGATCCTGCTGATGACGGGATATCTGAACACCTTGCCCCGCGATCTCGATGAAGCGGTGGCTGTCGACGGCGGCACCAGTTGGACAGCGCTTTGGCGGGTGATCGTCCCGATTTCACTGCCTGGCATCGTGGCCACGTCGGTCTACACATTCCTGTTGTGCTGGAACGAATTTCTTTTTGCGCTGACGCTGACCAAGTCGACGTCCATGCGCACCGTCCCGATCGGCATCCAGCTGCTGATGGGGCAGCACGCCTTCGAATGGAACCAGATGATGGCGATGAGCGTGCTCGGCTCGCTGCCGCTCCTGGTCATCTACCTCGTAGCCCAGAGGTTCTTCCTCGCCGGCATGACCGCGGGTTCGGTCAAGTAGGCCGCACGGAGACCGATGGAACAGATCGATATCAAGGAATGAAAGAATGACCGTGAAAGACCTCAAAGTCGGCTGCCAGACCTTCACCTGGGAAATGCTGGGAGACCGGTTCACCGGCGGCCCCGACGATCTGCTGAAGGCGATCGGCGATGGCGGCTACGCCGGCATCGAGATCACCGACACCATGATCGGCCGCTACGCCGGCAAGCCGGCGGAATTCGCCGCCGCGCTGAAATCGTCGGGCCTGACGCTCGTCTCCTTCGCCTTCGGCTCGAAGAGCGGTTTTACGCTCAAGGATGAGATCGGCGCCGACCTTGAGGCGGCGCAGCGCTGGATCGATTTTGCCGCCGCTTTTCCGGGCGCATTGGTGTCGATGGGCTCGGCCACCGTCGTCTCCGATGGGCCGCGCGATGGCAAGTTCGCCATCGCCGCGGAGCTCTATAACAAAGCGGGTGAGCTCGGCCGCAAGGCTGGTGTCCAGGTGGCGGTGCATCCGAGTTCACACCACAACACGCTGCTGTTCGACCGTGCCGACTATGACGCGATGTTTGCCTTGCTCGATCCCGGTCTGGTCGGCTGGGTGCCGGACACCGGCCATATCCTGCGCGGCCACAAGGACATGGCCGACACGCTCTCCACCTATCGCGACCGCATCCGCTACATCCATTTGAAGGACGTCGACGCCAACGGCACCTGGGCCATGCTTGGCCAGGGCGTCTGCGATACGCCTGAAGTCATCGAAATCGCAAGCACCGCGCCGCATTTCAACGGCTGGCTGGTGCTTGAAGAGGAATCCGAAACGGCCGCCGCCGATCCCGCCGGCGCGGTCAAGACCAACCGCCAGACAATGCGCAGCTACGGCGCCTGAAGAACGAGACGATGATCAAGAAACAAGACAGACGCCTCAGGGTCGGCGTGCTCGGCTGCGGCCCAATCGCGCAATTCGCGCATCTGCAATCCTGCGCCAAGGCCGGCAATGCCGATCTCTACGCCATCTGCGACGCGGCGCCCGACCTGCTCGCCCGCATGGGCGCCACCTATGAACCGCAGAAAATGTATGCCGACTATGACGCCATGCTCGCTGATCCAGAAATGGAAGCGGTGATCGTCGCCACCTCGGATGCCTATCACGTGCCGATGTCGATCAAGGCGCTCGATGCCGGCAAGCATGTTCTGTGCGAAAAGCCGATCGGCACCTCTGTGGAAGAAGGCGAGGCACTGGCCGCGGCAGTGAAGCGGTCGGGCAAGGTGTTGCAGGTCGGCCACATGAAGCGCTTCGATCCGGCGCTCGAGGCGGCGCGCGACTTCGTCCGCGACGAGATGGGCGAGGTGTTGGCGCTGAAGGCCTGGTACTGCGATTCCACCCATCGCTACACCAACACCGATGCCGTGCAGCCGCTGCCCGTCACCAGCAAGCTGGCGCGAAAGCCTGGGGGCAATCCCAAGGCTGATCTCAGGCAGTATTTCATGCTGGCGCATGGCTCGCATCTGGTCGATACGGCACGCTTCCTGTGCGGCGAGATCACTGCCGTGCGCGCGCGCCTCAACGAGCGCTTCGGCGCCTATTGCTGGTTCGTCGAGACCGAATTCGCCAGCGGCGCGCTCGGCCATCTCGACCTGACCGTTGCCGTGCGGATGGACTGGCACGAGGGTTTCCAGCTTTATGGCGAGAACGGTTCGGTCATCGCCAAGACCTTCAACCCCTGGTACTTCCGCGCCAGCGAGGTCGACATCTTCCATGAGAAGGACGCGACCTCGCGCAAACCACTCGGCGCCGACGGCCATTTCTTCCGCCGCCAGTTGGAAGGCCTTGCCGACACCGTGCTGACCGGCGCGCCGATGCGCGGTGCCAATGTCGACGATGGCATCGCCTCGATCCGCGCCATGGTGGCGATTGCCCGCTCTGTAGAGACCGGCGAGCGCATTGAACTCGCCTCGGTTTCGGGTGCGGTCTGATGTATCTAGGCATCTTCGCCAAGACATTTGCGGGCACCGAGCCGGCGGCTGTGCTGGCTGCGGTGAAGCAGGCCGGATACGAGACGACGCAGTTCAATCTCGCCTGCGCCAGCCTGCCATCGATGCCTGATGCCGTGCCGGAGCAGGCTGTCGCGGCGATCCGCACCGCCGCGCAGTCGACAGGCGTTTCGCTCGCGGCACTGTCAGGCACCTACAATATGGCGCATCCCGAAAAATCTGTCCGCGACGATGGCTTGAGGCGTCTGGCCGTGGTCATCGAGACGGCGGCAGCGCTCGGCATCCCGCTGGTCACGCTCTGCACCGGCTCGCGCAATGCCGCTGATCAATGGGCGTATCATCCCGACAATGCGACGCCTTCCGCCTGGTCCGACATGGCCGCCGAGATGGGGAAAGCCCTGGCGCTGGCCGAGGACGCCGGTGTCGATCTCGGCATCGAGCCCGAGCAGGCCAACATCGTCACTTCGGCAAGCGACGCGACGCGCCTGATCGCCGACATGCGCTCCAGGCATCTGAAGATCGTGCTCGATCCGGCGAACCTGTTCGAACACGCGACGCCGGACCAGGCCCGCGCCATCGTCGCCGCCGCGATCGATGAGGCCGCTGGCCACATTGCCATGGCGCACGCCAAGGACCGGCACGGCGACGGCCGCTTCGCCACGGCAGGGCAAGGCATCGTCGATTTCCCTGATTTCGTCGCGCGGCTGCGGGCCGTGGGCTTCGGCGGCGCGCTCGTCACCCATGGGCTCTCCGCCGACGAGGCGCCTGATGTTGCAGCCTTCCTGCGCGGGCTGCTGCGATGAGCGCGGCGACGACGATCATGCTGCGCGACGATGCTGCCCTCAATGTCTTCGACACCGGGCAGGGCAGCCTTCCGGTCGTTTTCCAGCATGGTCTCGGTGGCGATGCCGCCCAGGTGGCGCTGAATTTTCCCGATGGCCCGTCTCGCCGCCGGCTGACCGTCGAATGCCGCGCGCAGGGTGGATCCAGCGCCGGCGGCAAGCGTCCGTTCTCGATAGCGATGTTCGCCGATGACGTGCTGGCCGCCGCCGATGCGGCCGGGCTCGACCGTTTCGTTGTAGGCGGCATTTCGATGGGCGCCGCGATCGCTTTGCGGCTTGCCGCTTACCACACGGACCGTGTGCTTGGCTTGGTGCTGGTGCGCCCTGCCTGGGCCTTTGATACGGCGCCGCAAAACATGCGCCCTTACGTCGAAGCGGCGGAACTCATCCGCCGGCTTCCGCTCGATGAGGCCCGCGACGCCTTTGCCTCCTCCGCAACATCAGCCCGCTTTCGCACACAGGCGCCGGACAATCTCGCCTCGCTGCTCGGCTTCTTCGCGCGCGAAAACGCTGATGTCTTTGCCGAGGTGATGCAGGCGATCGCCCATGACGGGCCTGGCGTGACGCGCGACGAAGCCGCTGCTCTTTCAATACCGACGCTCGTCGTCGGCAGCGGCATCGATCTCGTTCACCCCTTGGCGACCGCACAGGAGCTCGCCGAGACAATGCCCGGCGCGATCTTCACCGAGGTGGTTCCAAAGGCCACCAACAAAGATCGCCATTTCGCCGAAATCCGCGCCGCGCTGGGCGGCTTTCTCGACAGAAATATCAACAATCAGGACCAATCATGACTTCCAAACCCCTGTCAGGCCCCGCCGCCATCGCCGCATTGCCGCGCGATCGTCTGATCGCCGAATTCTCGCTCTGGTCGGCGAATCTCGCCAATTTCGAGAGCGACCTCAGCCGCATCGAACCCTATGTCGACCTGCATCACATCGATGTCGCGGACGGCCACTTCGCGCCGTCCTTCCTGTTCTTCCCTGACCTCGTCGCCCGCATCGCCGGCCTGACGGCCAAACCCATCCACGTCCACCTGATGGTCGATGCCTCGATCGTCGAGGCGCAGACGCGCCAGTTCATCGAGGCCGGCGCCGACATGATCAGCGTCCATGCCGAGAATGGCGAAGCAGGACTGCGCGCCGTGCGGCTGGCGCGCGAACTCGGCGCCGAAGCCGGCGTGGTGCTGCGGCTGGAGACGCCGGTCGAGGCGGTGACGCCCTTCGTTTCCGAGGTCGCCTTCGTCACGCTGCTCGGCACCGCGATCGGCGTCAAGGGCCAGGGCCTGTCGGAAAAGGCCTGCGACAGGCTGGGCGAAGCCCGCGCCATCCTGAGGAAGGCCGGTCGTGAGGCGGAAGTGGTTCTTGCCGCCGATGGCGGCATCCGCCATGAGACGGTGCCGTTGTTGCGCGCCGCTGGCGCCGAGACCGTGGTTCTCGGTTCGCTCGCCTTCGGCGACAAGGATCTCGCCGGCCGCATCGGCTGGCTGCATGGGCTGAAGGTCGCGGCATGACAACCCAAGCCGCCCTCGCGATCGATCTTGGTGGCACCGAGCTTCGGGCCGCCCTGGTCGACCGTGACGGCAAGATCCTGGCCTTTGCCGCCGTGCCGACGCAGGCGCAGGCCGGCCCCGACGTGGTGATCGGCCAGATCGAGGCGCTGGCCGCGACCGTGCATGCCGAGGCGCCGGGGCTCGCCATTGTCGGCGTCGGCGTCGGCGCGCCGGGACCGCTCGATCCGCTGGCCGGCATCGCCGTCGGGCCGCCGACGCTCGCCGGCTGGCAGGATGTGCCCCTGGCCGACATCCTCGAGCGCCGGCTCGGCCTGCCGGTGCGGCTGGAGAACGACGCCAATGCGGCCGCGCTCGGCGAATGGCGCTTCGGTGCTGGCCACGGTGCGCGCTCGCTGGTCTTCGTCACTGTTTCGACCGGCATTGGCGGCGGTGTCGTTGCCGACGGGCGCATCCTGCATGGCCGCCGCGGCCTCGCCGCCGAGATCGGCCACATGACCATCACCAATGAAGGCGAGCGCTGCGTATGCGGCGTCGTCGGCTGCTTCGAGGCCATCGCTTCGGGCACGGCGCTTGGCCGCCGCGCCAATGCCGCCACATCGCCTTTCGATGGCTCGACGCTGCGCCGCCTGTCGGCCAACGCCGAGGTCACCGGACGCCACGTCGTCGAGGCGGCGCGTCTGCAGGACGACCTCGCTCTGGCCCTGCTCGAGGAGGAGGCGCGCTGGCTGGGCGTCGGCTTCACCAATCTCTTGCATCTCTATTCGCCCGACGTGCTGGTCGTCGGCGGCGGCATCGCCAATGGTCTCGACCTGATGCACCCGGTCATCGAGGCGACCATCCGCCAGCGCGCCATGCGCGCCTATCGCGACGTGCCGGTGGTCCAGGCCCAGCTCGGCCGCCACGCCGGGCTGGTCGGCGCCGCCAGCCTTGTGCTGTTCGACGATGGCAGCCTGGCAGCCCGCATGCCTGTCGGTCCAAGCACGTTTCCGGAAGCGAGGCGGGACTTCAATGGCTGAGCTCAAGCCGTGCGGCGTGCGCAAGTCTATCTGACATCCCTCAGCGGACAAAAATGGCCGGAGGCAACGTTGCCTCCGGCCATCTTCATTGCCACGCGGCTACTGGGATTACTCGGCGGGAACGATATCGGCCGGCAGGCTGTCGTCGGCTGTTCCAGCCAGGGCTCTCGCCAGCTTGGCCTCGTCGAGTTCACCTTCCCAGCGCGCCACGACCAGCGTAGCGACGGCGTTGCCGACGAAATTGGTCAGCGCCCGGCATTCCGACATGAAGCGGTCGACGCCGAGGATCAATGCCATGCCGGCGACCGGCACCGAAGGAACCACCGAAAGCGTCGCGGCCAGCGTGATGAAGCCCGCTCCGGTGATGCCGGCGGCACCTTTGGACGACAGCATCGCCACCAGCAACAGCAGGATCTGGTCGCCCATCGAGAGATGGATGTTCGTCGCCTGGGCGATGAACAGCGCGGCCAGCGTCATGTAGATGTTGGTGCCGTCGAGGTTGAAGGAATAGCCGGTCGGGATGACCAGGCCGACCACCGAGCGCTTGGCGCCGGCCTTCTCCATCTTCTCCATCAGCGAGGGGAGTGCGGCTTCCGACGAGGAGGTGCCTAGCACCAGCAACAGCTCTTCCTTGATGTAGCGCAGCAGCGACAGGATGGAGAAGCCGTTGTAGCGGCAGACCGCACCCAGCACGACGAACACGAACAGCAGCGACGTCGCGTAGAAGGTGCCGACCAGCATGGCGAGGTTGATGACCGAGCCGATGCCGTATTTGCCGATGGTGAAGGCCATGGCGCCGAAGGCGCCGATCGGGGCGGCCTTCATCAGTACGCTGACCAGCTTGAACATCGGCGCCATCAGTGCCTGTAGGAAGTTGAGCACCGGCGCGCCTCTGTCGCCGACCAGCGCCAGCGCGATGCCGAACAGCACTGAGAAGAACAGCACCTGCAATATGTCGCCATCGGCGAAGGCACCGACGATGGTGCCGGGGATGATGTTCATCAGGAAGCCGGTGACCGACTGGTCATGCGCCTTGGCGGCATAGGTGTTGACGGTCGAGGCATCGAGCGTCGCCGGATCGATGTTGAAGCCGGCGCCCGGCTGCACGACATTGGCGACGACGAGGCCGATGATCAGCGCGAGCGTCGAGAAGGTGAGGAAGTAGAGCATCGCCTTGCCGGCGACGCGCCCGACCTTCTGCAGGTCGCTCATGCCGGCGATGCCTGTCGCGACCGTCAGGAAAATGACCGGGGCGATGATCATCTTGACCAGCTTGATGAAGGCGTCGCCGAGCGGCTTCATGCTCTCGCCAATCGACGGATAGTAATGGCCGAGCAGGATGCCAACGGTGATCGCCACCAGAACCTGCACGTAGAGTTGGGCATAGAGGGGTTTGCGCGGCGCGGCGGCCGCGCCGGATTGATCTGCGATGTGCATTGAACTCTCCCTGGCCGGATGGACGGATGTGCGTGGCTTCTCCCATCGCGGCGTTCCGGTCGCCCGCCGCTGGAAGGAGTTTTGCAAGCGCCGTGCCAGATCGGGGAAAGCCCGGAATCAGAGGATTCCGGGGCTTCTTCAGTGTTCTTCGGCGAAGGCGTGTGCGGATTTCCGCACAAGAGGCGTTTTCCTGGGCGGAATTTCGCATTACACTCTAAGCAGGCTGCGAAGAAAAAGGAGAGGGCAGACGTCGCAGGCAGGCACCGATAGCGGCTCCGCAGCCGGTCGCGACTTGCTGCGCGAGGCCGTGGCGTGGCTGCGTGATGGTCGCTGGCTTATCGCCATCGTCGCCCTGGCGATCCTGGCCGGCGCGATCGCCATTGCCGGGCGCATTGCTTCCGGCCAGGCGGCCGCTGATTTGCACGATGGAGCACTTGCCGCTTTGCCGCTGGCGGCGGGAACGCTGACCGGCGAAATCGAAAAGCAGCGCCTGGTGCCACTGGTGCTGGCCCGTGACGATGCCGTGCGCGGGGCGCTGCGCCGGGCCGGAAAGATGCAGGAAGCGGCTCTCGACGAGAAGCTGAAAGCCATCGCCGCCGACGCCTCTGCGTCCGCCATCTATGTCATCGACACGGCGGGCATCGCTATATCGGCCAGCAATGCCGGTGAGCCGGCGAGCTTTGTCGGCATCGACTACAATTTTCGCCACTATTTCAACGAGGCCATGGCCAAGGGCGCCGCCAGCCAGTACGGGCTCGGCACGATCAGCGGCCGGCCGGGTCTCTACCTTGCCAGCCGCGTCGACGACAACGGCAAGCCGCTTGGTGTCGTGGTGCTGAAGGTCGAGCTCGACGGTGTCGAGGCCAATTGGCGCTCCAGCGGCTTTCTCGTTTTCGTCACCGACGAACGTGGCGTCGTGCTGGCCACCAGCCAGCCTGACTGGCGGTTCCATGCACTGGCGCCGCTTTCTGCCCAGGATGCCTCCGCAGCTCATGAGCAACTGCAATTGACGGATGCCGCGTTCGAACCCTTGCCGATACGGCGCGGTGCGGGTGACGGCCTGGCGGCAATCGACAGCGCGGGCAAGCCGCGCCAGTTCGTCGAGGTGGTGCAGGACCTGCCCGGGGCGGTCCCCGGCTGGCGGCTGTGGCTGCTGACGCCGGCCGATGCCGCTCTCACGTCCGCCGCCAACACGGCGCGGCTGACAACCCTGCTTGGCCTGCTACTGACAGGTCTGCTCGGCTACGTGCTCACCCGCCGCCGCCGTACACGCAGGCTGCGGCAGGAAGCGCTGGCGCGCATGAATGCCGAGCTTGAAAGCCGCGTGTCCACGCGAACGGTCGAACTGACGCGCTCCAACACAGCACTTGCCGGAGAAATCGCCGAGCGTGAAAATGCCGAGGCCAAGGTCCGCCGGCTGCGCGACGATCTCGCCCAGGCCAACCGGCTGTCCATCCTCGGCCAGATCGCCGCCGGCGTGGCGCATGAGATCAACCAGCCGGTCGCCGCCATCCGCACCTATGCCGAGAATGCCGGACGCTTCCTCGAAAGCGGCAAGACCGAACCGGCGAGCGGCAATCTGACATCGATCGTGTCGATGACCGAGCGCATCGGCGCGATCACCAGCACTTTGCGCACATTCGCTCGTCGGCCGGGCGTTGCAGCCTCGCCCCTGCCGGTGCGCGAGGCGATCGACGGTGCGCTGTCGCTGCTCTCCGGCCGCATCCGCGATTCCGGCGTTACTATCGTCAAGCCGCGCGGCGATGCCTCGCCGGTGGTGATGGCGAGCCGCATCCGGCTGGAACAGATCCTGGTCAACCTGTTGCAGAACGCGCTGGACGCCATGAAGGACCAGTCCGATCCGCGTATCGAGATCGGCATTGCCGAGCGCGACGACCGGGTGCTGGTTTCGGTGCGAGACAACGGCCCCGGCCTCGGCCCGGAAGCGGCCGGCAATCTGTTCATGCCGTTCCAGACCACCAAGGAGAAAGGTCTCGGCCTCGGGCTGGTGATCTCGCAGGAGATCGCCCAGGAATTGGGCGGCACGCTGCGGCTCGATCCTGGCACCGGTGCCGGCGCCTCCTTCACAATCGATTTGAGGCGGGTTGAATGACCGACAAATCAGGGCTGGTGGCGCTCGTCGAAGACGATGCCGACCTGCTGCACGCCACCACGCAATTGCTCGAACTCGCCGGTTTCGCGGTGGTGGCGCTGAAGGCCGCCGAGGCGGCGCTTGCCGTCGTCGACGCCAGTTTCGAGGGCGTGGTCGTCAGCGATATCAGAATGCCCGGCATGAACGGCCTGCAGCTGTTCGATCGCATCAAGGCTATCGACGCCGACCTGCCGGTGATCCTGGTCACCGGTCACGGCGATGTCGATCTTGCCGTCGCCGCACTCAAGGATGGCATCTATGATTTCATCCCGAAACCTTATGCCGGCGAGCGCCTGGTCGAGGCGCTGAAGCGGGCCTCGGAGAAGCGGCGGCTGGTGATGGAGAACCGGCGCTTGCGTGAGGCCGCGGCTTTGGCCGCCGATGGCATGCCGCTGATCGGCGAAGCTCCCGCCATGCTGCGGCTGCGCGACACCTTGCGGCAGATCGCCGACATGGATGTCGACGTTCTGGTCGAGGGCGAAACCGGAACCGGCAAGGAAGTGGTGGCGGACCTTTTGCACCGATGGGGCCGGCGCCGGGCCAAACCCTTCGTGGCGCTGAATTGCGGTGCCTTGCCGGAGACCGTGATCGAAAGCGAGCTGTTCGGCCACGAGGCCGGCGCCTTCACCGGCGCGCAGCGGCGGCGCATCGGCCGTGTCGAGCATTCCAGCGGCGGCACGTTGTTTCTCGACGAGATCGAATCCATGCCGCCGGCCCTGCAGGTCAAGCTGTTGCGGGTGCTGGAGACGCGCAGCCTCACCCCGCTCGGTTCCAACGAGACAAGGCGCCTCGATCTGAGGGTCGTGGCGGCGACGAAGGTCGATCTCGGCCGGCCCGACCAGCGCGGCGATTTTCGCGAGGACCTCTATTTCCGCCTGAACGTGGTGACCTTGCGCATCCCGCCGCTGCGCGAGCGGCGCGGCGACATCCCGATGCTGTTCGGCCATTTCCTCGGAAAGGCCGCCGAGCGCTTTGGCCGGCCGGTGGCCAAGGCGAACGCCGCCGTGAGCGAGCATCTTCAGTCGCACGCCTGGCCGGGCAATGTGCGCGAACTCGCGCATTTCGCCGATCGCGTCGCGCTCGGTCTCGGCCCGGACGACGACAGGAAGTTGGTTTCTCCGCAATCGCCGGAGCCTTTGGCCTCGCTGCCCGAACGCGTCGGCCATTACGAGGCGCAACTCATCCGCGATGCGCTGCGCGAGCACGGCGGCGATGTGCGTGGCGCCATCGACGCGCTCGGCGTGCCGCGCAAGACGTTTTACGACAAGCTCAAGCGCTATGGCATTGCCGCATCCGACTTCCGCAACGGCGGCGATCCGCATCCTGTTCGAGAACAGACGTAGAGTGCGCGGGCTTCACGCTTCATAACCCTTCATCCCATCCAGCCGAGCATTTCTGAAAGAGCCATGAAGACGACACTCGAAGCCACGGCAAACCCCTCGCCGGAAGACCTCGCCTTTCTCAGTGAGCGGCTGACGGCGTTCAACGACGGCGATGTCGGGGCGTCGCGGAGGAAAGCGCTCGCCGTGTTCGTGCGCGACGAGGAGGGCGCGGTGGTTGCCGGCATCTCCGGCTACACCGCCTGGGGCTGGCTCTATGTGCAATGGCTGTGGGTCGATGAAAGGCTGCGTGGCCAGCATATGGCCGGCCGGATGCTGGATGCCGCCGAGCAGGAAGCCGTGGCGCGCGGCTGCCATGGCGCGCTGATCGACACCTTCAGCCCCAACGCCGCCAAGGTCTACCAGCGCCAGGGTTATCAGCCCTTCGGCACGCTGGCCGATTTCCCCGTCGGCCGCAGCCGCATCTTCCTGCAGAAGAGGCTGGCTACCGAGTGATCAGCCCGCGAGCTTTCCGCCACGCATCGGCTGCGGCGCGCCGGTCGTGCTTGGAAAACTGATCGGCAGGCCGCGCAGCACCCGCACCGCGAGGAAGGCGAAACACTCCGCTTCCACCGCGTCGCCGCTCCAACCGAGGCTCTCGGCCTGCACCACCTCGACGCCGGCGCGGCTTGCCAGCATTGCCATCATCGTCGGGTTGTGGCGGCCGCCGCCGCTGACCACCAGTTTTTTCGGCCGGTGCGGCAGAAGGTCGAGCGCCTTGCCGACGGCGCCTGCGGTGAAGGCGGTGAGCAGGGCCGCGCCATCCTCGGCGTTCAGGCCATCGGCCATGGCGGCGCCGAAATCGAAACGGTCGAGCGATTTGGGGTAGGGCTTGCTGAGGTAAGGATGCTGCAACAGCTTGGCGAGCCTTGCCTCGTCGACCGTTCCCGCACTGCCAAGCGCGCCGTCGCGGTCCATTTCGCCGAGGCCCTTCGATTTGATGAAATCGTTGAGCGGCGCGTTGGCGGGGCCGGTGTCGAAGGCGACGACGTTGTCGGCGCCGTCCCACCAGGTGATGTTGGCGACACCGCCGAGATTGAGCACGGCGACCTCGCCGCTGGCGCCGGCGCCGCGCATCAGCGCGGTGTGATAGGCGGCGGCCAGGGGCGCGCCTTGCCCGCCGGCGCGCATGTCGGCCGAGCGGAAATCATAGGCGACCTTGGTGCCCAATATGCTGTGCATCAACTCGCCGTCGCCGAGCTGCCGGGTCTGACCGAGCCGTCCGATCTGCGGCGCGCGATGCAGCACAGTTTGGCCGTGGAAGCCGACGACGCCGATATCGGCCATCGTCATGCCATGGCCTTCGACCAATTCCCTGACCGCCGCCGACTGGGCGCGCGTCAGCGCCTCCTCGGCCTTGCGGAAGATCGCCGGCTCCGGTCCGACAAAATTCCAGGCTCTGGCCGCCGTCAGTGTCTCCTCCAGCAGCGAGCGGATCGATTGGGGATAGGGCATCAGCCGGTAGGTGCCGAAATCATCAATGCGCTCGCCATCGGTCTTGATCAGCGCGACGTCGATGTTGCCGTCGAGCACCGTGCCGGTCATCAGGCCCACGGCCCAGATTGGTTCCATCATCCAGCTCCTAAGGTCCATTCATGAGATCGCCGACCGCCTGCCGCAACGAAACGATTCCGCTGTCGAAATGACGTGTCGGATGGATCCGGTTGGTGAGCAAGGTCCATGCCTTGCCCCTGTCGAAATCGATCCACAGGCCGGTACCGGTGAAGCCGGTATGGCCAATGGTTCCCAGGCTGCACAAGGCCCCACCGGACCAGCCCTCGTAGGGCTGTTCCCAGCCATGGGTGCGGGTGGCGGACAAGGGCGCGCGCATCAGCGCGATCGATCGCTGGGAGGCGCCCGTGCCGTCCAGTAGGCCTCGCGCGAAATCGAGCACGGAGGCGGCCGTTCCGAACAGGCCGGCATGACCTGCGCCCTGCAGGGCCGAGCAATTGTCGTCATGCACCTCGCCGGACAGAACGCGATGGCGCCAAGTGCAGTCCTCGGTCGCGGCCGAGGCATCGGGTTCCGTGGACCAGGCACAGCCGGGCCCGGGATCCATGTCGCGGATGGCCTTGCCCGACAGCCGCTCCAGCGCAAAGCCGAGCAGGATGAAATTGATGTCGGAATAGACCGGTTCGCGGGCGCGCCATTCGCGTTGCAGGATGAAGGCGCGCAGCAGCTCCGGATCGCGTCCGTAAGTGTAGATCGGTTCGACGGCCGGGAAGGGCGTCTGGTGTCCCAGGCATTGGCGGAACGTCACCTTCCGCTCCCAGGCCAGCTGATCGTACTGGCGAAGGTCTGGCAGAGCCGAGATCAGCGGTGCGTCGAGATCGATGATGCCATCCTCCGCGAGTTTCAAAATGCGCGGCGTCGTGAAGATGACCTTGGTCAATGACGCCAGGTCGAACCAGGTCTCGACGTCCATCGCCCGGTACTTCGGCACGAGTTGCGCGGCGCCGATCGCCCTGGTGATGCGGTGGCCATTCCTCTCGACGATGCCGAGGACGCCGCCGGGAATGCGCTTGGCGGCCACTGCATCTGCCAGCGGTGCGAAAGCGCGGTCGAACAGCCGGGCGAGGTCGCTCAAGAACAGCCTCCATCGGAAAGGTCGCGATCCTTCGCGCCCCCCTCTGTCCTGCCGGACATCTCCCTCACTAGGGTGGAGATTGGACTTAACCCCGGCCTTCGCCAATCTGCGACGCTTGGAGGCGAGTGGGACGCTTCAACTGCCGATCTCCCCCCTAGCGGGGGAGATGCCCGGCAGGGCAGAGGGGGGCGCTGTCCCGCCGACTGAACATGTCTCAGCGCACCACCCATCACCCTTCCACCCTCGCCAGGTGATCCCCGCCAAACGTCTCCCACCGCGCCGGCGCCGGCTCGAACCCCCGCGGCCGTACCAGCGAGGGCACCTGCCTTGTATCCAGCTCGAAATGCTCGCGCCGCCGCTCGATGGTCGGAACAGCTGATATCAGCTTCTTCGTATAGGAATGCCTGGGCTTCGACAGCACCGAAGCCGCGTCGCCGATCTCGACGATCTGGCCGGCATAGATGACGGCGATCCGGTGCGCGATGCGCTCGACCACCGCCATGTCGTGCGAAATGAACAGATAGGCCAACCCGAACTCGCGCTGCAGGTCGACCAGCAGTTCCAGCACTTTCGCCTGCACCGAAACGTCCAGCGCCGACACCGCTTCGTCGAGAACGACCACGGACGGGTTGAGCATCAATGCGCGGGCAATGCACAGCCTTTGCCGCTGGCCGCCGGAAAATTCGTGCGGATACCGCTCCAGGCTATTCCTGGGCAGGCCGACGCGTTCCAGCAGGCTCGCCATCCTCGCCAGCGTCTCGGCATTCACGCGGCCGCCGGTGGCGATCACCGGCTCGGCCAGGATGCTTTCGATGGTCAGTCTCGGATTGAGCGAGGCATAGGGGTTCTGAAACACCATCTGCACGGGCTTGGCGCTGTGTCCGGCGGCGGTCTTTCGAGTGCCGACCGAGAAACTGCCGCGCGTCGAGCGCACCAGCCCCAATACCGCCTTGGCAGTGGTCGATTTGCCCGAACCGCTTTCGCCGACGATCGCCAAAGTCTCTCCCGGCATCAGGTCGAAATCGACCCCGTCGACGGCGTGCACGGCGCCTGTCGCGCGGCTGAAGAAATTGCTCTTGAGGGGGAAGCGCACTACCAGGCCGTTGACCTCCAGGGCCGGTTCCTCGGCTGCGCCCTTGTCGCGCTGTCCGTCCACGCGTGCATTGCTTCCATTGGCGAAATGCGGCACGGCGTGGAGTAGATGCTGCGTGTAGGGGTGCTGCGGCCTGTCGAGGATCTGGTTCAGCTCGCCCTGCTCCACGGCCTGGCCGTTCTGCATCACCATCACTCTGTCGGCGATACCGGCAACCAGGCCGATATCATGGGTGATGAAGATGACGGACATGCCGGTCTCGCGTTTCAGCTCGGCCAGCAGCGCCATGATCTGCGCCTGCACGGTGACATCGAGCGCGGTGGTCGGCTCGTCGGCGATTAGCAGGCGTGGATTGCAGGCGAGCGCAATCGCGATCATCACCCGTTGCAGCATGCCGCCGGAAAGCTGGTTGGGCGTGTATTTCAGCCGCCGCGCGGCATCGGGAATGCGCACGCGGTCGAGGGCATCCTTGGCCGCCGCTATGGCCTGCCGGCCGGTAAGGCCTCTATGCAGCCGGAACGATTCCTCGATCTGCGAGCCGATAGTCAGCACCGGATTGAGCGAGGTCATCGGTTCCTGGAAGATCATGCCGATCTCGGCGCCGCGAATGCCGGTCAGTTGCGCCTCGGTGGCGGTCATCAGGTCGACCAGGCTGCCGTCGGCACGCTTCAGTGTCATCGCGCCGCCGGTGATACGGCCGCCGCCGAAATCGATGAGCCGGTTGATCGACAGCGCGGTGACCGATTTGCCCGAACCGCTTTCGCCGACAATGGCCAGTGTCTCGCCATCCGCCAGATCGAAACTGACGCCGCGCACCACCTCATTGGCTTGCGGATTGCGGCCGAAGCCGACACGCAGATCGTGGACCGACAGCAGCGGGGTCATGCCGGTGCCCTCCGCATCCTGGGGTCGAGGATATCGCGCAAGGCATCACCCAGAAGGTTGAAGCCGAGGATGCTGATCATGATGGTCAGTCCCGGAAAGATCATCAGCCAGGGCGCGGTTTCCATCAGATTGCGGCTGTCGCTCAGCATCAGGCCGAGCGAAGCGGCGGGCGGCTGTGTGCCCAAACCGAGGAAACTCAGGCCAGCCTCGGTCAACAGTGCCCAGGCTAGCGCCAGCGTCACCTGCACGGTCAGCGGCGCCACCAGGTTGAGCAGCAGATGGCGCGTGACGATATAGCTCGAACTGCTGCCGAAGGTGCGCGCGGCATCGACGAATTCGCGCGCCTTGAGGGAAAGGGCAGGGCCGCGCACCACGCGCGTGAAGATCGGTGTGTAGACGATGCCGATGGCGATGACGCTGGTCCATGTGCCCGGCCCGGCGACGGTGACGATGAGCAGCGCCAGAAGGATGGCCGGGAAAGCCAGCAGCACATCCATGACGCGCATCACCACGCCGTCCCAGCGGCGGCCAAGCCAGGCGGCGGCGAGCCCGAGTATGGTACCGGCAAGGGCGGCGAAAGCCACCGAGAAGAAGGCAACCGTGAAGGATTGCCCGATGCCCGCCATCAACCGGCTGGCGACGTCGCGGCCGAACAGATCGGTGCCCATCCAGTAGGCGGCGCTGGGCGGATGCAAGCGGTCGATCCGGTATTGCGTGATCGGATTGTGCGGCGTCAGTCCGAGCAGCCCGAGAATGGCGATAAGCAGATAGATGCCGACGATGACGCCGCCGATGCGGCCGCTGCCATGGCCGAAGATGGCGCGCAGGATGCGCATCATTGCTCCCCCAGCCGGATGCGCGGATCGAGCGCGACATAGGCGAGGTCGACCAGGAGATTGACGATCATGAAGTTGAAGGCGATGAACAGCACGGCTCCCTGCACCAGCGCGTAGTCGCGCTGCAGGATGGCGTCGAGCACCATGCGCCCGAGGCCGGGCAACGCATAGATCTGCTCGACGATGACGGCGCCGCCCAGGAGGTAGCCGAACTCGATACCGCTCAGCGTCACCACAGGGATCAGCGCATTGGGTAGCGCATGCCGCCAGATCACGCTGCGCGCCGACGCGCCCTTGCTGCGCGCCGTGCGCACGTAATCGTCGCCCAGCACATCGAGCATGGCGGAGCGCGATATGCGCGTGACTGAAGCCGCGAAGGCGAAACCAAGCGTGATGGCGGGCAGGATCAACTGGCTGAGATTGCGCAGGGGATCCTGCCAGAGCGGGGCGAATTCGCCCATCGCCGGCAGTACGCCGAAGCCGGCCGACAGCGTGTAGATGATCAACAGGCCAAGCACGAAGCTCGGCGTCGACTGGCCGACCATGGCGACGATGCGCACGCCGAGATCGGACGGTTTTTCACTATGCGTGGCGGCGTAGATACCCGCCGGCATGCCGACGGCAAGCGCGATGATCATCGAAAGCACGGCCAGTTCCAGCGTCAGCGGGAAGCGCTCGAGGATGACGTCGAGCACGGGCCTGCCATAGGTGACCGAGATGCCGAAATTGCCGTGCAGGATACCGCCGATCCAGCGCCAATACTGGACGAACCAGGGCTGATCGATGCCGAAATATGCGGCGAGCGACTCTCGCTGCGCCGGCGTCAGTAGGCCGGCCTCCGTCCCCAACATCGCCGTGATCGAATCGCCCGGCACCAACCGGATCGCCACGAAGACCAGGATGGACACGCCAAGCAGGACGAGAGGAAACGTCGCCAGTCGCCGCATCAGATAGTTCACGCGAAGAAGTCCTCTCCTCTAGAGCATGATGCCGAAAAGTGTGAGCGGTTTTCTCGGACAAACGGGCGCTGTTTGTCCAGGCATCATGCTCTATCCGGCTCTAATGCTGTTGCGGCTACTGCTGGATGGTAACCTTGCTCAGGCTGAACAGCGTGCCCGTCGGCGTCGGCACGAAGCCGGCGATATTCTTCTGCTGGGCTGTGTAGCTGTAGGAGGTGTAGAGCCAGATCCACGGCGACATCTCGGCGAGGTGCTTTTCGAACGCGGTGAAGATCGCCTTGCGTTTCTCCGGGTCGGTCTCGGCGCGGCCCTGCTGCATCTGGCTGTCCAGCGTATCGTCGATGTAGTTGGCCACCTTCTGCAGATTGCCTGCCTTGGTCCAGTAGCGGTTGTACATGGTGTAGGGGTCGGCACGGCCACCGTTCAGCGCGATCGCCATGTCGAAATCGCCCTTCAGCCAGGCATCGACATAGACGTTGAGCTCCATCATCTTGATGTCGAGCTTGACGCCGATCTCGGCGAGCTGCGACTGGATGACCTGCGCTTCCGCCGCCGCCGTCGGCGGCTCTCCGGTGGCGCCGATCACGGTTGCTGAAAAGCCATCGGCGAAGCCGGCCTCCGCCATCAGCTTCTTGGCCTTGTCGACGTCACGCTTGTAGCAGAACAGCTGGCTCGGATCGGTCGCCAGCGCCGGGATGGTCAGCGGTCCGGTGACCTTGCCTTCGCCGAGCGAGGCGGTGTCGAGCACCTCCTGCCGGTCGATGGCGCAGGAGATTGCCTGGCGCACCTTGAGCTCGGTCATCGGCTTGCGCGATGGGTTGAGCTGCAGCACGTGATAGGCCAGCACCGGCACGCGGTTCAGCTGCAGGCTGGCCTCTTTCGGCACCAGCGTGGCGACCAGCGGGTCGTTGAGCAGCGCGAAGTCGATCTGCTTGGTGCGCATGGCGGCGAGGATCGCCGCTTCGTCCGGCAGCACGCTGATCTCGATGCCGTCGACGCCCGTCGCTCCGCCGGCCCAGTCCTTGTTGGCGCTCAGGACTTCCTTGGCGTTGGGGTCCCATTTGTCGAGCTTGAACGGGCCCGATCCGACCGCCTTGGTGCCAATCGAGCCGGCCTTGATTTCGGCCGCTGGAACAATCGCCGCGTTGACGTCGCTCATAGCGGTCAGGATCGGCACGTCGGGCTGCGAGAGATGGAACACGACGGTGGCCGCATCAGGGGTGTCAATGCCAGCGATCGACAGGAAATTGGCGCGAGCGGCCGCACCCGTCTTTTCGTCGAGAATGCGCTCGAACGAGGCCTTGACGTCAGCCGAGGTCACGGCGGTGCCGTCCTGGAACTTCGCCTTGGGATCGAGCTTGAAGGTCAGCTCCTTGCCGTCCTTGGAGAATTCCCAGGACTTGGCGATGGCAGGGATGATCCGCAGGCTGGCATCGACCCGCACCAGCGGCTCGTAGATCAGTTCCAGAAGCCGCAGCGACGAAAACGCCGTCTGCTTGTGTGGATCAAGCCCGGTGGCGTCCTGCGACCAGGCCATGTGCAGCGTCGCCGACTGCGCCGAAACCGCAGCCACGCCGAGCATCGCGGCAACCGCGATGCCCGACAGCAATGTTCTTGTGAGGTGCCTTGTCATTTTCGTCTCCCATTATGATTTGACTTGATGCCTTGCCGTTTCTGCCTACCGCTTCCAAGACACACATGCTTTGGAGTATCGGCCCAGTCTATGCGGCTTCGCGCCGTCTTGTCCCGTGCGGCTTTAGGCCGTGTTGCCGCCGATTGCCTTTCGCAGGAAGCCTCCGGCCTTCGCGAGGGCAGCCCGCGCCGCCTCGACGTCCTTGCCTGTTATCGTCACCAGGATCGCCAGCTTCACGTCGTTGCCGGTCTGGTGAAGCGCCTGTCTGGCCTGCTGAGCCGTGCAGCCGGTGGTCTGCATGACCATCCTGATCGCCCTGGCCACCAGCTTCTTGTTGGAGGGATTGAGATCGACCATCAGGTTCTGGAAACTCTTGCCGATGCGGATCATCGAGGCGGTGGTCAGCATGTTGAGCACCAGCTTCTGCGCGGTTCCCGATTTCAGCCGGGTCGAGCCGGTCAGTACTTCCGGGCCGACGACCGGCGAGATCGCGATGTCGGCGATGCCGGCAATAGTCGACGCCGGATTGCAGGACAGCGCCACCGTGGCGGCACCTAACTGCTTGGCATAATTCAGCCCGCCGATGACGTAGGGCGTGCGCCCGCTGACCGCGATGCCGACGACAACGTCGTCGCGTGTGAGGTTGATCTCCCGCAGCGCCTGTGCGCCCATCTTCGGATCGTCCTCGGCGCCTTCCGTCGACCGCACCAGCGCCTCCGGACCGCCGGCGATCAGGCCGATCACCATATCTTCGGGCACGCCGAAGGTCGGCGGACACTCCGACGCATCGAGAACCCCGAGCCGACCACTGGTGCCGGCGCCGATATAGATCAGCCGCGCACCTTTGCGGAAGGCCAGGACGATCCGATCGACCGCCGTCGCGATGTCTGGCAGCACCTTTTCGACAGCCGCCGGGACAATCCTGTCCTCGTCATTGACCTTGCGCAGCACGTCGATGGTCGGCAGCAGGTCGATATCGACAGTCCTCGGGTTCCGGCCTTCGGAAACCAGCCCGTCCAGCTCGGACATCAACCCTTGCTCGGTCATTCCAGTACTTTCAAATTTCTGCCGCACGACCGGCGTCGAGCATGGCTCTCCAGCCGGTACCAGCCGCGCGGACGATGGATTCGCCCGTCGCTGTTTGTTTTCGCCTGTTAACTTTTTAGAATTGGATATTCGCACCGTCAACAGGATATTGGAATATTTTATTCCTATCTATTCTGCGCCGAGCGATCTCTTGGCAAGGATGATGGCGCCGGAAACGGCGTCGCCGTCTGGGGGCTTCAGGCGGCGCCGCACATCAGGCGAAAGCCAGGGTTCAAGCGGGCTGGCAAGGCCGCCCAGCAAGGTCACGCGCGGCGCGCCCTTTTCGAACAGCACCCGCACCAGCGTGTCGATCTGCTCGGCCGCGCTCTGAACGATGCGCCGTCCGGCCGGATCGCCCTGGTCGGCATGGCGCATCACCATCGGCGCCAGCGCGGCATAGTCCGTGGCGCTGGCGCGATCCATCCAGGCGACGGCTTCCATCGGCTCGCCGTCGAAGCGCTGCATCACTTCCGCCAGCAGCGCCGTCCGCTCGTGCCGACCGTCATGGCCGCGCAGCGCCAGTTGCACCGCCTTCAGCCCAAGATCGGCGCCGCTGCCATCATCGGAGATCGGAAAGCCGTAGCCGCCGACACGCAGGTCACGCCCGTCGACGAAGCCGAGGCCGATCGAGCCGGTACCGGCAATGACGATCGCGCCATCCCTGCCGGAATGCGCGCCCAGGCAGGCGCCGACGCCGTCGCTGACGAAATCGATGCTCGCGAACGGATGCGTAATTGCCCGCAGCGCTTCGAGAGCGCCCTTGCGGCCGATACCGGCAAGGCCGATGCCGGCGCGAATCCTGGCGATCTCGGCCGGTCCGAACCCCGTCTCCTCGATCGCCGCGCCAAACGCTTTGGCAATGGAAGCCCAAGCCGCGTCGATGCCGAGCCGGGTTGTCGCCGGACCCGACAGGCCTTGTCCCAGCACGCTGCCTTCCGCATCCTCGATGCGGGCCCGGCAACCGGTGCCGCCACCGTCGACGCCGAGGAAATAGCCCGCGCCACTCATGCGCTCAGCCGCTCTATGTCGGCGCCGCAAAGACGCAGCTTGCGGTCCAGTTGCTCATAGCCGCGGTCGAGATGGTAGACGCGGTTGATGATGGTCTCACCCTCACTGACCAGCGCGGCCAGCACCAGCGACACCGAAGCGCGCAAATCCGTGGCCATCACCTGCGCGCCATGCAGTTTCGCGCCGCCGCGCACCAGCGCGGTCGTGCCTTGCAGCTTGATGTTGGCGCCGAGCCGCATCAGCTCGGGGACATGCATGAAGCGGTTCTCGAAGATAGTTTCGCGCAGCAGTGACGCGCCGTCGGCGCAACACATCAGCGCCATGAACTGCGCCTGCAGGTCGGTCGGAAAACCCGGATAGGGTTCCGTCGTCAGGTCGGCGGCCTTGAGCGGCCTCTCCCGCGAGACAATCAGCCCGCGATCGCCGGGCCAGACGCTGACGCCGGTGGCTTCGAGCAATTGCACCACCGAGGCCATGTGTTCGAGCCGGGCATGCGTCAGTTCGAGCTGACCGCCGGTGATCGCCGCGGCAATGGCATAAGTGCCGGCCTCGATGCGGTCCGGAATGATGTCGTGCCTTGCCGCATGCCAGCCGGTGTCGCCGGCGATCAGGATGCGGTGCGTGCCGGCGCCCTCGATGCGCGCGCCCATGGCGATGAGGCAAGCGGCGAGATCGGCCACTTCCGGCTCGCGCGCGGCGTTGAGGATCTCGGTCTCGCCCTTGGCCGTGGTCGCCGCCATCATGGCGGTTTCGGTTGCCCCGACCGATGGCGAGCTGAGCACGATGCGCGTGCCGGTCAATCCATTCGGGACCGAGGCGACGATCGAGCCGTTCTCGATGGCGATTTTGGCGCCAAATGCCGCGAGCGCCGCCACATGCATGTCGACCGGCCGCGCGCCGATCGCGCAGCCGCCGGGAAGCGAAACCCGCGCGTGACCGAAACGGGCGAGCAGCGGCGCCAGAACGAGCACCGTCGCGCGCATTTTCCGCACCGTGTCATAAGACGTTTCCTTCGAAACGGCGGCGCTGGTGTCGATCGTCGCGGCGTGCGCCGATCGTGTCACGTCGGCGCCGTGAAGCCGCACCACGTCGAGCATGTTTTCGACGTCCGTCACGGCCGGCAGATTGCTCAGTTCGAGCGGGTAGGGGCTGAGCAGGGCGGCCGCGATCTGTGGCAGGGCAGCGTTCTTGGCGCCGGAAATGGTGACGGCGCCTTCCAGTCTTCGTCCGCCGACGATGCGCAATCTGTCCATGGCTGAACCCTTGTGTCGCGAAACGGGCGGTAGGCCCGGTTTCGCGCTCCGGCAGGCCTGCCTCGAATCCCGGGCTTTCGCCAATCCAGACCGAGAATTAATTCTGCGTTCTTGGCTGTCAATCGAAATTGGAATATTTTATTCCTTTGACGTCGAGCACCGAAGCGCTTCAGGGGATCCATGTCCATTTTAAAGAAGATCAATGCGAAGCTCGACGGCATGGCGCCCGGCGATCGCGAGATCGGCCAGTACATCGTCGACAATCCCGATGCGATGCTGCGGCTGTCGACGGCCGCCCTTGCCGCCGAGATCGGCCGCAGCCAGTCGAGCGTCGTCAAGTTCAGCCAGAAGCTCGGCTATACCAGCTACCAGGAGCTCAAGCTCGCCGTCAGCGAGGCCAGGGCGCAGGACTGGCAGATGCCGGCCGGCGTCATCCACGGTTCGATCGAGGTCGGCGACACCTATCCGGTCATCCTGAAGAAACTGATCGGCAGCAAGCTTCTGTCGATGCAGCAGACCGTCGCCGCCAACAGCGAGCGCATCATTTCCCGGACGCTGGAATTGCTGGATGGCGCGCGGCGCATCCATCTGGTCGGCGTCGGCGCCTCCTCGCTGGTGGCGCGCGATTTCTCCTACAAGCTGATGAAGCTCGGTCGCAACGTGCTGCATGACAGCGACAGCCACATCCAGATGGCCAATGCCGCAACGCTGGGGGCGGGCGACGTGCTGTTCGCGCTGTCCTATTCCGGCGCCAGCATCGAGACCTTGCGCATCGCCGAGCTTGCCGGCAAGCGCGGCGCGATGGTGATAGCCGTCACCGGCCTGCACGACAATCCGCTGAGCCGCGTCGCCGACATCCGCCTCTACACCATCGCCGATGAGGAGCGCGCGCGCTCCTCCTCCATCACCGCGCGCGACGCACAGCTGACGCTGACCGACCTGTTGTTCATCCTCCTGGTGCAGCGGCAGCCGGACGCCAACGACTACGTCCACAACAGCGAGGCGGCGGTTTCGGTGCTGAAGGCTGAGCGGTCCTCATAGGCGCGGGCATCCGCCGTCTGGCGGCAGGATGGATCATCGCCGGCGGCTTCAGCACATGGTATGCCCTTGGCGATGCCGTTGGTCAGTCCGGCCTAAACGCTTTCCAGATAGGTCTCGATCTCGAAGTCGCTGACATTGAGCGCGAAGGTGTTCAACTCCTGGCGTTTGCAGGCGACGAAGGAGTCACGCAGGATCGCCGGGAAGATCTCCGCCACATGCGTCCCGCTTTCGAAAGTAGCGATGGCGGAGGCCCAGTCCGGCGGCAGTTTGGCCGGCACGACGCCCTGGCCATCGCTGCCGGCCGGGTCACCCGGCGACATCTGCCTTTCGATGCCGATCAGGGCAGCGCCCAATATGGCGGCAAGCACCAGATAGGGATTGGCGTCCGCTCCCGACACGCGATGCTCGATGCGGCGCGCCCCGGTCGGGCCGCCGGGAATGCGGATCGCGACCATGCGGTTCTCGTAACCCCAGGCGACCGCGGTCGGCGCATAGGAGCGCGGGCGAAGCCTGCGATAGGAGTTGAAATGCGGTGCGAAGACCAGCGTGCTCTCGGCCATCGCCGCCAGCAGCCCGCCGACCGCATGGCGCATGGTTTCCGAGCCCTGATCGGTGCCGTCGTCGAACACGTTGCGGCCTTCGCCGTCGACCAAGCTGAAATGGACGTGAAAGCCGTTGCCGGCCCGGTCGCCATAGGGTTTGGCCATGAAGCAGGCAGCAAAGCCGTGCTTGCGGGCGATGCCCTTCACCGTGCGCTTGAACAGCACCGCATCGTCGGCCGCCCGCAGGGCGTCGGCGACATGGTTCAGATTGATCTCGAACTGGCCGACGCCGTTTTCGGCGATCGCCGTGTCGACGGGAATGCCTTGCGCCCGGCAGGCTTCGTAGACGTCGTGGATGAAGGCTTCGAAATCGTCGATTTCGTCGATCGACAGCGCCGCATCTGAATCGAGACGCCGCCCGGTGACCGGCGAGACAGGCCCGACCGGGCGCTGCGATTGCGGATCGACCAGATAGAATTCGAGTTCCGTCGCCGCCACCGGGGTCAGGCCGAGCGCCTTGTAGCGGTCGAGGATGCGCGCCAGCGCCCGCCGGGGATCGCCGAGATAGGGTGCGCCGCCTTCATCGGCGAGCCAGAGCGGCACGAGTGCCGTCGGATGCGCTGTCCAGTCCACAGGCAGGATGCCGCGTCCCGTCCATTGGCAAAGACCATCGGCATCGCCGGTCGAGAAAACCAGCGTGTTGCCTTCGATATCCTCGCCCCAGATGTCGAGGCCGATCAGCGAATAGGGCATGCGCAGCTTGCCCTCCAGCGCCTTGCGCGCCTGCTCAACGGGGATGCGTTTTCCTCGCATGACCCCGTTGAGGTCGCACACCGCCGCCCTCAGGCTCTGTATGTCGCTTCTTCTTTCAAGCCAGCTTAGGACGTCCGCAATTGCATCGCTCAATTTCAAACCTCTGGTTTTGGAAGATGCCCAAGCCCTATCGGCTGCGCTATCCCCGGTAAAAAGTGCTTGTGAGTTTTGGGAGGAAATATTTGGCCTTTGCCAAGTATTTTCTCTTATTTTTTCAAGTCACTAATCGGGATGTCGGGAGGCATTTTCAAAACCAATTGCGCGATCTGCGATCGCAACATAGAGACAAGAAGGCAGAAAGCCAAGGGTGTTTCGGTCGCTTGCGGCGCCGGACCGCGGCTCTTGGTGATTGGCGGAAATATCGATGACTTCGTCATCCAGGGGTCTGCGCCGCGTCGCTGCGCTCCTTGCTCCGCCATAGGATGACGAAGTTGGAAGGCGACCGCCAATCTCCAAGGTCTGCGATAGTCCACTGGACGGAACTCTAGGCGCATTTTGGGGGGCCTCCAATCCTAGCTCCTCGCTTCCGGAAATCTGGCTTGCCGCAGGATGTGTGCCGCACCCTCTTCGATGTCGCGCACGATGGCCGCGCGGGCGCGCGCCGCGTCCTGCGCCTCGATCGCCGCCACGACTTCCTCATGATAGTCGATGTCGAGGATCGAGGAGAGATCGTCCTCGAAGCCCATGGCTAGGTTCCTGAGAAAGGGCCCAACCTGCATCCACACGGTCTCGACCAGGAAGATCATCTGTTCGTTGCCGCAATGGCGATAGATAGAGAATTTGAAGTCGTGGTTCTTCCTCAGATAGTCGTCGATACCGCCTTTGCGCGCCGCCAGGGTCAATTCCGTGCAATGGCGCCGGATCGTCCGCAGATTGTTGCCGTTGATGCGCTTTGTCGCGAGCTCCGTCGCCGAGCCTTCGAGGATCGTGCGCACGGCGGTGAGCTGCGAGAACCGGTCGGCGGAGATGACCGGCACCTCGACGCTGCCGTTCGGCATCGGGCTCAGCGCCCGCAGCGCCTGTAGCCGCATGAAGGCGCTGCGCACCGGCATGTCGCTGGTGCCGAGTTCCTTGGCGAGCTTGCGCGATGTCAGCTTCTGGCCGGGCAGGAACTGGCCGGACATCAAGGCCCTGACCAGCTCCACATAGACTTTTTCGTGCAAGGGAACGGTGTCGACGGCGGTCAACCCGAATTGTGTTCTGTCGGCCATTGGCGGGCTACTTCATTTGTTCTGAAATCTGGCCTGGCGACGACAGCCGCGTATCGACCGCCATGATAGACGCATCGATCGGAGTGCCGCAAGCTGTAGAGCGGGTCGCGTTTCGGCTTCCCCGATGCCGAACACATTTAACGCGTGGCTGCGCCTAAGCCAGTCCGGCGGCGGGTTGGCTCCCGCTCTGTTCATGTCGATCCTGGGTTCGTCCGGCCCTTTGCCGCCGCCAGATGCGTCAGCAAATTCTTCGTGATCCTGCCGACGTCATTCATCGCGTCGCCGGCCGGCAAGGCGCCGCACCAGGCGACCGAACTCGCCGAAAATATCAAACCGCCTGAAGGCAGATGGCGCAGCGTCATCTCCGCGCAGCGCCGCGAGGCGCGTTCCTCCACGCCGCCCTCATACCAGCGCGTCGCATCATGGACGAAGCTGTCGGGGAAGCCGGTTGCGCGCGCGATGACCATCGTATCGGGGGAGGTGCCGAGATGCGGGTCGGTGGCATCGACCTCGTAACCGGCCGCGCCGCCAAGCACGATGCCTTCGTCGCCGAACGTCTCGTTGGCGATGCCGTCGAACAGCCATGCGGCCGAAGGTTGGTGGCTTTGCGGCGTGCGCGTAAAGGGCCGCGCGCCGTCGAAACCCATCAGCGAGATGGCAACGCCGGTCAGCGAGAATTCGCCGCGCCCGCTGGCGCGCAGATGGCCGCCGGGCTGGTTGGTGATCGACAGCGACTGTTCGGCGATCGGTCCGTCCCAGGTCCGGCCAGCCTCGAGCGGCGACCGCCGCAGTTCCATCAGGTCATTCTGGAATGCCACCTTGCCGGCAAAGCCATTGCCGCCGAGATAGGCGATGCCGCCGCCCGCCGCCGCGAACTGGCGCAGCGCATGCTCCATCTCCACCGACATGTATTCGGGATGGCTGCCGGTGATGACCGCCTGGTAGTCCCGTAAGCCCGCAAGGCCGCGCTCATGCAGGTCGCGGTCGGTGATAAGATCGAAGGCGATGCCGTTATTGTGGCAGAAACGCAAGAAATGCAGGTCGACCGGCAGATTGTGTGGGCAGCCGCACAGGGGATAATTGTAGTCGTCGCGCAGCGTCGCCTTCGGCTTCCGGTAGGAAGAGATCGACACGCCGCTGAGGTCGCTGTGATAGTCATAGAGCGACTTCAGATTGTTATCGATGGCGAAGCGATGGCCGCGATCCTCGCACATCCATTCGTAGAGATGCGCAGGCAGGAATTCATCGGCATAGGCGAGATAGGTGGCCGTCGGCACCAGGAACAACAGCGGCGCACGGCGTAAGGACGAGGTGATGAAGAAGACGATGCGCTCCGCTCCGCCGTCATGGCCGATTTCGAAGGCATAGACGCCGGCAGAGGCCTCGGCGGGGATCCGCAGGTGATATGAAGCGGGCCAGTCCAGCGCGCCCATGTCGTCGTCATGGCAATGCACCGCATCGTAATGCGACGGCACCAGACGCGGATCGAAACTCGACCCATCCCAGCGGCGCGAGGTCATGCAGAACGTCGGCTGGTTGACCGGTTCCAGCGAAAGAACTTGATCTGCGCCAGTCGAGGCGATCGGCCCACTTGGCAGCAAGGTTGGGAACGTCCAGGCAATGCGCCCGGTCTGGGTTTGCAAGGCGATTGCCGCAAACTTGGCATTCAGCGTTTTGACATCGTTTGCCGCGCTGGCGCCGAAGACCATGTCGCCGGACGGAGACCAGCCCCCATCGAACTGACGCCGCAGGCGAAACGGCGACAACAGGTCGTCGGAGCCGATCTTCAGTATCGTCCCGCCGCCATCGGACGAAATCTCGACGCTGAGCCAGGTGTTCGCCGGCAAGCTCTCGCCGATTTCCAGCGGCTTGCCGTCATGGCCTGACGTCAGCCGCCCGTCCTGCAATCCAAGACGCAAATTGCCGCATTCGAAGAGCACGCGAGCGCCGTCATTGCGGGTCAGATACATCTCGAAGGCGACGCCGCTGATATCGGCGGCCCTGGCCAGTTCCGTCGCCGCGATCCTCAGGAAGGATCCATGGTCGAAGTCGCGATGCGACGCGGCATTGCCGGTCGGTTCGACTGGCCAGTCCATGAACTCGGCCGAGGGCGTGTCGAGCCGCACGATCCGTACATCGCGCACCGGCCGCGACGACGAGACATGAAGCGCAACGGGCGTTCCGGCCGCCGTGTGCCAGGGAACCGTGTAGCCCGAAACGGCCATGGCGCCATGATTGACGGGATGCTTCATCTCGATGGAACTCCGCGCCGCGACACCAGTGGGCGCACTCTCGTGTTTTTGATTCACACTAAGGGAGGATCTCGCGGTTTGCGACCGGCGCGCTTCAGCTATCACCCAGCGTCTGCGGCGCTGCCGGCGGCTACGTCAAATCAGGTTTACCTGTTTGTGCTCCTCGGCAACGGGCAACCAGCCAGGTTGCGGAGCGCAAGGCGTCCTGAAGGCAACCGGATTGCCCGCGATCGCCAGGGGGCCAGACGACCGCTCGAACAAGGTCGGCGTCTTCATCACAAATCTTGACCTTTCGCGCACTTGCACGCGCCGCCGCTCTCTGGCTTTTTGGGGCACCCATCCGAACCGACTGATTCGCGTCATGCCGGTCGATCACAATGTCTTGCAGGCATTGATCGGGTGGGCCGTGAAGCGCGCGCTATTGGCGAAGGAGAAGCAGGCATGGCCGAGTTCAAGAAGCCGGAAATCTCCGAGATGAGACCGAAGATCACCGTTATCGGTGTCGGCGGCGGTGGCGGCAACGCCATCAACAACATGATCGCGGAGCAGCTTCAGGGAACCGAATTCATCGCCGCCAACACCGATGCGCAGGCGCTGACCATGTCGAAGGCGACGCGGCTGATCCAGCTTGGCGCGCACGTCACCGAAGGCCTGGGCGCCGGCTCGCTGCCCGAGATCGGCCGTGCCGCCGCCGAGGAATCGCTCGACGAGATCATGGATCATCTGGCCGGCACGCATATGTGTTTCGTCACCGCCGGCATGGGCGGCGGTACCGGAACCGGCGCCGCGCCGATCATCGCGCAGGCGGCGCGCAAGGCCGGCATACTAACCGTCGGTGTCGTTACCAAGCCCTTCACCTTCGAGGGCCGGCGCCGCATGCAGATGGCCGAGGAGGGCATCGAGCGGCTGCGCGAAAGCGCCGATACGGTGATCGTCATCCCGAACCAGAACCTGTTCCGCATCGCCGATGCCAAGACCACCTTCGCCGATGCGTTCGTCTTCGCCGACCGGGTGCTTTATTCCGGCGTCAGCTGCATCACCGATCTCATCGTCAAGGAAGGCCTGATCAATCTCGACTTCGCCGACGTCAAATCGGTGATGCGCGGCATGGGCCGCGCCATGATGGGAACCGGCGAAGCCTCGGGCGAAAGCCGGGCGATGAAGGCGGCGGAAGCCGCGATCGCCAACCCGCTGCTGGACGAAGTGTCGATGAAGGGTGCCAAGGGCGTTCTGGTGTCGATTTCGGGCGGCCGCGACATGACCCTGTTCGAGGTCGATGAAGCCGCCACCCGCATCCGCGAGGAGGTCTATGAAGACGCCGACATCATCGTCGGCGCCATCTTTGACAAGAGCATGGAAGGCCGCTTCAGGGTTTCCGTGGTGGCGACGGGTCTCGACCGTGCGATCGGCGCCGATGATGCCGGTGTCGGCGTCGCGCATGGTCATGCGCCATCCGCGCAGCGCACGCTGCAGTAGAATTGGCCTGAGCTGACGGCTCATTCGCTCGGCCCGCCCTTTTTGCGCCGGTAGGTCTGCGTACGCGCGCAGCTGACGCCAATATGAGGTCCGGCATTTGTTCCTGGCGCCTGCCGCGCGTTGGCGCGCCTGGAATTCCAGTTTTCCATAAAAAACAGTGAGTTGAAACGGCTTGGCGGACCACCGCCGAGCCGCTTCTGTTGCCGGATTTCGGCGTGGCGGGTGCAGGCCTCAATGAACCCGCGTGTGATTTGCGCCAATCGGTCGCTTGACTTTGATCGCGCCTTATGAAAAATTTTGCAGCAACTGATAAAAATATCAAAAGGGCGGAAATGGTAGGGTTCGGCAACGGTCTCCTGCGCGACGATGAAACCAGCATGGCGACACGTGCCGCCTGGCTTCACTATGCCGGCGGCCTCACCCAGTCCGAGGTCGCCAAGCGGCTGGGGCTGACCAGCCTCAAGGCTCACCGCCTCATCACCAAGGCCAACCAGGAAGGGCTGGTGAAGGTCTATATCGACGGCGAAGTCTCCGAATGCGTCGAACTCGAGGACGAGCTGTCCCGCCGCTACGGCCTCGACTATTGCGAGGTGGTTCCGGATTTCGATTCGGAGGATTTGCCGCTCAAGGCGCTCGGCATTGCCGGCGCGCAGTTCCTCAAGCGCGAGATCGAGCGCGGCGAGGAGGCCCTGATCGGTGTCGGCCATGGCCGCACGCTTGCGGCTTGCGTGGAATATCTGCCGCGCACCTCGACCGACAAGATCCGCTTCGTCTCGCTGCTCGGCGGCCTGACGCGCAAATTCTCGGCCAATCCGCACGATGTCATCCATCGCCTCGCCGAGCGCACCGGCGCCGAAGCCTATGTCATGCCGGTGCCGATGTTCGCCAACACGGCGGAGGACCGTGCCGTGCTGCTCGGGCAGAAGGGCATCAGCGAGGTCTTCGATCTCGCCAAATCGGCTGACCTGTTGTTCGCCGGTATCGGCACGTCGGAGCGCGAGGCGTCGCTGGTCGCCACCGGCATGATCGAGAAAGGCGAGATGGAGGAGATCCGCCGCAATGGCGGCGTCGGCGAATTGCTCGGTCATTTCTTCGATGAAGCCGGCAAGGCGGTGGCGACCACCGTTTCCAACCGGGCGCTCGCGCTGACGCGGGAGGACATTGCCAGCCGCCGCATCGTCGCCGTCGCCGGTGGCAAGATCAAGGTTCGCGCCATCAAGTCGGTGCTCGAAGGCCGCTATCTCAAGGGCCTGATAACGGACGAGCGGACGGCGCGATCGCTCGTGGAGGAGACGCCGGTCGGGTAGCCGGTATCAGTTTGGTTGAAACTACCCTGTGGAGGAGAAGACGAAATGCATGAGAAAGAGAAAGACCTCATTGACGCCTTCCTGCGTGGACAGGTCGACCGTCGCGGACTGATCAAGGGCCTGGGTGCGATGGGCCTTGCCGCCGGCACCGCCGGCACGCTGCTCAATCTGGGGCAGACCCGCGCGCTCGCCGCCGATTTCGACTGGCAGGCGCATAAGGGCAAGACCATCAAGCTCCTGCTCAACAAGCATCCCTATGCCGATGCGATGATCGCCGACCTCGAGAACTTCAAGAAACTGACCGGCATGAACGTCGTCTACGACGTGTTCCCGGAAGACGTCTATTTTGACAAGGTCACGGCGGCACTGTCGGCAAGCTCGCCCGAATACGACGCCTTCATGACCGGCGCCTACATGACCTGGACCTATGGCCCGGCCGGCTGGGTCACCGACCTCAACGAATGGATCAAGGACCCGGCCAAGACCAACCCGAACTATGCCTGGGACGACTTCCTGCCTGGCGTCAAGAACTCCTGCGCCTGGAATGGCAAGCCGGGCGGCGCGCTGGGTTCGGAAGACGCCAAGCAGTGGTGCATTCCGTGGGGCTTCGAGCAGAACAACATCACCTACAACAAGGCGATGTTCGACAAGGCCGGCGTCGCCATTCCCGGCAATATGGACGAGATGGTTGCCGCGGCGGCCAAGCTTACCAAGGATGTCGGTGGCGGCGTCTACGGCATCGGCGTGCGTGGCTCGCGCTCCTGGGCGACGATCCATCCCGGCTTCCTGTCGGCCTATGCCAATTTCGACCAGAAGGATCTGAACGTCTCGGCCGACGGCAAATTGTCGGCCGCCATGAACACCGCCGGATCCAAGGCCTTCCACAAGCAGTGGGTGCAGATGATCCAGGAAAGCGGCCCCAAGGACTGGTCGACCTACACCTGGTATCAGGTCGGTACCGATCTCGGCGCCGGCGCTTCGGCGATGATCTTTGACGCCGACATCCTCGGCTATTTCATGAATGGCGGCGATAACAAGATGGCCGGCAAGCTCGCTTTCGCGAATTTCAAGGCCAATCCGGCTGCCAAGGCGGCGACACCCAACATCTGGATCTGGTCGCTGGCAATGTCCAACTTCTCGAAGGACAAGGACGCCACCTGGTACTTCATGCAATGGGCCTCAGGGCCGGAGCATGGGCTGTTCGGGGCGACCAAGATGGACTTCGTCAATCCTGTCCGCCAGTCGGTCTGGAAGGATCAGGGCTTCCGCGACAAGTTGAACAAGAGCTATCCCGGTTATGTCGAGATGTTCGACGCCTCGGCGCCGGGGGCCTCGATCAAGTTCACGGCGCAGCCGCTGTTCTTCGACCTCACCACCGAATGGGCGGCAACATTGCAGAAGATGGTGGCCAAGGAAGTGCCGGTCGACGAAGGTCTCGACAAGCTCGCCGAAAGCATCAACGGCCAGCTCAAGGAAGCCGGCCTCGGTTAAGTCGCAATCGGGGCCGGCCTGCTTGGCGGGCCGGCCCCCATCACACACTTTTCACGTTTGCGATGCGGTGCCGGAAGGTGACCGCTATTTCGCCCGACCGGTCGCCTTGCTCCCTTGGGCGGCCGGCAGGGCGAAGCGACAGCAACAACGGAGCAGCTCGATGACTGCGGTGGTATCGCAAAGGCCCAAGCCATCCGGCTTCAGGATCAGCAAGCGCGTGCTGCCCTATGTGCTCAGCCTGCCGGCCTTGCTGGTCTGCATCGGCATCCTGATCCCGTTCCTGACCTCGGTCGTCTATTCCTTCCAGCGCTACCGGCTGAGCCAGCCCTGGGCGCGGCAGTTCAACTGGGGCGACAACTACATCTCCTTCTTCACCGACCCGAAATTCTGGAACACGCTCAAAGTGTCATTGCTCTATGCCGGCACCACCGTCGTGCTGGAACTGCTTCTCGGCCTCGCCATCGCCCTGCTTTTGCAGAAGCGCTCGACGCTGAACAACTTCATCTCGATCATGCTGTTGATGCCGCTGATGACTGCGCCGGCGCTCGCCGCGCTGATGTGGAAGCTGATGACCAATCCCGGCTTCGGCGTGCTCAGCTATCTCGCCAGCCTCATCGGATTGCAGGATTTCCGCTGGGCTTCGTCGCCGTCGACGGCGCTGTTCACCGTCGTGCTCGTCGACATCTGGGTCTACACGCCCTTCATCATGATCCTGCTGCTCGCCGGCCTACGCAGCCTGCCGACGCAACCCTTCGAGGCGGCAGCACTCGATGGCGTGCCGCGAAGCTTCGTCTTCTTCCGCATCACGTTGCCGATGCTGACGCCCTACATCCTGACGGCAACTTTGTTTCGACTGCTCGATTCCATCCAGCAGTTCGACATCATCTATGCAATGACGCAAGGCGGGCCGGGCGACACGCTGACCGTCTTCCAGGTCGAGGCCTATCTCAACTTCTTCCAGTCGACCAATGTCGGCCGCTCGGCGGCGCTGATGATCATCCTGTGGGCGATCACCTATTTCCTCTCCAACATCTTCATCAAGAATTGGCTGCGGCTGCGCGAACGCGCCCGTGGCCAGGCATAGGAGGCAGGGATGGAACACACCTCGCTTCTCGAGCGCATCCTGCGCGGCGTGGCTCTGACGCTGGTCGTGATCTTCTTCATGTTCCCGATTGTCTGGATCTTCATGATGTCGTTCCAGACCAACGAAACCATCCTGCGCATCCCGCCGCAACTGATCTTCGAGCCGACGCTCGCCAATTACACGGCGCTGATCACCGGCAAGTTGATGACCGCGGCCGGCACGCTCGACATCGCCTTCATGCGCAATTTGTGGAATTCGGTGTTCCTGTCGGTGACTTCGGTGGCGGTGTCGCTGCTGCTCGGCGTTCCGGCGGCCTACGCCTTCGCGCGGCACAAATTCCGCGGCTCGGAGGACATCGCTTTCACGCTGTTGTCGTTCAAGTTCGCGCCGGCGCTGCTGGTGCTGTTGCCGCTCACCCTCTATTTCCAGAAACTCGGGCTCGCCAACACCTATATCGGGCTGATCTGGGTCTACCAGCTGATCTGCCTGCCGCTGATCTTGTGGATCGTGCGCGGCTATTTCGAGGATATTCCGGCCGATATCGAATATGCTTATCGCATCGGCGGCCATTCCTGGTTCGCCACCTTCCGCAAGATCGCATTGCCGCTCGCCGGGCCCGGCATCGCCGCCGCCGGCCTGCTCGCCTTCATCTTTGCCTGGAACAATTTCGTCTTCGCGCTGGTGCTGGCATCGGCCGACAAGCAGCCGGTCACGGTCGGCGCGCTCGCCTTCATCACCTCCTCGGGCATACAGTACGGCCAGATTTCGGCGGCCATCGTGCTCTCGATCACGCCGACGCTCGCGCTTGCCCTCTACGCACAGCGCTATCTCGTCGAAGGCCTCTCGCTCGGCGCGGTGAAAGGATAGACATGGCCAGCCTCGAACTCAGAAAAATCGTCAAGCGCTACAAGAGCCAGACCGTCCTCGACAATCTGTCGCTGACCGTTGCCGATGGCGAAACCCTTGTGCTGTTCGGGCCATCGGGCGCGGGAAAAACGGTGCTGCTGCGGCTGGTTGCCGGCGTCATCGATCCGGATGAGGGCAAGATATTGATCGGCGGTGACGATATGACCGATGTCGACGCGGAGTTTCGCGGCGTCGGCATGGCGTTCCAGAATTTTGCGCTGTTTCCGCATATGAGCACGTTCGACAACATCGCCACGCCGCTGGAAGCCAAGCGGTCGTCGCCGGGCGCGATCAAGGCCGGCGTCGACAGCGTCGCCAAGCTGTTGAAAATCGCCCATGTGCTCTCCCACAAGCCGCGTGCGCTCTCCAACGGTCAGAAGCAACGCACCGCGCTAGCCCGCGCTTTGGTCGGCTCACCGCCGCTGCTGCTGCTCGACGATCCCTTGCGCAATGTCGACGCCAAGCTGCGCTTCGAGATGCGGCTGGAACTGCCGCGTCTGCTTGCCGATCGCGGCGCCACGGTCGTCTACGTCACCCAGGACTACAAGGAAGCCATGGCGCTCGGCGACCGCATCGCGGTGATGTCGCAAGGCGTCATCAGGCAGCTCGGCACGCCCGAGCAGATCTATCGCGAGCCGGCCAATATCGAGATCGCGCGGCTGTTCGGCGATCCGACCATCAACCTGCTCGACGTCAAGCCCGCGCGGGACGCCCGGGGGATCTATGTCGGTCTGTCCAATGTCCAGGTTCATCTCGCCGAGGCTTCCGAGACCGCCATCGGCCGCGACTGCATCATCGGGCTCCGGCCGGAGGCGTTGCATTTCGTCGGCGAAAATGAGCCGGGTGCGATTCCCGTGACGGTCGAGGCCGAGACGCCGCTCAACGAAAAGATCGTGACGCTGGTGCGCACCGTGCGCGGCCGCGAAATCCTGGTCTCGCGTCCAGCCGGGACGCTCGGACGTAACGAGGGCAAGGCTCATATCGCCGTCGACGGCAAGAGCGCCTTGCTGTTCGATCATGCGAGCGGCGAGCGTATCGGCGCGAGGAATGTCGTCAAACTGCGCAACGGAGAAGCGGCATGAGCCCGAGCGCGCTCACAATATCAGGCGTCGACAAATTCTACGGCCCGATCGACAGGGGTGTGCACGCGGTCAAGAACCTGACGATGGAAATCGCCAAGGGCGAGATCGTGGCGCTGCTCGGCTCGTCCGGCTGCGGCAAGACGTCGACGCTGCGCATGATCGCCGGCTTCGAGGAGGTTTCGCGCGGCGCAATCTCGGTCGCCGGCCGTCAGGTGCACACCTTGCCGCCGGTCAGGCGCAACGTGGCGATGGCTTTCGAAGGCTATTCGCTCTACCCGCCGCTGACGGTCCGCGAGAACATGGCCTTTGCCCTCAAGGCGGCAAGGCTGCCGAAGAGCGAGGTCGACGCCAAGGTCGCCAGCATCGCCAAGCTGCTCGAGATCGAGGACATACTGGAACGTTATCCGAGCTCCATCTCGGGCGGCCAGCAGCAGCGTGCCAGCCTCGGCCGGGCGTTGATCCGGGAGGCGGATCTGCATCTGCTGGACGAGCCGATGGGCCAGCTCGAACCGCAGCTTCGCGCCGTCCTGCGCGGCCGCATCAAGCACTTCATCAAGGAGCGCGGCCTGACCGCGATCCTGGTCACCCACGACCAGACCGAGGCCAATGCGCTTGCCGACCGCATCGCGGTCATGGAAGGCGGCGTGCTGCAGCAGTTCGACACGCCTGACCGGATCAAGGAGCGCCCGGCGAACCTGTTTACCGGCACCTTTGTCGGGGAGCCGCCGATGAACGTTTTCGAAGCCTATGTCGCGACAGCCGCTGGCCGCATCAATTTGCGGCTGCCCGACGGACTGTCGCTCGACTACGACAAGGATGCTTTCAGCGCTCCGGTTCGCGACCAGCTGCTCAGCCGCGAACGGGTCGTCATCGGCATCAGGCCCTATGCGGTGCGGCGCTCGAAGGAGGGTGTTCCCGCCAGGGTCTCGGCCAACCAATGGCTCGGCGACCAGACGCATATTGCGGCGGACTTTGCAGGCGGCTCGCTGGTCCTGGTCGAACATGACCGCACGCGCCTCGACCTGGGTGCGCCGATCAATGTCAGCATCGATCCGAAAAACCTGCATGTCTTCGACCAGGCGAGCGGCGAGGCCATCTCGCACGGCATGGAGCTGGCGTGATGCGTGACATCCTGATCGGCATCGATGCCGGCACCTCGGTCATCAAATCCATCGCCTTCGACATAGCGGGCCGGCAGATTGCCGCCGCGGCATTGCCCAATCACTACGAAACGCTGCCGGGCGGCGGCGCCGAACAGGATCTGACACGCACCTGGGCCGACGCCGCCACGACCTTGCGCCAGCTTGCCGACAAGGTGCCTGATCTCGCAAAGCGGACCGTCGCCATCGCGGTCACTGGGCAAGGCGATGGCACCTGGCTGATCGACGAGAAGGGCGAGCCGGTAGCAAAGGGCTGGCTCTGGCTCGACGCGCGCGCCGCCGCCGTCGTGGAAGAGATCCGCGCGCGGCCCGAGGACCGGCTCCGCTTCGAAAGGACCGGCAGCGGGCTCGCCGCCTGCCAGCAGGGGTCGCAGTTCGTCTTCATGAAGCGCACCATGCCCGAAATGCTTGGCAAGGCGGCGACCGCGTTCCATTGCAAGGACTGGCTCTATTTCAGGCTGACCGGTGAACGCGCCACAGATCCATCCGAAGGAACCTTCACCTTCGGCGATTTCCACACCCGCGACTATAGCGACGACGTGCTCGACGTGCTCGGCGTCGCCGACCTCAGGCATCTGCTGCCGCCGATCGTCGACGGCACAAGACACAGCACCGGCCTGTCGCAGGCGGCGGCCGACGCCACCGGCATGCTGGCCGGCACGCCCGTCGTGCTCGGCTATGTCGACGTCGTCTGCACCGCGCTTGGCGCCGGCCTCTTGGACCGTGAGCGCAAGCCCGGCTGCTCGATCATCGGCTCCACCGGCATGCATATGCGGCTGGCCGAAACCCCCGACGATGTCCAGCTGAACGACGCGGCGACTGGCTACACTATGGCGATGCCGTCACCCGGCGTGTTCGCGCAGATGCAGTCGAACATGGCTGCGACGCTCAACATCGACTGGGTGCTTGGGCTTGCCTCCGGTATTCTCGCTTCGCAGGGCATTTCGCGCAGCAATGGCGAGATGATCGCGCTGGTCGATGCCTGGATCGCGGCCGCGCAACCCGCCTCGCTGCTCTATCAGCCTTATGTGTCGGAAGCCGGTGAGCGGGGGCCGTTCGTCGATGCCAATGCGAGAGCCGGGTTCGTAGGCATTTCCTCGCGGCACGGCTATGCCGACCTCGTCCGAGCTGTCTTCGAAGGCTTGGCCTTCGCGGCGCGCGATTGCTACGCCGCCATGGGGCCGCTGCCGCGTGAAGTCCGCCTGACCGGCGGCGCCGCCAGAAGCCCGGCGCTGCGCAAGATCCTGGGCGCGGTGGTGGGCGCCGATATTCGCACCAGCGCACGCGAGGAAGCGGGCGCGGCGGGTGCGGCGATGATCGCGGCGGTCTGCGTCGGCCTTTACCCGTCCATGGATGTGTGTGTCGGCGAATGGGTGACACCGCTGCTGGGCGAGGCCGAGCCGAGCGATCGGAACCTCGCCGCGATCTACGACAGAGTGACCCCGTCCTACATGTTGGCGCACCAGGCGTTGCGGCCGGTCTGGCGCGCAATGGCGGCATCGCAGGCAAATTGAGAAGTCGAGTATGAATAAGACAATAGCGATCATTGGCGACAACTTCATGCTTCCGGAGGTGTTTCGCGCCAAAATCGAAAAGGTGGCGAGCGGCGATCTCGATATCAGGACATTGCAGACGGCCTGGCCCGACGAGCCGATGCAGTTCGGCAATGCGGCGCTCGGCCTCGACAAGGTCAAGGAGTATTTTGGCCATCCCGATGAAGTCGTCGATTTCATCGGCGATGCCGAAATCCTCGTCACCCAGCTGGCGCCGCTGTCGGAGGAGATGATGAAGCGCCTGCCGGCGCTCAGACTGGTCGCGGTTTCGCGCGGCGGTCCGATCAACATCGACATGGCTGCTGCCAGGGCGCACGGCATCACCGTGGTTAATGTGCCCGGCCGCAACGCCACCGCCGTGGCCGAGTTCACCCTCGGCGCCATCCTGGCCGAGACGCGGCTGATCCGGGTCGGCCACGAGGCGTTGCGCAAGGGCGAGTGGCGCGGCGATCTCTACCGCGCCGATCGCACCGGCCGTGAACTCGGCGAAATGACGGTCGGCGTCGTCGGCTATGGCAATATCGGCACCAAGGTGGTGCGCCTGCTGCGTGCCTTCGGCTGTAACGTCCTGGTCAGCGACCCCTATGTGCAATTGAGCGCGGAAGATCGCAATGCCGGCGTCGAACTGGTCGCGCTGGACGATCTCCTGTCCCGTTCCGATGTGGTCACGCTGCATCCCCGCGTGACCGAGGAGACACGCGGCATGATCGGCAAGGACACTATCGCGCGGATGAAACCGGGGGTGGTTCTCGTCAACACCGCGCGGGGACCGCTGGTCGACTATGACGCGCTCTACGACGCGCTTGTTTCAGGCCAGATCGCCAGCGCCATGCTGGAGACCTTCGCGGTCGAGCCGGTGCCATCGGACTGGCCCTTGCTGCAGCTTCCCAATGTGACGCTGACGCCGCATATCGCCGGCGCCTCGGTGCGAACCGTGACCTATGCCGCCGAGCAAGCCGCCGAGGAGGTGCGCCGCTATATTGCGGGCCTCCCTCCGGTCAATCCATGCTGAGGCAGTGGTCATGACTTTTCAAATCGGCATGAAGGCCACGGCGACATGAACGGCGACCCCGAAATTGTCGACCTCTTCGTCATCGGGGGCGGCGTCAATGGCGCCGGCATCGCGCGCGACGCCGCCGGCCGCGGCCTTTCTGTAATCCTGTGCGAAAAGGACGACCTCGCCGAAGGCACCAGCTCTCGGTCGGGCAAACTCGTCCATGGCGGCCTGCGCTATCTCGAATATTACGAATTCCGCCTGGTGCGCGAGGCGCTGATCGAGCGCGAAGTGCTGCTGGAATCGGCGCCGCACATCATCTGGCCGATGCGCTTCGTGCTGCCACACAGCCCCGATGACCGGCCGGCCTGGCTGGTGCGGCTCGGCCTGTTCCTCTACGATCATCTCGGTGGCCGCAAGCGGCTGCCTGCCACCCGCACGCTCGATTTGCGCAGCGCGCCGGAAGGCGCGCCGATCAAGGATGCCTTCCGGCGTGGCTTCGAATATTCCGACTGCTGGGTCGACGATGCCCGCCTCGTCGTCATCAACGCGCTCGACGCCGCCGAGCGCGGCGCCAGGGTCTTCACCCGCACCGCCTGCACCGCCGCCCGCCGCGAAAATGGCCTGTGGGTCGTCGAAATGCAGGATGGCAGGACGGGCATTCGGACGGTGGTTCGGGCGCGCGCTCTGATCAATGCCGCCGGCCCTTGGGTCAACGACATCGTCAACCGCGTCGCCGGCCAGAACTCCAGGCGCAATGTGCGCCTGGTCAAGGGCAGCCACATCGTCGTGCCGAAGTTCTGGGAGGGGCGGCAAGCCTATCTCATCCAGAACAGCGACAAGCGCGTGATCTTCATCAACCCCTATCAGAACGATCTCGCTCTGATCGGTACCACCGACATTCCCTATGACGGCCGGCCCGAAGACGTGGCGGCGGACGAGAGCGAGATCGACTACCTGATCAAGGTGGTCAACCGCTACTTCAAGCGCGGCCTTGCGCGCGGTGATGTCGTTTATTCGTTTTCCGGCGTCCGGCCGCTCTATGACGACAATGCCGACAACCCAAGTGCTGTGACCCGCGACTATATTTTCGAGCTCGACGCGCCGGACGCGCAGGCGCCGCTGCTCTCCGTCTTCGGCGGCAAGATCACCACTTTCCGCAAACTGGCCGAGCATGCGCTGGACAAGATAATTCCGTTCTTTCCCAAAATGGGCAAGCCGTGGACGGCGACGACACACCTGCCCGGCGGCGACATCGCCAACGCCGATTTCGAACAGTTTCTCGGCGACCTTGGACGCGAATATCCCTGGATGCCGGCCACGTTGCTCAAGCATTACGGCCGGCTCTACGGAACCAGGACGCGGGCTCTGATTGGCGCGGCGCGGTCGCTCGAGGAACTCGGACGCTGCTTCGGGAAGGATTTTTTCGAGCGCGAGGCCAATTATCTCTTCGACCGGGAATGGGCGGTGACTTCGGCCGATATTCTCGAACGCCGCACCAAGCATGGCCTGCATCTGTCCGCCGAGGAGAGGGCGGCCTTCGAGCATTGGCGCGTCAACCGTCTGGCGAGGGCAAGCTGATGGTCCATCCCGTCGATAACGGCACCGGCGAATTCCGCATGCTGCGCTCCTTGTCGGCCAGCATCGGTGCCGACCCGCTGCTGGTCCAGGGCGCCGGCGGCAACACCTCCATCAAGCAGGCCGGCGTGCTTTGGATCAAAGCTTCGGGAACCTGGCTGAAGAACGCCCGCGACGATGAGATCATGGTCCCGGTCGCGCTGGCACCATTGCTCGATGCCGTGGCGCATCGCAACCCGGCAGCCGAGAAGGCCGGCCAATTCACGCTGGCGGATCTCAACCCCCGCCAGCTGCGGCCCTCCATCGAGACGACGGTGCACGCGCTGCTGCCGCAGAAGATCGTCGTCCATGTCCATTGTGTCGAGACGATCTCGATCACCGTGCAGGCCAACGCCGAAGCCCTGCTGGAGGAGCGCTTGCGGGGCCTCGACTGGGCTTTCGTGTCTTATCGCCGGCCCGGCCTGCCGTTGGCTCAGGCGATCGCCGAGCGGCTGCAGCCCGCGACCAACGTGCTGGTGCTGGGCAATCACGGGCTGGTGATCGCCGCGGATACGGTCGCTGAAGCGGCCCTGCTCCTGCAACGGGTGACCGGGCTGCTCTCCCGGCCGCCGCGGCCGGCCCCTCCGCCCGATCTCGATGCGCTGCTGCGGCTCGCCGCCGGAAGCGACTACCGGCTGCCGGCCTCGGCCGCGGCGCATGCCGTCGCGACCGATCTCGCCAGTTGCCGCATCGCCGCCTCCGGCAGCCTTTATCCGGATCATGTGATCTTCCTTGGCGTCGGCTCGGTGATCGCCGGTCCCGACGAGAACGCGGCCGATATCGTCGCCCGCACGACCGCCGCGCCGACATCCATCCTCTTTCCCGGCAAGGGCGTGCTGATGCGCCGGGATGCCAATGCCGGTGCCGAGGCGATGGCGCGCTGCCTGGCCGACGTCGCCCAGCGCGTCGATGGCGCGGCGCGCGTCAACTATCTCGCCGCGGGAGAGAATGCCGAGCTGCTGAACTGGGACGCTGAAAAATACCGCCAGCAACTCAACCGCGAGGGAGCAACGCTGCAATGACGGCATTCCGCTTCACTGTCGTGCCGTGGCGCCGGGAGGGATAGCGGCCTTGGCCTTCACGCTCTCCCTCAACACCAATCCCTTGGTGAACCGTTTTGCCGATCCGGATGATCTGATCGACACCATCGCCCATGAGATTGGCATCCGCGACGTGCAGCTCACGCATGAATTCGTCAATCCGAGTTGGCCGGCAGCGACGATCGTCAAATTCGTCCGCCTCTTTCGCAAAGCGCTCGCCCGCACCGGCGTGCGGATTACCTCGGGCATGACAGGCCCTTACGGCCGGCTCAATCATTTCGGTCACCCCGACGCCGATGTGCGCCGCTACTATGTCGACTGGTTCAAGACCTTCGCCGACATTTCGGCCGAGCTTGGCGCCAGCGGCATGGGCACGCAGTTCGCCATCTTTACCCACCGCGACTTTGACGACGCCGCGCGCCGGGCGCGGCTGTTCGATATCGCGCTGGATTGCTGGCGCGAGGTCGCCGAACACGCCAGGGCGGCGGGCCTTAGTTACCTGTTCTGGGAGCCGATGTCGGTTGGCCGCGAGTTCGGCCACACCATCGAGAACTGCAGGCAGCTGCAAGGCGACATCGACGCCGCCGGCTTCGCCATTCCGCTGGAGATGATGGTCGACATCGACCATGGCGACGTCACCTCGAGCAACCCGGCCGACATCGATCCCTATGCCTGGGCTGAGGCCTTTCCCCGCAAATCGCCGATCATCCACATCAAGCAATCGTCGATGAACAAGGGCGGCCATTGGCCGTTCACATCGGCCTACAACAAGGACGGCCGCATCACGCCGGAAAAACTGCTGGAGACGGTGCGACGCGGCGGCGGCACCGACAACGAGATCTGCCTCGAACTGTCGTTCCGTGAGCGCGAGCCGGTCGACCATCAGGTCGTCGCCATGATCCGCGAGTCGGTTGACTACTGGGCGCCGTTCATCGACGCCGGCAGGGCCAGCCTTTTGCCAAGGGCTGAATAGAGATCGGGCAGGAGCCTGTGCGGCTCCTGCCCGAAGATGCAGCCAGATTTTCGGTGGGCCGAACTCAGCCGAATTTCGGGTCGAGGCTGCCCGACTTGTAGCGCTTGGCCATTTCCGAGACCGGCAACGGCTTGATCTTCTGGGCGTTGCCGGCGGTGCCGAACTCCTCGAAACGCTGCTTGCACAGCTTACGCATCGCCGCCATTGCCGGGGTGAGGTATTTGCGCGGGTCGAACTCGCTCGGGTTTTCGGTCAGCACCTTGCGGATCGCGCCGGTCAGCGCCATGCGGTTGTCGGTGTCGATGTTGATCTTGCGCACGCCATGCTTGATGCCGCGCTGGATCTCTTCCACCGGCACGCCCCAGGTCGGCTTCATCTGGCCGCCGTACTTGTTGATGATCTCCTGCAGATCCTCCGGCACCGAGGACGAGCCGTGCATGACCAGATGCATGTTCGGCAGGCGGCGGTGGATCTCCTCGATGACGTTCATCGCCAGCACCGCGCCATCCGGCTTGCGCGAGAATTTGTAGGCGCCGTGGCTGGTGCCCATGGCCACCGCCAGCGCATCGACATGCGTGTCCTTGACGAACTGCACGGCCTGTTCCGGGTCGGTCAGCAGCTGGTCATGGCTGATCGCGCCTTCGACGCCGTGGCCGTCTTCCTGCTCGCCGCCGCCGCTCTCCAGCGATCCCAGAACGCCGATCTCGCCCTCGACGGACACGCCGCCCCAATGCGCCATGTCGACGACGCGCTTGGTGATACCGGAATTGTAGGCGTAGTCGGCCGGCGACTTGCCGTCTTCCTTGAGCGAGCCGTCCATCATCACCGAGGTGAAGCCGTACTGGATCGCGGTGACACAGGTGGCTTCGTTGTTGCCGTGGTCGAGATGCATGCAGACCGGGATGTCGGGGTGGATTTCGACCAGCGCGTCGATCAGCTTGGCCAGCACCACGTCATTGGCATAGGCGCGCGCACCGCGGCTTGCCTGCAGGATGACAGGCGATTTGGTCTCTTCCGCCGCCTCCATGATGGCGAGGCCCTGTTCCATGTTGTTCATGTTGAAGGCCGGCACGCCATAGCCGTATTCGGCGGCGTGATCGAGCAATTGTCTCAGTGTGATGCGAGCCAACGAATAGTCTCCCGTATCTGGTTTCAAACCTGGTGGTTGCGGACTGTCCGCGCATCGTCCAGCCCACCGATGCTTCTGGCTGGATTTCGGCCCAACCGCAACCGTGACAGGCCGTTCCGGCAGCAATTCTTGTTACAGCGTCGCGATCAGCCCCAACGGGATATCCCAAATAATTATCCCATTATCACAAAATTTCTGATACTTTTGCGACGATGGATGTTATCTCTTGATCTGGGTCAAAGGCCTGAGGTCCTGTGTTGGGCGGTCGACGGCGATGAAGAGCGATAGCAGGCGTCAAGGCATCATGGAGATTCTGATGGACGCCGGTCAGGCGGGCGTCGACGACCTCGCCTTGCGTTTCGGCGTCTCGAAGATGACCGTGCACCGCGACCTCGATGAACTCGAGGAAAGCGGCTTCCTGCGCAAAGTGCGCGGCGGCGCCTCGATCCAGCCGAGCAGCCTGTTCGAAAGCGATTTCCGCTATCGGCAGAAGCAGGCGATCGAGGAAAAGCAGCGTCTGGCCGCTGCCGCCGTGGCCATGATCGAACCCGGCCAGACGGTGATCATCGACGACGGCTCGACGGCCGGCGGCATTGCGCGGCATCTGACGGAGCTGCGGCCGCTGACGGTGATCTCCAACAACCTGGCTGTCATCCAGGACCTGGCCGGTGCCGGCGGCATCAACCTGATCGCGCTCGGCGGCCATTACAGCAAGAAATTCCACGGCTTTTTCGGCCTGCTCGCCGAGGCTTCGCTCAAATCGTTGCGCGCCGACGTCGCCTTCCTGTCGTCTTCAGCCATCCATGGTGCTTCGGCTTTCCACCAGGACCAGGAGGTGGTGCAGGCCAAGCGGCTGATGATGGCGGCGGCGACCCGTACATATTTGCTGGTCGATCACGGCAAGTTCGGCCGCACGGCGCTGCACTTTCTGACCGATCTCAGCGCGTTCGACACGGTCTTCACCGGCCGCGAACCCGAGCCTTCCATGCGCGCGGCGCTGGATGACGCCGGTGTTTCGCTGACCGTGGTCGGCGGCAACGATTGAGGATCAGGGAGCGTACGCGTGGTTTATTGGGTTGGTACAAGCTGGAAGATGAACAAGACGCTTGCCGAGGCGCTGCGTTTCGCCGAGGCGCTGGCCGGCTTCATCCCCGGTTTCGATGACCGCATCCAGCCTTTCGTCATCCCGCCCTTCACGGCGGTGCGCGAGGTCAAGCGGGCGCTGTCGTCGACGCGCGTCAAGGTCGGCGCCCAGAACATGCATTGGGCCGACGCCGGCGCCTGGACCGGCGAGATATCGCCGCTGATGCTGAGAGACTGCGGGCTCGATCTGGTCGAACTCGGCCACAGCGAACGGCGCGAGCATTTTGGTGAGACCGACCGCACCGTTGGACTGAAGACGGCGGCCGCCGTGAAACACGGATTGATACCGCTGATCTGCGTCGGCGAGACGCTGGCAGAGCGCGAAAGCGGGCAGGCCGATGCCGTTTTGAGCGCCCAGGTAGAAGGCGCCCTGCAATTCCTCGAAGGCGAGGCGAAGGGCGCAAAGATCCTGTTTGCCTACGAGCCGGTCTGGGCGATCGGCGACAAGGGCATTCCGGCCAGCGCCGACTATGCCGACAAGCAGCAGGCACGGATCAAGACGGTAGCCGGCGGCCTGCTGCCGTCCGTGCCGCCGGTGCTCTATGGCGGCTCGGTCAACCCCGGCAATGCGGCCGAACTGCTCGGCCAGCCTAATATTGACGGCCTGTTCATCGGCCGCTCCGCCTGGCAGGCCGATGGCTACATTGACATCCTCCGCCGCGCTTCCGCGGCGATCTGAAATCATCCGAACACGAAAGGGAAAAAGCCATGAAAATAGCCATTGGAGCCGACAGCGCCGGCAAGCCGCTGCTCGACGTCATCGCCGCCCACCTGGCGACCAAGCCCGGCCTCACCGTCAGCGATCTCAGCCAGGCCGGCTACTATGCCGACCTGTCGCAAAAACTCGCGCAGACGATCATCGACGGCGAGAACGAGCGCGGCATCCTGTTCTGCGGCACCGGCATCGGCGTCTCGATCTCGGCCAACAAGGTGCCGGGCATCCGCGCCGCGCTCACCCACGACACTTATTCGGCCGAGCGCGCGGCAAAATCCAACAATGCGCAGATCATCACCATGGGCGCCCGTGTCATCGGCCCGGAACTGGCCAAGGCGATCGTCGACACGTGGCTGGCCTCGGAGTTCGACGAGAAGGGTCCGTCGGCCGGCAATGTCCAGGCGATCGACAGGCTCGATGCTGCGAAGGGCTAAGCAAGACCGTCGCGCACCGCGCGGATCACGGTGACGGCCGATGCCGCGCCCGGATCGATGTGCCCGAGCGATCGCTCGCCGAGCCGTGAGGACCGGCCTTTGGCGGCGATCATGTCCTTGGTCGCTTCAGCCCCGGACTCGGCGGCGGCAAGGGCCGCCTCGAGGCTCTGAGACAAAGTCTTGCCGGCGGCATGCGCGACAGCGGCCGCTTCCGCCGCTGGCTGCCAGGCATCGACCATCGTCTTTTCGCCGGGTTCCGCCTTGCCGCGATCCCTGATGCCTTGCGCCATGGCCTGGAACAGGGCGACGACATCCGCGTCTGCAAGCTTGGCCTTGCCCTTGACGGCGGCGGCCGCGCGCATGAAGGCCGTCGCATAGAGCGGGCCTGACGAGGCGCCGACGGCATTGAGGAACGACTTCGCTGCCAGGTTGAGCAGAGCCGTCGGCTCGATCGTTGCAAGGTCGAGCGGCGCCAGCGCGTCGCGTACGGCATTGAAGCCGAGCGCCATTGCAATGCCGTGGTCGGCGTCGCCAATGACCCCATCGAGTTGGCAGAGACGGTCTCTGTCGGCCTCGATGGCCGCGGCGATCGTATCGAACAATCTCTTCAGGTCAGCTGCGTCGATGGTCACGGGAATGCTCTTTCGTCAGCCGGCACGGAACATGGCGCAGTCGCAGGGGTGGTCGAGCATGGTCCGCAACTCCTCGTCGAGATGAAAAAGCGTCACCGAGGCGCCGGCCATTTCCAGCGACGTGCAGTAGTTGCCGACCCAGGTCGCATGAATGGAAACGCCGATGTCGTCGAGCCGCTGCTTGGCCCGCCGGTTCATGATGTAGAGCTCCATCAGCGGCGTCGAGCCGAGCGAATTGACCAGCACCGCGACCGTGTCGCCGCGTTTCGGCGCCATCTCGGCGAAAATCTTGTCCAGCATCTCGTCGGTGATCTCGTCAGCGGTTTTGAGCGTGCCCCGCGCGATGCCGGGTTCGCCATGGATGCCCATGCCGATTTCCATTTCGTCGGCGCCGATCTCGAAATTCGGCCGCCTTGTCTGCGGCAGCGAGCAGGGCGACAGCGCCACGCCCATGGTGAAGGTGTGGTCGTTGGCCTTGCGTGCGATGCGCTCGACCTCGTCCAAGGGGAGCATCCGGTCGCAGGCGGCGCCGGCCGCCTTGAAGATGAAGAAATTCCCGGCGACGCCGCGGCGCTTGTGCCGCTGGTCGTGCGGTGCCGAGGCGACGTCGTCGGTGGTCAGCACGGTGCGCACCTCGATGTCGTCCATGGCTGCCATCTCGGCCGCCATGTCGAAATTCATCACGTCGCCGGCATAGTTGCCATACATGAACAGGACGCCGGCGCCGCCGCTCACCGCCTTGGCGCATTCCAGAATCGGATCGGGCGGCGGCGAGGCAAAGACATTGCCGATGGCCGCCGCGTCCGCCAGCCCCTTGCCGACAAAGCCGAGAAAGGTCGGCTCATGGCCGGAGCCGCCGCCGATCACCAAGCCGACCTTGCCGGGCCGCGGCCCGTCGCGGGCGATGATCGAGCGCGGGCTGCCGTCCGCGCTTCTGAGGTGGCGAGGATGCGCAGCGAGGATTCCTTCGAGCATCTCGTCGACGGCGCGGTTGCCGTCATTGATGATCTTCTTGGTCTGCACCGGCATCCTCCCGACTTTTCGCAAATACTACCGGGTGTTATCGCGATTTCCACCCGGCCGGGAAGATTTCATGCCGGGATCTTTTCCCGTGCGGCGAGAATTTCCACACACGCCTTGGCCGCTTCCTTACCCTTGACGGTGAAGTGCTCGAAGAAGAAGCGGTGGTGCTCGGCGCTGTCGTGGTAATTGTGCGGCGTCAGCACGGCCGAAAGCACCGGCACGCCGGTCGACAACTGCACGTTCATCATGCCGTCGATGACGGCGCCGGCGACGAACTCGTGCCGGTAGATGCCGCCATTGACGACGAACGCCGTGCCGAGGATCGCGGCATAGCGGCCGGTCTCAGCCAGGGTCTTGGCGTGCAGCGGGATTTCGTAGGCGCCGGGCACGTCGAAGACATCGACGGCAAAGCGATCGCCCCCGATGTCGGCAAGTTCCGCCTCGAAGGCCTTTACGCACTGGTCGACGATATCGGCGTGCCAGCGCGCACGGATAACGGCGATGCGGGTGGTTTCATAGTCTTTGTGGGAATGCTGATTCATGGGTCCATCCTTCCGTTTCGAACCAGAATCAGGACGCACGATACGCAATCCGGCCCGCCGGAGCGGTCCGTTTTCCGTTTCGTTCTCTTTCATCCGGACTCTAACCGTCGGCTCCGGAATCACACCGGATCTGCTGACCTTTCCAACTAGAGCGCCACGCGTCTTTTTGGACGCGTTGAGGACGCACTAGCACTTAAGAGTCCACGCAGATGCGTGGACTTGGAAAGCGCTCGCGGGCTTCGGCCGAAACCGTTACCGCCGGTGGGGACTTTCACCCCGCCCTGAGAACATTAACGGGCTTTGTATGGAAGGGCAGGGCTGCGCTGTCAACCGGACGAAAGGCTGCTGGCCAATCACGTTCCGTCGACTGGAACAATGGTGTCAAGGAAGCGCGCTTTATCGCGTGCGCCATGCCGCCGCCGCTGCGGCAACCAGCATGAGCAGCGCCGCGACCATCGCGCAGAAGGCAAACCCGAAGCTGGAATAGAGCGGCCCGAATCCGGTGGTGCCGATAAAGACCGCCAGATAGGTCACCGCGCTGTTCAGGCCCATGATCGTGCCGCGCCGTGAGGGATCGAGCGCCGAGAGGCACGTCACCAGGACGTTCAAGCCGAAATGATTGGCTAGTCCCCACACCGCCACCATGGCGAGCGTCAGGCTGAAACTGTCGCTTGTCGCGGCAATGCCGACATAGACGGCGGCGACAAGAAGATAGGCGAACGGCATGACGCGACGGGCACCCATCCGATCGATGGCACCGTCGAGAAGTGCTGCCGTGCCGAAGCCCACGCCATAGGCGAGCGCGGCCAGCCCATTGGCGCTGACCGGCTCTCCGAGGCCGACATGAAGATGGTCACCCAGATAGCCATAGACACCGTAGAACGAGGTCATGAAGGCGGCGCAGGCAACCAGCAGCGGCAGAATTCCGGGAATGCTCAGCGCCTCCGATGGGGCGGGTGCGGGCCCGGCTTTCCGGGCGTCGCTTAACGACGACATCGTCAGCCCCACCCATGCCAGGGCGGTAAGTATCGCGACGGCGGCAAAGACGGCGCGCCAATGCACCAGATCGGCAAGTACCGCCGACAGCGAAACGCCAGCCACCATGCTGAGTGTCCATCCGGTCAGCACGACGCCGATGGTGCCGCTTTCGCGGCCGGGTGGCGCGATCGCCGCCGAACTGGCATAGATCGCCGGCATGGCGACGCCGGCGGCAATACCGGCGACCAGCTGGGCCGCGACCAGCATGATCAGTATCGGTGCGGCAGCGCTGGCAATCAGGGCCATGGCCAGCAACAGCAATGCCCCTTGCAGCATCCGGCGGGCGCCGAGCCGGTCGATGTGGCGGGCCAGGAACAGGGCGCTCGCCGATGTCCCAAGGCCAAAAGCGGCTGCCGCGATCATCACGGTTGGCACGCTGCTTGTGAAGGACGCGGCCACGGCCGGAGCTATCGGCCCTAGGACCAGCGAATTCGAGCCGATCACCGCGATGCATCCGGTCAACAGATAGGCGAGGGCCGGGATTGGCGGCCTGGTATCGGCTGGCACTGCGGCTTGATTGCTGTTCGACATATCAGCATAATGGCCGTATTAAATTCCGTGGCAATCAGGATTGTCGATATGGATGAAGAAACAGATACCATTCGGCGGAACACACCAGCGGCCCGCGACATCGACGAGATTGACCGAAGAATATTAGGCGTCCTCGTCGACGATGCCACGGTCAGCTATGCCGAACTGGGGGACCGCGTCGGTCTTTCGCCGCCAGCCGCTCACGAGCGCGTCAAGCGCCTTCGACGCAGCGGCGCCATTCGCGGCACCGCTGTCATCATCGATCCCAAGGCGGTGAAGAAGCCACTGCTTGCCTTCGTCCATATCGACACCAGGGGCTGGGGCAAGACGCCGGAACTGATGGCGGTCTCGCAATACCCGGAGGTGGAGGAGATCCACACCGTCGCCGGCGATACCTGCATGCTGCTGAAGGTCCGCACGGAAGATACGAGAGCGCTGGAAGGCCTCCTCGCTCGGCTTTACGAGACACCTGGCGTCACCTCGACGCGCAGCTATGTGGTGCTGTCGACCTATCTCGAGCGTCCGGTGCAGCCCGGCGTCACCGAGAAGTGGCCAACGCCGAACCACATGAGCAAGCCGCTATACTAAATCCGCGCGGTAGTTGGTCGGCCCGATACTGCCGGCTATCCCCTCTCGGGGAACATTGCCTTCAGGCCCTCGCGCGAAGCCTTGGCGACACCGCGTTCGGTGATCAGCCCGGTCACCAGCCGCGCCGGGGTGACGTCGAAGGCCGGGTTCGCGGCCGGCGTCGCCTCGGGCGAGATGCGTACCTGGGCGATTTCACCGCCGGCGGTCTTGCCCCACACCAGCGAGACCTCGTCAGCCGAGCGCTGCTCGATGGGGATTTCGGCCAGCCCGTCATGGACCGTCCAGTCAATGGTCGGCGAGGGCAGCGCGACATAGAACGGCACGTCATTGTCGGCAGCGGCGAGTGCCTTCAGATAGGTGCCGATCTTGTTGCAGACATCGCCGTCGGCGGTGGTGCGATCGGTGCCGACGATGACCATGTCGATCGCACCGCGTTGCATCAGGTGGCCGCCGGCATTGTCGACGATCAGCGTATGCGGCACGCCATGGCCGGCCATCTCCCAGGCGGTCAGCTGGGCGCCCTGATTGCGCGGCCGCGTTTCGTCGACATAGACATGGACCGGGATACCGGCTTCGGTTGCCAGATAAATCGGCGCCGTCGCGGTACCGTAGTCGACGGTCGCCAGCCAGCCGGCATTGCAGTGGGTCAGGATATTGACGGTTTCGCCCGGCGGCTTGCGCGCCGCGATCGCCTTGATGATGGCAAGTCCGTTCTCGCCGATGGCGCGGTTCAATCCGACATCCTGGTCGGCGATCTCACTGGCGCGCCGATAGGCGGCCGCGGCGCGTTGTTCCTTTGGCAGCGGCTCGAGGAAACGCCGCATCTCATCAAGAGCCCAGCGCAGGTTGATCGCCGTCGGGCGCGTCTCGTGCAGCGCCTCCCAAACCGCATCGAGCGCTTCGTCGGACGCGTCATCCGCCATCTGCATGGCAACGCCATAGGCAGCGGTAACGCCGATCAGCGGCGCACCGCGCACCCACATGTCGCGGATCGCCGTCGCGATGCCGGCGACGGTGCTGACCGTCTCGATGCGAAAGTCATGCGGCAGCCAGCGCTGGTCGATGATGTCAACCGAACGTCCGTCATCGCTCAGCCAGATGGTTCGGTAGTGGCGGTCGCCTACGTTCAAATGCTGTTCTCCCGTTCGATCAAGGCGGCCAGGGTGTTGACCTCGTCGATGCTGTGTATCTGGCGCCGGTTGACGGCGATGTGACGGCCGAATTTGAGTGCCTTCGCCTCGCAGGAGGCGCGTAGGTCCTCATCGCCGATGGCCTCGAAATCGGCATTGTGGGCTAGGCCGAGGATGCGCCTGTGCACCTCGATCCCGGCAAAGCCGAGCAGGTCGGTCCAGATCCCGTGCAGCACATGGTCGAGCGCCTGCTCGGCGCCCAGCCTGTCTCCCTGATCCTCGAACAGGCTCTTCTGGTAGAGCATGCCGGTCCGCTCGCTGCGCCATAGATGCGAGAACTCGGCGCGGAACACCGCCCAGGTCTCGGCGGTGACCCCAAGCAGGTAGGCGCGCATGGCATCGCGCTTTCCGTTCTGCTCATGCCCGCGTTGCGAGAAAAAGGACATCCAGAAATTGGCGAGCAGCATGCCGACGTCGAACGCCATCGGGCCGTAAAACGCGAACTCCGGGTCGATCATTCGGGTCTCGCTGTCGGTGACCATGATCGAGCCGGAATGCAGGTCGCCATGCAGCAGCGTCTCGGCATTGGCGGCGAAGATGTGTTTCAGGCGTTGCGCCTCGACCTTGAGGTCGCGATCGGCGCGCAGTTCGGCAACCAGACCGTCGAGCTGCGGCGACGTATGCCGGTTCATCTTGGCGTCGAAATAGGGATCGGAGAACACGAGATTCTCGGTGATATCGCAAAGTTCGACATTATCGGCGAACAGCGCCAGGTCGGCCTTGCGGTCCCTGGCAACCATCGAAAGATCGGAGCCGCGGAACAGCGTGCGGGCCATGAACAGGCCGATATCCCTGGCAATGTTGGGCAACTGGCGCCCGTCGATCAGGGCGCGCCTGAGAATGACGTGCGGCGGCGCCAGATACTCCATGATGATCAGCGCCTGGCCTTCGTCAAAGTGATAGATCGCCGGCACCGATCCCGGCGCGCGCGCCTCTTGCCTTGTCAGAGCGTGATATTCGAAGAAGGATCGCTTCAGCGGCAGCGGCCAGCTGTCGCCGACCAGGCGGACATAGGGCAGGGCCTGCTTGACCACGGCGGCGCCGCTGGCGCCCTCGACGATGAACACCAGGTTCAGATTGCCGTCGCCGACCTCACGGACCTTCCAGTGTGTCGTGTCCTTGCCAATCCTGGCACTCAACGCCTCGTTCCTGCCGAGGCGCGTTGCAAGCGTCTCCACCGATAACGCTTCGAATGGCAATTTCCCGGTCATTCTTCTCCCTCCCGCCTGTGCGCTCCGATCATAAGGGAGCCTTGGCAGCGAGGCCAAGCTAGGAAGCCGTCTGGCAATTGTCAATCGTGTTGACAATTGCCGACATAGTCCATAGCGTCACGGTCAGGGAGGAACGCATGGTCGGCAATGCCGTGTTCCGCGTAGAGGGACTGAGGAAATCCTTTGGCCGCAACGAGGTGCTTGGCGGCATCTCGCTCGAGCTGCATTCCGGCGAAGTCACCGTGCTGATGGGTGCCAACGGCGCCGGCAAATCCACCCTCGTCAAGATCGTCAGCGGCGTCTACGAGCGTGGCGGCGGCACCATGACGCTTGCCGAACAGAATTTCGCGCCGAGCACGCCGGCGGAAGCGATCCGCGCCGGCGTCGTCACCGTGCACCAGAACATCAATGACGGCGTGGTCGCCGATCTCGATGTCGCCACCAATCTGACGCTTGACAGGTTGAGCGGCAAGGGCGTGCCGACCCTGTTCAATCCGGCCCGCGTGCGCCGCGAGGCCAAGGCGGTCGCCGACCGCATGGGGCTGGCCATCGATCTCAAGGCCCGCGTCAACGACCTTTCGCTGGCCGATCGCCAGATGGTGGCGATCGCGCGCGCGCTGGCGCATCAGCCGAAAGTGCTGATCCTCGACGAGCCGACCTCCTCGCTCTCCAGCGCCGAGGCCGACCGGCTGTTTGCCCTGGTCGACAGGCTGCGCGAGCAGGGCGTGGCGATCCTCTATATCTCGCACCGCATGTCCGACATCAGGCGGCTCGCCGACCGCATCGTCTCGATGCGCGACGGCATCATTTCGGGCGCCTTCGATACCAAGCCGCTCGACTATGAAGGCGCGGTCAACGCCATGCTCGGCCGCAAGATCCATCTCGACCAGATCGTGGTCAGGAGTTCGGCCAAGCCGGTCCTGACAGTTGAAGGCCTGCGCATCGCGCAGGGCGCCAAGCCGATCTCGCTAACGCTTGGCGATGGCGAGGTCGTCGCCGTCACCGGGCTCGTCGGCGTTGGCAAGACGGCACTTGCCGAAACGCTGTTCGGTGTGCGCAAGCCGCTTGCCGGCACCATGACGATGAATGGAATTCCCTATGCGCCGCGATCGGCGGGCGATGCGATCGCTGCCGGCGTGTTTCTCGTCGCCAAGGACCGCGCCAGCAGCGGCATCGTCGGCGGCTTCAACATCGAGCGCAATGTCAGCCTGCCATTCCTGAAGCGGATGTCAAATCTGGGTGTGCTCAAGCGCCGTCTCGAACGCGCCACCGCGCGCCGGCAGATCGAGGAACTCGGCATCGTCTGCCGCTCCGAGAAAGACGAGATGTCGGCGCTTTCCGGCGGCAATCAGCAGAAGGTCATGGTCGCCCGCTGGATGGCGCAGGATGCCACGCTGTTCATCCTCGACGAGCCGTTTCAGGGCGTCGATATTTCAGCAAGGCGCGACATCGCCGCCAAGCTCAGGGCAAGCGCGCATGGCCGCGCGACGCTTCTGTTCGTCACCGAACTCGACGAGGCGCTGGAAACGGCCGACCGCATCCTTGTCATGTCGGAGCACACGATCGTCGGCGAACACCGCAACGCCGATGTCGATCTCGACCGGCTGCTGGCCGAGGTTGCCGGCGGACCGCTGCACAGCGCCGCCTGAGCGTAGCGATCGATAGAATTGGAATGGAGAGCATATGGGTCCGAGTTGGGTAAGAATGGTGGCGTCGCGCGGGAGCGCTGAATGACGCTGCGCGACTACGCGATCCGCTATGGGTTCATTGTCCTTTTGTTCGGGCTCGTCGCTTATTTCGCGATCGCCGCCGACGGTTTCGTCTCGCCGCAAAGTGCCGTCTTCATCTTCCAGTCGGTCGCCATCACCGGCGTTCTGGCGCTCGGTGTCACCGCCACGCTGGTCGTCGGCGGCTTTGATCTGTCGATCGGCTCGGTCGCCACCTCGGCCATGATGGCAGCGGCCTATGTCATGGTGGTGCTGGAGCAGAACGCAGTCGTGGCGGTCATCGTCTGCCTGCTCATCGGCGCCATTGTCGGCCTGATCAATGGCTGGCTAATCGTCTATATGCGCGTGCCCGATCTGCTGGCGACGCTCGGCATGATGTTCCTGCTCGTCGGCCTGCAGCGCATCCCGACCGAGGGCCGCTCGATCGCCACCGGCATGACCATGCCCGACGGCTCGGTCGCCAACGGCAAGTTCGGCGATGCCTTCCTGGCGCTCGGCCGCCACCGCTTCGATTTCTTCATCCCGAACCTGATTCCGGTGTCGGTCGTGGTGCTCATCGTGCTCGCCGTGCTGATCTGGTTCTTCCTCGAATACACCCGCTTCGGCCGCATGATGTATGCGGTCGGCTCCAATGAACGGGCCGCCGAACTCGCCGGTGCACCTGTCAAGGCATACAAGATCTGGGCCTACGTCATTTCGGGTATTTTTGCCTCTATCGGCGGCATATTGCTCGCCGCCCGGCTTGGACGCGGCGACATCGCCTCGGGTAATAATCTGCTGCTCGATGCGGTTGCCGCGGCGCTGATCGGCTACGCGGTGCTCGGCGCCGCCAAGCCGAACGCCTTCGGCACCGCTGTCGGCGCGCTGTTCGTCGGCATCTTGCTGCAAGGCCTGACGATGATGAACGCGCCTTACTACACGCAGGATTTCGTCAAGGGCGTGGTTCTGGTCGTCGCCCTTGTCTTCACCTTTGCCTTGTCGGGCAGGGGCAGGGGGTAGTTCGGCCGGACAGGATTTTGGGTTCAACAAGAGTGGAGGAAAACAAGGTGAAGATCACAAGAAGACTTCTAGGAATGGTGGCGCTCGGACTGGCCGGCGCAACCATGTTGATGCAGGTCCCGGCGCTTGCCGCGGACAAGCCGGCGCCGTTCGACAAGCCCGGCGTCAGGATCGCGCTGGTGCGCTACCTCTCGACCGGCGACTTCTTCCAGGCTTATCTCTCGGGCGTCGAGGCGCAGTCGAAGGCACTCGGCATCGACCTGCGCGTGCTCGACAGCCGCCAGGACGCTGCCCTCCAATCCGACATGGTCGACCAGGCCATCGCGCTTGGCGTGCAGGGCATCATCATCCAGCACGGCCTGACGGAGTCGATGAAGGACGCCGCCCAGCGCGCGGTCGACGCCGGCATCAAGGTGGTGGCTTTCGACGTCAATGTCGAAAATCCCAAGATCCCGCAGATCGAACAGTCGGATAAGGATCTGGCGCGGCTCGCGCTGGAGCAGGCGGTCAAGGACAATGGCGAGAGCTGGAACGCCGGCTATGTCTATGTCGCCGGAATCGCGCCGCTCGACCGCCGCAACGAGACCTGGGTCGATGTGAAGAAGAAATATGCCGGCATCAAGGAAGTCGCGATGTTTGGCACGCTCGACAACCCGATCGCGAACTCCGTCGCCAACCAGGCGCGCTCGGTGCTGACGGCCCACTCCGACATCAACGTGATGTTCGCGCCTTACGACGAGTTCGCCAAGGGCGTGAAGATTGCCGTCGACGAAGCGGGCCTGAACAAGAAGATCAAGATCTATTCGGCTGACATCTCGACCTCGGATATCGCAGCGATGCGCGAACCCGACAGCGCCTGGGCAGCGACCGCGGCCACCAATCCGGCCGTTGTCGGCCAGGTTTCGGTGCGCGCGCTGGCGCAACTGCTCGCCGGTGAAGATCCCGGCCACAACGTGATCGTGCCGCCGACGCTGATCACCCAGAAGGAACTGATCGACAAGGACATCAAGAACATGGAGGACCTGTCGGCCAAGCTGCCGCAGTTCGCCCATGCCGATGTCGCCATGCCTGCCTGGATGCCGAACCCGAACGCGAAGTAGGTATGGTCATCGCACAAACGAAAAGGGCGGCCCGCGAGCCGCCCTTTTTGTTGTTGGTTAGAAATGCCTACCGCAGCGCTGCCGCGATGTTGCCGCCATCGACCGTCGTCACGTCGGCGGTGGTGCGTTCGGCCAGCGCGTGATGCAGGAAAGCCTGCGCGACGTCCTGTGCCGTCACTTCCTGGCCGAGCAGATTGCCCGACATGTATTCCTTCTCCGATACGCCGCGCGCGCCGGAGCGGCTGGCGATCATGGCGTCGGTCAAAATGCCGGAACGGATGCGGTCGGCGTTGACGGCGTTTGAACGGATGCCGTGGGCGCCGTAGTCGAGCGCGTATTGCCTGGACAGGAACAAAGTCGCCGCCTTCGGCACGCCATAGGCGCCGAATTTCGGGCCTGGATTGACCGCCTGCTTGGAGGTGTTGAACAACAGCACGCCGCCGGTGCCCTGTTCGAGCATGATGCGCACGGCGTTCTGCGCCACCGACTGGTGGGCGAAGAAGTTGAGCTCGAAACTCTTGCGCAGCAGCGCATCGTCGAGTTCGCCGATGCGGCCTTCCCAGGCAGCGCCCGCATTGGACACCAGTATGTCGACGCCGCCGAAGACGGCTACCGCTCTGCCGAAGGCGGCACGCACTTGGTGCGGATCGGTGATGTCGGCGCCAACGCCGATCGAATTGTTGCCGGCTTTCCTGGCGGCATCAGCGGCCTTCTCCGCGTCGAGATCGACGACGACCGCATGGGCGCCATTGTCCGCGAACAGTTTTGCTGTCGCCGCACCGATTGCGCCGGCGCCGCCGGTGACCAGAACCACCTGGCCGGTCAGCGGCTTTGGTTTGTTCGAAGCGAGCTTGGCCTGTTCCAGCGACCAGTATTCGAGCGGGAACAAATCGGCCTTGGACAGCGGGTGGAAACGGCCGACGGCTTCCGCGCCGCGCACCGCCTCGATCCACATCTCGCCGACATCCGATGCGATCCTCGCATCCTTCAGCGTGCGGCCGTGGCCGAACATGCCGAGCCCCGGCACCAGCGTCAGCCGCGGCATCGGGTCGAGCATGGTGCGCTTGACGTCGTCAAGCGCATCGTTGGTTTCGAAATAGGCGCGGTAATCCGCGACGAAAGCGTCGACGTGGCTCTTGATCACGGCCTTGTAGTCGCCGACCTTGTCGGCATCGGGCGCCGGCACCGCCATCGGTCCTGTCTTGATGCGGATCGACAGGTCGGGCGTCGACACGCCGCGTCCGGCATAATCGGCGATCTCAGAGGAGTTGATGAAATCGACGATCGCGTCGGAGGTGCGGAAGTCAGAGATCATGCGATCGAAGCGGCCTTCGCCGCGCGCCACCGCGACGGCGCCGCGGAGCATCGGCGCTATGGCTGACGGTGTGGCGAGCTTTGCCGGCAGCGCAGCCTTTGCCGCCTTCGGCTTGGCGTGCTTGGCGACATAGTCCTCGGCGACGTTCACATAGTGGATCATCCGGTCATAGGCTTGCCTGGCATCGTCGCCGAACGTGAAGATGCCATGCTTGTCGAGGATCAGGCCCTCGACCGTCGGGTCGGCATCGAAGACGTCGGCTGCCGCCTTGGCGAGGTCGAAGCCGGGCATGATGTAAGGCACGTAGCCCATCTTGTCGCCGAACACCGTCTTCACCAGGGGCTTCGAGTCTTCCTGATCAACGATGGCGAGGACGGCGGTCGAATGGGTGTGGTCGACGAACTTGTGCGGCAGGAAAGCATGCAGCAACGTCTCGACCGAAGGATTGGGCGAGGATGGGTCGATGAGGTTTGCCCGCTGCAGGGCGACCATGTCCTCGTCGGCGAGTTTGTTGAGCCTGCGCGCCTTGAGCAGCGCGCCCATCTTCACCGCCGGCAGCCCCTGCGGCTCAATGACGGCCATGTCCCAGCCGCTGCCCTTGACGCACAACACATCCCATTCGTCTCCAAGGAGGTCGGTTGCCTTGGTCTTGCAGGAGGTGTTGCCACCGCCATGCAGCACGAGCCGCGGCTCGCTGCCGAGCAGCCGCGTCGTGTAGACGCGCAGTGCCAGGTCGCCGCCGACGCCTTTTCCCGCATAGTCGGCAACCATCTTTTCCGCGTCGCCGTCATTCCAAAGGTTCTTCATTTCGCTTCGTCCGATTCCGTCTTTTGTTGGTCTTGAACAGGAAGCCGCGACGTGCTGATGACAGATGCGGCAGGGGTAATTTCTACGGTGCGTTTTTGCCGGCTGCGCCGGCATGGTCGAGAAGGCGCTGCGCCATCTGCGCGCCGACCACCAGATGTGTGCACAGCCCTCCGGCGAGCGCCGCCAGCAACGGTTCGAATTTGCTGTCCTCCTGCACCACCATCAGACGTTTTTCGATGGCTCGCAGCGATTGCAGGTCCGCCGAGATGACCCGCCGATTGTGGCTGCAGTCGAGCGCCGCGCCGGCGGAGTCGATGATCTGCCCGGCGATCACACCGGCCGCGCCCGCCTTGCGCAGCATCTCCATCTCGCCTGATGTCAGCGCGCCGCATTTGACGACATGGCTGTCGGCATCGACGGTACCAACGGAGAAAAGCATCAGATCGCAGTCGCCAATCCCCGACAATTGTTCGCGGATCACCGGCTCGGCGCGAAGGCCCCGCGCCAACTCCTCCGTGGTCAGCACCAGCGGCGCGTAGAAATTCAGGCCCTTGGCGTTGAGCCGCCGGGCGATTTCCATGGTGCACTGGTCGGGCCGGTAGGAATAGGGCGCGCCGAGATTGCCGCATAGCTGCACCACCGTGACGTCCTGCAGGTCGGCATAGGACATGATGTCGGCGATGGTGTAGACGGTGCGGCCCCAGGCGACGCCGATGCGATCGCCTTTCTTCACCAATTCGAGAAACACGCTCGCCGCCAGCACCGCTATGTCGGTCGCGGGATCGACGACATAGGCATTCTCAGGCGCGATCCAGACCGAGTCGAGGCCCAGCGCGTCCTCGAGCCGGCGCGCCAATACGTCGTCAGTGAACAGCTGGGTCGAGGTCGAGATGTTGACGATGCCGGTCTCGCGCGCCTTGCGCAGATACATGGCCACCGAAGCACGCGAAATGTTAAGCTGACTTGCAACCTGGTCCTGCCGCAGGCCATGCGCATAATAGAGCCATGCGGCTTTGTGAATGAGCTGTTCTGCCGGTCGGATCGCCATGCCGTCTCCTCGGCTGACATTAGTCACGGCTCTCGACAAAAGTCAAATTGACACGTTTGGGCGTGATCGGCTCTCAGCGAGGCTTATTCGGGATCGTCGTTCTATAAAGCCTGAACACCATGGCATGTTCGACCATTCGGGGGGATGGCCTGACGAGAGGCCTAAGGTTAGAAAGTCGAAAAGGACTTTGGGGAGAACGGGATGGGCAATCCTTACGAACAGGATCTCGACAGGAATGCGGCCAACCATCAGCCGCTGACACCGCTCACCTATCTGGAGCGCGCCGCCAAGACCTATCCCGAGCACATCGCCATCATCCATGGCGGCCAGCGCATCCCCTACCATGATTTCTGGCGCCGCTCGCTGAAGCTTGCCTCGACGCTGCAAAAGCGCGGCATCGGCAAGGGCAATACGGTGACCGTGATGCTGTCCAACACCCCGCCGATGCTGGAGGCGCATTTCGGCGTGCCGATGACCAAGGCGGTGCTGCACTCGCTCAACACGCGCCTCGATGCCGCGGTCATCGCCTTCCAACTCGACCATGCCGAGACCAAGGTGCTCATCGTCGATCGGGAATTCTCCGGCGTTGTCAGGCAGGCATTGGAATTGGCCAAGGTCAAGCCGCTGGTCATCGACTATGACGATCCCGACTATGCCGCCGACGCGCCCTATCCGAAAGGCGAGCGGATCGGCTCGATCGACTATGAGGATTTTGTCGCCGGCGGCGACGAGGCGTTCGCCTGGTCGATGCCCGACGACGAATGGGACGCCATCTCGCTCAACTACACATCCGGCACGACGGGTAACCCGAAGGGCGTCGTCTACCACCATCGCGGTGCCGCGCTGATGGCCTACACCAACACCATCCATGCCGGCATGGCCAAGCATCCGGTCTATCTGTGGACGCTGCCGATGTTCCACTGCAATGGCTGGTGCTTTCCGTGGACGCTGGCCGTCCAGGCCGGCACCCATGTCTGCCTGCGCTGGGTGCGGCCAAAGCCGATCTACGATGCCATCGCCGACCATGGCGTCACCCATCTTTGCGGCGCGCCGGTCGTGATGTCGGTGCTGATCAACGCCAGGGATGAGGACAAGCGCGATTTTCCGCAGACCGTGACCTTCAACACCGCGGCCGCCCCGCCGCCGGAAGCCGTGCTGTCGGGCATGGCCGACGCCGGCTTTGCCGTCACCCATCTCTACGGCCTGACCGAGACCTATGGTCCTGCCGTCGTCAACGAATGGCATGGCGAATGGGACAGTCTCGCGAAAGGTGAGCGCAGCGCCAGGAAGGCACGCCAGGGCGTGCGCTATGCAGCGCTCGAAGGCCTGACCGTCATGGACCCGGAGACCATGCAGGCAACGCCGACCGACGGCGAGACCATCGGCGAGGTGATGTTCCGTGGCAACATCGTCATGAAGGGCTACCTCAAGAACCGCAAGGCGAGCGACGAAGCCTTTGCCGGCGGCTGGTTCCACTCCGGCGATCTCGGCGTCATGCATCCTGACGGCTACATCCAGCTCAAGGACCGTTCCAAGGACATCATCATCTCGGGCGGCGAGAATATTTCCTCGATCGAGGTCGAGGATGCGCTCTACAAGCACCCGGCCGTGGCGTCATGTGGTGTGGTTGCCCGCGCGGACGACAAATGGGGCGAGGTGCCGGTTGCCTATGTCGAGTTGAAGCCGGGCAAGGCGGCGAGCGAGGTCGAGATCATCGAGCACTGCCGGGCGCTGCTTGCCCGCTTCAAAGTGCCGAAAGCCGTGATTTTCGCTGAGATTCCGAAGACCTCGACCGGCAAGATCCAGAAGTTCCGGCTGCGGGAAATGGCTAAGGGGGCGTAGCTGCACCGCATTCTTGCTATGGCCTCGACAATTTGCCGCGGACCTGCCTGACTTCGTCATCCTAGGGTGGAGCAGTCGCAAAGCGACGTCGCGGAAACCCTAGGATCCATTCCGCGACCGCACGCCCGTGCTCCAACGGCTCTTTGCAGGCTGTCGGTGCTGATCCGCGTAACGCTTTGATCCGGCTCATTCTTTGGCCGACGCAACGGAATGGATCATCGGGTCTGCGCGCGTCGCTTCGCTCCTTGCTTCGCCCGTGCACGCCGACGGAATAGGCGCAAACGGCCAATCGCCGTGCCGCTTATCGCGCGCCCCTTCAACTGTCACCATATGTCACTAACTTATACGTGTACGTCGATTTCGCGTTGACATGGCTCACTCTTCAATTTACGACTGACGAAAATTGAAATTCGTCACTTGTCAAACGAAAGAGCCATGTCCGAAGCCGCCAACATGATGGCCGATGCCGCCAGGCAGGAGAATGTGACGCGCATTCTCGACTGCGCCGAGCGCCTGTTCCGGCACTATGGCTACGGCAAGACCAATGTCGCCGACATTGCCCGCGAGCTCGGCATGTCGCCGGCCAATATCTACCGTTTCTTTGCCTCCAAGGTTGAAATCCACCAGGCGGTCTGCGGCCGCATGCTCGGCGCCAGCTACAAGATGGCCTACGAGATCATGCACCTGCCGATCAGTGCCGAGGAGCGGCTGCGGCGCTACATCCATGCGCAATACAAGATGACGCTGGAGGTCATGCTCGACGAGCAGAAGGTCCACGAGATGGTCATCGTCGCGCTGGAGCGCGACTGGGGCGTCATCGACAAGCACGTCAACAGCATTCACGACCTGTTTGCCGAGGTGATCCGCGAGGGCGTCGAGACCGGGGAGTTCAGGCAGCAGGATCCCGAAGCCGCCTCGCGCTGCTTCGGCGCCGCCACCGTTATCCTTTGCCATCCGCAAATGGTGGCGCAGTGCCTTGCCAAGACCAACCGGGCAATGCCCGACGAACTTATCGACTACGCCATCAGAGCCTTGAAATAGCCGCCGGCCGCCGGTTTCGACAGTCCGCCTCCAGTCTGGAGTACCACGATGTCTTTGTCCCATTCCATCACTCGCCGGCTGCCCGCCGTCGGCCTCGTCGTTGCGGCGCTCGCGCTTGCCGGCTGCAGCCAGGAGAAGGCCGAGGTCAAGGAGATCATCCGCCCGGTCAAGGTCGTCGAGATCGCCCAGGCACATGACACCCGCATGCTCTCCTATTCCGGTTCGGTGCGGGCCCGCACCGAAAGCGCCCTGGCTTTCCGCGTCAACGGCAAGATCACCGAGCGTCTGGTCGACATCGGTCAGCATGTGGCGCCGGGAGATGTGCTCGCTCGCATCGATCCCACCGACTATGACCTCTCGGTCAAAAGTGCCCAGGCAGCCCTCGATGCCGCCGAACGGCAGGTCGAGACCGTGGAGCTTGCACGCAAGCGTGCCGAACAGCTTTTCGCCAAGAACTTCGCGCCGAAATCGCAGCTTGAACAGGCGACGCTGACCTATGATCAGGCGGTCGCCACGCGCGACTCCGCCCGCTCGTCGCTCGACCAGGCCAAGAACCAGGTCGGCTATACCGACCTCAGGGCGGACAAGGACGGCATTGTCACCGCTGTCAACGCCGATGTCGGCCAGGTTGTCGGCTCCGGCACGCCCGTGGTCACTGTCGCGGTCGACGGCGAAAAGGAAGTGCTGATCGCGGTCCCGGAAATGGAAATCGCCGAATTCAAGCCGGGCAAATCGGTCAAGGCCGGCTTCTGGTCCGACAATGGGCTGATGCTCGACGGCAAGGTCCGCGAAGTCGCCGGCAGCGCCGATACGCAGTCGCGTACCTTCGCCGTCCGTGTCAGCCTGCCCAACGACCCGCGTGTGCTTCTCGGCATGACCGCCAATATCGAAGCGTCGGCGGCCAACGAAAAGCAGCTCGTATCGATCCCGCTGAGCGCACTGGCCAAGCAAGACAGCCAAGCGATCGTCTGGACCGTCGATCGTGGCGCCGACACCGTTCATGCCCGCCCGGTCAAGGTCGCCGAGTTCGCCGCCGATGGCGTGCGTGTCGCCGAAGGATTGAAGCCCGGCGATATCGTGGTCGCCGCCGGCACGCAGTTCATGACCGAGAATCTGAAGGTCAAGCTCGCCGGTGGCATGGCGCAGCAATCCGCTTCCGCCGAGGGCGAAGACGCCAGCCAGCTGCGCTGACGACAGACAAATCGGCCGCGCGTTCCCGCGGCCGCAGGTTTCCGGGCGGCGTGCGCCCGAAGGTCGAGACGTCGAGGCCGATGTACCCCCGCATCGATCCTAGCGTCCCACCGCGATGAGTGTCTCTCCCCTCGGAAAGCCTCGCCGCCCGGAAGCCAGATCGAGCATGGATGAATTCGTTTCGCGCGCCGCGCTTCTTCGAAGCTCCAGGCGCCGGCAAACAAGCAAAGTGGACGAGTAGCGATGACCAATTCCACTGAAGAAAAGCGGCCCTTCAACCTGTCGCGCTGGGCCATTGGCCATCCCTCCATCGCGCGCTTCCTGTTCGGGCTGATCATCATCGCCGGTGCGCTCGGCTTGATGCGCATGGGCCAGAAGGAAGACCCCGACTTCACCTTCCGGGTCATGGTCGTGCAGGCGATCTGGCCGGGGTCCTCGATCCAGGAGATGGAGGACCAGGTCGTCAACAAGATCGAGCGCAAGCTGCAGGAAACGCCGCATCTCGACTTCGTGCGCTCCTTCACCCGCGCCGGCAGCGCCATCATCACCGTGCAGATCAAGGGCGACACCAACGCCGCCGAGGTGACGGATGCCTTCTATCAGGTGCGCAAGAAGGTCGGCGATATCTCCGGTGACCTGCCGAAGGGCCTGCTCGGCCCCTATTTCAACGACGAGTTCGGCGACACCTTCATCACCCTGCATTCGATCAGTGGCGACGGCTTCTCCTATCCGGAGCTGAAGAAATTCGCCATTCAGGCGCGCGACATGCTGTTGACGACACCCGGCGTCGAGAAGGCCGTCATCATCGGCGACCAACCGGAAAAACTCTATATCGACGTCTCGTCCAAGGCGCTGGCCGAGCGCGGCCTGACGCTGACCGACCTGCAGAACGCGATCAAGGGCCAGAACAATGTCGATCCGGCCGGTGCCGTCGACACCGGCGCCAATTCGGTGCGCATCTCCGTCGAAGGCGACGTGACCAAGGCCGCCGATATCAGGGAATTGCGCCTGCGCGCCGGCGGGCAGGTCACCCGTCTCGGCGACATCGCCACCGTGACCTCCGGGCTCGAAGATCCCTTCCAGCGCAAGTATCGCTTCAACGGTCATGACAGCGTGCAGCTTGGCGTCGTCATGGCCAAGGGGTTCAAAGTCACCGATGTCGGCAAGGACGTCGAGGCGACCTACAAGCGCTTCGAGGAGGCGCTGCCTTATGGCGTGTCGGTCGACCAGATTTCCGACCAGCCGGGCGTCGTCACTGATGCGGTCGCCGAATTCATGCACGCGCTCGGCGAAGCGCTGCTGATCGTGCTTGTCGTCTCGTTCCTGTCGATCGGCTGGCGTTCCGGCCTGGTCATCGCCATCGCCATTCCGCTGGTCCTGGCCGCCACCTTCGCCATCATGTACGAGCTCGGCATCGACCTGCAGCGCATTTCGCTTGGCGCGCTGATCATCGCGCTTGGCCTGCTCGTCGACGACGCCATGATCGTCGTCGAGATGATGGAGCGCAAGCTGGAGGAGGGGCTGGTCAAGGTCGAAGCGGCGAGCTTCGCTTATTCCTCGACCGCTTTCCCGATGTTGACCGGCACGCTGATCACCACCGCCGGCTTCATCCCGGTCGGCTTTGCCGCCTCCACGGCCGGCGAATATGTGCGCACGCTGTTCTATGTCGTCGGCATCGCGCTCATCGTGTCGTGGTTCGTCGCCGTCTATTTCACGCCGTGGCTCGGCAACATGATCTTGAAGCAGCGCAAGCATGCCGGCACCCATCATGATGCGTTCGACACGCGCTTCTACCGGCGGCTTCGTTCGACTGTCGGCTGGGCGGTGCGCCATCGCATCATCGTGCTGGTGATGACGCTGGTGACCTTCGCCACCAGCCTGTGGGCATTTCAGTTCATTCCGCAGAACTTCTTCCCGCAATCGTCGCGGCCCGAAATCCTGGTCGACCTCTGGCTGCCGGAAGGCACCTCGATCAAGGAGGTCGAGACGCAGGCCAAGGCGCTCGAAGCCAAGATGATGGACGACAAGGACAAGCGCTTCATCGCCACCTATATCGGCGAAGGCGCTCCCCGTTTCTTCCTGCCGCTCGACCAGCAGCTCGCCAATCCGAACTTCGCCCAGATGCTGGTGATGGCCAATGACGAGCCGGCGCGTGAAAGGCTGATCGTCAAGCTGCGCACGGTTCTGGCCGAGGATTTTCCCTCGATCCGCGCCAAGGTCGATCGCCTGTTCCTCGGTCCGCCGACCGGCTGGCCCGTGCAGATGCGCATCATGGGTCCGGATCGCCAGGAAGTGCGCCGCATCGCCGACCAGGTGAAGGCGAAGTTCCGCGCGGATCCGCTGCTTGGCGCGGTCCATGACGATTGGCTCGAACCGGTGCCGGCAATGAAGCTGGTCATCGACCAGGATCGCGCCCGTGCGCTCGGCGTCACCTCGCAGCGCATCCGCCAGATGTTGCAGGCGACGATGTCCGGCGCGCCGCTCGACGACTTCCGCGATGGCGAGGAGACGGTGTCCATCGTCGCCCGTGAGCCGGATGCCAGCCGCAGCCTGCTGTCCTCGGTCGACTCGGTCTACATCCCGACCGATTTCGGCGGCTTCGTACCGCTGTCGCAGGTGGCCAAGGTGGTTCCTGTATTGGAACAGGGCATCGAGTGGCGTCGCGACCGTCTGCCGACCATCAGCGTGCGGGCAACATTGCCTGACGGCGTGCAGTCGAACGACGTCGTCACCAAGATGTACAAGGATATGCAGGGCCTGCGTGACGGCCTGGCGCCAGGCTATAAGATCGAGATCCAGGGCGGTGCCGAGGATTCGGCCGAAAGCCAGGCTTCCATTGCCGCCAAGGCGCCGATCATGCTTGCCATCATCGTCGTGCTCTTGATGATCCAGTTGCAGAATTTCGGCAAGGCGATGCTGGTGCTGGCCACCGGTCCGCTCGGCATCATCGGTGCGGCCGCGGCACTCCTGATCAGTGGCGCCCCGTTCGGCTTCGTCGCCATTCTCGGCGTCATCGCGCTGCTCGGCATCATCATGCGCAATTCGATCATCCTGGTCGACCAGATCGACCAGGATATCGCCAGGGGCATGGAGCGCTCGGAGGCCATCATCGGCTCGGCTGTGCGCCGTTTCCGGCCGATCGTGCTGACGGCGATGACGGCGGTGCTGGCGCTGATCCCGATCTCGCGCGCCGTGTTCTGGGGGCCGCTGGCCTATGCAATGATGGGCGGCATCGTGGTCGCCACCGTGCTGACCATCCTGGTGCTGCCGGCAGGCTACGCTCTGTTCTTCGGCCGCGAGCCGAAGAAGGTGGTGAACAGCGAGCAAGCGCCGGAGCCGGAGCTGCCCGCCGAGCGGCCGCAACTGGCTCTCGCGGCGGAATAGAGCGGTTTCATCGCATCATCCGCCGTCGGCGCCGGCGGATGACGCGGCGTGACGCCTGATCCGATCCACGCTGCGCGAGAATCTCGGCCTGAAGCGGCCGCCCGATTGGTCCTTCGAAGAGATGACAATCCGCAAGGCTGGTTGACGGGAGGCTCCGGCTGGTGACCAAAAAGGATCGGGCGCGCCGGAGCGCGCCCGATGTCTGACAAGTCGCCGTGTCAGATGACCAACAGTCAGATGACGAACAGCCAGTTGGCGATCAGCATCACCGCCACGCCGGCGACCAGGGTCAAGTATGGCAGCATGCCTGCTTTCTTCACCGCGAGGTCGGCTCCGGTCATGCCGAGATCGGCCAGCATGTGGTCGGGGAACTTGCCCTTGTCCTGGATGTAGTGGCGGAAGCAGAACACCGGGATGATCAGGGCGGCGGTGATCAGGCCGGCCCACAGCGCCATCGGGTTCCAGACCTTGGCGCCGGCGCCCATGAAGATCGCATTGACATAGGCGAAGATCGCCCCGATCCCGAGCAGCCAGCTCGGCGCGCGCCATGGCCGCGCTATATGGCCGTTGTCGATGCGGTGAATCCAGCCGGCATTGAGGTTGAGGAAGTTGAAGATGATGTAGCCGCAGTTCGACACGGCGAGGATGAAGAAGAAGCTCGTCGCGTCGGCCGAGGCGATGGCCAGCACGATCAGGTTGAAGCAGAGGTCGGTCCACATGGCCCGGGTAGGCGCGCCGTGCTCGTTGACGTGGCTGAGATAGCGCGGCAGCCAGCCGTCGACCGAGCCCTGATAGAGCGTGCGCGAGGAGCCGGCCATCGCCGTCATGATGCACAGCACCAGCGCCAGGATCATCAGCATCACCAGCAGGCTGTGGATGAGCTTGCCGCCTCCGACCATGCCGGCCAGCGCGTCGGCGACGCCCGAGCCGTCGACGATCGGTGTCGCCAGCATGCCGTTCAGGCCGAGCACGCCCTGGAAGGTGAAGGGCACCAGGATGAACAGCAACATGCAGAGCAGGCCGGAATAGAAGATCGCCTTGAATGTGTCGGTACCGGGGTTCTTGAACTCGGAAGTGTAGCAGACGGCGGTCTCGAAACCGTAGGTCGACCAGGCGGCGATGAACATGCCGCCGAGCACCAGCGTCCAGCCGGCGATATTCCAGGAGCCCGGTTCCGGCGCGTATGCGGCGGCCAGCGGCACCAGCGGCGAGAAGTTCGCCCAGTTGATCTGGCCGGTGAAGATCGGCACGACGCCGACGATCAGCATCGGGATGATGACCAGCAGGCCGATATATTTCTGCACATTGGCGGTGCCGAGAATGCCGCGATGCTGGATCGAGAAGATGATCAGCATCAGCACGGCGCCGATGAAGAAGGTCGCGTTGAAGGTGAAAGAGACCGGACCAAGCGTGTGGCTGTACAGCGTCCAGTTGCGGATCGCCGGTGTCGCTGCCGCGGTCACCGCCGTGATGGCGTCCGCGGGCGCCGTTCCGGCGTGTGCCGCTATATAGGCGACGACTTCCGCCGAGGTTTCGGTGAACAGCGGCACCGGCGCCAGTGCGTTGAGGATATAGGCGGCGGCGATCGAGCAGCCGAGCGACAGCACCGGCGACCAGGCGAACCAGTTGCACCACACCGACAGCGGCGCGATGAATTTGGAATAGCGCAGCCAGGCGGTGGCGCCGTAGATCGAGGCGCCTCCCGACTTGTTCGGGAACAGGCCGGCGATCTCGGCATAGGTGAAGGATTGCAGGAAGCCCATGATCATGGACACCGTCCAGATCAGGAAGGCCAGCGTTCCCGTCGTGCCGGCGATGCCGCCGATCGAGAACAGGACCAGTGCCGGAACGCCGCTCGCCACCCAGAAGGCGCCGCGCCAGTCGATATGCCTGAGCAGCTTGCTTTCGGCAGGCTGCTCGAGGGCCGTGCTTATGGTGCTCATGTCAGTGACTTCCCCTTTTTTCGATGTTCCCCGCCGGCGATGCCTCGGCTTTGCGAAGCTTGCTCCCCGGCACGTGACCGAACGACTCCGATGTTTCCACTCAGTCGTATTTTTTTCTTAAGAGTGAAGATTGATCCGGCGCGCTTTCACGTCAAGCGTTTTGTGAAACCATGCACATCACGCTTGCGCGCGTATGCAAGAATACGCCTCGCAGCGCTGCTGATGCGCGGTTCTGCCGGTCCGGAAAGCGGCACTCAGGAACGCGGTTTGGTCTTCTGCGGATCGTAATGGGCGAAGGCGACGACTCGCGCTGGCAGCCGTTTGGCATGGCCGTCGAGCTTGCCGATCTCGACCTCCGTGCCGATGGCGGCATGGGTGACGTCGAGCCTTGCCAGCGCGATGTTCTTGTTCAGCACCGGCGAGCGCATGCCCGAGGTGACGACGCCGATCTGGGCGCGACCGACATGCACGCAGTCGCCATGGCCGACCGCGACATTGCTGTCGATGTCGAGCCCGACCAGTTTCGTCTGCGGATGCTCCTTGCGCCGGATCAGCACCTCGCGGCCGATGAAATCGTCGGCCTTGGTCTTCAGTGGCACGGTGAAGCCGATGCCGGCCTCGAACGGATCGGTCTGGTCGGAAAATTCGTAACCGGCGAAGATCAGCCCGGCCTCGATACGCACCATGTCGAGCGCTTGCAGGCCCATTGGCTTCAGCCCATGCGGCTGGCCGGCCTCCCAGATGGCGTCGAACACCTTTTCGGCGTCGCGCGGATGGCACCAGATCTCGTAGCCGAGCTCGCCGGTATAGCCGGTGCGCGAGACGACGACCGGAATGCCGTTGCCGCCGCCGATGCGGGCGACCGAGAAGCGGAACCATTCGAGCTCGTCCATCGACGGCTGCAGCGGCGAGGTCCAGATCACGTCTCTGAGGATGTCACGGCTCTTTGGCCCTTGCACCGCGATGTTGTGCATCTGGTCGGTGGAGGAGCGCACCAGCACATTGAGGCCGAGCTTCTTGGCCGTCTCGCGCAGCCATTCGCCGGACAGATCGTCGCCGCCGACCCAGCGGAAATTATCATTGCCGAGCCTGAGCAGCGTGCCGTCATCGATCATGCCGCCGTGCTCGTAGCACATGGCGGAGTAGACGACCTGACCGACACCGAGCTTCTTCACGTCGCGGGTCAGCGTGTATTGCAGCAGCGCTTCCGAATCCGGGCCGGTGACCTCGAATTTTCTGAGCGGCGACAGGTCCATGATCACCGCGTCCTGCCGGCAGGCCCAGTACTCGGCGATGGCGCCTTCCCTGGCGAAGGAATTGGCCAGCCAGTAGCCCCTGTATTCGGCGAAGTTGCGCGTGTGCTTGGCGAAGGACGAATGAAAGGAGGTCTCGCGGGTCATTTTCGGTTCCGAATCGGGCGTCATGCGTCTGGCGATCGCTCGCGAGAATTTGTGCTGGCCGGAATAGGTCCGCACATGGACGTCGGTGAGATCCCAGCCATTGGCCGGCGTCGTGTCGTCGGGGCAGGCGGAGGAAACACAGACAATGTCGGTGAGCGCGCGCAGCAGCACATAGTCGCCGGCACGCGACCACGGCTCGTCCGATACCATGACGCCATGCGCGTCGATCGCCGTGTTGAAGAAGAAGTTGATCGCCATCCACCCCGCACGGGGGGTGACGCCCTTGCCGGAAAGCACGCCGTTGAAGTTCTCCGAGCAGTTGGTGTGGCCGGGATAGCCGATGTCGTCATAGTACTTGGCGGCACAGGCAAGCGCGAAGGCGTCGTGCCGGCCGCATGTGTCCTGGATAACCTCGACCAGAGGTTCCATGTCCTGGTCGTAGTATTTCGAATGCAGGCCGGGCATCGGATAGCTGGCGCCCATCAGCGTGCGCGTCGTGGTCACGTCGAGCGGATGGTCGAGCCCCTTGTCCAGCTTGCGCGCCGAAAAGCACTGGAAGTCGGTGCACTGGCGGCCATCGACATCAATGATCTGCAGATAGTCTCCGGCCTTGACGAAGTAGGATTGGGCGGTCGCCGATTTCACCCGCAGATCGAGCAAAGGATCGGCGAGCGGATCGGCAAGCTGGCCTCTCGCCTTCAGCCGGACCGTGGCGCGGCGCACGATGACGGTGAGCGGCGTCGCCGTGTCATGGCCGTCGACCAGCATCGGCCCGCCGGGCGCGGCAACGAGCAGCGCGCCGTCGCGCGCGATGCTGAATGGCTGCTCGGTTCCGGCCGGCGTGGCGCCGCCGAACACACGCACCGCCTTTGGCTCATCAAGCTGCACCTGGCGGCGCTCCAGTCCACGCCGCACGGAAGCGAGGCTGTCATCGTCGTCGATCAACAGTGCCTTGATGCCGGCGGCATTGCTGTTGGTCTTTTCGCCGAGAATGCCAGGATCGCTGGCGCCCGACTTGTCCCAGGCCAGAAGTTCGCAGGCCTGGCCGCCCTCGACGTTGTGCACCGTGATCGTGTCGCCGGCCTCGACGTCGATCAGCACCGCGCCATTGCCCTGGATTGTATAGCGCTCCATCCCAGGTGGCAACGCGATCTGACCGGGCCTCAAGATCAGGCTCGGGCGCGGCGGTCCGGCTGTGACTGTGGGGTAGGGCGACTGGCTCATCTCAGCCTTGCGGTTCGAGAAACAAGTTTGCCTGTGTGTAAAGTTATTTTCGCTGAGAGAATAGCAGGGGAGGCGCATTTGGCAAGGCGGAGATGGTATTCTTGAAGCGGTTGCCAAGGTTAAACCTTACCGATCAAACCTATCTTCCGAACGTCGGCGCCGCCCCTCATCTGGCTGCCGCCATCTTCTCCCCGTAAACGGGGCGAAGGACGCTGTCGTCGCCGATCACGCCAATCGCCAACGTTGCGGAACGAGCGCCGGGGGCGCGGCCAGCTTCTTTCGCCTAAAGCTCCTCGGAATGGCTGATCGTCACGCCATATTCGGCGGCCGAATCAAGCACCGTGTGCCACAGGCTTTCGGCAAAGGTCGCGAACGCAAGCAGGTTGAATACCGCCTGCCCATCCGGTCGATCGTTCCCACGCCAAAGCGTAACGCTGGTATGGTCCATCGACGTGGCAGCCGCCGAGCCGACCGCAAACACATCCGGGTGCAAATCGATCGACGACAGTTTGGCCAGCATCGTACGCGCCTTGGTACCGGCGATGCTGATCAGCACCCGCGCATGCGATTGGTCGGACAGCGAGGCAGAGGAAGCAAACGCTTGGCCAAGCGCCTCAATCCCGTGCTTGCCGCCCTTCGACAGCACCATGAACTGATCAGGTCCCGACCAGATCAGCATGGCATCCGCCGCGCCGACCGCCTTTGGCGTTTCCGGAGCAGCAACGCCGAAGCGTGCCTTGGCGGCCTTGGCCACATCAGCCGCCTTGCCGCGCCGCGCCATCACCTGGACGAGGTCGAAATTGCGGATCTCGGTCAGCGACACGCCGGCATCGCCGCGCGCGCCATGAGGCCCGGCAACGAGCGCGCGATCGAGCGGACTGCGGATGTCCCAGGAAAACTCAGCCACGCTGGCGACCTCCATCCGGATCGTAGAAGACGGGATTACAGAGTTCGACGTCATAGTCTTCGCCGCGTATCGGGTCATGCGCATGGACGATCTCGCCGATGCGTTCGCGGCCGCGCTCGACAAGCGCCAACCCGATCCACTGGTCCGATGTCGGCGAGAAGCAAACCGAGGTGACATAGCCCTGGTCGTTACCTGGTCCGGGTGTCTGCCCTTTCGGGATGATGTGCGCGCCCGAGCGCAGGCGGCGTGCTCTGTCCGTCGGCTTGATGCCAACCACGACCTGCCGGTCCGGCGCGACCAGCGCCTCGCGGCCGGCCATGACGCGGCCGATATAGTCTTTCTTGGTCGACATCATCTTGCCGAGGCCGAGGTCAGCGGCCGTCGTCGTACCGCTCAGTTCCGGCCCGGCGACATGGCCCTTTTCGATGCGCATGACACCGAGCGCCTCGGTGCCGTAAGGCGTGACCCCGAACTGTTTGCCGGCCAGCATCAGATTGCGAGCCATCGCCTCGCCATAGCGCGCCGGCACGGAGATCTCGAACGCCATCTCGCCCGAGAAGGAGATGCGGAACAATCGCGCCTTGATGCCGCCGCGCAGCGCCACTTCGCGCGCGCCCATGAAGGGGAAGCCTTCGTTGGAGAGATCCTCCGTGGGATCGACGATCTCCTTCAGCAGATCGCGTGTCTTGGGGCCGGCGATGGAGAATTGCGCCCATTGGTCGGAGACCGAGGTCAACTGCACGTCGAGTTCGGGAAAGAGCACCTGCCGGCAGAATTCCAGATGCTGCATCACCAGCCCGGCCTTGGCCGTGGTGGTGGTGAGGAAATAATGATCCTCGGCCAGTCGCGACGTCGTGCCGTCATCATAGACGATGCCGTCCTCGCGCAGCATCAGCCCGTAACGCGCCTTGCCCACCGCAAGGTTGGAGAAGGTGTTGATGTAGACGCGGTCGAGGAAGGCGCCGGCATCGGGGCCATGCACGTCGATCTTGCCGAGGGTCGAGACATCGCAGAAGCCGACGCCGCTTCGCACCGCCTTGACCTCGCGCGTCACCGATTCCAGCCAGTCCTTCTCGCCGGCGCGGGGGTACCACTGCGCCCGTTTCCAAAGCCCGGTGTCGACGAAGATCGCACCCTGTTCGGCGGCCCAGTGATGCGACGGCGTCAGCCTTGTCGCATGAAACGTCTCGTCGCGATGATGGCCGGCGAAGGCGCCGATGGCGACGGGCACATAGGGCGGCCGGTAGATGGTGGTGCCGGTCTCTGGAATGGATCTTCCGGTCACAGCCGCCATGATGGCGAGGCCGGCGACATTGGAGGTCTTGCCCTGGTCGGTCGCCATGCCGAGCGTGGTGTAGCGCTTCAGATGCTCGACCGATTCAAAACCCTCGCGCTGCGCCAGTTCGATGTCGGAAGCGGTGACATCGTGTTGCTGGTCGACGAAGGCCTTGCCCTTGCCGGCGATGTGCCAGAGCGGCGTCAGCGAGAACGCCTGGTCATCGGCCACCGGCACCGAACCTGCCGTGCCGCTTCGTCCGGCATCGCGCGCGGCTACAGCACCGGCATCGAATCCTTCCCGCAGGCAGGCGCCGAGCCCAAAGGCGCCATTGGCGGCGCCGGCGGCGACCATGCCGGGAGGCGCACCGTCCGGCACGAAGGCGGCGATGTCGTCTCGCCATTTTGGCCGGCCGCGATGGTAGGAGGTCAATCCGACCGTCGGGTTCCAGCCGCCGGAAACGGCGAGCCCGTCAGTCTCGACCTCGGCGCGCGCACCGCCGGTCAGCGATACCGCGATTTTTCTCACCCCATCCTTGCCGCCGTCAATGCCGCTGACGGCGCCGTGCAGCACCGGGAAGCCGCCCTTGGAGGCGAGCGAACGATGGGCTGGGGAGATATCGGCCCGCGCGTCGATCACGGCGGCAATCTGCAATCCGGCTGCGAGCGCGGTCTCGACCGTTCGCCAGCCGTCCTCGTTGTTGGTGAACAGCGCCATGCGCTTTGCCGGAGTTGCCGCATAGCGGCTGATGTAGCTGCGCATGGCAGACGCCATCATCACGCCGGGCGTGTCGTTGCCGGCAAAGACGATCGGCCGTTCGATGGCGCCGGCCGCGACCACGCAGCGTTTGGCCACGATCCGCCACAGCCGTTGCCGCACCTGATGTTCGGGCGGCGAGGGCAAATGGTCGTTGACCCGCTCCAGCGCGCCATAGGTGCCGCCGTCGTAGACGCCGAACAGCGTCGTGCGAGTCATGATGCGGACATCGGGCATTGCCGCCAGCTCGGCCAGTGTCCGCGACAGCCACTCGGAAGCCGGCAGGCCATCGACCGTGCCGCCATCCGACAGCAGGCGACCGCCGAGCGTAAAATCCTCTTCGCAGACAATAACGCGGGCGCCGCTGCGGCCAGCGGCCAGAGCTGCCGACAGGCCGGCCGGACCGGAGCCGGCGATCAGCACATCGCAATGCGCCCAGGCCTTGTCGTAGTGGTCGGGATCGGCAACGCCTGCCGCGCGGCCAAGGCCGGCGGCGCGGCGGATCGCCGGCTCGTAGATCGCTTCCCAGAATTTGGCCGGCCACATGAAGGTCTTGTAGTAGAAGCCGGCGACGAAGATCGGCGAAAACAGCTGGTTGACCGACATCACGTCGAAGGCGAGCGACGGCCAGCGGTTCTGGCTCGCGGCCTCGAGCCCCTCATAGAGCTCCGCCGTCGTCGCCTTGGTGTTCGGCTCGCGCCGGGCTCCCGTCCGCAGTTCGACCAGGGCATTCGGTTCTTCCGAGCCTGCCGTCAGAATGCCGCGCGGGCGATGGTATTTGAACGAGCGGCCGACCAGCTTGACGCCGTTGGCAACGAGCGCCGACGCCAGCGTGTCGCCCTGGAAGCCGGAAAAGCTCTTGCCGTCGAAGCGGAAGTTCAGCGGCGCCGAACGGTCGATGAGGCCGCCCTTGTCGAGCCGGTTTGTCTGCGCGCCGGCCATTATGCGCCAACCTTCGCCGCACCGGCGCCAGCCGCCGGCTCGACGGCTGAAATCTCGTGCGTCAGCGTGTTGCGGGTGACCTTCAGCCACGCCCGGCAGCCGCCGCCATGGTACCAGTTTTCGCTCATTACGCCGGCGATGTTGTCGCGCAGATAGACATAGTCGTAGACGGCGTCCTCGCCGGCATCCGCCGCCGGCCGCACCGGTTTGGCATCACCGAGATAGGTGAACTCGCCGAGTTCGCGTTCGCCGCAGAAGGGACAGGTGATGCGCATACTGGGCCTTCAGTGCAGGTTCGGTTGGGCGCCCTGGCCCTTTTCGTCGATCATGGCGCCAGTCCGGAAGCGGTCGAGGCGGAACCGTGCGGCTTCTTCGTGCGGCGTGTCGCGGGCCAGCAGATGCGCAAAGACGAAACCGGACCCCGGCGTCGCCTTGAAGCCGCCATAACACCAGCCGGCGTTGATGTAGAGCCCGTCGACCGGTGTCTTGTCGATGATCGGCGAGCCATCCATCGACATGTCCATGATGCCGCCCCACTGGCGCAGCAGCCGTACGCGGCCGATCATCGGCATCAGTGCCATGCCGCCCTCGCAAACATCCTCCATCACAGGCAGATTGCCGCGTTGGGCGTAGGAATTATAGCCGTCGATGTCGCCGCCGAAGACCAGGCCGCCCTTGTCGGACTGGCTGACATAGAAATGCCCGGCGCCGAAGGTCATGACCCCGGGGATCAGCGGCTTGATCGCCTCGGAGACGAAGGCCTGCAGCACATGGCTTTCGATCGGCAGGCGCAGGCCAGCCATATCGGCGACGCGTGAGGAGGAGCCGGCGACGGCCATGCCGACCTTGCCGGCGCCGATCCTGCCGCGCGAGGTCTCGACGCCGGTCACTTTGCCGTTGACGTCCCGGATGAAGCCTGTGACTTCGCAGTTCTGGATGATGTCGACGCCGAGCCCGCTCGCCGCATGCGCGTAGCCCCAGACCACGGCATCGTGCCGCGCCGTGCCGCCGCGCCGCTGCAAGAGCCCGCCTTGCACGGGAAAACGCGCATTGTCGTAGTTCAGGAACGGCATCATCTTCTTGACTGCTGCGAGATCGAGCAGTTCGGCATCGATGCCGTTGATGCGCATCGTGTTGCCGCGCCGCGCATAAGCGTCGCGCTGCGCGTCCGAATGATAGAGGTTGATGACGCCGCGCTGGCTGACCATCGAGTTGTAGTTGAGGTCCTGCTCCATCCGCTCCCACAGCTTCATCGACAATTCGTAGAAGCCGGTATTGCCGGGCAGGCCGTAATTGGAACGGATGATGGTGGTGTTGCGGCCGGCATTGCCGGAGCCGATCCAGCCCTTTTCCAGCACGGCGACATTTTTGATGCCGTACTCGCTGGCGAGGAACCAGGCGGTGGCCAGGCCATGGCCGCCACCGCCGATGATCACGACGTCGTAGCGGTCCTTCGGGGTGGCGTCGCGCCAGGTGCGCTGCCAGTTCTTGTGGCCGGAAAGGGCAGCGCGTGCGAGCGAGAAGATCGAGTATTTCATTCAGTTCATTCCGAGGTCGCCCGCACTGCCGGGATGGCTAGATATCCAGCGTGTGGTCGCGCTCCCATTGCGTGAAGTGCGAAGCATAGGAATTCCATTCCTGGTGCTTCAGCTTTAGATAAGCCGACGAGAATTCCTCACCCAGCGCCGTCTTCAGCGATTTGTCCTTGTCGAACTCGCGCAGTGCGTCGAGCAGGTTGAGTGGCAGTTTTGGCGCCCCCTTCACTGTATGCCCGTGCTGGTACATGTCGATGTCGTAGCGCTTGCCGGGATCGGCCTTGGAGCGGATGCCATCGAGGCCAGCGGCTATGATCACGGCCTGCAGCAGGTAAGGATTGACCGCGCCGTCGGGCAGGCGCAGCTCGAAGCGGCCGGGGCCAGGCACACGCACCATGTGCGTGCGGTTGTTGCCGGTCCATGTCACCGTGTTCGGTGCCCAGGTCGCGCCGGAGATCGTTCGCGGCGCGTTGATGCGCTTGTAGGAATTGACCGTCGGGTTGGTGATCGCGGCGAGCGCCGAGGCATGCTTCATGATGCCGCCGAGAAAATTCTTGCCCTTGGCCGACAGGCCGAGCTCCATCGAATTGTCGGCAAAGACGTTGGTCTTGCCTGACTTGTCCCACACCGAGATGTGGGCATGACAACCATTGCCGGTCAGGCCCTGGAAGGGTTTTGGCATGAAGGTGGCCCGCAGGCCGTGCTTCTCGGCCACCGACTTGACCATGAACTTGAAGAAGGAGTGCTTGTCGGCGGTCGCCAGCGCGTCGTCGAAGGCCCAGTTCATCTCGAACTGTCCGTTGGCGTCCTCATGGTCGTTCTGGTAGGCGCCCCAGCCGAGCGCCAGCATGTGGTCGCAAATCTCGGCAATGACGTCGTAGCGGCGCATCACCGCCTGCTGGTCGTAACAGGGCTTCGAGGCCGTATCGTATTCGTCGGAGATCGCCTTGCCGTCCGGCGAGATCAGGAAGAATTCCGCCTCGACGCCGGTCTTGACGTGCATGCCCTCGCTGGCGGCCTCGGCGATAAGCCTGTTCAGCGTGTTGCGCGGCGCCTGCTCGACATCCTTGTCGTCCATGATGCAGTTGGCGGCGACCCAGGCGACTTCCGGTTTCCAGGGCAGCTGGATGACCGCATTGGGATCCGGCACCGCCAGCATGTCGGGATGCGCCGGCGTCAGGTCCAGCCAGGTCGCGAAGCCGGCAAAGCCAGCGCCGTCCTTCTGCATGTCCGCGATCGCCTGTGCCGGCACCAGCTTGGCGCGCTGGCCGCCGAACAGGTCGGTGTAGGAAATCATGAAATACTTTACGCCCTTGTTTTTGGCGAAAGCGGCGAGATCGTTCCCCATTATAGTTCCTCGCTTTATTGGCAGGCTGAAGGCTTAGAAGGTGTTCTTTCCCGGTATCCAGTTGGTGCCGGCCAGCGGCACCCCGGCCATGGCGGCTGCCTCGATCGTCAACGCGACGAGGTCCTCGGGTTCGAGATTGTGCAGGCTGTTCTTGCCGCACGCGCGGGCAATCGTTTGCGCTTCCAGCGTCATCACCTTGAGGTAATTCGCCAGTCGCCGTCCGGCCGCGATCGGGTCGACCCGTTTCATCAGTTCGGGGTCCTGCGTGGTGATGCCTGCGGGGTCGCGGCCCTCGTGCCAGTCGTCATAGGCGCCGGAGGTGGTGCCGAGTTCGTTATACTCCGCCTCCCAGCGGGGATCGTTGTCGCCGAGCGCGACCAGCGCCGCCGTGCCGATCGAGACGGCGTCGACGCCAAGCGCCAGCGCCTTGGCGACGTCGGCGCCGTTGCGGATGCCGCCCGAGACGATCAGCTGCACCTTGCGGTGCATGCCGAGATCCTGCAGCGCCTGCACCGCCGGCCTGATGCAGGCGAGTGTTGGCTGGCCGACATTCTCGATGAACACTTCCTGCGTGGCCGCGGTGCCGCCCTGCATGCCGTCGACGACGACGACATCGGCGCCGGCCTTCACCGCAAGTGCTGTGTCGTAATAGGGGCGGGCACCACCGACCTTGACGTAGATCGGCTTCTCCCAGTCGGTGATCTCGCGCAGTTCGAGGATCTTGATCTCGAGATCGTCCGGGCCGGTCCAGTCGGGATGGCGCGATGCGGAGCGCTGGTCGATGCCTTTGGGCAGGGTACGCATCTCGGCCACGCGGTCGGAAATCTTCTGGCCGAGCAGCATGCCGCCGCCGCCCGGCTTGGCGCCCTGGCCGACAACGACCTCGATGGCATCGGCACGGCGCAAATCGCGCGGGTTCATGCCATAGCGGGATGGCAGGTACTGATAGACCAGCGTCTTGGAGTGGCCACGCTCTTCCTCGGTCATGCCGCCATCGCCCGTCGTGGTCGAGGTGCCGGCCAGCGTCGCGCCTCGGCCGAGCGCTTCTTTCGCTGGGCCGGACAATGAGCCAAAGCTCATCCCCGCGATGGTGATCGGGATCTTCAGTTCGATCGGCTTCTTGGCATGGCGGGAGCCGAGCACGACTGATGTGTCGCAGCGCTCGCGATAGCCTTCGAGTGGATAGCGCGAGATCGAGGCGCCGAGGAACAGGAGGTCGTCGAAATGCGGCAGCTTGCGTTTGGCGCCGCCGCCACGGATGTCATAGATGCCGGTCGCCGCGGCGCGGCGGATTTCGGAAAGCGTGTAGTCGTCGAAAGTCGCGGATTTGCGCGGCGTGGTGGGCGGGTTGCGATAGGTCATGCTGCCTCAATACGCGTCGGCGTTGTCGATATTGAAATTGTAGAGGGTACGCGCGGAGCCGTAGCGCTTGAACTCCGACGGCTTGACGCCGGTGATGCCGGCGCGGTCAAGCAGGCCCTGCAGCAATTCCAGATGTTCGGGCCGCATCTCCTTGGCGATGCAGTCGGCGCCGAGGCTGTCGACCTTGCCGCGCACGAACAGCCGCGCTTCGTAAATGGAATCGCCCAGCGCATCGCCGGCATCGCCTAGCACCACCAGATTGCCGGACTGCGCCATGAAGGCCGACATATGGCCGATATTGCCGTGCACGACGATGTCGATGCCCTTCATCGAGATGCCGCAACGCGATGACGCATTGCCCTCGATGACCAGCAGGCCGCCCTTGCCGGTGGCGCCGGCATATTGGCTGGCGTCGCCTTTGACCGTTATGGAGCCCGACATCATGTTTTCGCCGACGCCGGGTCCGGCCGAGCCATGCACGGTGATCGCGCTGCCGGAATTCATGCCGCCGCAATAGTAGCCGACGCTGCCGCGCACATCGATGCTGACGGGCTGGTCGACACCGACGGCGACCGAATGGCTGCCCTTCGGGTGCAGCACTTCCCATGCCGTCTCATTGGAACCTGGCGCCAGATTGTGAAGCGCCTGGTTTAGCTCGCGCAGCGACGACACATCGAGATCGAAGACGCGCGCATGGCTTTCGCGCGTTGCCTTGGAGGTTGCCGGCATGAAACTCAATGCTCCCAGAAATAGACGGTTGCGGGCTCCGGTTCCCAGACCCTCGCATTGTCTATGCCGGGCAGCTTGGTCAGCGCGCGATACTCCGAGCCGAAGGCGACATACTGGTCGGTCTCGGCCATGACGGCGGGCTTGCAGGCGATCGGGTCGCGCACCACGCCAAACCCATTCTTGGTGCCGACGACGAAGGTGAAGAAACCGTCGAGATCGGACAGCGTGCCTTCCAGGGCTTCGCCGAGATTCTTGCCATGCGCCATCTGCGAGGAGAGATAGGCGGCGGCGACTTCTGTGTCGTTCTCAGTCTCGAATTTCATGCCCTCGCGCACCAGTTCGCGCCGCACATTGTTGTGGTTGGAAAGCGAGCCATTGTGCACCAGGCACTGGTCGGCGCCGGTCGAGAACGGATGCGCGCCCATCGTCGTCACCGCCGATTCCGTCGCCATGCGGGTGTGGCCGATACCATGCGTGCCGGTCATCTTGCGGACGTCGAAGCGATCGACGACCGCCTCTGGCAGGCCCACTTCCTTGTAGATCTCGACGACGTCGCCGGCGCCCATGATCCGGATGTCGGGACGCAGCGCCTGTATCGCCTCGCGCGCTTCGTCGATCTTGGCGGGCGTTGTCCTGACGACGGCATGGGTCGACTTCACCGCGATCGTCACCGGCGCGCCAATGGCCTTGGCAAGCTCGGTGTCGAGGTTGCCAAAATCGCGCGCCGGCTTGGCTGACTGGATGGTGATCTTGGCTTCATTGCTGGAGGGTGCGCCATAGATGGCGATGCCGGCACTGTCCGGGCCGCGATCGCTGAGCGACACCAGCATCTCCGACAGCATCGCGCCGAGCTTCGGCTCCAGCGACTTGTCCTTCAAAAACAGTCCGACAATTCCACACATGTCAGCCTCCAGGCATTTGTAGCTAAGAGATCGTTTGTAGCTGAGAGATGATGTATCGAATGCGTTACTCGAATTCAATGGTATGAAAAAAATTTTCCTCTGGTTACGTATGCGGCGCAATGCCGCCCTGCGAATTATCGCTGTCCGGCGCGGCCTTGTGAACCCACAGGACGTGGCGGATACGGGCGAGTTTGTAGGCGTCGAGGATCGACAGCGCATAGATCAGGAAGCCGCCGGCATGACGGCCGATGAAACTGGCGTCCGGTGGCGCTACCTTGGCGGTCACCCAGGCCAGGATAACCATGAAGAAAAGGAACTGCAGCCCGCGCACCGGCACGCCCAGAATGACATGGCCGCTCGCCGGCAGCACGATCGCCGCGCCTAGCACGAGATAGGGATTCGGCGGCGCCGGCCGTGTATCTGAACTGGTCATGCGGCTTGCCGTTCGCTTCTGTTGATGGCGTCGCGCAGCCCCGAGAGGGAGGTGAGCAGCCGTTCAACCAACGCCGGATCGATCGGCGCCTCGCCGAACGCGGCCTGCCGGAAAACGCCGTAGCGTGCCCGCTCGGCTTCGGCATGCAGCCAGACGATGCGCACCCCGTTGGGCGTGATCAGCAGTTCCTTGGCGCGCCCTTCCGAAAAGAGCTCCAGATGGTCGGCAATGATGCCTTGCGGAAAACGTGTGCCTCTACGATCCGTTCGCAGCACCGCCTCGGCGGGGAATCCCGGAGCCTTCGGCAGCGTATGCTGGAGATGGTCGAAATTGGAGAAGGTGGTCGGCGAGCCCGGCCGCATCATCATGTCGAACGTCGCTGGCACGGCGACCTTTTCGGTGATCGAAACGCTGAGCCAGCGTGCCGGGAGTTTCCGCGTCGCCAGCGTATCGACGATGGTGCGCAGCTGAACGCGCTGGCCGTTCCACGTGCCTTCCCAGGTGAGGACACCGGCGCTGCCGTCGGAAACATTGGCAGCGTCGGCGATGACGGTGCGAATGCTGGCCTCGTCGGCGGCGAGCGCCGCCAAACCCCTGTTGCGGCCACGCCGCGCCAGCCACGCAAGATGGAGGACGACAGCCAGGACTATGGCCCCGGCGAGCAGTGCTGATGTCACTTCGGACATTTTATCTTGTCCGGCCCGCCAATGATCGGGGCGGGCCGTCTCCCATCAATAGCCCTGCGGTTTCGGCCACGGCATGGTGAACTGGTCGCCACGGCGCACGAATTTGTAGCGGTAGAAATGGAACCACACAGAGATCAGGAAATAGAAGATGGTCATCGCGATCAGTTGCGAGCCGAAGCCGAGGAAGATGGCGAAAAAGGTCACCACGCACAGGCAGAACAGCACGATTGCCGGCAGCGGATGGAACGGGTGCGTGTAACCCCGGCGGATGGTGCCAAGCGGCCATTTCTTGCGGAACATCATGATGTTGATGCTCATGAAGGTGTATTGCAGCACGCCCGACAGGATCGAGAAGGTGATCGCCTGGTTGAGGTCGGCGATGAAGGCGAAGGCGAGCGCGATCGGCAGCAGGAACAGGATCGAACGGTAGGGTGTTCGATACCTCGGATGCACGGCCGAGAACCAGCTCGGCAGATACCGGTCGCGTCCAAGCGAGAACCAGGCGCGCGCCGCGTCGTTGATGCAGCCATTGGCCGAGGCAAGCGCCGCAAGCAGCGTCGCGACGAACAAGAGGTTCTCGAGCAGCGGGCTGCCGGTCAGCTTGCCGGCGTCCCACAGCGGATAATAGGTGATGCCGAGATATTCCCATGGCATCAGGGAAGCGCAGACATACCAGGTCATGGCGGCGGCGATCAGCAGCGTGATCATGCCGGCCATGGTGCCGTAGGGCAGGGAGCGCGCCGGAGAGCGCACTTCCTCGGCGGCCTGCGTGGTGCCTTCGATGCCGAGATAGTACCAGATGCCGAACTGGAAGGCGGCGATGACGCCGATCCAGCCATAGGGGAGCGCGTTGCCCGGCGTCACCAGCTCGTTGAGCTTCAGCACCGCGCCTTGCGTCCATGGACTGACCGAGAAGAACAGGATGACGATCGAGATGTAGGCGATTGCCGTGATGACGAAGTTGACGTTGAGCGTCATCAGCACGCCGCGATAGTTGAGCCAGGCCAGCACCACGATGGTGGCGGCGATGAAGGAATTGTGGGTGAGCCCGTCGACGCCGGCCTTGGCGACGATGGTGTCGCCGAGCAGGATGGCGTCCGATACTTCCAGCATCGTGTAGGCAAAGACCAGGAACAGCGCGACGTTGAAGGCCATCAGCGGTCCGACGATATGCTTGGCTTGCGCATACTGGCCGCCGGCGGCGGCGACCGTCGACGTCACCTCTGAATCGATCATGGCAACCGAGGTATAGAGCAGCCCGACGATCCAGCAGACGATTAGCGCCGCCAGCGCGCCCCCCTTGTCGGCGGAAAAATTCCAGCCGGTGAATTCGCCGACCAGAACGATGCCGACGCCGAGCGCCCAGACATGGGCCGGGCCAAGCACGCGCAGCAGTGAAACCCTGTCTCCGTGGATTGCCGGTTCAAGCGTGATCGTCATTGTTCAATCCCCACTCAGATCCGGTGTTTTTCGGAAACGGCTTCAAGCTCGCCTTCGCGCGAGGAAGTCAGGACATCCTCGGTGTAGGTGGTATCCACCTTGAACCAGTCGTAGAGCATCCACAGCGCGAGCACGATCGATATGCCCCAGCATGCGTAAGAGAGTACCACCCACATGATGCGTCCCCCGATTTACTTATCGTCGAATTTTTCGTTGATGACATCGCGGTATTCGCGATCGGAAGCGCGGAACAGGAAAACGAAATAACCGATCAGCACCGCCGCCATGATGATCAGCGTCGGCCAGTCGATGACGTAGTGAAAGCGATTCTGGATAACGTCATGCGCGGTTTCGGGCGTGTAGCCGAGCTTTTCCCAGATCGCGGCCATGGTCGGGTTCTGGCCAAGCGCTTCCCAGGTCTTGGCGTCGAGCGCGTCGATGGACTTGGCTGCGCCTGCCAAGCCCATTTTCAGCGGCAGCCACAGCGCCACGAAGATGGCGACCACGACGACGGCGATATCGAAGATCTGCCCGGCCTTGCTCTGTTCCGGCGGCGTGTAACGAGGCATGTTTGTGCTCCTCAGGCCTTGCGGTTGCGGGACGCGTCGGCGTTCTTGATGTCGAGCCCGTAGATGAAGTCCTTGTCTTCCTTGTAGTGTTTGACCATCGCCAGGATCGCCGCGGTATTGAAGATCAGCACCAAGGCGGCGGCGATCGCCACCACGACCTTGATCCCGCTGTCCGGGATGTATGGCCATGTCATGAAGAGGACGAAGAGGATCGTCGCCCACAGGCAGATGATCAGGAGCGCGGAACCGCGCACGTCGGAACGGTACAGCGCTTCTATGCGCTGCTGCAGGTCTGACATCGGTTTTTTCCCCTGTTGTCGACGTCCGGCTCCGAATCGACCGCGCGTCGCTCTCTTTCAAGAGAGTGAAATTTTTTTCATAAATTCAGGCCGAATTCCGCAATTGTCAAGACGAATTTACGCAGAGTTAACCGCTAGCCTCGGGTAAACAATTTTGCCTGACAATGAAATTATTTGCTTGAAGGGGATTGCAGGGCTCCCGCGTTTGCGGTCAATATTCCAACCAAAGCTCCGGCCTCGGCGTAAAGGAGCAGGGAACAGCAGAATTATTGGACGGAGGACGATCGGATGACGGCATCCTGGAGATTTTCGACCTTGGCGGATCGCCATCGCGCGCTGGGCTCGAAGCTCGAAGACTGGAGCGGCATGGGCACCGCCTGGACTTACGACAAGGATGCCGACGAGGAATACATCGCCATCCGCACCAAGGCCGGACTGATGGACGTGTCGGGCCTGAAGAAGGTCCACATCACAGGGCCGCATGCCTCGCACCTCATCGACCTCGCCACCACGCGCGATGTTGAGAAGATCTATCCCGGCAAGTCGGCCTATGCCTGCATGCTGAACGAGGCGGGAAAATTCACCGACGACTGCATCCTCTATCGCATCAGCCCGAACTCGTGGATGGTCGTGCACGGCTCCGGCACCGGCCATGAGGAATTGCAGCGCGCTTCCGTCGGGCGTGACGTGTCACTGCGCTTCGACGACAATCTGCACGACCTGTCCCTGCAGGGTCCGACATCGGTCGACTATCTGGCCAAGCATGTGCCGGGCATCCGCGACCTCAACTACTTCCACCACATGCACACGCAGCTGTTCGGCTTCCCGGTGATGATCTCACGCACCGGCTACACCGGCGAGCGCGGCTACGAGATCTTCTGCCGTGGCCAGGATGCCGGCGCGATCTGGGATCGCATCCTCGAGGAAGGCAAGAGCGCCGGCATCATCCCGTGCCGCTTCACCACGCTGGATATGCTGCGCGTCGAAAGCTACTTGCTTTTCTACCCCTACGACAATTCGCAAAAATATCCGTTCGAGAATGAAGGCCCCGGCGACACGTTGTGGGAACTCGGCCTCGACTTCACCGTCAGCCCCGGCAAGACCGGCTTTCGCGGGGCCGAGGAGCATTACCGGCTGAAGGGCAAGGAGCGCTTCAAGATCTTCGGCGTGCTACTAGACGGCAAGGAGCCGGCCGACGAGGGCGCCCCGGTCTATCGCGATGACAAACAGGTCGGCGTGGTGACATGCGCCATGTATTCGCCGCTGGTCAAGAAATCGATGGGCATCGCCCGGCTCGATGTCGGCAGTGCCGTCAAGGATACCAAGCTCGAAATCCGCAACAAGAGCGGCTCGATCAAGGCGACGGCGCAGCCATTGCCGTTCGACGATCCGAAAAAGACCAAGCGCACCGCCAAGGGTTGAGGCATCATCAACAGCGAGAGGTTCGAGGCACGAAGACGTAAATGGCAGCCAAAAGCATTATCAGCCGGCCGGTCTACGGAACGCTCTCTCCGCAGCCCGGCAAACACCATCTTTTCATCGCCGATGCCGAAGGCGCGCTCGCTATTTCAGATATGGCCGCAAGAGCGCCTGCCGGATTTTTCGAAGGCGCCGAAATCGTCTATATCCCGGATCCGGGCGGCAAACACGTCGCAGCGCTCGAAGCGCTGAAGCCGGCGCAGTTTCATCAAGCGCCGTCCTTCGCCAGCCTGCTGCCGCGACTGAAGCAGACGCTGAGCAACGCCCATATGGGCCTGCGTCTCTATCTCGCCGGCACCGAAGGGCTGATCGGCCAGGCGATGCAGGTGGCGCTCGAAGCCGGCATCGACCACACTTCGATGCAGACCGAGCATCGCGGCTCGCTGGCGCGGCGCATGCAGTGCGTGCATTGCAAGGGCATTACCGAAAATGTCACGACGCAGCCGGCCATTTGTGCGCATTGTGGGCTGCTGCTTCTGGTGCGTGATCATTATTCCAGGCGCCTCGCCGCCTTCCAGGGCGTCTGTATCAATGCCGAGGATCGTTCCGAGATGCCTCCGATCGAGGAGGCCTTCCCATGAGCACCGGCACCACCAAGCTCGATGTCGTGGTCAGCGATGTCGTCCCGGTCAACGAGCTGGTCACCCGCTTCCATTTCCGCCGCCGTGACGGGGAGCTTTTGCCGACCTTCTCCGGTGGCGCCCATGTCGTCGTCGAAATGCGCGATGGCGACCGCACCAGGCTCAATCCCTATTCGCTGATGGGCTCGCCGCTCGACACGCGCGAATACACGATCTCGGTGCGGCGCGACGATGTCGGCCGCGGCGGTTCGCTGTTCATGCACAGGTCGGTCAAGGCCGGCCTGGAGATGGTGATCAGCTATCCCGTCAACCTGTTCTCGCTCGACCTCAGGGCGAAAAAACATCTCATGCTGGCCGGCGGCATCGGCATCACGCCGTTCATGGCGCAGACCGCGCAACTGGCGGGAGAGGGCGGCAATTTCGAACTGCACTACACCTGCCGCACCGCGTCGCTCGGCACCTATGCCGACCTGCTACGCGAGCGTTATGACAGGCGCATCAGGCTCTATCACGACGACCTCGACGAGCGCATCGAGCTCGACCGGTTGCTGTCGACGCAGCCGCTCGGCACGCATCTCTATGTCTGCGGTCCAGCCGGCATGATCAATTGGGTGCGCGACCGCGCGGCAAGCCTGGGATGGCCACCGGAGGCCGTGCATTTCGAGCATTTCGCGGCACCCCAGCCCGGCCTGCCTTTCGATGTGACGCTGGCCGTCAGCGGCAAGACGATCCGTGTCGGCGAGCAGCAGAGCCTGCTCGAAGCGATCGAGGCGGCCGGCGTCGATCCACCCTATCTCTGCCGCGGCGGCGTTTGTGGCCAGTGCGAGACCAACGTCATCTCGTACGACGGCAAGTTCATCCACAACGACCACTGGCTGAGCGAGGAAGACCATCGTTCCGGCTGGAAGATCATGCCGTGCGTGTCGCGCTTCGAGGGCAAGTCGCTGGTCTTGGAAAGATAGGAGGCGAAGATGGGCATCACCTTTCGCAAGGAAACGTTCCGCGACGATTTCACCTTCAGGAACAGCCCGGAGCACATCAGGCGGTTCCCATTTCCCTTCCATGAGGACGCCTACATGTATGCGGTCAACATCGAGCCGCATGTTATCGGTCCGAAAGGCTCGGTGCTCGAAAACCTTATCGACGTCGACGAGCACTATGTCGCCGAGATGCAGGACCGGGCGCTGGTGCTGGCCGAGGATCCGCTGCGCTGCCAGTCGCTGCCGCATATGACCTTGGCCGGCTGGGACCTGCTCGAACTGTTGATGGAACAGCAGGCGCTGGGCTATCCCGAGCATTTCACGCTCGAGCGCGATGGCGACCGCTGGCGTTGGATCAATCGGCCGCTCGGCATCGACGACACCTTCACCTTCGGCGACACCTCGACGCTGCCTTACGGCCCGATGGAATACATCACCCGCCAGAGCCAGGGCGATTTCTGCATCCTCGACCAGCGCGACGGCAATCTTTGGATGGATGCCGGCATGGTCACCACCCAGGCCGACTGGTCGCTCGATTTCGACATCGGCATGAATTTTTTCGAGTGGCACGCGCCGGTGCCGCTGGCGCATGAGAAGGGGATTTTCGTCAGGGCGCTGAAATTCCTCACCAACATCCAGCAGGGCAAGCCGGCACGGCGTCTGAACTGGACGATGACCGTCAACCCGCGCCTCGACACCAGCCCTGAGAATTACCACAAATGGGGTCCTGACCGGACAACGGTCACGCCCGAAAATGTCGGCGACAAGGTGCATCTGCGCGTCGAACTGCAAAGCTTCTGGCGGCTGCCGCGCTCGAACGGCATCGTCTTCCCGATCCGCTGCTATCTGATCAAGATGGACGAACTGGTGACACAGCCGAAATGGGCGCGCCGCCTGCACCGCGTCATCCGCGATCTGCCCGAGGAACTGGCCACCTACAAGGGCCTGACCCGTTATCGGCCGACGCTGGTGGAATGGCTGTCGAAGCTGGATGATGGCAGTGCGACGAGCTCGGGATTTGGGCCGGATTGACGCTGCCCGCGAAGCTGCCGATCTCCCCCCTCGTGGGGGAGATGCCCGGCAGGGTAGAGGGGGGCGCGAAGGAACTCGGCCCATCCGTTTCGTCATCCTAGGGCGAAGCAAGGAGCGAAGCGACGCGGCGCAGACCCTGGGATCCATTCCGTGACGTTAAAGCGTTGCAACTGCTATAGAACTCTGCTCCGTTGCACCCTTCGGCGAAGGTCACGGAATGGATCCTCGGGTCAAGCCCGAGGATGACGAAGCGCGCGGTTTGAGCCACTCCAAGCAAAGACATGCCGAGGGGAGCGCCCCTCTGTGCTACCGGACATCACCCCCACGATAGGCAGATTAGCCAATCACCCAGCACTGCCCTGCGGATAACAAATAATCGACAAATACCGCATCGGCAGTTTTGTCAGCTGCTCCGGCCCATGCGGCGCATCGGCGTCGAAGAACAGGCTGTCGCCGGGCTTCATCGGATAGAGGTTGCTGCCGTGCCGGTAAACGACTTCGCCTTCCAGCATGTAGAGGAACTCCATGCCCTCGTGCTGGAAGGTCGGAAACACGTCCGAATCCTCGGTCAGCGTGATGAGATAAGGCTCGACGACCACTCCGCTGGTGTTCGAACCGATATGGCCAAGCAGATTGTACTGATGGCCGGCGCGCGTGCCGCGACGCTCGACATCGAGGCCTTCGCCGGCCTTGACGAAGACAGCGCTGCGCTCCTCCTCGAAGCGGCGGAAGAAGGCGGTGACCGGAACGCCGAGCGCCCGCGACAGCGCCTGCAAGGTGGTCAGCGATGGCGAGGTGATGCCGTTCTCGATCTTCGACAGCATGCCCAGCGAAATGTCGGTGGCGACAGCGAGATCGGCGACGGTGATGCCGAGCTTCTTGCGGAACGCCCGCACCTCGCGGCCGATCGCCACCTCCAGCACTTTCTCGCGCGTGTCGCGGATGGCGTGCGGGTTCTGCGTCAGCGGCGCCCGGATGGTCTTGCCGTCCGCCGAGACTTTCGGGTGCGGCTTGGCCTTGGCGCCGGCAGGGCCGGGCTTGGAATTGGAACCGTCTTTCGCCATGTCGCCCCCGGGATTGCGCCGATTTATTTCACTCAAGGTGAACATATCAGTTGGCGATACAGCAGCACGGCGGTGTCGGCAAGCCGTCTTAGGTTCCACCTGACGATCCCAGGCATTCTGCCAGCGCAGGTTTCTCGACGGGATTCCGTTATGCGCAAACGCTGTTCCCGCAGATGTCTGTTGACAGCACGCAAGCGCCAATTAGTGTCACTGTCAGTGAAATTTGTTTCGCTGGGGAAATCAAAAATGAGGAGGCCCTGGAAATGAAAACTCGCGTTGCCGTCATCGGCGCCGGACCGTCCGGCCTGGCACAGCTCAGGGCCTTCAAGTCGGCTGCCGACAAGGGCGCCGACATTCCCGAAATCGTCTGCTTCGAAAAGCAGTCGGACTGGGGCGGCTTGTGGAACTACACCTGGCGCACCGGCCTCGACGAACATGGCGACCCCGTGCACGGCTCGATGTACCGCTATCTCTGGTCGAACGGTCCGAAGGAATGCCTGGAATTCGCCGACTACACGTTCGAGGAGCATTTTGGCCGGCCCATCGGCTCCTATCCGCCGCGCGCCGTGCTGTGGGATTACATCAAGGGTCGCGTCGAGAAGTCGGGCCTGCGCAAATGGGTGCGTTTCAACAGTCCGGTGCGCATGGTGACCTTTTCGGACGAGACCAAGAAATTCACCGTCACCGCGCATGACCGCACGAACGACGTCACCTATTCCGAAGAGTTCGACAATGTCGTCGTCGCCTCCGGCCATTTCTCGGTGCCCAACGTTCCCTATTTCGAGGGCTTCTCGACCTTCAACGGCCGCATCCTGCACAGCCATGATTTCCGCGACGCGATGGAATTCAAGGGCAAGGACATCCTGATCATCGGCCGTTCCTATTCGGCCGAGGATATCGGCTCGCAATGCTATAAATACGGCGCCAAGTCGATCACCTCCAGTTACCGCTCGAAGCCGATGGGCTTCAAATGGCCGGAGAACTGGAAAGAGGTGCCATTGCTGCAGAAGGTCGTCGGCAAGACGGCGCACTTCAAGGACGGCACCACCAAGGATGTCGACGCCATTATCCTGTGCACCGGCTACCTCCACTCCTTCCCGTTCCTCACCGACGATCTGAAACTCAAGACCGCCAACCGCATGTGGCCAACGGATCTCTATGAAGGCGTCGTCTGGGAGAAGAACCCGAAGCTGTCCTACATCGGCATGCAGGACCAGTTCTACACTTTCAATATGTTCGACGCGCAGGCCTGGTTCGCTCGCGACGTCATCATGGGCCGCATCAAGCTGCCGTCAGCCGAAGCGATGGCCGAGCACGGCGCCAAATGGCGGGCGCGTGAGGAAACGCTGGAGGACGCCGAGCAGATGATCTGGTTCCAGGGCGACTACACCAAGGAACTGATGGACCAGACCGACTATCCCGGCTTCGATGTCGAGGCGGTAAACCAGACTTTCATGGAGTGGGAACACCACAAGGCGGAAGACATTATGAGCTTCCGCGACCATGCCTACCGTTCGCTGATGACCGGCACCATGGCGCCGCTGCACCACACGCCGTGGCTGCAGGCGCTGGACGATTCGATGGAGAGCTATCTCGAGGTTAAGGGGGTGGCCGCGGAATAGCTGCGGCCTCTTCTATCCCAGCCTAGCCCTTGCCTTCGCCGTCCAGGCGCCGAACAGCCTGTCGGCGACGATGCCGATGAAGGCTATGGCCAGGCCGGCGACGATGCCGCGGCCGGAATCGGCTTTTGACAGCGCGATGAACACCTCCTGGCCGAGGTCGCGGGTGCCGACCATGGCGCAGATGATGATCATCGCCAGCGCCATCAGGATGGTCTGGTTGACGCCGAGCATGATTTCGGGAAGCGCCAGCGGCAATTGCACGCGAACGAAGGTCTGGCGCGGCGTGCAGCCGGACACCTTGGCTGCTTCGATCAACGCCGGCGGCACCTGCCTGATGCCATGATTGGTGTAGCGGATCGCCGGCACCACGGCGAAGGCGATCGTGGCGATCATGGCGGTGACATCGCCGACCCGAAACAACATCACCACCGGAATGATGAAGCAGAAGGACGGCAGCACCTGCAACGTGTCGATGACAGGCGTGACGATCTTCTCGAAGCGGTCGCTGCGCGCCGCCATCAGGCCGATTGGAATGCCGATCAGGCAGGCGATGAAGGCCGAGATGCCGCAGAGATAGACGGTGGCCATGGTCTTTTCCCAGAGCCCGGTCATAGCACAGAAGGTAGTAAGTGCCGCAACCAGGGCCGCCAGGCGCAGCCCTGAGAGCTGATAGCCGGCAAGGCCGAGCAGGAACACCGCGCCAAGCCACGGAAAGCCTTCGCAGAAGGCGCGCACCGGATTGAGCACGTTGAGGATCAGCGCCACGCGAAAGGCTTCGATCGCATCGAAGAAGTTGATCGTCACCCAGTTCACCGCCGCCTTCCACAACGGCGCGGTGGTGAAGGTGATCGCCTTCGGCACCGCCGCGAAAGCCGGCACGAACAGGCCGAGCAGCGTGGTGACGGCAAGGATGGCGATGGCCAGCGTCAGGTTGGGATAGCGCTGCCAGATGCTCGGGCTCGCCGCCTGAAGGACATGGCCTTTGGCCTGCTTGTGCGCGATGGCCTGGCTCAGCCGGTCGAGCGCGATCGCCAGCGCCACGATGGCGAGACCGGCTTCCATGGCTTCGCCGACCTTCAGCGCGCGCAGCGCCAGAAGCACGTCGTAGCCGAGGCCGCCGGCGCTGATCATCGAGGCGATGATGACCATGTTGAGCGCCAGCATGATGACCTGGTTGACGCCGACCATCAGCGTGGGGCGGGCCGAGGGTAGGAGCACCCGCCACAGTTTTTGCCGCGCCGTACAGCCGGCCATGTCGCTGAATTCGCCGATCTCCAGCGGCACCCTCGTCAGGCCGAGCATCGTCGCCCGCACCATCGGCGGCGTGGCGAAAATGGCTGTGGCGATCATCGCCGAGACCGGGCTGTTGCCGAACAGGAGCAGCATCGGGATCAGATAGGCGAAGGTCGGGATCGTCTGCATCAGGTCGAGGGCAGGGGAGACGATCAGCCTTTCCGCCCACGGCTTGCGCCACGCCCAGATGCCGGCGAACAGGCCGGTGACGATGCAGAACGGCACCGCGATAGAGATCAGCGCCATCGTCAGCATGGCGCTGGTCCATTGGCCGAACAGCGCGATGTAGAGGAAGCAGCCGCCGACCAGCAGGCTGAGTTTCCGGCCGCCCACGGCATGGCCGGCGAGGAAGGCGACAGCGCACACCCCGACCCACGACAGCCGCGGCAGGACATAGGCATCGGCACCGTGACCGACCTTGAAGTTCTTGGCCAGAAGATCGAGTGCGAAGTCGAGCGGCACGCCCAGCACCGCGGTGATCGAGCGGGTCAGCCACGACAGGTTCGACTTGATCCAGCTCATTAGAGCACTGACCCAGTCGGCGACGGGCACGACGGCGCTGGCCGGATAATTTACTGCCCAGGGCAGGCTTTCCTGCAGCAGGAATAGTGCCAATACGGCGGCGAGTGCCACGGCCCAGACAACAAGCCACCGTTGAAGCGGCGGCCTCGCCTCGCTGGCGCTTGCCGTCACCGTCATGCGCCGGCTCCCGTGTGCTCGATGCCGGCCAAAAGATCGATGACCGCTTGTGGCGAGACTTCGCCGATCGGCTTGCCGGTGCCGTTGACCACGGCGAAAGGCTTCCCGGCTGAAACGATGCTGGCAGAAAAACTGGCGATCTTGGCATCCGGCGCCACCGTTCCGCCATGCTCGGCGCCGTTGCAGGCGCGCATCAGACTGCGCGCCGAGATCACCTTGGCGCGGTCGACGTCGCGGGTGAATTCGGCGACGTAGTCGGTCGCCGGATTGACCACCAGCTGTTCCGGCGTGCCGATCTGGATGACCTCGCCGTCCTTCATGATGGCGATGCGGTCGGCGAGCCTTATGGCCTCGTCGAAATCATGGGTGATGAAGACGATGGTCTTGTGCAGCATCGTCTGCAGCCGCATCAGCTCGTCCTGCATCTCACGGCGGATCAGCGGATCGAGCGCGGAGAACGGCTCGTCAAGGAACCAGATTTCAGGTTTTGTCGCCAAGCTGCGGGCGATGCCGACACGCTGCTGCTGGCCGCCAGACAATTCGCGCGGGTAGAAATGCTCGCGGCCGCTTAAGCCCACGAGTTCGATGACCTCACGAGCCCGCGCCTCGCGCGTTGACCGGTCCTGTCCCTGGATGCTGAGCGGAAAGGCGATGTTGTCGAGCACATTGAGATGCGGCAGCAGCGCGAAATTCTGGAACACCATGCCCATGCGATGGCGCCGCAACTCGATCAGCGCCGCGTCGGAAATCTTCAGCAGGTCCTTGCCCTCGAACTCGACCTTGCCGTGGCTCGGCTCCACCAGCCGCGACATGCAGCGCACCAGCGTTGATTTGCCGGAGCCGGACAGACCCATGATGATGAAGATCTCGCCCTGGCGGATTTCGAGATCGACGGCGCGCACCGCGCCGACCAGTCCGGCAGCCGTGACATCGGCCATGCTGGCCTTGCCGTCGCGCTCACGGATGAAACTGGCCGCGTTTGCCCCGAACAGCTTCCACACATTGCGGCAGGCAAGTTTTACCGGGCGGCTATCCCAACCGGATTGCGCCGATCCCTGTTCAGTCCCGTCCGTCATCCAATCGTCCTTCTGGAGTATCGACAATTGAGACCCGGCCGATCAATGGCCGGGCCTCGCGTTTCCAGTCGGAACGATCACTGCGCCCAGGCTTTCCAGTCGGCCTCGTGGGCGGCGATCCAGGCGGCGGCGACGTCTTCCGGCTTTTTGCCGTCGAGGTCGATCTCGCCGCTCATCTTGTTCAACTCGTCGGTGTCGATCGTGTAGGCCTTGGCCACCTTGTAGGCGACCGGCCATTTGTCCTTCATGCCGTTCCAGGAGTATTTCCAGATTTCGCCATGCGGCTTGCCGCAGTCATATTTGGCGTCGGGGTTCACGCCCCATTTCGGGTCGTTGTAGCACTCGGGCGTGTATTCGGGGAATTGCACCCATTCGCCCTTGTATTTGGCCGGCGCCCAATGCGGCGAATAGATCCACAGCATGATCGGCGCCTTGCGCTGATAGGCGGAATCGAGTTCGGCGAACATTGCCGCATCGGTGCCGGCATGGATCACGGTGAAGGGCAACTTCAGTGCCGCGACGCGCTCGTCGTCAAACCCTTCCCAGGTAACCGGGCCGCCGAGATAGCGCCCCTTCGGCGCCGTCTCCGCCGTCGAGAATGATGCCGCGCATGTGGCGTCGAGCAGCGCATGCCAGTCCGGCAAGGTCGGGCATTTTTCCTTCATATATTCGGGAAACCACCATTCTTCCTTGGCCTTCGGCCCGAGTTTGCCGAGCCGTTCGGTCTGGCCGGTGGCATCGGAAGCCTTCATGGCCTCGCCGGCGGTCGTGTCCCAAAACTCCAGCCCGACATCGATATCGCCATTGGTGAGGCCGGTGGTCAGGCTGGAGAGGTAGTCGGCGGTCGGGTACTCGACGGTATAGCCAAGCTTTTCCAGGATGCCGCCGAGGATCTTGGCGTTGAGGTTGACGCTGGTCCAGTCGAACAGCGCGATCTTGATCGGGTCGTTGGATTCCGGCGCGGCGGCATAGGCCGCCGGTGTGATGGCGCTTGCCGCGGCAAGGGCCAGTGCTCCCATTGAAAGTTTCGAAATCACACTGCGAAGTGGCATTGCTTGTTCTCCTTCAAGCTGTGACGGTTATCGTTCGTTCCCTTCTTGCGTCTTTTCTTGATTGTGTTGGAAAGGCTGGTCGTTGCGCAAGGCCTTTGGTGCCGGCGCGGCGAAGGTCGGCGCAGCCGCGATGGTGCTCGATCTCGGTTATATCTGATGCTGCCGAGGCGGCCAGTCTCATGGCCGATGGATCGCCGCGATAGCGATCATCCGTGGATCAAACGCCAGTCGCGTGGCGCCCTGCAAGGTGCGAGCCATCAAGGTCCCATGATCCAGAGCAATTTCAGAAGAATTGCTCTCGGCTGTCGGCCCGGCAAGCCCCATCTCGCCAAAGCTCTTTCATGGGATGAAATTATATATACCAACGTTCATGTCGTGCAACGGCTAACGCCGCGCGTGTGCACAAATTCAGACTGCAGGCGAAGTCCACCCGATGCGTTCCTACCAGCAGACGTAGCCGCCATCGACGATCAGGTCGAGGCCGGTGACGAAGCTCGAAGCGCGGCTGGCCAGGAATACTGTCGGCCCGACCATTTCTTCCGGCGCCGCCATGCGTCCCATCGGCGTGTCGCGCTTGAAGATCTTGATTTCCTCAGCCACTTCGGGCCGCTTGTTCATCGGCGTCAGGGTGTAGCCCGGGCTGACGATGTTGACGCGCAGGCCGCGATCGGCCCACTCCATGGCGAGGCTCTTCGACATGTGGATGACGGCGGCCTTCGAGGAATTGTAGTGCGCCTGCGTCAGCCCCCGGTTGACGATGGTGGCTGACATCGAGGCGATGTTGATGATCGAGCCCTTGCGGCGCGCCAGCATCTTGCGCGCTTCGGCCTGGCAGGACAGGAACACGCCGGCGACGTTGACATCGTGTACCTTCTGCCAAGTCTCCAGCGCCATCGTCTCGGCCGGTTCCGAACCGGCGATGCCGGCATTGTTGACGGCGACGGTCAACGCGCCGAGTTCGGCCTCGACGCGGTCCATCGCCGCCGCAAGGTCGCTCTCCGATGTCACCGTGCCGGTCAGCACCAGAGCCTTGCGGCCGAGGGCGGTGATCCGCTGCGCGGTCTCGTCCAGCCCACCCTTCGACGCATGGCCGAAACAGGCAACGTCGGCACCCGCCTCGGCCAGCCCGATCGCGATTGCCTGTCCAATGCCGCTGCCCGCCCCGGTGACCAGCGCGACATCGCCGTCCAGCCTGAATAGATCCATCGATCGTCCCCCCGTTTCGCAGGGAGGATATGCGGGATGGCGCCTGTCTATCAACCGGCTCCGAAGGTGCAGGCCCTCGGCCGGCTGCTCGACGACCAGTCTTTGAGGCTTATCGGCTTGAACCGGCGGTTGATCGGCTTTGCCGCTTCAAGGTCTTTCGAGACGGTGCCCTTGCCGGTGAGATAGTTGATGTCGCAACCGCCTAGCGTCGTCTCGACACCAGACGATGTCTGCTGGTTCCAGTCCCAGCTGCGGCTATAGCCGCCGACGAGGAACCGGCCCTTGCGATAGACAATGGTCACCGTCTCTTCCGTCGACCTGCTGGCGCCGCAGCCGAAGCAGGAGGTGATCGCCAGCGATCCCTTGCCGTTGCTTTGGAGGTCGATGACCCTGTCCTCGGTCAGGACCTTCCTGAGCAAATCGGGCTTCCGCGACGGATCTTGCTTCTCCTCGCCCAGATAGATGTAAAGACTGGCCGGACCACCGGGTTCCTGCATGATGACGGCCCGGTCGGTCTCGCCGTCCTGGTCGATATCCAGCTTCAGTTCGAAGGCGGCTGGATTTTCGGCAAGCGCCAGCATGGGCGTCGCCGTCAAGGCGACCATCCCAAGCCAGGCCACTTGATGAAATGCTTTCCTCATCGCCGATCGTCCACAGCGCAATGCAACGTAGCACTGGCGCGAACGCACGCAAATGGCAAACGCCGGCTGGCCGGCGCTGGTTAGCAAGCGCGAGCGGCTCAGAAATAGCCGCTCGAGGCGGCCGTGAATTCCTTCGGGATTTCGACGCCGTCGACCAGGATCTTGTCGACCAGTTCGTGATGGAAGCAGACCAGGCCCTTGATGCGCTCGGCCTCGTGCACCGGCTCGGGATAGTACCAGACGATGTTCTCGTGCCGCTTCTTGGGCGTCGTCACATGATAATAGTTGGAGATGCCCTTGTAGGGGCAGCGCGAAATGTAGCGGCTGGGCGCGAACATATCGAGCCGCGTGTCGGCGATCGGCAGATAGTGGCGCACCGGGTGGCCGGTTTCGAACAGGAACACGCCACGGCGTGAATCGGCGACCTGTTCGCCGTCGAGAATGACCTGCACCCGCCGCGAGGATGGCAGGCAGTCGACGCGGCGGAACGGGTCGCGGGCGTGGACGAAGATCTCTTCGTCCTCCTCGTACCAGTGCGTCATCTTGGGCCAATAGAAGGACATGTAATCAGACAGCAGCGGGGATCCCTTGACCGGATCGAGATAGCGCCAGGCGGCATCCTCGACCAGCGTGATGCCGGTGTTCAGCGAATAATGCGTGGCGACGCCTTTGAACGGGCTCTCGGTCGTCGTCGTGCTGGGCAGCAGGAATTCCTCACGCACATCGCTGATCGGGAAGTAGTAGACCGGCAGATGGTCGCTCTCGTAGAGCACCAGCGCCTTGGTCGTGTCGGCGACGATCATCGATCCCACCTGCACGCGCAGCCGCTTCTGCATCGGCATGGTGAAGGCGACATAGCCCGGTTCGAACTCGTATTGCACGATGGTATCGAGCAAGGGGAAATGCGGTCCGCGACCGCGCAAATGAGGCTTGCGAATGGTAGTCTCCCGTCTTCTTGTCTTCGTGGCCGCGCGGTTGGATACGGGTCACCCTATGGATACACGATCGAGCAGCAGCCCTGCTGCGATCGGCGGCAGGCCGCTGACATTCTTGCGCACCGGCACGAGCAAATCAGGGAAGTAGCTGAAGATCACCGGCGTCTCGTCGAGCAGCAGTTTCTGGATGTCGGAGGCCGCCGCGCGCTGCGCGCCGATGTCGAGTGCCTTGAGGTAGGACGTGACCATGCCGTCATAGGCAGGGTTCTTGAAATGCGCCGCGTTCCAGGGGCCGTCGCTGACCAGCGGACTTTTCAGGAAGACATTCGGCACGCTGCGATGGGCGTAGTCGGTGATCCCCAACGGGCTGTCCAGCCAGTCCGACTGGCCGAACACCGCCTTGCCGTAATATTTGTCCTGGTCCTCGATGTTGAGCGCGATGCGGGCGCCGATCTCCTTGGCGAAATTCTGGAACAGCTGCGCGTAGCCTGGAATGTCGGAATAGCGCAGCGTCGTCAGCGTGATGTCGAAGCCGTTGCCGAGGCCGGCCGCTTCGAGCAGTTGCTTGGCCTTGGCGATATCGTGGACACGCTGCGGCACGGACTTGTCGGTGGCGGGGAAGGCCGGCGCGAATGGGCTGTCATTGCCGGTCGCCGCCATGCCGCGGCACAAGCCGTCGACCAGCTTGGAGCGGTCGATGCTGAGCGCCAGCGCCTGGCGCACGCGCTTGTCGGTGAACGGGCCGGTGTCGCAGCGCATGTGCAACTGGCGATGCGCGGTCGAGGCGACGCGCAGCACGGTGATGTCGGGGCTGTTGAGCACCACCTGGCTGACATCGAGCGGCACGGCGTCGAGGATGTCGACCTCGCCGGCCTGCAGCGCCAGGATGCGGGGCTGCACGTCGCCGTAGAATTTGAATTCGAGCCGGTCGGGCAGGGCCTTCTCGCCCCAATAGTCCGGGTTGCGCACGAAAGTCGCGCCGACCTTCGGCGTGTAGCTCTCCAGCCGGAACGGGCCGGTGCCCTCGAAGGTCTTTTCGTAGTCGCCCTTGTAACTCGCCGGCAGGATGACGGCGTTGTAATTGTCGATCGAAACCGAATACGGAAAGCTGCCGTTCGGCGCATCGAGATGGAAGGCGACGGTGTGGTCGTCGACCTTCTGTGTGCCGCCCTTCGACAGCAGGCCCTTGAAGACCGAAAGCGCGTTCGAGGCGCCGTTCGGGTCGGCGAGACGATCGAAGGTCGCCACCACGTCGTCGGCCTTGAAGTCCTCGCCATTGTGGAATTTCACGCCCTTGCGCAGCTTGAAGGTCCAGACACTGCCATCGGCGTTTGGCGACCAGCTTTCCGCCAGCACCGGCTTCAGGGTGAGATCCGGTTGCGTGATGCAGAGAAACTCGGCGGTCTGGAAGACCAGCTGGTAGCTGCCGCTGTCATAGTAGGTGACGGGATCGATGGCGCCGCCGGGCGTGGCGACGCCGGCGCGCACCGTGCCGCCCGGCTTGCCTTCGGCGCGGGCTTTTTGCGTGCCTAGGCCGGCAGCCGCCACAAGGCCGCCCAGGAACGGCTGGGAAAGGCCCAGAACGCTGCCGTGGCGCAGGAAATCGCGCCGGTCGAGCCTGCCGGCAAGCAAGTCATCGACAGCGGAATTTTCGATTGCGGTCAGATTTTTGCGAGCGGCGTCGATCGTCATGAAATGCCTTGGCATGGCTGCATTCCTCGCTTGCCCTTGGGGGATCGGCCATTTAGGTCATTGTTGAACGCAGGCGGAAAGCGATATTTTTTGATGGGGTCCATCGAAATTTTCGATGCGGGGAGGATGGCATGGATACCGAGAACCTGCGCAGTTTCCTGGAGGTTGCCGAACATGGCAGCTTCACCGTCGCGGCCAGCCGGCTCAACCTTGCGCAATCCACGGTCAGTGCGCGGATCAGGGGACTGGAGGAGCAATTGGGGCGCCGGCTTTTCGTGCGTGACCGTGACGGCGTCACGCTGACGCCGGCCGGCCGCCAGTTCCTGCCTCACGCCTCCTCCATCACCCGCACCTGGGAGCAATCGCGGCAGGACATCGCCGTTCCCGATGGCTATGACAGCCTGCTGCGGCTCACCGCCCCCGCCTATCTGTGGGAGCGCATCACCTCGCCATGGGTCGAGTGGATGCGCGCCAGGCGGCCGAACGTGGCGCTGCGGCTCGAAGGCAGTTTTCCGGATCTGGCCATCGACCAGCTGGCGGAGGGCCTGCTCGACATCTGCATCCTCTATCTGCCGCGCCCGCATCCCGGCATCGTTTATGAGACGCTGGCCGTCGATCAGGTCGTGCTGGTCCAGCACGCTGCGCAGACCAAGCCATGGAGCGAAAACTACATCCTGATGGATTGGGGTCTCGAATTCCGCATCGAGCATGACCGCGCCTTTGCCGGCATGGTCAAGCCGGCAATCTCGGCGGGGCTGGTCTTCATCGGGCTGCAGCATGTGCTGTCGCAGCAAGCGGCGGCCTACCTGCCGCTGAGCGCCGTCAGCGGCCATATCGAGCGCGGCGAGATGCGGCGCATCGACGGCACGCCGGTGTTCCGGCGGCCGATCTATCTCGCCTATCCCGCCAATCCCGTCTCGTCGGATGTGCTCGACGTCGCGCTGACGGGCTTGCGCTCGCTGGCCGGGAACTGGACCAATGATCACGGTTTTTCGGAAGGCGACCGTTCGGTCGGCATGGCCGGTCTGTAGCCGGCCGGAGATGCCTTGCTATGCCGGTTCGGTCACGGCGGCCTTCTGCAGCCTGGCAAGTTCCGGGTAGGGGATATGGCAGCGGATCGAATGGCCGGGCTGCGCCTCTGCCAGCGGCGGCTCCTGCTGCTCGCAGATCGGGCCGATCTTGCGCGGGCAGCGCGTGTGGAACACGCATCCTGTGGGCGGATTGGTGGCGCTGGGGATTTCGCCGTCGAGCCGGATGCGCGCCGTCTCGGTCTGGTCGAGTTTGGGCACGGCCGACAGCAGCGCTTCGGTATAGGGGTGATGTGGCCCGGAGAAGACTTCCTCCGATGGCCCGAGTTCCATGATGCGGCCAAGATAGAGCACGGCGATCTTGTCGGAGAGGTAACGCACGACGCCAAGGTCGTGCGAGATGAAGATGTAGCTGACATCCTCCTTCGATTGCAGATCGGCGAGCAGGTTGAGGATCGCCGCCTGGACCGAAACGTCGAGCGCCGAGGTCGGCTCGTCGCAGACCACGATGCGCGGATCGCCGGCGAAGGCCCGCGCAATGGCGACGCGCTGCTTCAGCCCGCCTGACAGCTGGCGCGGCTTGACGGCCAGGTGCCGGTCGGTGAGGCGCACCGAGCGGACGAGGTCGTCGAGGCGCGCCTCTAGCGCTTTGCCGGAGAGGCCGGCCAACCGCTTCAGGGCGCGGCCGAGGATGTGGCGGATCGAATGCGAGCGGTTGAGTGCGGAGTCCGGGTTCTGGAAGACGATCTGCATCGCCTTGACCTGGTCGTCGCCGCGGTTCTCCAGCTTCGGCGCCAGCGCCTTGCCCTCGAGCTCGATGGTGCCGCCGGCATCGGGCGGCACAAGGCCGAGCAGCAGTCTGGCGAAAGTGGTCTTGCCGCTGCCGGATTCGCCGACCAGCCCCAGCGTCTCGCCGGGGCTGAGATCGAGCGAGACATCCTTGACGGCGCGCAGGGGATGGCCGTGGCTGGCATAGGTCTTGTTCAGTCCGGCGACGCGCAGCACGGGCGCTGCCGCGGGCTTGGGTGCCGCCGCCACGTCGCTCGGTGTCGCGCGCGGCAGGGCCTGCGCCTTGTCGTGGTAGTGGCAGCGCGACAAGCGCTTGCCGCGCTCGTCACTCAGATCATAGAGCGGCGGCAATTCGGTGCGGCAGCGATCGTCGGCGAGCGCGCAGCGGTCGGCAAAGGCACACCCCTTGATGTCCATGCCAATGCCGGGCAGGAAGCCCGGAATGGTATCGAGCCGGCCCTGGTCCTTGCGCTGGCCGCCGCGTGGCAGGCAGCGCAGCAGCGCCACCGTGTAGGGATGGCGCGGATCGTTGAAGACGACGTCGGTCGGTCCTTCCTCGACCAGCATGCCGGCATAGAGCACGCCGACCCGGTCGCACATGTTGGACACTACGGCGAGGTTGTGGCTGATGAACAGGATCGAGGCCGAGAGTTCTTGCCTGAGCTGCGCGATGAGGTCGAGCACCTCGGCTTCGACCGTCGCATCGAGGCCGGTGGTCGGCTCGTCGAGGATCAGCATCGAGGGATCGTTGGCCAGCGCCATGGCGATCGCCACGCGCTGCTGCATACCGCCGGAGAGCTGGTGCGGGTAGCGCTGCATGACGCTTGGCGGATCGGAGATGCGCACGCGATTCAACATGGCGATGGCGCGATCACTGGCTGCCTGGCCCGTGATGCCGCCAAGCTCGAAGATCTCGGTCAACTGGCGGCCAATTCGGATCGACGGGTTCAGCGCCTTGCCGGGATCTTGGTAGACCATGGAAACGCTTTCGGCCCGCGCCCGGCGCAAGGCCTCGCCATCGAGCTTCATCACGTCCTGGCCGTCGAGCGAAATCGCGCCGCCTGTGATCGAGCCGTTCCTTGGCAAATAGCGCACGACCGTGAGCGCCACGGTGGATTTGCCGCAGCCGGATTCGCCGACCAGCCCATAGGCCTCGCCTTGCCTGATGTTGAGGTTGAGATTGCGCAGCACGGCGCGGTTGCGCCCGGCCACGCGATAGGCGACCGACAGATCGCTGAGTTCGAGGGCGTTTTCAGCCTTTGCCGGCTTGGTAGGGGCGGAGTTAGTCATTGAGCGCTCCATGAACGCCGTCGGCCGCAAGGTTGACGCCGATCACCAGCGAGGCGATGGCGAGCGCGTCGAACAGCACCGTCCACCAGAAGCCGCCGCCGATCATGCCGTAATTCGAGGAGATCGACAGCCCCCAGTCGGGCGACGGCGGCTGGATGCCGAAGCCCATGAAGGAGAGCGTGGCGACCGCGAAGATGGCGTAGCCGAGCCGCACGGTGGTCTCGACCAGGATCGGCGGGATGACGTTGGGCAGGATCTCGACGAACATCGTGTGGAAAGCGCTCTCGTGCCTCAGCTGGGCGGCGGCGACATAGTCGAGTTCGCGCTCGGCCAGCACCGCCGAGCGCACGGTGCGCGCAATGATCGGCGCGAAGCTCAGGCCAATGACGACGATGACGGTGGCCTTGGAGGTGCCGAGCGCTACAATGGCGAGCAGCGCGACAATGACCACGGGGATTGCCATGAAGGCTTCGAGGATGCGGCTGACGACATCGTCGACGATGCCGCGAAAATAGCCGGTGAGCAGGCCAAGCGCCGTGCCCGCCACCGTCGCCAGCAGCGTCGCCAAAGGCGCGACGGTGAGGATGTCGCGGGAGCCGACAATGACGCGCGAGAAGACATCACGGCCAATCTGGTCGGTGCCGAACCAATGTTCGCGCGACGGCGGTGCCAGCGCGTTGATGATGTCGTCGGCAAGCGGGTCATAGGGTGCGAAATGTTCGCCGAACAGCGCGCAGGCGACCCAGAACAGCACGATGAAGAGGCCGACAAGGAAGGTTCGCGAGCGCATGAGCGAGAACAGGACTTCCGCCAGCGGACTGCGCCGGCGCGTGTCGTCTTGCGCAGGAGAAGGGGTCTGGACGGCGCTCATTGGTCTGACCCCAGGCGGATGCGCGGATTGAGCACGGAATAGAGGAAGTCGGCGATCAATGTCGCCACGGCATAGACGATACCGATGGTGAGGATGCCGGATTCCAGCATCGGAAAGTCCTTGCCGCGCGCGGCGGTGAAGATCAGCGAGCCGATACCCTGGTAGCGAAACAGCGTCTCGATCACCACGAGGCCGCCGATGAGATAGCCGGTCTGCGTGGCAATGACGGTGATGGTCGGCAACAGCGCATTGCGCAGCACATGGCGCCAGATCACGGTGCGCCAGGGCAGGCCCTTGAGTACCGCCGTTCGCGTATAGTCGGAATCGAGCGCCTCGATCATGCCGGAACGCGCCATGCGCGCGATATAGCCGAACAGCACCAGGAACAGCGGCAGCGACGGCAGGATCAGGTAATAGAGCTGAGTGAAGAACCCGGCATCCTTCGGCCATGCCGCCGAGATCGGCAGCCAGCGCAGCCAGACGCCGAAGATCAGGATCAGGATGATGCCGGTGACGAACTCTGGCAGCACCGTCACCGACAGGCCACCCAGGCTGATGATGCGGTCGAGCGGGCGGTTGAGGTTGAGCGCAGCCACGACACCGCCCAGGATGCCGATCGGCACCACCAGCACGAAGGCGACCGCCGCCAGCTTCATCGAATTGCCCAAGGCGTCAATGACGAAGGGCGCTACAGGCGAGCGGAAGATGTAGGACGTGCCCATGTCGCCACGGACAAATTTCCAGATCCAGGTCGCATATTGGGTGAGCAATGGGCGATCGACGCCGAGCGTATGATTGAGCGCGTCGACGGCGCGCTGGTCGGCAAACGGACCCAGGATCGCGCGCCCGACATTGCCGGGCAGCACCTGGCCGCCCAGGAACACCATGATCGACAGCAGGAACAATGTCACAAGCGACAGCGACACACGCCGTGCAAAGAAGGAGAGAATGGCTAAGACTCCTTGCGGAGCCAGCCCCCATGCGGGAGCTGGCTGTTAGAGGATTGGCTTTCCCTTTTCGCCTAGGCCTTCGATGCCTTTTCGAGGAACAGCTGCGACATGGCGGTCGGCTGCACGCCGGTCACGCCCTTCGCCGTCGCCGTCAGGTAGTCGTAGAAATAGCCGAAGATGACAGGCGTTTCCTCGAGCAGCAGCTTCTGGATCTTGCCAGCGTCGGCCTTCTGCGCCTCGAGGTCGAGCGCCGCGATATAGCTGGTCGCCAGCGCGTCATAGTCCTTGTTCTTGAAGTGCGCCGCGTTCCAGGTGCCGTCGCTCTTCAGCGGCGCGGCAAGGTAGACGTTCGGCACGCCGCGGTGGCCGTAATCGGTAATGCCCATCGCCGAATCCAACCAGTTCGACTTGCCGAACACGGCATCGCCGTAATAGGCGCCCTGGTCGAGGATGTTCAGTTCGAGTTCGATGCCGATCTCCTTGACCCAGTTCTGGATGAGCTGGGCGTATTCGGGGATTTCGAGGTAGCGCTCGGTGGTCAGCGTCATCTTGAAGCCCTGGCCGACGCCGGCGGCTTCCATCAACTGCTTGGCCTGCGCGATATCCTGCTTGCGCTGTGGTATGGTCGTGTCGGTCGACGGGTAGACCGCGGCGAACGGGCTGTCATTGCCCAAGGCCGAACGTCCCTTCATCAGGCCGGCGGCGAGCTTTTCGCGATCGAGGCAGAGGGCGATGGCGCGGCGCACGCGGGCATCTTTCGTCGGGCCTTCGTCGCAGTGCATGTGCAGTTGCTGATGCGCCGACGACTTCAGGCTGATGATTTCGAAGCTCGGATCGTTGAGCAGGGCAACGCCCGCGAGAACCGGCATCTGGTTGATGATGTCGATCTGTCCGCCCTGCAGCGCCAGGATTTGCGGCTGCATGTCGGCGAAGAAGGTGAACTCGGTGCGCTCCGGCAGCGCCTTTTCGCCCCAGTAGTCCTCGTTGCGGACGAAGGAAGCGCCGACCTTCGGCGTGTACTTTTCGATCTTGAACGGGCCGGTACCGTCGAAGCTCTTCTCGTAGTCGCCCTTGTAGCTCGCCGGGATGATGACGGCGTTGTAATTGTCGGACGACACCATGTAGGGGAAGTTACCGTTCGCCGCGTCGAGGTGGAATTCCACCGTGTAGTCGTCGACCTTCTTGGTGGCGCCCTTCTGCAGGATGCCGGTGAACACCGACAACGCGTTGGACGAGTTTGCCGGGTCGGCAAGGCGGTCGATGCTGGCCACGACGTCGTCGGCCTTCATCTCGCCGCCTGAGTGGAATTTCACGCCCTTACGCAGCTTGAAGGTCCACACCGTGCCTTTGTCGTTCGGCTTCCAGCTTTCGGCCAGTGCCGGCTTCAGCACCAGGTCCGGGCCGTCGACGCAGAGGAATTCCGCAACCTGCTGCATGACCACCAGGCCGCCGGCGTCGGCGATGGTGACCGGGTCGATGGTTGCCGCCGGAACGCTGCTGCCGACGCGGATGGTCGCGCCCGGCGCATTCTGGGCGCGGGCGAGCGACGGCATGCCACTGAGGCCGGCAGCCGTGGTGATGCCGCCCAAAAGCGGCAGCGACAGGCCAAGCAGGCTGCCGTGGCGAATGAAGTCGCGGCGGCTGACGCGACCATCGACGAGACCGTCGATGAGATGGTTTTCGAGCGGCGAGCGATTGCGCCGGATCAGGTCGAGAATGCGGTAGTTCTTGCTCATGGGTTTAACCCTTTCCCCTATTTCTTATGGTTGACGAATGCACTTCCAGTTGACGAAATTCCGTGGAGTTCTCCTTGTCCCGGCCATCAACGAAGTCGGTAGACCGGGACTGTAGCATGCGGTTTTTTCCGGTTCATCCGATCCTTGCGGCGCGGTGGTCAGATTTTCTTGAGGCTATGCTTCCACTCGTCCGGTCCTGCCGCTGCCGTCCAATCGCCGCGGCGGGCCCTTGTTGTTGAATCAAGTCTCCTTTCCCTTCTCGTCCTTCTAATTCAGCGGCAGACGGCGGTATGTCCCGGGCTTGGCCGGATCGTGATATTTGTTGCACGGGCCGTTGTCGGTGAAATCGCGATGGCAGGCCGCGAGGTTCTTGCGCGACAAGGTGACGCCGAGGCCGGGGCCTTCCGGCACGCGCACGACATTGTTCCTCGGCGAAAACGGCCCTTCCTCGGTGATATCCATGGGCTGCATGCGAAACAGCGATTGGTTCGGCTCGCGGATCCAGCCGAGCGCGGCGCACAGGTGCAGATACGCCGCGCTGCCGATGCCGCTGTCGCCGCTGTAGCACCAGAAGTCGACGCCGGCGTGCTCGCAGGCGCCGACGAAGCGCAGCAGGCGGCCAATGCCGCCATGCGCCGTCGGATTGCCGACAAAGGCGTCCGGAACCTTGAGGTCCATGGCCCGCGCAATGTCGATGTTGTGGGTTGAGAACGGGATCGAGCAATGCTGCCGCAACTGCCGCATCTCCTCGATCGTGGCCACCGGATCCTCCCAGTTGCGAACGCCGAGTTCTTCCAGCGGCCGCGCCAGCAGCCGCGCCGTGGCCAGCGAATAGGCCTGGTTGGAATCGATGCGGATCATCACCTCGTCGCCGAGTTTCTCGCGGATCAGCTCGACCATTCTCAGCGAGATCTTCGGATCCTCGGTCGAGAATTTGCCTTCGAAGAAGCTCGTTCCATGCGTCTCGTGCAGTTCGACGCAATAGTCGGCGACTTCTTCCGGCGTCGTTTCGCCCTTTACATCAGGCCCATCGCCGCGCAGCGAGAAATAATCGGTGAACGGGATATCCTTGCGCACGGCGCCGCCGAGCAACTGGTAGAGCGGCTGGTTCCACGCCTTGCCGCGCAGGTCCCACAGCGCCATCTCGACGGCGCCGAAAGCCATGATGCGGGTGCGGTCGTTGATCGACTGCACGCCGGTCCAATACGGCAGGCTGACATGCTCGGCGCCGGCAATATCGAATGCATCGCGGCCGACCAGGCGATCGGCCAGAACACCATTGACGATCGAGGCCGCCGCCGGTGTAGGCGCTTCGCCGAGGCCGATCAGCCCATCCTCGGTCTCGACCTCGACAATGGTCTGCGAAAACCCGTCGAGCTCGCCGAACACCCAGCCATAAGGCGCTTCGAGGCGAAGATTGATCGGCGTGGCCCTGATGCTGCGGATCTTCATCTCAGCCGCCGATCTCGAAGAACGGCACGCCGATCAGGTCGGGAACGACGTCGATGCCGAGGCCTGGCCCGTCCGGAATGCCCATGCGGCTGCCGGTGACCGGCGGCTTGTTCGACGCGGTGCGCACCGTCACCCATTCATGGAAAGCGATGGCGTGCAGCCGGCGTTCCTCCGGCGTCGACAGCGACAGATGCGCCATGGCTGATGTGTCGATCTCGGCGCCGCCAGTGTCCTCGACCGTGATCATGAAGCCGAGGTCGACGGCGACGTCGCGGATCTGGCGCGTCTTGGTCACGCCACCGAGCCGCGAGATTTTCAGCGTCAATCCGTCGGCTGCGCCCAGGCGATGGATTTCCAGCATTGCCTCGAGCGAGGTGACGGATTCGTCGAGCACCATCGGCTTGTCGAGCATGCGGCGCACCGACATGTTCTCGTCGATCGTCGTGCAAGGCTGCTCGAATGTGTAGTCGATGGCGCGTGTGGCATCGGCGAACTGCCGCGCCTGATAGGGGGTCCAGCCGGCATTGGCGTCGCAGAAGATGACGGTGCCATTCGGCACGGAGGCGGCGACCGCTGTGACGCGCTCGATGTCATCATGGACATTGCCGCCGACCTTGACCTGCAGCCGGTGGAAGCCGTCCCTGACGATGCGCTTTGCCAGCGCCGCCATGGCGTCGACGCTGCCGTGAGTGACCACCTTGTAGAGTTCGGCCGTCTCGCTTTCCTTGCCGCCCAGCAGTGTCACCAGCGGCACGTTGGCGGCGCGCGCGGCGAGATCCCAGCAGGCCATGTCGAGCGCTGATTTGATGTAGGGATGGCCCTTGAACACCGTGTCCATCAGCCGGCCGATGCTGGCCAGGCCGCGCGGATCGTGGCCGATGAGATGCGACGCGATTTCCGGCACGCCCGCGCGCGTTCCAGCGGGAAACGCGGCCGAGTAGAAATTGCCAAGCGGCGCCATCTCGCCCCAGCCGGTCAAGCCGCCGTCGGCTGTGATGGCGACGATCACCGCGTCGAAAGCGTCGGCTTCGCGCCCCTTCGACATCCGGTAGGGTCCGTCCACGAAGGGCTGCACGACATGGTAGGCTTTGATGGTTTCGATGCGCACGTGTCTGTCCGTTGGCTGCAAAGTCTGGGAATTGATCAGGCGCCCCTCGATGGGCGCTGTTCGAGGCCGCGTGCGTAGGAAAGCAGCTGTTCGAAATCGAGGTGGATATGCTCGCGGGCATGGCGCTGGGCGGCGCCCATGTCGGTGCCTTTGAGCAGCCGCACGTAAGTCTCATGAACGTCTTCGGCCGGCACCGGCTCGTTGCGCGCATGCTGGTGCAGCGCGAAATACATCTGCAGCCGGCTGATCAGCCGCTGCCAGGTTTCCAGCAGCACCGAATTGTCGGCCCATTCATAGATCAGCCCATGCAGTTGCAGCGCCGTCTCGATCTGCCTTGTTGTGTCGAGGTTGCGGGTCGCCTGCTTCACCGCTTCGTGGCGCCGGTCAAGCTCATCGAAGAAGCGCTGGTCGCGCAGCGGCCAGGTGCGCGCGATGGCGAATTCGTCAAGCACCTGGTTGAGCGAATAGGCATCGTCAATGTCCTTGGCGGTGACGTCGATGACGAAGGTGCCGGCATAGGGAATGCTGGAGAGGAGGCCTTCCTGCACGAGCTCACGCATCGCCTCGCGCAATGGCGCGCGGCTGACCCGCATCTGCTCTGAAATCCTGAGCTCGTTGAGCTTCTGGCCGGGTCCCAACTGACCGGTCAGGATCGCCCGCCGCAGCAGCGCGACGATTTCGGCGCGGCGCGTCGTGTCGGCAATCGGGCTGAACTCCGTCTTCACCATCCGGCCCACTCCAGCGAGAACAGAAGGCAAGACAATCAGATTGTCGACAATCTAACAAGATGTCATTTTTGGATTCTTTCATCGTCTGCGCAATCTGATCCGGATGCGGTGGGGCGGGGTCAGGCCGCGCGGCCATAGAAGCCGACCCGTTCCTCGGCGCTGAACATCACGCCTGGCCTCTCATAGTAGGAAAACACCGCGATCATGCGTTCGCGCTCGCCTTCGACCGTGGTGACCCGGTGCGCGGTGTTCTTGCCGCGGAACACATTGAGTGTACCCGGCTTCATGCGCAGGATTTTTGCGTCGGGATCACGGCCTTCCAGCAGTCGGGCGACGCCGTCATAATTTGGATCATCGTCCGATCTGAGATCGGTGCGATATTCGAGGTCGCCACCGCTCTGCGCCTGCTGCAGGAGGAGGGTAGTGGTGAATTCCGAGCGGTCGAAATGCCAGTTCAGCGCTTCGCCGGCGCGATAGGCCATGACGTTGGTGCGGGCCAGCGGGTCCTGCATGACGTGCAGCTTTGCCTTGCCCATCGTCGCCGCGAGGAAGCGCACAAGCGGTTCATACTCGTAGATGGCAAGCACGGTGCTGCCCGGAATCTGGTCGGCACAGACGGTATGGCTGATGGTCTCGACCTTGCGCAGCGCCGGATGGTCGGGGGCGAGTTCGGGAATGCTGGGCTTGAAGTAGATGTTGTGCATCCTCTTGTGGACATGGGATTGCGTGTCCATCACCGGCGTGATTTCCCGCACCGCCCGTTCGGCGACGCCTGGCCGTAGAAAACCTTCTAGATTGAACATGCCGTCGGCTTCGAGCGCAGCGATCGATTGTTCGACGAGATGCTTCCATTCGGCGCTGCCTTCGCGGTCGAGCGGGAAGCGGTCGAGATCGAGAATGTCTTTCATGGTCATCGGCTCCAAGGTTTCGAGTGCATGAGACGGCAAAAAATTCTTTCTCTCAACGTGGAAAATTATTAGGATCAGCCAAGAAAAACTTATGGAGTCTGATTTGGAAAAGCTGCCGCCGCTGAACGCGATCAAGGCCTTCGAGGTCGCCGCCCGCACCGGCAGCTTTACTTTGGCGGCGAGCGAACTTGGTGTGTCCTCGGCCGCGGTCAGCCAGCAGATCCGCAACCTCGAGACCTGGTTCGGCAAGCAACTGTTCGTGCGCACGGGCAACCGCATCACGCTGACCGACGCCGGCCATGCCATCTATCCGCAGACCGCGCGTGCGCTTGGCGACATCGCCGCCATCGGCCAGCGCATGCTGGAAGGCGGTTTGAGGACGCGTCTGGTCGTCAGCGTGCCGTTTTCGCTGGCCGAACTATGGCTGGCGCCGAGGCTGGCTGAGTTGCTCGATGCCTACCCGCACATGGCGATCGATGTCCGGGTAGAGGACGATCCGATCGACCTGTTGCGCCAAAATGTCGATCTGCGCATCTCCTATGGCGACTATCACTACCCGGGCCTGCGCATGGTCCGCCTCGTCCATGACGATGTGCTGCCGGTTTGCGCGCCGGAATTCTGGGACCGGCACCGCAAAGGCGTTTCCGGTCTCACCGACCTGCATGAGAGCCTGTTCATCCACACCAATTGGGGGCCGAACTATGCTTCGCACCCGACCTGGACGGATTGGTTCGCGGCATGCGGCGGCAGCCGTTCGCCCGACCCGTCGCATGGGCGGCGAGTCGGTCTTTCAAGCCTAGCGATCGCTTCAGCGAGGCTGGGTCTGGGCATTGCCCTTGGTCAGCGTGTGATGGCACAGGCCGATCTGGAGGCAGGGCGATTGATCGCGCTCTCACCAGTCTCGGTGCGTCTCGGTCATCCCTATTGCGCCTTCATGCCGCCGGCCAAGGCCGATCGAGCCGATGTCGTCGCTTTGGTCGGCCTGCTCGTGAAAACGGCGCCCGCGACCTGAGAAAAGGTCGGGGGCGCCGCGCGGAAACCGGGCCTGCGGGGGATTCAGGTAGCCGGTTTCTGTGGCAGTGGCGAGATCGGCATTCCGGGTCCGATCTTCTGCAGATTGCCTGTTATCACCTGGTCGCCCTCGGAGACGCCGCTGAGGATGGCCACCAGGTCGCCGCTGGTCGGGCCAAGCGAGACTAGCCGCTGGTCGACCGTGTTGCCCTTGCCGACGACGTAGAGGTACTTGCCGAGCTGGCTCGAACCCAGCGCTGTCTGCGGCACCATCAGCGCATCGGGCTGCTGCTTGATATGCAGACGTACGCGAACATACTGGCCGGGCATGAGCGAAAACTTCGCATTGCCGATCGTGGCGCGGGCAGTGATAGTTCCCGTCGAATGGTCGACCGTGTTGTCGATGAAGGTGAGTTCGCCCTTCTGGCTGGACTCGGTCGTGCCCGGCAACAGAACCTCGACCTCGATCGGCCCGGCCGCGCGGGCCTGCTCGATCTCGGCCAGATCCGTCTCGCTCGGATTGAAGGTGACATAGATCGGATCGAGCTGGACCAGCGTGTTGAGCACGGTGCCGGCGACGCTGACCAGCGTTCCGACCGAGGCCTGGTTGCGGCCGAGGCGCCCGGCGAACGGAGCATGGATCTCGGCGTAGCTCAGGTTGAGTTCCGCCGTGCGTACGGCCGCCTGGTTGAGCGCCAGCGACGCCTGCGCCTGGCGCAAGGTACTGGTGCGCTGGTCGAAACTGTCCTTGTCCAGGTAACCGCTCTTGGCGAGCTCGGAGCCGCGGCCGAGATTGGAACGCGCATAGTCGAGCGTCGCCGTATCGCGCTGCACCTGGGCTCTCGCCTGATCGAGCGCAGCCTGGAAGTCGTCAGGCGAGATCTTGTAGAGAAGGTCGCCCTGGCGGACATCGGCGCCGTCTTGCGCTGTCTGTTCCTGCAGGTAGCCAGGCACGCGCGCCTGCAGCGTGATGCTGCGGATAGGCTCGATGCGGGCCGCGTAGTCGAGATAGATCGGGATCGTCTTCTTGACCACGCTCGCCACCGGCACCGGCATCACGAATGCCGCCGGAGCCGGCGTCGCCGCCCCGGCCGTAGCGCCGCTCAGCCTGAGATTGCCCATGTCGAGCAGGTGAACGCTGGCCACCGAGATCGCACCCAGCGCGACAGCCGTTCCCAACGCGATTTTCCATTTACGCATGATATTTCTCCAATCTTATTCGGCCGCTTGCGCCAGGGGAGGGAAGGCGGGTTCGGCGGTTGGTTCAGTGTGCTTGGAGGCGGGTTCGCCGCTTTCGCGGCGCTCCCGCAGCTGTTCGATGACCGCGTAGAAGACCGGCACGAACACCAGCGACAGGATGGTCGCGGCGACCATGCCGCCAAAGACGGTGGTGCCGATCGATTGGCGGCTGGCGGCACCGGCGCCGGTGGCGAACATCAGCGGCAGCACGCCGAGGATGAAGGCGAAGGCCGTCATCAGGATTGGCCGCAGTCTCAGCCTCGCGGCTTCCATCGCCGCCTCGATGATGCTCAGGCCTTCCTCGCGCCGCCGTCTTGCGAACTCGACGATCAGGATCGCGTTCTTCGCCGCCAGGCCGATCAGCATGACGAAGCCGATTTGCGAGTAGACGTCGATCTGCATGCCGCGTGCCCACAGTGCGGCGAACGCGCCGAACAGAGCGAGCGGCACCGCCAGCAGCACCATGAACGGCATCGCCCAGCTCTCGTACTGCGCCGCCAGAATCAGGAAGACGAAGACGATGGCGAGGCCGAAGACGACGGACGCGATCGATCCTGCCTTGAGCTCCTGGAAGGTGATGCCGGTCCATTCGAAACCGAAATCCCTGGGCAGCGCGGTGGCAGCCGCCCGTTCCATGGCAGCGACCGCCTGGCCCGAGGAGAAGCCGGGTGCGGCACCGCCATTGATCGAGGCGGAGGCGTTGTTGTTGTAGTGCGGCACGGTTTCCGGGCCGACGAACGGCACCAGCTTGCCCAGCGTGCTGAGCGGCACCATACCGCCCGACGCGTTGCGCACATAGAGCCGTGAAATGTCGGCCGCACCCGCACGTGCATCCTTGTCGGCCTGGATGGTCACCCGGAAGGTGCGGCCAAACAGGTTGAAGTCGTTGACGTATAGCGAGCCGAGATAGATCTGCAGCGTGTTGAAGACGTCGGGCAGGTTGAGGCCGAGAAGCTTGGCCTTGCTTCGGTCGAGGTCGTAGTTGAACTGCGGCGTCGAGGTCGAGAACGGCGAGAACAGCTGCTGCGGATTGATTTCGGGCTGCTTGCGCGCCTCGGCGATCACGGCTTGCGTCGCATCGTTGAGGGCGTTGCTGCCACGGCCGGTTAGATCCTCGACGACAAACTCGAAGCCGCCCGTGGTGCCGATACCCGGGATCGAAGGCGGATCGAAGGAGAGCGCGAAGGCTTCCGGTATCTGCAACAGCTTGCCGCGGACATCGGCAACGAGCTTCGATGCACTCTGGTCGGGAGTACGCTCCTCCCAGGGCTTCAGGATGGCGAACTCGACCGCCGAGTTCGACTGCGCCGCACTGGTCAGGAAGTTCAGGCCACTGATCGAGCCGACGATGTCGACACCGGGCGTTGCCTGCAGGATGTCACGCGCCTTCTGCGCCACCGCGTCGGTGCGTTCGAGCGAGGCACCGTCAGGCAACTGGATGACGACGAAGAAATAGCCCTGGTCCTCGACCGGAAGGAAGGTCGAGGGCAGCTTCTGCCAGACGAAGTAGGTGGCCACCAGTCCGGCCGCGAACAGGCCGAGCATGATCCAGCGCAAGCGGATGAGGAAGCGCACGCCATGGGCGTAGGCATGCGACATCCTGTCGAAGCCGGTGTTGAACCAGCGGAACAGGAAGAACTGTGGCCCGTGCCGATGGCGCAGGAAAGCGGCACTGAGCGCGGGGCTCAGCGTCAGCGAATTGAAGGCGGAAATGCCGACCGAAATCGCCACCGTCAGTGCGAACTGGTTGTAGAGCTTGCCGGAGACGCCGGGAATGAAGGCGACCGGCACGAACACCGCCATCAGCACGGCGGTGGTGGCGATGATCGGACCGGTGACTTCGGCCATGGCGGCCTTTGTCGCCGCCAGCGGTTTGAGCCCCGCCTCGAGCTGTCGTTCGACATTCTCTACCACGACGATGGCGTCGTCGACGACAAGGCCGATCGCCAGCACCATGCCGAGCAGAGAGAGCATGTTGAGCGAGAAGCCCATCATCTCCATGACGACGAGCGTCGCCACCAGCGACACCGGAATGGCGATGGTCGGGATGATCGTCGTGCGCCAGCTCTGCAGGAAGATGAACACCACGGCGACGACCAGCACCAGCGCTTCGCCGAGTGTGATCAGCACGTCATGCATCGAGGCCGAGACGAAGCGCGTCGTGTCGTAATGCATGGCGTAGGAGACGCCCTTCGGGAATCGCGTCGACAGCTCCTGCATCTTGTCCTTGACGCGCTGCTGAAGGTCGAGCGCGTTTGAACCGGGCATCTGGTAGACGGCGAGAACGACGGTAGGGTCCTTGCCGAAGAAGGCCGAGGACGAATATTGCAGCGCGCCGAGTTCGATGCGCGCAACGTCGCGCAGCCGCACCAGCGACCCGCTATCGGTGTTGGCGCGCACCACGATGTCGCCGAATTCCTTCGGGTCGCTCAGGCGGCCGACGGCATTGACCTGCATTTCGAAAGCGGTGCCGGCGGGCGCCGGCGACTGGCCGATCTTGCCGGCCGCCACCTGGACGTTCTGCTCGGCGATGGCATTCTGCACGTCGACGGCGGTGATGCCGAGATTGGCGAGCTTGTCCGGGTCGAGCCAGACGCGCATCGAATAGCGCCGCTCGCCGAAAATCTGCACGTCGCCGACGCCTTGCAGACGCTTCAACGGATCGACGACCTGCAGATAGGCAAGGTTCGAGAGCGCCACCGGGTCGACGGAATTGTCGGGCGAGGTGAGGTTGACGATGAGAACGAAGTTCGGGTTCTGCTTCTTGATCGTCACGCCGCCCTGGTTGACGATCGCCGGCAGCGACGAGGCCGCTTGGCTGACGCGGTTCTGGACGTCGACGGCGGCGGTGCTAAGGGAATAGCCGACATCGAAGGTGATGGTGATGGTCGAGGAGCCGTCATTGGAGCTCGTCGACGACATGTAGGTCATGCCTTGCACGCCGTTGATCTGCTGCTCCAGCGGCGTCGTCACCGTGTCGGCCACGACTTGCGCGCTGGCGCCCGGATAATGGGCGCTGACGACGACCTGTGGCGGGGTGATGTCGGGAAACTGCGAGACCGGCAGCAGGAAATAACAAATCGTCCCGGCGAGCACCATGATGATGGCGATCGCCGAGGCGAAGATCGGACGGTGGATGAAGAAGTTTACCACGACACGCATGCCTCGCCGGCTGCTGTTGCCCGCCCGAAGGCGCTGGCAACCCTGGACAACTGGCCGTGCCCGTCACGGGAGGCTTCCCGTGAACGCAGCAACGGCACCTCACGACGCTTGGCAAGCGAGCGAAGCATTGACTCGAAGGCGCGGGGGTCGACCCCATCTGCTTTCATGACCAGCCGGATCATTGGATCCCGGACGGCCTCTTCTATGGTAAGATCGCGGCGCTGTGGCATTGGCCGGCTCCTTGTCTGTCGATTCGCAGCCCATGCTCGCGAACCGTTTTTCATTTCCTCACCGGCCGAAGCCGCATGATTGGCAGTTTTTCCGTCGCTCTCGTCTGGCAGGACCAGTTCACGGCCTTGTTATTGACGATCGACGACATAGGTGTTACCAGTAAGTAACATTTGCATAGTTACAGACCGGTAACACCCTAGTCAAGAGGTGGCCGTGGTTTTTAGGAAACGAAAGGAGATCATGATGACAGAAGGCGTCGTGGAACGCTCGCGTCCCCGGGATCGAATCCTGGAGACGGCGCGTGACATGTTCCACAAGCACGGCATCAAGGGCGTCGGCGTCGACGCCATCACCGAAGCCGCTGGCACGAACAAGATGACGCTCTATCGTCACTTCGAATCCAAGGACGATCTGATCGTCGAGTGCCTGCGCGCCAATGCGGCCAAGGCCGGCGCGATGTGGGAAGCATTCGAGGCTGAATTTCCAGGCGACAAGCTCGCCCAGCTGCATGCCTGGGTCCGCAAGGCGGCTGCAATGCTCAATGCCGACGGCCGTGGCTGCGACATGGCCAATGCCGCCGCTGAGCTGACCGAGCCGGACCATCCGGCCAGGCTGGTGATCAAGGAGCTCAAGGAAGCCCAGCGCGAGCGCCTTGTGACGCTGTGCCGGGATGCGGGCATTGGTCAGGCCGAACTGCTCGCCGATACGCTGTCGCTGTTGTTCGAGGGTGCCCGCGTCAGCGTGCAGACCGTGGGTGCCGAGGGCCCGAGCACGCAGTTCGTGCGCATGGCCGAGGGACTGATCGTTTCCTTCCGAGGCACCGCCGCCGGTTGAAATCCGCCGCGACTGCTGGTGATTTACCGGTCGTATGAGCGAGGTGACGCCCGGCCCTTCGGCGCGGGCGGCGGACGAATTCCCCACACCGAACGAAAAAAGCCCGCTGCCGGGAGGAGGTGGCAGCGGGCTCGATTTCGAATGCGGCGCGGGAGGAGGTGCACCCCATTCAGCGTCGGCATCGCATCTGGGAGGAGTAGATGGCCGACAACCAGAACCTACGAGTTGCCCAATGATTCGGCAACAATGAATTGTGCATAGCAGCTGTGCAGATTTGCCGTGTCAATTATCCTACAAATGCCACAGGCCAGCGTTGCCAACCCGCCCTGCCTCACTGCACCGGTACGTTTTCCCTGAAAATCAGGCGCGGCTCGATGAATTTCCGGGTGAGATAGGGCGCCGATGAGGCAATGGAGCCGAGCAGGCGGATAACCGACTGTTCGGCGATCAGCCGGGCGTTCTGATCGATGACGACATCAACGAGATCATCGACGAGATAACCGCGCGTCTCTCGCGTCAGGTCGTGGCAGATGAACACCGGCTTGCGATTGGGCCTGGCTTCGCGGATGGCCTTCGCGACACCGGAGCGCCCGGCGCCGACACAATAGATGCCGAGCAGATCGGGTTCGTTGCGCAGCGCCTTCATGGTTTCGGCGTAGCTGGCATCCGGCTCGTCGTTGATCTCGACGGCGCTGGTTACGGTGAGGTTGGGAAATTCTTCGCCAAGCACCGAGCGGAAGCCCATTTCACGCTCCTCGTGACCGCGATAGGAGCGCGAACCGACGACCATCGCCAGATGACCCTCGCATCCGCCGAGGAAACGCCCCATCAAAAGGGCCGCCGTTCGCCCCGCCACCCGGTTGTCAATGCCGACATAGGCCGAGCGGGGAGCGGCCGGAATATCGGACACCAGCGTCACCAGGCGGATGCCGGCCTCGACGATGTCGCGAAGGATGTTGCGGGTTCGTGGATGGTCTATGGCGATGACACCGACGCCGTTGGCCTTCAGCGACAGGCTTTCGACCGCTGTCTGCAGCGCGCTCGGCGAGATGCCGGCGAGGTTGTGGATCCGGCAGGAGGCGACCAACGGCAGGCGCGATGAATAATCCTCGATGTGCTTTGCCAGATCCTGCATGAAGGCGTTGCTGCCGATCGGCAGGAAGAATTCGAGGTTCGCGGGTTTCGAGGGAAGCGTCACCTGGTCGGCGACCGGCAGATAGCCAAGCTGCTTGGCGGCCTCCATGACGCGTTGCCGGTTGGCGGCGCTGGCACCGGGGCGATTGTTGAGCACCCTGTCGACCGTCGCGGTCGAGAGCCCGCAATTCCTGGCGATGTCGGAGACGGTGGCTTTCATGCCGCAAACCTATGCGCCGATGCGATGGCGCGCCAGACAAGCAATTGAGCAGCTGATGTACAAGGCGATGCGATCCGAGGGAGGGATGATCGGCCTCCATCACCCCGACGCGCATTCGGCTGCTTCGCCAAGACGGCCTCCACCCGTCCTCAGTGCGATGGTTTGCCGTCGGCGACGGCGTCGCGGATTTCCTTGTCCGACATGCCGGTGATGATCCTCTCGACTTCCGTCACGGTTGTCGTCTTCGGATCGATGTCGTCGGCAACCACCTTGCCCCTGCGCATGACGACGATGCGGTCGACCACCTGGAAGACGTGATGGATGTTGTGCGCGATGAAGATGCAGGAATGACCGGAATCACGGGCGCTGCGCACGAAACTCAGCACGCCTTGCGTTTCAGCGACGCCGAGATTGTTGGTCGGCTCGTCGAGGATGATGAGGTCGCTGTCGAAATGCATGGCGCGCGCGATCGCCACCGCCTGGCGCTCGCCGCCGGAGAGCGAGCCGATCGGCGTCGTCGGCGGAATGTTCTTCGAGATGCCGACCTGTTTGAGCAGGTCGCGGGCGACCGTGTTCATCGCCTCCTGATCCATGCGATTCAAGAAGCGCGGCGGTTTGATCGGTTCGCGCCCGAGGAACAGATTGCGCGCGATCGACAATTGGGTGACCAGTGCGGAATCCTGATAGATGGTCTCGATGCCCTGAGCGATGGCGTCGCTGGTGCTGCGCAAGGTGACCTTCTTGCCGCGAATGAAGATGTCGCCGCTGGTCAGCGGCACCGCGCCCGACAAAACCTTGATCAGCGTCGACTTGCCGGCGCCATTGTCGCCGAGCAGGCCGACGATCTCTCGTTCATTGACATGGAAATTAGCGTCCTCGAGCGCCTGCACGCGGCCGTAGGACTTGCGGATGTTCTGCATGCGGATCAGTGGCTCGGCCATGGTTCAAGTCCCTGCCTGATGCCGGCGTTCCAGCCATGAGTGGAGCGCCATCATGCCAAGGATGATCGCGCCGATGAAGATGTTGTAGGCGAGGCCCGGCACGCCGATCAGCACGATGCCGTTGCGCATCACGCGCAGGATCAGGATGCCGAGCACCGTGCCGATGATGGTGCCGCGTCCGCCGGTCAGCGCCGTGCCGCCGATCACCACCATGGCGATGACTTCGAGTTCGTAGCCGGTGCCGCTGTTGGGGTTGGCGGCGGAGGTGCGCAGCGAGGAAATGACGCCGGCTAGCGAGGCCATGAGCGACGACAGCACGAACAAGCCGATCTTGACGCGGTTGACATTGACGCCGCGGGCGCGCGCCGCATTGGGATTGCCGCCTGCCGCCTGGATCCAGTTGCCGGTCCGGCTTTGCGTCAGCACGTAGCCGAGAGCGATCGCCGCGGCGATGAACCAGAACAACGACATGTAGATGCGGAACGGCCCGATGAAGAAGTCGCCGACCAGCGCTTCCGCCAGCCAACTGCCCTCCGCGCTCCACGTGCGCTGCGGAAAGCCGTCGGTGATGAAAAGCGCGCTGCCTCGCACCACCAGGAGCATGCCGAGCGTCACCAGGAAGGACGGGATCTTGAGCTGGGTGACGAACCAGCCATTGACCAGGCCGATCAGCGCGGCGACCACCAGCGCGACGACGAAGCCCATTTCCAGCGAGGTGACGCCGCTGTTGAACAGCGTCCACATCAGCACCGGTGAGAAGCCGAACAGCGAGCCGACGGACAGATCGAATTCACCCGATGTCATCAGCAAGGTCATTGCCAGCGCGATCAACCCGAGTTCGACGGTGAAGGCCAGCGTGTTGGAGATGTTCTGCGGCGACAGGAAGTCGTGGTTGAAGCCCCAGAAGACGCCGATCTCGACGACGAGCAGCACGAAGGGACCGAATTCAGGCCGCGCGATCAGGCGTTGGATGAGCGAATGATTTTCCACAGGGAATCCGCGACATGATGGGAATGGCTGACACCTGCGCCGGATCGGACGAGGCTCGGCGAATGGACAAGACAGTCGCGACCGTGGATAGGGTCGCGACTGTTTGGGGCCGGGATGTTACTTGCCGGACAGGATCTTGTCGTAGACCGCGGCGGTGTCCTTCTCATAGAGCGCGCCGGTGATCACGTTGAAGCCAGGAGGAATGCCTGACGCGGCCATGTTGGCGAGCGAGAGCGCGACATAGCTGGTCGCCTGCGGGTCCTGCCACTGGCCGGCATTGACGTAGCCGTTCAGCACTTCCTGGGTGGTATCGAGCGAATTGCCCCAGCCGACGACCGGGATTTCGCCCGGCTTGACGCCGACCTGGTCGAACACCCGCTTGATCGAGCCGGTGACGAGGTCGCCGAGGCCGATTATGGCTTTGACCTTGCCCTTGTGGGCGGTGAGGTAGTCGACCATGCGGTTGATGACCTCTGCCTGGTCGAGCGTCGCCTCGGTCACTTCATAGGTGATGCCGAGCGGTCCGAAGACGCTCTTGATGCCTTCCTCTTCCTGGACGCCATAGGTGGCGCCGGGGATCTCGACCGGCATCCAGACGAAGTCGCCCTTCTTCACCAGGCCCTTGTCGACCAGATACTGTGCCCAATGCTTTCCGAAGGTGACGTTGTCGCCGCCGACATAGGCATTGAAATTGGCCTTGGGATCGGGCGTGTTGAAGTTGATGATCGGGATATTGGCGGCGCGGGCTTCCTTGACGATCTCGACGAGGCTGCCCGGATCGGGGCTGGTGGTGACGATGCCGTCGGCCTTGGCGGAGAGGGCGGCGCGAACCGCTTCCTGCTGGGAGGCGACGTCGCCATTGTGGAACGAGGTGTTCACGGTGTTGCCGGTGTCCTTGGCCCATTGCTTGGCGCCGGCCAGGAAGTAGGTCCACACCGGATCGGCCGGGCCGCCATGCGAAATCCAGTAGAAGGTCTTGGCCTGTGCCGCGGCCGGAATGACCGTCAGCGCGACCAGCAAGCCGTAGAGCACAAGTCTCAGTCTTGTCAGCATTTGATTTCCTCCCGGTTGAAGATGATCCGTCCCTTGTTCCGGCTTCAGCCGGATCCGCGTCTTTTGCCAGCGCCGCTCGGATGCCACAGAGCATTCCCTTTTTCGACGGATGGCAAGCCTCCATCTGCAGATGTAGTTGGCGGCTGACGCCGCGCCATCAGCAGACCCATCAGATTGCATCAGCCGGGGTGACTTTTCAGGGCAGTCGGATGATCGGTGAAGGGGCCGAGCCCGCCAGCACCTTTGTCAGCGTCGATTTGCCGGCGCCGCTTTCGCTAGATGAGATCGGCCTTCGCCAGGTCGCGCATCAGATGGCTGGCGCCGTAGGTCCAGTGCGGGCAATCGGGCGACAACCGCACCCGGTTGACCAGCGCACCGAATTTTTCCGACGAGATGGTGACGATGTCGCCGACCTTGTGGGTAAAGCCCTTGCCCTTCTCGCCGCGATCCTTCGACGGCACGAACATGGTGCCGAGATAGAGCGCCAGCCCGTCCGGATACTGGTGGTGCGGGCCCATGGCGGCAGCAACAAGTTCTTCGGGCGAACGGCTGATCTCGGCCATCGAGCTTGCACCCTCCAATGAGAAGCCATCCTCGCCCTCTACCTTGAGGCGCACGACAGCCTGCTTCACGTCGTCGATGGAGAACGTGTCGTCGAACAGGCGGATGAAGGGCCCAAGCGACGCCGAGGCGTTGTTGTCCTTGGCCTTGCCGAGCAGCAGTGCCGAGCGCCCTTCGACGTCGCGCAGATTAACGTCATTGCCGATGGTCGCACCGACGATCCTGCCGCTCGAGGCGGCGATCATGGCGATCTCCGGCTCGGGATTGTTCCAGGTCGACACTGGGTGCAGGCCGACATCGGCGCCGAAGCCGACCGAGGCCATCGGCTGGCACTTGGTGAAAATTTCGGCGTCGGGGCCGATGCCCACTTCCAGATATTGCGACCAGGCGCCACGCGCGATCAGCTTGGCCTTGATCTCCATGGCTTCCGGCGAGCCGGGCTTCAGCTTCGAAAGATCGTGGCCGATCAGCCCGGCAATGTCGGCGCGGATGGCGTCGGCCTTTTCCGCCGAGCCGCGCGCCTGTTCCTCGATGACGCGCTCGAGCAGGCTGACGACGAAGGTCACGCCCGACGCCTTGACCGCCTGCAGGTCGACTGGGGAGAGGAGACTGGGTTTGGCCGGATCGCGCCTGGCCTCGAAACTGTTGGCCGCGATGTCGTCGAGCGAGCCGATCGGCTTGCCCTTGGCCGAGCGCAGATAGCCGGCCGGATCGGCCATCTCGCAGATGTCGCGCACGGTCGGAGCCGCCGTCGAGGTGATGTCGAAGACGGCGCCGTCGCGCACCGTGACCACAAGCGGATGCGACGCGCTTTTGGCGCGGCCGACAAAAAGGCCTTCGGCAGGCAGATGTGTCGGGTTGGTCATGCGTGCAGTCCTCTGATCACCGAAAAAATGCGGGCGTGCCGGGTCGGCGCGGCACTTTCACCGGATTCCTTTCAAAGGTCCATCCCATCGATGGCGATCAAAGGTGCTGTGTTTTGGCCATGAATCCGGGCTTTAGGCACCGCAGAAACTGAATGGCGTTTTCAAGAGCATGAAATTTTCGGCGGAGTTTCATGCGGTGCATCCAATCCTGTCGCCTTGCATCGGGCGGCGTGAGACGTTGACCGCAACCATTTCTGGCGGCCGAATTCCGCTTGACAGTTTCATGAGTATGAAAAATGCTTAGTCAATTTCAAAATGTCGGTGAGTAGGTCGATGTCGACCATCGTTGCAACGCAAGCCCAAGAGGCCCGCTCTTCATCGGGCTTCCGGTTTGCCATGCTGCTCCCGGGGGCGCTGGTCACCTTCCTGCTGATCCTGTTTGCGCTGGGCCTTGTCCTGTTCCTGGCCTTCCGCGGCAATGACGGTTCGCTGCTCGGCGTTGGGTTGACCATCGCAAACTTTGCCACCGTGGCGACAGATCCGCTCTACTGGACTGTGACGCTGCGCTCGTTGGTCATCGCCGGCCTCGTGACGCTGGCAACGGTCGTCACCGCCTATCCCGTCGCCTACTATCTTGCTTTCCATGCCGGGCGGCGGCGTGGCCTGCTGCTGTTCCTGGTGACGCTGCCGTTCTGGACCAGCTATCTCCTGCGCGTCTTCGCCTGGAAGATCGTGCTCGCCTACAATGGCGTCCTGAACTCGGCGCTGATCGAAAGCGGCATCTGGTCAGAGCCGACTTTGGCCTTTCTGAACACGCCGGCGGCGGTGGTCGTCACGCTCGCCCACGCTTATGCGCCCTTCGCCATCCTGCCGATCTATGTGGCGCTGGACACCATCCCGAAATCGCTGCTCGAAGCCGCCTCCGACCTCGGCGCCCGGCCATTCACCGCGTTCCGTCGCGTCGTGCTGCCCAATTCGATGCCAGGCGTGCTGGCCGCGGCGCTCGTCGTCTTCGTGCCGACGGTCGGCGACTATGTCACCCCGGCCATGGTCGGCGGCCCGGGGAGTACCATGATTGGCACGCTGATCCAGTCGCAGTTCGGCAAGGCCAACGACTGGCCGTTCGGCGCGGCACTTTCGGTCTGCGTCATGTTTGTCATCCTGGTCGTGGTGCTGGTCGCGCGCGGCGCCGACCGCCGGTTTGGCAGCCGCACATGAGAGTCGAACGCGCCATCACGAAACGGGATGGAAGCTGGCTCGGCCTCTACGTCCTTGCCTATCTCGTCTTCCTCTATCTGCCAGTCCTGCTGATCCCGCTGTTTTCCTTCAACGATTCCATCCAGGCGGCGTTTCCGCTGCAAGGCTTCACGCTGCAATGGTACCAGACGCTCTACGGCAACCCGGCGCTGTCGGGCGCGCTGTTGAACAGCCTCGTCATCGGCGTCATCGCGGCTTGCGGCGCCACGCTGTGCGGCATCACCGTTTCCTACATGGACCTCTACGGCCGCTCGCCATTGGCCGCCACCATCAGCGCCATCGCCCGGCTGCCGATCCTCATCCCCGGCGTCATTGTCGGCATATCGCTGCTGATCCTGGTCAATCTGATCGGCCTCGGGCCGTCACGCGTCGCCATCGTGCTCGGCCACATCCTGGTGGCACTGCCGACCACGGTGGTGATCATGCGCAGCCGTTTCGCCGCCATCCCCAAGACGGTTCGCGAGGCGGCGCTCGACCTCGGCGCTTCCGACTGGACGACGTTCCGGCGCGTCATGCTGCCGCTCAGCCTGCCTGCCGTGCTGTCGGCCTTCATGCTCGCCTTCCTGATCTCCTTCGACGAATTCATCGTCGTCTTCTTCCTTGCCGGCACCGAGCCGACCCTGCCGCTCTACATCTGGAGCCAGCTGCGCTTCCCCCGCTCGCTGCCGACCGTCATGGCGCTGGGGACAGTGATCCTGGCGGTGTCCTTCATCATCGCCGGCACCGCCGAGATCCTGCGCCACCGCGGACTCGGCGCCCAGCGCCGCAATTCAGCCTGACCACAACAACAATGAGAGGAGAACGAAAATGGCATTCCACATGAGATCTCTGACCGGACAAAAGGCCCGCGCCGGCCTCGCCGCATTGGCGCTCGCCCTGTCTTCGACCGTGGCGCTGGCCGCCGAAAAGCTGCAATATTTCACCTGGTCGGGCTACGAACTGCCCGACTTCAACAAGAGCTTCCTTGCCGCCCACCCTGACGGCGTCGAGGCCTCGATCTTTGGTGACGACGACGACGCCTTCACCAAGGTCAAGGCCGGTTTCCGGCCCGACATCGCCCATCCCTGCTACGACAAGGTGGCGCGCTGGAACAAGGAAGGCCTGCTGCAGCCGATCGACACCAAGCGCATCAAGAACTGGGATTCGATCTTCCCGGTGTTCAAGAACCTGCCCGACCTTCAGGCCGGCGACGGCAAGGTCTGGATGGTGCCGTGGGACTGGGGCAACACCTCTATCCTCTACCGCACCGATCTGGTGAAGAACCCCGAGGCGAGCTGGAACCTTCTGTGGGACAAGCAATATGCCGGCCGCATGGCGACAATCGATGCCGTGCACGACACGCCGATCGTTGCCGCACTGCTCGCCGGCGTCAATCCGTTCGACATGACACCCGAGCAGATGGACAAGGTCGCGGCAAAACTGCGCGAACAGCGCCCGCTGCTGTCGAGCTATACCACCGACATGACTTCGGTCGAGCAGGCGCTGGCCAGCGGCCAACTGGTTGCCGCCATGACCTGGAACGCGTCCGCCACCTCGCTGAAAAAACAGGGCGTGCCGGTCGAATTCATGAAGCCGAAGGAGGGCATGCTGACCTGGGCCTGCGGCTTCGTCATGTTGAAGGACGCCAAGAATGTCGATCTCGCCTATGACTTCATCAACAGCCGGTTGGATGCCGATTCGGGCAAGTTCCTGATCCAGTCCTACGGCTACGGCAGCTCGCTGAGCACTGCCTTCGCCGGGGTATCCAAGGAGGAACTGGAGAAGCTGCAGCTGCCGGCCGACCCGGATGTCATGTTGAAGAGCACGATCTTCACCGGCCCGATGAAGCAGAATGACGATATGGCGAAGATGTTCGAGAAGGTGAAAGCCGGCGGCTGAGCGCGATCTTCCCTTCTCCCCTTGTGGGAGAAGGTGGCCGCGAAGCGGCCGGATGAGGGGTGCTCCGGGGAACGCAAGCGTCTCACTCCGCTGGAACACCTCTCATCCGTCTCGGCGCTGCGCGCCGATCCACCTTCTCCCACAATGGAGAAGGGAAAGACAACAAGGACCAACGGATGGACATAGTCGACGAAGCCGCCGAAAAACCCAAGGACGATGCCGATATTCGCGTCGGCCGGCGCGTGCGGGCGCTGCGGCTAGAGCGCCGCCTTTCGCTGGCCGAACTGGCGGCAAAGGCCGGCGTGTCGATCGGAGCGCTGAGCCAGATAGAGCGCGGCATGTCCTCGCTGCGCGTCAAGGTGATCTGGCCACTCGCCGCCGCGCTCGATATCGAGCCGTCGGCGCTGATCGCGGACGGCAACGACGCGGTCAACGACCTCTATTGCGTGCGCGCCGACAAGCGCCGAGCGATTCCGGTGAAGTCTGAAGGCATAGCCAAGGCGCTGCTGTCACCGCCGGGCGCGACGCTCACCGGCATGCTGGTGACGGTGGAAGCCGATGGCGGCACGGCGGAAGCCTATGCCCATGCCGGCCATGAATTCGGCTATGTGCTTTCGGGCGAGGTCGAACTGGTGGTGGATTCGACAAGATACGGGCTGAAGACCGGCGACAGTTTTGCCTTCAAGAGCACGCTGTTGCACGCTTTCCGCAATCCCGGCGCCGAGCAATGCCGGATCCTCTGGGTCAACACCACGAAACCCTCCGAGGTTCGCGATGGCGCCTGATCCACTCGTCAGGCTTCAAGCCGTCTCGAAGGTTTTCCCCGGCGGCATCGTGGGACTCGATGCCGTCGACCTCGACATTTTCAGCGGCGAGTTCATCACGCTGCTCGGGCCGTCGGGCTGCGGCAAGACCACCAGCCTGCGCGTCATTGCCGGCTTCGAAAGCCCGTCGAGCGGCAAGGTCTTGCTCGACGGCCGCGACATCACGGCCCTTCGGCCCTTCGATCGGCCTGTCAACACCGTGTTTCAGGACTACGCGCTGTTTCCGCACATGAACGTCGCCGAAAATGTCGGCTTCGGCCTGTCCCTGCGAAAACTCACCGGCGCCGAGCAGGCAAAGCGCGTCGGCGAGGCCCTGGACATGGTCGGCCTCGCCGACAAGCTTCGCGCCCGCGTCTTGGAACTCTCGGGCGGCCAGCGCCAGCGTGTCGCGCTCGCCCGCGCCATCGTCTGCGAGCCGCGCGTGCTGTTGCTCGACGAGCCGTTGTCGGCGCTCGACGCGCATCTTCGCGAACAGATGCAGGTTGAACTGAAGCGTCTGCAATCGCGCCTCGGCACCACCTTCGTCATGGTCACCCACGACCAGACCGAGGCGCTGTCGATCTCCGACCGCATCGTCGTCATGAACAAGGGCCGCATCGAGCAGATCGCGCCGCCGGCGACACTCTATGACCGGCCCGCCACCAAGTTCGTCGCCAGCTTCATCGGCACGATGAACCTCCTGCAGTCGCGCTTTCTCGGCCGCGATGGCGAGCGTTTGCGCTTTGCCGCCGGTGACCTGCCGCTGGAGGCTATATCAGACAATGGCGAGACGCCGGCCGCGGGCGACACACGTACCATCGGCGTGCGCCCGGAGGATTTGCTGGCGGCCGCCGAGGCAGCCTACGGCACCGCGCCGGCGCGGGTGAGCGGTGTCGTCTTCCACGGCCGCACGTTGCGCCTTCACGCCCAGATAGGTCAGGGGACCTCCATCGTCATCGATGCCCCGCGCCAGGCCGAAGGCTTTCGATTCAGCGTCGGCGACGTAGCGCATATCAGCCTGCGCCGTGGGGCCAACTGCCCTGTGCTGCCGGGCTGACCACCTTCGCAAAGTCGCCGCACAGCTGCGCGGGCACATGCTGCAAGGAGCGGTGTCGGCCCCGGTTTTTGCTTGTTGGTCCGGATTTCGTGCTGATCCACAGTCTCATCGGCAAAGGCGTCTACGAGGAGTGTGGACGTTGGCAATTGACCGGTCAGGACGATTCTCTGGCCAGTATGTGAGAAATCGTCGTCACACAGCTGCGCTATCTCGATCGTCCTGACACGGGTTGTCAGCTGTCATGCGGGCACAGGTGGCGGGCCGGCAAGCGCTTCCCTACTTCGAGTGCGTCTGAACAGGAGGAACACAAAATGACCATTACGGACATTGCAAAGGATTTCACCGAGCTCCTCAAGCAGGGAGACCACAACGGTGCTGCCGAGAAGTACAATGCCGATGACATCGCCAGCTACGAAGCCATGGAGGGGCCGATGGCCGTCAGCCACGGCAAGGAGGCCCTCAGGCAGAAAAGCCAATGGTGGCAGGAGAACCACGAAGTCCATGGCGGCTCGGTCGAAGGCCCTTATGTCAATGGCGACCAGTTCGCGGTGCGCTTCACGTTCGACATCACGCCCAAGGCCACCGGCCAGCGTGTAACCATGGACGAGGTTGGCCTCTACACGGTCAAGAACGGCAAGATCACTGAAGAGCGTTTTTACTACTGAGGCCGGAAATTCCAGCCCTTCTTGGAGCCTGCGCTCTCCGCTGCAGGGCTGAAAGACGAGCATGGCGGCAGGGGCAATCCCTTGGCCGCCATGTGACGCTCACATCGTCTTTACATACTCTGCAAGCTGGTCGGCCACCGTGCCCCAGCCGTCGAAGAAACCCATTTCCTCGTGACTGTCGCGGGTTGCCTCGTCGCGGTGTATGGCGGTCGCGGTATAGCGCGTGCCCCTGCCTTCGGGCGTGAGCGCGATGACCGCTGTGATGAAGGGCTCGCCTGACGGGCGATAGCCCGACTGCAGCGCATCCGTCCACACCAGCCGCTCGTTCGGCGCGATCTCCAGATAGCAGCAATGGCGGTCGCTGACTTCCTTGCCGTCGGGCGACTGCATGCGTGTCCTAAACAGTCCGCCTGGCCGCAGATCGATCTCGCAATCGGTGATCAGCCAGGGTTTTGGCGTGAACCATTGCCTGACATGCTCCGGCGTCGTCATGGCGCGCCACAAAAGTTCGCGCTGCGCGTCGAGCACGCGCTCCAGCACGAGGTCCAGTCTGGGATCCGGCTTGAAGGGGTAGCTCATTTTTCCTGCTCCTTGAGGGTCATCACATAGGCGTCAAACTGATCGAGGCGGCGCTCCCACAGTGTCCGCTGTTCGGCCAGCCAGTTCTCGGCGAGCTTCAGCGGTTCGGGCGCCAGTTGATAGGTTCGGGTGCGGCCGCTCTTTTCCGATCGCACCAGCCCGCAGCCTTCCAGCACCTTGAGGTGCTCGATGAAGGAGGGGAGCGCCATCTCGAAAGGCTGCGCCAGTTCACTGACCGAGGCTGGGCTCCTGTTCAGCCGTTCGACCACGCGGCGACGCGTCGGGTCGGCAAGAGCTCGGAAGATGCCGTCGATCGGCGGTGGGCCGAGGCTGGCGGTCTGCAGGCTCATCGTCAGATTTCCCCGCCCTGCAGCACCTGGTAGACGAGCTCGACCGCGCCGTTCGGGAAGGTGTGCGTGGCGGTGAGCCGCAAATTGGTCGCGTCCTCGGTCCGGTCGAAGAATGCGGCGCCGCTGCCCAGGATGACGGGAAACACCATCAGCCGGTATTCGTCGACCAGGCCGTGTCGGCGGAGCGCGTTGGCCAGCATGCGGCTGCCGCCGACGAGAATGCCGCCCTTCAGGCTTTGCTTGAGCCTGGCCACGGCCGCCATCGGCTCGCCCTGCAGAACGATGGTATTGTTCCAGGCTGGATCTTTAAGTGTCGAGGAGACGACATATTTCGGCATGCCGTTCATGCGGTCGGCAAATGGCCCCTTATAGGCCGGCCAGGCGCCAGCGAAGCTTTCATAAGTCACCCTTCCGATCAGCAGTGCCTCGTGGTCGAGCACTTCCTTGAATTTGTGCTCGATCTGCTTGGCCTCGTGGCGCTTGCCCACCCAATTGGTGTGCCGGTAGCCAGGCTCGCCGCCCGGCGCTTCCGACACGCCGTCGATCGATATGAGTTCCGCAACGACAAGCTTGCCCATGATTTCTCGACCCATGATCCGATTTGGTTGGAGCAAATACTTAGGAAAAAACCTTAGTATTGGCAAGAGCCAAATTCGAACGATCGCGAAACACTGGCAATGCGGATAGGGCAAGCCTAGGCTCGGCGAGATTCGAAATTTCATCCGAACGAGGTCATTCGTGACGATCACCATGTACGGCATCACCACCTGCGACACGATCAAGAAGGCGCGCGTGTGGCTGGAGGGCCATGACGTTGCCTATCGCTTCCACGATTTTCGCGCGGAGGGGTTGGACGCGAAGCGGCTGGATGGCTGGGTCGGCAAGGTCGGTTGGGAAAAGCTGCTCAACAAGGGCAGCACGACGTTTCGCGAATTGGCGGACAAGGACAAGCAAGGCCTTGATGAGAAGAAGGCCAAGGCGCTGATGCTCGCCAAGCCGACGATGGTCAAGCGGCCGGTGCTGGAGGTTGGCGACACTATTTTGGTGGGGTTCAAGCCGGAGGCTTATGCGGCGGCGGTGAAGTAGGGCACCCCCCTCACTTCGTCATCCTATGGCGGAGCAAGGAGGGGAGCGACGCGGCGCAGACCCCTGGAGCTGCTCTGCAGCCCAAGGGATCCATGCCGGGACTCATGAGCGTTGCAACGGTGCAGATTATAGCTCCGCTGCGCCCTTCATTGAGGCCGCGGCATGGATCCTCGGGTCAAGCCCGAGGATGACGAACGCGTAGTGGCCGATCGCTAATTGTGAATGCTTTCGCATGCCGCTTTTGAAGCAGTCCCCCGTCCTTCACCCTGTCCCGCGCAGATACGCCGCCAACGCCACCGCATTGTTGTGCGCCTCATCATGCGCGCCATAGAGGAGCGTCACCCGACCTTTGCCGAGGAGGGCACGAAGCTGCGCGACCGCCTCACCGTTGCCATCCAGTTCGGCCCCGTACCGCTCCTGAAATTCCGCCCAACGCGCCGGTACATGTCCGAACCACTTGCGTAGATCATCGCTCGGCGCGATCTCCTTCAGCCACAGCGTCAGCGCGGCATCTTGTTTGCTGATGCCGCGCGGCCAGATGCGGTCGACCAGAACCCGCTGCCCGTCATCGGCTGCGGGTTGCTTGTAGATCCGCTTCACCATCAGGTCGAAGGCCACCGGACCCTCCCGCAAGCCTGCCCTCAGACCCACTCGCCCTTGCGCATCACCGGGACGCGGCCGCCGTCCTTGTGGACGCCGTCTATGTCGATCTTGTCCGAGCCGATCATCCAGTCGATGTGGATAAAACTCCTGTTGCCGCCGCGCGCCGCGATCTCGTCCTGGCTGAGCGAGGCGCCATCGACGAAGCATTTCGAATAGCACTGGCCGAGCGCGATGTGGCAGGCTGCGTTTTCGTCGAACAGCGTGTTGAAGAACAGCAGGCCGCTGGCCGAGATCGGCGAGGAATGCGGCACCAAAGCCACTTCGCCGAGACGGCGCGCGCCCTCATCGGTGTCGAGCACTTTCTTCAAGACATCCTCACCCTTTGAAGCTTTAGCCTCGACGATGCGCCCGCCCTCGAAACGCACCGAAATCTCGTCGATCAGCGTGCCCTGGTAGGAGAGCGGCTTGGTCGAGGAGACATGGCCCTCGACGCGCCTGGCATGCGGTGTGGTAAAGACCTCCTCGGTCGGAATGTTGGGATTGCAGGTGATGCCGTTCTTGGCGGTCGAGGCGCCGCCCATCCATTCATGGCCATCCGCCAGCCCGACCGTCAGGTCGGTGCCCGGTCCGGTGAAATGCAGGGCGTGGAAGTTATGGCCGTTCAGCCATTCGGTGCGGCCTCTCAGCGCTGCATTGTGCGCCGTCCAGTTTGCGATGGGGTCTTCCACGTCGACCCGTGACGCCGCGAAGATGGCATCGGCGAGCTTGACCACCGCGACATCGTCGGCATCGCCTGGAAAGACCTGCCTGGCCCAGGCGAGGTCCGGATAGGCGACTATGTTCCAGTTAATGTCGAAGCCGGTGATCTTCTCCAGCGCCGGCTGGTAGGCCATCGAATTCGCCTTGTTGGCGCGCGCCACTTTCGCCGGATCCTGTGCCGACAACAGTGACGGATCCTCGCCGCGCACGGCAAGCCGTGCCGCATTGTTGGAAAAAGCCTTCGCCATGCCTTCATAGAGCCAGCCGGCGGCATGGTCGAAACCCGCGTCGGCGCCATAGCGGTAGCGCGCCAGCGTCATCTCGTCATCGTTGAAGATCGGCGTCACCAGTCCGGCGCCGGCCTTGTAGGCGTGCTCGACGATCCGTCTGGTCAGCGGCAGGGCCGCGATTGAAGAGGTCAGCACCAGATCCTGCCCGGGTTGCAATTGCAGTCCGACCTTGATGGCGACTTCCGCCAGCTTGTCGAGCTTCACCGGGTCGATCGTTGCGGAAACGCCGCGCGAATGTGTGGTCATGGTCCTGCCTGTCGTCGTTGGATTTCTCGATCTACATAGACCGGCGACACGGTGCTTTCCACCGCGATCGCACCGGCGGGCCTTGCGGTCGCCGATCCGAACCGCGCCATCGTTGCCTCGATCTCTTCCTTGATCCAGGCCTTGAAGTCCCGGACCTTGCGGCTTTCCGTCTTGGCTGACGAGGTCACCAGCCAATAGCCGAGCCCGCTCTGGGCGCGGATGCCGAACGGCGCGACCAGCCGACCGTCGGCCAGCGCATCCGCGGCCAGCAATTGCCAGCCCAGCATCACGCCATGGCCGGCGATCGCCGATTCCAGGCACAGCATCGGGTCGGTGAAGCGCGCTCCTTTCTGGAAGGTGACCGGTGGGACGCCGGCAGCCGCGAACCAGCTTTCCCAGTTGATCATCGCCCGCTCGTCCGTGATGGCGCAGGTCTGGGCGAGGTCCTCGATCGAGCCCAGTTTCCTGGCGATCACTGGGGCACAGACCGGAAAAACCTCCTGTGCCAGAAGCAGTTCCGATCGCCCGCCCGGCCATTTGCCGTCGCCGAGCCGGATGGCGATGTCGATGTCGGAATGATCCAGATTGGCCAGCCGCACCGACGCATCGATGCGCAGCAGTACATTGGGATGTCTATCGAAGTGACGCGACAATCGCGGCAGTAGCCATTTCGAAGCGAAGGCGGGTGCCACCGAGACGACCAATGTGCATTGGGTCGCTTCGTCGGCCAGCGCCACGGCATGGGCAAGCTCGCGAAAGCCGGCGCCGAGGCGGGTCGCGAAAACGGCGCCGAACTCGGTCAGTACCAAACCGCTCGCCGTGCGCTCGAACAGCGCCTGGCCGAGCTGCTTCTCGGTACGGCTGATCTGCTGGCTGACGGCACTGACAGAAACGTTGAGTTCGCCGGCCGCCGCCGCGAGCGAGCCGAGACGGGCAACGGTTTCGACGGCGCGAAGGCCGTTGAGATGGACGCGGTTGAGCATGGCCATTTGAGATTTTCTAAACTGTTCCGTCTGAAATCTCAATTGAAACACATGCCGAAACGGCAGACCTTGTTGGTGGGAGAGAGACCCGTGGAGCCGGAAATGCTGAGCATGCTGTCATCGCTGAAGGGTCTGTTCGCCGTCGGCACGCCGTCCGGGTCATGCTCGCGGAGCGATACGCAGACATGGCTCACCGATCCGCTCTCGCATCCCGTGCTGGACACCATGTCGGAGCGTGAACTCGGTGATGTGCCGTTCAGGCTGACGGCGCGACGGACCGTACATGAGACCGCTTCATTGCGCGACCGTTCCGGCGGACACTGCTGAGCGGACGCCGCACCCATCCATTTAAGGAAAAGTCGAGGCGATCGCGCCGCCTCGCGGTTGTACTGGCCCAACAAAAGGCGGATTGTTTCACCGTGTCGCGCACTTATTGTGCGCCGCAATGACATCGGCCTCGACAGCGCTGCGTTTTACCTTCGCCGGCATGATTGCCATGGCCGTTGCCATGGGCATCGGCCGCTTCGTCTACACCCCGATCCTGCCTGGCATGATGGAGGAACTCCATCTGTCGCCGGCCAATGCCGGGTGGATCGCTTCCGCCAACTATCTCGGCTACCTCATCGGCGCACTGGTCGCGGCGGGCGGCTGGGCGCATGGGCGTGAGCGCCTGCTGATGCTGGCGGCTCTTGGCGCCAGCACTGTCCTGGCCGCGCTGATGGGCCTGTCCGACACGATGGTCGCCTTTCTCCTCATCCGCTTTCTGGCTGGTCTGGCGAGCGCCTTCGTCATGGTGTTCATGGCCAGCATCGTTTTCAGCCATATCGCCGCCGCCGGCCGCGGCGACCTGCAGGCGTGGCATTTTGGCGGTGTCGGCCTCGGCATCGCAATCTCGGCGGCAATGATGGCACTGCTGGTCACCGAACATGCCGGCTGGGCGGCGGGCTGGCTGTGGTCGGCGGCGATTTCGGTTTGCGGCTTCGTGGTCGTCGCGCTGCTGGTCAATGAAGGCCCGCTCGCCAGTGGTGAAGCCGTCCGTGAGCCGGCGCTGCCGAGAGACCGGTCACTGATGAAGATCATCATTGCCTATGGCCTGTTTGGCTTTGGCTATGTGGTGACCGCGACGTTCCTGGTCGCCATCGTCCGGCAAGGCGGCGGCAGCCGCGTCTTCGAGGCCATGGTGTGGCTGGCCGCCGGTCTTGCCGGCTTTCCCTCGACCTGGCTGTGGCAGAAGATCGCCACGCGCATCGGGCTTTACGCCGCCTATGCGCTGGCGTGCATCATCGAAGTGATCGGCGTCACCGCCAGCGTCGCCCTTGGCGGACATGCAGGGCCGCTGCTTGGCGGTCTGCTGCTCGGCGTTACCTTCATTGCCATCACGGCGCTTGGCCTGCAGGCGGCGAGGCAGCAGGCGCCAAGGGCGCCCCGGCGCATCTTTGCCTTGATGACGGCGTCCTTCGGTCTTGGCCAGATCATCGGTCCGATCGCCGCCGGCCTTTTGGCACAGATGTCAGGCGATTTCTTCCTCGCTTCGATCGTCGCCGCGGCCATGCTGGTTGTCTCCGGCGCCATCACATGGTCGGCTGCGCCAAAATCGCCATGATTTGTCGTCTTGCTCGACACCGGGCATCGGACAGGCATTTGCTTTCCCCCTAATGTGTGACTTTATGCCCGTCGCAGTCCGCTGATTTGCCCATCGAGTAAGGAATTCGCCACAGTGTTCGTATCCTTCTTTCCGCAGCCGAAGCTGTTCTTCTCTTCGGCCGCCATCTGGAGCCTTGCGGCGATCCTGTTCTGGTTTTTCGGCGGCGAGCAATTGGGCGCCGTCCTTGGCCTCCCGCCTGCGGCAGCCGGCGCGCCGCCGATCATCGGCATCGCCGTTCTCGTGTCGAAGCCGTTCATCTGGTTCTACATCTACTTCGCGCTTTGCGTGGCCATCTTCTATGCATTCTGGAGCTGGTATTCGCCGCATCCCTGGCAGCGCTGGTCGATCCTGATGACGGCGATCATTCTGTTCTTCATCTATTTCAATGTGCAGGTCAGCGTCGCCGTCAACGCCTGGTACGGTCCCTTCTTCGACTATGTGCAAGGGCTGATGTCGGGGACCGGAAAATCGACCAACGGCGAATTCTACACCGGACTGGCCGACTTCTCATGGCTGGCGCTGGTCGGCATGAATGTGCAGGTGGTCAATGCCTTTATCGTCAGCCACTGGATCTTCCGCTGGCGCACGGCGATGAACAACTATTTCATCGAGAACTGGAGCAAGCTGCGCCATATCGAGGGCGCCTCCCAGCGTATCCAGGAAGACACGATGCGGTTCTCGCAGATCATGGAGGATCTCGGCTCCAGCTTCGTCCAGTCGATCATGACCCTGATAGCCTTCCTGCCGGTCATGATCCAATTGCAGGCCCATATCAGCGAACTGCCGATTGTCGGCGCAATCCCGCAGCCGCTGGTGGTCGCGGCACTTGCCTGGTGCCTGTTCGGAACGATCTCCGTGATGATTGCCGGCCTGAAGCTTCCGGGGCTGCAGTTCCGCAACCAGCGCGTCGAAGCCGCTTATCGAAAGGAGTTGGTTTACGGTGAGGATCATGCGGACAGGGCGCAGCCGGCGACCACCGCCGAACTGTTCGCCAATGTCCGGCACAATTATTTCAGGCTCTATTTCCACTACATCTACTTCAACGTCGTCCGGTACACCTACCTGCAGGCCGACAATATCTTCTCGCTGCTGATCCTTGGGCCGTCGCTGGTCGCGCACAAGATAACCTTCGGTGCCCTGAACCAGATATCGAATGCATTCGGCAAGGTCACAGGTTCGCTGCAGTTCCTGCTCACCTCCTGGTCGACCATTGTCGAGTTGCAGTCGGTCCACAAGCGCCTGCGCGCCTTCGAGGCCACGCTGCTCGGCGAGCCGCTGCCCGATATCGACCAGCGCTATATGGCAAGGCAGAGCGCCGAGGATCCGGCTTAGGACCCTTCAGGGATCGATGCGAATGAGGTTGGCGGCTCAGCCGCCGACCGAGGCCTGCTTGGCATCCTGCCGCGAAAGATAGTCGCGAAAACTGATGCACTCGACGTCGGCCTTTACGCAGACCTCGCCGGCAAAGCGCTCCAGCGCGTTCCAGTAGGCGCCGTCATTCATCAGCGTGAAGTGGAAGCCGAGTTCCAGCGGGATGCGTTTGCCCCGATACTGCGTGTCGAAAGCGGCGCGAAAGGCCTGATAGGTCCGGTCCGCGAACTCGTCCGCCTGGCTCGGCCGCTCGAAGCCGCCGGAATGTCTGACGTAGAGATTGTAGTCCATGGCGATCACCGGCCGCGCGTTCGGGCCTTCCGGGATCTGGGGCAGCGAAAAGCGGGTGATGCCGCCGGCGGTCGGCGGCTGGGCAGGGCCTTGTGAAACGCCGCTGGCGTCGAACCGGTAACCGGCTGCGGGCAAGGCCTCGTAAAGCGCCTTGCCCGTCGACAGGTAGGGCGCGCGGAAACCGACAACCGCATGCCGCGCGAAATCGCGCCAGCCCTGTGGTTCGGGCGTAATGCCGTTGATCGCATAGGCGTTCTCGAGAATGTGCTTGAACGAGCCGAATTCCTTCAGCCAGTCGGCCTTGCTCCAGTCCTTGCCGTCGAAATGGCCGCAGGCGTGGCTGGCAATGTCGTGGCCCTCATGCGCGGCAAGGCCGATTTGTTCGAGCCGCTCGGCCACTTCCTGCTTTGAAGCGGCAAAGCCGATATTGGATTTGCCGGCCGTTTTGCCAGGCGCGGTGTATTCCTTGCGTGTCTCCTGCGACAACAGGAAAACGCAGGACAGAAAATAGGTGAAATGCGCGCCGGTGCGCTGTGCCAGCGCCCGGCTGCGCTTCCACTGCGAGATGTCGCGGGCGCTGTCGAACGAGATGATGACCACTTGCTTCGGCTTCGCCTGGGTTGGCGGAGCAGGTGGGTCGGCGAGAGCCACCCCTGTGACGGCGAGCGAGGCAAACGAAAACGCAACAACGCGAGACAAACAAGGCATAGGCAATCTTACAGGCTCCGGCGGTCACCAAGCCGGCTATCTCCGAAATGTGGCGTGGGTGCGATTGGCCTTGTGGGCCGTTTGCCCGAGGCAAACATCCGTTTGCCCCCCGCAGAATAGGCGAATTTCCGTTCGAACCCCTTCCATGCCGACAAAATTTCGCTAAAACGCGGGCTCATGAACCGCCCCGGCCTGGGGCAGGAATGGTTTGATTGATGTCCGACGACAGTTTTATCCGTGAAGTCAATGACGAGATGCGCCGCGAGCAGGCGCAGAAGCTATGGGACCGTTTTGGCCCCGCTTTGCTGGCTATCGCGATCCTCGTGGTGCTCGGCACCGCCGCCTTCGTCGGCTACCGCTATTGGGACGAGACGCGCGCCAACCGCTCCGGCGACGCCTTCTCGCAAGCCTTGAAGCTCGCCAATGACGGCAAGAACGACGAGGCGCTGGCCGCGCTCGATCAGCTGGAGAAGGATGGCTACGGCGCCTATCCGCTGCTCGCCCGCATGCGTGCCGCTACCGTCAAGGCGAGCAAGGGCGACACCGATGCCGCCGTAAAGGATTTCGACGCGGTCGCCGCCGACACGGCCATTCCCGCCGGCATTCGCGATATGGCACGGCTCAGGGCCGCGCTGCTGCTCGTCGATCACGGCTCCTTCGCCGACGTCTCCAGCCGCGTCGAGGCGCTGACATCGGACACCAACACGCTGCGCCACACGGCGCGCGAGGCGCTAGGCCTTGCCGCCTGGAAGGAAGGCAAGACCCAGGACGCGCTGAAACTGTTCGACCAGATCGCTTCGGATGACGGCGCTCCGCGCAACATCCGCGAGCGGGCGACCTTGATGTCCGAGCTGATCCGTGGCTCGGGCAACGCGTCGTAAATGCATGTCGCCCAGAAGTGTCCAGCGGCTTTGGGGCAACGACATGCATGATTGTGGGACGGCATGAGCTTCAAAGTCGCCATCATCGGCCGGCCTAACGTCGGCAAATCGGCTCTTTTCAATCGGCTGGTCGGAAGGAAGCTGGCGCTCGTCGACGATACGCCCGGCGTCACCCGTGACCGCCGCGTCCATGCCGCCAAGCTTTACGACCTGCATTTCGACGTCATCGACACTGCCGGTTTCGAGGATGCCGGCGCCTCGACCTTGCCCGGCCGCATGCGCGCGCAGACCGAGATCGCCATCCGTGAAGCCGACCTGATCTTCTTCACCATCGATGCCAAGTCCGGCCTCCTGCCGGACGACAGGACCTTTGCCGAAATCGTTCGCAAATCCGGCAAGCCGGTGGTGCTGGTCGCCAACAAGGCCGAGGCCAGGGGCGCCCAGGGCGGTATGCTCGAGGCTTGGGAACTCGGCCTTGGCGAACCAATCCCGGTCTCGGCCGAACATGGCCAGGGCATGCCCGATCTGCGCGATGCGGTGATATCGGCGCTTGGCGAGGCCCGCGCCTTCGGCGAGGAAGAAGAGGGCGACGACGACGAGATCGCCTCCACCGAGGTGCTGATTGGCGAGGACATTGCCGATCCTGACGCCGAGGATGCGCATGGCTATGACGACACCAAGCCGATGCGTATCGCCGTCGTCGGCCGCCCGAATGCCGGCAAGTCGACACTGATCAATGCGCTGATCGGTGAGGAGCGGCTTCTGACCGGGCCGGAGGCCGGCATCACCCGCGATTCGATCTCGGTCGACTGGGACTGGCGCGGCCGCCAGATAAAACTGTTCGATACGGCCGGCATGCGCCGCAAGGCCAGGATCCATGAAAAGCTCGAAGTGATGTCGGTGCAGGATGGCCTGCGCGCCATCCGTTTCGCCGAGATCGTCGTCATCGTGCTCGACGCCACGATCCCCTTCGAGAAGCAGGATCTGCAGATCGCCGACCTGATCATCCGAGAAGGCAGGGCGCCGGTGATTGCCTTCAACAAATGGGACCTGATCGATAATCCGCAGGAGCTGCTGGCCGAACTGCGCGAGAAGACCGAGCGGCTGTTGCCGCAGGTGCGCGGCATCCAGGCGGTGCCGGTCTCGGCCGAGACCGGACGCGGCCTCGACAAGCTGATGGATGCGGTGCTGAGGACCCACAAGGTCTGGAACAGCCGCGTCTCGACCGGCAAGCTCAACCGCTGGCTCGAAGCCATATTGGCGCATCACCCGCCGCCCGCCGTTGCCGGGCGCCGGCTGAAGGTCAAGTATGTGACCCAGGCCAAGACCCGGCCGCCGGGTTTTGTCGTCCAGTGCTCGCGGCCGGAGGCGATGCCGCAATCCTATGTGCGCTATCTCTCCAACAGCCTGCGCGAAGCCTTCGACATGCCGGGCGTGCCGATCCGCATCGCGCTGCGCACCTCCGATAACCCATTCGCCGGCCGGGCCAAGAAGCGCGGCTGAGCCCTGTCGCTCGTCCGCTCAGGCCACGGCACGCAAGCTGGTGGTCCGCGCATTGTCCGGCAGTGCCTGCCGCGCCGCATCCAGCAAGATGTCGGCGAGGCGCGCCGCCACCGGCTCGGGTTCGGCATCCCGGCGATGCAGGTAAAGTGCCATCTTGGGCAATGCCGGCAGGCCGGCGATCTCGGGCGTCATCGCGCTGACGCTGGCCGGCAGGCCGATATCGGTGCGGATCGTCAGCCCAAGTCCAGCCGCCACGGCCGCCCAGATGCCGCCAAGGCTCGGGCTGGAGAAGGCCATGCGCCAGGGTAGCCCGGCGCGGTCGAGTGTTTCCGTCGCCACCGTGCGCAACAGGCATGGCGCTTCGAGCGCCACCAGCGGCAGCGGTTCGCCCTCGCGCAGGCTGGTCTCGATGCGTTTTGCCGGGCCGATCCAGCGCATGGGAACGTCGGCGACATGCTCGCTGTAGGGCAGCGTCTGGCCGCTGTGCCAGGCGAGCGCGATGTCGAGGCTGCCTGACATCACCCTTTCGGCAAGGTGGTGGCTGCGCGCGATCCTGGCCTCGATCTTGACCTTGGGATGGGCGCGGGCGAAGCGTCCAAGAACGTCGGGAAGCACGGCCTCGCCGAAATCCTCCTGCAGGCCGAGCCGCACCCAACCTTCCAGCTCGACATCATGGATCGCCGCCGCCGCCTCGTCATTCAGCTCGAGCAGCCGGCGCGCATAACCGAGCATGGTTTCGCCGGCCTCCGTCAAGGCTAGGCCGCGCCCGGCTTTGCGGAAGATCGGCGTCGCTGCCTGTTCTTCCAGTTTCCTCAATTGCGCGCTGACCGCCGAGGTCGACCGACCAAGCCGGTCGGCGGCCTTGGCGAAGCTGCCGAGTTCCATGCCGGTGACGAAACTGCGCAGAACGTCGAGGTCGAATGTCACGCGATGCATAAGAATGTCCTGTTTTTCAGGATCGATAGTCCAAAACTTCCTGATTTTAAGGATGAAGTTATGGCGCTAGAGAGATGCCGTCAAGGTCCGGGCGACTGGACCACCACGGGAATGAAGCCATGTCCGCCATTGTCGACTGCACCGACCAACAGCCTAAGAAAATCCTGAAAGACAGGGCCACCGGCCGCGCCGCAAGGGTATTCAGCCCAGGTCATCGCTGGAAGGTTCTTGGCATCGGTGTCGCCGCGAACGCCAGCTTCTCGGCCACCTTCTCCGGCATACCGGCAACGGCGGTCGTGCTTCGCCAGGGCTATCAGTTGAGCAATGCCGAACTTGGCGTCGCGCTCGGCGTCCTTGGCTTGGGCGTTGCGCTCAGCGAATTGCCATGGGGCCTGCTCACCGATCGCTGGGGCGACCGCCGCGTGCTGCTGACGGGGCTTGGCGCGACGGCCGCATGGCTCCTTGCCATGGCCATGCTCGTCGTGCCGACGAGGTCGGCCGTTCCCGATGTGGTGCTCCTGTCGGCAAGCCTGCTCATTGCGGGACTGCTCGGCGGCAGTGTCAACGGCTCGAGCGGCCGCGCCATCATGGGCTGGTTCCGGGAGAATGAGCGCGGCTTCGCCATGAGCATCCGGCAGACGGCGGTACCGCTTGGCGGAGGCCTCGGCGCGCTTGTCCTGCCGTCGCTCGCGCTCGCTTTCGGCTTCTCCGCCGTGTTCGGGCTCCTCGCAGGCGCATCCGCGCTGTTCGCCTGGCGTTGGCTGCATGAACCGCCGGCGGCGGGCCACGTGCTGTCGTCCGCGGTGGCCGGACCGGCCCCACTGCGCAACATCGAGGTCTGGCGCATCGCCACCGCAATCGGCCTTCTCTGCTTTCCGCAGGTGGCGGTGCTCACTTTCGCGTCGGTGTTTCTGCACGATTTCGCCGGGTTGGGGACGGCGGCGATCAGCGCGAGCCTCGCCGCGGTGCAGGTCGGTGCTATGGTCATGCGGGTCTGGAGCGGCCGTTTCACCGACCGCCACGGCAACCGGCGTCAGTTTCTGCGTTCTTGCAGCGCGCTCAGCGCGTTGGCATTCGCCGTGCTTTGGCTGCTGGTTCTGGCCAGCCCCGTCATGCCTGGCGGCCAGTCCTTGCTGATCGCGGTCCTTCCCTTGGTGCTCATCGTCGCGGGCGTCTCGGTGTCCGCCTGGCACGGGGTCGCCTACACGGAGCTTGCCACGCTTGCCGGCGCCGGCCATGTCGGAACCGCGCTCAGCCTGGCCAACACCTTCGTTTTCGTCGGCTTCTTCCTGGTGCCGGTAGCCATTCCCGGACTGCTGCACCTGTGGTCCTGGTCCGGCGTATGGCTGTCGGCCGCCATATGCGCCGTGGTCGCGTGGCCGATCTTCCTGCGGCCGGCCTGAATGTTCCTGCCGCAAAACCGCCCGACTTCGAAACCACCACCTTGAGCCGACTGAGAAAACCCGATCGATCCCGTTAACGTCCCATCAAGGTTAATGCATCATTTTGCTCTCCAGTGGGGTCAGTAGCGTTCCTGGAGAGAGTTCCGTGCATCGACGCGTCTTGAAGCGGCTTGTTGCCGCCGCCGGTGAGAAGAAACGCAATTTTGTGTCTCCTTTCATCATCGGCCTCGGCATCTGGATCGGCTTCCCGACCGTCGCCGCCTACCAGGACATGACCAGCCTGGTTTCCGGCTTGGAATCGCCCACCGCGCGCTGGAATTCCTATGTCGAGAGATCCGTCGCTGGTTCGGTGCATGCCGCCGAGATGCCGTTCGTCGATTCCGACGTCACCGGTTCGATCTCGGGATCGGGCATTCACCTGGCGGGCGTCGGCAATGTCTCGTTTCGCGGCAAGGGCGGCAAGGTCAGCGCCACCCCCGACGAGGATCGCGTCGTGCGCGCCGACAAGAAGGGCCGCATCGTCCAGGTGTCTCCCGTTGCGCCGCCGAAGAACTTCAACGCAGGTTCGATCTTCCAGCGGACTTCCTCCTTGATGCGACCGAGCATGGATGGCGGCCTGAAAATGGCCTTCGCCAAGCCGCAGCTCAAAGGCAAGCAAATCCAGATCGCCGCGGAATTCCATGCGCGTGAAGACAAGAAGCCGGATCCGGGCGTGCCGGCCATGCTTGCCGCTTTGGTCAACAACGACCATCCCGATGTCCTGGCGACGGCCTATGCGCAATCCGAGCCGGACTATGCCAAGGCCTCGCCCTTCGAAGCCCTGCTGCAGGATGAGCAGCCCAACAGCGGCCGCTTCATTCCGCCGATGGCCAAGGGCGACCATTGGTGGATCCAGAACCCGCTGCCAGAAAGCGTCTTCTCCAAGAAGGAGCAGGCATGCCTGGCCAACGGCATCTATTTCGAGGCGAGAAGCGAATCGGTGCGTGGACAGGCCGCCGTCGCCCAGGTCATTCTCAACCGCGTCCGCAATCCGGCCTATCCCAATTCGATCTGCGGCGTCGTCTACCAGAATGACAGCTGGTTCAATCGCTGCCAGTTCTCCTTCGCTTGCGACGGCAGGAAGAAGCGCATCGAGAGCCCGGTCGCCTACAAGACCGCGCAGGACATCGCCATGGCCGTCACCGCCGGCAAGATCTTCATCCCGGAGGTCGGATCGTCGACCCATTACTACGCCCAGTATGTCCATCCCGGTTGGGCACGCACGATGCAGAAAATGACCAAGATCGGCCTGCATATCTTCTACCGCACCTATGGCGGCGGCTGGAGTTGAGCGGCCGTCAGTCTCCGATCTTTTCTCGCGCCCGCGCGGCTGATCGGGGAGCCATTGCCTGGGGGATTCGCACGGCGCATCCCCATCCTCGCGGCGGGCACGATGTCGCACCTCTCTAATTCTTTGATTTCATTGCGCAAAATACAAGGCAATGAACTTCCGCCCGTGGCTTGACGGGCGCAAACCCTCTAACTATGTTGCCGGCGACTTTAGAAGCGGACGGACGGTGACGGTCTGACCGGGCAGGGGGGTTGCGATGGCCGACAAGAATGGGCCAGACGGAACCGGAGAAACCGGCCCCGGCACTCAGCATGAAACCGGCATCCGCGACGACGATCTTGAGCGACGTCGGCGTGAACTTGAAGCATCGCTTGCGACAAGGCTGCCGAACCGGCTCGAGGGGAAAGACGACGCGAAAGCGGGCAGTGCGGCCGGATATGGCCAGGCGGTCAAACTCTCCAGTGAATTTATCGCTGGCGTGGTGGTGGGCGCTGGCATCGGCTGGATCATCGACCGTATGGCGGGGACATCGCCATGGGGTCTGATCGTTTTCCTGCTGCTTGGTTTCGGCGCCGGCGTGCTCAATGTCATGCGTTCCGCGGGCGTTGTGGCAGAATTCGGACAGGGCAACACATCGCGCTCTGACCGGGACGACAGCAAGTGACCGCCCTTCAGGCGGCAATGGTAATTTGGCCGTACGCGGCATTGACGGGGTTAGAACGTGGCAGCTGACAAGGTCGATCCGATCCACCAGTTCCATATCATCAAGCTGGTTCCGATTAACATCGGCGGCTACGATCTGTCCTTCACAAATTCGGCACTGTTCATGGTCGCGACGGTGATCGTCGCGGCGGCTTTCCTCTATCTCACCACGTCGAGCCGCAGCCTGGTTCCCGGCCGGATGCAGTCGGTCTCCGAGATGGCCTACGAATTTGTCGCAAACATGTTGCGCGATGCAGCAGGCACGCAGGGCATGAAGTTCTTCCCTCTTGTGTTTTCGCTGTTCATGTTCGTGCTGGTCGCCAACCTGCTCGGCCTGTTCCCTTACTTCTTCACCGTCACCAGCCACATCATCGTCACCTTCGGTCTGGCTATCCTGGTGATTGGCACCGTCATCGTCTACGGCTTCATGAAGCATGGGCTTGGCTTCCTGAAGCTGTTCGTGCCGAAAGGCGTGCCTCTCGTGATGATGGTGCTTGTCGTTCCGATCGAAGTCATTTCCTTCGTCTCGCGCCCGATCAGCCTCTCGGTTCGTCTGTTCGCCAACATGTTGGCCGGCCACATCACGCTGAAGGTGTTTTCGGGCTTCGTCGTTAGCCTCTCCGCGCTCGGTGCGGTTGGCGTGGCGGGCTCGATCCTGCCGCTGGCAATGGCGGTTGCGCTGACGGCACTGGAGCTGCTCGTCGCCTTCCTGCAGGCCTACGTCTTCGCGGTTTTGACCTGCATGTATCTCAACGACGCCCTGCACCCCAGCCACTAAATCTCACCGGCGCATGACGCCAACCACAAATCTGCAACAACGGAACCACAAGGAGTTTGACATGGAAGTAAATGCAGCAGCTGCAATCGGCGCCGGTATCGCTTGCCTGGGCATGGGTGGCGCGGGCATTGGCCTGGGCAACATCTTCGGCAGCTATCTCTCTGGCGCGTTGCGCAATCCGTCGGCTGCCGATGGCCAGTTCGGTCGCCTGATCTTCGGTTTCGCCGTGACCGAAGCCCTGGGCATCTTCTCGCTCCTGATCGCGCTCCTCCTGGTGTTCAAGTAAGAAACACAGGCTGACGAAGGGGGGCGCATGGTGCGACCTTACCTTATGGACAGGGGAATGAGATGTTCGTGACATCTGCCTTTGCGGAAGAGACCGCGCCCTCGGTGACGGGAGGCGAAACGCATTCCGGCACAGGCGTGCCTGCCGAAGCGCACGGCACGTTCCCGCCATTCGATCCGGCGACGTTTCCGTCGCAGCTTCTGTGGCTGGCTATCACCTTCGGGCTGTTCTACCTCTTCTTGAAGAAGGTAGCGATGCCGCGCATTGGCGGCATCATTGACGTCCGTAACGATCGCATCAGCCAGGACCTTGACCAGGCATCGAAGTTGAAGGGCGAGGCCGACGCCGCGGTTGCTGCTTACGAGCAGGAACTGGCGGAAGCCAAGAAGAACGCCAACTCGATCGGCCAGCAGGCAAACGATGCGGCCAAGACGGAAGCCGATACCGCGCGCAAGAAGATCGAGGCCGCGCTCGACGAGAGGCTCGGCGAGGCCGAGGCGCGCATTTCTTCCATCAAGGCCAACGCCATGAAGGAAGTCGGCAGCATCGCAGAGGACACCGCTTCGGCGATCGTCGAGGCACTGGTCGGCGGCGGCAAGGCCAGCAAGGCCGATATCGCGGCCGCGGTCAAATCCGTGGCCCGGTGAGGAGCGCATCATGGACGCTACATCTCTCGCAACGCTCTGGGCAACGATAGCCCTGATCATCTTCCTGGGCGTCGCCATCTACATCAAGGTGCCTGGGCTGATCGCCAAGGCGCTGGATGCCCGCGCCGCCAGGATCAGCAGTGAACTAGACGAGGCACGCAAGCTGCGCGACGAGGCCCAGCAGCTGCTCGGCCAGTACAAGAAGAAGCGCAAGGAAGCCGAGCAGGAGGCTGCCGACATCGTTGCCGCCGCCAAGCGCGAGGCCGAACTGCTCGCCGCCGAAGCGCACAAGAAGACCGAAGACTATGTGGCCCGGCGTACCGCATTAGCCGAACAGAAGATCGGCCAGGCCGAACGCGATGCGGTTGCCGAGGTGCGCGCCAGTGCCGCTGACATCGCTGTCGAGGCCGCCCGCGCGCTGCTGGCCGCCAAGATCGATGCCAAGGCCGGAGCAGACCTGTTCAAGGCTTCGCTCGCGGATGTGAGGGCCAAGCTGAACTGAGCCGAGAGCATCGAGGAAATCAGAAGCCGCCCGGGCAACCTGGCGGCTTTTTTGTTGGGCGGTCCACCGAAGCCGCCGATCTCCCCTTTGTGAGGGAGATCACCGATGCTCTCGCTAATTACCGAGAGGAAATGCTCTTCGGCTCAGTCCAGCCCGGCCAGGCTCTCTTCTTCCGCCACCTCAACCCCGCCCAGCCTGAACGGCGCGAACGACACGCGGTGCAGGCGCGCGACCGGGCCATGGGCTTCGATCGCGGTGCGATGGCGAGCCGTGGCATAGCCCATATGGACCTCGAAGCCGTAGCGGTCGTGGTGGTTGCCGCAGCCGCACATCATGCGGTCGCGCATCACCTTCGCCACGATCGAGGCGGCGGCGATCGACTGCGAACGCTGGTCGCCCTTGATCAGCGCGCGGCCGTCGCACGGCAATCCAGGCGGAACGTCGCGTCCGTCGGCAAGGGCAAGCTTCGGCCGCACGGACAGCCCGACCAGGGCGCGCCGCATGGCCTCGAGACTGGCCTTGAGGATATTGCTGCCGTCGATGCCTTCGGCGCTAATCGAGGCCATCGAAACCGCTTGCGCCGAGCCAAGGATGCGCAGGAACAGTGCCTCGCGCTGCAAATGGCTGAGCCGCTTGGAATCGTCGAGACCTTCGGGAATGTTGGCAGGGTCGAGCACCACCGCCGCAGCGACCACCGGCCCGGCCAGCGGCCCGCGGCCGGCTTCGTCCATCCCAGCCACAGGCCACAGGCCGTCAGCCATCGCCTTCGTCTCGAAGGAGAAGTCGGGTTTCTCGACGATTTCGAAGAGAAGCGGAGAATCGGAACGCGCGCGAGCCATGTTGCGGCGAGGTTCGCATCGGCTCCGATTCTCCGCAAGTCCCTCCGGGTCGGGTGGGGCGCCGGACCGGGAGGGCACCGTCTACAGGCCGGGGCAGGCCGGACGGGATTCCTTGCTGTCGCTGCGGCGAGACCGCCGGCAGCGATGGGTCTTCTCAGAGCAGCATCAGCTGTTCCTGGTCCTTGCCGGCCGCGACGAACTGGTCGGTGCGCAGCGTACGCCGTTCGGCATTGAGGCCGAGCCGTTTGGCGGTGATCTCGAAGCGGCGGCCGATCTGCCAGGCATAGGGTCCGGCGCCCTTCATCCGCTTGCCCCATTCCGAATCGTAGTCCTTGCCGTCGCGCATCGAGCGGATCAGCGACATGACGTGGCGATAGCGGTCGGGATAGTGGCGCAGCAGCCAGTCCTTGAAGATCGGGCTGACTTCCAGCGGTAGACGCAGCACGACATAACCCGCCTCGCGTGCTCCGGCTGCGCGCGCCGAATCGAGGATCCGTTCCATCTCCTGGTCGGTGAGGCCGGGGATGATCGGCGCCACCATGACCGAAGTCGGAATGCCGGCATCCGACAGCTGCCGGATCGCCTCCAGCCGCTTGGTCGGCGTCGACGCGCGGGGCTCCATCGTCCTGGCCAGCATGCGGTCCATCGTCGTCACCGACAGCGCCACCTTGGCCAGCCCGCGTTCGGCCATGCGCGACAAGATGTCGATGTCGCGCGTCACCAGGGCGGATTTGGTGACGATGCCGACCGGGTGGCCGCGCGCTTCCAGCACTTCGAGGATCTCGCGCATGATCCGGTACTGTTTCTCGATCGGCTGGTAGGGATCGGTGTTGGTGCCGATGGCGACGGTGCGCGGCTGGTAGCCGTCCTTCGACAGCTCCTTGTCGAGCAGCCGCGCCGCATCCGGCTTGGCGAATAGCTTGGATTCGAAGTCCAGCCCCGGCGACAGGCCCATGAAGGCGTGCGTCGGCCGCGCGAAGCAATAGACGCAGCCATGCTCGCAGCCGCGATAGGGATTGATCGACCGGTCGAAGGAAATGTCGGGCGATTCGTTGCGGGTGATGATGGTGCGCGGCTTTTCCACCTGCACCTCGGTCTTGAACGGCGGCAGTTCCTCCAGAGAACTCCAGCCATCGTCGAACACGTGCCGGCTGACCGGTTCGAAGCGGCCGGACGGATTGATGCCCGCCGAGCGGCCGCGATTGCGGTCCGGGCGGATACGCATGCCACTCTGCTCGATCATCGCATTGGCCATCTCGGCTCGTCCTGCTCCGAAGGCTGCAATGTCGGCGCGCACGATCGGTTCCATCTTGGCCCGCTCCCAGGGACTGTCCATATTCTGTCGAATCGCTCTACTCATGAAATTATTCCTATTTCCCGTGCGAGAACAAAGCAAGAACTTTCTATGCTGCGCCGCAAAAACTGGCGCTGTGCGCGGCTTTCCGCTATTCGGCTAAACATGCTCAGTGTTCTCATTGAAACGCGCAATGACGAGGAGGCTCTCGCCCGCACGCTCGCCTCGCTGATTGGCGGCGCGGTCGAGGGCGTGGTGCGTGAGGTCGTCGTTTGCGATACCGGCTCCACCGACCAGACGCATCATGTCGCCGAGCATGCCGGCTGCCACTATGTGGCGAGCGGCGGTATCGCCGCGGGGATCCGGCAGGCCAAGGGTGACTGGCTGTTGCTGCTCGAGCCGGGCGCGCGGCTGGTGGAAGGCTGGATCGAAGCGGTCGTCGCCCATACGGCCAGGCAAACCATGGCGGCGCGATTCGTCCGTGCACGCGGCAGCCGCACGCCATTCCTGGCCCGGGTCTTTTCGGGAAACCGCGCGCTTGCCGACGGGCTGGTGATCAGCAAGCCCCAGGCTGCGTCCCTGTCGAAAAGTGCCGGCAGCGCCGAGGCTTTGGCGCGCGGCCTGGCGACAAAGAAGCTCGATGCCGAGATCTGGGTGGCGCCGCCGAAGCAGCAGCACCGCGCCCCGAAGTGATTTTTTTGCAACTGCTCTGTTTATTGTGCATTGCACAAAATCTGACGCGGGGTTAGCGTTCGGTCGAAGCGGGTGAATTGGGTTTGGGTCATGCGAATGGTGGGCACCGATGCGGCATCGGGTGTCACCCTCATGGACGAGGACCCGATGAACCTTTCGACATCAGACAAATCCGGCGCCGCCAGCCTCGAGGCCATTGCGCGCAATGGCAGCCTGCTGCGGCGCATCGCGGTTCGCATTCCGACCTATTTGACGGACCTGCGCGAAAACCCGGCCTGGCTGCCGATGTTCATGCTGGCGCGCACGATGCCTGGGCGCCGGATGCATTGGCTGGGCGCAAAACGCGCCCGGCCTGCCGATAATGCGGGGGATACGATGTTCGGCGGTGTCGAGCGGGCGGCGGTGGTCGATGCGCTGCGGTCCGACGGCCTGTTTTCCGGCCTTGTCCTGCCGCCGGAGGTCCACGGGGAGATCGCGGATTTCGCCGGGCGCACGCCTTGCTTCGGCAATTTCGATCGCCGTCTCGAATTCATGCCGGGCGAGCATGCCCAGGCCGAGAAACGCCTGGGCCGCTCGCTGCTCAGCGGGCACTATTTCGAACGCATCCTCGATTGCCCGGCGGCAACAGCCATACAGCGCGATCCGCTGCTTCTCGACATTGCCGCGCACTATCTCGGAGCTCAGGCGAAACTGATCACGACGCGAGTGTGGTGGAGCTTTCCAACCGGCGAAGCCTCCGACGCCGACAAGAACCTTGCCTCGCTGGGCAAGTATCACTTCGACCTCGACGACTGGCGCATGCTGAAATTCTTCTTCTACCTCAAGCCCGTCGACGCCGACACCGGTCCACATGTCTATGTCAGGGGCAGCCACAACAAGCGGGCCATAAAGCACCAGCTCACCTTGCTGGTCGGCCATCCCGCCCAGGAGGTGCTGGACGTCTATGGCGAGGAAAGCCCGGTGACGCTGACCGGCGAAGCGGGCCTCGGCTTCGTCGAGGACCCCTTTGGTTTCCACATGGGCACGGTGCCGGCGCGCACGCCGCGGCTTATGATGGAAGTCGGCTTCGGTGTTTCGCGCCCCTCGCGCCGGCGTTTTCACGGCGAGCCGGTCATCCGTTGAAGGCCTAGAGAATCTCCACCGGCATCCAGCGCGCCCGTCGCCGGGCAACACGGCCTTCCCGGCTCTCGGCATCATAGTCCACGGCGACCGGTTCGCAGACGAACAGCGACCGGTCGTCCAGCGCATTGACGATGACGATTGCCCTTGGCTTCCTGTCATCGCTGGTGACCGCCGCGACATAGACGCCGCAGTCACGGCAGATCAAATAGTCGGCCGTGCGCAACCCGAACCGGTATCTGTGCAATCGGGCTTCGTCCTCGACCGCGACGATCAGCCTGCCATCCGGATCGGCGATGGCGCGCGAGCCGTGTTTGATGCAAAAGTCGCATTGGCAGGCGCGGACTTCGATTTGCGAAGGATCGAGCTCGGTTGAAAATCGAAGGCGTATGTTGCCGCAATGGCATCCGCCGCCATGCTCGTTCATCGCATCGTCCTTGTCGGGGTCGGCTGTTGCCTCCACGAGAAAGTACTTTCGCCGCATGCGGTTTGAAATGGCCTTTCGAAGGCAAAGGCGCCGTTTTGCCTGGCAAACGCGGTGTGCAACCGGCGGTTCAGCTTCGGTGCTACGGAGCCGACTTGCCGCGCCGCAGATGTTCGTCCAAGCGCGGCATGATCTCGACGAAGTTGCAGGGCATGTGGCGATAGTCGAGCTGCGCCTTGAGGATGCCGTCCCAGGCGTCCTTGCAGGCACCGGGCGAACCCGGCAGCACGAAGACGAAAGTGGCGTTGACGACGCCTCCGGTTGCCCGGCTCTGGATCGTCGAGGTGCCGATCTTGTCGTAGGAAATGCGGTGGAACACTTCCGAAAAGCCGTCCATGCGCTTTTCGAAGATCGGCTCCAGCGCCTCGGGCGTCACGTCACGGCCGGTGAATCCGGTGCCGCCGGTGGTGATGACGACATCGATGGTCTTGTCCCGGGACCACGCCAGGACCGTGTCGCGGATATTGTCGCGGTCATCGGTGACGATATCGCGGGCGGCCAGGATGTGGCCGGCCTCGGTGATGCGGTCGGCCAGCGTCTGGCCGGATTTGTCGTCGGCAAGGCTGCGGGTGTCGGAAACCGTCAAAACCGCGATGCGCACGGGAATGAACGAACGGCTCTCGCTGATCCCAGCCATCTCACTCAACCTCCGATGTCATGCTGCGCGTCGCCGCGACGAACCAGTCGGGCTGGCGGCCGCGTATCTCTGCCGCCGCGCGCTTGGCGACATTGCCGGTCTCGAACAGGCCGAAACAGGTCGCGCCCGATCCGGACATGCGTGAAAATCCCGATCCGGCCTTATCGAGCCATGACAGCGCCCTGCCTATGGCGGGCTGCAGCGCCAGCGCCACCGGTTCGAGATCGTTGCGGGTCGCCTCCAGCCAGTTGCGCAGGCTGTGAAAATCGATGCTGCGCGGCAGCGGCGGCAGGGGTTCGTTGTCGCGGCGGGAAAGTGCCGCGAAGACATCCGCCGTGGAGACCGGCATGCCTGGATTGACCAGCACCAGCCCTAGCGCGGAAAAGTCCGGCACCATCGACAGCTCGTCACCAATGCCGCGCGCCACCAGCGGCTTTGCCGCCAGGCACATCGGCACATCGGCGCCAAGCGACAGCCCGATCCGTGCCAGTCCGGCGTCGTCAATGTCCAAGGCCCATGTCTGCGCCAGGCCGCGCAATACGGCCGCCGCATCGCTCGACCCGCCGCCGACACCGGACGCGACCGGCAGGTTCTTTTCGAGCTTTATGGAGACGGGCGGAGTGCGCTCGGAGCCGGCCTCGCGCCGCAAGGCATCGCGCGCCTTGAGCACCAGATTGCTGGCGTCGACCGGAACCGCCGGTGCATAGCGGCCGGACACGATGAAATCGTCGCTGTTCGCAGGCGCGATCTCGACCCGGTCGCCAAAACGCGTGAACACCGCCAGGCTTTCGATCAGGTGATAACCGTCAGGGCGCCGGCCGGTGACATGCAGCGCCAGATTGATCTTGGCATGCGCATGCCAAATACGCGAACCGATGTCGGTGTCCGCCGCGACTGATGTAAGCGAAATGATGCTCAGTCCTTGGCCAGCCGGTATTCGCCGGTCTTTGGATCCTTGACCAGCGTTCCCATCGCGCCATTGGCCGCCTGCTTTTCGGTGCGCCGCACCTTTGCCGTCACCCGCTCGGCTTCGCGCACGAAGGTGCGGTAGCCGAAATAGGCGGCGACGCCGACGGCGGTGAAGAAAATGATCTGCGGCATACCAAAACTCCTCCCACGCTGGGCCGGCGAAGGCGGCCGGTCGGGTCGGTTAATGCATGTCGCCCAAAACTGTGTCCGGTTTTGGGAAAACGGCATGCATAGGACTAGAAGCTCTTATGGTAGACGGTTCTGCTAAGTTTTCAAAGCCCGAAGCGAGCCCACAATGCGCGCTCTTCCGCCGCATCGATAACGCCGCTGGCGGCAGCTGCGGCAATATCGGGCGCTGAAAAGCCCTTGTTCGAACCGAACAGACCGAAGCGACTGAGGAAACCGCGCGGCGCCGAGACCAATCTCAGCTGGGTCTTGGACCCGAACCGGGTCTTCAGCACGGTGCGCATGTCGCCGAGCGCATCGACGAGGCCGAGTTCCAAACCCCTCTTTCCGGTCCAGAACAAACCGGTGAACAGGTCCGGATCGTCCTTCAGCTTCGTGCCGCGACGTTCCTTGACCAGATCGATGAAGGTATCGTGCACCTCGAGCTGCAGCGCCTTCAGCCGCTCGATATCCTCCTTCTTCTCGGGCTTGAACGGATCGAGTACCGCCTTGTTCTGGCCGGCGGTGTGGACACGGCGCTCTACGCCGATCTTCTTCATCAGCTCCGGAAAGCCGAACGATGCCGAGACTACGCCGATGGAGCCGACGATCGAGGACGGATCTGCAAAAATTTCGTCGCCGGCAACCGCGATCATGTAGCCGCCCGAGGCCGCGACGTCCTCGACGAAGACCAGAACTTGTCTGTTCTTTTCAATCGCCAGGTCGCGGATGCGCTTGAAGATCAGCCGCGACTGCACCGGCGACCCGCCGGGCGAATTGATCGAGATGGCGACTGCCGGCGCATCGAAGGAAAACGCCTTTTCGATGAGGCCGGCCGTGGAGGCCAGCGACAGATTCTGCCGGAACTGGCCGCCGGCCATGATTGTACCTTGGAGCCGGATGACCGGAATGGTGACGACAGTGGAGCGCCAGGATTTCGGCAGCAGTCGGTTGAAAAGGCGTTTCACGAGGGCGCGGTCTCCGGTCGATGGGTTGCTGGCATGTAGGGATTTCCCGGCCAACGGCAATGCGGCGGCCAGGAATAGCTCAATCTCCAAACAGCGAGGCGAGGCCGTTGGTGATCATTTCGCTGCGCTCGTCAGGCCCGTTGCCCGATTGCGCGTGAAGCATCAGCGGCGGGCGGATGGCGAGCTTTCCGCGCGCGCCTAGCGCTGCCCGCACAATGATGCGGATCGCCGCGGCGTCGGGGCGAGGGTGCACGGCGAGCATTTCGGCATCGCCGAAACGGCCTGACATCGCTTCGAGAATGGCGCCGAGCTGTTCGGGGCGCGCGATGACGGCAAGCCCGCCGCGCGGCCTGACCACCGCCGCCGCACTGCGGATCCAGCGCTCGAACAGCCCGTTTTCCATGACATGCGCCTCTTTTCGCAGCCGGTCAGGCGTGGCGCGGTCCCGGGCGGCGTTGAAGGGCGGATTCATGATGACGTAGTCGAAGTCATTGTCGGCCAGACCGGCAGCTCCTCTGGCCTGGCCCGAAACCGCGACATCGGCGACAAGCACCGATGCGCGATCACTGAGATGGGCGTTGCCGGGATGGGCAAGGGTGGCCGCGGCAAAGGCCGCCATTTCCGGCGCGCGTTCGACGAGCACGGCCTTGGCGGCCGGGCAGCGCGACAGCACCGCCAGGCCGGCAGCTCCCGCCCCGGCGCCGAAATCGGCCAGGCGTCCGTCAAACGAGGATGGCACCGATGCCGCCAGCATCATCGCGTCCATCCCGGCACGATGTCCGCCATGCTTGGGCTGTACTAGCCAGAATCGGCCTCGATGGAACGCGTCGACCGTGTGGGCCGGCGTGTCCGGGGCAAGGGCGGCGGCTTCAGCCATTACTTCTGGCGGATTTCGTTTTCGATGCCGGCATCTTTCAGGATACGCCGCGCCGCATCGGCCTGGTCGGCGTCGATCATGACGCGCTTTTGCAAAAGACCGATCGACCCTTCGAGAATGCTCATATTCTGATCGGCGACAAAGCAGGCGATGCCGGCGTCGCGCATCAGCGACTCGACAAAGGAGATGATCACGGCATCGTTGGTGCGGACAAGCTCTATCATCGTATGAAACTCGCAGTTTGCGCCATTGATGTAAACGGCCGGGGAATGCCGTGGCAGGGCCTGTTCCCACCGCGATCGTTAACAGGCTGTCACCACGCCGCGCCAATTCGCCACTTGCCGTGGCCGTATCCGCCGCCATAGAGTTCATATTGGGACTAAGGGTGCCGTCGCACGCGTTATACCAAGACGGGAGTGATTTCGTGGGTGTCGTTCTCAACATCGAAAACGGGAAGCGGGAACCCGCCTCCATCAAGGACCTCATCGATCTGACGGCGGCCGATATGGGGCGCGTCAACGAATTGATTCTGTCCAAGGCCGGCTCCGATGTCGAGATGATCCCGGAAGTCGCCAATCATCTGATATCGTCCGGCGGCAAACGGCTGCGGCCAATGCTGACGCTCGCTGCCGCGCAGATGTTCGGCTATGCCGGCGAAGGGCACGTCAAGCTCGCCACCTCGGTCGAATTCATGCATACGGCGACGCTGCTCCATGACGACGTCGTCGACGAGAGCGGCATGCGCCGCGGCAAGAAGACCGCCCGCATGATCTGGGGCAACCAGGCGAGCGTGCTGGTCGGCGACTTCCTGCTTGGCCAGGCCTTCCGCATGATGGTCGATGTCGGCTCGCTGGAAGCGCTCGACATCCTGTCGAGCGCGGCCTCGATCATCGCCGAGGGCGAGGTCATGCAGCTTGCCGCCGCCAAGAACCTCGAAACCACCGAGGACGAGCATTTCGCCGTCATCAAGGCCAAGACCGCGGCGCTGTTTTCGGCTGCCGCCGAAGTTGGACCGGTCATCGCCCAGGCGACCCGCAACGATCGCGCCGCCCTGCGCTCCTACGGCATGAATCTCGGTCTTGCCTTCCAGCTCATCGACGATGCGCTGGACTATGGCGGCACCAGCAAGGATCTGGGCAAGAATGTCGGCGACGATTTCCGCGAGGGCAAGGTGACCTTGCCGGTCATCCTCGCCTACCGGCGCGGCACCAAGGCCGAGCGCACCTTCTGGAAGCGCGCCATCGAGGACAATGTCGTCGACGACGCGGGCCTCGAAAAAGCGATCGGCCTGATGACCCGCCACGGCGCCATCGCCGACACCATCGGGCGAGCCCGCCATTTCGGCGAGATCGCCCGCGATGCACTGGCGCCGCTGGAAGAAACGCCGCAGAAGTCCGCGCTGATCGACGTCATCGACTTCTGCATCAGCCGGGTGAACTGAACGATTCGCGTTTGAACTCGCTCTGAAATCCAATCAATCGACCTCAGACGACTTTAAACACAAAATTCTTTGGCTCTGGCAACGCGATGCTTGATGCCACCACGAACCACGGCACTCGGTCTTCTAGGGCGAGTGCACTCCACAGCGTGGCATAGAAATTCTCTTTTGAGGGCGACAAGAACTTTTCTCCTAGCCCATCACGCCACTCTCGCCGAAAATCGGCACAAGTCCAAATTCCATTTCCGATGGCATATCCGCGGTTAATACCCTCTAGAGGGCCTGTTTCTCCAAGTTGATGGACGTCCTGTGGCTCGAAGAAATTGAGTGCGAGGTGGTCGACGAGTATCATTTGGCTGTCGACCACATCGTCCAAGCCAGTCAAGGCTGCAAAAGCGACGATTACCGTTGCCAGATCAGACGGCTGTTGAAACAGCCGTCTATCTGGATTACGAAGCGGTTGATACCTCCTCCTCAGCACGGCCAACGCGTCTTGTCCACCGAGATCGTGGTGGGCTACGAGTCCGTGGTTCGCTACAAGATCTGCGAATAGTCTGCAGATGACCTCCTCATGAATGTCTTGCCAGCCGCGAAGGTGTGCTGCGCTTAGAAAAACGGCGAGGGGCGCGGCTTGCTCCTCGCTAACAGTTAAAACGGAATTTCCGTAAATTTTTAGGAGAAGGGTGGTCAGTCGCTCAAGAAACTCTAGCTCGGCCTCGTCTTCTGTAGCGACAGATAAGGCACCGATTTGCCCCAGCAAGGCCGAAATTCGAGGTGGAAGGTAGAACAATTCGGGAAGGCCTTCGCGGGATAGCAGGCCAAATTCATGCTGATCCAATTTTTCTAGCACTAGCCGAAGCGCCGCCCGATCGACCTCAAGAATACGCCGCGTAATTTGGGCTATGTAGATTTGAGCTGACGGAACCACATTCACAATGCGAACTAGCTGACCAGCAATCAGGCTCAGTACCCGTTGCTCTGCAAATGGGTCGGAGCTGTTCCGTGCAGCTTCCGCGAAACCCTCGGCGAGACCTCCGAGAAAATCCGGTACGCTTCCCAAGGGCAGTTCAGACGTCACGCGCTCGATCAAGCCTGCAATCTTCATAGCATCGACTTCGTCAGGTATCTCTAAAGCGATGCGTTTCAGAGCTGAAATGTTTGCCGACCCTATGTTTAGCCGTTTGCCAAGTGATTCAGCTGCATGATCGGGATATCGCGACGGTGATCCTTCGTAATGTTGATTCAGGCAGAATCGGTTCGGGCCTTGCAAATTTAGCACCCAGACTGACACTGTTTGCTGGTCAGCTCGTCCTTCCGATACTCTGATCACGCTGCCTATTTCGGCCAAGTCTAGATAAGGTTTCGATCGTTGGACGATTTCTGAACCCTGAAGGATAGCAAGGAGGTTCCCGGTAAAAACCCCTCCATTGCTATTCTCAAAGGCTGCTTCGTTGGCTGCAGCGGCTGCCAGGGCAGAGAAGCCGGTGTTTTGGGCGGTGCCTGTTAGAGATTGTGTCAGGATCGAGTGTAGGTCAAAGCCCAATCCGCCGCTATGACACGCATCCAGCACGAAATTGGCCTGCAACGGCTGAGCGGCCACAACGATCTTCGCCAAATCGGCGAAGCTTAGACCGGTCAATGCAATCTTACTTACGTCCGTGTCAGCTAGCGCTAGGTAGAATGTGTCCAGGAAAACTCCGCCGTGTCCCGCAAAAAATATAGTGACGTCAACTATCTTAATCTTAGAAGAGTACAGTAAATCGTCAAGTGCAGATCGCACTTGAGCGAGTGTTGGTGAGAGGAGAAGCCTAGAATGTAATGGATCGTATTTTCCAATGTCGGGATTCGTCAATACGTGGAAAATTCTGGTGGCGTCCGTTTCGGCAGACGCTAAATTACCTATAAATTGATAGCTATTGCAGCCTATGCAAATGGCAACTCTCACGGGGTCCACCGAAATCTACGAATGCGTTCGACCTCATCAGATGTCGCCTCGGCCTCTTTGACAGCTGTTGTTATTTCCCACTCTTCTAGCTCTTGCCTCGTTTGCTTGGATTCCATCTCTTTTAGTTTTTTTGCCATCGTTGGGTGAACAACTAAAGTTGGCCCCGTTGGTCTGCCATATCGATCGGTTCCGAACCGAACTTTGCGAAGGGCTTCCAGCATGCTTGCGCCGACGTTGGGTCCAGATACTACAACATTTCCCGTTTTAGCGGTTACCTCATCTGCTAAGGAAATGACGCTTTGAAACATAAGTTTCTCGTGTCCGTCCGCCAAATCGGAGATGTATTTATCGATGGAGGATATGTTATGGTCTATTATATCCGATCTCCGGATAGTTACTTCCATACTCGCTTCTGAAAATTTTGATATTTCATCCGGGTTGGCTGATTGTTGCAAAGACCAATTGCGTCCATGGCGATAGACCATAACGTTTTCTCCCGAGATCGCAAATTCACGTCGTGCTTCAGCAGCGGCTCGGACTGCGTCATTGATAGCCTCGAACAATTCGCGCTGTTTTTTGGGCCTGTTAAAAGGTGAAAATGACTTGCTCAATGAGGACGACCGTTCGATTCTTGTGGATGGTGGGTACAATAACATCTCTCAGTCGGAGAAATGTAGTGGAATGGCGGGAGCTGCTTAAATTCTTATCCGTTGGGGTGATATGTCTCGCCGCCGTCTCGACAAGCGGCCTTGCCGCAAATTATCTATAAAACATGGCAAAGGGCACGGACGACACCATCGCGGTGCGCATCAGCAAGACGCTGGCGGATCGCATCATCTCGGGCGCGATCGAGCCTGGGGCCCGGCTGCGCCAGGATCATATCGCCGAGGAGTTCCACACCAGCCATGTGCCGGTGCGCGAGGCGTTCCGTCGGCTTGAGGCGCAAGGCCTGGCCGTCAGCGAACCGCGCCGCGGCGTGCGCGTCGCGGCTTTCGATCTCGGCGAGGTCAAGGAAGTCGCGGAAATGCGGGCCGCGCTTGAGGTGTTGGCGCTGCGCCATGCCGCGCCGCATCTGACGTCAGCCATTCTGAACCTGGCGGAGGAGGCGACCAAGGCCGGCGACAAGTCCCGGGACGTCAGGTCCTGGGAAGAAGCCAACCGCGCCTTTCATCGCTTGATCCTGGCGCCTTGCGGCATGCCGCGTCTGCTCGCCACCATCGATGATCTGCATGCGGCCAGCGCCCGCTTCCTGTTCGCGGCATGGCGCTCGGAATGGGAGGCGCGCACCGATCAGGACCACCGCGCGATCCTGACCGCCTTGCGGCAGGGAAACACCGAATCGGCCGCCGCGACGCTGGGGCGTCATGTCCAGTGGATCGGCCGCAAGCCGGTCAAGACCGCCTCCGGCGGGGTGCGCGAAGCTTTTGCCATCGTCGGGTAGGTCGGAGGTTGACCGGGTCACAGAGACTTCGTCATCCTTGGGCGTAGCGCCGCGAAGCGGTGCGCAGACCCAGGGATCCATTCCGTGACCTTGGTGGAGGATGCGGCTGAACAGAATTCTGCAGCGTGGCGACGCCTCCATTTCGCGGAATGGATCCTATGGTCTTCGCCGCGTCGCTTCGCTCCTTACTTCGCCATAGGATGACGAATTTGCACTGTCCAAAAGTCATTGCACTTGCCATCTCCTCCGAAATGTGGATTCGATAATAGATCGAAATCAGAAATTATCTATAATTTCAAAACGGTCGAAGGAATCCCCATGACAGATGTCGCGTTCTCGTCCAGCAAGCCGTCGTTCAGCCCGCTCCGGCTTCAGGATCGCTCCCTCGCCTGGCAGGCCGGCGCCGTCGCGCTCGGCACGGCGTTCCTGGCGCTGTCGTCATACATCGAGGTGCCGATGGTGCCGGTCCCGATAACCATGCAGACCTTCGCCGTGACCCTGATCGGCGCGCTCTATGGCTGGCGGCTTGGCGCGGTCACCATCGCCGCATGGCTTGTCGAAGGCGCGGTCGGTTTTCCGGTTCTGGCTGGAGGCGCTGCCGGCGTGGCACATTTTGTCGGGCCGACCGGCGGCTATCTCTTCGCGTTCCCGGCCACCGGCGCGCTGGTTGGCTGGCTGGCCGAACGCGGCTGGAACGGCAACAGGGTGGTGCTTGCCTTCGCCGCCATGCTGCTCGGCAACCTTGCCTGTCTGGCGCTCGGCACGGCATGGCTCGCCGCCATGATCGGGGCGGAACAGGCCATCACTTTCGGCTTCCTGCCGTTCATCGTCGGCGGATTGCTGAAGTCGGCACTTGGTGCCGCGACACTGATGGCGCTTCGCGGCGGCAAGGCGAAGCCGGCCAATCCGTGACTATTAGGCTGCGCGCCCATCACCTCCTTTGCCTGCTCACCTATGTGGGCAAGGGATACAGCCCCGCCTTCACCGCCAATTATGACGCGATCGCGGAGCGCCTGAGCCGGGGCGAGGACATCCTCCTCGTCTCCGGCCCGGACGATGTCTGCGCGCCCTTGCTCGATGAACCGGAACTGCATTGTCTCAACGACAGCGTCATCGAACGCGACCGGCTGGCTGCACGCGATGTCGGGGTGCTGCTGGCCCGGCCGATCCGGGCCGGCGCCCGCTTGAGCCTCGACGCGGCAACGCTCGCCAGCCTGCGCGCGGCCTTTTCAGCCGGCGTGACGCGCGAAGCCTGCCAGGGTTGCGAGTGGGCAAGCCTGTGCACCATTGTGGCGGCAGGCGGGTATCGCGATGTCAGGGTTCCCACTCTGTAGTTCCCAGGCACGATCTGCTATCGTGCCGAACCGATAGTGTTGTGCGTCGCCATGGTTTGTTAATCGGGTGACCCGATTGTGAATTTCAGGCGGATTGAAGCGCGACCCCAAAAAGGCCATGCTTTGCCCGGAAAGATCGAGTCTACGTCGATCCCGCTGACGCGGAGATGGCGCGTGGCTGAAAGGGATATGATGCAGCAAGGACGTGCGCGCTGGCTGACAAGGCTGGCAATTGTGACGGGCATGGCGATCTCGGCTTTGCCGGCCTATGCCAAGCAATCCACCGAACCGGTCAAGATCTCGTCGTTCTCGGGCGCCTATCTGGCCGCCCGTATCGCCGAAGGCGACAACGACCTCGACAGCGCCATCGCCTATTACAAGCAGGCATTGGCCTTCGATCCGAGCGACACTGGCCTGCAGCAGAGCCTGATGTTGTCGCTGATCGCGCAAGGCCGCTTCGATGAATCCCTGGTCTATGCCGACAAGCTCAAGCAAGTGCCCGATGTCGAGCGTTTCTCGCGCCTGGCGCTGGCGGTCGATTCCTTCCACAAGAAGGATTTCGCCAAGGCGCAGTACTGGCTCAAGCTGTCGCTGGAATCCGACCTCGACCGATTGATCTCCGGCGTCATGTCCGGCTGGGCGCAGCAAGGCGCAGGTGAGGCCGCCGATGCGATGGCTTCCATCGATAAGCTGCAGGGGCCGGACTGGTTCGGCCTGTTCAAGTCCTTCCACCGCGCGCTGATCGCCGATGCCTCCGGCATGCCCGAAAAGGCCGAGGCGATCTACGCCGCGACGATGCAGGATACCACCGCCGGCGGTGCCGCGCCTGAAACCTGGATTCGCAACGCGCAGGCCTATGCCTCGTTCCTGGCCCGCAAGGGCGAAAAGGGCAAGGCGGTCTCGGTGCTCGACCAGGCCGAGGCGTTTTCGCCGGGCAAGCTGGAAATCGTCGCCTTGCGCGACCGGATCGCCAAGGGCGACAAGATCGCGCCCTTCGTCTCTGGCCCGTCTGACGGCGCTTCCGAAATCCTGCTCGATCTCGCCACCGCGCTCAACCGTGGCGGTGGCGAGCCGTTCGTTCGCCTTTACCTGCAATATGCCTTGGCCCTGCGGCCAGACAGCGACGCGGCTCTCGTGCAGCTCGCCGCCGTCGCCGAACAGTTGAAGGACGGCGAGGGCGCCATCGCGCTCTATCGGCGGATTCCTGATACCTCGCCACTGAAGGAGCTTTCGGACCTGCAGCTTGGCCTCAACCTTGCCGATCTCGACCGTCATGACGAGGCGATCACCCATCTGAAGGCGTTCGTCGAGGCCCACCCCAACGACATGCGCGCCTACTTGGCGCTCGGCGGGGTCTATTCCTCGAAGGATGATTTCCGCTCGGCCGCCAACCTCTACGACAAGGCTGTCGAGGTGCTGAAGACGCCGACCGCGGCCAACTGGAACATCTTCTATCAGCGCGGCATCGCCTATGAGCGCCTGAAGGAATGGCCGAAGGCCGAGCCGAATTTCCGCAAGGCGCTGGAACTGCAGCCCGATCAGCCGCAGGTGCTGAACTATCTCGGCTATTCCTGGGTCGACATGAACACCAACCTGAAAGAAGGCCTGGCGATGATCCAGAAGGCCGTCGACCTCAGGCCAAGCGACGGTTACATCGTCGATTCCCTGGGTTGGGCCTATTTCCGCATGGGCAGGTTCGACGACTCTGTGCGCGAGATGGAGCGCGCCGTATCGCTGAAGCCGGAAGATCCGGTTCTCAACGATCATCTCGGCGACGCCTACTGGCGCGTCGGCCGCAAGCTGGAAGCCACCTTCCAATGGAATCAGGCCCGCGACTTGAAGCCCGATCCCGATGTGCTCGCCACCTTGCAGCAGAAGCTGATGAAGGGTCTGCCGCCGATCGAGTCCAACACGGCGCAGGAAACCCCGAAGGTCAAGCCCGAGCCGGTGCCTGCTCCGAAGGGGTGAGCAAGCTCATTGTAATGATGCGAACGGGGCTCTCGGAGCCCCGTTTCCGTTTTGAACCGCCGTCCAACGCCCGCCGATGCGCCGAAAACTGGGTTAGAACAGCTTTCGATAGACTACAAATCCGGAGCGCTCGCCGATCTTGTCATAGAGCTTCATGGCCGTCTCATTGGTCTCGTGCGTCAGCCAATACACCCGGCCTGAGCCGGCGGCCTGGGCGCGCTCGTAGACGCCCTCGATCAGCGCCCGGCCTATGCCTTTTCCACGCGAAGCCTGCGTGGTGAAAAGGTCCTGCAAGTAACAGTTCGGTGCGATCGCCGTCGTGCTGCGATGGAAGAGATAATGCACGAGGCCGAGGAGTTGTCCCTCGCTTTCGGCCACCAGCGCATGCACCGGCTCATAGGCATCGAAGAAGCGCGACCATGTCATGGTAGTGATCTCGCTTGGCAGTGCCGTGTCGCCTGAGCGGCCATAAAATGCGTTGTAGCCGTCCCATAGTAGCAACCATCGGTCGAAATCCTGGCGTGTGACGGAACGGACGATGATGGAACTGGACATGGCTGAACCTGTGCGTCGGGTTGTAGAGAGATCGAAATGACCGCAGCCTCTCGAGGCGGGCAATGGGCCAGTCTCCGGCGAACCTTCAACATCGCGCAGCAAAGCCACGATTGCTACGCATCCGACGCGCCTTTGCTTGACGCTTCAACGCCGTGTCTCTAGGACGTGCCGGCAAGCTAGCCTTTGCTGTCGAGGCCACCCGTGACGATTGAAATCCCCGCCCACATGCACCCCAACCGCTCGTTCCAGGGGCTGATCCTGACCTTGCACAATTACTGGGCGGCCTATGGTTGCGTCATCCTGCAGCCCTACGACATGGAGGTCGGCGCCGGCACGTTTCATCCGGCAACGACGCTGCGCGCGCTCGGACCAAGGCTCTGGAACGCCGCCTATGTCCAGCCTTCGCGCCGTCCCAAGGATGGCCGCTATGGCGAAAACCCGAACCGGCTGCAGCATTACTACCAGTACCAGGTGATCCTGAAGCCGAACCCGCCGAACCTGCAGGAGCTTTATCTCGGCTCGCTGGCGGCGATCGGCGTGGACCCGTTGCTACATGACATCCGCTTTGTCGAGGACGACTGGGAAAGCCCGACGCTCGGTGCCTGGGGGCTGGGCTGGGAGTGCTGGTGCGACGGCATGGAGGTCTCGCAGTTCACCTATTTCCAGCAGGTCTGCGGCATCGAATGCGCGCCGGTGGCCGGCGAGCTGACCTATGGGCTGGAGCGGTTGGCCATGTATGTGCAGGGCGTCGACAATGTCTACGACCTCAACTTCAACGGCCGTGAGGGCGCTGACAAGGTGACCTATGGCGACGTTTTCCTGCAGGCCGAACAGGAATATTCGCGCCACAACTTCGAATACGCCAACACGGCGATGCTGCTCAGGCATTTCGAGGACGCCGAGGCCGAGTGCAAGGCACTGCTTGAGGCCGGTGCGCCGGCATCGAACGACAATCTGCCGATGCACAAGATGGTCTTCCCGGCCTACGACCAGTGCATCAAGGCCAGCCATGTCTTCAACCTGCTCGACGCGCGCGGCGTGATCTCGGTCACCGAGCGGCAGAGCTACATCCTGCGGGTGCGCAATCTGGCGAAAGCCTGCGGCGAGGCGTTTTTGAAGACGCAGGCGGGTGGATTGGCGGCCTGAGCAATTCCAGGAAGAGTGCGAAGCGGTTTTCCCACGGGAATTGCGTCCAAACAAAGCTCTGCTTCAGGTCCCCTTCGTCATTTCGAGGGAAGCGCTGATCGGCGACAGGATCTGGCCACTCGGGCCAGCCATCGTCCGCAGCGCCTGCCGCACGCCCGGCATCGAGAAGGCGCCGTGCACCTGCGCGGTGAAGCAGGCGCTGAGCGCGACGATCTGCAGAAGTCTGGATGCCGTTTTCATGATCGTTCAGCCAATAGTTTCCTGCCTGAGCGTGTGTCGCTTCAGCGCTGCGTTCGGTTCATGGAAATCTTTGATCCAAGGACGGGCCGGATCATCGCTGCCCGACAGGGCGGCCACAATTTCTGGAAATCAGCCGAAGTCGGCGATCGTCGCGCGGAAAGGGTGACAGCGGCCAGCCGAGTTGCTATGCCCCGCGCGGACCACTCTCCCGCATGAGCTGACCCTATGCCCGACCTGCTTCTAGAACTACGTTCCGAGGAAATCCCCGCGCGCATGCAACGCAAGGCGGCGGGCGACCTGAAGAAGATGCTGACCGACGGTCTGGTCGAGTCGGGTCTGACCTATGAGGCAGCGCGCGAGTATTGGACGCCGCGGCGTCTGACGCTTGATATCCGTGGCCTCACCGCCCGTTCGAAGGATATTCACGAGGACATCAAGGGGCCGTCGACATCGGCCCCGGAACAGGCGGTCCAGGGGTTCCTGCGCAAGGCCGGGCTGTCCTCGGTCGCCGAGGCGCATGTCCATTCCGACCCGAAAAAGGGCGATTTCTATGTCGCCCACATTTCGAAGCCGGGCAGGGCGGCCGAGGAGATCATCGCCGAGCTGGTGCCTGGCATTATCCGCAATTTCCCCTGGCCGAAATCCATGCGCTGGGGGCCGGCCTCGGCCAAGCCGGGGTCGCTGCGCTGGGTGCGGCCGCTGCAATCGATCCTGTGCACTTTCGGGCCGGAGACCGAGGAGCCGGTCGTGGTCGATTTCGAGATCGACGGCATCCGCTCCGGCAACGTTACCTATGGCCACCGTTTCCTGGCGCCCGGCGAAATCATCGTCCGCCGCTTCGACGACTACGTCTCGAAGCTGGAGGCGGCGAAGGTCGTGCTCGACGCCGACCGGCGCAAGGAGATCATCCTTGCCGACGCCCGCAACCTTGCCTTCGCCAACGGGCTCGACCTGGTCGAGGATGAAGGCTTGCTGGAGGAAGTCTCCGGGCTGGTCGAATGGCCCGTCGTGCTGATGGGCGAGTTCGAGCAGGCGTTCCTTGCCATTCCGGCCGAAGTCATCCGGCTGACCATCCGCGCCAACCAGAAGTGCTTTGTCACGCGCCCGCAAGGTGAAGGCGAGGCGTTGTCCAACCGCTTCATCCTCACCGCCAACATCGAGCCCAAGGATGGCGGCAAGGAGATCGCCCACGGCAACGGCAAGGTGGTGCGCGCCCGTCTCTCCGACGCGCTCTATTTCTGGACGACCGACCAGGGCGATTTGCCTGATCTTGCTGAACTCGAGACATCGGCGAAAAAATTCGAACTCGATCTGAAGAAGCCGCTCGACCAGCGCATGGCCCGGCTCGATCATCTCAATGTGACGTTCCACGCCAAGCTCGGCACGCAAGGCGAGCGGGTGGAGCGGATCAAAGAACTAGCCGAAGAACTGGCGCCGACCGTCGGAGCAGATCGGATGCTGGCTGCTCGCGCTGCCGTCCTCGCCAAAGCCGATCTGACCACCGAAGTGGTCGGAGAGTTTCCCGAATTGCAGGGCGCCATGGGCCGCAAATACGCGCTGCTCCAGGGCGAGCACCGGTCCGTGGCCGCTGCCGTCGAGGAACACTACAAGCCGCAAGGCCCCTCCGATTACGTACCGAGCGATCCGGTGTCGGTTGCGGTGGCGCTGGCCGACAAGCTCGACACACTGGTCGGCTTCTGGGCGATCGATGAAAAGCCGACGGGGTCGAAGGATCCCTACGCGCTGCGAAGGGCGGCGCTTGGCGTGGTGAGGATCATTCTGGAGAACAAGCTGAAGCTCTCGTTGGCCATTGCCATTGCTGCTTCAGTCTCTTCCGCCCTTGCCGTGTATGAACAAAAAGGCGAAGGGGCAGAGAGCCGTGGCGTGGTCGCGATGCTCGATGCCCGGATTCGCGAATACAAGGGGACCAGCCGACTGTTGTCGGAAGCGGGCCTGATTTCGAACTTGTTGAAAGGCGGGTTGGCGAAGGCAAGTGCAGAGACTTTTGGCTCGGCCGATCAGGAGCGAGAGTTCTTCGACGGCCAGCGCCTGATGGAGCTGACGGCCTCGTTGTCGCCGTTCATCGCCGACCTTCTCTCGTTCTTCCACGACCGCCTCAAGGTCTATCTGCGTGATCAGGGCGCGCGGCATGATCTCATCGACTCGGTTATCACGCCGCAGTCGGATGACCTTTTGCAGATCGTGCGCCGCGTCGAAGCACTGGGCTCCTTCCTCGACACCGAGGACGGCAAGAACCTGCTCGCCGGCACCAAGCGCGCGGCCAACATCCTGGCCGCCGAGGAAAAGAAGAAAACGGCGATCGCCGACACCGTTGAGCCGGCTTTGTTCAGGGAAAATGCTGAGAAATCGCTGTTTGCGGCGGTGAATCAGGCCGAGAAGCAAGCCGGCGAAGCGATTCAAAACGAAGACTTTTCCGCCGCCATGCTGGCGCTTAGCGCGTTGCGCGAACCCGTTGATTCATTCTTCGAAGGTGTTCTAGTGAATGATGAGGACTTGGCGGTGCGTGCCAACCGTCTGGCGCTTCTCACGCGCATCCGCGCAGCCACCGGTCAGGTCGCGGATTTCTCGAAAATCGCTGGTTGAGAAGCCACCAAAAATATCTTCGAGCCGACCGTTCGAGCCGGCTTACAGTCATATGACGATGATCTCTCCGTGGCAAAAGGGACATGTTCCCCAACCCAACGGAGGCTTCCATGAATTCCGATCACGAAATCGAAGTGACTGAAGAAACCTCAGGCCAGGCCGAGGCGCTTGAATCCGCTTCCGAAACCACCCTCGATCATGCCGCTGCCACGGCTGTCGAGGCCGCCGATCATTCTGACGCCGAGGACGGTGACGAGGAAGAAGGCGACGACGAAGACGGCGAAGAATCCGATGAAGACGACGCCGACATGAAGGCCGAAGGCGATGACGCCGAGGACGAAGAAGAATCCGAAGACGGCGAGTCCGAAGAAGACGACGAAAAGGACGAAGCGGCCTGAGAGTTCAACCTGGCTCTGTCGAAAGAGAGGGCGGCGCATCAGCGTCGCCCTCTCTTTTTTTGAGCCCAGATTGCCCGGATCAGTTCTCCAGGATGCTGACGCGCACGCTGTTTTCGTAGACGTCGACCTGGATCAGCGGCTCGCCATTGACGATGGCGCGCTTGGTCGAGGAACTCATCGCGCCGGGGCGCTCCAGCATGCGCTGCAGGTCGGCGCGCTGGTCGTTGGTCCTGAACCAACCATCACCCTGATCGTCGCTGTCGCGGCGATGGAATTTGTGCCAGTTGGCGCGGTCCTGCCGCACCATCTGCGCGGCGCTGTCCAGCGCATAGCCGTCGCTTGCCTGATGGTCGCGATGGGAAATGCGCGCGACATAGGATCCCAGCATGGCATCGGCTTGCGCCGAACTGGCGCCAAGCAGCGACGCCAGCAGAAGCCCGGCCACCGTAACGGTCTTGGATAGTCTCATGATCAACCCCCCTTTTTGACGGCGAAGTCCGTCTGCCAGCCGCCCCTTTGCCTGAATCGCTTGACCAAATTCAGGCGGCGGCCTCGACTGGCCAGATATGACGGGACGAGCTCGCGCGGCAATGGTGCGCAGGGCGCCGTCAAGCTGTCAACGATCTGCCAGCCCAACAATCGTTGGCCGCTACTTGACCTTGCCGACCCCGGGAGCGGGGGGCGATGCGGCTGCCGGTGCGGCCCGCTTCTTTTGCGTGGCCGGTGCTGGAGCCGCCGATGCGGTCGTCTGGGCCGGCGCAGGAGCAGCGGCGGTGGTCGCGGCCGGGGCCTTGGCTTGTGTCGGTGGCGTGAAATCGCCGCCGACGACGCCACCGCGAATGATCATCGGGCCTCGCATGAAGCCGTGCCGTGCCTCGGGTGCGCTGGGGATCGCCGCCACCTTCTCATCGGTGACATCGGGCTCATAGGTGACATCGGGCTCGCCGAGCGCAACGACGGACACCACATCGCTTGCCCTGGTCTCGGCTGCCTTCAGTGCAAGGATCGAGGGCGTCTTGGCCGGCGCGTCGGGAAAGACCAGTGAGGAGGCCTGAACTCCACCGCTCAACGCGGCCAGGGTGACGATACCCAGCAAGATACGCCCAGACACGATGACCTGCTCCCCTTTGCCCAGAAGCTGCTCATATAGCAGGCCGGAATTGATGCCGGCTTTCGCGGGAATGTAGCATTTTAGGAATTGATAAATCGCCAAGGCCCTCTCCGGCCAACAGCCGGCTTGCCCAACAGCCGACATCGTACTACGCAGCCGGCATCTGCGAGGTGACGAGAGTGGCTGAGATACTTGCCGTCGGCGAAGCGTTGGAGCGGGCGCTGGCTTTGCTTCAGGGCGGCGATGTCGTCGCCATCCCGACCGAGACCGTCTACGGGCTTGCCGGTGACGCCACCAACGGTATCGGCGTGGCGCGTATCTTCGAGGCCAAGGGGCGGCCGCGCTTCAACCCATTGATCGCCCATGTGGCCGATATGGCGATGGCCGAGCGCATCGCTGTGTTCGATCCGCTGTCGCGGAAACTGGCGCAGGCGTTCTGGCCGGGCCCGCTGACGCTGGTGCTGCCGCAACGGCCCGGCAACGGCATCCATCCGCTGGTCACGGCCGGGCTCGATACGATCGCCTTGCGCATGCCGAGGGGCTTTGGCGGCGATCTCATCGCAAAACTCGGCAGGCCGCTTGCCGCGCCCAGCGCCAATTCGTCCGGCAGGATCAGCGCGACGACGGCGCAAGCGGTGGCGGCGGATCTCGGCGCACGCATCAGGCTGGTGGTCGACGGTGGCGCGACGCCGGTCGGGCTGGAATCGACCATCGTCAAGGCCGAAGGGGAGAGGTTGCGACTGCTGCGCCCGGGCGGTGTTGCCGCCGAAGATATCGAAGTGGTCATCGGCGCGGAACTGTTGCGCGGCCATACCGCCGGCATCGAGGCGCCGGGCATGCTCGCCTCGCATTACGCGCCGGGCGCGGCTGTTCGGCTCAATGCCGGACATGTTGACGAGGGTGAGGCGCTGCTTGCCTTCGGCGATCAACGGGCCGAAGGCTGGCGCCGTGCCGTCGCCTTCCTCAATCTGTCCGTATCCGGCGATCTGCGCGAAGCGGCGAGCAATCTTTTCGCCTACATGCAGGAACTCGATCGCAGCGGCGCACGCACCATCGCCGTCGAGACGGTTCCCTTCGATGGACTTGGCGAAGCCATCAACGACCGGCTCTCGCGTGCCGCCGCTCCGCGTGACAATGCACAGCTCACGACATAGTTTTCCCACATGACCGAAATTTCGCGAAAACCAGATCCCGCTCTCATCGACCGCTTCGCGGCGATTGTCGGCGACAAATACGCGCTGCGCGACGAGCAGGACATCGCGCCTTACCTCATCGAGCGGCGCGGGCTCTGGCATGGTGCGACATCGCTGGTGCTGCGGCCGGGCAGCGTCGACGAGGTCAGCCGGATCATGCGGCTGGCGACCGAGACGGGAACGCCGATCGTGCCGCAAAGCGGCAACACCGGTCTGGTCGGCGCCCAGGTGCCGGACAGATCCGGCCGCGAGATCATCCTGTCGCTATCGCGGCTGAACCGCATCCGCGAGATCGATGTCCTCTCCAACACGGTGACGGCGGAGGCCGGCGTCATCCTGCAGACGCTGCAGGAGGCGGCAGACGCCGCCGACCGGCTGTTTCCGCTGTCTCTCGCCGCGCAAGGCTCCTGCCAGATCGGCGGCAACCTTTCCTCCAATGCCGGGGGCACAGGCGTGCTGGCCTATGGCAATGCGCGCGAACTCTGCCTCGGCGTCGAAGTGGTGCTGCCGACGGGCGAGGTCTTCGACGATCTGCGCAAGCTGAAGAAGGACAATACCGGCTACGATTTGAAGAACCTGTTCGTCGGCGCCGAAGGCACGCTCGGCATCATCACCGCCGCCGTGCTGAAACTGTTCCCGAAGCCGAAGGGGCGCGAGGTCGCGTTCGCCGGCCTGTCGTCGCCCGAGGCAGCACTGTCGCTGTTCAGCCTGGCGACGGACCGGGCCGGCGCTTCGCTCACCGCCTTCGAACTGATCGGCAGGAGACCTTACGATTTCACGCTCAAGCATGGGCAAGGTATCGTGCGTCCGCTGGCCGACGACTGGCCCTGGTATGTCCTGATGCAGGTTTCCTCCGGCCGCTCGGAAGACGACGGACGCGCGCTGGTCGAGGAGGTGCTGGCGGACGGTCTCGAGAAAGGCATCGTTGGCGATGCGGTGGTCGCGGCAAGCCTTGCCCAGGGCGATGCTTTCTGGAATTTCCGCGAGACGCTGCCCGAATGCCAGAAGCCTGAGGGCGCTTCGATCAAGCACGACATTTCGGTGCCGATCGCATCGATCCCGCGTTTCATCGAAGAGGCGGCCGGCGTGGTGGCTTCGGTCAGTGCCGGTGCCCGCGTGGTCTGCTTCGGCCATATGGGCGACGGCAATCTCCACTACAACATTTCCCGGCCCGTCGATGGCGACGACGAGACGTTTCTCGCCCTCTACCATCCCATGAACAAGGCCGTGCACGACGTCGTGCGGTCCTTCCACGGTTCGATCTCGGCCGAGCACGGCATCGGCCAGCTGAAGCGCGACGAACTGATCGCCACCGCGCCGCCGATGGCCATCGATCTGATGCGCCGGGTAAAGACCGCATTCGATCCAGCCGGCATCATGAATCCCGGTAAGGTTATCTGATCCTTTCGACATCTTGTGGTCGGTGGCATTCCGATAACCATCCCTGAGATCAGCAAAATTTAACCGACTTTCTTAAGCGCGGCGGTAAGGAGCCCGCGCTACTGTTTCCCCATAACGAGGCCGGGAAAACTGGCCCGGAGAGAACCGGACACCGGCTCTCAGGAGACAGACAGGAAGGCACTCTATGAACACCGGACTGAAGCCAGTCTGGGCGGGACGCAACATGCGCCTCGACCCATTCCGACTGCCCCAGATGGTCAGCTACGCCACGCGCGACGATTACGGCGACGTGACGTTCACCATCGACCACCGCGGTGCAGTGATCCGCCGCCTGCTCGAGATGAGCGGCGTGCCGGCGATCATCGCTCTGCCGGCCAATGCGTTTCGCGGCGTTGCCGCCCGCGCCATGGAGGATCCGGACGGCAATGTCACGGTGACCCTCGAACTCCTGCACAACGATCCGATGCTGTCGGTGCCGCTTTTGGTGGCAGACGATCTCGACGATGTCGCCGCCGACTGGCGCGCCTGGGCCGATGCCTACCGTCTGCCGATGCTGTTGATCGAATCGGATGGCGTCGCCCGCACCCTGGAAGAATCGCTCGGCGCCGCCATCAAGACGCTGCCGCCGCAGGATCGCCGCAAGGGCCGCGTTTCGACCACGCGCCGTCCGCGTTTCCTCGCCCGCCGCAGGGCTGGTGACCTTGGTCTGAGGCTCGTCATCGACGGCGAGGAGATTATTTCGCGGGATTAGCCACTTCTCCCCGTCACTATACGGGGAGAAGTGCCCGGTGTCCGAACCGGATAGATAGGTAACAGAATGGACTGATTAGATGGGTGACAGTTTTCTTGTCCGCCGGGAGGACCGGCGATGGTTTGGCGAGAGACTGGCATCATGGATGAGCGGCTCCGGTTTGTTGTGGACTGCCTTTCTGGCGAGGAGACGATGACGCAGCTGTGTGCGGCCTACGGCATCTCGCGCAAGAGCGGCTACAAATGGCTAGGGCGTTATCGGGAGTTTGGTCCGGAAGGTTTGCACGATCGGCCGCGAGCGCCGCTCAATCACGGCC